>CAIRGJ010000064.1 GCA_903878085.1 uncultured Hyphomicrobiales bacterium | reverse complement strand
GAGATAATCGTTGGAGCACCAGATGACGACGTCGCGCGGGCCTTCCGGCGAATGCCAGCGGGCATGGGGGAATCGCCCGGCGATGCGCTCAAGGTCGGCGAACACCCGGTAGCGGCGCTCGTCCCGCAGCGTTTCCAGGGCAGACGCGAAAAAAGAATTATACTCCATTAGGCGTATTCTAACGGCCCAACTATTCGGAACTTTGATCTAGATCACACTTTCTGTAGTCTAATGGGGTATTCGACCCTCAAATGCTGGGTCTGCGCCAAGGTCAGCCATTCGGACATTCAAGGTCAGCCATTCGGACATTGATGTATTGTGTTCTCATTGTTATTCGGCCGCGTTATTAAGCCGGGCGACTATCCAAATTTGCGGCTAGAGTAGCTCCATGACCCTTTGGTTTGTGCTTGCGTTGATGACCGCCGCTGCGATTGGCGCCGTGCTGTGGCCGCTGAGCCGCCCTGGGACCGGACGGGGGGGTAGCGATACCGAAGTCTATTTGGACCAGCTGGACGAGATTAAACGTGACCGGTCCACTGGCCTGATCGGCGATGCCGAAGCGGAGGCCGCCAAAGTGGAAGTGTCGCGGCGCCTCATCGCCGCCGCCGACGCTGCAGCGGCCGAAAAGCCCGGATACGAAATCCCTCAGGTCTGGCAGCGGCGTTGGACCGCCATTGCCGCTCTCGCGCTTCTGCCGGTCGGCGCCGTCGTAATTTACCTGGCACTCGGTTCGCCGCAAATGCCTGGGGCGCCGTTGGCCGGGCGGATGCCGGTTTCCGCTGGAAATGGTGCGATTGACCAACTTGTTGAGCAGGTTGAATCACATCTTGCCCGCAACCCTAGCGATGGCCGCGCATGGGAGGTTCTGGCTCCGGTCTATATGCGGCTCAGCCGTTTCGACGATGCGGTTACGGCCTGGCGCAATACCATCAGGCTGAATGGCAACAGTGCCTCGCGCGAGGCCGATTATGGCGAGGCGCTGGTGTCCGTCGCCAACGGGGTCGTCACCGCCGAGGCTAAGGCCGCCTTCGAGCGTGCCCTGGCGCTCGACGGCGATGACGTCATGGGTCGCTTCTATATGGGCATGGCGGCCGATCAGGATGGCCGCCGGGCCGAAGCCGATGCCATCTGGAACGACATCTTGGCCAAGGCGCCGCCGGGTGCTGCCTATGTGGAGATGATCCGCCAAACGATGGCGCGGACAGCATCCGGCGCACCGGTCACGGGCATCGCGCCGGGACCCAGCGCGGCCGCCGACGCGGCGGTTGCCGATAAGCCGCATGATGTCGGCGCCATGGTGGCGCGGCTCGCCGACCGGCTGAAGCAGAATGGCTCTGACGCCGCCGGCTGGGCGCAGTTAGTGCGCTCCTACCGGGCGATGGGTCAAAACGACCGGGCGCAAGCGGCCATCGCGGATGCGCGCCAAGCGCTTGCGGGCGACCCCGACAAGCTGCGCGTGTTTGCCGAAGCGGCCGAAGGGGCCGCCGCCCCCGCCTTGCCGGGGCCGCCACCGCCACCTCAGGCGCCAGCGGCCTCTGCCGCACCGGCGGCGCCGGGACCGAGCGCGACGGACATTGCGGCGGCGTCGAAGCTGGACCCCAACCAGCAAAATCAGATGATTGTCAGCATGGTTGCGCGCCTGGCCGATCGCCTCAAGGAAAACGGCAACGATATTGACGGATGGCAACGCCTGGTGCGTGCCTATATGGTGCTCGGCGAGCGCGACAAGGCGCAGGCCGCCGCCGCCGATGCGCGGCGGGCGTTGGCCGGCCAGCCCGACAAGCTCCGCCAGATCGACGATATGGTCAAAAGCCTGGGGCTCGAAGGGTGAGCAGGAACGAGCCGTCATGACGCGCAAGCAACGACGTTTAATTCTGATCGGGTCCAGCCTCGGCGTACTGGCGATTGCCGCCGCGCTGATACTCAACGCGATGAACGATTCGATCGTGTTCTTCAATTCGCCGACCGATATTGCCGAGAAGCATATCGCGCCCGGCACCCGCATCCGCGTCGGCGGGCTGGTCAAGCCCGGCAGTGTGCAGCGCGGCGAGAATTTGAACATCCGCTTCGAGGTTACCGACGGCAAGACCGACGTACCGGTCCGCTTTCAGGGCATCGTCCCGGACCTGTTCCGGGAAGGGCAGGGCGTGGTCACCGAGGGCAAGCTCGAGGCGGGCGCCATCGTGGCCGATATGGTGCTCGCCAAACATGACGAACGCTATATGCCGCGCGAGGTGGTCGACGCCCTGAAGAAGAGCGGCCGCTGGGAAGAAGAAGCCGGGCAAACAAGTGGAGGCACGCCGCGATGATTCCGGAACTCGGTCACTATGCTCTAGTACTGGCGCTGGCACTCGGCTTGATGCAGGCGGTCGCACCGATGATCGGCGCCTATACCCGCGACGCCGCGCTGATGCGGCTCGCCAATTCGACCGCGCTGATGCAGTTCTTCTTCGTCGCATTCTCGTTTGCGGCGCTGACGGTCAGCTATGTCACCTCCGACTTCTCGGTGGCGAACGTGTTCGAGAACTCCCATTCGATGATGCCGCTGATCTACAAGATGAGCAGCGTGTGGGGAAACCACGAAGGTTCGATGCTGCTGTGGGTGCTGATCCTGTCGCTGTTCGGCGCGATGGTGGCGGCGTTCGGCGCCAATTTACCGGCGACATTGAAGGCGCATGTGCTGGCGGTGCAGTCGTGGATCGCTTGCGCGTTTTATCTGTTCATCCTGCTGACCTCGAACCCGTTCCTGCGAATGGCGGAAGCGCCGCTCGAGGGGCGCGATCTCAATCCGATCCTGCAGGACCCTGGCCTCGCCATTCATCCGCCGCTGCTTTATATCGGCTATGTCGGGTTCTCGATCGCCTTTTCCTTCGCCATCGCCGCGCTGATCGATGGCCGCATCGACGCCGCTTGGGCGCGCTGGGTGCGGCCGTGGACGCTCGCCGCCTGGATATTCCTCACGCTCGGGATCGCGATGGGCTCGTATTGGGCCTACTACACGCTCGGCTGGGGCGGCTTCTGGTTCTGGGACCCGGTTGAGAATGCTTCGCTGATGCCGTGGCTCGCCGGCACCGCGCTATTGCATTCCGCCGTGGTGATGGAGAAACGCAACGCGCTGAAGGTCTGGACCATTCTGCTCGCGATTCTCACCTTCTCGCTGTCGCTGATCGGCACCTTCCTGGTGCGATCCGGCGTGCTCACCTCGGTGCACTCCTTTGCCAGCGATCCGACCCGCGGCGTGTTCATCCTCATCATTCTGGTGTTCTTCATCGGCGGCAGCCTGTCGCTGTTCGCCTGGCGCGCGCCTTTGCTGAAGCAGGGTGGACTATTTGCGCCGATCTCGCGCGAGAGCGCGCTGGTGTTCAATAATCTCTTTCTCACCACCGCCTGCCTGACCGTATTCGTCGGCACGTTGTATCCGCTGGCGCTCGAGGCGTTCACGGGCGCCAAGATTTCGGTCGGCGCGCCGTTCTTCAACCTGACCTTCGGGCCCCTGTTCGTGGCGCTGATGTTCGTGATGCCGTTCGGGCCGTTGCTGGCCTGGAAGCGCGGCGACGCTTTAGGTGTGGCGCAACGGCTGATGGCGGCGTTCGGCGTCGGCCTGGCGGCGATTGCGGCGACTTTCGCCGTGCAAGGCGGGCAGGCGATTCTGGCGCCGTTCGGCGTCGGCCTGGCGTTCTTCGTGATGGCGGGCTCGCTGGTCGATCTGGCGGAGCGCACGGCGCTGTTCCGCGGGCCGCTGGCGACGTCACGCATGCGTGCGGCCGGTTTGCCGCGCTCGGTCTGGGGCACGGCGGTGGCGCATTTCGGCCTCGCGGTGACGCTGCTCGGCATTATCGGTGCGGCCAGCTGGGGCACCGAACGCATTCTCTCCCTGAAGCCGACGCAGACGGTCTCGCTGTCCGGCTACGAGCTGACCTTCGACGGCCTCGTGCAGCAGTCGGGCCCGAATTATCAGGCGCAGGTGGCGAAATTCACCGTGCGCAGCGGCGGTGTCCCGGTCGCCGTCATGGAGCCTGCGAAACGCAATTTCTCGTCGCGCAGCATGACGACCAACGAGGCGGCGTTGCTGACGCGCGGCGCCGGCCAGCTCTATCTGTCACTGGGCGATGCCGAGCCGGACGGCTCGCTCGCCATCCGGCTGTATTACAAACCGCTGGTCATGCTGATCTGGCTCGGCGCCGTGGTCATGATGCTCGGCGGCGGGTTGTCGCTGTCCGACCGGCGGCTGCGCGTCGGCGCGCCCAAGCCGGCAAAAAAACCAGCGACGAAGCCGACCTTGCAGCCGGCGGAGTAGGAAACATGCGCCGCCTCGCAACTCTCGCACTGCTCGTCACGCTGCTGGCTCCAACCGCGGCCTTGGCGGTGCAGCCGGACGAAATACTCAAGGATCCGGCGCTGGAATCGCGCGCCCGCGATCTGTCGCACGGCTTGCGCTGCCTGGTCTGTCAGAACCAGTCGATCGACGACTCCGAAGCCCCGCTTGCCCGCGACCTGCGGCTGTTGGTGCGCGAGCGGTTGACCAAGGGCGACAGCGACAGCCAGGTGCTCGATTACCTGGTGGCGCGCTACGGCGAGTTCGTGCTGCTCAAGCCGCGGCTGGAACCGCATACACTGCTGTTGTGGGGCCTGCCGCCGACAGCGCTGCTGATCGGCATCTTCGCGGTTGTCGTCATGGCGAGGCGCCGGGATAAGGCTGCCGCGGCGCCGTCGGCGCTCAGCCCGACTGAGCAGCAACGGCTTGCGGCGTTGGTTGAGCCGGGCCGTGACTAAGGCGTATCGCTTTCGATGACGGCCTTTGAAATTGCATGAGTTCTTTGCCAAGACCGGCGACGGCGGTGCCGAGTAATATGACAGCGGCGACAATCAAATAGTTTGCAAACAGTTTGCAAACAGTTTGAGCGCCGTATCGGATATCGTCGATTCTCGGAGTGACGCCTGTCGAGGCGGCAACCGGCAACCAGGCGATGCCGATTAGGGCAATGGCTGCGCCGTCCAAGGCACGCACCCGGACAGTGTCATCGCTCCATTTCCGGAGATTATCGTCGGCGCGCGTCTTAAATTTTCGGCCTCTGGCGCCCGGTATTGCAGTCCGCTAGTTGTCTTTCGCGCCTTCTCTAATCCAGGACCGAATGGCGTTGCGGTCGTCGGAAGACAACTGCTTCTTGCCCAGCGGCATTCGCAGCTCCGGTGCGGCGCGCCAATCGAGCAGCAACATCAGATTGCTGCTCTCCGGATCGCCGGGGATGACCATGGGCCCGAACTTGGTGCCCTTCATGATGCTGGCG
Organism: uncultured Hyphomicrobiales bacterium; assembly: GCA_903878085.1. Classification (GTDB taxonomy): domain Bacteria; phylum Pseudomonadota; class Alphaproteobacteria; order Rhizobiales; family Xanthobacteraceae; genus Pseudolabrys. The sequence continues at coordinate 275,066 of CAIRGJ010000064.1, read as the reverse complement.
TAATTCGTGAGATCCAGTCCGCTCGCTTGGGTGCCTTGCGCATTCGGCTGGTGGCAGCTGATGCACCGGCCAACAAGAATGGGCATCACGTCGTCTTTGAAGCTCATTTTCGACTGGCTGGTTTGGGGCGCAGCCTTCTTCGCTTTATTTGGCTCGGCGGCGCGTAAATCGGTCGACGCAGTGATTTCAAGGCCAATGACCGCGGCAATGGCCAGCCCCACACCTGCCATTGCGAATAAAATGCGCTGCCACTTCATTGCCGGTCTCCTCGAATTTCGAATGGCGTCCTTATAGCGAGTTTCTCGCCATTTTGTAAAATTATAGTGTCAAAAACGGCGTCCAGAGTTGACGCATATCAACACCGTTTTCGCTCCCACCGGCCGCGCACGGTTGAGATTTTATGGGAAGCGGTAGGCTTGGGCGCCGTCGCTTCCGGCGAGTTCGCCCGGCCGGATCAGGATTGCGTGCGTGGCGCCGCCGCAAATTTTCAAAGCGCCGCCGTGGGGCAGGCCGGTAGCCCAAACGAAAGGAGCGGCCCTCAGGCCGCTCCCGGTATCAGCTTGTTACGCCGGCAGGGATCAATCTACCATTTCAACCCAACCGACGCGCCAATCAGGTGAACGTTGTAGTTCGGATTGTTGTAAGCCATCCAGGTCTGGAAGCCGGTGTTGTTGATCAACGGGTTCATGTAGGCCTGCATGATGTCTTGGTCGTAGTTGTTGACGCTGTTGCGCTCCCAGACATAGCGCAGCTTGGCGTAAGCCTCGCCATTGAAGCCCATCGCGCGGACCGACTGCTTGTCGAAGGTATACTTGGCCAAGGCTTCCAGCCGCGACCATTGACCCCGGACGTCGGGCAACTGACCGCCGGTGCCGGGGGCAGTTCCGGCTACGGGCGTAGCGCCGCTATCCGAAGTGATCGGCTGGCTGTCGTTGGATAGGGAGACGGTATAACCAAGGCGAAGGTCAAGCTTGTCGGGAATCGCCGCCCAATTGACCGCCGCCATCAAGGTGTGGATGTTGTCCTTGACGTCGGCATGCCAGGTGTTCGCGGCGGTCATCGCCCCGCCGCCAGATGCCGTCGTATATTTCAGATTCTGCCGGTACTGCTCGTTCATATAGGACAGCAGCAACGTCGTCCCGGGGTTGAAGGCGTAGGCCAACTCGAGGCCACTCTTGAGCGCCTGCGAGCGAGTAAGGCCAGCCTCGGTCGCGCTGATCGAGTAGTTGTCTTCCTGGTAGCCGAAGGTCGGCGTTACGGTCAGGCCGCGTACCACATCGACGGCGAGCGAGAACTTGCCGACGTTGCGCTGGCGATTGTCGAGATAGAACTGGCGCATGGCGGTGCTGTATTGGGTGCTGCAGCCCGCTGCGGTCTGACAAGCCGGGTCCGACCATTGGAAGTTTTGAACGTTGCCCCGGGAGTCATAGTTGTTGTAATGCCGGTCTGACACGACCCAACTGGCGCGTGCCGTGACCCAAGACCAGGGCTTATAGTCGGCAAAAACCTTGCCGGAATTTTCGTGGGTCACGTCGGCATCCGCACGCGTCCACTTGTAGCGTTCGTAGCCGAATCCGGTGCCGATATTGAGTTGGCGGGTCGGCGACCAAACGAGGTCACTGCCGGCGTTCTGCTTGTTATAGGAGACCGACAGGCTGCTGACGGGCGCATAGGTCGCTGTGACGTCATTGGCGCGTTTGACGTCGGTCAGGGTCCAGTCATTGAACAGCAGTTCGGGGGTGTTGTTGGCGAAATCGTAATAGCGGTAGGTGAGCTTCGATTTCAGCTCAGGCGTGATCTGCGTCGTCACCACGTTGTTGGAGAGGAACGTGTTGATCGCTCCGTTCAAGCTCGAGGCCGGATTTCCCGGCGCCGCGACCAAGCCGTTGTTAGTAGCATTCAACAGCTGTGCGTAAGGCGAGGAGACGAACGCATCGTTCTGCCGCATCCAAGTGTAGGCGACCGTGCCCATATAGCGGCTCTTCATCGGCAGATCGGCGCCGATGGTCGAGTTAACGCCATGCGAGGAGTTTTCCGGCCACAGCGTCATGAGAGCGAGCGGGCTGGACGCCGAGCCGTTGCGGCCGCATTCGCCGACACCGCCATTCGCAGAGCCGGCCGAGGCGGTGTTACAGAACGGATTTTCTACGCTGTAGGAATTCCGCTCTTCCCGAAAGATCGATCCACCGTAGCCAAGCTTGAAGGTGAAAGCCTTGCCCCAGGGCGAGGAACCTTTGTATTCGCCGTTGAGCCCAAAATTCTGCGTCGTGTCGTCGACCGGCTTCGGCGCTTGCACGGCGACACCCGAGGTGCCCGGCGAGAACACGACGCCTTCCACCTGCGAACCCTTGCGGTGCATGCGGCTGTAGTCGAGGTTGATGTCCCAGGCATCGGTCGGGGTCCAGCGGAACGCGACCGAACCGGTGTCGCGGCGGATGCCGACATCCGTGGTGTAAAGATTATTCGTGATGTCGCGCTTGATATTGGCAACTTGCGCCGCGGTCGGGTTGCCGGCGGTGCAGCCGGTCGGCTGCTGGCCTGCGACGCGCGTACAACCGGCATCATTGAATAAGGTGTTCGAGAGACCGGCGGGCAAAGTCAGCGCGCCAGTGCCCAGGCCTTGGTAAAGCGTTTGAGCATTGGTGCTGTAGATATGCGGCGTCTGGTCCCAGCCGACGGTGAAGTAATATTCGCCGGCCTTCGATCCGTTGAGCTCGAATTTCTGGTCGCTGTAGCCGACATTGTCGGCCGACAGATCGAACTTATAGAGGCCGTCCTTGGATCCGGCGTTGAGCCAGCCATTGAGGAAAGCGCCGGGTTTGATCGTGCTGTATTCGTAGTATTTGCCGAGGCTGCTCTGGCCCGCGCTGGCAACACCGTTCTTCGTTGGGTTGTTGCCGAAGAAGCGGCCGCCGGCCTCGATATCGCCATGGAATTCCCACCACGTGTCAGCCACCGATGGAGCTTTGACTGGCATGTCGCTTGCCAACGCAGAGGACATCATTGTTGCCGCCAGGATCAAAGATCCCGTCACGCTTGAGAGAAAGACCTGCCGTTTCATATCGAACGCCCCCTGGGCACTTATCTTAAGTTGTTAGTGACTAGACGCCTCTTACGCCGAGCCTGACTTACCGATGCAGCAGACCGCCCGATGGACTGTTGGTGCCGTGAACTTCGGTATGACAGTTTTGGCATTGACGGCTCATCGATTGCACAGCCAATGGACCGCTGGTGGTGCCGTGGCCGAAGGCGTGACACTCGGTGCAGAGCCTCGGCCGCGAGATCTTGAGCATGTACTCGTTCACCGAGCCGTGCGGATCGTGGCAGTTCACGCAGTTCTCACGCACAGGCGCATGTTCGAACAGGAACGGCCCGCGCTTTTCGGCGTGACACTTGTAGCAAGTGTCGTTGATGGTGGCTGTCTTCAACAATCCATCGGTCGTGCTGCCGTGCGGATTATGGCAATCCGAACACACCATCTTGCCTTCGCGCAGCGGCATGTGGGACGACCGCGCCATTTGCGCGCGCCGGTCCTTATGACACTGGAAGCAAGTCTCGGCCTCGACCGCGGTCTTAAGCTGGTACTTGCGCGACACTTCTTTCATGACCGTGTGGCAATTGCTGCACATCAGGCCGCGAGTTTCGTGCGTGCTGCCATTCCAATAAGTACGATCGCCTCTTTGATGGCAGGTAAGGCAGATCGCGTTGTTCTCATCCGCAGTACGCGATTGATCTTCCGGACGGAACGAAATGATGCCGCCCACGCCGCGGCCGCCGCCGGCTTTCGCATGCGCCGAACCCGGACCGTGGCAGTTCTCGCAGTCGAATTTACCTTTTTGCGTCTTGCCGATCCGGCCCATAAGCGTCTTTTCGAAAGCCGCGGTTTGGCCGGCGTGGCAAGTCAGACAAACTTTTGCCCCCACGAAGGTGGCTTCAACCGGCGTCTTGGAGTGCTTGCCGCCTGCAACCGGGCCGCTCTTCGATGAAGCCGCTGGCGAGGAGGTGGCACCGCCGTTGTTTCCACGCAATGCGTCAATAAGGTTGTCCGCTTCGGCCAGTTTCGGCAGGGCCTTGATCGACTCCGGCTGCGCGGCGCCCAGGCGTTGGGCAAAATCCCTCAATGCCGAAAAAGATTGATCGTCGATCTGGCCGGCGGCACCAGTGGCTGCGCTTGCCGGGGCCTGCGCGCCAATCTGCGCGGCAAATGCCGTCAGCGCCGAATACGTCTCATCGTTGGCGTATTGCTGTGTGGGTTGGCTGGGTCTTCCAGAATTGGCCGCTTGCGGCGAACCACGCAATGTCAAATTGATATCGGCGATCGTGAGCGCCCCCTCGGCTTTGGCCGGCTGAGGACAACTGAGCACGGCCCAGCATACGAATGCCGAGGCTGCGGCTAGTAAAAATCTCTTCTTTAAAAAGTGCCTTGTGGCCCCCGTGACGTCCGCTGTTGGCGCAACCGCAAGCCGAACACCAGCTGCAACATGACTGTTTGTTTGCACTTAACAACCCCCACCGGCGCTTAAAGACCACTGAAGCGTCATCATGACGCCCATTAAGAAAGCTCATATTCCTAGCGGGAGCAGAGAAGGATTGCTGTTTCTACGCCCGACGCATTCGCGTCGACTCGTAGCCAGAATCCCGCCCAGCCTCCGCCTTACTATTACCGTATGTTAATAATCACTGAAGGACAACCCGACCATGACTTAAATCAAACATCGGTGAAATCGATGCTGATAAACAAAATTATAGGGTATAAAATTAGTGGGACTGATCAATTCTGACCATTCCTGATCATTTCCAATGAAAATGCCTCGGGGGCAACCCAAAAAAGGAGCGACACAATATGAACTTGCGTGCAAAAGAAGTTTTCATCGGTATTTGTGGCGTCGCGGCCGCAATGATCGTCGTAGGCGGAATGTCCTTGATCGATTCTCGGCCGGCCAACGCGAAGCCGGAATTCGCTGCGCAGACTGGCAAGCCGTGCGGGAATTGTCACGAGAACCCAGGCGGCGGCGGAAAACTCAAGCCGGCCGGCGAAAAATTCAAAGCGAATGGCTTCAAGTAGCCTAAATAATCATTAGTAGCCTGCAAGTAGATCGAGCCGTTACAAAGTCCAACAAAAGATCAGGTGGGTTCAATATGAAAATGCACGCAAGAAAAGCCTTCGCTCTTGTTTGCGGCACGGCGGCCGCAATATTGATCGTCGGCACGCTTTCAGTGAGCGTTTCTCGACCGGCCAATGCCACCCCGCAGTTTGCCGCGTCGAGCGGCAAACCGTGTGGACAATGTCACCAGAATCCAGCGGGCGGCGGCAAGCTCAAGCCGTTCGGGGAAAAATTCAAAGAGAACGGCAACAAGTAGTCGCGAATGACTGACAGTCGGGGCGCAGCTCTCGTCTGCTGTGCCCCGATTCTGACGGCGCGGGAGCCAATGTGCCCGCTGGTATTATAGGGTGCCCGATGTCGACGGATAGCCGCCGCCGGGCTGCAAAGCTTTATTACGCGACGCGCGATGGACAATCGCGGCATATTGCCGAACATATTTCGCGTCGGTTGGCGGCGAGCGGCATTGTCGCCACGCCACAGAATCTGGCGGCTGCTCCGGTTTCGGCGGCAGAGCTAGCGCAAGCCTCGGTTGTCGTTCTGGTGGCCGCCGTCCGTTATGGCCGCCATCTGCACGAAGCCGACCGTTTCCTGGCATCCTACGCATCGCTGCAATCGCCACCGCCGCTGGCGCTCGCGTCGGTCAATCTCACCGCCCGCAAACCTGCCAAGGCGACGGCGACCGGTAATGGCTATTTGCGCAAAGCCATTGCGCGCCACCGCCTGGCGCCCGCTTTGGCCGTCGCGTTTGCCGGACGGCTCGATTATCCAAGCTATGGTTGGCTCGATCGCCAGATTATCCGTTTTATCATGCTGCTGACGCGGGGGCCGACCGACCCGAGCACGTGCGTCGAATATACCTCATGGCCGGCGGTCGACGAATTCGCCGCCCGGATTGCCGAGCTGCCGCGGGGCAGTTGAGGATGATCACCCGCAGCCGGGCGGGTGCATCCGATAACTTACAGCACGATGCGGTCACGGTCCTGCACGACGGTCGGCGTCGAGGAGAACCACATCTGATACAGGCTCACTAAGAACATGAAGGCAAAGCATGCTGCCAGTATGCCGCCGGCCAATATTTCCAAGTACACGAAAGGGTGGAACACTTTAATCATGTACCAGGAAGCCACATCCACCATGATGGCGGCGAAGGGCAATGCGACAACGCTGCATTTGAGCCACACCGGCCGTACATAGGCATGGCTGAACATGAGGCCGACGAGGAAGAAAATGAAGGTTATCCCGAACAGATGAATATGCGACACCCGCACCAGCGTAGCGATGGCGGCGCCGGTATCCTTCTCCGTGACTTTCTTTAGGTTGTCGAAGCCGCCGAGATTGGGCAGATGCGGGTTGCTGCCGTCGTGGCAAGTCATGCAGCGTTTCTCAAGGATTGGTGCAACTGACTTGTCGTACTCTGGCCGCTTGCTGCCTTCGGCGGCCCAGGCCATCACGACGCCACGCTCGTCGGCCGGCAACATGCCCGCCATCGGTCCGCGGAGCGCCGATTCGAGGCGCGAGCCCTTGCCGCTGCCCGAATAGGCGACGATCAGATCCTCGGTCGTGAGTAAGAGCGGATTGCCGCCCGCTTTTCCAGCGTAGGTGAAATACACGTTGAGCAAGGCGAACAGATAGCCCGTGCCGAGCACAAGAAGCGCCGCCGTATAAAGAACTCGTTGGCTGAGCGGCAGCTCCGAGTAATGAAGATAGTGCCGGTGCAGTGGCAGATCGCTCATGGTCGTTTCCAATCGTTTACGGCTTGATCCTGTTTACTTGCCGGCCAGCGGCACGAATAGAACCGCTCGCGCTTTTTGGCGTGCGTAAAAGGCCGCGAGATTATCGACATCGTCCTCGCTCAGCCCGTCGGACATGGCGGCCATCTCGGCGCTCTTGCGCGTCCGCGCCCGGTACTCGTGCAGCGCTTTCTGCAGGTAGTCGAGGCGCTGGCTGGCCAGCATCGGCAGGCGCGGATCGGTGCTGTTGCCGTTGAGGCCGTGGCAACGGTCGCAACGTTGCGTCCATTCTTCGGTCGTCAGCGGCTTGCGCACGTTCGGCGCCTTCGGCTCCAGCGCCGCATAGAACGCCGACAGATTCTTCATCGCGTTGCCGTCGAGCGCTGCGACCATGCCCTTCATTGTCTCGTCACCGCGCGTCCCGTTCTTGTAGGCTTGCAGCGCCGCCACTAGATATTGGCCGTCCTGTCCGGCAAGGCTCGGGGTCGCCGGACTGCCGCTGACGCCTACGTCGCCATGACATCCGCCGCAGCTCGCCGCGGCTTCCTTGCCAGCGTCCGCATCGCCGGCGACCGGGGTCTTGGCGCGGGCGGCCGGCTGCAGCGCATAGAACAATGCGAGATTATTGATCGCCACGTCGCCGACCGACGCCAGCATCGATTTCATCGTGTCATGTTTGCGTTGGCCGTTCTTGTAGGCCTTCATCGCGTCGGCCAGGTATTTCGGGTCGAGCCCGATCAGGCTCGGAATGCCGGGGATCTGGCTGACGCCGGCATTGCCGTGACAGCCGGCACAGGCCGCGGTCGCCAGCGTCTTGCCGGCTTCCACCGCATCGGGCTTGGCCGGGGGCGGAGCCGTGGCCGGCGCGGGCGCCGGATCGAGGCTGGCGTAATAGGCTGCGACTTTGACCAGCGCATCGTCGCTCAGGAATTTGACGGTGCTGTTCATAGGGGTGTCGCCGCGAGTACCGGCCTGATAGGCCTTGAGCTCCAAGTAGAGATAGGCCGGTCGCTGACCGGCAAGATGCGGCGTGTTCGCTGTGGCGCTGATGCCGTTGAAACCGTGGCAATTCCTGCAGCTCGAGTCCGCCAAGCGTTTGCCGTCGGCGACGTCGGCGGGCGTTGCGTAAAGCGACCGCAGGTCATCGCCCGGCCGGATCGGGGCGGTTTGCGCTGTCGCGCCGCGACAGAAACCTGCGATCGCCGCACCGGCAATGGCCGCGAATATCAGGGCGTTTCGTGTGCTGCGTTGCATCGCCATTCACTCGCTTTGCGTTTCGTAATTCCGTCCAAGACGTGCCGAAACCACTAATACCTTGCCCGCTGGCGTCGATGCCGAGCGAACAACCGTTCTCGTTTTCTGCCGAACCGCCCCCCAAGCCCGGCTTTGGACCTTACCTCGCCGGCTGGCTCGCGTAATACGACGCGATGCTTTCGATGATGGAATCGGCGTAGGGCATGCTCATGTTGTGCATCATGGAATTTCCGCGCTTGTCATCGCGATACGCGCGCAACGCCAGCGTCAGATAATCCTTGTCCTGCCCATTGATGACCGGAATCGCCAGCGCCGGATTGTCCCGTTCGCCGGCGTGGCAGCGATTGCATTTATCGGTGATTTCCTTGAGCAAGGTCTGACCGTTCTCCGCCGGCTTCGACTTCTGCGTTGCGTAGAACGCGACGATGTTGTCGATATCCTTATCGGTGAGATCGGCGACCAGACGCCGCATCAGGTCGTGCTTGCGCGTTGTCCGGTAGGCCTTGATTGAATGCGTCAGGTATTGCGGATCTTCGGACGCCAGACTCGGCGTTGCCGAATCCGTGCTCACGCCGTGCGAACCGTGACAACCACCGCACACGGCGGTGCGTGGTTCCCCGGCGGCTGCATCGCCGGTCGCCGGAGCGCTGCGTGGCGCCGGCGTCTGCGACGCGAAATACAGGGCCACACTTTCCATATCGAGCTTGTTCAACTTGCGCAGCAGCGGATCCATTGGCGCCGAGGCGCGTGCGCCGGTCAAATATTCTTGCGTGGCCGCCACGAAATAACGCGGTTGCTGGCCGGCGAGGTTGGGCGTGCCGGGAGTCGTACTGTTGCCGTCAGCGCCGTGGCAGCCCGCACAGTCCGCAGCGACCACCTTGCCTCGCTCGTACGGCGAGAAAACGGGTGTCTTTGTCGCGGCGACCGGCGGCAGGCTGGCGTAGAACGCGGCGACCGCGCGGGTGTCGTCCTCGGTCATGGTGGCCGCAATCGTCCGCAAGGCGGCGTGCACGCGCACGCCATTCTTGTACTCATTCAATGCGGCCATCACATAGCGCCCGCGCTGTCCGGCGAGATTGGGAATGCCGGGGGCGGTGCCTTTGCCGTCGAGACCGTGACAGCCCTTGCACTCTTTTTCGGCGACAATTCTGCCTGCGCGGATGTCGGCCGCGCTTTGCTTACTGGGCGTGCTTTCGTCCGAGCAGCCGATCAGCACCACCGACACAAACATGGCGAGCAAGAAATGTTTCATGCGATTCCCCGGCTATTGCAGCCGATTCCCCGGCTATTGCAGCGTTGGCAGTAATCAGTTCAGGCGTCAGCCTCCGAACAGGTGGCTGGTAAATCCGTTGATCACCATGATGAGCAGGGCCAGGCCGCTGCCCATCAGGGTAAAGCCCAGTATCGTGGAGGCGCGTGTCAACGGCTGCGATGGCGCGTCGACCAGGTATTTCGCCAGCTCCCCGCTTTCAACCAAACGGTTGTACTCGATCAGATGTTCTCGCTTGAATTCTTCGAGCGGCATCTTGCCGGTGAACATGAGGATATCGAGCGGGAATTTGTCGGGCCGCCAGTGATTGTTGAAGAAGTGCACGGTGAACAGGAAGCCTGCGGCTAGCACAGCTTCCTCGCCGTGGAAGATGGTGGCGAGGTTGAACACCCAGCCCGGCAGGTAGGTGGCGGTCAGGCCTTTGAACCACAGCATGGCGCCGCTAAAGCCGATGATGGCAACGCCCCAGAATGGCGCCCAGTAGTCGAACTTCTCCCAGTAGGTCCAGCGGTCGAGCTGTGGCTTTGGCGCCAGGCCAAAGAACCACTTGAACATGCCGATGGCGTCTCGGAGGTCCGCCAGGCTGGGGATCATCGAATCCGGGCCGAACCAGCGGAAGGTCTTCCAGTTGCGCCCAATCCTGAAGAATATGTAGATGAGATGCCAAAAGAATATCCCGACGAAGCTGACGGCGAAGGTCCGGTGCACCAGGCCGGTGACGCGCGGACCGCCGAACAGCTTGCTGATGATGGGCGCCCATAGCGTGTCGGAAAACAGCAGCGTCATGCCGGTGAGCACCAACATGATGACGCTGATGGCGAAGCAGAGGTGGGCGATGCGCCAGATGGCGGACCAGCGTCGGTAGTAAACGACCGGCGCGCCATTGGCGCTTAACGCCTCGGTGCGTACGTGTGGCCGGCTCTTGTTCTGCTGGTGGTCGCGCAGTTCGCGATAGTACCAAAGGGCCGAATGCGTCCAGAAGAACGCGAAGACCCCGCCCAACAGCGCCAGCATGAACTTCGATGCAAGCCAGGTGTAGGGATAACGGGCGAAGTTGTGGTCGTTGGCGTGCGGCTGGAAGGTGAGGAATCCCTGCGTGGCGTCGAGATGGCACTTCTGGCAGGTCTGCTGGCGATTATTCGCATGCACGCTCGAGGCCGGATCGCTCACGCGCTTGATCGCGTGGTTGCCGTGGCAGTCAAAGCACTTGGCGGTGTAGGCGAATCCCAGCGTGTTGACCTGCCCGTGGTAGGTCCCCATGTAGGACTTCAATTCCTCGGTATGGCAATTGCCGCAGTTCTTCGTGATCAAGAGCCGGGTCGAGTCGAGCGACACGTCTTGGACGTCATGTGTCGTGTGACAGTCCGAGCAGATCGCCGCCTTTGGATTGCCGTTTATCAAGGTCTCCTGGCCGTGCACCGAGGTCTTGTAGGCCTCGAGCTCCTTGGTGTGGCAGGCGCCGCACGCATAGGGCAGGTTGAGCCGCGACCAGTTACGGTTGGGACTGCCTTTCGGATAGATGTAGTGGGCTTCGTGGCAATTGTAGCAGGTGGCGTTGGTGCGCGACTGATCGTCCTTGCTGGGCTGCGCGTGGATCGACTTCATATAGCGGTCGATCATTTGCACGACGTTGGTTAGCTTGGCGACCACATCGGGCTTGTTGTCGTCTTGTGCCGCGTCCAGCAGTTCCCGATGGCAATTGACGCAGCTGACCTTCACCACGACTTTTTCGTGCGGGACCTTGGTGATGTTGGTGTGGCACTCGACGCAATTCCGCTGCCCATGGACGCTGCCCAGGAAACGGTCTGTAAGCACCGATGGAGGGCTCCCCGGCTCGGGTTTATGGGCCGGGGCGAACCCCGCCTGGCCGTGACAGCCGAGACAGGTTTCGTTGGTGAGAGCGGGCTTGGCCTGATCGGCGGCGGCGCTTTGCGCCCGAACGTCCGACGTCCAAAGCCCAGCCAATACGACAAGTGAAAAAATGCCAACAGCGATCCGTGGCATGGAACGCCTAAAGCGAGCCGCGGCGCTAAAATTGTTAGCGGCAGCGTTTTCATGCGGCTTAGTCATTCTTTAATTTGCCCTATCCAAGTCGCCGCTTTTATATTCTGAATAAACGTAGCTTACTAGGCGATGTTTGATCGAAATCAAAACCACCTTCTTTTCGCAAGGTCGCCCCCGGCACCCGGCAGCGCAATATTCCGGTGTTGTTGCCGCGCGATTGGCTTTTTTCTCGGGCTTGCCGCTCTGTGCTTCGTCCGGCTTGGCGCCGGCGATCCGTTGCAACGGCCGTCGGCGCTGATTGGCCGCAACGGCCGTCATGCTTTCCGCTTCAGGTCTGGCGAGCCGACAAGGGTGTTGCGGCGACCGGAATTGACCCATGTCAACGTCGGCCAATTGCAATGATATACTTATTGCTGAACCCAGGATTGCAAGACTGTAAGGGGAGGTCCAAATGCCGGTCTCGTCAGTCGAACGCAAGCATGGATCGATAGTCGAACGCATTCTTGGCTGGTGGCAAAATTGGACGAGCACATCGTCCTCGCCCGAATTGGCGTGTTGCGCCGAGGGCGAGGTTACGCGAATCGCAAGTGATATGGGCATGTCCGCTTCCGAACTCCGTGCGCTAGCGCGCCAGGGTCCAGACGCGGCCGGACTCTTGCCTCAGCGAATGGCAGTGTTGGGGCTCGATCCGAATGTGGTCGCTCAAGCGGAGCCTGGAACTTTGCAAGATCTCCAGCGCATTTGCTCAATATGCGAGAGTAAAAGGCAGTGCGCGCGCGATCTTGCCCACACGCCAAACGACCCGGATTGGGAAGACTATTGTCCAAACGTCGCAACACTTAAAATGCTGGATGCGATGCGTTTGGCCTCGCGGCGGGCGTGACGCTGGAGGGGCGCCCGGTGATGGCGCTCGTACGGGCGTGCCGGCGATGCAGCCCCCCGAAACTCCGAGCATGAACCCGAAAAGTGGGGCGGGTGTTCGGAAAAGCTCATACTAAATAAGAGAGCAGAAGTTCGGTCATCGTTCTCGCGGCGTATGCCGAATCATCATTGCTGCCGATGCGGTGACCGGGTTCAAGATTGCGCAGGCGATCGCCTAGGTTATTCTCGATTGTCGGTGCAACGGTGCTTGCTCGGCGATCTCGCAGAGCGCGGCGTCCCCGGCGCCGGCGGCGTACGCGTGAGGCATGAGCGCGATCGACACACCGCGCAAAGCCCTGCGCAATATTCTGTGCGCCGACGTGTCTGACCGGCAACAACTCGATCGATTGGGGCGTCCATGGCGCGCCGAACTCCACACATACCAAACCTTACGAAAATGCATACGCGCCTATTCACTTGATATGCATCAAACCGAGTGAGCGCGATCGCTATATATCGTAAAAAAATCGAGCATTAAGGCTTTCCGTCTGCGTGCTCGTTCCTTGTTGGCGGTCGCGTTGCGGGTCTTGCGGTTGCCAACATCAAGCGCTGCAGGTGCCGGCGGTTTAAGGGCCGGCGGAATGTTTTGGACGGGGAGTAGTCTTTGCAAGAGGCCCTAAGCGGGAAATTAAGACTGGCGCCCGAAGGCGGCGGGCAGCCGCCGCGGCTTGTATCGGGTGCGTTATCTGAAGGGTCATTTTCGCTTGCCGGGCGTCCGACATGGTTTGCTCGCAATGAGGAGATTTATGGTGAGGGCGAGCCTTCCGCATTTCTGTACAAAATAATATCCGGCTGCGTTCGAACGTTTAATACCCTCAATGATGGCCGGCGCCGGATTGAAGCGTTCTATATTCCAGGGGATATATTCGGACTGGACACGCGCAGCCGTCACAACGTATCCGCCCAAGCCATTACGCGTTGCAATATCGAGTTGATTGGACGAAAGTCATTGATGGCGCGCGCGATCACGGAGGTCGCGATCGTGAGTGAGCTATTTGCCCTCACGGATCTGGAATTGCAGCGTGCTCATCGCCACAATCTGCGACTTCTGAGGAGCGCCCAGGAGCGCATTGTCGGCTTTCTCCTCGATATGGAGGAGCGCCAGGCTAATGATTACGAGATCGATTTACCGATGACTCGCGGCGATATCGCGGACTATCTCGGCCTAACGACCGAGACCGTCTCACGTGTGCTCTGGAAGCTTGAGAGTGTTTCGGCAATTGCAATACCAAAGCGGCGGCGGGTCGTTCTGCGCAATGTGCCGCTGCTTCAAAGCTTCGGCGCTTGATCTGACAAGACCGGCGCCCGCCGTGTCCGCTGGACGACGGCGAGAGCGGAAATAGCCGATCGCAACCAATTTTCGCACAATTCGCCGCGAATTTTCTCCGCATTCGAGCCGTACTTCTCACGATGTTTCAAGACCCCACCGGTATTTCGGAACTCCACTGGTTGGTGTTTTTCGGAATAGCGGGGGTGCACCGATGTTGGTCAAGTTCTTGAAGAGCTGCCGCGGCGGCGTTGCGCCGATGATGGGCCTTCTTGCGGTCCCACTTATCGGATTCGTGGGCGTCGCCGTGGATTATACGCGAGCTAGCGCAGCCCGCACTGCATTCCAGGCCACGCTCGATGCGACTGCGCTAATGCTGTCTAAGAACTCGGCCGCGCAAAGTTCTACCGATCTACAGGCCACGGTAAACAATACTTTCAACGCCATATTTACTCGCCCCGATGTGAGCAATGTCGCGATTACGGCAAATTATACGTCCAATAGCGGCTCGCAGCTGGTACTCAATGGCACCGCTATCGTCAGCACGAATTTTCTTGGCGTGCTTGGTTACGGGCAAATCGGCATTGCGGCGTCGGCGACGTCGACTTGGGGAAACAATCGGCTGAGACTTGCGCTGGTCCTCGATAACACCGGATCGATGGCGAGTTCCGGTAAGATGACCGCACTGCAGACGGCCGCGCAGAATCTTCTGAGTCAGCTTAAAAGCGCTGCCGTTAACGACGGTGACGTCTACGTTTCCATAATCCCCTTCAACAAAGACGTGAACGTCGGCTCCGACAAAAATGCCGCGACTTGGCTGCGCTGGGATCTGTGGGAGGAAGTGAACGGATCTTGCAGCAGCGGCAGCTATTCGACGCAAAGTGCATGCACCTCGCACAGCAAGACTTGGACGCCCGCGAGCCACGCCACCTGGAACGGTTGCGTGACGGACCGCGATCAGAATTTCGACACCACGAACGATGCACCCGTTGCTGGCGCCACGCTATACCCCGCCGAGCAATATTCGTCGTGTCCGGCTTCGTTGATGGCGTTGAGTTACGATTGGACAGCGCTCTCGGCCAAAATCAATGCGATGCAGCCTAACGGCAATACCAACCAGGCGATCGGCTTGCAGTTGGGCTGGCAATCCCTGACGGCTTCGCCCTTTACGGTGCCGCCGATGGACCCGAACTACAAATACAATCAAGCCATCATTTTGCTGACCGATGGCTTGAATACCCAGGACCGCTGGTACGGAAGCCAGTCTTTGATCGACGCCCGGCAACAAAAGACCTGCGACAACGTCAAAGCCGCCGGCATCACGATCTACACAGTCCAGGTCAACACCGGCAATGATCCGACGTCAACGCTGTTGCAAAATTGCGCGAGCGATCCGAGCAAGTTCTTTCTGCTCACGTCATCGACGGAAATCGTCACCACGTTCAATCAGATAGGAACCGCCTTATCCAATCTACGGCTCTCTATGTAGACGGCGTTGAAAACGGATACGCAATGAACTGCGTATTGGCCAAAAGAGCAAATCAGAAAAAACTAATGCTGCGTCACAGAAAGTGGATCGCACATGCGCGCAAGTACTCTCGTTATGATTGGATTCGCCGTTGTCTTTGGATTGATCGCTGTGTTTACGGCGCAGGTCTGGCTCAATAATCAGGCCAGCATGCAGAAGAAGGATATCGAAACGAGTAAGGACCCGATCGCAACGCAAACCGTGGTTGTCGCCAAGCAACCGTTGCGTTTTGGCGCCGAACTCAATGCTTCCATGTTGCAGGAAGTGCCGTGGCCTGCTGACGCGCGGCCGACTGGAGCATTTTCCAAGATTGACGATCTCTTGGCCGGCGGCCGCCGTGTGGTGCTTGCGGCGATCGAGGCGAATGAGCCGGTGCTGTCACTCAAGATCACCGGCGCCGGGCAGCGGGCAACGCTTTCGGCGCTCGTGAAGCCGGGCATGAAGGCGGTCACAATCCGAGTCAATGACGTGGAAGGGGTCGGCGGTTTTGTGCTGCCCGGCGATCACGTCGATGTCGTGCTGACCCGCCAAATCGACAAGAGTGCGGCCACAACAGAAGTCGTCCTTCAGAACAGGCGCGTGCTCGCAATCGATCAGTCCGCGGACGAGCGCTCCGCCAAGGCCGCGGTTGCAAAGTCGGTCACGCTGGAAGTGGAGACGGTGGAGGCTCAAAAGGTGTGGCTGGCGTCCTCGGTCGGCAGTCTGTCCTTGCTGTTACGTAAAGCTGGCGAAACCGCCTCGGCTAAGACAAGAAAAATCACACTTAAAGATTTGGAAAGCAGCGAAGTGGCCGGCGACGAAAAGGTCGCTACTACGACCATCATGGTCACGCGCGCGTCGGCAAAACAAGAATACACGGTGCCCATTGAAGGGCGAGGCCTGGCCGATGCGGGGCGGGTCCAAATCGCGCGGTGATTGATTCCGATGGTAAGAGTAAAAGGTGAGTGCTTTGAATAATTGCAACGAAAATATCGCAGAATATTCCCGGTGGCATTCGAACCGGATCGCCAAAGGCGGTAAATTATTGCGCGATTTCGCGGTCGCGCTCGTTGTTGCATTGCTGGCATCGCAATTGCAAATGGTCGACGCCCGTGCCCAGGGGCGAACGATTCAAATCAGCGGCAGCAACCGCACCGTTACGGTGTCGGTCTTCATGGGCAAGTCGCAGGATGTGCACACAGGCACAAGTTTTGTTGACGTCACGGTCGGCGATCCCGAAGTCGCCGACGTCAACCCGCTCACAGATCATACCCTGTCGATCCTCGGCAAGAAGATCGGCACCACGCGGGTTCAGGTCTATGCCGAGGGCAAGAAGCTGATCGGCATCTTCGATGTCGAGGTGACTTACGACATCACCCGGCTGGTCAACGAGTTCAAACGGCGCTTCGCCGGCTCAGCGCTGCACGTATCCAGCGTCAATGGCCGGATCATGCTGTCGGGTGAGGTTGCCGACGCGGCGACCCTCGACCAGGCGGTCACCATCGCGCGCCAGTTCGGACCGGAGATCATCAATTCGGTATCGGTCATGTCGCCGCAGCAGGTCATGCTGGAAGTCCGTTTCATCGAAATATTGCGCATGGCCGGCCGCGATCTGGGCGTGCAGTGGAACCGGTTCGGCGATCACAGCATCGCCAATATCGGTAGCCGCCAGCCAGCCTCAAGTCTGCCGATCACCGGGGCGGCTGAAACAGCCGCGGGTGTGCTCTCCGGCGGTTCGCCGTTCGGCTTCGCAATTGGCCGTATTGTAGCGAGCGGCGTGACCACCGACGTACTGATCAATGCGCTTGAGCAGAAGGGCGTCGCGCGCAGTCTGGCGGAACCAAATCTGGTCGCACTCTCCGGTGACACGGCGAGCTTCCTCGCCGGCGGTGAATACCCCATTCCCGTCGCCGGCGCACTGGGGCAGATCACCGTCGCCTACAAGAAATACGGCGTTGGCCTCGCCTTCACGCCGACCGTGCTCAGCCGCGGCCTGATCAATATTAAAATCGAGCCGGAAGTCAGCGCAATCGACACCACGCACACGGTGGGCGTGGCGGGCGGCGTCGCGGTGCCGGCGCTGACCGTGCGCCGCGCCTCGACCACGGTTGAATTGCGCGACGGCCAGAGTTTCGTGATTGGCGGCCTGTTGCAAAGCAACAGCCAGAACCAAATCGAGCAGTTGCCCTGGCTCGGCAGCGTGCCGGTGTTGGGCGCGCTGTTTTCCAGCAAGTCATATCAGAAGAATGAAACCGATCTCGCCATCATCGTGACGCCGCATCTGGTGCGGCCGACGCGGCCGGGCGACATGGTGCGCGCACCATCTGACGACACGCTGCCGCCGAACGATCCGGACTTCTTCCTGTTCGGAAAGACCGAAATGACGCGCGACGAGGCGCGCAAGCTCACACCCGGCGCGGCACGGCTGGCGACCGCCGGCGCGCAACCATCCGGTGGCCACATGCTCGATATGTCGAAGGGGATTTCCGATGCAGCGGTCCAGTAATATTTTGCGCGCGCTCGCGCTTGGGGCTGCATTCGGCCTGCTTGCCGGCTGCTCCGAATATCTGGACCATCGCGACACAATCTCGCAACAGGGCGGCAATGCGGTGCAGACCGATAAGGTCACTCAGATGGTCGATCCTTGGCCCCGCGAGAGCGCTAACCGGAACATTGCCTATGACGGCACTGTGATGCAGCTCGCGGCCGAGCGCTACCGCACCGGCCGCGTCATTCCACCGACCGGCACCGGCACCTCCTCGAGTTACCAAGCCCCGCAGCAGAACAACAACAACGCGCCGCTTGGGCCGCAGATCAATCAACCGGCAGCACCGGTCAAGTAAGAAAGCATTCGACCGTTCATGCATATCGGCCGCAGCCCCAGTTCCAGCAGCACCCGCGTCGTGGTGTTGACCGCCGACGCCGCGTTTGGCGCTTCCGCGCACGCCACTTTCAGTGCCTCAAGCGCGATCGAGCTCGTCATCGTGCCGGGCCATCTTGCCGATGTCGGCGATACGCTCGACATCAGCGGCGCCACTGTGGTGGTGGTTGATCTCGACGCCGGCCGGTCCGACGAGATGGCTGCGCTAGCCCGATTGACGGCGCGGGTAGGGCAGTGGCCGCCGGTCATCGCCGTGACGCAGGCGTTTGACGCAGCCGTTGCCCGAACGCTGTTGCAGCTACGCGTCGCTGACTTTCTGGTGAAGCCGGTTGCGGCGATCGATCTGGTGCGGGCCTGCGCCCGCGTCGGCCGGGGCACAGGCAGCGACGAGCCGAAGGACGCCAAGATCTACACCTTCCTGTCTGCCGTCGGCGGTGCCGGCGTCACCACGCTAGCGGTGCAGACGGCCATGCTGTTGCTCAACAGCGGCCGTGCGCGTGATAAGCCCTCGACCTGCCTCGTCGATCTCGATTTTCAGCACGGCGCCGTCGCCGACTACCTCGACCTCGAGCCACGTCTCAATCTGGCGGAGATCGAGCCGCGCCCGGACCGGCTCGACCGGCAATTGCTGGAAGTTATGCTCTCGTACCACGCTTCCGGTCTGGCCGTGGTCGCTGCGCCGAACCGGCCAGCGGAGATGCGCAGTTTCGATCCCGATGTGGTCACGCGCCTGCTCGATCTCGTCTCCGCCAATTTCGAATATGTCGTCTTCGACATGCCACGCACCTGGTTTTCCTGGACCGACAGCGTGCTGCTCGGTTCCAATAGACTTTACATCGTCAGCGAAGCAACGGTGCCGGGCCTGCGGCATGCCAAGCAGTTGGTGATCGCGATCAAGGAGCGGCTCGGCAACGGCCCGAACCCGCAGGTGATCGTCAACCGGTTCAAGCAGAGCATGTTCTCCTCCGGCCTGCGCTTGAGCGATGTGCAGCAGACCCTCGGGGACGCCTTCGTCAGCGCCATCCCCAATGATTACGCGCTGGTGCGCGAGGCGATCGACCGCGGGGTGCCTTTGGATGAGGTCACGCCCGGAAACAAGATCACTGCGGAACTCAAGAAGCTGGTGGTCGACGTTGCAGCGCCTAAGGCCGGAGACCGCAAGCCGGCGGCGCTGTTGAAGAAGCTCAAGCTTTCCGCCGCGCGGTAAGGATCATAATGGCCGGCCGTTTCACAGTTCGACGCGTTGCAGTTCCCGATCTGCCTGTCATCGAGGAGCCGTCGCCCCTCGCGCCCGACAACGAAGGCGGCAACCTGCTGCTGGAAAAGGCGCCGGAACCGCCGCTGGCGCAAGCGGGCGCTTCTCCGTTGCTCAGCCACAAGCTGCTCGACGCCAAAGTGCGCCTGCACCGCAAGCTGATCGAAGAGATAAATCTCTCGGCGCTGGAGAAGCTGCCGGAGGATGAAATCCACCAACACGTGCAGCAGTTGGTTTCGCAATATGTACTGGCCGAACGCCTTGCCCTCAATAGCCAGGAGCTCGCCGATTTCGTCTCGGAAATCCTTGATGAGATGACGGGCCTGGGCCCACTTGAGCCGTTACTGAAGGACCCGAGCATCAGCGACATCCTGATCAACGGCCATGAATGCGTCTATGTCGAACGCGGCGGCATACTCGAGCCGTTAACGGTGCGCTTTAAGGACGAGCAGCATCTGCTGCGCATCATCAATAAGATCGTTTCGGCGGTCGGCCGCCGGGTCGACGAATCGCATCCGCTGTGCGACGCGCGCCTGCAGGACGGCTCACGCGTCAACGTGGCGGTACGCCCCATCGGCGTCGATGGCCCGCTGGTCTCGATCCGAAAATTTTCCAAGAAGAAGCTCGATCTGAGCAGGCTGGTCGAGGTCGGCGCGCTGCGTCCGCCGATGGCCGAGGTGCTGGCCGCCGCCGTGAAGGCACGCATCACCACTATCATTTCGGGTGGCACCGGCTCCGGCAAGACCACCATGCTCAACGCGCTCTCCGCCTTCATATCGGAGAAGGAGCGCCTGCTCACGATTGAGGACGCCGCCGAACTGCAATTGCAACAGCCGCATGTCGGCCGCATGGAGACACGCCCGCCCAACATCGAAGGCAAAGGCGAAATCCGGCAACGGGACCTCGTCAAGAACGCGCTGCGTATGCGGCCTGACCGCATCATCCTCGGCGAGTGCCGCGGCGAGGAAGCCTTCGACATGCTCCAAGCCATGAACACCGGTCATGAAGGCTCCATGGCCACCATCCACGCCAATACGCCGCGCGACGCCATAACGCGTCTCGAGCAAATGATCGGTATGGCCGGGCTGCCAATGACGGTGGCCTCGATCCGCGGCCAGATCGCCAACGCCATCCAGCTCATCGTGCAGCTTCAGCGCCAGTCCGACGGCAAGCGCAAGGTTACTTCCATCGCGGAAGTCACCGGGCTTGAAGGCGACATCATCCAGATGCAGGAGATCTTCAAATACGTGCGCACTGGCACCGCTGCGGACGGCGCCGTGCAGGGTCATTTCATCGCCACCGGGGTGCGCCCGCGCTTCCTTGGTCAACTCGCCACCCAGGGCATCAAGATTCCCGGCAGCTTTTTCGACCCCTCGCAGCCGCTCTGACCGCGCATGTTCGACTTCAATCCTGTCTATCTATTTTACATGCTGGTCGGCGTCTCAGCGATGATGTTCGCGGAAGGCGTCTATCTCTTATTCTACAACAAGGCGTCGTATCGCAAGAACATCAATCGCCGCCTCAAGGTGATGGACGCCAAGACCGACCGCGAAAGCGTGCTGGTGCAGTTGCGGCGCGAGCGCGGGTTGACCTCGGGTGGCGATTACCGGCTGCCGCTGATCAATCTCAACCAACTGCTGCTGCAATCCGGGGTGTCCATCGGCTTCGGCCGGCTCATCCTGTTCATCCTAATCGGCATGGCGGCCGCATTTGCCGGCACCATGGTCTTCGATCACAGCCTGAAGCATGCGCTGCTTGCCACACTGTTTAGCTGGCTGGTGCTGCCGATATTGGTGCTGAAGTTCTTGCGTAGCCGGCGGCAGAAGAAGTTTGGCGCCCAGTTTGCCGATGGCATCGACATTATCGTGCGCAGCTTGCGCGCCGGCCATCCCGTGCCGGTTGCGATCAGTATGGTCGCGCACGAAATGGCCGACCCCATCGGCAGCGAATTCGGCATCGTCGTCGATGAAATCACCTATGGCGCCGACCTGGAAACAGCGATGCGCAATCTCTATTTCCGCGTCGGCGGTGACGACCTGCCGCTGTTCGTCACCGCCATCGCCATCCAGGGCTCGACTGGCGGCAATCTTGGCGAGATCCTGGAAAACTTGTCAGCCGTGATCCGTCAGCGTTTCAAGATGCGGCGCAAGATTCGCGCTCTCGCTGCCGAAGGCCGTGCCTCGGCGCTGATCCTGTCGTCGCTGCCGATCCTGATGTTTGCGGTGATCCAGTTCATGGTGCCGGATTTCTATGCCAGCGTTTGGCACGACAGCCTGACCAAGGTCGCGTTGGCAGCTGCCGGGGGCTGGATGGGTATCGGCAATTTTATCATGTACCGCATGGTCAATTTCAGGATCTGACCGATGGACACGATCCTCTCAGTGTTCGGCAACACGCTGCGCGACAGCAACAGCGTCATAATGGCGCTTCTGGTGTTCCTCGCCACCGGCACACTGGCGTTCTCGTTGATGGCCTTCGTGCGCGTGCGTGGCGCGGTCAAGCGGCGCACCTCCCGCATCACGGAAGACGAGGAGAAGGCTAAGCCTGGCCGGGCGCTGCGCTATTCCAGCCTCAAGGCAGTGGCGAACCTCATCGAATACACCACGAAGCATTATTCCGAGACCGACGACGGCAACATGAAGGTGCTGCGGCAGCGGCTGATTCAGGCGGGCATCTTCGATGCGCGCGGGGTCGCCTTTTTCTTCATTGCGCGCACGGCGCTCGCCATCGGGCTGGCAGCGGCCTTGTTCTTATTGTTGCCCATGGTGACGTCGAATAGCGGATCGTTCTTCTGGCTGATGGTGATCGTCGGCGGTATCGCCGGCTATGTCGGACCCAGCATGTACATCGACCGGCGCATCGCGGCGCGTAAGGTCGAGCATCGCTCCGGATTTCCGGATTTCATGGATCTGCTGGTGGTCTGCGCGGATTCAGGCCTGTCGATGGAGGCCTCGCTCGACCGCGTCGGCCGCGAGTTGGGCGACACTTATCCCTCGCTCACCGCCAACATCTATATGACCAATCTGGAGATCCGCGCCGGGCGGTCGCTCAAGGACGCGCTCGAGAGGTTTGCCGACAGGTTGGCGCTTGAAGAAGCGCGCTCCTTCGCAACCCTCATCAATCAGTCGATCGACCTCGGTTCCAGCATCACCGACGCCTTGCGTGTCTACAGCGACGACATGCGTCATCAGCGGCTTTCTCGCGCCGAGGAAAAGGCTTATGCGCTCCCGGCCAAGCTGGCATTGCCGATGATGGTGTGCATTTTCCCGGTGATATTCGTGGTGATCCTGCTGCCGGTGTTCATCCGCGTGCACAATATGAATTTTTAAAGAATTTTGGCGCGGCTTCTGTAGCTTTACGAATGAAGGACTTTTAACAGGTCCCGCTTAGCATAGACATGTTGTTTCGCGGGCAGTTTAGTCGAGCATATCATGCGTATTGGGACGATCCGTATTCTGGTGCTCGGCGTAACCTGCCTATGGCTCGCGGGTTGCAACGCCAATACCAACCTCTCCGAATCTCTCGACCTCAAAACGCCAGGCGCCGATGCCTATGCTTCCGTGCCACCTGCCGACGATGCCCGTGAGGTGGCGTCGCAGCCTGGCGAACCGGCCGTGCTCGGCAACGATCCGAATGACGATTTGAGCGTCGGCAAGAAAAATTATCGGGCCAAGAATTACGGGATGGCGGAGAAGTCTTTTCGCCGCGCGGCAGAAATGCATCCACGCGACGCGGAGGCGTGGCTCGGACTCGCTGCGTCCTACGATCGCTTGCGCCGCTTCGATCTCGCCGACCGCGCCTATGACCAGGCCATCGGCATTGTCGGACCGACGGTCGAGATCCTCAACAATCAGGGCTATTCATATATGCTGCGAGGCGATTACCGGCGCGCGCAGGAGAAGCTCGCGACCGCTCAGCGCAAAGATCCACGCAACAGATTTGTGCTGAGCAACCTCCAGCTTCTGGAAGAGAGTTCAGCCCGGGGCAAAGGTCTCGAGTAGCCTTCATATTTCGCCGTCAGACGGCGAGGCATTAGCGGCTTTGTGACGAAAACCTTGGGTTGATGACAAACCGGCGCGGCAGCAGCGCAGCCACCAGCACGGCAATGGCGCAGGTTTGGTGAATTATCGATAGCACGAGCGGTTGTTGCTCGGCCTGTAACGTGGCCACACCCAGTGCGCCTTCGATGGTGAGCAGAGCGAACAGCGCCGCCATGCGCGTCCACGGCCGGCCTCCCAGTGCCGCCGTCGCGAGAGAGAACGCCGCCGCCGCCCATAGCCCAATCGAGAGCACGCGGTGGCAAGCCTGGATCAAGTAGCCGTTCTCGGTGAGATTGCGCCAGATTGGGTGGAAGGCGAACAAGCGGTCGGCGGCGGGCAGCAAGCTGTCGGTGTAGCCCGGAAAGCTGGTCCACAGCGGCCTCGCATCGAGCGCTTCGAACAAGGCGCCAAAGGCAATGTTGAGAGCGATCGCCGATCCCCAAGCTACGCGAGAGAGTGCGGGGGTTATTTGCGATCCCTGAGGCGCCAGCGCGCCGACGACCAGCAAAGCGAGCCCCGCGCTGGCGAATGTGATGTCGAGCGCGTGACGTTGTTGGCCGAGATTGATGCTGGCGAACAGCCCGGCATGATCCGCGAAATAGCGCAGCACCAGATAGATCCCGCCTGCGACGAGCAAGCCGAGCGGCAGCCGCAAATCGGTGCGCCGCGCAGAGTTCGCCGCACGCGCCAAGTGGAACACCAAAGCGAGGAATAGCGATTCCAGGAACAAGGTCACGCTCGCGATGCGCAGCCATTCCCACCCGTAGAGAAACTTAAAGACGCTGATGGATTCCATTCCGCCCACCTCATATCCGCCGCACAGCGCATACAGCGGACTTTGCTGATGGACGACGAAGGCCTGCTCCCAGGCGGCACGGCCGATGGGCGGTAGCAGAGAAACCTCGGGAATGTAGAGAAACCAAGGACCCTGCGTGAAGCGGTTGCCGGCGCCGAGGATAAATGCCGCAGTGCCAAAGAAGGCCGCCACTGCCAATACGGCCCGCAGCCATCGCGGATGGTCTAACGCGCGCAGAAGCGTCAGCCAGCTTTCGAAGTGCCGGCCGGCCGCCAGCGGGGGCTCAAACAGAGCCCGCGCTGGCGTTGGATCTGAACCGGCTTGGTGCAGCATCGTTTGGCACCCGCGTTATTTCGCGACGGGAAACGCCTCGTGCGTGGCCATTTGCGAGAAAATTCCAGGCATGCCGTCGGATTGGAACGAGCCGCCGGCCACGTGGAAATCATTATCGATGAAGCCCGCGACAAAGCCGTGCCGAGCGATCTGCATGTGCGGTAGGATCTGCCATGAATTTGTCTTCGGATCGTAGGATTCGAAGGCCCAGTAGGTCACCTTGCCCCTCGGTTCTTCGTATTCGCCGCCGGTGACATAAAGTTTGCCGTTGTAGACGGCGCCGGCGACGTCGCCGCGCCGAGTCGGCGCCCGACTCTTGAACGTCCATATATCGGTCGCCGGGTCGTACTCTTCGACCAGATCGGTCACGTCGCTCATGGTCACGAACGGCGCGCCGAGCCGCCCATTGATTGCATAGATTTTGCCGTCGACCGCGCCGGCAAAGAAGTGGTTGCGGCCGGTCGGCATCGGCGCGCGGGCACGCCATGTGTTGGTCGCCGGATCGTATTCTTCCACCGTGCCGACGACGATTTGCGGCACGCCGGCCCACAGCGGCTCGGTCAGGGGCTTGCCTGGAATATTCGCGTGTGCGCCGCCGATCACATAGATCTTGCCGCCGACGACCACGGCTTGGGCCGAACCGCGCGGCGTCGGCATCGGCGCCAGCTCTTTCCAGCTATCGGCGTCCGGGTCGTACATCAAGGCGCTTGAAATCGGCTGCCACACTTTTGTACCGGGCCGTCCGACGAAGCCGCCGAACACGTAGATTTTTCCGTTCACCTCCACCGCCGACGCGTGGTGCGCCGGAATCTGCATGTTCTTCTTTTCGGTCCATGTGTCGGTCGCGGCATCGTAGACATTCACAATGCCGCGCGCCTGTACATTGGCGCCGTCATAGCCACCGAAGACGTACCATTTCTTGCCGATCACCACGCTGACCACTTCGCCCTGCGGCGCCAGCATCGCCTTGGCCATCCGCCACTTGCCGTCCTGCGCGGCGGCCGGTGCGACATGCCATGCCATCCCCGTTACCAGCGTCGCCGCCAGCAACCACGCAGCCCGCTTCATTGTTCGTTTTTTCATTGTTCGTCTCCCCGTCGATCCCGACTGGCGGTGGCTTGTCGCCGCCGCCATTTGACTGCGGTCATTCCCGCATCGGCATCTGTGTTGCAGCCGATCATAGCATAGGTCGCGCGGTGTCAATGGGCCGCGCCGAGCAAATATATCTCCTCGCGATAGCAATCTTCATCGCGCTGGTTATGACTTCCCAATGCTTCATTTTGCTGGCGAGCCAGATATTGGGCTCCAAGTCTTGGCCTCGGCGAGCGATCTGTCCGGCACGATATTGAAATTATGTCAGGCCGGCTTTTGATCGTGACCGGCTGCCGGGGATATATTATCGTATTACGGTCTGCCGCAACGTCGGTGGGCCGTCCCGGGGAGGGGACACCCATGATCAAGACCAAGCCCTGGATTTCGGCGCTCTGTGCTCCGGCGATCGTCGCGTTCGTCATCGGCCCGGTCGGTTTGGCGCGCGCCGAATATCCTGAAAGGCCGGTACATATCATTGTGCCGGTCGCGGCTGGCGGCGGCGTCGATGTGATGGCGCGGATGCTGGCGCAGAAGCTCGGCGAACGCATGAATCAGACTTTCGTGGTCGAGAACCGGGCCGGCGCCGGGGGTATCATCGGCAGCAAATTCGTCAGCGGCTCCACGCCGGATGGCTATACGCTGTTGTATACGCCGAGCAGCCTGTCGCTCACCGTGGTGGTCCATAAGACGCCGCCTTACGACGTCACCAAGGACTTTACCCCGATCATCAGCGTGGCAATCAGCCCCTATGCCTTGGTGGTAAATCCGGCGGTACCGGCGCATTCGCTCAAGGAGTTCATCGCCTACGCCAAAGCCAATCCCGGCAAGCTTAGCTTCAGCTCAGCCGGCGTCGGCAGCGCGTCGCATCTGGCCGGCGAGATGCTCAAAACCATGGCCGGTATCGACATGGTTCATATCCCCAACAAAGGTATGAATCCGGCGATGCTGGATTTGATTGGCGGGCAGGTCCAGGCGATGTTCGCCAGCGTGCCTGGCATGCTGGGGGAGAAATCGGATCGTCTCCGTCCGATCGCCATGGCCGAGAAGAGACGCTCGGCGCTGATGCCGGACATGCCAACCATGGACGAATCCGGTCTGCCTGGCTTTGAAGTCGCGAACTGGGCTGGTCTGCTCGGACCTGCAGGCCTCGATCCGAAGATCGTGAAAAAATTGAACGGCGAAATCATCGCCATTCTCGATACCGATGAGATGAAGCAGCGCGTAAAGACGCTCGGTTACGACATGATTGCGAGCACGCCGGAACAGTTCGCCACGCAATTGCGGACCGACATTGAGCGTTGGGGCGGAGTGGCCAGCCGTGCAGGGCTGTCCGTCAACTGAACGGCGCGGCTCAATAGGCGCGATAGAGCGGCGCTGCGCCTGTCACCAGAACACGCTCGACGTTCTGCCACGATGAGCGGAACAGAAACGCGGCTGACTGCCGGGTTACGCCGGCAATGTGCGGTGTCAGCAGCGGCCGGTGCGCCGCCTCGCCATCGAGCTTGAGCAGCGGATTGTCGGGCGCCGGGGGCTCGGAGGAATAGACGTCGACGGCCACGCCGCCGAGATGGCCGGCGCGCAGACAATCCGCGAGTGCCTGCTCGTCGACGATGCCGCCGCGCGACGCTTGAATGAGCACCGCATCCTTTTTCATGCTGGCGAGTTGGCTTGCGCCGACCAGGCCTTGGGTTGCGGGCAATAGCGGCACGTGCAGGGTGACGACGTCGGCGGTCCGCAGCAGTTCATCGAGTGGCATGGCTTGCGCGCCCAAAGCCTGCGCGGCTTGCGGGTCGGCGGGTGCCGGATCGTAATAGCAAATGCGGCAGCCGGCTTTGGCGAAGGCGTGCGCCACCGCGAGCCCAATTACGCCGAGGCCGACCACGCCAACCAGCAAGCCTTCGATGCCGGCGAGATTGGCGGCCATGAGCTGTGCGCGGAAAGCAGCATAATTGCCGCGCTTGATCTCGCTGTCCGACCAGGCGAACCGCCGCAACAGCATGGAAGCGGTGGTGACGGCATATTCGGCGACCGCACTGTTGCTGCCACCGGGGACATTGGCGACCGGGATGCCAGCTTTCGTCAACGCCGCCTTATCGAGACGGTCGAGACCGGCCCCCGTGACTTGGACGAGCTTGAGCGATGTGCCTTCAAACAGCGCGGGCGCCAGCTTGGGTCCGACCGCGGGAATGACTAGTGCCTTCGCTTGGCGCATCAGCGCGGGAACCTCGGCGCTATCAGGTGCATGGTAGCTGACCGACAGTGACTCTGGCGGGAGCGCATTGACCCGGGCGAAATCCGCCTGCGGCCGCAGGACCAGTACGTCTGCCATGTGAATTTCTCCAGAGAAGCGGCCGTCGTCCGGCCGCGCCGGCATTGCGCTAGAAGCTCGGAAACTCGGTCGTGCCCGCGCTCACGTCGCCGACCGGGAAGAAGCAGAGCAGAACGAGCGGCTCGGTTCCGGTATTCACCGTCATGTGCTTCTCGCCGGCAGGGACGAGCAGCGTATCTCCTGGCCGCACCGGATGTTCGCCGCTCTCGGAATGCATCGTGCCTTGGCCTGACAGGACGTAGATGCATTCCTCAAAATCGCGATGCGAATGCGGGCCGCGCTTGTTATCGCCGGGTTTTGCCGCCGCGATCGTGGCAATGCGAAAACTGACGTGTGATCCGATTTCGCCGGAGACCGGCTCAAGTGATGTGCGCCCCGGCAGGCCCAGGCGCTTCGCTTCGGCCTGTTTCAGCAGCCTTGCCATCAGACCGCCTGCCGCAGATGTTTGATTTCAGCTGTGCCGCCTTGCACCGTGTCGAGTTGTTTGAATATCTCGACTGCTTCCTTGGCGATAGCGTCGGAAATGTCGGCGAGCATGCGCACGCCTTTTTCAGCCGTCGCATGTTGCGGGCTACCGAACCAGCCGGTCGCGGCAATAGAACGGATGTCGGTGAGAACCGGTTGGTAGGATCGTGTTCGCCGCAACTTGTCCATCTTGTGGCCATGCGAATGATCGGACGAATAGTCGATCCGATCGAGATGCACCAGATCGGGCCGATAGGCCAGCACGGCCAGCGCTTCGATTTCGCCGCCATGCGTGAGGCCGTTGCACGAATGGCCGTATAGTTCCTCGGCGACGTAGCAGGCCTGCACTGTCAGCACGGTCATGCCGTGGTCGCGATGCAGAGATTCTGCCGCAATGGCGAGCGAGGGGATGTTGCCCTCATGCCAGTTCAGAATCAGCAGATATTTGGCGCCATGTTTGGCGGTCGACACGCAGGTCTCCGTCACCACCCGCATATAAGTATCGGGCGTGAAGCTGATGGTGCCTTCGAACGGCATGTGCATGGGCGTGACGCCGAATGGCGTAGCCGGCAACACCAGTCCGTCCATCTTCTCGGCAACGGCGTGACCGATAACGTTGGATGCAAAGGTATCGGTGCCGGTTGGCAGATGCGGGCCGTGTTGCTCGACGCTACCCGCCGGCAGTATCACCAATGGATTCTTCTTGAGCTGACCCGCGATCTCCGGCTGTGTCAGGTCGATGAAATAGCGGCTAGGCAACATGGCGGGCCTTCTCGCCGATGCGCGCGCGCGCTTCAGCGATTATGTCTGCGACGCTGACCAATTGTCCGCGCTGATCGATCGATCGCAGCGCTGCATTGACCACCGCGACGGCGACATTGCCATTCTTAGCGCTAAGTTCATTCGCCTTGCCGGTTAGGCAGCTGTCGGCGAACATATCCAATTCGAGCCGGAACATGTCGCTTTCCGGAACCTTCAGCACTTCGCGCTTGGCGTAGCCATCCTTGCCGCGCTGGATATAAAGCGTTGAATGCTCATGCAGCTTGGATGGCGTATCCCAGGTGCCGAAATCCATCTCGTAGTGCATCAAGCCCTTGGAACCGAACACCCGCACCGAGAAGATGCCGGGCGACGTCCAGCAGGCGCCGACATAGCCAATTTTACCGTCGGCAAATTTGAGGGTCGTCATCGACTGATCATCGACCTCGGCGCCGACCGGCGATAGCTTCGACGCGATCGAACTGGCCTCGGTAATCTCGCCACCGAGATAATGCAGCACGTCGAATTGGTGGATCGCGAGTTGCGATAGCGGGCCGCCCGGCGCGCGATTCTTGTACCAGCGCCACGTTTGGGGCGTGAGTTCGAGCGCGCGCTCGTTGGAGAAATTGGCTTCGATGAACGCGACCCGGCCAAGCTCACCAGCGGCGATGGCTTCACCCATCGTGCGGATGCCAGCCATCAGCCTGGCGCTGTGTCCGACCGTGACGGTGACACCGTAGAGCTTCTGCAACGCCTCAATCTCGAGCCCGTCCTCCAGCGTCGCCGCGATTGGCTTCTCCGTATAGACGTGTTTTTTGGCCATCGCGACTTCGCGCGCGACCGGGAGGTGTTGTTCGTTCGGCACCGTTAGAATGACGCCTTTGATCTCCGGATCGGCCAGCATGGTCGCCAAATCGGGGGCCGCAGCCACGCCCATCTCTTTAGCGAATGCCTGGCGCTTTTCCTCGGAGCGGCTATAGCCTGAAATGATCTGTATTTTGGCTGATTTCTTGCTGGCGTTGGTCAAGACCTTTGCCCAACGGCCGAGACCGACGATGCCGACCTTAACGGGACCTGCGCTCATGGACGTTCCTTTAGCGTTTCCTTGGGGCTTCTCTCGGGACTTATCTTTCGGTCCCTGGCCGGCGACGGCTGGCCTCGATTGGCAAGCCGTAATACGATATTACGATCAAGGAACCGGAGCAACCCTAAATGCTTGAGGCCAGCCCCACGTCGATCATCCGCCAGCCGGCAGCGCCGTTGCGCCATCAAGTTTTGGATTTCCTGCGACAGTCGATCATTTCAGGAAGGCTCGCGCCGGGCTCCCGGCTGGTCGAACGTGAACTGATCGAAATGATGGATGTGTCGCGCACGGTCATCCGCGAGGCGCTGCGCCAGCTTGAGACCGAGGGGCTGGTGGCGACGATTGCCAATAAAGGCCCGGTGGTGCGCGAACTCAGCGCCGGTGAGGCCAAGGACCTTTATGCCATTCGCGAGGTACTGGTCGGCTTAGCTGCGCGGCTCTTCGTCGTTAACGCCAAGCCGGACCAACTCAAGACCTTGCGGCTAGCACTGGAAGAAGTGGCCCGCTGTTATGGGGCCGGCGATCCTGCGGCGATTCTACAAGCCAAGAACAGTTTCTACGATGCATTGGTGGCGGGCGCCGACAGTGAATCGCTGTCCTCAATGATTTCGATCCTGCATGCGCGGATTTGGCGCTGGCGCGCTCTCGGACTGAGCCATCCGAAACGTTCGCCGAGACGTTCGCGCGAAAGCGTGCGTTCACTGCGGGCAATGTTTGCCGCGATCAAAGCGGGCGACGCGATGCTGGCGGAAAAATTGGCACGTGAAGAGACGGCTCAAGCTGCGGCGGAAGTCATCCACTTGCTATCGGAATAGTTTTCCACGCTGGCAAAGATTGATCTGACGGTTTTTTTGAACCGGCGGATTTGAGATTACCGCATTGCGATGATCACCATCCCGATGATGGGCCAAAGGTGTAAGTGTCTGCGACGCCGGCTGCCTGCAATTGAGTTCGGAGTGCGGTCTGATCGTGTTGTCGTGCTTCCGCCATTGCTCGATGACAATCTGCGCTTCTTTCAGGCCGAGAAGATTTCTCCGTTCAGCAGCTCGTCGCATAAACTCTGCAGCTCGCGCGCTCGGCAATCGTCTCAGCTGTCGCTTGCGGATCGATGATGATCTCGTCCAGCCAGCGCCGCACCCCGTGCGATTGCCTCAATCAAGGTCGCGCGCGTTTCTGACCGGATAGGGCGAGTATCGGCATTCGGGTACCGCGTTTCGCGCTCATCGATAGGTTGACGACGGGCAAGGCTGAATTCGTTAACGTAGTCTTAGTCTCATACAGTCAGAATGTCGCAATTCACACCATCTTCTGTTTCTGATGGGGAGTGTCATCGGTGCCGATCGTCGCAGTTGTTAGAGGCAATTAACTTCTAAGTGTGAATGTCCCGGCGAGTGGGCGTCGAACCGACATTCGTTTCGTAATGCGCGACACTTCGGTTCCTGGACTCGGGTGACATGCCTTTTACCATTTCTTCGCTAAGCCTAAGACAGCTCGCGCGGCTTAACACCACCGCTATCGCTGGTCTCTCGACTACAGAAATTGGGTCTCTTGCTGCGACGCAGGCCGCAGCGTTGGGCTCGACCCAAGTCAACGCATTGGTGTCCACCGACCTCCAGTATCTGGCGACGACGCAGATCGCGGCGCTTTCGACAAACGTCATCAGCCACCTGCTCACGCTCCAGATTCAGACCTTCCTCGATACCCAGACTGCAGCGCTCACCGCCGCGCAGGTCGGCGTTTTGACGGCGACTGAGATCGGTGCGCTCACCTCGACCGAGGTGCAGGCGTTCACCACCACGCAGACCAATGCGCTGACCGACCGGCAGCTTGGCGGCCTGACCTCCACCGCGCTCGGCAACTTTTCAACCACGCAGATCGGCGCACTCAGCACTACCCAGGTACAGGGCCTGACGACGACCCAGCTCAACGCGGTGTCCAGCGATGTGCTCGGCGCCTTTGACCTGACCAAGCTGTCCGTCGTCCAGCTCAAGGGTCTGACCACTTCGTCGATCGGCAATCTGACCCAGACGCAGGTCGGTACGCTGACCTCCACCCAGATCGGCCAGCTTGGCACCGCGCAGATCGGTGCTTTGACTTCGACCGAGGTGCAAGCGTTCACCACCACGCAGGCCAATGCACTAACCTCCAGGCAGCTTGGCGGCCTCACCACAACCGCGCTCGGCAATGTTTCGACCACCCAGATTGGCGCGTTCAGCGCTACCCAAGTTCAGGGCCTGACGACGGCCCAGCTCAATGCGGTATCCAGCAATGTGCTCGACGCCATTGATCTCACCAAGCTGTCCAGCATCCAGCTCACCGGCCTGACGAGCACCGCTGTCGGCAACTTGACCGATAGCCAAGTTGCCGCGCTGACCTCCACGCAGGTCGGCGTTTTGACGGCAATTGAGATCGGTGCGCTGACCTCGACCCAAGTCCAGGCCTTCACCACCACGCAGGCCAATGCGCTGACCGCCAGGCAGCTTGGCGGCTTGACTACCACTGCGCTCGGTAATTTCTCGACCACGCAGATCGGCGCGCTCAGCACCACTCAGCTTCAGGGCCTGACGACGACCCAGTTCAACAGTCTATCCATTGCGGCGCTGGATGCCGTGGACCTCACGAAGGCCAGCACGACGCAGATCGTTGGCCTGACGACCACCACGATCGGCAACCTGACCGACAGCCAGGTTGGCACGCTGACGTCGACCCAGGTTGGATTGCTGAGCACCGCGGAGATCGGTGCGCTGACCTCGACTCAAGTCCAGGCCTTCACCACCACGCAGGCCAATGCGCTGACCGCCAGGCAGCTTGGCGGCTTGACCACCACCGCGCTCGGCAACTTCTCGACCACGCAGATCGGCGCGCTCAGCACCACCCAGCTTCAGGGCCTGACCTCCACCCAGCTCAACGCACTGTCCAGCGACGCGCTGGATGCCGTGGACCTCACAAAGGTCACCACGACGCAGATCGTTGGCTTGACGACGACGTCGATCGTCAACCTGACCGAAGCCCAAGTTGGCACGCTGAGCTCGACCGAGGTCGGCCTGCTGAGCACCGCGCAGATCGGCGCCTTGACGTCGACCGAGGTGCAGGCGTTCACCACCACGCAGGCCAATGCGCTGACCACCCGGCAGCTTGGCGGCCTGACCACCACCGCGCTCGGCAACTTCTCGACCACCCAGATCGGCGCGCTCAGCACCACCCAGCTTCAGAGCCTGACCACCACCCAGCTCAACGCACTGTCCGTCGACGCGCTGGATGCCGTGGACCTCACGAAGGCTGCCACGCCGCAAATCGCGGGTCTGACGACCACGGCGATCGGCAACCTGACCTCCACTCAGGTCGGCACGCTGACCTCCACACAGGTCGGCGTTTTGACGGCGACTGAGATCGGTGCGCTCACCTCGACCGAGGTGCAGGCGTTCACCACCACGCAGGCCAATGCGCTAACCACCAGGCAGCTTGGCGGCCTGACCACCACCGCGCTCGGCAACTTCTCGACCACGCAGATTAGTGCACTCAGCACCACCCAGCTTCAGAGCGTGACCACCACCCAGCTCAATGCGGTGTCCAGCGATGTGCTCGACGCCATTGACCTGACCAAGCTGTCGTCGAATCAGCTCACCGGCCTCACCACGACCGCGATTGGTCACTTGGCCGATAGCCAGGTCGGGACGCTGACCTCCACCCAGATCGCCCTGCTGAGCACCGGGCAGATTGGTGCGTTCACGTCGACCGAGGTGCAGGCGCTCACCACCACGCAGGCCAATGCGCTGACCACCCGACAGCTTGGCGGCTTGACCACCACGGCGCTAGGCAACTTCTCGACCACCCAGATCGGTGCACTCAGCACCACCCAGCTTCAGAGCCTGACCACCACCCAGCTCAACGCACTCTCCACCGACGCGCTGGATGCTGTGGACCTCACGAAGGCCACCACGACCCAGATCGTTGGCCTGACGACGACGTCGATCGGCAACCTGACCCAGGCGCAGGTTGGCACGCTGAATTCCACTGAGGTCGGCCTGCTGAGCACCGGGCAGATCGGTGCCTTGACGTCGACCGAGGTGCAGGCGTTCACCACCACGCAGGCGAATGCGCTGACCACCAGGCAGCTTGGCGGCCTGACCACCACCGCGCTGGGGCTTTTCTCAAGCACCCAGATCGGCGCGCTTAGCACCACCCAGCTTCAGAGTCTGACCACCACCCAGCTCAACGCGCTGTCCGTCGACTCGCTGGATGCCGTGGACCTAACGAAGGCCACCACGACCCAGATCGTCGGTCTGACGACCACCGCTATTGGTCAGTTGAGCGAAGCCCAAGTTGGCACCCTGAATTCAACCGAGGTCGGCCTGCTTAGTACCGGCCAGATCGGTGCATTGACGTCGACCGAAGTGCAGGCCTTCACCACCACGCAGGCGAATGCGCTGACCACCAGTCAGCTTGGCGGCCTGACGACCACGGCGCTGGGGCTTTTCTCAAGCACCCAGATTGGTGCGCTCAGCACCACCCAGCTTCAGAGCTTGACCACCGCCCAGCTCAACGCGCTGTCCGTCGGCTCGCTGGATGCCGTGGACGTCACGAAGGCGACCACGACGCAGATCGCGGGTCTGACGACGACGGCGATCGGCAACCTGACCGAGACCCAGGTGGGTACGCTGAACGCCGCGCAGGTCGGCGTTTTGACGGCGACCGAGATCGGTGCGCTCACCTCGACCGAAGTGCAGGCACTCACCACCACGCAGGCGAATGCGCTGACCACCAGTCAGCTTGGCGGCCTGACCACCACCGCGCTAGGCAACTTCTCGACCACGCAGATCGGCGCGCTCAGCACCACCCAGCTTCAGAGCTTGACCACCGCCCAGCTCAACGCGCTGTCCGTCGGCTCGCTGGATGCCGTAGACCTCACGAAGGCGACCACGACGCAGATCGCGAGTCTGACGACGACGGCGATCGGTCAGTTGACCGAAGCCCAAGTTGGCACGCTGAGCTCCACCCAGACCGGCGTTTTGACGGCGACCGAGATCGGTGCGCTCACCTCGACCGAGGTGCAGGCGTTCACGACCACGCAGGCGGACGCGCTGTCGGCTACGCAACTCGGCAGGCTCACGACCACGGCGCTCGGCTTGTTCTCGAGCGATCAGATCAACGCACTCACCACGACCCAGGTTCAAGGCCTGACGACGACCCAGCTCAACGCGATCGGCGTCGACGCGTTCCAAGCGGTCGATACGACCAAGCTGACCTGGAATCAGATTCGTGGGCTGAGCACCACAGCCATCGGGACATTGACCGAAGATCAAGTTGGAGCGCTGAATTCGTCACAGATCGCACTTCTATCCACGGTCCAGATTGGAGCCTTGACCTCCACGGATGTCCAGGCATTCACCACAACTCAGGTTAATGCGTTGACGGCGCAGCAGCTCGGCAATCTCACCACCGCCGCGTTGGGGCTGTTCTCAAGTGACCAGATCAATGCGCTTTCGACCACGCTGGTGCAGAGCCTGACAACCACGCAGCTCAACGCACTGTCCATCGACGCGCTCAATGCGGTGGACGTGAGCAAGGTCAGCACGACGCAGATCGCCGGTCTGACGACGACGGCGATCGGCCAGTTGACCAACATCCAGATTGGTGCGTTCTCCGCAGCGCAGGTTGCGAACCTCTCGACCGATCAGATCGCGGTGCTCACTTCGACCGAAGTTCAGGACTTCACCGCCACGCAAGCGGGCGGGTTGACGTCCACGCAGCTCGGCGGGCTCACGAACGCGGCGCTCGGTTTGTTCTCGAGCGACCAGATCAACGCACTCTCCACCACCCAATTGCAGGGCCTAACCACTACGCAGCTCAACGCACTGTCCATCGACATGCTCAATGCGGTGGACGTGAGCAAGGCCAGCACGCCGCAGATCGCCGGTCTGACGACGACGGCGATCGGCCAGTTGACCCAAACCCAGGTTGGCGCGTTCTCCGCAACGCAGGTTTTCAGCCTCTCGGCCGATCAGATCGCCGTGCTCACCTCGACCGAGGTGCAGGCGTTCACGACCACGCAGGCGGACGCGCTGTCGGCTACGCAGCTCGGCGGGCTCACAACCACGGCGCTCGGCTTGTTCTCGAACGACCAACTCGGCGCGCTCAGCACGAATCAGGTGCAGGGCCTGACCACCACGCAGCTTAACGCACTGTCCATCGACGCGCTCGATGCAGTGGACGTGAGCAAGGCTAGCACGACGCAGGTCGCGGGTCTGACGACAACGGCGATCAGCCAGTTGACCGAAGCTCAAGTCGGTGCGCTTACCGCAACTTTGATTGCGAGCCTCACGGCCGATCAGACTGCAGTGTTCACAACGACGGAACTTGGCAATCTGGCTGCCGACAAGGCCGGCGCGCTGACGTCCACGCAAATCGCAGGCCTGACGACAACGCAATTCTCGGCACTCTCGGCAACAACCGGTATTCCGTCATTGAGCACCGCGGCAATTGCAGGCATTAGCACGAACGACATTCACGCCTTGACCGCGGCACAGGGCAGTGCTTTTGCGCAGACTCAGATCGACGCCATGACGTCTAACCAGCGCGCCGCCCTGATCGACGTGGTGACATCGTGAACTAATGAACCCGGCCCGTACAGTTGATGACGGGGCCGACCGACCTTGCGCAGCATAAGCAGCGGCAACGTGGGATCATCGGTCTCTTGTCGTGCAACCGAAATCTTGTCATTTGCGCCACCTAAAAAATCAACGGCAATTGGCTAAATGAGTCTCGATCAGACGGTTGGCGAGGGCATTGGTCCGCATTGAAGAATTTCGACCAAATTTAATCAGAGAGTTTCCGGTTGGGCTTGTGTCGTCGCCAGCCGGCGCCGCAGTATGACCAGTTCTTCCCCGAGATATTCTCTCGGATCGCCTGGTTCGAAAAATCTAGCGGATCTCAATCGCCAATGAATTTCCAAAATCTGTGATATTTTTGCAATTGTCGGCTCAACCGGTCGATGCAACACAGCGTGAAATCCGGCATCGCAGGCATAAGCTCCTACGAATTCTGCCGCCTGGGGCTGTCAATTGATCCATCTCAAGGTGACTATTGCTCATTGTTTTATATTTTATCAGGTGCAATTGGCCGAGAGTCGGTACTGGCAGCTTGCCAGACTGAGAATTCAAACTAGGACGCCCTCATGTTTCAGGTGCGGTTCCATGGCCGGGGCGGTCAGGGCGTAGTGACGGCGGCGGAGCTTCTCTCGGTCGCCGCATTTCT
Organism: uncultured Hyphomicrobiales bacterium; assembly: GCA_903878085.1. Lineage (GTDB taxonomy): Bacteria > Pseudomonadota > Alphaproteobacteria > Rhizobiales > Xanthobacteraceae > Pseudolabrys. The sequence goes on along the minus strand of CAIRGJ010000064.1, from coordinate 237,720 downwards.
TGAGCAGCGCCACGCTCAGGCTTTTCCGAGCTTCGGCTCCGAGCGCATGGGCGCGCCGGTGGTTTCGTTCTGCCGAATCGACGACAAGGAAATCCGGCTGCGCGAGCCTATCCTGGAACCCGACGCGCTGATCGTCCAGGACCCGACGCTGTTCAAGGCGATCGACGTTTGCCAGGGCTTGAAGTCTACAGGCTATCTGCTGGTCAACAGCAGCCGCAGTCTGAGCGAGCTGCATCTCGATGCCATTGCTAATCGATTGCCCGCTGGGCACGTCTTGACCGTTCCGGCATCCGAGCTCGCACTCAAACATATCGGGCGCCCACTATCCAATGCAGCGCTACTCGGCGCGTTCGCCCGTCTTTCCGGCATCGTTCAACTTAAATCGGTCGCGGCAGCAATCCGCGAAGCATTTGGCGAAAAGATCGCTGAGGCGAATGTCGCCGCCGCCACTGCGGCATATGACGCGGTCGCCGCCGCCAGCGCAGCCGCCTGAAGGATCGTCGCCATGCTCAAACAAATCGAAGGCTCACGGGCAATGGCCGAGGCGATCGGGCTGTGTCGGCCCGAGGTCATTTGCGCCTATCCGATCACGCCGCAGACCCACATCGTCGAGGGTCTCGGCGAGATGGCGCGGACCGGCGAAATCAAGAATTGCGAGTTCATCAACGTCGAATCCGAATTTGCCGCTCTGTCGGTCGCGATCGGCGCGTCCGCTGCCGGCGCGCGCGCCTATACCGCCACCGCCAGCCAAGGCCTGCTATACATGGCGGAGGCCGTCTACAACGCCTCCGGTCTCGGTCTGCCGATTGTCATGACCTTGGGTAACCGGGCAATCGGCGCGCCGATCAATATCTGGAACGACCATTCCGACGCCATGGCGGTATGCGATTCAGGCTGGATGCAGTTGTTCGCGGAAACGAACCAGGAAGCCGCCGACCTGCATATCCAGGCTTTCCGCTTGGCTGAGGAGTTGTCGATGCCGGTGATGGTCTGCGTCGATGGCTTCATCCTCACGCATGCGGTCGAACAGGTGGACATTCCCGAGCAGGCCGATGTCGATGCATATTTGCCGTCCTACGAACCGGTGCAAGTGCTCGATCCAAAAGACCCGATCTCAATCGGGGCGATGGTCGGACCGGATGCCTTCACTGAAGTTCGTTATCTGCAACACTATAAGCAGACCTTGGCGCTGCGGCTCATTCCCGAATATGCCGCAGACTTCAAGTCTCGATTTGGACGCGACAGCGGCGGGCTCTTGCGTTCCTACCGTGCCGACGATGCCGAATTGATCGTCGTCGCCATGGGTTCGGTGAACGGCACCATCAAAGACACGATCGATGAGATGCGCGCCGACGGCCTGTCCGTCGGCCTCGTCACGCTGGTGTCGTTCCGGCCGTTTCCGACAGAGGCTTTGCGCGAAAAGCTGGTGCGCGCGCGCAACGTCGTCGTCATCGAGAAGAGTTTGGCGGTCGGCATGGGCGGTCCGCTCGCCAATAATGTCGATCTTGCCTTACGCAACGTAGCGGGCGCACCGCAGGTACATTCGGTCATCGCCGGGCTTGGCGGGCGCCCGATCACCCGCACGTCGCTGCATCGCGTGTTGCGCCGCGCTTTGGTGCAGCCATGGGAGGGCTCGCATTTTCTCGATCTCAACGAGGAAATCGTCGCCAAGGAGCTGCATTACGTTCGCAAGGTGCGGCGTTCGGGTCCAACCGCCGAAAACCTGCTGCGCCGTCTCGGCCAAGCCGCCGATGAGGCCGCTGTCAAAACCGCCGTATAGAGGAAAGCCCGGTGAACGAGCAAACAACAACGCTGGACGCGACGCAGAAACTGCATTTCTATCAGAAAGGCACGTTCACGGTCGGCAATCGCCTCGTTTCGGACGAACGCCGCGCGGTGCAGGCATCGACCGACCGCTCCAATGCGCTCACCTGTGGACACCGCGCCTGCCAAGGCTGTGGTGAGGCGCTTGGTGCGCGCTACGCCATGGACGCTGCGATGCGGGCGACCGGCGGCAATGTGATCGCTGTCAACGCCACCGGCTGCCTGGAAGTGTTCACGACGCCCTATCCGGAAACCTCGTGGCAGACGCCGTGGCTGCATTCGCTGTTCGGCAACGCCGCCGCGGTCGCGACCGGCGTCGCAGCCGCAATGCGGGTAAAAGGGCGGTCCGAGGTACGTGCGATTGCGCAAGGCGGCGATGGCGGTACCACCGATATCGGTTTCGGCTGTCTGTCGGGCATGTTCGAGCGAAACGATGACGTGCTCTATATCTGCTATGATAACGAAGGTTACATGAACACCGGCGTGCAGCGATCGTCGGCGACGCCGCCGGGAGCCCGCACCGCGACGACGCCGGCCATGGGACCGGAGCCGGGCAATGTTTTTGGCACTGGCAAGAGCGTGCCGAAGATCGCCGTCGCCCACGGCATTCCCTATGTGGCCACGGCGACGGTCGCCGATCTGCACGATCTTGAGCGCAAGGTGATGAGGGCGATGGGCATTCATGGCGCGCGCTATCTGCAAATCCATGTGCCTTGCCCGCTCGGCTGGGGTTCGGCCTCCCATGATACGATTCGGCTGGCGCGGCTCGCGGTCGAGTGCGGCCTGTTCCCGCTGTTCGAGGCTGAGCACGGCGTCGTCACCAGCAGCCAGAAGATCCGCCGCCGGGTTCCCGTCGACGATTACTTGAAACCGCAGCGGCGCTTCGCCCACCTCTTCAGCACGGAAGAGGGGAGAGAGCGCATCGGCCGGCTGCAGGGGTTGGCCGACCGCAACATCGCCGAATACCATCTGCTTGAAGCGGAGGGCGACGCCTGATGGAACATCCCTTCGCAATCAGTCTCGATGTCGGCAGCAGCCTCGCCAATCTGACGGGGTCGTGGCGCACCTCGCGGCCGGTCTATGTCGATCGTTTGCCGCCCTGCAACAACGCCTGTCCGGCCGGCGAAAATATTCAGAGTTGGCTCTATTACGCCGAATCCGGCGACTATGAATCCGCATGGCGCACATTGACGATCGACAATCCGCTGCCGGCGGTGATGGGCAGGGTGTGCTATCACCCCTGCGAAGGCGCTTGCAATCGCGCGCAAGTCGACGAAGCGGTCGGCATCAATTCCGTCGAGCGTTTTCTTGGTGACGTGGCGATCCGCAACGGCTGGCGATTCGAGCCGCCGCAAGCCGACAGTGGCAAGCGGGTGCTGGTGGTCGGCGCCGGTCCTTCGGGTCTGTCCGCCGCCTATCACTTGCGCCGGATGGGCCATGCGGTTGAGATTCAGGAGGCCGGCCCGTTTGCCGGCGGCATGATGCGTTTCGGAATTCCGAAATATCGTCTGCCGCGCGACGTCCTCGATGCCGAGATCAACCGGATCATCGATCTCGGCGTCGTCATGAAGCTCGATACCAAGGTCGACCGCATCGTCGAGAGTATGCGGGAGGGCGGCTTCGATGCGGCATTCCTCGCGGTCGGCGCTCATATCGGCAAACGCTCTTTTATTCCGGCCGGTTCCGCGTCGAAAATTCTCGACGCCGTCTCTTTGCTGCGGTCGATGGAAGGCGAAGACCAGCCGCTACTTGGCCGGCGCGTCGTCGTTTACGGCGGCGGCAACACCGCCATCGATGCTGCCCGCACCGCCAAACGGCTGGGCGCGACCGAGGCGATCATCGTCTATCGCCGCACCCGTGATCGCATGCCGGCGCACGACTTCGAGGTCGAGGAGGCGCTGCAGGAAGGCATCATGATGAAATGGCTTTCGACCATCAAACGCATGGACGAGGGCACGCTCACCGTCGAAAAGATGCGACTCGACGAATCCGGTTTCCCGCAGCCGACCGGTGAGTTCGAGACGCTGGAGACCGATGCGCTGGTGCTGGCGCTGGGCCAAGATGTTGATCTGTCGCTGCTCGACGGCGTGCCCGGGCTGGAAATCAAGGACGGCGTGGTCACTGTCGCCCCGAACATGATGACCGGCCATGCCGGCATTTTCGCCGGTGGCGACATGGTGCCCTCCGAACGTACCGTCACGGTGGCGGTCGGTCACGGCAAGAAGGCGGCCCGCCACATCGATGCCTGGCTGCGCGGGGATGCCTATGCGCCGGCCGAACGGCACGAGCTGGCGGGCATCGATAAACTCAATACCTGGTATTACGCCGACGCACCGAAGACGGTGCGGCCGATGCTCGAAATCGCCCGTCGGCAGAGCACTTTCGAGGAGGTGCAGGGTGGGCTCGACGAGACCAACGCGCTCTACGAGGCACGGCGCTGCCTGTCCTGCGGCAATTGCTTTGAGTGCGACAATTGTTACGGCGTGTGTCCGGATAATGCGGTGATCAAGCTCGGCCCCGGCCAGCGGTTCCAATTCAACTATGACTATTGCAAGGGCTGCGGCGTGTGCGCCCAGGAATGCCCGTGCGGCGCGATTGCGATGGTCCCGGAGGAGATTTAGCTGACACCGTTTTTCGTCGCGCTTGATTCAGGTCAATGCACGAATGAGAGGTTTCAGCGTGATATTGGTGATCAACGTAGGGGGATTTGATGCCAGACGAAAATCCTCGCTCAATAGAGAAACTTTCGGTCACCGAAGAGTTTAATGACCTGCTCGACTGCCGGATGGCAATGCTGGGCCTTGACGCGGTCGCAAGCGATGCCGGCGACAGACTCGAAGAGATCAGGCGACGCTGCGCCTCTTGCGGCTATCGGGAAGCCTGCGCGGTGGACTTGAAGCGCGATCCTAATAATCCGGTGTGGGAAACTTATTGTCCAAACTCGGACGCGCTCATGGCGCTAACCAAGGCTTACTGGCAAACAGTCTAGCCGAGGGCCGTGGCGCGTACAAAATCCGCGTTCGATGGTTTGCCCGCGCCGGGCACCTTCTGCTTTTTTCCTTTGATGCTTTGGACGGCTCCTTCACCAGCACGCAAGTGCATGAATATGGGTGTTGTGAAGCCGATACGCTGCTGCCGAACAATCCTGATTGCCGCGCTGCATGAGTCTGGTTATGGCCCTGACCGAACCTTGCCATCAGAGCGCGGTGGGCGTTGATCAATTCACGCGGGAACGCGGGGCCGGCCGTCATCGCCGCCCCCGCGCACTGACGCCGCCGTTAGTTTGCGACAATCTGTTCCAGTGTCGGGCAAGTGCGCTGCTCGACCGGAGTCTCGTAGGCGGTGAGGTTGCTCTTGTCGATCACGATCGCCTTCAAGATCACCTCCGGCGGCGTTGGCTGTTTGCGCAGGTTGCGCACCGCGATCTGCATGCCGATGCAGCCTTGGATGAAGCCGTTGAAGTCGCCGCTCGCCAGCAGCTTGCCGGACTTGATTAATTCGACCGCTTCCCTGCTGCCATTGATGCCCACCACCAGCGCCTTACGGTTAGCGCCTTCGAGCGCCTCGATCGCCCCCACCGCCATCGGATCGTTTGCCGCCAGCACGCCGTCGATCGATGGGAATGACTGCATGAGGTTTTCCACCACCTGGAGCGCCTGTAGCCGCTGATAGTTCGCCGGTTGCGAGGCGAGCAGCTTGACGTTGGGGGTCTCCTTCAGCGCGTCATTGAAGCCGCGCACACGATCGGTATTGGTGAGCGAGCCCTTCACGCCCTCGATAATGATCACATTGCCCTTGCTGCCAATGGCCTTAAGCAGAGTGCGCGCCGTGGCAAGGCCGATGCTGTAGTCATCGGCGCCGACAAAGGCGACGAATTTTCCGCCGGCGGAGCGATCGATGATATTGGTGACTGGAATGCCGGCCGCATTGATCTTCTCGACCGCTGGCACCAGCGCTTTATAGTCGACCGGAACGAACACGATCGCGTCCGGCTTCTTTACGATCACGTCCTCGACCTGCGAGAGCTGTTCGGGAATGCTGTCCGGCTTGGTTGGGACGTATTGAATGACCTTTACGCCAAGCGTTTTAGCGCCGGTTTCCGTCCCGACACGCACCGCCTGAAAATAGGGGTTGGTCAAATTCTTGGTGAACACGGCGATGGTCTCGCCATCGGCCGACGCGGCATTTGAGAAGATTGCCGCCAGCACGGCGGTTACGCTGAAGGTCAGATATTTCATCTTGCCTACTCCCTTTTCATCTTCGGTGCGGTGAGCTCTCGGTTATTGCCGCTTATGCGTCGCTCCTGCGCGTGCGGTTATCGATCCAGACTGCGAGTAGAATGATGACGCCGGTGACGAGCGGCTGCCATGACGAATGGATTTGCAGGAGATTCATGCCGTTAAGCACGAGCGTCAGAAACAGCGCGCCGATCAGCGTTCCTGCCACCGAGCCGGAGCCGCCAAACAACGACGTGCCGCCCACTAGCACCGCGGCAATCGCCGGCAGCGTCAATTCTTCGCCGATGTCGCCTTGCGCCGAGTTGATTCGCGCCAGGATGATCAGTGAGGCAAGCCCCGCCATCGCTCCGCTCACGGCATAGACCAGCACGAGGCGCCGCTCGACCGGCACGCCAGAAAGGCGCGCTGCAACCGGATTGGCGCCGATCGCATAGATCTGCTGACCCCAGATTGTGCGTTGCGCGAAAAACCAGCCGATCAACAGGAACAATACCATGACATAGACCGGCATCGGCACGCCGAGCAGGTAGCCGCTGCCAAGCTGGCGAAATTCCGGCGGGAAGCCGTGAATGGTATCGCCGGCCATATAGTAATAGGTGATGCCCGTGAGCATCCACATCATGCCGTAAGTGGCGATGAACGATGGAATGCGCAGCGCCGTCACGAGAATGCCGTTGGCAAATCCGATCGCGGCGCCGCAGCCGATTCCGGTGGCAATTCCGAGCAACGGCGAGCCAGTGGCTTTTATCACGCTTGCGGCCAGACATGCGGACAGCGCGATGTTGGCGCCGACCGAGAGGTCGAGGCCGGCGGTCAGGATAACCAGCGTGAGGCCCGACGCCATCAGAAATAGGAGCGCCGTCTGTCGCAATACGTTGAGGATATTGTTGGTCGTGAAGAAGACGTCGCTCAGCGCCGTCAGGGCGATGCATAGCAGCGCCACCGCAAGCAGACGGTACAGCGCCTGCATGGCATCGCGCGAGGGTGCGAACCGCGATCGGGCGGCAATATTGGGGGTTGAACTCATCGGTCGCCCCGCAGCCCGTCGATAAACAAAGCGATAATAACGATGGCGCCGATACAGGTGACTTGCGCGGATGACGGCACCGCGAGCAGATTAAGGCCGTTTCGCAACACGCCCACGGCGATGACGCCAAGCAGCGTGCCGAAAAGCCAACCATTCCCGCGCTCGAATGAAGTCCCGCCAACTGCGATGGCGGCAATGGCATCGAATTCCATGCCTATCCCGGCGGTCGGATGCGCGGAATTCAGGCGGGCCGTCATCAGCAGGGCTGCGAAGCCTGCCATCAAACCGCCGAACACATAGACCCGGATCAGCATGCCACGTACGGATATGCCGGCGAGCTTCAAGGCTTCCCGATTGCCGCCGAGGGCGAAGACATAGGTGCCAAAGCGCGTGTGATACAGCAGCGCATAAGTGAGGGCGTAGGCGAGAGCGGCGATGACGACCGGCAAAGGAATGCCGGCGGCGCTTCCCGAGTAGATGACTTCGATGGATCGCGGAAGGCCGACAACGCTTTGTCCGTCGGTCGCTAGCAGCGACAGCCCTTGCGCAATTCCCAGTGTGCCGAGTGTGGTGATGAACGGCGGAATGTCGAGCGCCGCGATCAGTACGCCGTTGCCGAGGCCGAAGCAGAATCCCACCGTCAGCGCCGCCAAAAAGCCAAGCGTCGCAGATCCAGTTGCGACCACCGTGATGGCAAGCGCGATGGAGGCCAAAGTGAGAACGGCGCCCATTGAAAGATCGAGGCCTTCAGTCATGATGATGAGCGTCATCGGCAAGGCGAGCAGCAGCAGGATGGTCGATTGGGAGAGGATGTTTGAGATATTGGCGGGCGTGACGAATCCCGGGCTCATGACTCCAAATGTCGCGCACAGTATGGCGAGGACGATCGCGACGCCCGGCACGCGCGCGAGCGACATCGATGCAGGAGTGAGCTTATGCGCGCTCATTGATGAATTCCGAGGCGGACAATGTTGGCTTCGGTGAGTTCGTGATGCGCGAGCTCGCCGGCGATATGCCCGCCGCGCATGACATAGGCGCGGTCGCAAATATGCACGATCTCTATCTGCTCGGAACTAATCATCAAAACGGCAGCGCCGTCGTGAACGAGATGGTCGAGTAGCCGGAATATTTCGGCCTTCGCGCCGACGTCGATCCCGCGCGTCGGCTCATCGAATATGAAGAAGCGCGCATCCGCGTTTAGCCATTTGCCAATGACAACTTTCTGCTGGTTGCCGCCCGACAAAGTGGCGACCGCCCGGCGCGGCGTCGGTGTGGCAATTCGTAGCTTGTCGATGATCGCGCGCGCCGCCTTAATAGCCCGCCTAGGCACATAGAGACCGGAGGGAAACAACTTACGCAAGCCGGCAAGAATGATGTTGTCGCTCACCGAGCGGTTCAGCGCGAGACCTTGAGTCTTGCGGTTCTCCGGAATCAGGGCCATGCCCCGGCGCACCGATTCCTCCGGCGATGCGCCGATCGGTTCGCCGAATAGCCGTATCTCGCCGGCGGTTATGCGGTCGGCGCCGAAGATCGCGCGCGCGACCTCGCTACGACCGGAGCCGACCAACCCGCACAAACCGACAATCTCACCGGCGCGCACGGTCAGATTGATATCGGAAAAACCGCTTGGACCGGATAGGTTCGTGACTTCGAGCGCGACCTTGCCGGGGACTGGCCGTGAGGCTCGGGTGTATGTCGTATCCACTGGCCGGCCGACCATAAGCGTCACAAGCTGATCGGGCGTTGTCTCCGCCGGTAGCACCGAGGCGATCTTGCGGCCATCACGCAACACCGTAATCCGATCGCCGAGCGCGAATACCTCGCCCAGACGGTGCGATATATAAACGATGGCAACGCCGCTATCCTTGAGCCGCTTGATCATCGCGAACAGTCGTTCGGTTTCGCGGTCGGAAAGCGCCGCCGTCGGTTCGTCCATGACCAGAATGCGGGCGTCCTGCGACAGCGCCTTGGCAATTTCGACCATTTGCTGCTGTGCCACGCCGAGCCGATGCAGTGGTAGATGCGGATCGATATCGAAGCCGATCAGGTCGAGAACGCGCTTTGCTTCTGAATGTATGCGGCGCTGGTCGATGAAACCGGGCAGCCGGCCCGGGATCTCGCGGCCGAGGAAGATGTTCTGCGCAATGTCGAGATAGGGAACGAGCGTGAATTCCTGGAAGATGACGGCAATGCCGAATTGACGCGCCGCGGCCGGGTCGTCGATTGTCACCGGCTCGCCGTTGTAGAAAAACGAGCCGCTGTCGGCCCGGTAAGCGCCGCATAGGACCTTCATCAAGGTCGACTTACCGGCGCCATTCTCGCCGACAAGCATGTGCACTTCGCCAGAGCGAATATCGAACGATACGTCATCGAGCGCTTTGACGCCGGGAAATGCTTTGGAAATTCCACGCAATTCAAACAAAGGTACGCCCGCAATGCGCGCCGCCCCATTAGGGGCCTCGCTCACGACCGATCCCGACGCCATTTCGCTTGCCAATCGTTATATCTCACAGACAATTTTTAAGGGTGCTAGCACCGGCGGGACTCCGCCTTGATGCACATCAATACGCCCTCAGCGTATCGAACTTCGCTTATCGCGTGGCAGGAGCCCAGCCTGACCACTGTCGTGTGGGTTGCATCGGATTGAGCGATTGATGCCGCTATTCACATCGCGGGGCCAAGATAGCGATCGTCGCCTTGACGGATATCAAGGAAAAAAGCTGGGATTTAGCGCCTGAATAACGCTAGTGAAATTGGTGTGTTGCAAACCTGATCGGGAATGTTGCCTCCATTTTTGGAATCGCGGCCATTTTCAGGAATGGCGCAACTGACATGAGGCATCGCTCCAAGCTATCTATCGTTCTGAAGCCGATCCCGGCGCAAACTGCGGCCGGGCCGTGAAGTATAAATAACGTCAGCGCAAAACGCGACAGTTGAAAGAGGAAACGTCGATGAAAAAGCTATGTGGAATTCTGGCTGCTTCCTTACTCTGTAGCGCGCTTGGAATTGGCGCTGCACAAGCGGATGAACCCAACAAGATCAAAGCGGGTATCTTGCTTCCGCTCACGGGAACCTTCGCCGCCGTCGCCGAAACTCAAAAGCAAGGGGCGCTATTGGCGGTCGAGGTCATTAACAAAAAGGGCGGCCTCAATATGCCCTGGGGCAAAGTGACGGTCGAAGGCGTCGTCGACGATGACGAAGCCAAACTGGATGTTGGTGTCCGTCGCTATCGCTATATGGTTTCCGACGGCGTCCGCGGCGTCGGCGGTCAGACATGGGCTCCGCTCGCTTACGCGATCAATGCCATCGTTTCCAAGGAAGCGATGCCTTACTTCCCGGTGTGCGTGATGGCGAAGGAGGGCTTCCAGAAGGGCAAGATTGCCGATTCTACTTTCGCCACGGCGTATAGCCCGTGGACGGTCGGCTATATGGCCGGCACCTCGGCGGTCAAAACCTTGGGCAAGAAGCGTATATTCTTCCTTGCGCGTTCCGACAGTTTTGGCTGGGATATCCGTGACGGCGTCTATGCCGCCGCCAAAGAATTCGGCGCGGAAATCGTCGGCTATGACGAAGTGTCGCTCGGAACCAGCGATTTCACCACCATCTTGCAGAAAGTCCGGGCAGCAAAGCCGGATGCCTTCATCTTCGCGCAATTCGGCGGCGACGCTGTGGCGCTTCTGAAACAAGTCCACCAAATGGGCCTAGGCAAAGAGATGGCCATCTTCAATGCATTCATTACGAACGTGGTGGCTAAAGGCGTGCCGGCGGAAGCGCTGCAGGGCATCTACGCCATGCATTATTTCTACTACGACCTGAGCGGTTTGGCAGACAAAGAGGCAGCCAAGAGCGCGCAGGAGTTCACCGAGTTGTTCCGCGCGAAATACAATACGCCGCCCGACGCGTATGCAGCGATCGCTTACATTGCCTATATGGAAATGTTCCGCGGGTTCGAGGCGGCCAAATCTCTTGATCCGAAAAAGGTGTCGGTAGCGCTCATGGCTAACGGCGGCCAATTCACTAGCGTCAAGGGCCCAGCAAATTGGCGCGAGGACCACTCGGCCGTCTACAAGCACGCCGCCTTCCTGGTGAAAGGAAAAGGCGCCGACGAGCGGAAGCAGGAATGGGATTTGTTCTCTGTCATGGGGTCAATGGGCGGCGAAGCAGTGATGCCAACCCTGAAATCTCTGGGTTACTAGACCGAACATCATCCCAGCGAACGTCTGTGTCCGCCCAATTATAAAAGAGAGATTGATGAGCCCGGCGCATGCTGCCTGCGCGCGCCGGGTTTCGTTCAGCAAAGGTTTCGAGCATGGCCGGTCGCGCCGAGATCATCAGAACTGAATCGGTAACGAAACGATTCGGTGGCGTGATTGCTGTGGATCAAGTCAGCTATCTGCTGCAGGAAAATGAAGTGGCCGGCATCATCGGGTCGAATGGTGCCGGAAAAACTACGTTTTTCAACCTGCTCTCCGGTTACTACCTGCCCGACGAAGGGATCATTCGCTACTGCGGCGAAGACGTCACCACGATGACGCCGCAGCAACGGGTGGCCCGCGGCATGACGCGCACCTTCCAACTAACGTCTACCTTCGACAATCTCAGCGTCGTCGACAATTTGGTGCTGGCGTTTTTTCGCATCCATAAGAAGGCAAACTTGCTTCAGCTGCTTCTCCATACATGCAAGAGCCAGCGGCACGAACCGAAGGTCGTGAAGGCGCTGGAGACCTTCAATTTGCAGGATCTGCGCGACAAGCAAGTCAAGCATCTCAGCCTGGGCGAGAAGCGGCGCCTCGAAATAGCGATGGCGGTCATTGCCGAACCGAAGGTGCTGCTGTTGGACGAGCCGCTTGCGGGGCTGGCCGAATCCGAAATTCAGGGGATTTTGGGCGTTCTGCGAATGCACGTCGGCAGCCAAACGATATTGATCGTGGAGCACAAGCTCTCTCATGTGCAAGGCTTCTTGCAGCGCCTCACTGTGATGCACGAGGGCCGAGTCATCGCAGACGGCGATCCCGAAGAATGTTTGCGGGATCCGGAGGTACGCAGGAGTTACTGGCAAATCGAAGTACCGCCTGACGCCAGCGGAGCCATTTTATCATGAGTGGTGGGGACGACATCCTGACAGTGAGCGCGTTGAACGTCGCTTATGGCGAATCGAAAGCGCTCTTCGACGTCAATTTTCGCGTAGGGCCGAACGAGATCGTCGCTTGCGTCGGCCGCAACGGCGCCGGCAAGTCCACGCTGCTCAAGTGTATCGCTGGGTTTCTGAAGCCGGCATCGGGTTCGATCATGTCGAACGCTACCAGCTTAGTCGGCATCGCCGCCTACGCTATCGCCGGCATGGGAATCAAATATGTGCCGCAGGACAAGAAAGTCTTCTCCGACTTGACGGTGAGAGAAAACCTTGAGCTCGGCAGCTACGCCAGCAAGGATTACGACTGGACGCAAGTGACAGAGTATTTCCCAAAACTCAAGGTGCTCATGGACCGCAAGGCTGGCTTTCTCAGCGGCGGGGAGCGGCAGATGCTGATGATCGGCCGCGCAATTCTCGGCCGGCCCAAGCTGCTGCTGGTGGATGAGCCCACCGAAGGTTTGGCTCCGAGCATCGTCGGGCAGTTGCGGGAAGTGTTCCGTGATTTGAGCAAAGGAACGGCGTTGGTGATCGTGGAGCAGAACCTGCCCCTCGTGTGCGCAATCGCCAACCGGGTTTACGCCTTGAACGAGGGGCGGATCATGGCCGAGTTGGCCGGCCACGAATCGATCAAACCGGAAAATTGCGAACGTTATCTGTAGATGAATCCATGCGGTAGCGTCCGCGGACGGCGAATGAGAAAAGGCATGCGGCAATGAATGTGTTGCGATGGTGGTGGAGCCTGGTGCTGACGTTCGCGCTACTGGCGTTGCTGCGGGTCTTTGTTCCGCTGCCTTTCGCCAACGAAATCATGATCTTTTCGATTTATACGGTTGGCTGCAATTTTCTGCTTGGCCGTGTTGGCTTCATCTCATTCGGACAGCCGGCCTATCTTGCGGTCGGCGCTTACGCTGCGGCTTTCTATTTCTATTACTTTGGCACCAATCCCTATGTTGGAATATTGATTGGCGTTGTTGCGGGCATAGGGGTGTCTCTCGCCGTCGGCCCATTGTTCGTACGGCTACGCAGCGACTATTTTGCTTTGGTGAATCTCGCGCTGGCGGTTATCATTTATTATTTTATGCAAAAGGTGCTGGTGGACATCACGCATGGCGACAACGGCCTATGGTTTTTGACCAACCTGTCGTCCACACCGGTACTGGACCTGACACGGCCGGACGAGTTCTTCGTCTTCGCCTTGCTCGTCGGGTTTGTCGTATGGGCGTTCTACAAATATCTTGACGATACGATTTACGGCGCCTGTTGTTTGGGTTCCAAGATCAACGAGGATAAGCTGAAGTTTCTCGGATACAATAATTACAGCATCCGGCTGGTCGCATTTGTCATCGCCAATACAACCACCGCGCTGGCCGGTGCGATGTACGCCGTTTATCTCGGCTTCGTGAGCCCGGAAATCACGAGCCCGACGCGCGCGGCCGACCCGGTGATCGTCACGATTCTCGGCGGGGTCGGCACGCTTTACGGACCGATTGTCGGCGCCATCGCCTATACCGGCATGAAGGACGTGCTTAGCAAGGTCCTCGGTAACTGGGAATTGGTCATCGGTTTTCTGCTCGTGTTCATCATGCTGGCCGGGGAAAAGGGCATCTGGGGCACGCTTGAGCCGCTGTTGCTAAAAGCTTTCCGACGTGCGCCTGCGCCGGGCGCCGCGGGCGAAAGCAAAGTGGGGGGCAGGTGATGGACATTCAACTGCTTACCTCTGGAATTACCTTCGGACTGAGCCTGGGAAGTATCTTTTTTCTGATGACGATCGGATTGTCGCTCTGTTTCGGCTTGATGCGTGTGATCAGCCTCGACCAGTTGCTGTATTATTCTGTCGGCGGATACATCACCTACAGCGTCAGCCTGTTGATCGGCAATCTGTGGCTCGGTGTTCTCGCTGGCATGGCGGTTGGTGGCATCTTGGGGTTTGCAGTTGAGCGCTTGGTTTTCATGCGCATCTATGAGCGCGATATCACCTTCAGCATGATCACCTCATTCGGAATTCTGATCGGCGGCGTCGGCGTCATCAAGTTTTTCTGGGGGCTGGTCCCGCGTCCGGTGCCGGTGCCGATCGATTCCCAGATCGACATTCTTGGCACCGATATCCCGGTCTATCGTCTGGTGGTGGTCGCGATTGCTTTGCTGGTGTACGGCGGCATCTGGCTATTCCTCAATCGCACCATTATCGGCAAGGCGATCCGCGCTGGTATTGAGGACGTCGAGCATGTCGAAGGGCTCGGCATCAACGTGTATCGGCTCTTTTCTATTACGTTCATCATGGCGGGAGCACTATCCGGCCTGGCCGGCGGGTTGCATGCGCCGCTTATCATGGTTGACCCGCAGATGGGTCTCGAGGTGCTGGCTTTCGCATTCATGATTGTCATCATCGGCGGCTTGGGCAGTATCAAAGGAACGCTGATATCGAGTTTTCTGGTAGGGCAGGTGGTTTCGCTCGGCTCGCTGGTCTATGCGCCGCTCGCGCAGATGGCGCCCTTTGTCCTCATGCTGTTGATCCTGCTGCTCAAGCCAACCGGTCTTTATGGCAGCCCCTTGTTGAAACGATAACGGTGAAATGCGGCGGACGACTATAGTGTTTGGTTCGTCAAAACAGCAACAAGCGGAACGCAAAACGCGGCGCCGGAGGATCGCTGTATGCACGGAGGGCGGAAGGCCCGAAGACCCGATTGAATTGACCTAAGTCAAGAGCGGCGGCCGCTTTCTGTTGAATGTTAAAATGGCAAGACTTGTTGCACGATTGTCGAAGCTGCTCGATTGAAAGTTCTGGCAACCGCCGCGAGCGGCAATGCGGGCGCGATAACCGCAGCCGAAATAATGTCGTTTTCGAAACTTCGTTTCAAAATTGTCGGCTCATGCGAATGCAACACAGGGGGAGCAATATGAGAATCTGGTTCGGTCGTTCGGTTGCTATTGCAGCCGTGGTCCTTTTCACCGGCGTGGCGAGCGCACAGCAATTCACGATGAAGCTGTCGTCGCCGACAGTCAACGATGCACCTCATGAATGGATGAAGGCGTTCAAAGCCGGCGTCGAGCAGCGCTCCGGCGGTCGCGTCAAGGTCGAAATCTACCCGGCCAGCCAACTCGGGCAGATTCCGGCGACGGTTGACGGCGTCGCGATGGGCACCATCGAGTTCGCCATGCCAGCCGTTGGCTTCCTGATAGGAATGGAGCCGCGCTTCCAGGTGTTCGACGCCGCCGGCGTCTACGACACCGTCGGACAAAGCCAGAAGGCGCTTGCCGACCCTGCCGTCCGCGCCCGTCTGGCGACCTTCGGCGAAGCGAAGGGCGTGGAACTGCTGGTGGTGGGGAATAATGGGCCTTTGATGGTGGCCTCGCACAAGCCGATCCGTGCGGTCGCGGATTTCAAAGGCCAGAAGATCCGCGTCCCCGGCGCTGCGCCGCTGCACGTCGAACCGTTTAAGAAGCTCGGTGCTTCGCCGATCTCGATTCCACTCGGCGAGGTGCTACCGGCGATGCAGAACAAGACGATTGATGCTTCGATCTCTTCGTTCAACGTCCTGACCGGCTTCAAATATTATGACGTGACTAAGACCGCGACCTATCTTCCGGCATCGTTCCTTTTCGTCGGCGGCGTGGTCAACCGCAACTTCATGAAGTCGATCGGGCCGGAACTCGCTGCGATCGTGCGGGAGGAGGCCCGCAAAGCGGAGATCGTGTTTTCTACGTTCGGCGTCGCCGATGTCGAGCGCACCCGCGAAACCTGGGTCAAGAACGGCGGTGAAGCGATTACCATGTCTCCGGCCGAAGCGGCGCTCTACCTCAAGGACGTGACATCGGTCATCCCGGCGGTGCTCGCCACCAATCCGCAGATGAAGCTGGACTACGAAACGATGATGGCGGCGGCGGCGAAGGCTCGCTGACGGCGTCGCGACTAAGGCGGCATCCCCGCGCCTTGCGGGCGGGGATGAACGGCGCCTGTTACGGAAGCCCAAGCAGAAACCGCATGCCGCCGAGGGAAATCGCCGGGATGTAGGTAATTAATACCAGCGCGGCTAGGTAGATAAACAAGAACGGAATGATGCCGCGATAGATCGAGCGTAACTCGAGCCCAAGCACTGACTGGGCGACGAAAATGTTCATCCCGAATGGCGGATGGAACAGGCCGATCGCCAAGTTTACCGTCACGATGATGCCGAAATGCACGGTGTCGATGCCGAACGCTTTGACCAATGGGACCAGCAGTGGCGTCAACAGCAAGATCGCCGACAGCGGGTCGAGGAAGCAGCCGATCGCCAGCAGTATGACGTTGATCGTCAGCAGGAACATCCAGGCGGAGATGTTGAGCGACTGCAGCCAGCCCACGATTGCCGCCGGAACCTGATTGACGGTCAATAGCCAGGAGAACACCCCGGCGCAGGCGACGATGATGAGGATTTGCGCCGAGAATATCACGGTGTGGGCGGCGGCATCGACGATATCGCGCCAGGCGAGTTCACGGAAAACGAAACGGGTGACGAAGGCAGCGTAAACGCAGGCAACAGCCGCCGCCTCGGTCGGCGAAAACACGCCGCCGTAGATGCCGCCGAGGATGATGAACGGCATGCCGAGTGCCCAAATTCCGCGCGTGGCCGCACGCAGGAAATGGTTGAGCTTGAACGCCTCGCTCGCGCCGATGCCGTTGCGCCAGGCGAACCACATGACATAGAGCGCGAGCATGAGCGCCAGCATCAGGCCGGGCACGACGCCCGCGGCGTAGAGCCGCGGCACCGATTCCTCGGCCGCCGCGCCGTAGACAATCATCGGAATGCTGGGCGGGATGATGATGTCGATGGCGCCGACCGCGGTGACCAGGCCGGCAGCGAAGTGTTCCGGATAGCCTGCGCGCCGCATCGCTGGATACATAATGCGCCCGATGGTGGCGACACAGGCAGCGCTGACGCCGGAGATCGCTCCAAAGATCGCCGAGGTGCCGACCGTCGTCACCGCGAGGCTACCACGCACGTTGCCAACGCCGGCCTGGACGAAATCGACTAGGCGCTGGGCCACGCTGCCGCGGCCCATCAGTTCACCGGCGTACACGAAAAAGGGGATCGCCAGCAGAGAGAAAGCATTGATCGAACCAAACAGGTTCTGATGAAGCGCCGCCAATGGCATGTGCATGAAAAAAACGAGCGCGACGCTGACCGACGCCAGCAGCACAATAAAGATTGGGAATCCCAACAGCAGCAAAACGACCGGAACCACGCCGAGCGCAAATGACATGACTCAAGCCTCCGATCCGGATTTGCCGGGGGCCGGCCGGTGCCCGGTCAGGATCTGAACGAGGCGTAGGCATCCAATGAGCGCCATCAATCCGAAGCCCACCGCTACCGTGCCATGCGGTATCCACATCGGCATTTGCGCCATGTCGCTGACGCGGCCAATGACGAACATCTGCTCGGCGTAATAGCTCGAATTCCACATCACGAAAGTAGCGAGGATGATGATCGCCACGAGTTCGAAGACTCGCACCAATTGACGAACCGGCGCCGGCAGCGCCTCCACCACCACGTCCATGCGCAAGTGTTGACCGCGCCACGCGACCACCGCAGCGCCGAGGAAGGCCATGAATACCATAATGAAGATTTGCAGCTCGTCGGCGCTGAGGATGGTGCTGCCGAAGCCATACCGGCCAATAACATTGATAAAGTTGAGGGCGACCGCGGCGATAAAGGCATAAGCGAGCGCACGTTCGATCAGCCACATCAGACGCTCGAGGATGCGCGAAACCACTGCCGAAACGTCCCAAATTTCCATCCCAACTACCGCCCGCGGCTTAGTTTGGCACTCAGGATGGACTCAACCGTATGCTTTGGCAATGCCATCCGGTAAGGCGACAGCCTCGCCAGCCACCTTTCATAATCGGCAGCGTCATCAGGTATCCGGCATCTATATTCACTCCGGCTCAAGTCCGATCTCGCGGACGACTCTGCTCCAGAGCTCGTACTGGGCCCGCACGAAAGCGCGGGTTGCTTCTGGCGTTTCGGCACCGTCACTGAAGAAGCCGAACTCGGCAAGCCGGCTCACCATCTCCGGAGTTTTCAGGATCTTATCCAACTCCTGGTTCAGCCGCGTGATGATGTCGACGGGCGTTCCAGTCGGCGCGGCGATCACGAACCAGCCGGTGAGTTCGACCCCGGGATAGGCTTCGGAAATCACGGGCACCTGCGCGTACTGTGGCAAGCGTTTCGACCAGCTGATGGCCAGTGGCTTGAGCGCTCCGCTGGCGATATAAGGCGCCGCCGACGGGGGCGACAGGATCGTGAGCTGGGTGCGGCCGGCCATGGTGTCTTGGATGCCTTGCGGCATGGTGGCGTAGGGCACCTGCAGGATGTTGCCACCGCCGGCCTTGTTCAGCCAGGTGGCCAGAATGCCGGAGAAATTTCTCCGCCCATCGGTCGCGAAAGTCAGCTTTCCCGGATTGGCCTTATCGTAGGCGAACAGCTCGGGAAGCGTGTTGGCCGCTACACTGGGATGAGCGAGAATCAAGAATGGATTCTTCGCCACCATCGAAATCGCGACGAAATCCTTGACCGGATCGTAGGGCAACGTCTTGAACGTGTGGGGATTGCTCACCAACGCGGCGGCGGTCGCGAAGAATAGGGTATAGCCATCGGGCGCTGAGTGGGCCGCCGCCACGGCGCCAACGACATTCGCTCCGCCGGGGCGGTTTTCGACCACAACCTGCTGCCCCAACAAAATCGACAGTTGGGCGCTGACGAGCCGACAGATGATGTCGGGAGTGCCGCCAGCGGCCTGCGACACAATGATCTTGATCGGTCGCGTCGGCCAGCTCTGCGCGTTTGCAGGGACAACCGACAGCAGCAAAAGGGTGAGCAGCGGCAACGCGCGGGCCAATATCTTCATAAGTTTCTCCTTAAACCGGGCTTCCCCGGACGGCTCCCAAACGGCAAGAATATTACGGTTTGCCTCGATAGACTAAGCAGGGCGGGTCAAAGACGCCATACCTGGTAATGAGGACGCGCCATCCGTCACTGGCGGAAAGATGAATTTTGCATAGGGCTTCTAGGCCCTGGACCCGGTAAATATCTTGCGGATCAGGTGATCGATTGATTCACGGGCGGCGCAAGGTGGCGTCGCCATGGATGATTTGTTTCGAGCGCCAGAAAAAGCGGGTCTTCGCTACTCTCGACGGCTACTTTGTCGCGCCGGAGGGGGGCTGTGATATTAATTCCAGTCTGCTTGATGACCTTGCCCCACCGGTCGAACTCGTCGTTCAGGATTTTCGAAAACTCCTGGCGCGTTTCCCCGCCTGGCTCGAGTGCCAATGCGCCGAGCACCTTCTCGCGAAAATGTGGATCAACGTTTAGCTGGGCGACGTCCTGTTGGATTTTATCAAGGACGGCCGGTGGCGTTCCGGCCGGGGCAGCCAATCCAAACCAGACGCTCAGTGAATAGCCAGGTAGACCGTCTTCCGACATGGTCGGCAGGTCGGGCTGCGACGATAGCCGCTTGGCGGTCGCGGTCGCCAAGACTTTCAACGATCCCACTTCTTTGTATTGCTTGACGGCTCCCATGGTTGCAAAAAATATGTCGACGCGTTCGGCCAGCATCTCGTTTAGAACCTCCGCGCCGCCGCGGAAAGGCACGTGCAGCATTTTCAAGTTCTCGATCTTGCTGACCTCTTCCATCGCGACATGCGCCCAGGTGCCGACACCGAACGAGCCATAGGTCAACTCTCCCGGATGGGCCTTGATGTAGGCCAGCAGCTCTTTGGTATTCGAGACCGGCAGCGACTTGCGTGTCGTCAGCACCGGCGGCTGCCGGGCAACGATCGTAATCGGCGCTAAATCCTTGTGGGGGTCGTAAGGGAAATTGGCCAACAGATGCGGGACGACGACGTAAACTGAGCTATCGCAAATCAGCAGCGTGTATCCGTCTGGATCGGACTTGGCGACGAAGTTCGCGCCCAGACTCGCGGAGGCGCCGGGACGGTTGAGGATGATAACCGGCTGCTTCCATTTTTCCGACAGTTGCTGCGCTAGAACGCGCGCGACTGTGTCGGTCGCACCGCCGGCTTGATACGGCACCACGAGTTTCACCGGCTTGTCCGGAAACGTCTGAGCAAGGGCAGGGCTGATTCCGCCCAACGAAAGAAAAAGAGAAAAAAGCACAAACGGCAGGCTGACAAATTTCATAATTGGTCACCTTCATATGGCCAGTCGAGCCATTTGCAAATGGCTCGGCCCATGATCCATTCCTTATCGATGGACGAAAGCCAGGGCAGCTCTTCGGTAAATAGCGTCAAGCCCTGGCGATACGAACACGGCAGTCGCGACAGGTCGGTCCCCCAAATCAAGCGTTCGGGCCCAAAGGCATCGTAGGCGCTGCGAATATGACTGTGGAGGTTCTGAAACGGATACGGCTGCGTCGTATAGAACGGGAGGCAACTCGCCTTCACCGCGACGTTAGTTCGCTTGCTCAACGCTAGCAGATTATTGAAATCGGCGAACGCGTCCTCGTCACGCCGTGAGCCGGTAAGCCCGAAATGATTGATTACGATGCGCAACGCCGGATGTGCTTGAGCGATTCGATCGATCACGGGCATCAGCGCATTCGGAAGATAAATGGTGAGCGGCAGGCCCACACGTTCCACTGCCGGCCACAGCCAGTCAAGAGTGCCATCAAGTAGCGGCTCCTGGAACAACGGCGTCTGAAAGGTCAGTTGCAATGCCAGGCTGCCGGTACGCGGCCGCCATGAGGCGATCCAGTCGGGCGCGGAAGAGTCCTGTAAATCGAGCCGAGCGGCGTAGCGGAATCGATCCGGATATTTCCTGGCTGCATCTTCAACGAGGTCGTTGCGATCGCCCTCCCAGGACGGCGGCACCAGCACAACGCGGTCGACGCCTGCGGATTCCATATCTTTGAGAAGGGATTCGGCGGAAATCGGCTGCTTCCGATGCGGTGCAGGCTTGAGGCCGTGGGCGGGCGGCGGCCATTTCCGTTCGGGTGTATCGGCACCCCACACGTGTACTTGGGAATCCACTATCAACAAGATGGCATCCTCACGATCCTGCATCCTTTCCCGGCGGTATTACGTTAAATGTCCGAAAGTTACTGCTCATGGCGAAACGCGTATTCGGTCAGCTTCCGGGATGAGGCTAGCACCGAGCTTGCAACTTCGCGCAGTGAGGTCTGAAAGTATTTCAGCTTCGTCCGCTGCCCGAGGAAAATAGGATTCATTCTTCTCGTTGGCGCGCACAAACCGAAAATGGCATTCCACGACCGCGCCACTATCGACGGTTAGATCAACCAGCATGCCGACCCAGCCGGCATGCTTGCGGCCGAGATGGCCAATGTTAAATGTGAGATTGCCCAAGCCGTAGAAGATCGGCCGCGCCTTGTAGACCTCGATCGGCAATGTGTAATGCGGCCCATGCCCCATGACGACGTCTGCCCCAGCATCGATCGCGGCATGCGCAATGTCTTTCATGTATTGCAAAGGTTCGCGCCCCAGCCCCCAATGGAACGATGCAACCAAGACGTCAACCTGCGGACGCAACGCCGCGATGTCTTTGCGAAGCTCATCAAGGTAGGTGGCGTCTGCCCATGTCAAAATGACCGGCGGGATGCCCGGCCGGTTCGCAGGCGGGATATCTGGGGAGATGCGGCCCATCGGTACATGATAGGCCGTGTGACCTTTGATCACGGCGATCCCAGGCGAGTCCCCATGGGCCTCGTGATCGGTCGGCCAGTAAACCGAGCTGCGCTGCAAGGCACCGACGCGCAGGCCATTGCGAACGACAATGGCGGGGGCGCGGGCGGCCGCGAGATTGGGACCGGCTCCGGTATGGAATACGCCGATCTCATTGAGCCGGCCAATCGAGGCGGAAATGTTGGCCCAGCCATAATTGACGTTGTTGGCTATGCCCACGGCATGGATGCCGGAGAGTTTCAGGGCCTCGCCTCCGACTTTCGGATCGGCAAAAAAGCCCTCGTTGGCATGCGACAGTTCCTGGAGTTGTAGGCAGCATTCCAGATTGCCAAACACCACGTCTGCCGAATGCAAATCGGCGGCGACGTGGCGGAATGGAACCATTGGATCGGTGACGCGCATGAGATTGACGTCACCGGTTAAAATCACCTTGGCTGTCATTTCGCCTCATCCATTGCGCAATGCGTCTTCCGGTCAGCATTCAGAGCCAGAGCCGTCCGGCGGTAGTTGATAGCGAGCGAGGACTTAATCTGCCGTCATATGAGCCGCTGTGACCACTTTGGCCCATTTTTCAGTCTCATCCGCAATGAACTTTCCGAAGTCGGCAGGGGTGCCGCCAATCGTCGTGCCGCCAAGGTCGGCGATGCGCGCCTTGATCTGGGGATCCGCGAGCGCTGCATTGACCTCTTTGTTGATCTTGTCGATGACTTCGGCAGGCGTGCTCTTCGGGCCAGAGAAGCCGTACCACGCGTCCATCGCGTAGCCCGGAACGAATTCGCCTATGGCCGGAATCTGAGGAAGTGTATCCGCGCGTTTAGCGCCGGTGACACCGAGACCGCGCAGCTTGCGGGCTTCGATATACTGGATTGACGCCGCTATGGGGGGAAACAGTACGTCGACCTGTCTGCCGAGGAGCGCTGTAAGTGCGGGCCCGTTGCCGCGAAACGGTACGTGGACGAGATCGACGCCCGCCAAAAACTTGAACAACTCGCCGCTGAGATGTCCGCCGCTTCCAATTCCAGGCGAGGCCATGTTGACCTTGCCCGGATTAGCTTTGGCATAGGCGATGAACTCCGGGAGCGTCTTGGCCGGAAAAGACGGGTTAACCAGCATCACGTTTGGCACGCTGGCAATGCCCACGATCGGCGTGGTGTCACGGCTGAAATTAAAATTGAGCTTATGGTAGAGCGTTGCGTTGACTGCGTTCGGAATGCCGGCGAGCAGAAGTGTATAGCCATCCGGCGCCGCACTTATCACGAATTCAGCGGCGATGTTGGTGCCCGCGCCGGGCCGGTTTTCGACGATGAATTGCTGGCCCAGCCGATCCGAAAGCCATTGAGCCATCAGACGCGAGACGATGTCGTTGCCGCCGCCGGGGGCGAATCCGACGATCAGGCGCGCCGGCCGCGACGGATAGCCTTCCGCTTTGGCGAAGGAGGGGATGACCGGAAGCACGGCCGCGCCCGCGGCCAAGCGCAACAATGTTCGACGTCGAAGCTCCACGGTGTTTCTCCAGATGCTTTAAGTGGTCTTCCGCAGATGCGGACGCGAAAGGCGCGCACAGCCAGCGTCGATCAATTTCGGATATCTCGCAACAACCGCTTTTATTTCGCAGAACGAAAGCGGCAATGCCAAACGACCCTACAAACGTCCGGCAGACTAATAGAAGGTGCCATGCTCAACAATGACTTTGCTTGCGTGAAGGCTCAAAAAATACCAAATTAGAAGAACTAATTTATTCCAACAGAACAAAACTCAAACGAACGGAAGAACTGTCCTGCTTACCGTCGCAGGATGTACTCTTTTGCTCTCGCGGGTTTGGTACGGCGCAAATGGCAACCGCAGGTCCTTCTGAAGTGCGCTCTCACTCAATAGCCGAACAGCTCGCCAATTATGCCCACGGCCTGGGTTTTGAGGATCTCGACTCCTTGACCGTCGAACGGGTGAAGACGCATGTGATCGATACGATCGGTTGCGGCATCGGCGCATTCGACGAAAGGCCGGTTCGTATTTGCCGGGACCTTGCGCTCGCGGTCCGTGGTAACTCGACCATCATCGGCACCGATAGGCGCACCACAGCCGACCTTGCTACCTTCGCCAACTGTGTTGCATTCCGGTACCTCGATTTTAACGATACCTACGTCGGTCATTTTTCCGTTCATCCAAGCGATCATATCGCGGCGTGCATTGCAGTCGCGGAAGCGGAGGGGGCTAGCGCGCGGGAGTTGATCGCCTCGATTGTGATTGCCTACGAGGTGAACTGCCGTCTAGTCGACGCCTGCGATATCTCAACGCGTGGGTGGGACCCGACGGTCATGAGTCCTCCGGCCGTTGCGCTCGCCGCCGGCAAGTTGATGAAGCTTGCTCCCGGCCAACTCACCCATGCTGTCAACATCGCCATCAATGACCATATTCCGATGGCGCAGACGCGGGTGCAGACACTATCCGACTGGAAGGGCCTGTCCGATGCCGAAGCGGGTCGCAATGCCGTGTTTGCCGCGTTGCTAGCACGCGGCGGCCTGTCCGGCCCGGCCCCTATCTTCGAAGGGCACTCTGGATTTTTCCAGCAGGTGTCTGGGCCTGCGAATATCGACGTCACCAGCTTCGGCGGACGAGGCGCTCAGTTTCGTATCAATTTATGTAGTCTGAAACGGTACCCGGCCGTGATCTACACGCAAACGGCGATCGTCGCGGCAATCGAAACTGCCAAGGAGGTGGGATCGCTCGACCGTATCGCGGCAATCGAGATTGCGACGACGCGCCGGGGTTATCAACGGACCGCGAGCGAACCGGAGAAATGGTCGCCGGAAACCAGGGATACCGCGGACCACAGCCTGCCGTACATCACGGCGCGCGCGATGTTCGACGGTGACATCACCAATGAAAGCTTCGAGCCGCACGCGTTTCGCGATCCGCGTATTCGAGCCTTCATGAAAAGGATCAAAGTCAGTGAGGACCCGATCCTCACGGCGCGCCGCGGTGGGGCGGCACCGACCCGCGTGACGGCGATTCTCGAGGACGGACAGAGAATTTCGCGCGAGGTGGATCACGCACCTGGCTTTGCGGAACGTCCGATGAATAAAGCCGAGGTGGAAGGGAAATTTCGTGGTAACGTCGGCAGGCGATGGTCAAGCGAGCAGACGGATGAGGTGTTGGGGGCGCTTTGGGCACTCGATCGGATTGACGATCTTGCGGCGTTTTTCGATAAGCTCTCGGTACAAATGCGATAGGTGCCAAACCGCTGTGTCCAAGGCTGGCGCGCAAGCTCATTGGCTCGCCTCGTTAATCGCCTGTCGCAGCTCTGCCGCGAGCGTGAGAAGCGGCTGCTCAAGAGCGAAGGTGACAGCTGCCTTTGGCTCCTCGGTGGTCACACTGACATTCATCACATGGATCGGATGCTGCGCGGACAGCAGCGGCGTGGCCAATGCAATGACCTGTGGCTGCCACGACGCAACGCAGTAGCCGCGCCGTTCTATCGAAGTTGCAGCTTCGATGATTTCCTTTCGCAATAGACGCCAGCGTTTGTGCCGTTTCACTTTTAGCTGCTCCATAAACGCTTGCCGTTCGGATTGTGGGGCGACCGCCAGCCAGGCACGGCCGAGCGCTGTCAATTCAACCGGCACGCGCTGACCCGATACGACCGAGCGCTGCGAGCCCTTCGCATTGAAACGGACTGATTCGAGATAGACCATGTCGTCGCCGTCGCGTACGGCGAGGCCAACATTGATTCGTAGGCGGCGCGCCAGCGCCGTCATTGGCGGCGTTGCTATTCGCAGCACTGACGATCCTGAGCGCATCGCGTGTCCAAGCGTTAGCACGGGTGCACCGAGCCGGTAGGCTCGTTGCGGCGCGCAATATTCAAGATAGCCAACTTCGGTCAGGGTTTGCGTCAACCGGCTGATGCTGGCGCGCGGCAGCCCCGTGCGCTCGGCGAGTTCACCATTGCCGAGCACTTCCGTTCCAGGCCGGAACGCGCGCAAAACGGCGATTCCCCGGGTTAGCGAGCGGTTCAGCGGCGAGCGGCTCGGCTTTCTCATCGGGGTAGATTAGCCGACGCGCATCATTTCCACTAGGTGGAATTGGTGTCGGCGCACCGCCGCCGCGGCGTGTTAAGGACCCACGCCAATCAAGAAGGCCATGGACTGTTGGAAGCTGGGGCCCCCACATGCCGATAATCGCCGCCCGCATGCGCTTTGGCCATGCCCTTTTGACTGCATTTGCCTGCCTTGTTTTTTCCGGCGCAGCCTGTGCGGCCGAATTTGCCAGTCAGGTCACAAGAATTGTCGTGCCCTTCGCGGCTGGCGGCGGCACCGACATCATCTCGCGCACCCTCGCACAAGAGATGGCGAAGGAGTTCGGTGGAGCGGTAATCGTTGAGAACAAGCCCGGCGCGGGCACCATTATCGGCACCGAATACGTCGCCAGGGCTGAACCCGACGGCCATACGCTGGTCATGGCGACGTTCGCGCACGCCGTGAATCCCAGCCTTCGCGCCCAATTGCCTTATGACACCGATAAAGATTTTACGCCCGTTGCGCTGGTTGCCCGCTCATTCAACATCGTGGTCGTAAACCCGAACGCGGGCATCAACTCCATCTCGGGCCTGATTGCGGCAGCGAAGGCGAAACCCGACGGCATTAACTACGGCACTTTCGGGCCAGGCACGTCAGCGCATCTTGCCGGGGAGTTGTTCAAGGAGCTTGCCCAGGTGAAGCTGACGGCCGTGCACTACAAAGGTGCTGCGCCTGCGATCACTGATCTCCTTGGTGGCACCATCCAGGTGATGTTCACGACAGTCGCCAGCGCCACCTCGCTCATCAAGGCTGGCAAGTTGAAAGCGCTCGCGGTGACGTCGACGAAGCGCGTCACCGCTTTCCCGGACGTGCCGACGGTCGCCGAGGCTGGCGTGCCCGACTATGCCGCCGAGAGCTGGTACGGCTTGTTTGCTCCTGCAAAAACGCCGCTTGCGACGATCGCGCTGCTCAACAAAGCGGTCGACAAGTCGCTGCATGCGCCGTCCTTTGACAAGCTTGTGGAGAACGAAGGCCTCATCATGGTCGGTGGAGCGCCAGAGCAGCTTGGCACCTATGTGCAGGGCGAGGAAGCGCGTTGGCGCAAGGTCGTCCACGACGCTGCCATCAAGATAGAATGAGGGAGTCCGCGCCGTGACAGAACTTGTAGAAATGGTGATCGAAGAGGCTGTCGCGATTGTGACGCTCAACCGGCCGGACGTGCGTAATGCCATCAACGATACGCTGCGCGCCGAGTTTGTCACCGTCCTTGAGCGAATTGCTGCCGATGAGAATGTGCATGCCGTGGTTCTTACTGGAAAGGGCAAGTCATTCTGCTCGGGCGGCGACGTCTCCGGCATGAAAGAGCGGCTGAACGCACCAGCGGGGCAGGTCGCCTTTAACGGTTGGCGGCGGCAGGGCCAGACTCACAAAAGCATCGCGCTGCTGCACGGTATGCCGAAAGTGGTGATTGCCGCAGTGAATGGCGCTGCAGCCGGGCTCGGTTGCGACATGGCGCTCGCCTGCGACTTCATCGTCGCCTCCGAGCACGCGGCGTTCACGATGAGTTTCGTAAAGCGCGGCCTTGTTTCCGACGGCGGCGGTATGTACTTCCTACCACGCCGCATCGGACTGCCGCGTGCCAAGGAACTGATTTTCTCAGGCCGCACGGTCAACGCAAAGGAAGCCGTCGCTATCGGTATTGCCGATCGTGTGACGGGTGCCGATCGGCTCGTCGCCGACGCGGCCGCCTGGGCGCGTGAACTTAGTCAAGGCTCTGCGGTGTCACTCGCTTTCTCCAAGGCGATTCTCGACCGTACCTTCGAGTCAGCCGAGGAACAGGTGTTTGCGCTCGGCCGCGAGGCGCAGGCAGTTTGCTACACCACGTCGGAACATCGGGACGCGGTCAGCGCCTTCCTCGACAAGACCGCACGCTAATGGAAGCGCTCGGAAAGTTGTTGCGGCCGCGTAGCGTCGTTATCGTTGGCGCGTCCGCCGACACGGCCAAATTGACCGGACGCCCGCTCCTCTATCTCGAAAAATACGGCTTCGCGGGAACAATCTATCCGGTTAATCCGCGTTACGAAACGATCGGCAACCATCGTTGCTATCCGGAGGTCGCCGCGCTGCCGCAGGCACCCGATGTCGCGATTGTACTCATCGGCGGGTCGAAAGTTATCGACGCTGTCAGGCAGCTCGCGGCCATCGGTACCGGTGCGGCCATCGTTCTGGCGAGCGGATTTGGCGAAAGCGGGCCGGAGGGCAGGACCCGGCAAGAGGAGTTGAAGCGTGCGGCCGGCGCGATGCGGCTTTTGGGTCCGAACACCATCGGCGTTGTCAATATCAGCGAGCGGATCGTGCTGTCGGCGAGCAATGCGCTTGTCACTGACGATATCATAGCAGGCAACATCGCGCTGGTATCCCAGAGCGGCGGCATCCTCGGATCGCTCCTGTCGCGCGCGCAGGCGGCAGGGATCGGGTTCTCCAAACTCATCGCCACCGGTAATGAGTGTGACCTCGAGGTTGCCGATTTCGTTGACCATCTCGTAGCCGATCCGGCCACGAAGGTGATCGCGCTCTACCTCGAAGGTCTGCGCAGGCCGAAAGCGTTTCAAGCCGCGGTGATGCGCGCGCATGCCGCCGGCAAGCCGGTGGTCGCTTTCAAAGTCGGACGCTCTGAATCCGGCGCACAATCGGCGGTGTCGCATACCGGCGCATTAGCGGGCTCCGACGCGGCCTATGATGCGCTGTTCCGCCAATTTGGCGTCATCCGCGCCGAGCGATATTCGGATCTGCTCGATATTCCGCTAGCGCTCAGTAGCAGCCGCGCATTGAAGGGCCGCCGGATTGCCATCATTACGTCGACCGGCGGCTCAGCGAGCCTGCTCGCGGATGCCGCAGGCGTTGCCGGATTTGAGACTCCGCCGCCGGATGAGAGCACCGCGGCTAAGCTCAAGGCGCTCGCGATCGAGGGCGCAACACTCGACCGCAATCCAATCGACGTCACACTCGCGGGCGTTAAGTCCGACACTTTCCGCACCATTCTCGACGCGGTCGTTACTAGCCCGACTTACGACGCCGTTGCGGTCGTCCTCGGGTCATCGGCTTTGCGCGAGCCGGAAACAGTCGGCGCGCCCTTGCGCGATTGCGCTGCTATGAGCGAAAAGCCAGTCGTCGGTTTTGTCAGTCCCGATGCGCCGGAATTGGTACGGGCGCTCAATCTCGCCGGCGTCCCGATTTTTGCTGCACCGGAGAGCTGCGCGGCCGCGCTCGCAGCGCTGTACCGTGTTGGCGAATTGACAACAAGTGACTATCCAAGCAATGCCGCCGTCAACGCTGTCGCCGCCGTCGGCGACGATGTGCACTCAATGTTGCGGCCGGGCGCACTCAACGAGGCCGACAGTAAGCGACTGTTTGCTCGGTTTGGCATTCCTATCACGCGCGAAATCGTCGCAAAAACGCCCGACGAAGCGTTGCCCGCGGCAAAAACGTTTGCCGGCAATGTCGTCGTCAAAGTCTTGTCGCGCGATGTGCTTCACAAGTCTGACGCTGGCGGTGTTGCAGTCAACGTTGTGCCTGAAAATGCCGCACACGCTTGTGCGCAGCTTGCCGAGCGTTTTTTTGCGGCGACACGGGTCAGGCCAGAAGGCTTTTTGGTGCAGGAGCTCGTCACAAGCGGCGTCGAAGTAATTCTCGGCTTCCGCCATGATGCCCAACTCGGTCCCGTCATCTTGCTGGGTATGGGCGGTATTACTGCCGAGCTGTTCCGAGACACGTCATTGCGGCTTGTTCCAATATCCCGGGCCGACGCTCTGGCTATGGTCGACGAACTGAAGACATCCCCGCTGCTGAAGGGCTTTCGCGGACGGCCGATAGCGGACGTCGACGCGCTTGTCGAGGCGATGCTCGCCTTCTCAAACATGATCGTAGCTATCGGCAGTAAACTGCAAGAGGCCGAGATCAATCCGCTGTTTGTGCTGCCGCGGGGGCAGGGTGTCGTAGCAGCGGATGGACTGGTGGTCGTCAAGCACAACGATCGCTAAACAAAAGTGGATAAACTCGATGGCAGGCGAAACCCGAGACTTGGCGCGATTTGCCTCGTCATTGTCGTTTGACGATATTCCCGACGCTGTTGTTCGACGCGCTAAACAGTGCATCGCAGACACAGTGGCCGCGATGTTTTTTGGCGCGGAGCTGCCGTGGAGCCGGAAGGTCGCCGATTACGCTCTTAAGACCAGCGCAAGCGGTCATAGCGCGATTGTGGGGACACGCGGGTGTTTGGTGCAGCCGGGAGCCGCGGCTCTTGCCATGGGGACCGCGGCGCACGCCTACGAACTGGATTCATTGCGACGCCCTGGCGCGGGTGTCCATCCGGGAGCGACCCTTGTTCCGCCGGCCCTCGCGATGGCGCAGCATCTTGGAAAAAGCGGCGAGGACGTCATCCTTGCTTTCGTCGCGGGCTGCGAAGTCCTGTTCAGAATAGGTGATGCGACGCGACACAGCGCGGAATCCCGCGGCTTTCATGCGCCCGGCCTGACCGGCCCGTTGGGTGCGGCTATCGTCGCCGGTAAGCTTCTGGGGCTCGATGCCGGCCAGATGACCAATGCGCTTGGCATTGCTGGATCGCTCGCAAGCGGCCTTCTCGAATTTGCAAATTCCGGCAGCGGCGGCATGGTGAAACGTCTGCATCTTGGTCGCGCGGCGGAAGGTGGAATCCTGGCCGCGACCTTGGCGCAGGAAGGCTTCACTGGCCCGGCAAGCGTGCTCGAAGGTCACGACGGATTTCTGCGGGCCTTTTGCCTGGAAAGCGATCCGCAACGGCTGACGCTTGGCCTAGGGCAAACCTGGGAAACGCTGAAAATCTGTCTCAAGCGTTACCCGTGCCACATCACCGCGCATATGCCGATCGAAGCCGCTCGCGCAATGGCCGCGGAACACGGCTTCGCTATCGAGGAGATCGACTCAATCGTCGTCAAGGGAAGCGCGAAGATGGCGACGCTTCATAATATTCCAGTCCCCGCCGACTTGATCATGGCGCAATACAGTATCCCTTGGTGCGTCGCCGCCGCTCTGGCCGGAGACGCCCTGAATCCCGCAAGCTTTAG
The DNA here is from genome assembly GCA_903878085.1 of uncultured Hyphomicrobiales bacterium. Lineage (GTDB taxonomy): Bacteria > Pseudomonadota > Alphaproteobacteria > Rhizobiales > Xanthobacteraceae > Pseudolabrys. The sequence continues at coordinate 206,688 of CAIRGJ010000064.1, read as the reverse complement.
CCAGGAAGTATTCGACAACCCTCGGATAGCAGCCTTATCGGCGCGAATTTCGGTCGAAGGCGGGACGCCGGCCGGCTTTTCGTCTTGGGGCGCTGCGGTGCACGTCCGTCTCCGAGACGGCACAGCCTTCACGCGAAGCTGCGATAGCTTTCCGGGCACGCCTGAGCAGCCACTGACCGACGACGAGTTTCGCGACAAGTTTTTTTTGCTCGTTGGCGATAAGCCGAATGCCGCGGCTTGTTTTCGGCGGCTGATCGGCCTCGAGAGGGAACACGACCTCGATTGGCTCGCCGATCGGTAGTTAGAATCGTCCACGGCATCCCCGGGGACAACAAAGCAGCTCGGGGCGCGCTATAGGGCTGAGACCGAACTTGAAGGAGAAAAGCGGTGCTGAAAATTGCACTAAGCGCTATTGCAGCAACGATCTGTCTGATCGGTGCCGTTGCCGCACAAACGGACTACCCCTCACATTCGGTCCGGCTGATCGTGCCGTTTGCTCCCGGCGGGAGCACCGACTCCCAAGCGCGAATAGTGGCCGACTATCTGGGACGTGAGCTGGGCCAACAAATTGTTGTAATTAATATCGGTGGCGCGGGCGGCACGCTCGGTCTCAACCAGGCGGGCAAAGCCGCGCCAGACGGCTACACGCTCGTGACGGCAACGCCATCGCTCACGATCAATCCCTATATCCAAAAGGATATCGCGTACGATCCGATTAAAGATTTTGACGCCATCGCACTGGTCGCCACCAGCCCGATTGTGCTCGTGGTCCCGAAGGACTCGAAAATCAAGTCGGTTCAGGATGTCATCGACATGGCGAAAGCAAAAGCGGGAGAGGTTCGGTATGGCAGCGCCGGCATCGGGTCTGCCACGCATTTGAGCTCGGCGCTGTTCGCGGCGATGGCAAACGTCGATCTCGTTCACGTGCCCTATCGTGGCGCGGGGCCGGCGATTCTGGATCTGCTGGCGGGACGTCTCGACGTGCAGTTCGAGAATGCGCCGAGCATTCTGGGCCAAGTGCGCAGCGGTGCATTGAGAGGGGTGGCCGTTGGCTCGCCGAAGCGATCGGCCATGTTTCCCGAGCTACCTACAATCGGCGACACCGTTCCTGGCTACGAGGCGACCTCTTGGTTTGGTCTTCTGGCCCCAGCCAAGACGCCGCGCGCCGTTGTCGACAAGATCAATGCGGCCGTCAACAAGGCCTTGACCGATCCCGCCGTGCAAAAGCAGATGGATTCATTGGGCGTCGAATTGATCGGAGGCACGCCAGATCAATTCGAAGCTTACTTAAGAGCGCGAGTAGCCGAGATAAAGAGCATCTCCAAAGCGGCTAATTTGGTCCCCCAGTGAGGCTCAAAGCAGATGTCGTTTGAGTTTGTTGAGAGGATGACCAATGTCCGCCTTTGGCTCTTAGCTGACAGGACCGCTTTCACGTCCCGGAATCCTAATGCGGGCTTGCCTCTGTAAAGAATACTCCACTTGAAGATGGGAGCAATTGCCATTAGCGCAGAACGAATGGCATATGTTTCTTTAACAAGCGGAGCGTGGCATGGGCCTTTTTGAGATCACATAAGCGACTGATATCAATCGGAAATTATCCGTCGCCCCGATGATGGACAGTGGCGCGGAAGCGCAAATCTGTATTGATTTCTAGGTACTTACGCCGGTCCTAAGTGCACCGTGTTGTACTGCTCGTTGTACTTTCTTATTGCATCATTTTCATTTTGATCACGACGTCGACTGCGCGAGTTTCTCTATAGGCACGCAAGTCAGGGCAAGGGCGAGTTGGATTCCGATAATGGCAGATTACGGAACGTCGCCGATTTCGAGCGGGACCTGGCTTGGAGTCAAGCGTTTGCAATGTTTGAATATCGCGGATCGCGATACCGACCTGCAGTGCCCAAGAGTTTAGATGGCGAGGCATATCGACTGCGCAATTCGAGAACGCACTTAAGGCCATCGAGATCCAGCTCGCAGTTATTGAAGAACCCGTGGGCCGGATGCAGGAGCTCCGCATGGCTTGCGACAGCGATGTCACGCGGCATTTGGGGCAGGTGGTGGCACAGAATATCGATCGCTTCAGCTCGGTTCGAGGCGTCGTAGAGCCAGGCCACTGACTTCCGAAAGGTGCGGATGTAGCCGACGATTTTGTCTGTGTTGTTCGCGGCCCATGAACGGCGCGCCGCGGCGACGTTGCCCTGGTAGGGACCGATCACGTCGGTTGCCCGCACCAATTCAGAAAATCCCGCCGTCTTGGCGATGAGATTGTAAGGTGCCGACAACAGCGTCGCGTGATGGCGGCCCTCGCGCAGGCCGTTCCAGCGTTGAGCCATGCCGCCCGCGCTGACGAGGGTGTAGTCACCTTTGTCTCTGTCGAGGCCATTCCTTCGCATGATTTCGTAAAGGACAAACGCGTAGCCGGTTGTCATCGCGTCGACGGAAACAATCTTGCCGCGCAGGTCATGAATGCTCGCGATCGCCGGCGAGGCAACCAGACTGAGAAAGCCGGAGTCAACGCCCATGAATGCAAAGAACTCCGGCTGCGGCCCAATCGTGGCCTGGCCCTGTCCTTCGACGTAAGCGACGATATTGTCGACCGCCGTCATCGCGATATCGAAACTTCCCCGCGCAAAATCGGTCATCTGCGTCACCGAGCCCGGCGTGCCTTGAAGCTCGATCGCCAGGCCCTGGTCCGCGAAAAATCCCCTGTCCTGTCCGACATACAGAGGCCAATTGAAGCCGCCGGGAAAGACATTGACCGTCAGGGACCGATCTGATTTTGTCACGGCCACCTCAGCGCGCCTTCTCGCCAACCGTGACGGAAAGTTTAACCAGGTTTTCGATGGCCCCTACCATAACGTCGCCTGGGACCACCGGTCCGACACCCGCGGGCGTCCCGGTAAAAATCAAATCTCCCACGCGGAGCGTCATCTGACGCGATAATTGCGCCACGATCTCGGCCACGTTCCAGATCATCTCATTGAGATCGCCGCGCTGCTGTTCGACACCATTAACTGAAAGCGTGATCGCGCCGGCGGACGGGTGACCCAACTGGGACGCCGGATGGATCGCGCCGCAGGGCGCCGAATGGTCGAAGCTCTTGCCGGCCTCCCAGGGTAGTTGCAGGTCACGCGCGTCACGTTGGCGGTCGCGCCGGGTTAATTCGATGCCGACGGCATATCCCCAGACGTGATCAAGCGCGGCCGCCACGTCGATATCGTGACCGTCCTTGCCGATGGCGGCGACCAGTTCGATTTCGTATTGGAAATCGCTTGTATAGGGCGGATAGGGCACGACGGCGCCGTCGCCGACGATGGCATCCCGAGGCTTCTGAAAGAAGAAGGGCGGGTCTCGCTCATCCGCTTCTTTCATCTCGCGGATATGCGACGCGTAGTTGCGCCCCACGCAATAGATTCGACGCACCGGAAATAGTCCACCGCCGGCCACCGGCAGCAATGTCGGCTCGATGGCGGGAAATAAGAGTCGGTCGGCCATTAGCTTCTCTCTGAATTTCGCAATCGTCAGACGAGCGGGTTCCAGGATCGTTGCAGCAGCGCCTGCTGGTCGATGCCGAACCTATCAGCAAGCCAGTCGCAAAGCGCCTCCTGGCCGATGGTGGGATTGTCGTGCTGGCAGTGCTCGGCGCCGGTCTCGTCCGGATCGAGGATGCGCAATGTGACGTCGACGCCGTTTGACTTGGCGCTGTCGTAGGTCTTGCGCGCGGCCGACACCGTCAGCACGTCGTGACCGCCATGCACGATCAGATAGGGGCATTTCATATGCTGGAGGTGGCCTTCGAGCGTGAAGGGCACCATGATCTTGTGCGCCTCCGCCATGGTCGTAGCGCCGAGCACCCAGCGGATGTGCATCGCGAGGCCGAAATCGTCGCCTTTGTTGCCCCACATGTCGCTGAGTGACCAGATGGCGCCATGCGAGATCACGGCAGCGAGCCGGTGCTCGTAGCAGCCGGCGCGTGCGGCGTAGTAGCCACCCATGCTGGAACCACAGACGGCGATCCGTTCGGGATCGACATCATCCCGCGTCAACAGCCAGTCGACGCACTTGCCGATCGGCACCTCGGTGTCAGGTCGGCTGACGATGCCATGCCGCCGCAGCGTGCCGCCCTGGCCCGGGCCGTCGATCATCAGCACCGAGATGCCGCGTTGCAGGCAGCCGTGCGCCTGCATGAACCACATCTCATCCTTGATCGAGTCGAGACCGCCCATGCAGATCAGCACCGGCAGCCGCTCACCTGGAAACGGTGCGCGCACGAAATAACCGCAGATCGGTTTGCCGTCCTCAAAAGGAATATCGACGGCCTCACCGGGCGGGTTGAGCCGGGCGATGAATTTCTTCGAACAGGCTTCCATCTTCTCGAAGGTCGGCAGACGCCGCGGGTCCTTCGGCTCGAGATGGAATTCGGCCTGCCGGTAGTAGTCGGCCGCGCGCAGGAAGCAGTTCATCGCCGTGCGGATGTGGCCGGCGGACTCCTCGGTGATGCCGCGCTTCCAGTTGTCGTCTGCAACGCGCTTCCATTCGCTGTGCCAGCTTTCAAGGTCACCCGGGATCATGCGGTTTGCCGCCTGGAAAACCTCGCTGACCGCGCCGCCACCCTCTTGTGTTCCCCGAGCCCACGGCGGAATTGATAGGACAGCCACGGATGCTCAGGCCAATGATGCCAGCCGAAGGGCTCGTAGTGTGCAGATCGGTCGGCGGTGATCTGCTCGATGGTATCGTCGGCGGAGTCGGATATGGAGGGCTGGGACATGGTGCCTTTGCGAGATTGTGAGCCAGTAATAGGTTCGAACGGGTTTGAGGTCGCCGCTACCAGGGCCGGTCAGCCACAGACGTTATATGGTCCATGTCTGGGGAGGTCAGGCAGATGCCGATGCAGGTGTAGGCAAGCTCGGGATGCGGGTTATGGCCACGGTGGAATCTTCCGATCGGTTCGGAATAGACGTCTCCGGCCTTGGCGTTGATCAAAGTGCCTTCCGCGAAATGCGCCTCGAATAGGCCTCTGGTGCAGACGAAGAAGGTCGCGCCATTGTGCCGGTGCCAGTTGGTGTAACCGAGCGGCGCGATCTCCGCGCGAAACAAAAGCGCCTTGGCCTCGGCGTCTTTCGGCAGAAAGGCATACATGCTGTCGAGCAGCACGCCGCGCTTATGCTGCTCGTCGGGCCCGAGAATGCCGTCGAGCTGCAGCTTCAATCCGGAATAGTCTTTGACATCCAGCATCGATTGAACGCTCCGCACTGACTATTGCCGATCCATGCCGCCGCGCATGGCCCATCCGGTCATTCGTACTTCGATGAAGCCGGCGATCGCGTACATGGCGATGCCCATGGCGGCGGTCACCAGCAGTCCGGCGAAGGCAAGAGGCACTTCGAACCGGGACGACGCCACCAGCATGAAGTTTCCGATGCCGCTGTTCGAGCCAACCGTCTCCGCGATGATCGAGCCCACAAAAGCTACCGTAATCGCGACCTTCAGCGACGCGAAGAAGTAGGGCATCGCCCGCGGTAAACCGACCTTGCGGATCATCTGCCACTTGCTGGCGCCGAGCGCCCGTAACACGTCCTGCAACTCCGGCTCGACGGTTGCGATACCCGTGGCGACATTCACCAGGATCGGAAAGAACGACAGCAGGAACGCCGTGATAATCGCTGGCACCGAACCGACACCGAACCAGATGATCAAGATCGGAACGACTGCAACCTTCGGGATGGTGTTGAAGCCGACCAGTGCCGGATAGAACCCGTCATAGATCAGCGACGAGGAGCCAATGGCGACGCCCATCACAAGTCCGAACACGATCGCGAAGAAAAAGCCGATGGCCGTGGTCATGAAGGTCTGCCAGGCGTTCACCAGGATTGGCCCCTGCCATTGCCAGCCCGCGGCAAAGATCGCGGTCGGCGAGGGCAGTACGAAGGGCTCGATGCGCAGGCTGACGACAAGCATCTGCCAAATTAGGAAGATCGCAGCGACGACGAGCCAGGGCAAGACGCGACGGAAGGCCTTGTTGCGCGTGAATTTACGCCGCCGGGGCGCGCGGACGGGGCCCAAGATCTCACTCATGCCGCGACCCTCGCCGCGCTGATATGGTCGCGCAGCTCCTGCACCAGCCCGACCGCATAGGGCTCGTAGGTCATCGAAAGGGCGCGGGGCCGCGGCAGCTCGACGGTCCGTTCGGCGATCATGCGGCCGGGCCGCGCGCTCATGATGAATATGCGGTCGGCGAGAAATACCGCTTCGCGCAGATCGTGGGTGACCAGGACGACGGTTGGCCGGCGCGCCAGCCACAGTTCCTGCATTGCCAGCCAAAGTTCTTCACGCGTGAACATGTCGAGCGCGCCGAACGGTTCGTCGAGCATCAGCAGCGAAGGTTCATGGATCAGCGCCCGGCAGATCGAGGCACGCTGCTGCATGCCGCCGGACAATTGCCACGGGAATTTGTCTTCGAAGCCTTTAAGGCCGACCAGGGTCAGCAGATCGCGCGCCTTGGTTTCGTACATGGCGCGTTCGCGCCGAAGCCTGGAAGCGTGCGGCTCGACGATTTCGAGCGGCAGCATGACGTTGTCGAGCGTCGTGCGCCACGGCAGCAGCGTCGGGTTCTGGAACGCCATGCCGGTGATCGACAGAGGACGGTCGACCTCCTTGCCGTTGACGATGACGCCGCCCTTGGTCGGAGGCCACAGACCTGTCACGACCTTCATCAGCGTCGACTTGCCGCAGCCTGACGGTCCGACGACGGCGACGAACTCGCCGCTGTCGACGCGCATCGTCGCGTCTTCGAGCGCAAGCGTGCCGTCGCCATCCTCGCCGTAGCGCAGCGAGACCTGGTACATATCCACGAAGTTCTTCATTGCGTCTTACGCTCTTTCACGGTGTGGCGCTCACGCCGGTTTTTGCAGGATCGACTTGGCGATCATGGCGTGGACGCCCTTCACGTTATTGACGGTCTGCGTCACGTGCAGGTCGCAGGCAAAGCTGCAGAGAGCGTAAGCCTCGTCCTTCGGAATTCCGGTCAGCACGACGATCCAGTCGATCATCTGCTTCAGGGCCTGTTTGGCGGCGTCGTCAAGATCCCAATCGAGGCCGAAGGCGATGAGATGGGTCGGAGTTTCGCCGCGCGGCAGCTTCCAGCCGAGGTCTTTGCGCACATTGAATTCGAACGTGCCCTTGAGCGACGTCTCGATGGCGGTGCCGTCGACTTCGCCGTGGCCTTGCGCGGCATGGCCGTCGCCGGTTGAGAACAAGGCGCCGTCGTTCCACACCGGCAGGTAGATAGTCGTGCCGGCCACCAGATCCTTGCAGTCGAGGTTGCCGCCGAATTCACGCGGCTCTTTGCTGTTCTGCTTGCCGAAGGCCTTGGGCGGCGCCACCGCGAGCTGGCCGAAGAACGGCGACAGCGGTACCTTCAGGCCGGACGGCATGGTTGCGAGCTTGGCGGCGCGGTCGAGCGCGACGTGGATGATGCGCTGGTAGTTGAATTCCTCAGGCAAGGTGCCGCCGTAGGAGCGGAACAGATTGAAGCCCCAGTCCTGGCGCATCTCGATTTCCAGGATTTTCACCTCAAGGACATCGCCGATCTTCGCATCGTTCACGTAGATCGGCCCGGTGAGGATGTGATTGCCGCTGCCGCGCTTGGCATTCTCATGAACGAGCTTGATGTCGTCCAGAGGCTTGAAGCCCGACGCTTCTGGCGGCATCCACTCCGGATTGCCCGACACGCATTCGATGGTAACGTGGTCGCCGGAGTCGATCGTCAGCACAGGCGGCAACGCGCCGTCGAAAAAGCCCCAATGCACGGTATCGGGCAGCGATTGCAAAAGATGCGTTTTGGCCGGTGTTTCGGCCGAACCGACGGGTTTGTTCATTATTCTATGCCCTTCTTACGCGGCCGCCGCGGCGCTTCCCGGAATGACTCCCGGCTTCATGTCTATGCAATATTTGGCGATATCTCCGGCACGGGTGAACCAGATGCGGTCTGCGTGCTTGTGCTCGACGCAGTGCTTGATGGCCTTGCGCAGCGGGCGGAGCCGGAACGGCTGACCGACGATGAACCCATGAAGCGACAAGCCAAACACCAGAGGCTGCTTTTCGCTCGCCTCCAGCATTTCCTCGAACTGGTCGACAATCATGTCGGCGAACTGGCGTCCCGTGTGGTCGCGCAGCCCGAGTGTTCCAGCGTCGTTCAATTCCATTGGATAGGGCACAGATAGCAGCGGGCCGGAACGAGTGCGCATCCAGAGCGGCTGGTCGTCGACCGGCCAATCGAGCAGATACGTGAAGCCGGCTTCCTTCAAGAGGTCGGGCGTCACCTTCGACTCGGCCGCGCCCGCGCCCATCCAGCCGTAGGGCCGCACACCGACATATTTCTCGATGACCTCGACGCATTCCTTGATGATGCGCGCTTCGTCGTGCTCCCAGAATTGGCTAAGCAACTCGGCATTAGTGCGGCCGTGGCCGCAAACATCATCGCCGCGCTCTTTGATCTTCGCGACGATGTCCGGGTATTGATAGCAGACGGAACTGTTAAGCAAGATTGTCGCAGGCAGCTTGAGTGCATCGAGCATTTCGAACAGCCGCCAGTTACCGACGCGGTTGCCATAATCGCGCCACGCCCAATTGCGGCTGGTCTGCGCGCCGCCGCGGTTGTGCGGGTCCATGCCGAGGCCGGCGCCGAAGGCGAAGTGCTCGATATTCATCGCGATGTAGAACGCCAGGCGCTTGCCGCCGGGCCATGTGTAGTCCGGACGCTGGGTGATATTCGAATGGTCGTAACGTCCATGACCCGGAAGCTTCAGCATTCGCACTCTCTCCTGTTAACCAGCCTACTCGTGACGCTTGCGTGACAGATGCCTGCCGTAAGTGCAGTTGCTCGTCTTCGCGCCAAACAGCTTGCAACCATCATGCCAAGGCATGCTTCTTGCAAAGTCACGCGTAAGCGTAACCAGAAGGAGAGTTGCAATGTTTGCAAGTGACTTGAATGCCATTCAATATAGCAGTAAGGCCTCAAAAAGCGGCAGTATCAATGATTTTGGCCGTATCGGCCGGCGCGCGCTGATGCTGGGTATGGTTGCGCTGCTCGCTTCCGCGCCGCTGGTGGGTTCCGCGCGTGCGGAAACCAAAAACGTCAAAATCATGATGGACTGGATCATCCAGGGCACCCATGCGCCGTTCTTCATTGCCGAAAAAAAGGGCTACTTCAAAGATGCGGGCGTGACCGTCGACACCATCGACGCCGGCAAGGGTGCGACAAATGTGGCGGTCAGCGTCGCCGGCGGCGCCTATCAGTTCGGCTGGGTCGATCTCCCATCGATGATCCGCTTCAACTCCATGAACCCGACGTCACCGCTGATTGCGGTCTACATCAGCTTCGACGACACCGCGTTGGCGGTGATCACGCGGGCGGATGCGGGCATCAAGAAGCCGTCAGATCTCGAAGGCAAAAAAATCGCCGGCGGGCCGGGCACGGCGGTGCATGACACGATCTCGATCATGCTCAAGGCCGCGAAGGCGGACAATGTGAAGGTCGACTGGGTCAATGTGCAGCCGCAACTGTTCGGGCCCATGTTGAAGCGCGGCGAGGTTGCCGGCACCGGCGGCTTCACCAACTCCAACATTCCGGCCGCGCTCGAACTCGGCTTCACCATGAGCGAGCTGTCGGTTCTCAAATACTCCGACTTCGGGGCCGACATGTACGGCCTCACGCTTGTCACAACCAAAAAGTTCGCCGATGAGAATCCCGAGACCGTGAAGGGCGTGGTGGCCGGGCTGAACAAAGGCACCAAGGACACGATCGCCAATCCTGACGCGGCGCTGGCGCTGCTGAAGGATCGCGATCCGATGATGAAGCTGGACATCGAGAAAGTGCGTCTGGGCCTTGCGCTTGAGCTGACCAAGACCAAGCACGTGGTCGACCACGGTTTGAGCGTCGTGGACCCGAAGAAGCTTCAGTTCACCATCGATGCGATTGCCGACGCTTACAATCTTCCGACAAAGCCGGATGCAGCTTCGGTGTACACGGAGAAGTTCTTGCCGCCATTGGCCGACCGCAAATTGTAGCCGCGGATCGCAGCCTTAAAAAACAGCGAGACGCGCGCATAGTGCGTCTCGCGCCGGCGGAAACAATCGTATAGCCTAGCGTACCCTGTTACCGTAGGCACCGTTCTTCTTCTGCTTGATAGCGCGGGTTATCTCATCATGGGAAAGAAAGCGAAGCCGCTTGCGCCACGGCGCGTGTCTCGAAAGACAGCCGTCAAGGCGGGGCCGAAGACAAATGGCACGGCCCACCCCGCGGCGCTCGGCGTGAGAATTCGTCATGCTCGAATGGTCCGCGGCTTGACGTTGAAAGAGGTCGCGGACGAGGCGCAATGCTCCGAAAGTATGCTTTCCAAGATCGAGAACGACAAAGCGGCGCCATCGTTTGCCACGCTGCATCGTGTAGCCACCGCGCTTGGCACCAACATATCCGACCTGTATTCCGCCGCGAACAGCGGCGACCGTGTCGTATCGCACGCGGGCGAGCGCCCCGTGCTGGTGACGGACAATTTGCGCACCGGCAAAGGCATCAAACTCGAGCGGCTTATTCCCTATTCGCGGGAGCATCTGTTGCAAGGCAATATTCACACGATCGCGCCCGGCGGCGGCAGCGAGGCTATCGTTCATTCCGGCGAAGAGATCGGCTACGTACTGGAGGGGGAGATCGAACTGGTGCTCGACGGCAAGAAGCATCGCGCCAAGGCCGGCGATTCTTTTCACTTCCGGTCCGAGCTTCCTCATGCCTATAGAAATGTTGGCGCCAAGGTTGCCCGGGTGCTCTGGATCAGTACGCCTCCGACGTTCTAGGTCTGGACTTTCTACGAAAGTGGCGTCCTGCCTACATTTGTAAGGGCCAGTATGTGCGGCAATGATAATCCAGAGTTCGCGTTGGACTGCGTCCACCAGCTCGGAGGACTCGAACTCCTTCTTAATGTGTCCATCAGCGCAATTGATGAGGGGATCGACGCTAAACCCAGCGCTGGTATTAAAAGGGTAGGGTGCCTAATCCTGTGCGTCTAGCGTACCGAGGTCGTACGTCGTTCGTACTTAGGGCCTCTGATTTATATCTGCTCGATTGATGACAGTGCCGGCTAGTATTCCGAACTGCCTGATGTGCGGTCGGATAGACCGGAGGATGATTGTCTATGCCCGAAATAAGCCCCTCATTTGCCGCACTGGAAATCGGCGGCAATAAGCCGTAATGAGGGCAAATCAGATGGCCTGACGAAAATGAGAACGTTATTTGAGCTCTTCAGCGTAACGCGCCTTGAGCGCATCGACGCGGTACACGGTCTCGTCCAGCAGGCACATGAGTCGAAATTGAACGGCGCCAAAACCGAGTCCAGCCCGATGGGCGCCATAAGACTTGCAATCCTGGTCTCGTATCGACAGCCATTGTTTTTGGGCTGTTTCAAATAGCGCTCGGTTCACCGTGCGGTTTGGTTCCTCAAGCACATCGCCCGCCTGCATTTTTGCGGCGATCTTGCCGGCGGCCGTGACGAGCTTTTCTTCTGAATCGTCAAGCGCCTTCTGTAGGCAATCAACCCAGGCATTTGTCTGCTTAATTCGGTCTGGATTACAGAGGCGACGCGACGGCGTTGAGGCCGCAAATGCCGGAGCGGCAACGGTCATCAGGAAAAGGAGGGATATCGCTATCCGCATAGGTCTCTCGTCTGGTGACTTCGATCTCTTGAAAGCTTAGCGCCGCTGACCAGGGGCGGGTTGATGTAGCTCAAGGTCTCGTTCGCCGCGTGTGTGCAATAAAAGCGGCACTTAATGCGGACCTGTTCAGCCGGCGGAGGCTATGGCCAATGACGCGCAACATCGGGGCCCAGATTAAGGGCGAAATTCTGGGACGGTTGAAGACCGGGGCAATGCTCGTTGCTGCATTGGCTGTGCTGGTGGTCATTTCGGCGTTTTTTCCAAATCCGCTGCAGACCTTCTTCCGTCTCATATCAATCGCTGGCATGGCGATGCTGATCCTGTCGGTCGTCATGATGGTGCTGACGTTTCGCAAGGCCAAGACAATCGAGCCCGCCGCTTTGTTGCTGGCTCTTGCGATCAGTGTCGCTGGAACCCTGATCAGTCTTTGGTTCGGAGGACGCCTGCCGGCCACGTCGATGTTGTTGGCGGCAGTCCTGGCCGGTTCATTGATAGGCGTCGGCTGGTCGCTCACGACGTTGCTGTTTATCGACAACACGCAAATTCGTGGACGCGGCACTGCCTGGTATCTCGTCATCTGGGGCCTGACGTTCGCAATGAACCAGATAGGCGCCATGGTGTTTGGTCACGTTCCGTCGGCGATGACGCTGTTGATGCTTGCAGGAGCCGGGCTGACCGTCGGGAACACGCTCGGCCTCGTCATCCGCGTGCAGCGCGTAGCAGCCTTAGTTTCGGCTATCGCCATCCCGGCGGTGGCTGCGTCACAGGCGACACGCCGTGGCGACGTTCGTTGAATTGGATGCTGAATCGGTGAGGTAACCAAGAGACCGATGGCCAATTTCTGCCGAGCCTGTGGCGCCGCATTGAAGCCTGACGCGAAGTTTTGCACGAGTTGCGGCGCTCCCGTCGCGGCTGCGGCGAGCGACGGCGTACGCACGGCTCCGTCAGCGGCATCGCCAGGTGAAAGTCTTGGCCGTAGCCGCAAACGCATGATCATCGCGTTGGTCGCTGCCGGATTTGTCGTTTTAGGCGGCGCATTGCTGTTGGTGTGGCTGAACGACACGCCTTCGGTAACGAAACCAGTCACCGCCGAAAGAGTACCACCGGCCGCAACACCTGTGCCGCGCAACGCCGGCAAGATCATCGCAATTCGCTGGGAGCGATACACCAATACCCGCTACGGCGTGATGATCGACTATCCTGCCGATTTGTTTGCCATCCAGCCGCCGCCGCCCGACAACGCCGGGCGGGACTTTACGGCTGCATCGGCCGGCGCGCGCTTTTCGATCTACAGTCACGCCAATGCCATGGATTTCTCGGTCGAGGAATTGCAGGCCGAGGACGTGCTCGATATCGGCGACGCAGCCGCGGTGAAACAAAGCGGCAAAGACTGGTACCAGGTCGTCGCCGGCAAAGAAGCCGATATCGTCCTGCGCCGGGTTTTGCTGAGTGAGGAGGGGGCGTTTGTCCATCGCCTCGAGATCGCCTATCCCAAGGCCGCCGCCTCGGCGTTCGAGTCGATCGCTGCGCGGATGACGAAGAGCTTCAGCGTCGATCCCACAATTCCAGAAAAGGCGGCGAACGACGCCGAGCGGCGTGGGCAACAACCGCCCGTCACGCCCGCGCCGCCGCCCGTGGCAAGCGGCACCGAACCGCAAAGTCCGCCCACTCAAGCCGGCGGCTTCACCTATCGCCGTATCGAGAGCATGGGGCTTGGCCTTCGGCTCGCCGGGACGAAGTCCAAGGTCGGCTTCGCCGTCGACGTTCCCGCCGACTGGAGGGTGGCGCAGGGCAGTGACGGCGACTCCTTGTTCTTCGCCGCAAGCGACCCGAGCTATGGCGGCGAAATCATGCTGTCGTTTGTTGCCGAACTTCGCGGTGCCGGCGAAACGCTGGAGAGCAAGGTCGAAGAGTTAAAGGCACAGAGCAACGCGGCCACGCGAAAGAACATTTATCAGGGGGCCGCACGGATCGGTCTGCGTCCGGCGATCCTAGTCGTGTTTCCGATGGGCGAGTTTCGCAAGACCGTCGCCTATATCGAGAAGGATGACCATTTCTATTTAGTGCAACTGCATGCGCCGACCAGGCTCTATGAGAAATACGGGCCGGTTCTGGAGCGTGCCATCGCGAGCATCGCGTTCGCACAATGAGCAGCCGATCGAGGATCATGATGCGACATTCGCATCCGCCGGAGCGGAACAAGCTCGGACTTGGTGCGCTGCTTCGGTGCGCGCTGATGCTAATGGCATTGCTTGGCGCGTTGGCTTTGAACTCGTCGCCGGTTCGGGCTCAGCAGGATCCCGAACATGATGCCCTGGTTCGAGCGTTGCGCATGCAGGAGCCTTCCGACCCGATGTGGCAGGCAATGATGCAGATTGCGACCGTCATTGCTCCTCACCAAAAAATGACGGAGATCGTTGGAAAAAGGACCGTTGGCGTTCCGCCGAATACGAAGGTATTTCACCAGCTTTTTCACCGACTGGATATCAGGGGCAAGTACCATTTCGGGTACGATGGGGGGATTGCGCTGTTATCGTTCGGCGGCGCGGATGAGGCCAGTCGCCACGCCGCATCCACTGATGCAACCAATCTGCAAGGCATTTATTGGACAAGGCCCGCGTGCCGACGAATTGTGGGCGGGCGCCATGTGATCGAGCTCCGCGGATATGCCGCTTGTTTTATTAGTTTATCGGATGAACAGGTACGTGCGTATCGAGCCCCGGTTCTAAACCTGCTGGTCGAGCAGGCGAACAAGACCTTGGCGGCGCTGCCGCCTGGAACCGCGGCACAGCCACCGGTCACGCAGCAGCAACCGCCGGTCAGCCAGACGCAGCCGCCGACCTCGATTCCGCCGAAGCTCACATATGCGCGATCCGGTGACAAAGGAAATTCGGCAAATATCGCAATCATAGCGCGCAAGCCGAAATACGTGCCTTTGCTGCGTCGAGAGCTTACGCCGGAGCGCATACTAGAACACTTTGGTCACTTAGTTGGTGGGCCGGCAGTACGGTTTGAGGCTCCCGGTCTCAATGCACTGAATTTCTTAATCAGTGACGCGCTCGGCGGTGGCGGTATGGCATCAATGCGTATCGATCCACAGGGCAAGGCATATGGCCAGATGGCGCTCGAAATGATCGTCAATGTGCCAACGTCGTGGGCAGAGGAGTTGGCTGCGTATGAAAGCGCCTAGCGGCTAAAAAGCTTGCGCGAGAGGCGCACGACTTAAATGCAGGCATTCCAATTTAGTTCGGCAGCGCTCGTCGCAATCAAACCGACAAAAATATGCCACTACTATTGACTAGCATTCGGCCGTCCGATGTCATCTAGCTCTTGTAGAGCTAGCCGAAAAGTAAATACACTCAACCCAGGACAAGTGCGATGCGAGCTATCGGTCGGAATATTGTTGCGGCGACGTTTGCCGTCACGCTCGCGGTATCGCCAGCCGCTTTTGGTGCTGACGCCAAGCCCGAAAAAACTGATGTCAAAATCGCGGTTGGCGGCAAGTCCTTTATGATCTACCTGCCCCTCACACTCACGGAACGCCTCGGCTACTTCAAGGACGCAGGACTCAACGTCGAGATCATTGACTTTGGCAGTGGCACCAAAAGTCTGCAGGCGCTGATTGGCGGCAATGTCGATGCCACCACCGGTTCGTTCGACCACACTATCCAGATGCAGGCCAAAGGGCAGCCCATTTTGGCGGTGGTTGAAACTGGTCGTTATCCCGGCATCGTGCTCGGCTTAGTGACATCGAAGAAGCTCAATTATCGCAGCCCTAAAGACTTGAAAGGGCTCAAGATCGGCGTCACAGCGCCTGGCTCGCAAACCAACTTCATGGTCAACTATATTCTGACGCAGAACGGCATAAAGCCGGAGGATGTTTCGTTTATTGGCGTTGGCGGTCCAACAACCGCCGTGGCCGCGGTCAAAAAGGGCGAAATCGACGCACTATCGCATGCCGATCCAGCGATCACACAAGTTGAATTGTCGGGTGAGTTGACAGCGATCTTCGACACGCGGACGACCACCGGCACGCAGGCTGTGTTCGGTGGCGAATACCCTTCCAGCGTCATGTATGTAAGTCCAGTATTCGCCGAGAAGAACCCGAACACGGTGCAGGCGATCGTGACCGCCACCGTGCGCACGTTGCGCTGGATCGCCAAGTCAACGCCGGAAGAGATTGCCAAGGCTATGCCGCCGGAATACCAAGGAAAAGATCCCGCGCTGTATGTCGAAATCGTCAAGAAATCGAAGGCGATGTATCCGGCGGATGGTCGCATCAATAATGCGGGCGCCGAGAATGCCTACAAGGTCTTGAGCGCATTCGATTCCGCCGTAGCCACTGCCAAGATCGACATCAGCGCTACGTATACCGATCGTTTTGTCGACAAGGCGCTCGTTGCCCAATAAGCGCCCGTTCGGCGATGTGATGCGTCGCATTGCGACTACAAGGACCATTCATGCCGGGCCGCACATTATTTGAAAAAATCTGGACGCAACATGTCGTTGCGGAGCTCTCGGGTGATCTCAGTCTGCTGGCGGTCGATCGACATTTTCTTCACGATCTCGAAGGTGGCCCGAATTTCATACGCTTGGCAAAGCTTGGCTACCGCGTGCACGACCCCGACCTGACCTATGCGATGCCCGACCATGCGATCGCCAGTTCGCCGGGGCGCACCACCGATACCAATCCAACCGGCGGACGGCTTCTGCGCGAAATGCGCCGTGGCGCATTTGCCTCCGGCATCAAGCTTTTCGATATCGGCGACGAGAGCCAGGGCATCGTGCATGTCGCGGCGCCGGAAATGGGTTTGACGTTGCCCGGCGCCACCGTTGTCTGCCCGGACAGTCATACCTGCACGCACGGCGCCTTCGGTGCGCTCGCCATCGCCATTGGCTCCAGCGAAGTCGCTCACGTTCTGGCCACGCAGACGCTTCGGCAGAAAAAGCCCAAAATGATGCGGATCCGGTTCGAGGGACGGCGCGCTTCGGGTGTTTCCGCGAAAGACGTTATTTTGGCGACGATCGGGCGGCTCGGCACTGCTGTCGGGCGCGGCTACGCGGTAGAATATGCTGGTTCTCTGGTGGGCGAATTGACGATCGAGGAGCGCCTTACGATCTGCAATCTGTCGATCGAATTGGGCTCCAAGACGGGAATCATGACGCCGGACGACACGACTTACCAATATCTTGCCGGGTTGCCTTATGCGCCGAAGAATGCGTTGTTCGACCAGGCCGTTGCGCATTGGCGCAAGCTGTCGAGCGATGACGATGCCCTATTCGATGCCGAACACACCATTCATGTGCCGGACATCGCACCGCAGATCACCTGGGGCACCAGCCCGCAGGATGTTATTGATGTTAGCGGGCGGATACCCGATCCGTCGGGCGAACCGAATGCCGACCGCCGCAAAAACATGGAGGCGGCGCTCAAATATATGGGGCTGCGGCCGGGTGACGCGATTGAGGGTACGCCGATCGATTGGGTCTTCATCGGTTCATGCACCAACGGACGTTTGTCGGATCTGCGCGAGGCGGTCACGGCGCTCGCGGGCCGCAAGGTGGCACCGCACGTTCGCGCCTGGGTCGTGGCCGGCTCCGAGGCGGTGAAGCGCGCCGCGGAACGCGAAGGTCTGGATCGCAAATTTCTCGATGCCGGGTTCGAATGGCGCGAGCCCGGCTGCTCCATGTGTCTCGGCGCCAACGGCGATATCATCGCGCCCGGCGAACGCTCGGTTTCCACCACCAACCGGAACTTCGTCGGCCGGCAGGGACCGGGCGCACGCACCCATCTGGCGAGCCCGGCCATGGCCGCTGCCGCGGCAGTTGCCGGGCACATCGCAGACGTGCGTAAGCTCGGCCACTGACAATGGAAAAATATAAACGGGTGACAGGGGCTGCCGCTCCGCTGATGCGGATCAATATAGACACTGAAGTCGTCATCCCCATCAATCGGCTGATTGGAAACAAGCGCGGCGAGCTTGGCCGCTATTGCTTTGAAGCCTGGCGCTATGCGCCGGACGGCGGCGAAAACTCCGAATTTGTGCTCAATCAACCGCGGTATCGCGCGGCCCAGATTCTTGTGGCCGGAGATAATTTCGGCTGCGGCTCATCGCGTGAGCATGCGGTGTGGTCGCTGGCGGATTTCGGATTCCGCTGTATTATCGCGCCAAGCTTTGGCGATATTTTCTATTGGAATTGCTTTCAGAACGGCGTACTGCCGATCCGCCTTCCGGAAGACCAAGTTAAGAAGCTCGCGGCCGAGATCGAAGCGGCAGATCAGCCGCTGGTGACGGTCGACTTGGAAACGCAAGCGATCACGACGCCGTCCGGCCATAAGATTGCGTTCACGACCGATCCCGAGCGCCGCGACGCTTTGTTGGAAGGCCTCGATGACATCGGTATGACACTCAAGCTCGACGCGCAGATTCGCGCGCATCAACGCCGGGACCACGAGAGCAGACCCTGGATTTACCGACGAGAGGAGACCGCGCGCGTGGCACGCTTATTGATATTGGCTGGTGACGGCATTGGCCCTGAAATTCTTGCCGAGGTGCGGAAAGTTGCCGAATGGTTTATCGCCAAGCGGCAACTTAGCGTCGAGCTGCGCGAGGAGCTGTTCGGCATTTCCGCGTGGAAAGCGCATGGCGATTTGATGCGCCAGCAGACCTGGGACGAGATCGTCGCCGCCGACGCCATCTTGTTCGGCGCTACCGGATCGCCGGAATACGAGAAAATCCCTGCCGCTGCGCGCAAAGTCGATCAGCTTCTCCGGATGCGCAAGGAACTCGACCTGTTCTGCAATTTACGTCCAGTGCGCACGCTGCCGGCGCTTGGGGCCTCTTCAAGCTTGCGTCCCGAGGTCATCGCAGATTGCGATATGATGATCGTGCGCGAGCTGTGTGGCGGCATCTATTTCGGCGAGCCGCGCGGCCGCGAAAAGCTCAATAGCGGCGGCGAGCGTGCCGTCAACACCTGCATGTATACGACCGGGGAAGTGGAACGGATCGCCCGCGCCGCCTTCGATCTCGCGCGTGGCCGGTCAGGCAGGGTGTGTTCGGTAGATAAATCCAACGTGCTGACCGAGACTGGCGGCCTGTGGCGCGACACGGTGCAGGCGCTGCGCGATCAGTACTATCCCGAAATCGAACTCAGCCACATGTATGTCGACAACTGCGCCATGCAGTTGGTGCGCGCACCTAAGCAATTCGACGTGTTGGTGACCGAAAACCTGTTCGGTGACATCCTGTCGGATTGCGCCGCAATGGTTGCCGGGTCGCTCGGGATGTTGCCGTCGGCATCGCTTGGCCCAATACGCCCCGATGGCGGCCGTCACGCTCTTTATGAGCCGATCCACGGCAGCGCCCCCGACATCGCCGGCAAAGGCATCGCCAATCCGCTGGGTGCGATTATGAGCTTTGCGTTGTGCCTTCGGTTTTCGCTGGGGCTTGCCCAGGAAGCGGATCGCCTAGAACGCGCAGTTGACGCCGCGATCTCGCATGGAGCACGGACGGCGGATATTGCGCAGCCCGGAGAAGGAGTCATCTCGACCAAGGCCATGGGCGACGCCGTGCTCGCGGAGTTGGAGAAAATGCAATGATGGCGCTTCGAGTTGGAAATCCCAGTAGGAGACCGCCAAGGCCGCTACTGTTGCGGAGTCTGCATTTGGGAAGTGGGTATTGACCAATTGTTGCCTAAAATTGTGATCAGAATTTCGTCGCACGGAAACGGGTGCAACACATTTGCAACATTCGGGCGTAAGCCTTTGATAAATTGATAGTCAAAACGGTTTCCTAATTTGCTGCTCAACATGGTTGCGAGTCTGCAGCGATATGCCCGCATCTCGGCAGGCCGCCGTCGCGGATTTGCCCTGTGCAATCGACACTTCAATCTGACAAAGCAGCGTCACGATCCGCTCCGCGTTAAACCTCTTCTTCGGCATGACCAAGCTTCTTTCTAAGACCATTTTCTCACAACGCTTGGTCTAAAAAGCCCGGTCAGGTCAAAGGAGCGCAGGCGTAGGCGGCGTGTGTTCGCTTTTGTACTAAGCGGACATGCCGGCTTGGGCGACTGATGCCATAAGCAGATATCCCGGCCCATCAGGGTATTTCTGCTCTTGAGAGACTAACCGACTCGGCGCCCACGAGAGCCGTGTCTCAGCTCCGACCGTGCCGCGAAAAATTTTGTGGCGGCGTCGATCTTCGCTCGGCACACGCGAAAATTATATCGCAATTTCAATAACATAGGAGTTCGCAGTTTTATCTCGTCCGGCGCGCCATCAACCCTCTGCAAACATGAAAACATTTCACCGCCGATACGTGACACGTATTTCAGTTTGCAGTCAGTTTGCAAAGGGTGTTCGCTATGAGTTCCGCGGGCGGGAGGTTGCCGCAGCTTGATTTCTGGAGGATTGGCCATTGGGTCTGCTCAGGCCGTACCACTGAAGCCCGGAGGGGCCATAAGGCTGTAGGCCGTTTCCGCCTTGGCGGCTCCGAGTGCCGGACTGGAGTTACGACCGCTCAAATTGCTTACAACGCCAGTCCAATTTGGATCATTTGCTGCTCATTTCGACGGTCCACTATCGACCGCTTTCAGCCATCTGATTTGGAAAGTATAGTTTCGTAACGAGTAGGTGAGCTGCGCGTCTAAGCGGAAATCCCCAGGCCGGCCGTGCCACAGTAAAAATGCTGGAGAGATGCGAGAAATAGTTACCGCAGGTTTGCGGCTCGACATTTCGTGTCAGGTCCTTGGCGAAGGCGACCAGTTTCTGGCTAGTGATTTCGCTGCATTTAAGATCGCCGAGATCGCTGTTCTTGATTGTCTTGAGCACCTGGGCCTTGGTGCCGAGAACTGCATTTTTTGACTCGTCGATATAGCGGTCGATCACAGCGGAGAGGGTTGGGTTTTCCTTTCGGTCGAGGCCGCCAGGGGCTTTGAGCTCCGCCTCGCGCTTGACGACCCAGGCATTGGCCGCCTGTTTGCGGTCGAACGTTTCAGCCTCGCGGTGAGCAATCACGCCGCCTTTTTTGATGACGATCTGCGCGGTGTACGATGTCGTACCGTCTTTGCGAGTCCGTGCAATTATGCTACCCATCGGTACGACATACCTTTTATAGTACGACATTGTCGTACTATAGGCGACGAAATAGGTCAAAATGGGCCGAAAACGGTACAACATGAGACGGCGGCAAAAGCCTACAAATATTTGATATGTCTCATAAACACGCTATCAGTCGGTCCCGCCGATTTTCTATCGCCCCGATGATGGACTGGACCGACCGGCATTGCCGGTTCTTCCATCGTCTCATGACGCGCAAGGCGCTGCTGTACACCGAGATGCTGACGACCGGCGCGATTTTGCACGGCGATCGGCCGCGGCTGCTCGGCTTCGATCCATCGGAGCATCCCGTGGCGCTGCAGCTTGGCGGCAGCGAGCCGCAGGCGCTGGCGCAGTCCGCCCGCATCGGCGCCGATTTCGGCTACGACGAGATCAACCTCAATGTCGGTTGCCCGTCCGACCGCGTGCAGGAAGGCCGCTTCGGCGCCTGCCTGATGATCGAGCCGGCGCTGGTTGCCGATTGTGTTGCGGCGATGAAAGCCGCGGTGAGAATTCCGGTGACCGTCAAATGCCGCATCGGCGTCGACGATCAGGATCCGGCAGAGGCGCTGTTTTCGTTCGCCGCGGCGGTCAAGGCGGCGGGAACCGATGCCTTGATCGTGCACGCGCGCAAAGCCTGGCTGAAGGGATTGTCGCCGCGTGAAAACCGCGAGGTGCCGCCGCTGGATTATGAGATCGTGCATCGCTTGAAAAAGGCGCATCCGGACCTCGACATCATCATCAACGGCGGCATCGCCACGCTCGACCAGGCGCAAGCCCAACTCGCGCATGTCGATGGCGTGATGATGGGCCGCGCCGCTTATCAGGAGCCGTGGCTGCTTCTGGGCGTCGATCCGTTGCTGTTCGGCGAGGCCGCGCCCTTTACGACAGCCAAGGAAACCGCGCTCGCGCTCATGCCGTATATCGAGCGGGAAATGGCCAAGGGCGTTCGGCTGAATTCGATCACCCGCCACGTGCTCGGCCTGTTTCGCGCCGTGCCAGGCGCGCGTGCCTTCCGGCGGCATCTTGCGACCGAGTCGGTCAAGTCTGGCGCCAGCGCCTCCGTCATGGCCGATGCGCTGGCGCAGCTGCTGGACAGTCCTAACGAATCGGCCAAGGAATCGGCCAAGGATTTGTCGAGCGTCGCGGCCTAAGCGCGTCATGGTCGAAGAAGCCAAACGTCAATAAAAAGGGGCGGGCCGGGGGAAACATGCTGCTGGGCTATCCTATCGGCGAACTCGCGTGGCTGGCGTTGTTGATTGTCGCTGCCGGCGTGGTCACGGGGATTTTCTCCGGCCTGTTCGGCATCGGCGGCGGCGCGGTCATTGTACCGGTGCTTTACGAAGTGTTCCGCGTGCTCGGCGTGCCGGAGGACGTCCGCATGCAGATGTGCATCGGCACGTCGCTCGCCATCATCGTGCCGACGACATACCGCTCTTACGTCGCCCATAAGAAGCGCGGCGCGGCGATCCCGGAAGTCGTCCGCATCTGGACGCTGCCGGCGATAGTCGGCGTCGCCATCGGTTCGGTCACGGCGACCTATGCGCCGGGGACGGTGTTCAAGATCGCTTTCGTGGTGTTCGCGAGCTTCATTTCGGCGCGCATGCTGGCCGGCGGCGACCGCTGGAGCCTCGGCACGGAATTACCCGGCCGCGTTCCGCAGACGATCTACGGCTTCATCACCGGGCTGTTTTCATCGCTGGTCGGCGTCAGCGGCGGCGCGGTATCGAACGCGGTGCTCACGCTGTACGGCCAGCCGATGCAGCGCGCGGTGGCGACCTCGGCCGGCGTCGGCGTGCCGATCACCATTGCCGGCACCATCGGCTATATGCTGGCGGGCTGGCCGCACCTGGCGAAACTACCGCCGCTATCAATCGGATTCGTCTCGGTGCTGGGCGTCGTGCTGATGGCGCCGGTGTCGAGTTATACGGCGAGCTATGGGGTGCGGCTGGCGCACTGGATGCCGCGGCGCAAACTCGAAATCGCCTTCGGCATTTTTCTGATGTTCGCGTCGCTGCGGTTTATTATCAGCTTGATCTAGCCGACCCGCCTTAGCTCTTAAGATGCCTCGCGGACGCCCGACAGGAAAGTCTCGACTTCATGCCGGAGATTGGCAGATCCCTTGGCCACCGCGCTCGCTGAAGCGAGAAGTTCGTTGGCGACGTGGCCGGTGTGCGTTGCCGCTTGTTGTGCTTGGTTGATGTGTTGGGTTACGTGCTCGGTGCCCGAGGCGGTCTCGCCGATATTATGCGCTATTTCGTCCGTGGCCGCATATTGCCGGTTGACGGCTTGCGAAATTGCCGTCGTGATCTCATTCACTTCCTGAATTGTCTTGTCGATATTCCGGATCGCCGCGACGGCTTCGCCGCTCGCGCCTTGAATCTTCTGGATATGCGAATTGATATGCTCGGTCGCCATTGCCGTTTGGCCGGCGAGCAACTTGACTTCCTGCGCGACGACGGAAAAGCCCCTGCCGGCTTCGCCAGCGCGCGCCGCTTCGATCGTGGCATTGAGCGCGAGTAGATTGGTTTGCTTGGCGACTTGGGTGATCAATTTCAAGACTTCGCCGATTTGCTCCGCGCCGGTTGCAAGCGTTTGTATGGTCGTGTTGGCGTGTTGCGCATATTCGACCGCGTTGTTGGTAATCCGTGTGGAATTGGCGGCTTTTTCGCCGATTTCTTGCGCTGAATGTGCGAGCTGGTCGGTCGCTGTCGCGATAAGCTGCATATTCGTCGACGCCTGCTGCGCCGTGGTCGCAACGTTAAATGACCGGTGACTGGTTTGCTCCGCACTGACTGACAACGACTGCGATGTCGCTTCCAATGCGACGGATGACTTTTCAAACGTCGCCACAACGCCGGTAATTTTCGCTTCGAATGTGCTTGCCAGAGCTTCAATTGCCGCTGCGCGTTTGACCTTCGCCGCGCGTTCCGCGTCCTGTGCGGCAGCCATGCATTTCGTTTCCATCAGGATCGATTTAAAGAAATCGACCGCGCGCGCGACTTCGCCGATTTCGTCGCTGCGATGGGCGTCCACGATCTTGATATCGAGCGTGCCCGATGCGAGGGCGCGGACCGCTTGGCTAACGCGCGCCAGCGGACCCGTTACGCGCCAGACGACGACATAGAAGCAGGCGCTTGTCGCCCCAAGCGCTACAAGAATGCCAAGTATCCTGAAAATCAGATCGCCAAAGGCATCGCTTTCGATTAGGGCGGCGCGTCCCTCGCCAGCCTTGGCGGCCGCTCGCAATAGTTCGAAAAGAGCATCGATCTGTGGATTAGTCGTGTCGACCCACGCATCGGCCGATATCGGGTAATCGACCCCGGCCTGGCTGAGGACTCGCATGCTGTCCGCGAACGGAATGAACTCATCGAAATAGCTCTGTCTGGCGTGGGCCAGTGCATCTCTAATTAATGGAGGCGTTGCCCTATCGGGCGTGAGGTCGCCAATGAGTTGCCACGCCAATTCCGCCTGTGCGCGGTAGGCTTCAATTTTCGTGATTGCCTCCGGTTGAATAGGCTTACTGCCGGCAAGCGCCACGGCGATCATCGAGCGCTCAAGCCCGGACAGTTCACGCAGCCGCCAGCTCAGCCGCTTGATACGAGAATAGCGGGAGAATTCTGGATCGATTTGACTAGTCTCTTGAAGCGTCCCAACCCAGATCTTTATTGCTGTATCCGCCCATGCGGTCATGATTGGAAAATAATTATTCAGCACGTCCGGATCGCGCTGTGCCTTTGGCAGGGTAAGCATCAGGTCGGCGCGCGCGCGGAACTCATTGGCATTGCTCCGTGCATTCTGAATCGCTTCAAGTTTGACTTTCTTTTTCTCATGGTTGTTGGAAAGAACAAGAAGAAGGCTCTCGTTGAGAGAATCTTGCGAAGACTTGCGCGAAGCGTCAATTGTCTTTCGGGCGCCGGCAGAAATCGGCGCGCTCTCAAAAAGTGCGTTGTTTGTCGTGAGGCGCTCTCGTACTAGACTATAAATGCCGTCGATGAGGCGGTTGCCCACGGCATGGGTGGCCTTCAGCGTTTGCGCTTCATTGTATTTCTCCCAAGATTCCATGCCGTCGTTCGTGAGTTCGGCGATCAGCATGGCGGCGACGCACCCGGTCGCGCAGAGCAAGGCGAACTTCAACGACCGGAGTCGAGAATATATTGTCGCAAAAATGGAATGGTCGCGAATTGCAGCAGGCATGCAGACTGCCCTCGATTTGCCAATCAACAGCGCTGAAATGATAATTGGATGCTAAGCATTAAGAAATTAGAGACCATACGGGCTTGTATAATTTGTATAGTTAGAATGATAATCTAGATTAGGTATTTGAACCGGAAATGAAGGCTGCGGACAAAGGGCACGCGCAGCTGTCGCAGAACCAATTCCTCGTTTGACGGCGAGGTCGACTTTACGGCTGTCCGCGCATGCGCAGGCTGTCGCCGCGCACTTCCCAGCTTTCCAGCCGGTTGAGGAAACTCATGCCGAGCAGGTTGGTCTTGAGCTGGCCATGCTGCGCGACCAGCGCCGGCACCGCACGCTCGGTCAAGCCGCCGACCGCGAGCCGGTCGAGCGTCACCGCGGCGGCGCGGGTGCGGCCGTTGGCGGTATCGACATTGACGGAGTAGTTCAGCACCTCAATCGGCAGCCCGGCGGCCTTGGCGGCTTCCTGGGTCAGCACCACCGAGCTGGCGCCGGTGTCGAGCACCATCGGGATCTTGGCGCCATTGATATGGGCTGCGACCGCGAAGTCGCCGGCATTGCCGCGCACCACCTGGACGCTGCGGCCGTGGCCGGCGACATGGCCGGGCATCAATTCGGCGATCACCCGGTCGGCGACCTCGCGCAGCTCGAAGCGGTAGGTGTAGCCGACCACCAGCAGCAGCCCGACCACGACCCAGAACAACGTCGCTTCCAGCGCCTTCGACAGTTTTTCGCGGAACAGCACCAGCACCAGCCCGCCGGCAAACACCAGAAGCGCGATCTTGAGCACCAGCGACCCGATGTCGTGGCGCAGCAGATTGGCGATGGCGTCCTGGTCGTTGCTGGCGATCAGCGCGGCCAGCGACAGCGCCACGCCAAGCACGAAGGACCAGGTCAGGCGGCGGCTCAAGGTACTATCCTGTCGCGGTTTGGGCATTGTCAGGCTTGTGGGCGGCGAGGCGGGCGGGCAATTTATCCATGATGTGGCTGCGCTCGGCGGCGGTCAGCGCGCCCCAGCGCGCGATCTCGTCGATAGTGCGGCCGCAGCCGAGGCAGAGCCCTGACCGCGCGTCCAATGTGCAGACTTTGATGCAAGGGGTCTCGATCATCCGTCCGTCTCGAGCCTGAATCATCGGCGACCATAGTGTCCGGCGCCCGGAACGCAATCATCCCAAGGTGCCTTAAGTACCGGCCCGGAACAGCGGACGGCGGCTCAACCGGCGCCTTTCTTCCGGCGTCAGGATCGGTTCGCCCGGCGCATGCGGCGCAATCGACGGCGCGTATTCCGTCATCGGCGCCATGGCCGCGACCACGCGTTCCGGTGGGAAGGTGACGATCACCTCGGTGCCGATGCGCAGCTTGGATTTGAAGACGAAGGTGCCGCCATGCAGATCGGTCAGGCTCTTGGCGATCGGCAGGCCGAGACCCGCGCCCTGTTCGGCGGATTTGATCGAATTCGAGCCCTGGCCGAACGAGGCCAGCACGATCGGGATTTCCTCTTCGGGAATGCCGGGACCGGTGTCCTTCACGCTCATGTATTGTCCGCCGGACGCGGTCCAGCCTACTTTCAGCCAGATCTCGCCCGCCTGCGGCGTGAACTTGATGGCGTTCGACAAGAGGTTGAGACAGATCTGACGGATGGCGCGCTCGTCCGCCCACAGCCGCGGCAGGTCGGATTCGAAAACCTCGTGCAGCGTGATGCCGCGGTTGGTGGCGCGCAGCTTCAAGAGATGGTGGCAGTCCTCGACGATGCCGACCAGCGACACCGACTCTTCGTTGAGTTCGTAACGGCCGGCTTCGATGCGCGACAGATCGAGAATTTCGTTGATCAGGCCGAGCAGATGCACGCCGGAATTATGAATGTCGGCGGAATATTCCTTGTAGGCCGGCACCGCGTGCTCGCCGAACACTTCGGTCTTCATCACTTCGGAAAAGCCGAGAATGGCGTTGAGCGGTGTGCGCAGTTCGTGGCTCATCTGCGCCAGGAAGCGCGACTTGGAGATGTTGGCGGCCTCGGCGCGCTGGCGCGCTTCGTCGGAGATCGCTTTGGCTTGTTCGAGTTCGCCGATCAGCGCGTCTTTTTCGGCGCGCGCCACCAAAGTGGCCAGCGTGGTCGAATAGAGCCGGTAAGCCAGCACGGCGAAATAGCCCTGCGCGGTCATCGCCATTGCCGCGAGGATGTAGTCGCGCAGCGTGCCCTGCAGCACGAAGTTCAGCGCGACGGCGGCGGTGACCGGGAAGGTCGCGGCAAACACCGCCATCGGCAGGCTCGACGCCAGCATACTTGAGACCGCCACGACCAAGAGCATGACGAACAGCATGAAGGTGCTGGAGTTTTCGTCGGTGCCGACCGGATGGATCAGGATGAACATCCAGGCCAGGCCGTAGAACAAATCGAGCATGATGAAGCGCAGGCGCCACTTCTGCGCCGTGCTCTCGGACACCGGCTGGTCGAGGAATTGCCGGCATTTGCTGACCATGACGGCGTGGATCACCAGCACCGAGGCGGTCCAGGCGCCGGCGGTGACCGCACCGGTCCACAGGCTCGACAGGAAGCCGATGGTGGCCACCAAGAGCAGCATCACCAGCGAGGCGGACAGGCGGTTCTGCGCGTATTGGCGCAGTAATTCGTAATCGAAAGCGGGGCGGGTGCCGCTGGACGACGTCAGCCGGTCGCGGGCCTCGCGCACATATTGCGCGGCAAGGCGGCGCTTGACCGGGGAGGTTACCGGGGGAAGCGCGGTGAGGTCGGGCTGTTCGCCTGGAACGGGCATGAAACGTGACGCTTTTACGCAAGGAACGGGTGTCTCAACCTCGCCCAAAATCCTTAAGGCGAAGCTTAAGAGGCGGCTAAAGACGCTGGTTAACAAGGTCTCAAGGCCCGGTTTGACAGGGTATTCCCGGCCGTGGTGGGCTCGGAAAAAGACCGTATCAGGGGGAAACTGCCATGAAGCTGTACGACTGCAAGCCCGCGCCGAACCCGCGGCGCACCCGTATCTTCTTGGCGGAAAAGGGGATTTCGGTGCCGACCGAGCAGGTCGACATGATGAAAAGCGAGCACAAGACGCCCGAATATACCGCCATCAATCCGTTGCAGCGGATGCCCGCTTTGGTGCTGGACGACGGCACGGTCATCACCGAATCCTTGGCGATTTGCCGGTATTTCGAGGCGCTGCAGCCCGACCCGCCGCTGTTCGGGGTGGGCCCTCAGGAGATCGCCCTGGTCGAAATGTGGAGCCGGCGGGTCGAGAACAATTTCTTCGCGACGGTGGCGGCGGTTTTCCGCCATCTGCATCCCGCGATGAAGGAATTCGAGGTGCCGCAGGTGCCGGCCTGGGCCGAGGCCAACAAGCCGCGGGTGGCGTCCTTCCTGGAGTTGCTCGATGGCGAACTGGGCACGCGGGAATTCATCGCCGGCGACCGGTTCTCGGTGGCGGATATCACCGCGCTGTGCACCGTGGACTTCATGAAACTGGCGCGCCTCACGGTTCCCGACGGCGCGGCCAACGTGAAGCGCTGGCACGCCGCGGTGTCGGCGCGGCCGAGCGCGAAGGCGTGATCCCGAAAAATGGGAACCGGTTTTTGGAAAAGATCGTGCGCAATGGAATTGGCGTGATCGCATGCGGCTAACAATCGCCGGCTCCGGCGACGCCTTCGGTTCCGGCGGCCGTCTCAATACCTGCTTTTTCCTGGAAACCGCCAAGGCGACGCTGCTGGTCGATTGCGGCGCGTCGGCATTACCGGCGCTGAAGGGTCTCAACCTCGATCCGAACCGGATCGACGGCATCGTGATCTCGCATCTGCACGGCGATCATTTCGGCGGCCTGCCGTTCCTGTTGCTCGATGCGCAATTTCTGTCGCGCCGCGACAGACCGCTGCTGATCGCGGGGCCGCCGGGCACACGGGCGCGCCTCGACGCGCTGATGGAGGCCTTCTTTCCGAAATCGACCGGATCGAAATGGAAGTTCTGCTGGGACGTGGTCGAAATCGCGATCGGTGTCGAATCTGACATCCTCGGTCATTCATTATTGACGGCGGAAGTGATCCATCAGTCGGGCGCGCCGTCGACCGCGCTGCGGCTGTCCGACGGCAACACGGTGTTCGCCTATTCGGGCGACACCGAATGGACCGATGCGCTGCTGCCGATCGCGCGCGGCGCCGACCTGTTCATCTGCGAATGCTACGCCTATGCCGGCAAGCTCACCGGCCACATGACGTGGGACATATTGAAAGCGCGGTTGCCCGATCTTGGCGCCAAGCAGGTCATGGCCACGCACATGAGCCCAAGCGTGCTGTCGCGTCTCGACGAGATTAAAGCCGCCGGCGTGCTGATTGCCGCCGACGGCCTCGTTATTGAATTCTAGCGATCCAGCCGCGCGATCAGGCTCGACGTGTCCCAGCGCTTGCCGCCCATCTTCTGCACTTCGGAATAAAACTGATCGACCAGCGCGGTCACCGGCAGATGCGCGCCGTTCTTGCGCGCTTCGCCGAGACAAATGCTCAGGTCCTTGCGCATCCAGTCGACCGCGAAACCGAAATCGAACTTGTCCGCCGCCATGGTCTTGTAGCGGTTCTCCATCTGCCAGGATTGCGCCGCGCCTTTGGAAATGGTGGCGATCAGCTTCTCGACGTCGAGGCCGGCTTTCTTGGCGAAGTGCAGACCTTCAGACAGGCCCTGCACCAGTCCGGCGATGCAGATTTGGTTGACCATCTTGGCGAGTTGGCCGGAGCCGGGTGCGCCCATCAAATTGCAGGCCTTGGCATAAGCCGCGATCACCTTCTCGGCGCTGGCGAAGGTATCGGCATCGCCGCCGCACATCACGGTGAGCGCGCCGTTCTCGGCGCCGGCCTGGCCGCCCGACACCGGCGCATCGACGCAGCCGAAGCCCGCCTTCGTCGCCGCAGCGTAAAGTTCGCGCGCGATCTCGGCCGAGGCGGTGGTGTGATCGACGAAAATCTTGCCTTTGCCCATGCCGGCGAAAGCGCCATCGGGCCCAAGCGTCACCTCGCGCAGATCGTTATCGTTGCCGACGCAACACATGACGAAGTCCTGGCCTTGCGCCGCCGCCTTCGGGGTCGCGGCCGACTTGCCGCCGAACTGCGCCACCCATTTCTCGGCCTTGGCGGCGGTGCGGTTATAGACCGTCACCTCGTGCCCGCCTTTGGTCTTGAGATGCCCGGCCATGGGGTAGCCCATCACGCCCAAGCCCAGAAACGCCACCTTCGCCATTGTCGATCTCCCTGAGAACGTCACACGATTATTGGCCGGCTTTCGCCGGCGCTCATAGCGCAATAGGTCATTGTGGGGCAGGGCGCGTCAACCCACTTTGCCACCCTTGCGAGCCGTCGAATTTTGTGACGCCAATAGCGGCTCTGGAATGGGGAGGAAACAATGAAAAAGATCGTCGCCTTGCTGTCGCTCGCCGTGCTGGCCTTCGCGCCCCTTACGGCCAAGGCCGAGATCGCCGAAATGCGCGTGCCGCTGGGCGCAGGCGGCTTCGGCTTTCTGCCGCTGCACATGATGAAGCACTATGGCCTGATCGAGAAAAAGGCGGCCGAAGCGGGGCTCAAGCTCACCGTCAATTGGTCGAATGTCGGCGGACCGGCGGTGATGAATGACGCGCTGCTGTCCGGTTCTGCCGATTTCATTTCCGCCGGCCCGCCGGCTTTTCTCGTGCTGTGGGACAAGACCAAAGGCAATGCCGGCGTCAAAGGCGTCGCGGCAATGAGTTCGATGCCGATGTATCTCAACACCCACACCGACCATCTGCGCACCCTCGACGACATTCACGAGGACGAGAAAATCGCGGTCACCGCGGTCAAGGTGTCGATCCCGGCCATCGTCATGCAGATGTATGCCCGGAAAAAATTCGGCGCCGCCGACACCTTCAAATACGACCGCTACACGATCTCCATGCAGCATCCCGATGGCGTGGTCGCGCTGCTCACCGCCAACAAGCAGATCACGTCGCACTATGCCTCGCCGCCGTTTCATCAGCGCGAGCGCAAGGAAGCCAACATCAAAACCATCATGAATTCTAACGACGTCATGGGCGGCGCCACGACTTTCACGATGATATCGACGACGACCAAATTCCACGACGACAATCCAAAGGCCTATGCGGCCTTCGTCGCGGCGCTCCAGCAATCGTTCGAGATGATCCGCGCCGACAAGAAGGCCGCGGCGCAGGTGCTGCTGGATTCGATGGGCGGCAAGGGTTGGACGGCGGCAGAACTCGCGGCAATGCTCGACGATCCGGAGATAAACTATTCCACCAGGCCCGAAAACGTCATGAAATACGCGACATTCATGCACGAAATCGGCTCGCTCAAGAACGCGCCGGCGTCGATCAAGGATCTTTTCTTCGCCGGCGCCGATCTCGGCGGCGGCAACTGACACCTCCTGCGAACGCCGAAAACCGGTTCCCCCTGTTCGGGATCATGCTCTATGGTGTCGGCGCGAGCGGGCCAAGTTTAGTTAAGGACAAGCGATTATGGCGGTGACTAAAGAACAGATTGTCGCGGCATTGGCCAAGGTGGCGTCGCCCGGTGGCGCCGCGTTGCCGGAGGCAAAAGTGCTGTCGGACATCGTCGTCAGCGGCGACAAGGTGTTTTTCTCGATCACGGTGGATGCCACCGCGGTGCAGGCCTGGGAACCGGTGCGCGCCGCCGCGGAAGCGGCCGTGCGCGCCGTGCCCGGTGTGAAATCCGCGCTGGTGGCGCTGACCGCCGAACGTGCCGCCGGCAGCGCCGCAGCCCGCGGTCCGCAGCCGGCCCATGTCGCCAACCAGCCGCGCAAACCGGCGGCCCCAGCAGCGCATGGCCACGCCCACGGCGCCGAGCGGAAAAAGGCCGGCATTCCCGGCGTCGACGCGATCATCGCGGTGGCGTCCGGCAAAGGCGGCGTCGGCAAATCCACCACCGCGGTCAATCTCGCGCTCGGCTTGCGCGATCTCGGTCTTAAAGTGGGTATGCTGGACGCCGATATTTACGGCCCGTCGCTGCCCAAGCTGTTCGCCATCAAGGAGCGGCCGGAGACCATCGACGGCAAGCGGCTCAAGCCGATCGAGCGCTACGGTCTCAAGATCATGTCGATCGGGTTTCTGATCGAGGAAGAGACGCCGATGATCTGGCGCGGCCCGATGGTGATGTCGGCCTTGACCCAGATGCTGCATGAGGTCGAGTGGGGCAAGCTCGACATCATTGTCGTCGACATGCCGCCCGGCACCGGCGACGCGCAGCTCACCATGGCGCAGCAGGTGCCGCTCAAAGGCGCGGTCATCGTCTCGACGCCGCAGGATCTGGCGCTGATCGATGCGCGGCGCGGCGTCGCGATGTTCAAGCGCGTCAATGTGCCGGTGCTCGGCGTCGTGGAAAACATGAGCTATTTCCTGTGCCCGGAATGCGGCACGCGCTCCGACATCTTCAGTCACGGCGGCGCGCGTCACGAGGCCGAACGCCTCGGCGTGCCGTTCCTCGGCGAGGTGCCGTTGCACATGACGATCCGCGAGAAGTCCGATTCCGGTTTGCCGGTGGTCGCGACCGAGCCGGACGGTCCGCATGCCAAGATCTACCGCGACATCGCCGCCAAAGTGCTTGAGCAAATCAAAGGCGGCGCTTCGTCCGGCCGGCAGGCGCCGAAAATCGTGATTGAAGCGTAAGTCTTCTGCGGAGCAGCCGATGAAAGCGCGAACTTTATGGTGGCTCGGAGCGCTGGTCGCTGCGGTTGCGATGCCCTTCGCGGCGAACGCGCAGACCGAGACGCCGCCGGTCGCCGTCGCCAAACCGCCGGCGCTTTCGGCGCAGGATCTCGCCTTCGGCCGGTTCATTGCGCTGATCCGCGCGCATCTTGCGACCGGCGACGAGCTGGTCGCACAGCGTCAATGGGACGCCGCATCTGCGCACTTTAGTTTTCCGACCGAGGAAATCTACGGCGTCATTCGCGACCAAATTCGAATCTACAATACGCCGCCGTTCGATTATGCGTTGAAGGCATTGGCCCGCGCCGTTAAGTCGCGTGATGCCAAGCAGTTTCCAAAGGCCCGTCTAAAGGTCGAGGACGCGCTCGCCGCCGCCGATGCCGGCCTGAAAGTGCGCCAGCCGAATTGGCCGCGATTTACGCTGGCGGTGGCCGTCGCGGTGCTCAAGTCGGCGCCGGACGAATACGACGACGCCGTTGCCAAAGGACCTAATTTGGGCCGCATCGTGCGGCCGATCGGCTACCAGACTGCGCGCGGATTTATAGTGCAGGCGGACCGCATGGTCGAAAGCGTGGCGGGCGAACTTGGAGCCAGCAATGCGGCCGCGCTCGCCGATATCCGCGTCGGATTGACGCAGATCAAGGCGAACTTCGGTTCGGTGACGGCACCAAAGGAAATGGCTCTGACGGACGCCGCGTTGCAAAGCGCGGTCGGCAAAGTCGAACTGGCTGCCGCGCCGCTGATGTGAACGCGCGGCGCGTACCGATTCTTAACCAATTGAATTTACGGAACCTTTTGCTACCCGTGGGCTTTGATTCCACGGCCAGCGGCGTCGATGCGGTGGCTGCACCGCTCGCATGCAAGTAATGCAGCGTTGGCGCTGGTCACACCGGCGGCGACCTGCTTTGCCAAACGCCAATCCCGCCAATCCTGGCGGAGGCGATCTTAAAGAAAATAACCGGAGTTGAAACGAAATGAAACGCCGACAATTTCTTGGCGCGGCTGGCGGTGGTCTCGCCGTCGCCGCGATTGCAAAGCCCGCCATCGCGCAGTCGAGCCCCGAGGTAAAGTGGCGCCTGACGTCGAGCTTCCCGAAGTCGCTCGACACCATCTATGGCGCTTGCGAAGTGTTTTCCAAGGCGGTGGCCGAGGCGACCGACAACAAGTTTCAGATTCAATGCTTCGCCGCCGGCGAAATCGTTCCCGGCCTGCAGGCCGCCGACGCCGTGACCAACGGCACGGTCGAAATGGCCCACACCGCGTCTTACTATTACGTCGGCAAGGACCCGACCTTCGCGATGTTCACCGCGCAGCCGTTCGGCCTCAATGCCCGCATGCAGTCGTCGTGGATGCATTTCGGCGGCGCGCTCGATCTCGCCAACGACTTCTATAAAAAGTTCAACTTCATGGCGCTGCCGTGCGGCAACACTGGCACGCAGATGGGCGGCTGGTTCCGCAAGGAGATCAAGGAAGTCGACGATCTCAAGGGCCTGAAATTCCGCATCGCGGGTTTCGCCGGACAGATTTTCGCCAAGCTCGGCACCATCCCGCAGCAGGTCGCGGGCGGCGAAATCTATCCGTCGCTGGAGAAGGGCACCATCGACGCCGCCGAGTGGGTCGGGCCTTATGACGACGAGAAGCTCGGCTTCTATAAGGTCGCCAAGTTCTATTACTATCCGGGCTGGTGGGAAGGCGGCGCGATGCTGCACAACTTCATCAACCTGGCGAAGTGGAACGAACTGCCGAAGTCCTATCAGGCGATCGTGAAGGCGGCCTCCGAGCAGGCGCATAACTGGATGCTGGCGAAATACGACGCCGTGAACCCGGACGCGCTCAAGCGGCTGGTCGCGGGCGGCGCGCAATTGCGTCCGTTCCCGCCGGCGGTGATGGAGGCCAGCTACAAGGCCGCCACCGACACCTACACCGAAGTCAGCGCCAAAAACGCCGATTTCAAGAAGGTCTATGACAGCATGGTCGCCTTCCGCGGCAACGAATACCTGTGGTGGCAGGTGGCCGAGCTCAGCTTCGACTCGTTCATGGTCCGTATGCGCGCGCGGGGCTGAGTAGCCCGCATTTTGCACCCATCAGGCCCCTGCCCAATACCTGGGCGGGGGCCTTTTCTTTTGTACAACCCGCTGGATTTTCGTGTCGCAACCGGTCATCCTTTGGCCAAGGGCAAAAATGCTCATCAAAGGGAGGACGTGGAATGAAACGCCGTCAGTTTATCAAGACCGCTGGTCTCGCCGCCGCCGCCAGTGCGATCGCCGCCCCAGCCATTGCGCAATCGATGCCGGAGCTTCGCTGGCGTTTGACCGCGAGCTGGCCGAAGTCGCTCGATGCCCTGTTCGGATCGTGCGAATCTTTCGCGAAATACGTGGCGGAAGCGACCGACAACAAATTCCAAATCCAGACTTTCGCCGCCGGCGAAATCGTCCCGGGCCTGCAGACGCTCGATGCGGTGCAGAACGGCACCGTCGAGATGGGCCACACCGCCTACTATTATTACATCGGCAAGGACCCGACCTGGGCGCTGTTCTGCGCCGTGCCGTTCGGTCTCAATACCCGTCAGCAGAACGCCTGGTTCTACGAAGGCGAAGGCCAGAAGTTGATGGATGAGTTCGGCAAGAAGTTCAACACCTACAACCTGCTGATGGGTAACACCGGTTGCCAGATGGGCGGCTGGTTCAACAAAGAGATCAAGGATGCGCACGACTTCAACGGCATCAAGATGCGCATCGGCGGCTGGGCTGGCAAGACGTTGCAGAAGCTCGGCCTCATCCCGCAGCAGCTCGCGGCCGGCGATATTTACCCGGCGCTGGAAAAAGGCACCATCGACGCCGCCGAATGGGTCGGGCCTTATGACGACGAGAAGCTCGGCTTCTACAAGGTGACGAAGTTCTACTATTACCCGGGCTGGTGGGAAGGCGGTACCACCAACCACCTGCAGATCAATCTCGAGAAGTGGAATTCGTTGCCGAAGGCCTATCAGGCGGTCGTTCGCGCCGCGGCCGGCGCCGTCAACGTCGAGCAGACCGCCCGTTACGACGCACGCAACCCGCTGGCGCTTAAGCGGCTGGTGGCGAACGGTGTGCAGCTTCGCCCGTTCCCGCAACCGGTCATGGAAGCGTGCCTGAAGGCTTCCAATGAAGTGAACGCCGAAACGGCCGCGACCAATGCCGACTTCAAGAAGGTTCTGGATTCGATGCAGGCCTTCCGCAACGACGAATATCTCTGGTGGCAGGTGGCCGAATACAGCTTCGACAGCTTCATGATCCGCAGCCGCACCAAGGGCTGACGGACGCAACATATCGCAGTGCAAGAATCGGGAAAGAATCGGGGTCGGCTTGCAAAGCCGGCCCCGAAGTCATTCGGCTGGCCGCCTGTGCCCCACTTACAACTTTGGTCGCAGCGGTGCAGACTGGATTTAAGGTGTGCGCTCCGTCATGGTCTAAGCCATGCCCCCAAAAGAGGGGTGAAAACGGGCTCACCCGTGCAGGCGGAAACACATCCGCCGCGAAAAAAACCAGAGGGAGGTTACAGAATGAAACGTCGTCAATTTCTCACGGCCGCCGGTCTTGGTGCGGCTGCCAGCGTGGTCGCTGCACCGGCAATCGCGCAAACGGCGCCGGCGATCAAGTGGCGCATGACCTGCAGTTGGCCGAAGTCGCTCGACACGCTGTACGGGGCCGCCGAAATCATGGCCAAGGCCGTGAGCGACGCCACCGACGGCAAATTCCAGATTCAAGTCTTCGCGGCCGGCGAAATCGTGCCGGGCTTGCAGGTCCTCGATGCCGTGCAAAACGGCACCGTCGAATGCGGCCATACCGCGTCGTACTACTACTTCGGCAAGGACCCGACCTTCGCCTTCGGCACGTCGGTCGCCTTCGGGCCGAACGCGCGGCTGAACCAGGGCTGGTGGACCCAGGGCGGCGGCGAGGAAGTACTCAACGAGTTCTACAAGGGTTACAATTGC
Source organism: uncultured Hyphomicrobiales bacterium (assembly GCA_903878085.1). Lineage (GTDB taxonomy): Bacteria > Pseudomonadota > Alphaproteobacteria > Rhizobiales > Xanthobacteraceae > Pseudolabrys. The sequence goes on along the minus strand of CAIRGJ010000064.1, from coordinate 170,015 downwards.
AAAGGTTTGCTTGCAGGCCAGACCGGCTGCCAGATGGGTGGCTGGTTCCGCAAAGAGATCAACACCGTCGACGATCTCAAGGGCGTCAAGATGCGCATCGGCGGCTTCCCGGGCCGCGTGTTGCAGAAGCTCGGCGGTGTTCCGCAGCAGATCGCGGCCGGCGACATCTATCCGGCGCTTGAAAAAGGCACCATCGACGCCGCCGAATGGGTCGGGCCCTATGACGACGAAAAGCTCGGCTTCTACAAAGTCGCGCCGCATTATTACGCGCCGGGCTGGTGGGAAGGCGGCTCGATGCTGTTCGCCTTCATCAATCTCGACAAGTGGAACGCGCTGCCGAAACACTACCAGGCGGTGCTCGAGCAGGCCGGCCATTACGCCAATACGTGGTGCATGGCCAAATACGACGCGCTCAATCCGCAAGCGCTACGCCGGCTGCTGGCCGGCGGCGCCAAACTCCACGTGTTCTCACCGGCGATCATGGACGCCTCTTACAAGGCGGCGATGGATTTGCATGCTGAGATTTCGAAAGAAAATGCCGCTTTCAAGAAGATCAACGATTCGATGATGGCCTTCACCAAGAACGGCTATCAGTGGTTCCAGGTGGCAGAAAACACCTACGACCAGTTCATGATCCGCACCATGCGGGGCTGATCGCCGTCGGCGGCCGCGAAACGCACCCCCCGGAGCGAAAGCTCCGGGGTTATTTTTTTGCGCGATTATTTCGACGGCGAGCTGAAATCGAGCGGCGGCAGATCAAGCTGCTGCGGAATCTCGATCTTGATGGTGTTGGGGTCGACGGTCGATAGGCCGCGCTTGTAGTGCATCACCATGCCTGGGAACGTAATCACCAGCAGCACCATGATGACCTGGATCACGACGAACGGCACCGCGCCCCAATAGATCTGCCCGGTGGTCACGCCTTCGGTGCGCTTGCCGGTCACCCGATCGAGGAACGGCTCGCGCGGCGCCACGGAGCGCAGATAGAACAGCGCGAAACCGAAAGGCGGGTGCATGAACGACGTCTGCATATTGACGCCGAGAATGACGCCGAACCAGATCAGGTCGATGCCGAGATGCTCGGCCGCGGGGCCGAGCAGGGGGATGACGATAAAGGCCAGTTCGAAGAAGTCGAGGAAGAAGGCCAGCACGAACACGAAGGCGTTGACGAAAATCAGGAAGCCGAATTGGCCGCCAGGCAGCGACGTCAGCAGGTTTTCGACCCAGATATGGCCGCTGACGCCGTAGAACGTCAGCGAAAACACGCGGGCGCCGAGCAGGATGAAAACCACGAAAGCGGACAGCTTGGCGGTGGATTCGACCGCCTGCCGGATCAGGTCCCAGGTCAGCCGCCGCTTGAGGCCGCCAAGAATAAGCGCGCCGGTCGCGCCCATGGCGCCGCCTTCGGTCGGCGTCGCAATGCCGATGAAGATGGTGCCAAGCACCAGGAAGATCAGGAACAGCGGCGGCACCATCACGAAAGTGGTCTGCTGCGCCATATGCGAGAGGAAGCGGAAGCCGGTGAAGCGGGCGACCAGCCAGTTCACGATGGTGATGCCGAATGCGAACATCATGCCGAAGAACATCGTGAGCACGACGAAATCAGCGCCGTGGGTGGTCGAATTCCGCATCATGAACCAGCCGAACACGCCGCTGGCGACTGCCAATACGGCGAGCGAGATCAGGCCGCGGCTGCCGCTCGGCTCGCGGAAACCGACCGCGTCCACTGGGAGTCCAGGCACCGCCTTCGGGAAAAATAGCGTGACCAGAAAAATGTAAAACGCATACATGCCGGCCAGCGCAATGCCGGGAATGAAGGCGCCTTCGTACATGTCGCCGACCGATTTGCCGAGTTGGTCGGCCATCACGATCAACACCAGCGAAGGCGGAATGATCTGCGCCAGCGTGCCGGAGGCGGCGATGACGCCCGAGGCCACGCGGCGATCGTAGCCATAGCGCAGCATGATCGGCAGCGAGATCAGGCCCATCGAGATCACCGAGGCCGCAACCACGCCGGTGGTGGCGGCCAGCAAGGCGCCGACAAAGACCACCGCATAAGCGAGGCCGCCGCGGACGGTGCCGAATAATTGCCCGATGGTGTCGAGCAGGTCCTCGGCCATGCCGGATCGTTCCAGCACCAGCCCCATGAAGGTGAAGAACGGAATCGCGAGCAGCGTGTCGTTGTTCATCACGCCGTAAACGCGCTCGGGCAGCGCTTGCAGAAAGTCAGGAACGAACAGGCCGAACTCGATGCCGATCAGCGCGAAGAGAAGGCCGACCGCGCCGAGCGAGAAAGCTGCCGGATATCCCAGCAGAAGAAAGATCACCAGGGAGCCGAACATAATCGGCGCCATGTTGTGGATCAGAAAAACTTCCATGAAATACTCCGGATACCGCTATGAGCGCTCAGCGCTTCTCAATGGCTTCGACAATGTGCTCGACCTCGGCCTCAAGGGCGTTCACTTGGGCTGCGTGCGGATCCGGGATGAGGTCGCGCATCACCGCGAGGCGCTTGATCAACTCCGAAATGGCTTGAATGAGCAGGAGTGTAAATCCGACCAAGACCAGGGACTTGGCCGGCCATTGCGGCAGGCCGCCGGCGTTGCCCGATTGTTCGTTGATCGCGAACGAGCGATAGAAAAACGGAATGCCGGTGACGATCATGACGATGGTCAGCGGCATCAGAAAAATAGTGTGCCCGACAACGTCAATCGTGTCGCGAACGCGTTTCGGCATCAGGTTGTTTACGATGTCGATGCGGATGTGCTCGTTGGCGAGCAGCGTCCAGGGTGAGCATAGCAGAAACACGATCCCGAACAGGATCCACTGCAATTCCAGCCACGAATTGGATGAGGTGTCGAATATCTTGCGGACCGAAGCGTTCGCTGCCGAGACCAAGACGGCGGCGAGGATCAGCCAGGCGATGCGTTTGCCGATCCAGGTGGTCATCGCGTCGATGCCACGTGAAATCGGCAGCAATGCCTTTAGTCCTGCGTCGAGAGCGCCCACTTGCACCTCCCCAAAGTCCGGCCTTGGCGCACCCGCCGACCGGCTTTTTATTCTTACTTTATGCCCCACGACTTGGCCGTTAGACCAAGCCCGCCACCTTAATCCGAAGGCGGCCCAAGCCGTCAATGGGTGAAGTTAATATCAGACGAAAGTCGCGGATGGCGTGTGGCTGCGATGGGGGCTGCCGCGCGCCGGGGGGCGAAACTTATGGTTAAGGAACCCGCAACCTGCGGTTAACCGGGCAGGGCTACAACAATCGGGCCCGCCCGACCGGCCTAGCGGCGCATTTCCTGCAATCGGCCGGATCACTGCGCGGACCAAACGGTGACGTATGCGGCAGTTCGCCATCGCCGAACGCCTGATCCTGGCCAGCTTGCTGCCGCTTTCAGCCTCGTTCGTGCTCCCTTATTTAGCCGGGGTTCTCGCCCCGCTTCTTGGCGAAACCGTCGCCGCCTACGCGCAAGTCATGCTGGCGCTCGCTGTCGCCGTTTCGATCGGGGCAATGGTGCTGGCGATTGCGCGCGGCATTGCCCGCCCGGTGAGGGAAGCGACCGACGCCCTCGACGCCATCGCTTATTCGGAGATTGCATCCGCGCCGGCGGCGCGAGTGGGCCGAAGCGAACTTGCCGGTCTGACGGCGACCATCGAGCGGCTTGCCAACGTCCTAGGCGAGCGCCAGCGCCGCGAATTGGTCCACAACGATCTCGACCGGACCTGGCAGGCCACGCGCCGTCTCAATCTGTCTAATCTGGCAAATCAAGTGGAGGTCGCGACCGAAGGCGGCATTCAGCCCATCGTCGACGGCGCTTCGGCGCTGCAAGTCAAGGCCGATGACATGCTGGTGGCCCTCGAATCCGTTCGGGCCGCTTTCGAACAGACCGCAATTGCGGCGGAGGATTCGCGCACCATGAACCAGGCCGCCGGGCAATTGTCCGGTCAGCTTATGCAGGCCATCGCCGCTATTTCCGAGCAGGTCGCGCGCGGCAACAGCCTTGGCCACGAAGCTGTCTCGCGGGCCAATGCATCGCGCGCCACCATCGATGCGCTCGCGAAAGCCGCCAATCAGATCGGCGACATTGTCTCCGAGATCGACCGGATTGCCGCGCAGACCAATCTGCTGGCGCTCAATGCCACGATTGAGGCGGCGCGGGCAGGCGAGGCCGGCCGCGGCTTTTCGGTGGTGGCCTCCGAAGTCAAGGCATTGGCGATGCAAACCGGGCAATCGACGGAACGCATCGGCGCCAAAGTCGCTGAGATTCAGTCGACCACGCGCGAGGTGGTGGCATCTTTGACCGGCGTGGCCCAGGCGATCGATCAGCTTTCCGGTGTGACCCAGTCGGTGTCGGCGGCGGTCGAACAGCAGCGCGCCGCGACCCAGAATTTCGCCGCCGGCACTCACGAAACCGGCGCCGCAGTGTCGGATGTTGCCGGCCGGATGGCAGACATCGCCGGCATGGTCGAGCGCTCGCGGGCAACGGCACAGGACGTCTCGGCGGTGGCCGCCGCGATGCAGGAAACCTCCCAGTTATTGTGCCGCGACATCCCCGAGATTGTGCGCAAGGCGGTGACGGCCGACCTGCGCGAATTTCCGCGCTACGAAGTCCAGTTCACCGCGCGCATGGATCAAAACGGGGCGACCGCAGCGGTTACGGTTTACGATATCAGCGAAGGCGGCGCGCGCATCGGCGGCCCTGGTCATTTGTGTGCCGGCGATGTGATTGGATTGACGCTGCCAGGCATCAAAGCGATTGCCGGCACGATCATGCGCAATAACGACGGTATGCTGGGTGTTTGTTTCATGCCGTCCCGGCTGCGGCCGGAAGAGTTGCGCGATCTGGTGACGGCAGAGCCGCGCGCGGCCTAAACTCTAAAATTGGCACATGATCTTATCCGAAAACCGGACCCCACCCTCGGATCAAGTCCGAGGGTAGGCTTTTTCGGGATCATGCGCGATCAGCCGCCGGTCACGCTCATATGCCGCGACAGCGCCGGCTGCTGGCGGCGGCGGTCGATGACGAAATCATGGCCTTTCGGCTTGCGGGAAATTGCCTCGTCGATCGCGGCATGAATCAAGCCATCGCTTTCCGACGCCCGCAGCGGCGACCGCAAGTCGGCGGCGTCGTTCTGCCCGAGGCACATGTAGAGCGTGCCGGTGCAGGTGATGCGCACCCGGTTGCACGACTCGCAGAAGTTATGGGTCATCGGCGTAATGAAACCGAGACGTCCGCCGGTTTCCTTGACGCGCACGTAACGTGCCGGGCCGCCGGTCTGGTAGTCGATATCGTCGAGCGTGAAACGCTCGGCCAGACGGGACCGCACCAGCGATAGCGGCAAATACTGGTCGAGCCGCGATTCTTCGATGTCTCCGAGTGGCATGACTTCGATCACCGTGAGGTCCATGCCGCGGCCGTGTGCCCATTCCATCAGGCGCGCGATCTCGTCTTCGTTGACGCCCTTGAGTGCAACCGCGTTGATCTTGATCTTCAAGCCGGCGGCCTGCGCAGCGTCGATCCCGGTCATGACCTTGCCGAGATCGCCCCAGCGCGTAATGGCGCGGAACTTGTCGGGGTCCAACGTATCGAGCGATACGTTGATGCGCTCGACGCCGTGGCCTTTGAGTTCGGCGGCGTATTTATCCAGTTGCGAGCCGTTGGTGGTGAGGGTGAGTTCCTCAAGCGCGCCGGTTTTGAGATGGCGCGACAGCGAGGCCACCAGGGTCATGATACCGCGGCGCACCAGCGGTTCGCCGCCGGTCAGCCGCAGTTTGGTGACGCCCTTGGCGACGAAGGCGCTGCACAGGCGGTCGAGCTCCTCAAGGCTGAGCACGTCGGCCTTCGGCAAAAACGACATATGTTCCGACATGCAATAGACGCACCGGAAATCGCAGCGGTCGGTCACCGAGACGCGCACATAGCTAATCGTTCGCAGGAACGGATCGACCAAAGCGCGCGGAGCAGGGCCCGCGCGATCGAGTTCGATGGTGGATGTGCCGTTCGCCAATGCCATTTCCATCCCCGGAGGCGGGCCCGCCAGCCCTACGCTTATGTATAGGAATAGTGGCCGATATTGGCCATAGCGTCCAGCGCACGCGCGGCGCGCGTCAAGGCGGCCGCGGGCGCGGTCAGAAGAAAGCCAATTCGTTGAGACTTAGCGCGCCGGCGGATTCGCCGGCCAGGGCGCGGGCTGTTGCGCCGGCGCTGCCGTGGCAGCACCGCCGGAAGCGGGAGCTGCAGCTGCGGGCTTGGGCCGCGCGGCGGGCTTCGCCGCCGGCTTGGCGGCGGCCGGGCGTGGTGTGGCCTTCTTAGGCTTAGGCACCGCCTTTTTGGCCGGCTGCGGCGGCGCTACCATCAGTTCCACCGTCACCGGGTTGGGCCGGAATTGTGTCGGGCTGCCGGTCACCGAAATCGGTTCGATGGTTTCGCTCTCGGGCAGATAGCCGTTCAGCGTGAAGGTGACCGTCATCGGTGCATTGACCGGAAGCGCGAGCGCGCAAGGTGTGCGGCAGGATTGTGCGTTGGCTACTTTGGCTTCGGCGCCCGGCGGTTCGGATTCGAAACGCACGGTGTCCAACATCGGGGAGGGCTTCAAGGCGTCCACGTTCAGCCAGTCCGGCGATGACGAACAGGCTGCCAAGGCCAGGGCGCCGCTAACGATCGTTAAAACTCGATACATCATTTTAACCGTCCACTTGAGCGCCACAGACTACGCACCGATGGCAAGAATAAGAATACGGATGCGGGCGTTGGGAGGCAACACGGTGCCCGCCATTAACCTTACCGCGTTAACCATACAACATTCGTGCACATCCATACCGCGCATCAATGTGCGGAAATAAAGGCGGCGACCGCGGCGGGCAGCTCGGCGTAATGGCTAATGACCCGATCGGGCTTGAATTCGGCCACCGGGCGCTCGCTATAGCCGAAATCGACGGCAATCACCGGAATTCCGGCCGCCTGCGCGGTCCGTATATCGGTGGCGGAATCGCCGATCATGATCGCGCGTTGCTGGCTACCGCCGGCGGCGGCGATGGTACGGCGCAGAATTTCCGGATCGGGCTTTTGGATACGGAAGGTGTCCTGTCCGCAGATCGCTTTGAAGCGGCCGGCGAGATCGAGTTTCTGAAGCAGCAGCACCGACAGTTGTTCGAGCTTGTTGGTGCAGACCGCGAATTGGCAGCCGCGCGCGGCAAGCACGTCGAGCGCGTCGAGCAGTCCTGCGAAGGGTTGCGAACGATCGGCAATGTGCGCCGAATAATAGACAATGAAATCGTCGAACATCTGTTCAAGTTTGGCCGGCACGAGAGCGGCGCCGTCCGCCTCGAGCCCGCGCGCGATCATCGCTTTGGCGCCGCCGCCGATCAGGTTGCGCGCGGTGGCGTAATCGACAGGCGGCAAGCCCTCGCGCGCGAAGACGACGTTGAGCGTCTCGATGAGATCGGGCGCGGTATCGACCAGGGTGCCGTCGAGATCGAAAACAAGGGTGGGAGCGGGCATATTGGATCGCTAACGTCCGCTCGCTGCCGATGCAAGGGCAAATTCCCCGCCTCTTGATAGGCCGATTTTCGGCTATTCAGGAGCCGGGATCGGGGCTAGATAGGCGGGGCTAGACCCCTTGATTCACACTTGAAATTCAGCCGGTGACGATGAACGCCGAAGCCCAAAAACGCGTAGCCGCCGCGCGTGCCGTTGAATTTGTGCGGCCCGGCATGCGGCTCGGGCTCGGCACCGGCTCCACCGCCAAACACTTCGTCGAACTGGTCGGGGAACGCGTGCGCGCCGGGCTCGATATTATTGCGGTGCCGACATCGGAAACCACGCGCGCTGACGCCGAGCGCTACGGCATTCCCCTGACCACGCTGGACGAGACGCCGGAGCTCGACCTGACGGTCGATGGGGCGGACGAAATCGATCCCAACCTGAGCCTGATCAAGGGCGGCGGCGGCGCGCTGTTGCGGGAAAAGATCGTCGCCTGCGCATCCGCGCGGATGATTGTGATCTCTGACCCGAGCAAATTGGTTGCCACGCTCGGGCGGTTCCCGCTTCCGGTCGAGGTTACTCCGTTCGGTTTTACCGCGACCCGCTTGGCGATCGAGAAAGCCATTACCGCCATTCAGCGTCCCGGGCCGCTTTCGTTGCGGCGGGGCAAGGATGGCCATCCTTTTGTCACGGATGGCGGTCACTGGATCATTGATGCGGCGTTGGCGCGGATTGACGATCCGAAAGCGATGGCGCATGCGCTTTCGGGTATCCCCGGGGTCATGGAGCATGGCCTGTTTGTCGGCATTGCGCAGATGGCCATTATTGGCGGGCCGGACGGCATCAAGATCATCGAGCGGCCCTGAACAATTGGGGCCAAATGGAGTTACGATAATGGGAATTATGCACGTTACTTGCCGCGCCGCGCGCGTTGCCGCGTTCGCGGTTGTGTTTGCATTGCCGGGCTCCGCCACTTTCGCTCAGCAACCCTCGGCGGCGGCCATGGCGACCGCGAAAGAGCTTGTCAACGTCAGCGGCGCGACCCTGATGTTCAATCCTTTGGTCGCCGGCGTGGTCGAGCAGGCAAAACTGCTGTTTCTCCAGCAGAACCCCGGTTTGAGCAAAGACCTCAACGAAATCGTCGCCAAGATGCGCAACGATCTCAATCCCCGCCTTGATGAACTGAATGTCGAGATGGCCCGGCAATATGCCAGCCGCTTCACCGAGCCGGAACTCAAGGAAGTGTTGACCTTCTACACCTCGCCGACCGGCAAGAAGATGCTGAACGAACAGCCGCAGATCGCCGACCTCAGTCTTAAATTTGCGCAGGAATGGGCCAACAAACTCTCCGACGAGGTCGTCGGAAAAATGCGCGACGAACTGAAGAAACGCGGACACGCCCTCTAAACGGCGATGGCCGGGTCGCCGTGCGGCGGGTTCTCACACTAGGGCGATAGCAGCCGATGGCGGACCACGACGTCGATCTCTTTGTCATCGGAGCAGGCTCAGGCGGCGTGCGTGCCGCGCGCGTTGCATCGAGCTATGGCGCGCGCGTCATGGTCGCGGAGGAATTCCGGGTCGGCGGCACCTGCGTCATCCGCGGCTGCGTGCCGAAGAAACTTCTGGTCTACGCCTCGCGTTTTTCGCACGAATTCGAGGATGCCGCCGGTTTCGGCTGGACCGTGCCGGCGCCGAGCTTCAACTGGGCGACGCTGATCGCCAACAAAGACCGCGAGATCGATCGGCTGGAAGCGGCCTATGTCGGCACGCTCGACCGCTACAAGGTCAATCTGGTGCGGAGCCGCGCGGTTCTCGAAGACGCCAACACCGTGCGTCTGTCGACCGGCGCGCGCGTGCATGCCGAAACAATCCTGATCGCGACCGGCGGCTGGCCGCATATGGGTCCGAAAATCCCCGGCATTGAGCACGCGATCTCCTCGAACGAGGCGTTTCATCTCACCGAGTTGCCCAAGCGGATTGTCGTGCAGGGCGGCGGCTATATTGCCGTGGAATTCGCCTGCATCTTTGCCGGCCTCGGCAGCAAAGTGACGCTGGTCTATCGCGGCGAGAATATTCTGCGCGGCTTCGACGACGATATCCGCGAGCACCTTCGCAACGAGATGCAGACGCGCGGCATTACCGTGACCTGCGGACACACCGTCGATGCTATCGAGAAGGTCGGCGATGAGCTGATGGTGCGGCTGTCGGACAACAGCACGATCGCAGCCGACAAGACCATGTTCGCGATTGGGCGCCGGCCGAACGTCATGGGCATCGGTTGCGAAGCGCTGAATTTGGGATGCCACGAACATGGCGGCATCGAAGTAGACGAGTACTCGCGGACCTCGGTGCCGAATATTTATGCCGTCGGCGACGTCACCAACCGCGTTAACCTGACGCCGGTGGCGATCCGCGAGGGTCATGCCTTCGCCGACACGCTGTATGGCGGCAAGCCGACCAAGGTCGATCACCTCAATATCCCGACTGCGGTGTTCTCCGAACCCGAGCTGGGCGTCATCGGCCTGACCGAGGCGCAAGCGCGCGAGCAGCTTGCGATCCTCGACGTCTACAAGACCAGCTTCCGGCCGATGAAGGCGACGCTGTCCGGCCGCAACACCCGCGTCTTTATGAAACTCCTGGTCGATGGCACCACCGACCGCGTGGTCGGCTGCCATATCGCCGGGCCCGACGCCGGCGAGATGATCCAGTTGATCGGCATTGCCGTCAAAATGGGGGCGACCAAGGCCGATTTCGACGCCACCATGGCGGTTCACCCGACCATGGCCGAGGAATTGGTCACGATGCGTGACAAGGCCATGAGCTATGGCCGCAAAGCTGCTGAATAATGGCCGCCGAATAGCCATTTAAGCCGCTAACCCAAGGCTCTCGAATATCTGGCCTTGGCCGGGGGGGCTCGTGTATAACCCCCCGCAATCTTGGAGTAATTCGTGATGCCCGAACGTTGGACGCCCGATAGCTGGCGCAAAAAGCCTATACAGCAGGTCCCGGATTATCCGGACCAGCAAGCCTTGGCCGATGTCGAAAAGCAGCTTTCGACCTTTCCGCCGCTGGTTTTTGCCGGCGAGGCGCGCAGCCTGAAGAAGCAGCTGGCCAAGGTCGCCAATGGCAAGGCTTTCCTGCTGCAGGGCGGCGATTGCGCCGAAAGCTTCGCCGAGCACGGCGCCAACAATATCCGCGACTTCTTCCGCATGTTCCTGCAGATGGCGGTGGTGCTGACCTATGCCGCCGCCTCGCCGGTGGTGAAAGTCGGCCGCGTCGCTGGCCAGTTCGCCAAGCCGCGCTCGTCGCCGACCGAGAAACGCGACGGCATCGAATTGCCGAGCTATCGCGGCGACATCATCAACGACAACGCTTTCACCGTGGAAGCGCGCACGCCCGATCCGCGCCGTCAGCTCTCTGCCTACCGGCAGTCGGCGGCGACGCTCAATCTGCTGCGCGCCTTCGCGCAAGGCGGCTACGCGAACCTCGGGAGCGTTCGGCAGTGGATGCTCGGCTTCGTCAAGGACTCGCCGCAGTCGCGGCGCTATGTCGAATTGTCGGACCGCATTTCCGAGGCGCTCGGCTTCATGCAGGCCTGCGGCCTCGATCTGGAAAGCCATCCCGAGCTGCGCACCACCGAGTTCTACACCAGCCATGAAGCGCTGCTGCTCGGCTTCGAGGAGGCGTTCACCCGCGTCGATTCCACGACCGGCGACTGGTACGCGACCTCGGGCCACATGCTCTGGATCGGCGACCGCACCCGCCAGCACGATCACGCGCACATCGAGTATGCGCGCGGCGTCAAGAATCCGCTTGGGCTGAAATGCGGGCCGTCGCTCAAAGCCGACGATCTGTTGCGCCTGATCGATATCCTCAATCCGGACAACGAAGCCGGCCGCCTGACCCTGATCGGCCGCTTCGGCGCCGAGAAGGTCGGCGATCAACTGCCGGCCCTGATCCGCGCCGTGAAGCGCGAGGGCCGGGTGGTGCTGTGGTCGAGCGATCCGATGCACGGCAACACCATCACCTCGGCGAGTGGCTATAAGACCCGGCCGTTCGATTTGATCCTCAAGGAAATTCGCAGCTTCTTTGAGATCCACCAAGCCGAAGGCACCTATGCCGGCGGCGTGCATCTGGAGATGACCGGACAGAACGTCACCGAATGCACCGGCGGCGCGCGCGCGATTTCGGATGCCGATCTCAACGACCGCTATCACACGGTCTGCGATCCGCGGCTCAATGCCGAGCAGGCCATCGATATGGCGTTCTTGCTGGCCAAATTGCTCAAGAAAGAGCGCGTCGGCAACGCCAAGCCGCTGCCCGCGGCGGCGGGGTTGTAGGGGAAGCTTTCTCCCGGTTCCGGTGTTAGTCTAGGCAGGGCGCAGCCGCGAGCTCGGCGCGGATTGCTGCCATAGACAACGACATCCGGGCCGGGGAGTTGTCATGAAACGCCATCATCAGTGGCCGCCGGTGATTGCCTGCGCGCTGCTTGCTTTGCCGCTGCTCACGGTCGGCGCGTCCGCGCAGATCGCTGTATCCGCCAACGACAACAAGGCCGCGTTGGTCAACGGCGTCGGCACGGTTGTGCAAAATCCAGCGTCTGACACCGTCACCATCATCGACCTCTCGGCGAAGCCGCCGAAGGTGATTGCCGAATTGAAGGCGCCGACGAGTGTCGTCGGTCCGCCGCAGAGCGTTGCCATTACCAGAGACGAAAGCATTGCGCTGGTGACCGGCGCGATCAAGATCGACCCCGCCGATCCGAAGAAAACCACAGCCAACAATCAGATTTCGGTTATCGATCTGAAGGCGAAGCCCCCGGTGGTGATCGCGACCGTCGAAGCGGGCGCCGCTCCGTCCGGACTGTCGATTAATGCGGCGGGTACTCTGGCGCTGGTCGCCAACCGCAACGACGGTACCGTGTCGGTCTTCACCATCGCCAACAAGACGTTGACGGCGGCCGGCAAGGTCGATTTCGGCAATCCGAAGTCGGGTCCGAGCCACGTCGCCTTCACGCCCGACGGCAAGATGGCGCTGGTGACTCGCGACGGCGATCATCGCATCTCGGTGCTCAGCGTCGACGGCACCAAGGTCGAGGACACCAAGCAGTTCATGGTTGCGGGCTTTCGCCCCTACAGTGTCGCCATCAGCCCGAAGGGCACCGTGGCCGTGCTGACCAACCAGGGCGGCGGGCAGGGCGACACCGACATGATTTCGGTCATCGACCTCAAGGTGAATCCGCCGCGCATCGTCGACACGATTACCGTTGAGCAAATCCCCGAAGGTGCCACCATGTCGCCCGATGGGAGCTATGTCGCCGTGACGATGCAGAACGGTTCGAACAAGCCGTCGTCGCATCCGAACTATCACAAAGGCAGCATCCTCTCGATCTTCCGTATCAACGGGACCAAGCTGACGCCGGCGGCGAAGGCCGAATTCGGCGCCTGGGGCCAGGGCGTGGTGTGGAGCAAAGACGGCAAGACCCTGCTGGCCCAGTCGATGGCGGAGAAGTCGATCGACGTGTTTGCCTTTACGGGCAAAGCGCTGAAAAAGACCGGCACGATCAAGGTCGGTGGCGGCGCGGCGGGTATTCGTACCGCGTTTGACTGATCTGCGGCCGCGAGCCCCGTTCACGATTGCCGTTCGGAAGGGCAGGCGCTAAGTCTTTGTCATGAACGCCCGCCCTTCCGATAGACTCGCGATTGCGATTGCCCAGCTGAACTCGACGGTTGGCGACGTCGCCGGCAATGCCGAGAAAGTGCGCCGTGCCCGCGCCGAGGCGGCCGCGCAGGGCGCCGATCTGGTCGTCTTTCCCGAATTGTTCATCGCCGGTTATCCGCCCGAGGATCTGGTGCTCAAGCCCGCGTTCCAGGCGGCCTGCCGCTCCGCGATCGAGCAGCTGGCCGTTGAGACCGCGACCCCAGGCCCCGCCTTGCTGGTCGGCAGCCCCTGGGTCGATGGCGGCAAGCTCTATAACGCGGTCGCCTTGCTCGACGGCGGCGCCATCGCCGCGCTGCGCTACAAGGTCGATCTTCCCAATTACGGCGTGTTCGACGAGAAGCGCGTCTTTGCGCCCGGCCCCATGCCAGGCCCGGTGAATTTCCGCGGCGTGCGGCTAGGCGTGCCGATCTGCGAGGATATCTGGGGCGAGGAAGTCGTCGAGTGTCTGGCGGAAACCGGTGCCGAGCTTCTGGTGGTGCCGAACGGCTCGCCGTACTGGCGGCAGAAGGGTGACGTGCGGCTCAACATCGCAGTCGCGCGCGTCACCGAGCAGGGCTTGGCCGCGATTTACGTCAATCAAGTCGGGGGACAAGACGAACTGGTGTTCGACGGCGTGTCGTTCGGACTCAATGCCGATTGCTCGCTGGCGTTTCAGCTTGGCGCTTTTCAGGAAGCCATCGTCACCACGCAATGGGTCCGGAGCGGCGGCACCTGGCGTTGCGAGAACGGACCGATGGTGGCTTCGGTTGAAGCCGATCGCGCCGACTATGCGGCCTGCGTGCTGGGCTTGCGCGACTACGTCAACAAGAACGGATTTCCCGGTGTGGTGCTGGGCATGTCCGGCGGCGTCGATTCAGCCTTGTGCGCGGCGATGGCGACCGACGCGCTCGGTCCCGATCGCGTGCGTTGCGTAATGCTGCCTTACAAATTTACGGCGCAGGAATCGCTCGACGATGCGGCGGCCTGCGCCAAGGCGCTGGGCGTGCACTACGAGTTATTGCCAATCGCGCCCGCGGTCGAGGGTTTCGAAGCGGCGCTCGCGCCGGCCTTCGCCGGCATGCCGCGCGACGTGACGGAAGAAAATCTGCAGGCGCGCGCGCGCGGCACGATCCTGATGGCGATCTCCAACAAGTTCAATTTGATGGTGGTGACCACCGGCAACAAATCGGAGATGTCGGTCGGCTATGCCACGCTCTATGGCGACATGAACGGCGGCTTCAACCCGATCAAGGACCTGTACAAGACCCAGGTGTTCCGCTTGTCGCGGCTGCGCAATGAATGGAAGCCGGACGGCGCGATGGGCCCAAGTGGTGGCGTGATCCCGGAGAATATCATCACCCGGCCGCCGACCGCGGAGCTGCGCGAAAATCAGAAGGACGAGGACTCGCTGCCGCCTTATTCGATGCTCGATCCGATCCTGGAACGGCTGGTGGAGCGCGAGGAGCCGATCTCGACTATCGTTGCCGCCGGTTTCGATCGCGCTATTGTGGTGCGCATCGAGCGCATGTTGCACATCGCCGAATACAAGCGCCGCCAGGCGGCGCCGGGCGTCAAAGTGACGTTGAAGAATTTCGGCCGCGACCGCCGCTATCCGATCACCAACCGCTTCCGCGATCCCGGCACGCCGCTGCCGGAAGCCGGCGCCTCGCCGGTCGCGGGCAAGCCGGTCAAATCCGAAGCCTTCGACTTCTAGAGATCTAGCGGACCGGCAGGAAACTCGGGCCCACCGTGCGCACGGTCCGCTTCGCCGGATCGATCTCGCCAGGCGCTTCCGCTAATGGCGCTGGATCGGCCGGTGTCTTGGCGCGCGGGTCGGGACGGAGCGGTTTGCCATCGGCGCCGACACGCGGCTGCGACAATTGCTTCGCGTTCTTTTCGGTCACAACCACGTCACCCGGCGCAACCGTCGCGTCGGGCCCGCTGGCCTTGAGCGCGTCGCTCCAACTTTCGCCCGGCTTGCGGCAACTGCACGCCCGGTTGACCGCCTTGCGATAGCTGAACGCCGTCGGCAGCGTGCTATAGGGCTGGCCGCTCAGCGATACCGCCTGAGCCACTTCCTCGCCGGGATTGTGATAGGAGTAGAGTTGGACCTCGGACGCCGGGCACATGCGCTGGCAGGTCTGCTCGTCGTCGCGGAAGCGGTCGGACGAGGTCGAATAGGAAATCGGATAGTAAAACCCGTCGCAGGTCCGCACGCAGATGGTGCGGAACGTGCCGCCCATCGCACCGGGTACCGACGAATTGACGCTGTTGTTGCCGAACAGCCGGTCGAAGAAGCCGCCCTGCTGGCCGGCCAGCGCCGCGGAACGATACTGCGCGCCGCAACCATTAGTGCTGAGCGCGATCAGCAGCGACTGCCGCTGCGAGGCGCGCTCCGATGTGCCGCCATTGAGCCGTTCGAGCCCGTTCTGCATGTTTTCGAGATTGGTGCGCTGCTGGTCGATCTGCCTGTTCAGCGCGCCGCATTGCGGCGGCGGCGTGTTGAAGATCGAGAAAAAACCGGAATTTTCGCAGCCCATCTTGCGCGCCTGGCCGACCAGCCGGTCGACCTCGGACTGCTGACGATTGACGGCGTCTTCCGCGCGGCGAATTTGATCGGCGCGCGACGGATCGGTGTTGCCCTGGTCGAGCGATGTCAGTTGCGCTTCGAGGCGCTGGCATGCCGGGTTCGGCGCTTGCGCGAACGCGACCGCGCAAGCCGACACGGCAAAAGCCGCGGCTGCCGCAATTCTGTGAACCAATCCAGTCATGCCCGGGACTTTAATGCGGAAATCATGACGATGCGAGCCTCACCCGTGCGACCTCTGAGCGCAGATTCCACAGCACGCCGGCAACGATGATCAGGGCGCCGAGCAGCACGAAAATGTCGAGCTGCTCGCCGTAAAACGCCCAGCCGACGACGGCAATGAGCGGACTGCGCATGAAATCCAAGGGAACCACCAGTGTGGCGTCGCCGGCGCGGAACGCGTTGCTCAAGCAATAATGCGACGTCAGGCCGGCAATTCCGACCCCGATTGCGGGTAAAATATGGCGTGTCTCAAGATGGAAAAATACCAGCGGATCGCTGCCGATCAACGATAACGGCAGTTGGATCACCGCCATCCAGAAGATGATGCCGAACGTCGTCTCGGTCGCGGTCAGTTTTTTGGTGGTGATCATGGTGATGGCGTAACCGAACGCGGCGGCCAATACGAGGAACGCCGCCGGATTGAAGCTGGCAATGCCCGGCCGCAATATCACGAGCACGCCGACCAGGCCGAGCACGACCACGCCGAGACGGCTCGGGGTCATCTTCTCGTGCAGCAGCCAGACGGCGAGCAAGGCGGTCCAGGCCGGCATGGTGAACTCGAGCGAGAACACCATCGCGAGCGGCAGCATCGTGAGGCTGAGCGCCCAGCAGAACTGCGACGCGTAGTGCACGCCGTTGCGCAGAAAATTGAGCGGCATACGCTGCGGGCGCGTGTAGGCCCGCAATTCCGGGCGAACGATCAGCAGGACCACAAGCACGAGCAATGCGACGCCGCTGCGGATCGCGAGAATTTCGAAAATGCTCAGACCGCCACTGGCCAGTTCGCGGATCGACACCGCCATGACCGAGAACGAGAGCAATGCGCCGACCATCCAGAGGACGACGCGGACGAGTTTGGTGGATGCCACGGCTTGTTTTCGTTCATGCGGGAGGGGTGGAAAGACGCGGGCGGGGGTCTAGCAGGCCAAGCGGCGCGCGTCACTCCGCATCCGGCTGGTTCTCGGGCCGCGCTTTGTCGAAGGCCGGCAGTTTCAGGCAGGCGGCCTCGACCGCGGTGATTTTCGGGAACTTATCGAGCGGCACTTTCAGCCGCCGCGCATTGAACACCTGCGGCACCAGGCAGATGTCGGCCAGCGTCGGATGTGCGCCATAGGCGTAAGGTCCGGGCGCGATCATGGCTTCGATCGCGGTGAAACCCTCGATCACCCAATGGTGGTACCAGGCGTCGATCTCCGCCTGCTCATGCTTGAGCACGCGCTTGAGATACTGCAGCGTCACCAGATTATTGAGCGGATGAATATCGCAAGCGACCATTTGTGCGATGGCCCGCACTTTGGCGCGATCGAGCGCGTCGGCCGGCAGCAAAGCCGGTTCGGGTTGAATGTCGTCGAGATATTCGATGATCGCCAGCGATTGGGTCAGAATGTCGCCGCTGGACAAGGCCAGCGCCGGCACGCGCATCTGCGGGTTGATGGCGGAAAATTCCGGCTTGCGTTGCTGGCCGCCGTCTTTGGTCAAATGGATCGATGTCATCTCATAGGGCAAGCCCTTGAGGTTGAGCGCGATCCGCACCCGGTAGGCGGCGGAGGAACGGAAGTAGGAATAAAGTTTCACGGAAAGTCCCCGGCTTGAATGCGCGCGGACTTTACACGGAAGATTACCGCGGGTCGCCACCTTTGGCGATATCGGGAACGAGCCGCGCAGCGCGCTCGGTGAGCTTCGCCAAAGCCCGGTCGAGAGCGGCGCGGTCGGCGGCATCGATCGTGTCCATCAACTGATGGGAAAAATCCATCGCGGTCGGCGTCAGTTCGCTGTAGATGTCGCGGCCCGCGGGCGCGAGCGACAGAAACGCCTCGCGCAAATCGGCGCGATTGGTGCGGCGCATCACCAGCTTGCGGCGCTCCAGCAGGGCGACCGCGCGCGACACCTTGGTTTTGTGCATGTGACTGTGAACGCCGACCGCTTTGGCGGTCATCATGCCGTATTGGCCCAGCGTGACCAGGACGCGCCACTCGGGAATGCCGATCTTGTAGCGATCGGCATAAATCTGCGACAGCGCCGCCGACACCAGGCTGGCGCAGACGTTGAGCCGATAGGGCAAAAACTCTTCGAGCTTGAGCGCGGCCTCGGAAGGGCCGGGCGCCCGCTGAGCAGTCTGGTCGGTCATTGTCTGCGCTGCCGTTTCCCAGCGCCGGGAGGACCTTCTAGAACTCAGACCCGCCTTCAAGCGCAATGAGACTTTGGCTGAAACTGCGACCGCGCGCAACTAGTTTAGAAATCTTCTAACCTGCGGCATTGCGACGCCCCAATCGGCCAACCGGCGCAGAACTTAGCGGTTGCAGACGATGGCGACGAAGTCGTCGCACTTGGGACCTTTGCAGCCGCCCGAGCCGCCGTTCGGGATAGCGCCGGTAATGTCGTCGCGGTCGACCTTGCTGTAGGTCGTGGCTTCGGCGAATTCATGCGATTTGCAGTAGGCATTGGCCGCCGCCGCGCCGCATTTGGCGCCGGTGGCAAGGCAACGATCGATGCCGTAGCCGTCGGCATCGTTGGCGATGATGAACATGCGCCGCTCCGCCTGCGCGGAACTGAAGAAACTGAGACAAAGAACGGCGGCGAGACTGAACACTACTGTCCGCATGATATCGGCCACTTTCCTGCAACGCGCGCTTCACATGGCGCGGCCGTAAAATGCGAGGAATTTGTTAAGGGCGAATTAACCGTTCTCAGGCCCAGGGGGCGGCTCCGGATAACCGCTGTTATTTCCTCGGGTTAGCCGCCAAACGGCGGGTCTTGACGGAATCCGCCCAACTCATCATTGTGCGGCCACGCGCATGATCCCGAAAAGTGGGAACCGGTTTTCGGAAAAGATCATGCGCAAGGGGTTCTAATGCACGGTCTGACCCACATCTGCGGCATTAGCCGCGAGATTATTAGCTAGCGCACCAGCTGGCTGCGGCCGTCTTTTCTCCAGTTCGAGAGTTCAGGGACGCCCGGCCAGCGAGCCGACGGACGCCTTTGGCATGGAATTGAAGCTCTACGATACGCTGACGCGTGAGAAGCGGGTTTTCACTCCGATCGATCAGTCGCGCGTCCGCATGTATGTGTGCGGACCGACCGTCTACGACTTCGCCCATATCGGCAATGCGCGCCCGGTGATCGTGTTCGACGTGCTGTTCCGTCTGCTGCGCCAGCTCTACGGCGCCGATCACGTCACTTACGTGCGCAACATCACCGACGTCGACGATAAGATCAACGCGCGTGCCGCCGAGCGCGGCGTTCCGATCCGCGAACTGACCGACGAGACCTACAAGAATTTCAAGGCCGACGTGGCGGCGCTGGGTTGTCTGCCGCCGACGGTCGAGCCGCGCGCGACTGAGCACATCGAGGAGATGAAGACGCTGATCGAGCGGCTCGACCGAAGCGGGCATGCCTATGTCGGTCATGACCATGTGCTGTTCAACGTGCCATCGATGCCGGACTACGGCCAACTCTCGAAGCGGCCGCTCGACGAAATGATCGCCGGCGCGCGGGTCGAGGTGGCACCCTATAAGAACGATCCGCAAGACTTCGTGCTGTGGAAGCCGTCAAAGCCCGGCGAACCGGCCTGGCCGTCGCCCAGCGGCATCAGGACGCCGGGCCGTCCGGGCTGGCATATCGAGTGCTCGGCGATGGCCTGGAAGCATCTCGGCGAAACCTTCGACATCCACGGCGGCGGCATCGATCTGGTGTTTCCGCATCACGAGAACGAAATCGCGCAATCGCGCTGCGCCTTCCATACCGGCGTGATGGCGAACACCTGGATGCACAACGGCTTCTTGCAGGTCGAAGGCGAGAAGATGAGCAAGAGCCTCGGGAACTTCATCACCATCCACGAATTGCTGGCCGATTGGCCGGGCGAGGTGGTGCGGCTGAACATGCTGCGCACGCATTACCGGCAGCCCATCGATTGGACGGTGAAAGGCCTAGAGGAAAGCACGAAAACTCTCGATACTTGGTATCAAGCCGTTGGTGACGTATCACCATCTCCCGAGGTCGATAGTATTTTCAGTGCGGCACTTTCCGATGATTTGAACACACCTGCCGCAATCGCCCGATTGCACCAAATGGCTCGTCCACCCGAGGTCGGCACCACTTTCGAGGCCGGCGTATCTATGTTGGGCGACCGCACCGGCGAAGATGCAAAGCGCTATCTCAAGTCGTCCGCGATGCTGATTGGCTTGTTGGGCGATACGGCATCCGGCCGAAAGGGCAAAGCGATTTCAATTTCGGGTATCGATCAGAATGCGGTTGCTGGCCTAATCGAAGCGCGCAACGCCGCTCGCGCCACGAAAAACTTCAAAGAATCCGATCGCATCCGCGATGAACTCGCCGCGATGGGCGTCGTGCTTAAGGACTCGAAAGACGGCACGACCTGGGAGGTAGCGCGCTAATGGCCACCGCCCATCCCAAGCTCGCGCTGCGGCCGTTTCTGCCGGACGATGCGTCGCAGCTCGCCGAAATCTTTCGCGCCAGCGTCATCGATTTGACGGCCGAGGATTACACCGAGGCGCAGCAACAGGCTTGGATTTCGGCCGCCGATGACGAAGCGGCGTTCGGCAAACGGCTGGGCAATCAATTAACGCTGATGGCGAGCCTGGAAGGCTCGCCCGCAGGCTTTGCCGCGCTGGGGCCGGGCGGCAAGATCGATATGCTCTATGTCCATCCGGCGGCGGTCGGGCAGGGCGTCGGCGCCATGCTGATCGACGCGTTGGAGAAACTGGCCGGCGCACGCGGCGCCGAAAAACTGATCGTCGATGCCAGCGATACCGCGCGCGGCTTCTTTGAGAAGCGCGGCTATATCGCGCAGCAGCGCAATAGTGTCACCATCGGCGACGAATGGCTCGCCAACACCACGCTGCACAAGCCGCTCGCCAAACCGGAGGCACCATGACCAAGCCCGATACGCCGTTTCCGCGCCACTGGCTGTATTACATTGCGCTCAAGTTCGCGGTGCTTGCCGCTGCGATTCTGTTCGCGCTCTACTATTACGGGGTTATCTGAGGCCGTCATGGCAAAGGAACGCCTCTATCTGTTCGACACCACGCTGCGCGACGGCGCGCAGACCAATGGTGTCGACTTCACGCTGGCGGACAAACTGGCGATCGCTGGCATGCTCGACGATCTCGGCATCGACTACGTCGAGGGCGGCTATCCGGGCGCCAACCCGACCGACACCGAATTGTTCGCCAAAGATCATGGCCTCGGCACGACGTTCACCGCCTTCGGCATGACGCGCCGGCCGGGCCGCTCGGTGTCGAACGATCCGGGCCTCGCCGCCTTGCTCGACGCCAAGGCCGACGCGATTTGTTTTGTCGCCAAGGCCTGGGATTATCACGTCCGGGTGGCGCTTGAGACCACCAACGAGGAAAACATCACCTCAATCCGCGACAGCGTGCGCGCCGCCAAAGCCAAGGGCCGGGAAGTGCTGCTCGACTGCGAGCATTTTTTCGACGGCTACAAGGCCAATCCGCAATTCGCGATGGCGTGCGCCAAGGCCGCTTACGACGAGGGCGCGCGCTGGGTGGTGCTGTGCGACACCAACGGCGGCACCCTGCCGCATGAAGTCGAGAAGATCGTCGGCGAGGTGGTGAAGATCATCCCCGGCGACCACGTCGGCATTCACGCGCACAACGACACCGAGCAGGCGGTCGCCAATTCGTTTGCCGCGGTGCGCGCCGGCGCGCGGCAGATTCAAGGCACGCTCAACGGCCTCGGCGAGCGTTGCGGCAATGCTAACCTGGTGTCGATCATCCCGACGCTGAAGCTCAAGCCGGAATTTTCCGACAAGTTCGAGATCGGCGTTGACGATGCCGCGCTCAAGAAGCTCTCCGCCGTTTCGCACGCGCTCGACGAGCGGCTCAACCGGGCGTCCAACCGGCACGCGCCCTATGTCGGCGACAGCGCCTTCGCGACCAAGGCCGGCATCCACGCTTCGGCCATCGCCAAGGAGCCGGCGACCTACGAACACACCGCGCCCGAAGCCATCGGCAACAAGCGCAAGGTGCTGGTATCGGAGCAGGCCGGAAAATCCAACGTGCTGGCCGAGCTCGAGCGCATCGGCATCAAGGCCGACAAAGACGATCCGCGCATCGGGCGGCTGCTTGAGATCGTCAAGGAACGCGAAGCCATCGGCTACGCCTATGAGGCGGCGGACGCCTCGTTCGAATTGCTGGCGCGGCGCACGCTCGGCAAAGTGCCGGATTATTTCGACGTCACCCAGTTCGACGTCAACGTCGAACAGCGCGATAACGCCCAGGGCGAGCGCGTCACGGTCACCATGGCGGTGGTCAAGGTGAAAGTCGGCGACGACAACATGATTTCGGCGGCCGAGGGCAACGGTCCGGTCAATGCGCTCGATCTCGCGTTGCGCAAGGACCTCGGCAAGTATCAGAAATACATCGACGGGCTGACGCTCACCGATTTTCGCGTGCGCATCCTCAATGGCGGCACCGAGGCGGTGACGCGCGTGCTCATCGAAAGCCAAGACGAACATGGCGAGCGCTGGACGACGATTGGCGTGTCGCCCAATATTATCGACGCATCGTTTCAAGCCTTGATGGATTCCATCATCTTCAAGCTGGTGAAATCCGGCGCGCCGGCGTGAATTATTGATGCGCTGCAGCACACAATTTCGTCGCGATTTGTGGAACGCATGCCATGATGTGGCGTTGAGAATCACCGTACATCGAGGGTGGTCATGGCGATGTTTTTGCTAGGCGTTGCGGTGACGTTCGGCTTGTCGTCGGCAGCTTTTCTATTCGCCGTTTGGCGGGTTCCGATATTGAACGACGATAATATTTAAGCCACGCTAGCCGCTTCGGTCTGTGGCCGCTTTTGCGGTCCATCGCGGCGGCCCTATGATTGACCATGTTTCCATTCCCGTTCGTGATCTTGCCGCCGCCACGCGCTTCTATGAGGCGGTGCTCGGCGCGCTGGGCATAATAAAATTGGAAGCCCGGCCGGCGACCGTCGGCTTCGGCAAGAAATACCCGGAGTTCTGGATCAATCTGCGGCCCGGCTTGGTGGCCGCGCCCGCGGACAGCGGGACCCATGTCTGCTTTCGCGCGCGTTCGTCCGAGATGATCGACGGCTTTTACGCCGCGGCACTGGCGGCCGGCGGCACCAGCGACGGCGCGCCGGGCCTGCGCCCGCAGCACGGCGAGGGCTACTACGCCGCCTTCATCCGCGATCCCGACGGCAACCGCATCGAGGTGGTGACGTTCACCGCCGCGGCATAATCACGCGAACTGCTCGGGCACGGCGGCGGTCATTTCCTTGTCGGCCTCGGAAACTGTGGCCGCCGCGTTCTGCAGCATCGGCAGGATGTCCTCGACTTTGTCGGCCACCAGCAGATCGAAGTTGAGTTCCTTGCGGATGAATTCCAGCGATTTCATATGGTCGAGCAGGGCGCAGAGCGGGTTCCAAAAGCCATTGATGTTGGCCAGCAAAATCGGTTTCTTGTGGCGGCCGAGCTGCGCCCAGGTCATCTGCTCGACGATTTCTTCCAGCGTGCCGACACCGCCCGGCAGCGCGACGAAAGCGTCCGCCATCTCGAACATCTTGCGTTTGCGCTCGTGCATGTCTTTGGTGACGATGAGGCCGTCGCCGCCGCGTCCAGCCCGCTCCTTGTTCAGCAGGAATTCGGGGATGATGCCGGTGACCTCGCCGCCTTCATGACGGACGGTCATGGATACGGCGCCCATCATGCCGCTGTCGCCGCCGCCATAGACAAGGCCGATACTGCCTTCAGCCAGGATCTTGCCGAAATCGACGGCGGCTTGCAGGAAAGCGGGGTCGGTGCCGGCTCCGGAGCCGCAATAGACGCAGATTTTTGCGATTTTGCTCATGTTTTCGATTCTGTTGACTGCCTTGCATGTGCAACGCAGCATGCCGTTCGTCAAGGATCGCGCGAAAGTAGCAGCTTATTGCCTGCCTTAGCGCCTTACGCGGGGTGATTAAGCGCGGGAATCCCCCTATATGGAGCTCACTTAAAGGGCCACGTTGAGGCCCGTCTGCCCGGACCCTGAATGACCGATCACCATCACCACCGCTCTCCTCAGCCGCATGTCTCCGCCGACGGCGCTTCGTTGCTCCGCACCGTGATCCACCTCTGGCCCTATATCTGGCCGAGCGATCGCCGCGACCTCAAAATCCGCATTCTCGGCGCCATGGTGCTGCTGCTGGTGGCGAAGCTCGCCACTGTCGCGGTGCCCTTCACCTACAAATGGGCCACCGACGCGCTGGCCGGCCAAACCGGCGGTCCTGGCAGCGCCCCCGTTGCCGGCTCCGATTGGATGGTGTGGGCGCTGGCCGCGCCGATCGCCATGACGATTGCCTATGGCGGCATGCGCATCCTGATGGCGGTGCTGACGCAAGTGCGCGACGGCCTGTTCGCCAAGGTGGCAATGAACGCGGTGCGCCGGCTCGCCTTCCGCACTTTCGTGCACATGCACGAGCTGTCGCTGCGCTTTCATCTCGAGCGCAAGACCGGCGGACTGACGCGCGTGCTCGAACGCGGCCGCAACGGCATCGAAACCATCGTGCGCATGGTGATCCTGCAGTTGTCGCCGACCATCATCGAGCTGTTGCTGATTATCGGCGTGCTGATGTGGCAGTTCGACTGGCGCTACGTCGCCGTCGTCATGATCACGGTCGTCGTCTATATGGTCTACACCTATTTCGCCACCGAATGGCGCATCGGCATCCGCCGCAGGATGAATGAGAGCGATACCGACGCCAACGTCAAGGCGATCGACTCGCTGCTGAACTACGAGACGGTGAAATATTTCAGCGCCGAGGACCGCGAGGCCGAGCGCTACGATAAGTCGATGGCGCGCTACGAGGGTGCCAGCGTCATGGCTTACACCTCACTCGCGGTGCTCAACGCCGGGCAGGCGGTGATCTTCACCATCGGGCTCGCCGCCGCGATGGTGATGTGCGCCTTCGAGATCCATGCCGGCACCAAGACCGTCGGCGATTTCGTGCTGATCAATTCGATGATGATCCAGCTTTACCAGCCGCTGAATTTCATGGGCATGGTCTATCGCGAGATCAAGCAGGCGGTGATCGATATCGAGACCATGTTCACGATTTTGAGCCGCGCTCCGGAAATCAAGGACGTGCCGGCCGCGCCGGAGCTTGCCGTAACGATGGGCACGGTCCGTTTCGAAGACGTGGCGTTCTCTTACGAGCCGGACCGGAAGATTCTCAAAGGCATCAGCTTCGAAGTGCCGGCCGGCAAGACCGTCGCGGTGGTTGGCCCCTCGGGCGCCGGCAAATCGACGATCTCGCGATTGCTGTTCCGCTTTTATGATTTGTCCGGCGGCCGCATTCTGATCGATGGCCAGGATATCGCCAAGGTGACGCAGAAGTCGCTGCGCAAGGTGATCGGCATGGTGCCGCAGGATACCGTGCTGTTCAACGACACCATCCGCTACAACATTCGTTACGGCCGCTGGGAAGCGACCAATGAAGAAGTCGAACAGGCGGCATCGCTGGCGCAGATCGACGGCCTGATCCGCATGGCGCCCAAGGGCTATGACACCGAAGTCGGCGAGCGCGGCTTGAAGCTGTCCGGCGGCGAGAAGCAGCGCGTCGCGATTGCCCGCACGATTTTGAAAGCGCCGCCGATTTTGGTGCTGGACGAGGCGACCTCGGCGCTCGACAGCCACACCGAAAAGGAAATCCAGGACGCGCTGGAGCGGGTGTCGAAAGGCCGCACCACGCTGGTGATCGCGCACCGGCTGTCGACCATCGTCGGCGCCGACGAAATCATCGTGCTGGAGCAAGGCAATATCGTCGAGCGCGGCACCCATTCCCAGTTGCTGGATCGCAAGGGCCTTTATGAAAGCATGTGGAACAGGCAGCGCGAGGCCGAGGAAGCCCGCGAGAAGCTCGCCCGAGCCAGCGAAAACGCAGGCGCGCCCAACCGCAATCCGCCGCAGGTGGACGATACTATGACAATTGCCGCGGTCGCCGCGCCGCTCGAAGCACCCGCCGACGCGGCGGAGTAGGATAACTCATGTCCATCTATGATTCGATTCGTCAGCAAATGGTGCCGATCACGCCGGAGGGCTACCCCTTCATCGGCGCCTTTGCGCTGGTCAGCCTGATCCTGTTCTGGCTGTGGAGCCCGCTCGGCTGGCTCGGCACCGTTCTAACGCTGTGGTGCGTTTATTTCTTCCGCGATCCGCCGCGGGTGACGCCGGTGCGCGAAGGCCTGGTGGTGGCGCCGGCCGACGGCCGCATCAGCATGATCACCACCGCCGCGCCGCCGCATGAGCTCGGCCTCGGCGATAAGCCGCTGCCGCGCGTCTCGATTTTCATGAGCGTGTTCGACTGCCACGTGAACCGCAGCCCGGTCACCGGCCGCGTTGAAAAGATCGTTTATCAGCCCGGCAAGTTCTTCAACGCCGATCTCGACAAGGCCAGCGTCGACAACGAGCGTAATTCGCTCGTCATCTCGACGGCGGGTGTGCGCATCGCGGTGGTGCAGATTGCAGGTTTAGTGGCGCGCCGCATCGTCTGTTTCGTGCGCGAGCAGCAGCCGGTCGGCGCCGGCGAACGTTTCGGCATGATCCGCTTTGGCTCGAGACTCGACGTCTATCTGCCGGAAGGCACGCCAACACTGGTGGCCGTCGGCCAGACCTCGCTCGCCGGCGAGACCGTGCTCGCCGACTTGCGTGGTTCGGATGCGGGACGGACTTACCGCGCCGGCTAGCGAATGCCGATCAGCCCAGGGCGTAGCGTTTCCGCATTGGCTTGAGCACGAACAGCGCCAGCAAGCCGGTCACCACGTCCATCGTGATGATGATGCCGAACACCGGCAGCCAGCTTCCGGTCTTTTCGAACAACAGGGCCGCGAGCGGGCCGCCGAGAACCGAACCGACACCCTGCGCCATATAGAGGAAGCCGTAATTCGTCGTGGCATTCTTGGTGCCGAACGTGTCGGTCAAGGTCGAGGGGAACAGCGAGAAGATTTCGCCCCAGCCGAAGAACACGACTGCCGACAGGATGACGAACAGCATCGCATTGTCGCGCACCAGAACCAGACAAAGAATGGCCACGGCCTCAAACAGGAAGGCGATGCCCATCGTGTTTTCGCGGCCGATCCGATCCGACACCCAGCCGAAGAACGGCCGCGTCAGTCCGTTGGTAATGCGATCGACGGTGAGCGCCAGCGGCAGCGCGGCAAGACCCCAGACCATGACATTGGCGACGCCGAACGAGCGCGAGAACGCCGCGAAGTTCAGGATCACCATCAGGCCGCCGGTCGACATCATGCTCATCATAAAGAACATCAGCCAGAACACTTTGGTCTTGAGCATTTGCTGCGGAGCGACGCTCTTGCTTGACGTCATCACGGCCGGCGGCGGCAGCGCGTCCGTAGAATCCGGCGCGCGCATCAAAAGCGCAGCGAGCGCACCGACAATTCCCATGATGATGCCGAACACCACCAGGGTGTGTTGATAGCCGGCGCTCTTGAGCATGGTGTCGATCGGGAAGGTGGTCGCGATGGCGCCGAAGCCGTAGCCGGCGGCGACCATGCCGGTCGCCAAGCCGCGGCGGTCCGGGAACCAGCGCACCATCAGTCCGATAATGCCGATATAGACGATGCCGGTGCCGACGCCGCAAAACAGGCCGTAGGTGAGATAGAGCATCGTCAGGCTGGTCGCGTAGGCCGACGTGACCCAACCGAGGCCCGATAGAATGCAGCCGACGGCGATCAGAAATTTCGGTCCGAACTTATCGACGAGATAGCCCTGCATCGGCGACAGCCAGGTTTGCAGCACGATCAGTATCGTCAGCGTCACCTGAACCGCCGATAGCGGCACGCCGAGCGCGTCCTGGATCGGCTTGGTGAACAGCGTCCAGACGTATTGCGGGCTGGAAATCGACATCATGGCGATAAGGCCCAGCCCGAGCTGGATCCATCGCGTGGACGAGGTGACCGGAAGGGATAGCGGCTGAGCCGTCGTGACAGACATAATTTGACCTCTTGGAGCGTGTGGCTTTGCCAGCTCCAAGCAAATTACAGACCAAAGCGGATAACAAGCTATCTTACTGATATAAAATAGATAATTAGGCGCGCCGCGGACGGTTCCGATGCGCCGCCGCTGGTTGCGTCAGCACGTGCGGCAGTTGCTCAAACTTTTGGCGAGATTGGACGTTCCAGTCACGGTGCAACTATCCCCCACGGGAAGCGCGCTTTGCGCTATAATACAATATGGTTTTTCAGCCGATCGATCCCGCTCCGCCGCTCCGCCGCCGTTTCAAGGCGATTCCGGTGCGTACGCTGTTGCCCAATCTGATCACGCTGCTGGCGCTCTGTGCCGGGCTCACGGCCATACGCCTGGCGGTGGAGAGCAAGCTCGATCTGGCGTTGGCGGCCATCGTGTTCGCGGCGCTCCTCGATGGCATCGACGGCCGCGTCGCGCGCTTGCTCAAAGGCACCTCTCGTTTCGGCGCCGAGCTCGACAGCCTGGCCGACTTCGTCAACTTCGGCGTGGCGCCGGCGCTGATCCTGTATTTCTGGGGACTGCACGAGTTGAAATCGGCGGGCTGGATTGCGGCGCTGGTGTTTGCGCTTTGCGCCGCGCTCAGGCTCGCGCGCTTCAATGTGATGATCGACGATCCCAACAAGCCGGCCTGGGCGGACAATTTCTTCACTGGCATACCCGCGCCGCTCGGCGCCATGACCGTGCTGCTGCCGATCTATCTGTATTTTCTCGGCGTCTCCAACGGGCTGGTCACGATCTGGCTGACCTTCTTTTACACGCTGGCGATTGCGCTGCTGATGGTTTCGCGGCTCCCAGTGTTTTCCGGCAAGCGCGTCGGCAAGCGCGTGCCGCCCGAAATGGTGTTGCCGCTGTTCGTGGTGGTGGTGTTGTGCTTCGCGCTGCTGATCAGCTATCCGTGGGAAGTCCTCACCATCGCCACCGTGGTCTATCTCAGCTGTCTGCCGCTCGGTTGGCTGTCGTACCGCGACTATCAGCGCAAGGACCAAGCGGCGCTCGCCGCTGCCGTCGAAACGGCCGCGACGCCCGCGAGCGATACGCCGCTGTCGCCCGATCAGGCCGGCACCGACCGGGATGGCGATCCCGGCCGCCCCGCGCGTTTGAACTGATCGTTCGCATTCATGCCGCGCGCAACCAGCGTCATTAACGGCGCCCACCGCCACGACCGGCCGGTCGCCGATACCGTGATACTCGGTCATGAACAGCGCAGCGCGCAGAAGCTGACCGTCACTGGCGCCAAAGGCACCGTCATCGATATCGACCTGCATATGCCGGTACGGCTGCGGACCGACGATCTGCTGGTGCTTGAGGACGGGACGCTGGTGGAGGTCGTGGCAGCACCCGAGCCTTTGATCGAGGCGCGCGCCGCCGATCTGGCGGGGCTGTCGCGGCTGGCCTGGCATCTCGGCGACCGCCACATCCCCGTGCAGGTGCTGCCTAACCGGGTCCGCGCCCGGCGCGATGCCGCGGTCGAGACTTTGCTGACGTCGCTCGGCGCCAAAGTGACGATGATCGATGCGCCATTCGAGCCGGAAGGTGGCGCTTATGCGCTATCGCTGGCGCACGACCACGGCCAGCATGGCCACGCCCATCACGACCACGACGACTGTTGCGGTCACTAAGCGCGGTTGCGGTAGCCTTGGGTGCCGAACGGATAGCCGGGCATGAGATCGTAGGGGTGGCCCCAGCCGGGCAGCGCCTTCATCCGCTCGAGCCAGGCACCAATCGCCGGATTATCCTTGGCGATATCGAAGCCGAACTCCTCGGCCGGGTAGTACAGATAACCGGTCATTGAGATATCGGCGATGGTCGGCCGGTCGCCGAGCAGGTAATCGTGCGTCTCCAGCCGCTTGTTGACGATGCCGAGATTCGCGAGTGCGCGGCCTTTGAGAAATCCGATCACCGCCGGATCGCCCGCCGGCTTGGCGAAGTTCATCAGAAAACGCATTGGCCCGAGAAAGCCGTTGACCTTCTGATTGTCGAAGATGATCCAGCGCAGCGATTCCAGTTCCTGATCGTCGCCCTGCGGCAGGAATTTGCCGGTCTTGCGCGCCAGATATGTCAAGATCACGCCGGACTGCGTCAGCTTTTTAGCGCCATCGACCAGCACCGGCACTTCGCCCATCTCGTTGACGCCTTCGCGGTACTCCGGCTTGCGCTGCACGCCGGCGCCGAAGAAATCGATCCACTGCGGCTGCCAATCGGCGCCGATCAAGTTGAGCATCAGCGCGGCGCGGTAGGCGTTGCCGGACTGGGCGAAGCAGTAGAGTTGATACTCGGACATAAGCGCTTCCTATTGCGGTGGGACAGCCGGGCGCGACAGCGTCACGGATAATCCGGCGGTGGATTGGCCTTCGAAGCCTCCGCCGGCGAGCTTGAGGCGTGCCAGCGCATTGTTGTCGTCATCGTTGATCACGAGCGCGTCGCTGTCGAGCGCCCAGCTCCGGCTCAGGTAGAAGTTTCCGGGGCAGCCGCCCTCCGGCGACACCTTGCCGGTGCGCGCGCCGCCCGCGCCGGTAAAATTCATGCCGCAGGTCGGGGCATTGGGCGCCGCCAGGATCCAGCGGCCGGGCATGACAAATTCGCCGGTTGGCACAGCCCCGGTCGACAATGATTGCCCGGCGCAGCCCGCGACCGTCAGCGCGAGAAAGAGGCCGGCTACGACGCGGTTCATTTCATCGTCGGGATCACGAACTCGGCGCCCGCCTTGGTTCCGGCCGGCCAGCGCTGCGTCACCGTCTTGGTCTTGGTGTAGAAGCGCACCGAGTCCGGACCGTGCTGGTTGAGATCGCCGAAGCCGGAGCGCTTCCAGCCGCCGAAGGTGTGATAGGCGAGCGGCACCGGAATGGCGAAGTTGACGCCGACCATGCCGACCTGCACGCGGTTGACGAAGTCGCGCGCGGTGTCGCCGTCGCGGGTGAAAATGGCGACGCCGTTGCCGTATTCGTGTTCCGACGGCAACCGCAACGCTTCCTCGTAATCCTTGGCGCGCACCACCGACAGCACCGGGCCGAAGATTTCTTCCTTGTAGATGCGCATCTCGGGCTTCACCTCGTCGAACAGGCAGCCGCCCATGAAGTAGCCCTTTTCGTAGCCCTGCATCTTGAAGCCGCGGCCATCGACCACAAGCTTGGCGCCTTCCTTGACGCCGACTTCGACGTAATCCTTCACACGGTTCAGTGCAGCTCTTGTGACCAGCGGACCATAATCGGCTTGCACATCGGTGGAGGGACCGATCTTCAGGCTCTCGACGCGCGGGATCAGCTTCTCCATCAGAATGTCGGCGGTCTTCTTGCCGACCGGCACCGCGACCGAGATCGCCATGCAGCGCTCGCCGGCCGAGCCGTAGCCCGCGCCAATGAGCGCATCAACCACCTGGTCCATGTCGGCATCGGGCATCACGATCATGTGGTTCTTGGCGCCGCCGAAACATTGCACGCGCTTTCCGTGCGCCGTGCCGGTCGAATAAATGTACTGCGCGATATCGGACGAGCCGACGAAGCCGATCGCCTTGACGCGCGGGTCAGTGAGCAACGTGTCGACGGCTTCCTTGTCGCCATTGACGACGTTGAAGATGCCTTCGGGCAAACCGGCGGCGAGGAAGAGTTCGGCGATGCGCATCGGCACCGACGGGGCGCGTTCCGACGGCTTGAGGATGAAGGCGTTGCCGCAGGCTATCGCGGGCGCGCACTTCCACAACGGGATCATGGCCGGGACATTGAAGGGGGTGATGCCGGCCACCACGCCGAGCGGTTGCCGCACGGAAAAGATGTCGATGCTGGGACCGGCGCTTTCCGTGTACTCGCCCTTCAGCAAATGCGGAATGCCGCAGGCGAATTCGACCACCTCGAGGCCGCGCTGGATGTCGCCTTTGGCGTCGGGGAATGTCTTGCCGTGCTCCGACGACAACAGCCGGGCGAGGTCGTCGTATTCCTTCGCCACCAGCTCGAGAAACTTGAACATGACGCGGGCCCGGCGCTGCGGATTGGTGGCGGCCCAGGCGGGCTGCGCCGCCGCGGCATTGGCGATGGCCTGTTCGACCTCGCTCTTGCTCGCCAGCGCGACTTTGGCCTGCACCTCGCCGGTATTGGGGTCGAAAACGTCGCCCTGCCGTCCGGAGGTCCCTTTGACGGCCTTGCCGCCGATTAAATGGCCAATCTCGCGCATGGGTCTTCTTCCTCCGGTTTTTAGGGGGCCTTCGACGAGGCCCTGGGGCGAACGGCGCCTGTTTGGGAGATTTTCGCAGGTTTTCCAGGCCGGGTCACGGCCAGGCGGTATTTCCCGGGCCGTTTTTGTTTCACTCTCTCTTAGCCTTTACCCCCCCTTAACAGCGCCAGTCTAGGGTCGAACTGACATTCTGAAGCCGTGATGGCTTGCCGCGCCGTGCTGCAAGCTTTCGACGCCAGTAACCGTGTGCGTTGTGTGGAGTAGGTGATGGATATTGCGACCAGCATAGGCCTGGCGGCGGGCGTCGGCGTCATCGGCCTCGTGATCATGATGGGCGGCGATCTGCACATGTTCGTCAGCGAACATGCCGCGATCCTTATCGGCGGCGGCTGTTTTGCCGCAACGCTGATTCGGTTCCCACTCTCCTGCATTTTCCATGGCGTGCCCCTCGGCGCCAAGTTCGCCTTCACGATGCGCCGGATGACGCAGCGTGAACTCGTCGATGAGCTGGCGGATATCGCCGAGATCGCCCGTAAGTCCGGTCCGATCGGTCTTGAAAAAGTCGAGTGCGACGACCCTTTCATGGCGAAGGGCATCCGCTTCGTCGCCGACGGCTACGACACCAGCTTCATCCGCGACAACCTTGAGCGCGACCGCGACAATTTCCTCACTCATCTTGACGAAGGTCAGAAGATCTACCGCGCGATTGGCGACTGCGCGCCGGCCTTCGGCATGATCGGCACCCTGATCGGCATGGTGCAGATGTTCGCCAACATGACCGATCCGTCCAAGCTCGGCCCCTTCATGGCCGGCGCTTTGCTGGCGACGTTTTACGGCGCGACGATCGCCAACCTGTTCTGTCTTCCGATCGCCGACAAACTGCACGGCAAATTGGTGGACGAAGAAATCAACCGCACTTTGATCATCGACGGCATTTTGATGATCCGCGAGGCCAAGAGCCCGTCGCTGGTTCGCGAAATGCTGCTGGCCTATCTGCCCGAAAAGCATCGCCACGCTCCCGACGAGGAAGAAGCCGAAGCGGTTGCGGCATAACGGGCAGGGACGATGGCCAAGAAAGCTCGCGGACATGTAGGCGGCCACGGCTGGTTCGTCACCTTCGCCGATCTCATGGCGTTGCTGGTGGCGTTCTTCGTCATGCTCGTCGCCTTCTCGACGCAGGATCAGGCCAAGCTCCAGGTGGTCGCCGGCTCGATGCGCGACGCCTTCGGCGTGCAGGACAAGGTCCGCTATTCCGGCATCATCGAAGTTATGGGCCTGCCGACCCGGCCCAAGCTGAAAAACGCCGCGCACATCGATCCGACCGAAGCCTCGGCAACGCCGGGACCGGACGATAACGACCGTCAGCGCAACTATGGCGCCCGCTTCAAGGAAGACCGCAAGTTCTCGCTGGCCTCAGCGTCGCTGCGCCAGGCCTTGCAGCAAATGCCGGAGATCGCCGAAGCTTCGAAACACATTCTTGTCGAGGAGAGCCGCGACGGCCTCAACATCGAGATCGTCGATCAGGACGGCCGCTCGATGTTCCCCGACGCCGCCAAGGAGCCGTTCGAGCGCACCCGGCTGTTGATCAAGAAGCTGGCGCCGTCGCTCAAGGCGATGCCGTACCGGGTTTCGATCACCGGCCATACCTCCACCTCCAAGGTGCCGGAAAAGCCGGGCTATGGAGCGTGGGAGCTGTCTGCCGACCGCGCCAATGCGGTGCGCGAAATCCTGGTCAGCGAGGGGCTGCAAAACAGCCATATCTTCATGGTGGCGGGCAAGGCGGATACCGACCCGCTGTTCCCGGATAACCCGACGATGTCGCCGAACCGCCGGGTGACCATTACCCTGATGCGGGAAGAACCGCCGATTCCGGTCAATTTCAGCCCGTAACGCGGAACAAACCGAGCTCCGCTCTGCTTAATCCTGGTCAACCGACCAAGGATGAAGATCGGTATTCTCTCGCTTCAGGCAGTGATATAAGCCCGCTTTTCCCGTGCAGACGGCAGCGAAATAAACTCCATAATGACGGATCGTGTAACCGAGACGGCTGCCGCTGCCGATCCTCACGGTGCGGGCACCGGCCATGAAGCGCCGCCGAGCTTGGTGGCCTTGGCGCTTGGCAGCGTCGGCGTGGTTTATGGCGATATCGGCACCAGCCCGCTCTACGCGTTTCGCGAGGCGGTGATGGCGGCCAGTCACGAACAAGGGGTGACGCGCGACGTCGTGCTTGGCGTGCTGTCCTTGATCGTGTGGGCCCTGATCGTCACCGTGACGTTGAAATACGTGCTGTTGCTGTTGCGCGCCGACAATAACGGCGAGGGCGGCACGCTCTCGCTCACGGCACTGGCGATGCGTGGGCTCGGCCGTCGCGCCGCCTTCATCTCCATCCTCGGCGTCATCGGCGCCTCGATGTTTCTCGGCGATTCCGTGATCACGCCGGCAATCTCGGTGCTCTCGGCGATGGAGGGCCTCAAGCTGGCAAGCCCGGCATTCAGCGAATTTGTGGCGCCGTTGACGGTGTTCATCTTGATCGGTCTGTTTGCCGCGCAAAGCCGCGGCACCGCCAAGGTGGCGGCTTTGTTCGGCCCGGTCATGGTGGTCTGGTTTCTGGCAATCGCGGTGGCCGGCGCGCTGCACATTCGCGACGACCCGCACGTGCTGTATGCGCTCAATCCTTATTACGCCGTCGCCTTTGTTGCCGAGCATGGCCACATTGGGCTGGTGACGCTCGGCGCCGTGTTTCTGGTGGTGACCGGCGGCGAAGCGCTTTACGCCGACCTCGGCCATTTCGGCCGCAAGCCGATTCAGGTCGCCTGGCTTTCGTTGGTGTTGCCGTCGCTGCTGATCAATTATTTCGGACAGGGTGCGAAGGTGCTAGCCGACCCGGGCGCGATCGAGAATCCGTTTTACCGGCTGGTGCCGGAGACGTTTCTGCTGCCCATGGTGGTGTTGGCAACGGCTGCGACCGTGATCGCGAGCCAGGCGGTGATTACCGGCGCCTATTCGCTGGTGCATCAGGCGATCCGGCTCGGCCTGCTGCCGCGGCTCGCGATCCTGCACACCTCGGCCTCGCATGTCGGGCAGATTTACATTCCGCGCGTGACCATCGCGCTGCTGGTCGGCGTGCTGCTGCTGGTCGGTCTATTCCGAACGTCGAGCGCGCTGGCGTCGGCTTACGGCATCGCGGTTGCGACCACCATGGTGGTGGACGGGCTGCTGGCGTTCTTCGTGTTCTGGAAATTGTGGCGATGGCCGCTGTGGAAGGCATTGGCCGTCATGGTGCCGTTCGTGATCGTCGACGTGACCTTCTTCTCCGCCAACTTCATGAAATTGTTCGAGGGCGCCTGGGCGCCGCTGCTGTTCGGCGCCGGCATGGTGTTGATGATTCTGACGTGGCGGCGCGGCACCGGCATTCTCGCCAGCAAGACGCGGCGCACCGAAGTGCCGATCGATACGCTGTTCCGAATCTTAGAGAAGAAGCCGCCGCATATCGTGCCGGGCACCGCGGTATTTCTCACCAGCGATCCGGATTTCGCGCCGACCGCGCTGTTGCACAATCTCAAGCACAACAAGATCCTGCACCAGAAAAACGTGATCCTCACCATCGTCACCGCCGACACACCGCGCGTGCCGGAGGAGGAACGGGTCCAGATCACGGCATTGTCGGAGCACTTCTCGCGCGTGTCGCTGAAGTTCGGCTACATGGAGCAGCCCAACGTGCCGAAGGCGCTGGCGATCGCGCGCAAGCACGGCTGGCAATTCGACATCATGTCGACGTCGTTCTTTCTGTCGCGGCGTGCGCTCAGACCGTCGGCGAAATCTGGCATGCCATCCTGGCAGGACCATTTGTTCATCTGGTTGGCGCGTTCGGCCAGCGACGCTACCGACTTTTTCCAGATCCCGACCGGCCGCGTGGTGGAAGTCGGTACCCAGGTGACGGTGTAGGGTGTCGTTACGCCGAATTTACTTTGGCGCAACGCGCTCGTTATATAAGCCATTGATAATAAATACGAAAAATAGTTATGGCCTGCGCCCTGTGCATAGGTCCGCTTCGAGAATTGCGGAATATCAAGTGCCGCCCCCTGCGGGCCGGGGTATAAGCCGCGACCTTTAGTTTTCGCATTGCAACAAATCCGCAGGCGTTTATGTCTCACACGACCGCCGCCGCCGCTTCGGCGCCAGCCCAAGATGGCAATGGCGCGCCGAACGGTACGCACGCCAAAACCGGCTTTTGGGCGCTCACGATCGGCAGCATCGGCGTCGTCTATGGCGACATCGGCACCAGCCCGCTCTACGCGCTGCGTGAATCGGTGCTGGCGGCGGTCGGTCCCGGCAATCCGGCGAACGAAACGGTGGTGCTCGGCATCTTGTCGCTGATCATCTGGGCGCTGTTGCTGGTCGTCACCGTCAAATACGTCATCGTTTTGTTGCGCGCCGATAACAACGGCGAGGGCGGCACGCTGGCGTTGATGGCACTGGCCTCGCGCGCACTCGGCCGCAGCAGCGGTCTCTTGATTTTGCTCGGCATCATCAGCGGTGCGCTGTTCTATGGCGACGCCATCATCACGCCGGCGCTGTCGGTGCTGTCGGCGGTCGAAGGCTTGAAGATTGTCACTCCGGCGCTCGATGCTTACGTCGTTCCGATCACGGTCGTTATCCTGATGGCGCTGTTCGCGGTGCAGTCGCGCGGCACCGCCAAGGTGGCGACGTTCTTCGGCCCGCTGATGCTGATCTGGTTCGCCTGTATCGCCGCGGCCGGCCTATGGCATATCGGACAGAACTGGACCGTTCTGCTGGCGTTTAATCCGTATTACGGCGTGTACTTTCTGCTGCATCACGGCCTGATCGGATTTTACACGCTCGGCGCCGTGTTCCTGGTGATGACCGGCTGCGAGGCGCTCTATGCCGACTTAGGCCATTTCGGCCGTGGCCCGATCCGCATTGCCTGGCTCGTTGCCGTACTGCCGGCGCTGCTGGTGAACTATCTGGGTCAGGGCGCGCTGGTGCTGGCCGATCCGAAAGCGATCGAGAACCCGTTCTTCTTATTGTACCCGGATTGGGCGCTGATGCCGATGGTCGTGCTCGCTACCATCGCCACCGTGATCGCCAGTCAGGCTGTTATCACCGGCGCCTATTCGCTGACCCAGCAAGCGATCCAACTCGGCCTGTTGCCGCGCCTGGAAATCCGCCACACCTCGGAATCGCTGTTCGGGCAGATCTACATGCCGCGGGTCAACATGTTGCTGCTGGTGGGCGTGCTGCTGTTGGTGGCGCTGTTCCGCTCGTCGAGCGCGTTGGCGTCCGCTTACGGCATTGCGGTGACCGGCACCATGGTGGTCACGGCTCTGATGGCGATCATCGTGATCAGACGCGTCTGGCACTGGCCGCTGGTGGCGACGCTGGCGCTGATGCTGCCGTTCTTGTTCATCGACCTGACGTTTCTCGCCGCCAATATGCTCAAGATCATCGAGGGCGGCTGGATGCCGCTGGCGCTCGGCGCCGTGATCATGACGCTGATGTACACGTGGCGGCGTGGCAGCAGGCTGTTGATCCTGAAAACCCGCAAGCAGGAAATTCCGCTCGATTTCCTCGTCGCCAATCTCGAAAAAAAGCCGCCGATCCGCGTGCCGGGTACCGCCGTGTTTCTGACCGGCGATCCGGGTTTCGCGCCGACCGCGCTGATGCACAGTCTCAAGCACTACAAGGTGCTGCACGAGAAGAACGTCATCCTGACCATCGAGACCGCCGATACGCCGCGCGTCGATCTGGCCGAACGGGTGCGCATCGAGCCGGTGGGGCAGACCTTCTCGCGGGTGGTGCTGCGCTTCGGCTTCATGGAATCGCCGAACGTGCCAAAGGCCTTAGCGATCGCCCGCAAGCTCGGCTGGCAATTCGACATCATGTCGACGTCGTTTTTCCTGTCGCGCCGCTTGCTAAAGCCCGCCGTGCATTCGGGCATGCCGCGCTGGCAGGACCGGCTGTTCATCGCGCTCACCCGCTCGGCCAATGACGCCACCGATTATTTCCAGATTCCGACCGGGCGGGTGGTCGAAGTCGGCACGCAAGTCACGGTCTAAAACGCTAGTGCAGCGTGCGCCGATTCCGGCTAAAAACGCCGGGATCGAAGACAGGGAGTTGCGTTATGGCCGACGAAATGCCGCGCGCCGACGAGGTGACGAACCTCACGCCGGAACAGGTGGCAAAAGGGCTCACCGAAGGCCGCATGCTGCTGGTCGATGTTCGTGAACTGAACGAGACGTCGGTGGAAAGTTATCCCGACGCCGTGATTGTGCCGTTGTCGAGCTTCGATGCGTCCCTTATTCCCGATCCGCAGGGCAAGCAGGTGGTGTTTGCCTGCCGCTCGGGCCGGCGTTCGATTACCGCTTCGGTCGCAGCCCAGGACGCTGGCTTCCCCTATAGCGCGCACCTCGCCGGCGGCATTCTCGGCTGGAAGGCGGCGGGGCTGCCGACCAAGACTTAAAGCACCGAAGACCGATGCGTTAGGCCGCCGTGTGGTCTTCCGGCCGCCAGCGGCGGTGCAGCCACAGCCATTGCTCAGGGTTCTCGCGGATCCAGCCTTCGATCACCGTCATGACCGCCTGCATGGTGCCGGCGATATCGACGTCGCCGTCGGCGCCGCGTACCGGCGCGATCTCATCGGTCAGTTCGGCGCGAAAACGATTGCCCGGCAAGCGCACGATACGGGTGCCGTGGATCGGGCAGTTGAAGTGCTGGGCGAGGCGGGCCAGCAACGGATTGGCCATGGTGCGCTGACCGAAGAACGTCACCGGCACGCCGCGCACATAATATTGGTCGACCAGCATGCCGACATGCGCGCCGCGCTCGAGCGCCTGTGCGATCTTCATCGGTGCGCCCAAGCCGGTCGAGATGATCTCGCCCATGCTGGCCGCGCGGGTTTCTTCCAGCCAAGCATCGACCGCAGCGATGTTGGGTTTGCGATACAGCACCGCGCTGTCGAGCTTATAGGTTGCGGCGCAGACCGCCGGTAGTTCCCAGTTGGCGAGATGCGCGGCGAAGATCAAAGCCGGCTTGCCGTCATTCTGTAGTTTGAGAAAGCGTTCGATCGATGTCGGGTCGAGCGACACACGGCTGTTCTCTGGATGCAGGTGAGCATCTTCATTCCAGAGCTGGTCAAGCTGCGCGAACTCGACCCCCATGCGGCCGATATTATCCCAGACTCCGCTTAAGATGGTTTCGATTTCCGCGGCGGTTTTCTCGGGAAAGGCGGCAGTGAGATTGGCGCGGCCGATCTGATTTTCTCGAAATAGCGGCGCAAGCTTGCGCATCAGCCAGCCGGCGGAAGCAGACGCCGTGTCGAGGTTGGCGCGGTGGAGCAGCCGCAACAGACGCACGGCGATAAAACCGCCCAACGCATTGCCGGTGTGCTTGAGGCCGCGGCGCAGACGTCGGCGCAAGCTGCTCATATTGCTTTGCTCATGATCTCATCCGAAAACCGGTGCCCACTTTTCGGGATCATTTGCTAGAAATTGACGATCACTTTGCCGAATACCTGCCGGCCTTCGAGCCGCGCCAGACCCTGCTCGAATTCGGTCAGGGCAAATTCGGAATCGATGATCGGCGCTATGCCGGCCGCCATTTTCGACAGGCTATCGCGGATGTTGCGGATTTGGCAGCCGAACGAGCCGAAAATCTTGTATTGCTGCTGGAACAGCTGCATCAGATTGATGGTGACGGTCGGGCCTGCGGTCGAGCCGCAGGTCACCAGGCGGCCGCCGCGCTTGAGCACGAACAGCGAGGCATTGAAGCC
This sequence comes from uncultured Hyphomicrobiales bacterium, assembly GCA_903878085.1. Lineage (GTDB taxonomy): Bacteria > Pseudomonadota > Alphaproteobacteria > Rhizobiales > Xanthobacteraceae > Pseudolabrys. Next base: position 130,046 of record CAIRGJ010000064.1, on the reverse strand, counting down.
TTCGCCGCCGACATGCTCGAACACCACATCGACGCCCTTCTTGGCGGTCAGCTTGCGCGTGACGCCCTCGAAACGCTCGGTCTTGTAATTGATGACGTGATCGGCGCCGATCGCTTTGGCTTTCTCCGCCTTGGCGTCGTCGCCCACGGTGGTGATGACGGTACAGCCGATGGCTTTGGCCATTTTGATCGCGACCGAGCCGATGCCCGAGCCGCCGGCATGGACCAGAATGGTCTCGCCGGGCTTGAGCTTGGCGTTGTCGAACAGCATGTGCTCGGTGGTGCCGAAGGCGATCGGCGCGCATGCGGCGTCGCGTAGCGACACGGCCGCCGGCACCGGCACGACCAGCCGCGCCGGCAGATTGATCAGGTCACGGGCGAAGCCGTCGATATGAAAGCCCATGATGCCGGCGACGTTTTCGCACAGATTGTCGCGGCCTTCGCGGCAAGCGGCGCATTGGCCGCAGGTCATGGCGCCGTACATCGCCACTTTGTCGCCGGCTTTGAAATTGTTGACGCCGGCCCCGGCGGCGGCGATTTCGCCGGATGCCTCGGCGCCCACCACCAGCGGCAGCTTGCGCTTGGCGAAGGCCATGCCGCGAAAGCCCCAGACGTCGAGATGATTGAGGCCGACCGCCTTGATACGGATCTGCACCTCACCGTCCGCCGGCGGCGGCGGGGGCGGCAGGTCGACAAGTTCGAGCTTGCGGTCGCCGATGAGTTGAAGTGCGCGCATGCGGTATGTCTTTTAGTTACGGTGGTCCGATCGGCGGGCGGCCGGCCTTTTTTAGGATCAGGCCGGCTCGAGCCCCATCACCAGCGAGACGTTCTGTCCGCCAAAGCCGAAAGAATTCGAAATGGCATGCGTGACGCGAGCATCGCGGGCCTTGTCGGGCACAACATCGAGCGGGATCGCGGGATCGGGCGTGTAATTGATGGTCGGCGGAATACGCTGATGCTGGAGGGTGAGGAAGGTGACAACTGCCTCGACCGCGCCGGCGGCCGACAGCGTGTGGCCGATCATCGATTTGTTCGAAGAGATCGGTACGCTCTTCATGCGCTCGCCGAACACGGTGGAGACGCAGAGATATTCCATCTTGTCGTTTTCCGGCGTGCTGGTGCCGTGCGCGTTGACGTAATCGATGTCGTCGGGCTGGAGCCCGGCATCCTTTAGCGCGTTGGCGATGCAGCCGATGATCGGCTTGCCGTCGGGGCTCGAGCGGGTGCGGTGGAACGCATCGGTCATCTCGCCGCAGCCTTCGAGCACGCCGAGGATCTTGGCGCCGCGCGCTTTCGCCGAATCGTAGCTTTCCAGCACCAGGGCGCCGGCGCCTTCGGCCATGACAAAGCCGTCGCGGCCCTTGGAGAACGGCCTGGCGGCGGCTTGCGGACGGTCGTTGCTGGTTGAGAGTGCCGACAGCAGCGAGAAGCGGATCAAGGCTTCCGGATTGATCGAACCGTCGGTGCCGATACAAAGCGCGGCGTCGGTTTCGCCGCGGCGGATGGCCTCGACGCCGAGCTGGATCGCGCTCGCGCCGGACGCGCAGGCGGTCGACAACGAAACCGGCGAGCCCTTGGTGCCGAATTTTTCCGCCAGATAGTCCGCCACCGAGCCAAACAGATAGCGCTGGTGAAACTCTGGAAAGTCGCGGCTGACGCGCAGCAGGTCGCTATAGGTCACGTTTTCGTTGGCGCCCGACTTGGCGCCGACTTCGAGACGTTGCGACCAATCCATTTCGATCGGCGGCACGGCGAGAAAGAGGGGGCCCGGAAAATCGCCCATCGTGCCGATGCCGGATTCGCCGATCGCCTCGGCCGCCGCCAGATCGGCAAAGCTCTCCGACAGCGCCGCGGTGCAGGGCTGCGGCGGCAGGAAATCGATGGTGCCGGCGATGCGGGTTTTGAGACCGTCGGTGGCGAAACGGGTGATGGCGCGAATGCCGGATTCGCCGGCTGTGAGCTTGGCCCAGTTATCGACCTTGCCGGCGCCGAGCGAGGTAACCACGCCGAGGCCGGTGACGACGACGATGGGGCGGCCCATGCTGTCTTTGGTCGATGCCATACGTGTTCTCCCTCAGCCGACCCGGTCGAGCAAAGCGAGGCCTTCACCCCGCCAATGTCCGACGCCGGTCACCAGAACCTGGCTCAATTCCCCGCTCATCGGACGCTCCAGTCCGGTCGAGTCGCAGGGCGGAAACAGCGTACCATGAGCCAAGGCGACCGTAGCCAAGGCGATATTCATGGGAAATTGCGGCTCCATCCCATGACCGAGATAGGAACCGGTGGCGCGAACGGCAAGGTCGCCGTGTTGCTCCAGGAATTTGCGTTCTTCGGCGGTGACGACGGCAGCGCCAGTCGCGCCGGACAGCACCGCGGCATGGCCGGGCTGCACCTTGGCTTTGATTTTGTCCCATAGCCGCGTCAATGCGCCCTGAACGGCGCCCGGCGATCGCTTGGTACGGTCCGACACCACAGCGGTCAGGCGCGCCAAAGGTTTGGCGCCCCGCTTCTCGGCATGGTCGCGGGCTTCGATCACCAGAAAGGCACCAAGTGATCCCAGCGCGAAGCCGCCATTGTCGCCGCGTTCCCAGACCGGTGCGTAACGATCCTTCAAATTGAATTTGCCGAACTCGTAGAGCATCAACAGATCGGGACGCTCGCCATTATGCGCGCCGCCGACCAGCGCGATATCGCTCTGTCCGGCCATGATGCGCGACAGCGCGATCCGCACCGCGTCGATGCCGGAGGATTCCTCGCCCATGAAGGTGCGCGACGAGCCGGTGACGCCATGCACGATCGAGATGTTGCCGGCGAGCAGATTTGAAAGCTGCGCCAGAAACAGCGTCGGACGCAGGTCGCTCATCAGGTGTTCGTTGAGATAGGCCGCCTTGTTCGGTGCGTGCGGCATGCCGGAGAGGATCGTGGCATCAACCGCGAGATCGCGCTCGCCGCCGCCGGCGGCGACGATCATGTCCATATGCGAAAGAATGTCACGGTTGCCTTTGACGCCGGCGGAGTCGAGCGCAAGACCGGCCGCATAAGTGCCGATGCGCTGCCAGTTCTCCATCTGGCGCTGATCGCCTTTTTTCGGAATTTGCAGGTCGAAATTCACCGGCGCCAACGGATGCACCACGTAGGGCGCAAAGGCGGTCGTGTCGGGGGCGGGCTGCGCCGCTATCAATTTCTGCCAGTGGGCCTCGGCGCCTTCGCCAAGGTTTGAAACGATGCCGACGCCGGTGATCCAGGCTTCGCGTTCTGCGTTAGCCATTGGCCGCAACCTCGTTCGGGAAACCGACCCGTGCGGCGGTTTCGCGCATCTTTTCGCTCACTTCGGCATTGGGGAAATCCATCACCCGCAAAGTGAGGGTGGCGTCGCATACCGGCTTGCCGGCGAGCGTGATGTTGGCCGCGGTAACGGCGTAGCCTGACCCTTCATGCACCAGCTTGGCGCTGACCAGCAGACGCTGACCGGGCATCACGAAGGTGCGGAATTTGGCGTTCTTGACCTGGGCCAGAAACGGCATGCGCTGAAACCGGTTGGCGGCCACGATCAGCCAGCCGGAGGTCTGCGCCATGGCCTCGATCAACAGCACGCCGGGCATCAGCGGGAAGCCGGGAAAGTGACCCTCGAAGATCGTGTTGTTGACCGGAACCGTCGCTTCGCTGCTGATCGAGCGATCGGCGAGGTTAAGGTCGACGATCCGGTCGATCAGTTGGAAGTACTCAAGACGCATGTTTTGGGCGAGCTTTACGCTCCCTTGGCAGCGACGAGTTCGTCGATGCGGGCGCTGAGGTTTTTGAGGACGAAATACTGGTCGGTGGTGGCTTTGCCGTCGTTGACTTCCTGGGTCCACTGCTCGAGCGGCAGCTTGATGCCGAAGGCCTTGTCGATGGCAAAGGCGATATCGAGGAAGTCCAGGCTGTCGATGCCGAGATCGTTGATGGCGTGGCTCTCGGGCTTGATCGTGTCGCGTGGAATATCGCAGGTCTCGGCGATAATATTGGCGATGGTGTCGTAGGTTGAAGACATAGATAACTCTCTGATTTATTTAGAGTTCTGACAATTCCAGCCGAGGTATGCGATGCCGCGCAAAAGCCATAGGCAGCAAGCTGCCCCGGCCGGTGGCAAGCAGCCCGTATAGCGAAGCAGAGCCTCAAGTTCAATGGCGAGGGTATTGACCGCCCGAATGAGCCAAAATCGCCGGGATAGGCGGCTGCCGGCTTCCGGAAACCTCACCAGCGCTGCTTATTGTACTCGATGGGGACGCAATTGCGGCGTCCGGAGGCGGCACAGTCCTCGTTTTTACGCATCTGCGCCATGGTGCCAGCCAGCCACCACCCCGCGGCGACCAAAACAACGATGAACGCGAATGCCGCTAAATTCACGATCATCCGCTCGCGATACTCTTCTTTGCTCTCTTTGCCGTGATATTTGGCGAGATCTTCGACCGCCGGCGACTCAGGCGGCCTTGTGACCGGCCGGCCGCTCCGGAAGCTCACCACGCGCCCGTCATCGCCGGAAGAGGAGTGTTGATCGCTCATGATGTCACAAGCCTACCATGGCTGCGGCAGCGCTTCGAGCATTGCCGCCGGTTGTGCCTAATTACCAGCCGCTGCTGGGGATTGCGTTTATGAGGGCAGAACGCCCCAATCGCCGCGAATCGCTTCGGGGCGCTGTTGCCCCTATGTCACGGTCGGGCGAACACGCCGATCCGGGGCGGCTAACCGGTGGCCTGGCCGGCGAAGCTTCTTGTTCCTCGCGGCGCATTACGTCAAAATAACTATTGAAGCCGGAGGCATAAAAGAAACAACAAGGCTTTGCCTTTCATCGGGATGTCACTCCCGGGCCATATTGCGATAGCGGCGAAGATGCCGGCGTCGGGCTCGAAAGGTTTTTGGTCTTTCCGCATAGCCGGAAAGACTGGTGGGGATCGGGGACGCGCTTGTTTCAATCGATAACGTTGCTTGGGCAGATTGCGTCGATCGATCTGTCCGGGTTTGCCAAAGTCACCTCGCTGCTGGTGCTGCCGTTCGCGCACGAGGATCTTGCGATCATCCTCGGCGGCTACATCATTGTGAACGATTTGATGCCGGTCAGTCTGGTGGCCTTGAGCATCTATGGCGGCATCGTCGCCAGCGATTTCGCGCTTTACGGGCTTGGCTATGCCGCGCGCCATGTGCCGTGGCTGTCGCGCTACGCGGTGGACGACCGGGTGCGCCGTTTCGGCGACACGCTCAAGCATAATGTTTTCGGGCTGGTGGCCTTGTGCCGCGTGGTGCCGGGAATTGTCTTCGTGGCCTTCGTGGCCTGCGGCTGGGCGCGGGTGTCGCTGCTTCGTTTCACCGCCGCTAGCCTGATCGTTTCGGCGCTGTATCTGCCGCTGATGCTGTATCTCGTCATCGTGTTCGGCGACGCGCTCGACGACAGCATCGGCTTCTGGGCCTGGCCAATGCTGTTCGTGGCCATCGCTGCCACCAGTTTCGCCCGCAAGCGGGTGTTTGCGTTCCGCAAGGCCGTGCTGCCGGATATGGCCGCCGATACGACGCTGACCGAATCCTGTCGCGGCATGCCGCCGCTGGCGCGCGGCGATCACAAGGTCGCCATGGCCGAGCGGATTCCGCCGGCGCTGTTCTATCTGCCGCTAGTGTTCAACTGGATCCGGCTCGGCATTCGCCATCGCTCGCTGACATTGCCGACCGCGGCCAACCCGGCGATCTTCAATGGCGGGATGTGGGGTGAATCGAAGAGTTCGTATTTCTTTGACGTCGCGCTCAGCGAACGCAAGTGGATCGCCGACTTCGTGGTGGTCAAACGCAATCCTGGTGCGGCAAGTCTCGCCGGCGATATCGAACGCGCCAATCGTGCGCTCGTTGACGCCGGTCTGGAATTTCCGCTGATCGCCAAGCCCGATATCGGTTGGCACGGCCACGGCGTGCGGCGGATCGACACGCCAGTCGCGCTTGAGAGTTATCTCGCGAATTTCCCGGAATCCAACACGCTGATGCTGCAGCGTTATGTGCCTTACCCCGGCGAGGCGGCGGTGCTCTATGCGCGGCTGCCCGGCGAAGCCAGCGGCCGCGTCATCTCCCTGACCTTGCGCTATTTCCCGCAGGTGCTCGGCGACGGCCGCAGCACCGTGCGCCAGCTCATCGCCGGCAACGCGCGCGCACAATGGAAGTCGGCGCTGCATCTGGGTATCGACCCGACGCATCGCGGCGTCGATCCGCTCGATCTCGATCGCGTTGCGGGCGAGGGCGAAGTGGTGCGTATTGCCTTGATCGGCAATCAACGCGCCGGTGCGCTGTATCGCGACGGCCGCCGCCACATCACCGCGGCGCTCGACGACCGCTTCGACCAGATCGCCCGCGGCATGACCGAATTCCATTACGGACGTTTCGATCTGCGGTTCGAGAGCGTCGAAGCGCTGATGCGCGGGGAGAGCTTCTCGATTCTGGAGATCAACGGCATCGGCGGCGAAGCGATCGATTGCTGGGACCCGCGGCTGCCGGTGACCGAATGCTACCGGCGGCTGGCCGAACAACAGCGCTTGCTGTTCCTGATCGGCGACCGTAACCGCGCGCGCGGCTTTCAGCCCACGCCGGCCGGCGATTTTGTCGGCAGCCTGTTCCGGCAGAACAAGCTGATCCGGCGCTATCCGGCATCGGCCTGAGCGCCTGATCGCGCCATCTCCCGCATAAAGTGACGCATTGAGGATACGAGACGCGATATGAACGGTTATTCATTGTGCGCGTGCCAATTCTAAAGAAATATTCGAACCATTTCGATGCTCCGGCGTTCCTACCCACCAGAGGAACAATGGAGTTTGAAAATGAGATTGCTTGTATTAGGCGCTGTGCTTGCCGCTACCGTGATGGGAGCCATGCCGGCTTCCGCGCAAATCGTCGTTCAAGAGCGTGGCGATCGTGATCGCGTTGTTGTGCGCGAGCACATGGACAATGGCCGTCACGAAGGCTGGCGTCGTCACCACGCCGATTGCCGCGAAATTCGCGTCCGCACGCGGCTGGACAACGGTCGTGTGATCGTTCGTACGCGCCGGGTTTGCTAATTCGACTTCGCGCTTCGTAGAACAAGAAATCCCGGCGCATTTGGTGCGCCGGGATTTTCGTTTGCGCGTCGTTTTACTTCGGCTCGGTGAAAGCCAATTTCGCGTCCGCTGGCGGCATCATGCGGAAGACGTTGAGCGTCATCGAGATCATCACGTAGTAACCGAGGATGCCGACCAGTTCGACCGTGCCGGCATCGCCGAGAACGGCGTGTACGCGCTTGTGGTTGCGATCGCTGACGCGCTTGGTCTTGTAGAGTTCTTGGATGAAGTCGTAGATCGCGCGCTCATCCTTGGGCGCCGATTTCGGCAGGCGGCCGGCGCGCAGATCCTTGATGGTCTGCGGCTTCACGCCGGCTTTTGCCGCCATCGGCTCATGTGCGAACCATTCATATTGGGCGCGCCACAGGCGGGCCGTGCATAAAATCGCAAATTCGGACTGCCGCGGCTCCAGCGACGTTTTGTAGCGGCAATGGCCGCCGAGCGCCTGCGCCAATTGTCCGAATTCCGGCGCATGCAGCCAGACCGCGAAGGGTCCGCGCGGGGTGATGGATGCGCCACGCGGGCCCGAGCGGATCGCCTCCATGAGCGCGCGTTGGGCTTCGTTCATCTGCGGTTCGTCGATCACGGCGAGGCGTGGCGCCGGGCGCTTGGCGGGCATGGGTCTAGGTCCTTATGGCGGGAAGGGGCTCGGGGAACTTCGGTTATCACAGTCCCGGGGGTATGGGGAACGCCCGTCCCGGGGTGAGACCCGGGATCCCGCCGCCGCCTAATCGACGGCTGCCGTCACTTTCACGACGCCGCGACCGGTCATGTGCAGGGCCTGCGCCGCTGAGAACGACAGATCGAGCACGCGGCCTTTAATGAAGGGCCCGCGGTCGTTGACCACCACCGTCACCACGCGGTGGCTGCGCGGGTCGGTGACGCTCAGCCGCGTGCCGAACGGCAAACTACGATGCGCGGCAGTGAATTTAGCGGAATCGTAACGGTCGCCGGACGCGGTTTTGCCCTGATAATTCTTGTCGTAATAAGAGGCGAGGCCGGCAAATTGTCGCGGCCCTTGTGCCGATGCTGCGCCGATCGCAAAACCACTTGCGATGGCCAAGCCCGCACCGATTGAAATCCATAGACGCATTGACCGTCCTGTAACGTTTGTGGTCACGCCCAGGCAACAGGAAAATCAGGCAAGTTGATGGCCGGCCGCGTCGCCAGCACGCTTGCGTTTGGATTTGCGCTTCGCGGTGGTCTTCTTGGTTTTCTTGCCAGTTTTCTTGCCGGCTTTCTTACGACCGGTCGTTTTCCGCGGCGCGGCTTTTTTCGCGATGGACTTCCGCTTAGCGGCTTTGGCGATTTCGTCCATCGAGCGGCCGGTCTTTACCGAAAGCTGCTGCTCTTCGAGAATGTCTTTGTCGCGCGGCCGCCGCGCTGCGTCATCCTGCTGTTTGATCAGTAGCCAATTGTCGCGCTTCTCGCCGGGGCGCCGGTGCATGCGCACCAGATGCCAGCCGCCATGAAGCTTCTTGCCATGCAGTGTGAAGGAGAGGTGGCCTTTGGTCAGGGCGTGACGCGCGTCGTGCTCGGGCTTCCAGGTGCCGCGGTCCCAGATCATGACGGTGCCGCCGCCATATTGGCCTTGCGGGATGGCACCTTCGAACTTGTTGTACTCGATTGGATGGTTCTCGACCTGCACCGCCAACCGCTTTTCGCCTGGGACCAGACTGGGGCCGCGCGTCACCGCCCAGCTTTTCATGACGCCGTCGAGTTCGAGACGGAGATCGTAGTGCAGACGGCGCGCGGCGTGTTTCTGAATGACAAAGGCGTGGCCGCGTTTTGCCGTGACCGCGCCCTTCGGTTCGGCGGTGACGTCGAACCGGCGTTTGCCGCGATAGGTCTTCAGGCTCGACGCCATCCGCGCTAACTCGCCTTCCTCACCTAGCGCCGCGTGGGCGCACGTTTGCGATGTGCGGCACGCTTGCGCTTGGCCGCGGGCGCGCTTGGCTCCGCTTTGGCGCTCCGGCGCAATGCACACACGGACGGTGGCTCTTCCAGTATGGCCCGGTTCCTTTTCCAGAGGGAAGGGACGTTTCATTTCTCAAGCGGGCGATATCGCTCGGTGAACATTGGAACATTTGCGGGTTCCAGCCGTTGACCCGCGATACCTAATTATGCCGCCGGTTGATCTGCCAAGGAGCGACAGCCGAGCGTTCATCGTCCACAAGGAGGATTGCTATGCGCTCACTTATCAAGACCGGGCTGCTTGTACTCACTTTGGCCGCGCTGCCGTTCGTGGCGCAGGCTGGAACGCTGGAAGGCGTTGCGATCGGCGCGGGTACGGGCGCCGTTGTCGCCGGTCCTCCCGGTGCTGTCGTTGGCGGCGTCATCGGCGGCGTGGTCGGCGGCCCGAATATTGTCCGCCGCGGCCATCGCCATTGCTGGATCAACCGCTACGGCAACCGCCGTTGTAGCTATTAAGCGCCGATAGGCAGGTTGCCAGCCTCGCTCGCACTTCTGGAAAGTCAGTTGATGGCGCGCCACGATGCTCAATTTTGCTCAGACGCGCCATCCGGCGGCTGCCTAGTCTCATTAATCTGGACGACCTCAATGCCCCCCATTGATGCCAGCGTCTGGATACATACCCCGGCCGGTTTCACTGGCCGGGGTTTTGTTTTTCGTCCGTAAGGGAACACCATGAATCGTAACGTCATTACGCTTGTCGTCGCGGTGCTCGCCGTTGCGGTCGTTGTTCTCGGCTACCAGCTTTATCAGGAGCGGCACAAAAGCGGCGTTGAGATCAGCATCGGCAACCGCGGCATTTCGATCGAACAGAAATAGCGGCATCAACTCACGACCATTGGAGGTCATCATGTCTATCGGCCTGATCCTTATCGTCCTGCTCATCATCTTTTTGCTCGGCGGCTTTAGCGGCCGCTTCGGCGGCTATGGCTACGGTTACGGCCATGGCGGCGTCGGCCTGATCGGCACCATCCTGATCATCATTGTGATCTTGATGCTGCTGGGACGGATCTGACCCCCCGATTTTCCGCTACCGGTTATCCCATAGCCCCGTGCGGCTTTCGGCTGCGCGGGGCTATGTGCTTTTGTTTATTGCAACCGATGGTTGACCGATACCACGCGAGCCGGTCTAATCGGGCGGCCGGAATTGCAGGGCGTGGTGTCATGAGAATTGTACTGCCTCGATTGCTGATAGCCTTTTGTCTTTGTTTGGCCTCCGGCCTTTCCGTCAAGGCGCAAACTTGGCCGACGCGGCCGATTAATCTGGTGGTCGGATTCGGCGCCGGCGGAAACGGTGACATAACCGCCAGAATCTTTGCCGAATTTCTGGCGAGAGAACTCGGCCAACCCGTTATTGTCGAAAATCGTCCTGGCGGCGGCGGCATCGTGGCGGCCATAGGCGTCGCAAAGGCCGCACCCGACGGCTACACGATCCTGGTGCAGGCCATTGGGCCGGCGATCTTGCGGCCACTCATGGATCCATCTGTTGGATACGATTCCGAACGGGATCTGTCGGCGATCGGACTTCTTTCCGAGACCCCAAACGTCATCCTGGGCGGATCAAAATTCCCGGCGCGTTCGCTGCAGGAACTGGTCGACTGGGCGAAGAAAAACCCCGGTCGCCTGACCGTCGGGCACCCGGGTCCTGGCACGATGGGGCACCTAGGCGCTTTGTTGCTAGGGAGTAAGGCCGGCATAACGGGCACGTATATCGCTTATCGCAGTTGTGGGCACATGCTGCCGGATCTGCTCGGAGGCCAGATCGACGTCGGCTGCGCAGCCTATGCGCCGCCGTTCAAATCGTCGCACATCCTGGCGGTTATGACGGCCGAACCGGTGGATTTTCTGCCCGGAGTGCCGTCGATGCGCGAGGCGGGCTTTCCCAGCGTCATTGCATCGACATGGTATGGCGTATACGGGCCGCCCAATATGCCGGCGGCGATTGTTACGAAGCTCAATGCTGCCATGAACAGCTTCCTGCAAAGCGATGAGGCGCGAAGTCGGTTTCCTGGGCTCGGCGTTCAAGCGCTTGGCGGTCCACCCGAGGGCCTGACAAAGAAAATGGCCGAGGACAAGATTTTGTGGTCCAAAGTCATCAATGACGCCCATGTAAAAATGGACGATCAGAAATGACAGCGCTGGTCGAGCGGCCGGCTACGACGAAGCAAATTCTGTGCGGATGGTTTTAAGAACGGCGCGCACCGCCGGTGATCGTTCATTTGCCCGGTAAGCTACGGCGTTTGATGAATATATCGGTGGGCCCGCGATATTCCGCATGACGACCGGTGCGCGGATGATGTTATTGAAGGTCTCCGGCATAACGGCTATTCCGATATTGGCGCTCACCAAAGTCAGCAATGAATTTGCATCGGGTGCACGCTGAACGATTTTTGGGATCGCGCCGCGCGGGAGAACAGCTGCAATGTTTCGCCAAAATCCGACCTCTGCGTCTAGCTCATAGGCCACGAAACTTTCCTTAGCCAAGGCTGTCGCCGTGATTTTTCTTTTCGTGGCGAGGCAGTGATCTTGGTGGATCGCCAGGCATAAGCGCTGAGGGGGTAGGGCAAAAGCCTCCATGCCCGCTGGAAGAATGTCCACGCTTCGCATGAATCCTATATCGAGGCTGCCAGCGTTAATTGCCTTGATTTGCGGAATAGTTTCCATCTTTTGAATATTGACCAAGATATTCGGCGACGCGGCGCGCGACAGTTCGATAATTCGTTTGATGTAGCCCGCCGCGGCCGACGAAAGGACATACCCCAGCCGAACGTCGCCAACCTCGCCGCGCGCCGCTTCCCGCACGAAACGCTCGGCCTGGTCGAAGCTCTCGATCAAGGCCAGGGCCCGTTTTTGAAATTGCTGGCCGGCGAATGTCAGTTCCACCCTTCTTGTGCCCTTGCGAAGGAAAAGCGTGACGCCGAGGTACGATTCAAGCCATTTAATCTGGTGGCTCAGTGTCGGTGGCGCGATGTTCAAACGCTCTGCGGCGCGCGCGAAATGGAGTTCGGACGCGACAGCCGTGAAATAACGGAGGTGGCGGATTTCCATCGCTGAATTATGAGGCGGGGCCTGGCAAAAAGCCACTGGCCTCAAGCGGTGCGTTATCGCCGCATAAACAAAGATTATCTTATGGGCAAGGGACTTATTCCCCGCCGCCCGCCAACACCGCGCGGGTTTGCTCGTCGGGGCCGAAGTCGTTGACACCGTCAATCGAGAGCAATTCGGCAAGCCTGGTGCGCGCGCGATTGACGCGCGATTTAATGGTGCCGACAGCGCAGCCGCAAATATTGGCCGCTTCTTCGTAGGAGAAGCCGGACGCCCCGACCAGGATGAGCGCCTCACGCTGGTCCGATGGCAAATGCGTCAGTGCTTCCTTGAATTCACGGAATTCAACTTGGCCGTGCTGCTCGGGTTGCGACTTCAGCGAGTCAGCATAATGACCGTCAGTATCCTCGACCTCGCGCCGGCGTTTGCGATACTCCGAGCGGAAATGGTTGCGCAGGATGGTGAACAGCCATGCCGGCATATTGGTGCCGGGCTGGAACGAGTCGATATTGGCGAGTGCACGTAACATCGTCTCCTGTACCAGGTCGTCAGCACGATCCACGTTCCCGCACAGCGAGATTGCGAAAGCGCGGAGACTGGGTACGGCACCCAGGATCGCTTTGCGTACCGACTCGTCCATGGGCATTAGTGTTTGTCCTTGTTCCCATTGTTTTCGAGACGATTGAGCAGTTCGGCAAACCGGTCTGGAACGCCCTGATTGACGACGTCGTCGTACATGGCGCGGAGTTGCTGGCCGAGGCGGGCCTGGACATCGCGCCCTAGCTTGCCCGGCTTGGCGTCGCCTTTTTTGTTGGTCGTTTCCGGGGTTTCCATTGGTTTTTCTTGTCCGACGGGTTTGCGTTCGTTCATCGTTTGACCCCGAAATTCTGCCGCGCTTGGCGGCAGTTCCCCCTAGATACGTGGAGACAAAACCGTTGGGGTGGCAGATGGTTCCACAGATAGGGAACTTTTTTCCCGGAGCCACGTTAGGTCCGCGAGTGAGGTTCAAAATGGACCTTAGGGGGCCCAACCCAAAAAGCTTTGGGCCATTCGTTCGGGAGGGAATTTTGTCGACATCTCAATCAGTTGCGCAACATCTGCCGTACTTGCGCCGCTACGCGCGGGCGCTTTCGGGCAGCCAGGCCTCTGGCGACGCCTACGTGGCGGCCACGTTGGAGGCCCTGATCCAGGACCCCAAGGTCCTCGACAGCACCTCTTCGACCCGGATCGGCCTGTATCAACTGTTCACCAAGATCTGGAATTCGGTGGCCGTGAACAACAAGGCTGGCGATCTTGACCCGAACCAGCCGGTTGAGCGGCATCTGGCTCAGATCGCGCCGCTACCCCGGCAGGCCTTCCTGCTCGTCGCGCTGGAGGGGCTGTCGGAGGACGACGCCGCCAAAGTACTCGATATCGACGTTCCGAAACTGCGCAACCTGGTCGAGCAGTCGGGCCGCGAACTCGCCGCCGAGATTGCCACCGACGTGCTGATCATCGAGGACGAGACTTTCATCGCGCTCGATCTCGAGGGCTTGGTGGAAGGTCTCGGCCACAAGGTGCTCGGCGTGGCGCGCACCCACGCTGAGGCAATTGCGTTGTCCAAGGTGAAGCGGCCGGGGATTATCCTGGCCGACATTCAATTGGCCGACGGCAGTTCGGGCCTCGACGCGGTGAACGAGATGCTACGCACTTTCGAGGTGCCGGTGATCTTCATCACCGCCTATCCGGAACGCTTCCTCACCGGCGAGCGGCCGGAGCCCGCCTTCCTGATCGCCAAACCGTTCCAGCCGGCGACGGTGTCGGCGGTGCTGAGCCAGGCGTTGTTCTTCGAACGTAACGCCAAGCGGCGCGAGCGAAGGGCGAGCTGATTGATTAAAATTTGAATCGAAGCCATGGGGCCGTGCGCGAGCGCGGCCCTTTTTTGTTAGCGGCGACGAAATATTAATCCCTGACGCCGCAGGAAATGCGTTTGAGTCCGTCAATCCTTTTCGTGGAGAAAGGCCTTGCCGATGGCCCGCATCCGTTGAGCACCGACTCCTCCGTCCGGCAAATTCGCCGTGGCCGCCACGCCGTAGCAACTGACGTAGCCCCTGTCCGACATCCCTCCGGTGCGATTGTCGATAGCCCATTCCTGGCATCGGTCGCCGCGCGAGGGAACGAAGATAATCGAGCCCGTATAAAGTTTATCATTGCCAGAATCGGGTGCGGCGATCGCCGCGCGGCTTACTACGCCGCCCAAGTGTAACCTCGCCATTATGTCGCGCCAGACCGGCGCCAAATCGACGAAATAAATCAGAATACTGACGGCGAACGCCGTCCAGACGAACAGGACACCGGTTCGCGGGATGTCGCGCAGGAGCCAGCGGCGGTTTGATAGGCGAGAGGCCATGGTGCTCGCTTTAGGGGGAGGCCCGCGTAAAATTGAAAGGCCACCATGCCGATACTTAGGCCGCCAGCGTTAACGGATAGTTCGCTTGTGCAGGCCGGTGTCGGCGACCTCACGACCGTACCGATCGATGCAAAGTCTGGCGTGATTATAACGTTGCCAATCTTATCGATATTGTTCAGCATACATGCGAGCGCTACTGTTTGGTCTATCTCTCATCGCCTTCAACCAACGCCACTCCCAAAATCAAATAGCTCCACGACTTGCCGTGCGAGTCCAGATTGAGCGATGAGTTGACGCCGCCTTCGAGCGCGTCGCGCAAAACGAAATTCAATCCGCCGAGATGGTCGAGGGCGTATCGCGTTACCTCGCCTTGAATGAGTGTGGGGAACGCCTGCTTGACGCGCTCGGCGGTCAGGCTGCGCTTCAATAGGTCAAAGTCGGCCTGGTCATAGACCCAGACGTTGACGTTCGAAGTATTGCCTTTGTCGCCGGCCCGCGCGTGGGCGATATCGCGCACAATTCGTTGCTCGTTGTGTCTTGGCATCGTCATGCGATTAGCACCTCAACGTGGGGCGTGACATGCTCGCGGTCGATCAGGATCGATTTCGTCATCACGGCGGGCGTGATGGCGCCGCGAAAACCGCCACCGCCGGCGGGACCGCAGCAGAGCAGCGATTCCACTTCCCACAGCATCGTTTCCGCCACGCTCTTATTGCGTGCTCGCAGCGCGACATGGACGCGCACATCCTGGGTATCGGCCGGATATTGGCGAGCGGTCGCAAACAGCGAACTGGCGCCGATCAAATCGACACGAAGACCATCGGCTATGCCGTGGACCTGCTCGAGCCGCTGCCGCACGATATCGCAGGCCAGCCGTCCGCGTTCGATCGCCGTAGGTCCTGCGTAGCTGACGCCGGCTTCGGCGTGAAAACCTGCGTCAAATCCAACCGTGACCTTTAGCCGCTCCGGGCGAGCACGGCCGCTCGCGTTCGAGACGCGAACACGGTCCGGTCCTACGCTTTCGACGTTCACGCCGCTGAAATCCGCAGTCACGTCGGGCGTGAGGTACGCCGCCGGATCGTGCACCTCGTAGAGCAACTGCTCTTTCACCGTCGCCGTCGTCACGCAGCCGCCGGTGCCGGGAAGCTTGGTGATGACCGCGCTGCCGTCGGCCGCAACCTCGGCAATGGGATAACCGCAATTGGCCAGATCGGGCACATCCTTGACGCCCGGGTCGGCGAAATAACCGCCGGTGATCTGCATGCCGCATTCCATTAGATGACCGACCAGCGAACCGGCGCCGAGCAGGGCGGTGTCGACCCAACCGAAGCGGTGCATCAGCGGCGCCAGATACATCGATGGATCGGCCAGCCGCCCGCCGATGATGACGTCGGCGCCGGCCTGCAGGGCAGGGAGGATGGCGTCGACGCCGAGATAGACGTTCATGCCGACAATCGGCATATCGACGTCACTGAGCCGGCCCGGTTCGTCCATCATCGCCGCGTCACGCGGGCCGGTTGCGGTGAGGTCGTCGCCCTCGATGCAGGCGATCTTCAGTCCGGTAAGGCCGAGCTCGCGGGCAATCGCCAGCGTGCGTTCGGCGGCGGCGCGCGGGTTGGCCGCACCCATGTTGGTGATGATTGTGGTGCCGGCGGCGCGGCAGGCGGGCAGCAGCGCCCGCATGCGCCGCTCGAGCAGCGAATTATAGCCGCGGCGCGGGTCTGCCATGCGATCGCGATGCGCGAAGGCCACGGTGCGCTCGCCAAGACATTCCAGCACCAGCACGTCGAGCGCGCCCCGTTTGGCGAGGTCGACCGCCGGTTCAAGACGGTCGGCGGAAAAGCCGGCGCCGGTGCCGATGCGAAACGCTGGCTTGTTCATAGCGATGGGTCCCAGGGGCCGTGCTCAATCGCCGTTCAGCCCTTTGCCCTCGGGGAAGAACAAGTCGTCGATCGACGCCGGGGCCTGTTTGATCGAGCCGATCTTGGCCATGAACTGCGCGGTCGCCAATACTTTTTGCGGCTGCAAGGTGAAGGCATAATCCTTGTCGCTGATAACGGCCAGAATGTCGTCCACCGAGTTCTTGGTGTCTCTCGCGACCTCGAGATACAGCTTCGCCGCGGTGCGCTTGTCCTTGTTGACCGTCGCGATCGCCTCGCCGAGCGCATCGTAAAGCGCTTTGTAAGCTTTGGGATTGGCCTCGCGAAATTTGGTGCTCGCCGTCAGCACCAGCGCGGTCGCCGGGCCGCCGAGGATTTCATAACTGGTGGTGATCAGGTGTGCGCCCGGCACCTTGATTTCCTGTTCGTAGAACGGCGAGGTCGAGAAATGCGCATTGACGCCCGCGGTGTTGCCGATGAAGGCCAGCGTCGCGTCCGGGTGCGACAGCGAGATCGTCAGCGGATCGAGTTTCGCGTAGTCCTTCTCGCCGAAGGCCTTGGCCGCCGCCATCTGCAGCATGATGGCCTGGGTCGAAATTTTCACCGAGGGTACGGCGATTTTATCCTTGTCGCTGAAATCGGCGATGGATTTAACGGCAGGGTCGCGGGTGACGAGATAGAGCGGATAAGTCGTCATCGCTGAGACGCCTTTGATCTGGCCGTGGGTCTTGTCCCATAGCGTGATCAGCGACGGCGCACCTTGTGCCGCGAAGTGGATGGCGTTGGCGATCAGGCCGTCGTTCATGACGCTCGGACCGGCTACCTTGGCCCAGGTCACCTTCAATCCGGTCAAGCCCGCCTGCGCGGCGTGCTTTTCGACCAGGCTCTCCTTTTCCATCAGCATCAACGGGATGAAGCTGACGCCATATTGCTGGGCGACGACGATTTCGTTTACCTCGGCGCGGGCTGGGCGCGCGGATCCCGTTGCAAGCGCCAGGCTGATTGCCAATGCGGGCGCATAGACGCCGAGGCCGTAATTCATGGTTCTCTCCCCAGAACGAGCCGCGCCTTAAGCGGCGGGCCTTGTTACGGGCAGGGTAGAGAAAGACAGGCGGGCGGTAAATGAGAAGACGAGCGAATTACGAGGCTTTGTCGCCTTTGCGGGACAGCGAATAGCCCAGCATCACGGCTTCGATCAGCGCCGCAAGCTGCATGGCGCGTCCGGAGGGCGTTGCGTCCGGCGCTGCCGGAGCGGTCTTGCGGCCCATCGCCCATAACACGCCGAAACTCATGAACATCAGCGCGGCGTAAATCTCGCCGACGATCAGGCGGGCATAAAGCGCACCGAATTGCAATTCGAGCGCCAGCGTGCCGGCAACGGTGAAATGGTAGAGCGCGGCAAGGGCGAACAGCGCCGTCAGAAGCGCGAGCAGCACGCGCCACAACAGCACGCCGACCAGACGCTCGGTTGCCAATGCGGCCATGTTGGCGAGGCTCATGGCGCTACTTCTTGTTCAACATGGCCGCGAGAAACCCAATCCCGGCGGCGATACCCAGCATCATCAGCGGGCGCTGTTCGACCTCGCGGGTCAGTTTCTTGATCGCGTCGATGCCATAACCTGCCATGTCATCCGCGACGGATTCGGTGGTATCCGACGCGCTATCGCGCACGCGTGCCATGATGCGGGCGAGCGCCTCGCTGACGAAGTCACCGACGTCTCCGCTTGCGCCCGATGCCTCGCGCTTGGCGCTACCGGATAGCCGGCGCAGCCGTTTCTCCAGATCGCTCATCAGGTCTTCGATCGCCGCGATTTCGTCGGCGGCCGCGGATTTAGCACTGCGCGTGGCCATGAATCTCCCTTGAGCCTTGGATTTTGCTATAAAAGCTCATTCGGCAACGTGCCCTGGCGACAAAAGTTCCAATCGTAAGAGAATGCGGTACCGGATGAACGGATCATCGCGGGCCGCGTTAAGCCATTCTGCAGCCATATGAATTATGTCGCCGCAGCGAACGCTCCGGGCCGCGTCAAGAACCCCGCTTTATCGCTGCACTGCCGTAGGATGCGACATGCCGGACAAAGACGATCCAGAGGCGGCAAAGCTTCAAGTCGCGTACGATAACGCCCAAGAAGAATGCCGGTGGCTCGAAGGCCAGCTGAACGCGCAAGCGTGGGAGCTGAATTTGTTGCGCGCGCGGTTTGCGCGCTACGAGACCGCGCTACGCGGTTCAAAAGTGACCGTTTATACGCAGGACCGCGATCTCCGTTACACGTCCTTGAGTAATCCGATGTTCGGCCGCTCGATCGACGAAATTCTCGGACGCACAGACGAAGAGTTATTCGCGTCCGACAGCGGCGCCACCATCATCGCGCTCAAGCGTGAGGCGCTTTCGGCCGGACATCCGACGCGCGCCGAGGTCTGTTTTGACGGCGCTGACGGTCCGCATCACGCGCGGTGGTGCGACCTGCATGTCGAGCCGTTGCGGAGCGAATCTGGCGATATCGTCGGTATTACCTGCGCGTCGATTGACGTGACAGAGCGCAAAGAGGGCGAGGCGCATCTGCGTCTGTTGCTGCGGGAACTCACGCACCGCTCGAAAAATCTGCTGGCGGTGATCCAGGGCATGGCGCGGCAGACGGCGAGACACGCCGGCTCGGTCGAGGCCTTTCTTACCCAGTTCGGTGCGCGTTTGCAGGCGTTGGCCGCATCGCACGATTTGCTGGTGCGCGAGAGTTGGCATGGCGCATCATTGGGCGAACTGATCCGGTCGCAACTCGCCGGCCATATCGAACCCGGCGCCGAGCAGGTGGCGATCGAAGGACCATCCATCGCACTCAAGCCGGAAGCTGCGCAAAATCTCGGTCTGGCGTTGCATGAACTGGCCGTCAATGCCGAGAAGTTCGGTGCGCTGTCGGTGCCGACAGGCCGCGTCTCGATCACCTGGGGCCAACGCGAAACCGCCGACGGTCCCGCGGTCGAACTGGATTGGCGCGAGCAAGGCGGCCCCAAAGTGAAGGCGCGGCGCAAGACCGGCTTCGGCAGCATGGTGATTGAGCGCAACCTCGCCCACGCACTCGATGCCGAGGTGAATTTGGCGTTCGAACCCGAAGGGCTTCATTGCCGGGTCGTCATTCCTGCAAGCCAGATACTTGCGACCCCCTGAAGGTGTGAGGAACTAATATCGCTTTTCGCCGTTTCCTCCTCGTATCCACGGAGACGGGCGATGCGCGGCTTTGCGTCATATCTCATGGCAGGCCTCCTGGTGGTGCTTGCCTTGGATATGGTTTCGGCCCCGATCCTGCTTGGCTTTGCGCGGGTTGGTGCGTCGCCGGCGGTATTTAATGGCGACGCGGCCCTTCAGTCGGTCAATCGCACGAATAAAGGCGACCGGATTCCCGTCACGACAATCGGCAAGCGCCAGCCCGAGCCGCCGCGCGGTCCCACTGTGTTGACCGGTTGCGAGCCGGCGTTTAGCCCCTTGGCGGCTTCAGCACGCGCCAATTTCGCCCGCAGCTGCGTCGGCTGAATACGCCTTTAGGGCAGGGCCGCCACGAGAACCCCGTTGTGCGGGGCGGCGTTATTTGGCAATTATTCGGCGAATTAGGAGTGTTTCATGCGTAGGACTTTGACCGCATTCGCTGTCGTGGCGGTTGCTGCCGCAGTTTTTCTGCCGGCCGCGAGCATGGCGCAGGCTCCGAACCGCGCCAAAGTCGGTACACTGACCTGCGACATTTCCGGCGGCATCGGCCTGATCATCACGTCGAAGAAAGCCATAGCTTGCATGTTCACCCCGGCGCAGCCCGGCCCGCGCGAGGTCTATACCGGCGCGATCAGCAAATTCGGCCTCGATGTCGGCGCCACTTCAGGCGGCGAGATGATCTGGTCGGTGTTTGCGCCCAGCAACAAGCATTTCGGCGCGCTGGCCGGTAATTACGCCGGCGGCAGCGCCGAAGTGACGGTCGGCGCAGGCCTCGGCGCCAACGTGCTGGTCGGCGGCTCGAACCGCACCGTCGCCTTGCAGCCGGTATCGGTGCAGGGGCAGACGGGCCTCAACCTTGCGGTCGGCGTCTCCGAACTTCTGCTTCGTCCGGCGCAGTAAGCGCCCGGTCTGACCGGCGACAAAAGAAAACGGCCGCCGATGGGGCGGCCGTTTTTTTTATGCAAATTGGCTCGCCTCAGCCGAACGTGAAGGCGTCGTGGTAGGCGCCTTGCACTTGGCCGCCGGGCACCGGACCACCGCCGGGCACATGCACCATGTTGCCGATCACGGCGCAGGTAGCTCCATGCAGGCCATGACGCGGGATTGCCATCGGCGCCAGTTGCTCCCAACTATCGGTCTTGGGATCGTAGGATTCGTTGGTGCCGAACACCTTGCCGGTGGCTTCGCCGCCGAACACCACGATCTTGCCGTTGATATAGACGCATGACGGCCCGCTACGCGGCGTCGGCAATGGTGCGCGGAAGGTCCAGCCGTCGGTCTTGGGATCGTAGACCGCGTTCAAGCCAGTGTTGAAATCGTATGAGTCCATGCGGCCGGCGATGGCGTGGATTTTTCCGTCGACCACGGCGACGCCCATATGATCGCGCTGGCCGACGAAAGGCTGCGTGCCGGTCGAGCCGCGCATGCCGCCGAGGATGGTGTATTTGTCGGTCGCCGGATCGTAGATCTCGTGCCACTCGACCGAGCGCACGTCGCGGCCGCCGAGCAGATGAATCTTGCCGTCGAGCACGATCGCGGAAATCGCGCCGCGCGGCCGCGCCAGGCCAGCGATCGGCGACCATTGGTCGGTCGCGGTGTCGTAAATGTAGCACTTGGAATGCGGGCAGCGGTTCTGCTCGATGAAGCCGCCGAAGGTATAGACCTTCGAACCGATCGACACGCCGGCGACGTGATTGCAGCGGATTGGGAATTCGGCCTTCAGCGACCAGGTCTTCGCCTTGCCATCGTAGACTTGATGGAAATTGCCGTCGACGCGATGGCGCGCGTAACCGGCGATGACGTGAATGTTGCCCTGGCACTCGATCACGGCATGCTCGCCGGTCGCAATCGGCAGCCGCGGCATCTCCACCCATTTGCCGGAATTGGCGGCCTTGGGTGCGACGCTGGTGAGGTAGCGCTGCTTCTCCACGGTCGCCGGGATGGCGGTGATCGTCTTGTCGTTCAGGCCCGCGAACAGCGGATCGGTGGTGGCTGCGTCGGTCATAGGATGCCTCAGGCTTTGTAGGAGGGAACGTAATCGGTGAGCAGCTTGCGCGTCAGCTCGACGCCCTCGCGTGCGACGTCATAAGGCGAGCGCGCCCATTGGTCGGGGTTGGGCGCTTCGTAGCTCAGGTAGCCGGTGTAGCCTTTTTCGGCGAGCAGGCCGAGCATCTCGCGCCATTGCACCACGCCTTTGCCGGGCGGCAGGCGATCGGTCGGCCGCTTAACGCCGGTCACTGGGGTTGGTGACAGATCGCTATATTGGAAGCAGAAGATCTGCTCGGCGGGGATCGGCGCGAAGCCGCGGCCGCCGGCGCCGCTGCGGGTGAAGTGATAGGCGTCGACCAGATAGCCGCAATTCGGCTTGTTGGCGCCGGTGATGAGTTCGGTCAGCACCGGAAGGCTGTTGAGCACGTCATGCTGCGAGTTGAATTCGATGGCGAGCCTGAGCTTGTATTCGGCGGCGATATCGCCGGCGCGCTTGAGGTAGCCGATGGCGTCCTTGATCGAGCCTTGCACCTGACCCGGCGCGCTCATCAGCATGTCGCAGCCCATCGCCACCGCGTTCTCGCAAGATTCGCGGAACACATCGAACAGCCGCTTACTCTCGTCGCCGGTGGCGAATAGCCAGCCGTATTCGACGCCGAGCACGCCGCACGGAATGCCGCTCTTCTTGACGATGTCGAGCACCTGCGCGTTGGTCATGCCGGCGTCGAAGCAGCGCTTAAAATCGGTGCGGCGCAGTTCGACCGCGTCATAACCGGCCTGCTTGGCGGCATCGAGCGCGGTGGCCAGCGGCGTGGTGTCGATGGTCCACATATGAAGGGCGAGGCGCCCGAATTTTTCCGCCATTATCAATTTCCTTTATTGCGCATGATCTCATCCGAAAACCGGTTCGCACTTTTCGGGATCATGCGCGTTAGTGTCCTTCGTATTGCAGGATGTAGAGCCCTGCATTGGTGTCGGTGAGATACATCAGGCCGGTGGGGTCGACGTAGACGTCGCAGGATTGGATGATCTTGGTCGGGTTCGGCCGCTGGTCGACGATCTTTTCCGGTGGCGGGGGTACGAAATAGCCGACTTCCGTAGGCTGGAATGCGTCGCGGATGTCATAGATCCGCAGGCCGGCATTGTGATAGGTGGCGAAAATCGTGTTTTCGGTCTGCAGCGAGCCGGGCCGGTTCTCATGCAGATTATGCGGCCCAAACTTGGCGCCCTTGGCGCAGAAATCTTCCTCGGCGGGCGTCGGCAGGGTCGCGATCGAGACCGGATTGTCCGGCGCGCGCACGTCGATCACCCAGGTATAGGCCAGCCCATTGGCGCAGTTCGCTGCGGTGGCTTCGTCGGCCAGCAGCAGCAACTTGCGGCCCGGCAGCGGCAGCGGCGTATGCGCGCCGCCGCCGAAGGGCGGGGCATAGTTGCGGTGGGACAAAAGTTTCGGATGAACCGGATCGCTGAGGTCGTGAATGGTGTAGCCGCCGTCGCGCCACGCTGAATAGCCGAGGTTACCGGCGGTGATCATGTGATGCAGCGCGGTGCGCTTGCCGAACGAAGCTGGCGGCGTCTCGCCGCCGGCGCGCCACATGCCGGGCAGCCACCAGTGACCGGCCAGCATCGGCTTGGTGGGATCGGCGAGATCGACGATCGCAAGCACGTGATCGATGAAACCTTCGAGATGCACCGAGACATAAGCGTAACGCCCGCCGACCCACCAGATGCGGTGCGCGCCGAAGCCGGGCATGTGCAGGAAGGCGATTTCGCGCGGCGACGCGGGATTTGAAATATCGAACACGCGTAAGCCCGCCCCGAAAGGCTGCTCGCGGTTCTTGAACGAGTCGGCGAGCGACTTGGCGTAATAATCGGCTTGCGTGGCGTATTGCTGCATCGCCCAGATATTCGGGCCGTTCACGCACAGCAGCAGGTCGCCGTGGATTTGCAGGTGATGCGAGCGCGTGTTGGGGGGGGCTGCGACGAAGGCGACCGTCTTGGGCTTGAGTGCATCGCGCACGTCGACGACGGAAAAGCCGTCGCTGAACATGTGGCCGATATAAGCGTGGCCTTTTTCGACGATGACCTGCACGCCGTCGGAGCGGCCGCCTTGGTCGCAGCGCGAAACGAACCGGACGTTCTTGCTGGTCGCGCCTGAATCGGATGTGGTCATGGTCTGAAGACTACCCAAGGGCCCGTTAGAATTGGCGAGGCCCGGCCCGGCATGGCGCCGAACCGGGCCTCGCAGCTTACCCGTATGCCGATCAGCCGGTCGGCGCAGCGACCTCATCGAGGCCCTTCTGACGCGACTCCGGGCCGAGCTGGGTTACTGCACCGGCGGCGATCACCAAGAAGGTGGCGAGGCAGACGAACACCGTCGTCAGGCCATAGCCGCCCTGCACCCACAGGATCATGGGCATGATGAACGCGGTCGACAGCCGGCCGACGCCCGCGGCCCAACCGAACCCGGACGCGCGTGCGTTGGTGGGGAACACCTCCGACGCGAAGATCTGCATCGAGTTGCCGGCGACCTGGACGAAGAAGATCATGACGAAGCCGGCCACGATCAACTCGGTCGCGGTGCCGGCGCTGGCGAACACCATCGCCATGATGCCGGCGCCGATGAAGGCGCAGACCGCCGTCGGCTTACGGCCGAATTTGTCGAGCGCGTACATCATGAACAGGCTGGCGCAGGGCACCGCGAAGTTCATCGCCAAGGTATATTGCAGCGACTTGGTGATGGAGAAGCCCTTAGAGTTCATGATATTCGGCAGCCAGGCGCCGAGCCCGATGGCGATGCCGAAGAACGCCGAGAAGCAGATCATGCCGGCGATGACGCGCTTCGGGAACATCCGGAACACGACGCCGAACGGATCGCTCTTGGTGTCGCTCGCCACGTCGGTGGTGAGCTTCTCGGTCGGCCCGGCGATGCCGAGCTTGGTCAGCACCGCGAGAGCTTCATCGCCGCGGCCGTGGGTCGCGAGAAAACGCGGCGACTCCGGCAGCGTGAAGCGGAACACCCAAACGATCAGCGCGCCGGCGCCGATCAGCAGCCAAATGCCGCGCCAGGCATATTCGGGCGAAGGAGCAATGCCGCCGACGCCAAGCGCCAGCGCCGTGCCGATGGGCCATACGCAGGCGCCGCCGATGAAGTGCACGATCGCCAGGATGCGGCCGCGAATGCGCTTGGGCGAATATTCGCCGGCATAAGCGAAGGCCAGCGGCTGTTCGGCGCCGAGGCCGATGCCGGCGATGAACCGGCAGGCGACCAGCAGTGTGACGCTCGGGGCGAAGGCGCCGAGGATCGTGAAGATGCCGAATAGCAGCAGATTGAATTGGTAGATGTTCTTGCGGCCGAACCGGTCGCTGAATTCGCCCTGGCCGGCGGTGCCGATGAACATGCCGAAAATGGCGGAACTGCCGATCGCGGCAGCTTCGGCCGGCGTCGCAAAGCCGGACTGAAGGATGAATGGGATCAGCGCGCCCAGGATGGCGAAGTCGATGACGTCGAAGAAATATCCTGCGGCGATCAGCGCAATAACGCGCCGATGCAGCGGCGATATTTTCGCGTCGTCCAGCGCAGTACCGACGAATGCCTCGATTGATTGAGCCACGGCGTTCTCCCCTGATTTCGTTTCTTGTGGCGCGACTCAGCGTCGTGCTCTCGGCCGGAAAGATGATCCACAAATCGGCCGTTGGCCAGCCCAAATTGGGCGCAGCCCCGCGGAATCTCGGCGGGAAACGCTCTCGATTTCGATTGGTGAAAATGCGTGGATGGGGATGGCTGGGGGACTAGGATTCGAACCTAGATTGACGGAGTCAGAGTCCGCAGTTCTACCGTTGAACTATCCCCCAACGGATCGGGCCGGTGGCAAACGAAAACGACGCCACCAAGCTACCCGAAGGCCCCTGACATGCGGCAATTCGATTGATTTGACAAGTCCGTCCCGGCGGAGCCGGGAGCGGGCCGGTTCCCGGTCCAAACCGCCGGATCAGGCGGCCCTGCGGGGCAGGCTGATGACGGTGAAGACCGACAGCAGGGCGAAGGCCGCCACCGCCACGAACACCAGCCGCGGGCTGCCGTGGTCCATGATGGCGCCGAAAATCAGCGGCGAGACGATGCCGCCGATATTAAACCCGGTGGTGACGAAACCGAACACCTTGCCGAACGAGCCGGGCGGGGTGACGTCGCGCACGATCATGTCGCGCGACGGCATGATCACGCCGTAGAAGAAGCCAAAGGCCGTCATGACCGCGATCAGCAGCACGGTGCCGAGGTCGAACTGCGCGACCAGGGCGGCGGTCAACGCCATTGTGGCCAGTCCCAGTGCCGCCACCCAGGCGTGGCGCGAGACGCGCGTGGCGATCACACCGCCGACCAGCACGCCGAACGCCGAAAACAGCAGCAGGCTGGACAGCGCGCTGTTGGCTACCGCCACGTCCGTGCCGTAGAGGGCGCCGAGCGCGACCACGGAATAATTGAACATGCCGCTACTGATCAGGGCGATCACCACGAAGAAGAACAGATTCATCAGGATCGGCGCCGACATCAGCAGGCGCCAGCCTTCGGCGGGTTTGTCCGCGCCGGCGCGCGGCGGCGGCGGTGCGGCGACATGCGCCGGCGCGCTGTCGCGCACCATCAGCAGGATCGCCGCCACCGCAAAGCCGAACAGCCCGGCGCCGATGAAGGCGCCGCGCCAGCCCCACACGCTCTGCATCATCAGCAGGCTCGCCGGCGCAAAGGCCGAGCCCATCATGCCGGCAAAGGTATGGATCGAAAACGCCTGGCCGATGCGGTCGGCCGGCACGTGTTGCGACAGCAGCGCGTAATCGGCCGGGTGATAGACGGTGTTGCCGACGCCGGCGAGGCCGAACATCGCCACCATCACCCAGAACGAATCCACCAGGCCGACGACGACAAAGGCGACCGCGCCGATCAGCAGGCCGATAATGAGGATAACGCGTGCGCCCAGCCAATCGACCAGGAACCCGGCCGGGGTCTGCAACGCGCCGGTCACGACGTTGAACGCGGTCAACGCCAGCCCGATTTCGGTGTAGCTCACGCCGTAAGCGTCGCGCACGAAGGGCAGCAGCGGCGCCAGGATCAGAATGTAATAATGCGACACGAAATGCGCCGCGCTGATCACCGAGATCAGGCGGATATGCGACAGCCGGTTCTCGACCAGAGTCGCCTGGGTCATTGTTAGGACGCCTTCGGCTGTTTGGCTTTGGCGGCCTCGATCGCGTGCCAGACGCGCGACGGCGTCATCGGCATTTCCAGATGCCGGATGCCGTAATCGGACAGCGCATCGACCACGGCGTTGGCAACCGCGCAAAGCCCGCCGGTGGTGCCGGCTTCGCCGCAGCCTTTGGCGCCAAGCGGATTGCTCTTGGTCGGCACCGGATGGCTGGCAACATCGATCATCGGCGCGTCGTGCGCGCGCGGCATGGCGTAATCCATAAACGAGCCGGTGACCAACTGGCCGTCGGCATCGTAGACCGCTTGTTCCAGCAGCACCTGACCCAGACCCTGCATCACGCCGCCCTGGATCTGGCCTTCGACCAGCAGCGGATTGACGATAGTGCCGAGATCGTTGACGGCGGAGTATTTGATGACACGCGCGGCGCCGGTTTCGGGATCGACTTCCACTTCGGCGATGTGACAGCCGTTGGGGAAGGCGGAGGGCAGCGCCTCGTCGAGCACATGATCGACATCGAGCGAGGTCGGCACGCCGTCCGGCAGCTTGAGGCCGGAGCGCAGACGCTCAGCCAATTCAAGAATGCCGATCGATCTGTCGGTGCCGGCAATGACAAAGCGGCCGGTCTTGAATTCGATATCGCTGGCAGAGGCTTCCAGCAGATGCGAGGCGATCTGTTTGCCCTTCTCGATGACCAGCTTCGACGATTCGATCACCGCGGCACCCGCGTTCATGATCGAGCGTGAGCCGCCGCTGCCGCCGCCGTAGCGCAGGTCGTCGCTGTCGCCTTCGACGAGCCGGATGCGGTCGAACGGAATGCCGAGCGTGTCGTTGAGCACCTGCGCGTAAGCGGTGGCGTGGCCCTGGCCGTAATCGAGCGTACCGGCGACGATGGTGACGCCGCCATCGGCGTCGAAGCGGATGCCGCCCAGTTCCTTGCCGCCTCCGGCGGTCACTTCGAGATAGCAGCCGATGCCGAAGCCGCGCAGCATGCCGCGCTTCTTGCTCTCGCGTTTGCGCTTTTTGAAGCCGACATAGTCGGCCATCTCCAGCGCCTGCTTGAGCACGGCGGGGAAATCGCCGCAGTCATAGGTCATGTCGGAGGCGGCCTTGAACGGCAGATCGCGCGGCTTGATCATGTTGCGCTTGCGCAGTTCGATGCGGTCGATGCCGAGCTCGGCGGCGGCGACATCGAGCGTGCGCTCCATATAGTAATTGCCTTCCGGCCGGCCGGCGCCGCGATAGGCCGAGACATGTGTGGTGTTGGTGAACACGCACTTGGTCGACACTTCGAGCAGCGGCGTGCGGTACAGGCTGGCGACGTTCTTGACCTGATTGACGGTCGGCAGCAGCGGGCCAAAATTCGACAGGTAGCCGCCCATGTCGCCGTAGCCGGTCGTGCGTACGGCAAGGATATGCGCGTTCTCGTCGAAAGCGATCTCGACGACCATGTCCTGGGCGCGGCCGTGATGATCGGACACGAAACTGCCGGAACGTTCGTCGGTCCATTTCACCGGGCGGCCGAGCGCGCGGGCGCCATGCAGGATGCAGACGTATTCCGGATAGACGGTGGCCTTCATGCCGAACGAGCCGCCGACCTGGCCGGTGACGACGCGTACTTTGTCGGCGGGCGCGCCGAGGATATCCATCAGCGACGTCTTCATGCCGGTGACGCCCTGGCTCGCCGAATGCAGCGTCCATTTGCCGGTGGCGGCATCGAACTCGCCGATCGCCACCCGCGGCTCCATGGCGTTGACCACCATGCGCTGGTTTGACGTCTCAAGCCGCGTGACGTGCTTGGCTTTGGCGAAGGCGGCGGCGACTTTTTCGGCGTCGCCAAAATGAAAATCGAGCGCGATGTTGTTCGGCGCGCTGTCGTAAAGCTGCGGCGCGCCGGGCTTCACCGCATTGGCGGCGCCGATGGCGACCGGCAACGGCTCGATGTCGAGCACGACCGCTTCGGCGGCGTCTTTGGCCTGCGCCACGGTTTCGGCAATCACGCAGGCGACCGGATCGCCGACAAAACGCACGCGTTCGCCCGACAGCGCCGGCCGCGGCGTATAATGCAGGCCTGAGCCGTCGCGGTTCTTGAGCGGCATGCCGCATTTGAGTGGGCCGTAGCCGGTCAGGTCGGCGGCGGTATAGACCGCCAGCACGCCCGGCATCGCCTTGGCGGCGGCGGTGTCGATGCTGCGGATGATGCCGTGGGCGTCGCGCGAGCGCACGATCGCGGCGTAGGCCTGGCTGGTGCGGCTGATATCGTCGGTGTAGCGGCCTTCGCCGCGCACCAGTTTGGGATCTTCGCTGCGGCGGACGGGCTGCCCGACGCCGAATTTGGTCAAAGAAAGCGCGGCTTCGGTGGTTCTATCGTCCATGGGATGCACCAAATAGAGCAGCAGCGCCGCTTCGACAAGAATAGCTTTTACGGCCGAGGGTTGCGCGAAGCGGAGGCGCTGTTACACTTTTCCGGAACGTGAAACATGCCGCCCCGCCGGAGCGCTAAGAGGCGAGCCTAAGGGCGGCAGGAAGGTTGCAGCTATGAGCGGCGAGGCCGGGGACACCCCAGGCCTCGACCCCCTTGTCGATCGGGTGTCGCCAGTGCGGCCCCCAATGGCCGGAACTTGGGGTCGGCGGTCGTCTGGACGCCCCGATGCCGGTTTCGGCAGCGATCGGGGCGGGCCGACCTATGCGGCGCTCGATCTCGGCACCAATAATTGCCGTCTGCTGGTGGCGCGGCCGGCCGGCGACGGTTTCCGGGTGGTCGATGCCTTTTCCCGCATTATCAGGCTCGGCGAGGGCGTCTCGGCGTCCGGCCGGCTGAGCGACGCGGCGATCGAGCGCGCCGTCGAGGCGCTCGCCATCTGCCGCAACAAGATGAAAAACCGCGGCGTCACCCGCACCCGGCTGATTGCCACCGAAGCCTGCCGCGCCGCCGGCAATGGCGACGAATTCCTCGCCCGCGTCGCCGACGAATTGGGCCTGGAACTTGAAGTCATCGATCGCGAGACCGAGGCGACGCTGGCCGCCACCGGCTGCACGCCCTTGATGGATCCGCAGGCCGACGGCGTGGTGCTGTTCGATATCGGCGGTGGCTCGTCCGAGCTGGTGCGGCTCGATCGCTCCCACAAGACTTTACGCGGTCCGCCGGTACCGCAGATGCGCGGCTGGATTTCGCTGGCGAATGGCGTCGTCACCTTGGCCGAACGTCATGGCGGCCTCAACGTCACCCGCGAGATTTACGAGAATATGGTGGCCGAAGTGTCGGCGCAGATCGCGCCCTTCGCGCGCGAGCATGGCAGCGACGGCTTGCGCGGCGTCCATATGCTCGGTACGTCCGGCACTGTGACCACCATCGCCGGCGTCCATCTCGATCTCAAGCGCTACGACCGCAACCGCGTCGATGGCTGCTGGATGAACGACGATCAAATTGACGCGGTACTCGAGAGACTGCTGAGCATGAGTTACGAAGACCGGGTGGCGAGCCCGTGCATCGGTCCCGAGCGCGCCGATCTGGTTCTGGCCGGTTGCGCCATCCTCGAAGCGATCCGCCGCGCCTTCCCATGCCCGCGCCTGCGCGTCGCCGACCGCGGTCTGCGCGAAGGCATGCTGGTGCAGATGATGCGCGACGATGGCGCTTGGGGCGATGGCAATTCGGGCGGCAACAACCAGGTGGCGGCGTCATGAATATGCCGGGCAAAGGCAGCGGCGCGCGCGAACTGAAGGTCCACGTCAAGACCGGCAAGAAACGCAAGCTGTCGTCCAAACTGTGGCTCGATCGCCAGCTCAACGATCCTTACGTCGCGCGTGCCAAGCGCGAGGGCATGCGCTCGCGCGCCGCCTACAAATTATCGGAGATCGACGACAAGGCGCATTTTCTCAAGAAGGGCGGCCGCGTGATCGATCTCGGCGCCGCGCCCGGCGGCTGGAGCCAGGTCGCCGCCAAACGGGTCGGCGCGCCGCAACAGGGCCGCGTGGTCGCCATCGATTTGTTGGCGATAGATCCGCTGCCTGGCGTCGAATTCATGCAACTCGATTTTCTCGATCCGTCGGCGCCGGATAAACTCAAAGCCATGCTCGGCGGCCGCGCCGATGTGGTGCTGTCGGATATGGCAGCGAACGCCACCGGCCATCGCAAGACCGACCACATCAAAATCATCGCGCTGGTAGAAGTCGCCGTCGAATTCGCCCGCGAAGTGCTGGCGCCCGGCGGCGCGTTTCTCGCCAAGGTGCTGCAAGGCGGTACCGAGGCCACACTGCTGACGCTACTCAAGCGCGATTTCACGACCGTGAAGCACATCAAGCCGGCGGCGAGCCGTTCGGATTCAGCCGAGCTTTATCTGCTCGCGACGGGTTTTCGCGGTGGCGGCGGCGACTAGCGCCGCGGGTTGTCGCTGAAGGCGTCGGTGAAGCGCGCGCCGCGGGTCGATTCGGAGCCGGCGCGGTAATAGCGGACCTCCGGCTGCGAATTCGAATTGCGCCGGTCCGATATGCGCGCCGCCTGTTGCCGTTCCTTGCGCGCCCGCGCTTCCTTCTCGCGCTTCTTGTCCTCCGCCTCGCGCCGCTTGTTCGCTGCGGACACGGTCTTACGTTCCGGCACATTGCGTTCGGCGCGCTCACGGTCGCGATTTTTCGGTTCGCTGCGGTCGCGGCTATTGCTCTCCGTTTGTGGACGCTGCGGCGGCGTCGGCGCGGCCCGCTCATTCGTTTGCGTTTGCGTCTGCACCGGCGCGATGCTGGCGGTGACGGCAGGCTCGCCCGCTTTGTCGTTTTTCAAGGCTGGCTTCGCGTTATCCAAGGCCGGCTTTGCGACCGCGACCGGCGTCTCAGGCGCAATCTTTGGGACGTCGCGCGCCGCCTGCGATTTCTTGCCGGGCTTTTCGCGCTCGCGTTGTTCTTCAGCAAGCTTGCGCTGGCGCGCGTCAGCGGCCTCAAGCCGCGCCAGCGCCTGACGCGGCTCGCTCATGTTGCGGTCGCGGGCCAAGGCCAGCTTGTAATCGGCAATCGCGAGGTCGCGTTTGCCGTCCTGCTCGCGCGCAAGGCCGCGCTGATAATATGCCTGGGCATTTTTCGGATCGAACTTGATGATGCGGTCGAAATCGTCGGCGGCCTTGGCAAAGTTCTTGGCTTCGAGCAGCGCCGCGGCGCGGCTGCGCAGCACGCCGGCATTGTCGGGCTGGCGCGCCAGAACCGCGTCGTAATCGGCGATGGCGCCGACGGTGTCGCCTTTGCCTTTCTTGATCTGACCGCGCGTCAGCATCGCGCCGATATTGTCCGGCTGACGGCTGAGACCGTCGTCGAGGTCGGCCAGCGCCAGATCGTTGTCGCCTTTGGCTTTGCGCAGCGCGGCGCGCTCGAAATACAGATCGGCCGGCCGTGGATCGCGGCGGATCGCCTGGCTGAAATCGGCTAGCGCCTTGTCGCTGTCACCTTTGGCTTTGTAGATCGCGGCCCGGGCGCGATACGGCGTCGCGCTGATGCTGCCGAGCTCGATGGCGCGATTGAAGTCGGCCAGCGCGCGATCATTGTCATTTCTTGCGAGGTAGATCTGGCCGCGCTCGCTGTAGGCCAGCGCATCGGCGGCGTCGCCGCTGGCCGCTTTGTCGAGATCGGGCAAAGCGCGGCTGTAATCCTTCTTGCGCGCGTAGGCCGCGCCGCGCAGCGCCAGTGCCGACGTGCTCCCCGGTTCGAGTTTCAGGATGGCATCGACATCGTGCAGAACGCCGTCGAGGTCGCCGTCATCGAGCCGAAGCGCGCCGCGGACCTTGATGAAACTCGGATCCCAGGCGAACTTCAGCGCGCGGTTGATATCGGCCATCGCGCGCTTGCGATCGCCTTTGGCGGCTAAGGCTTCGGCGCGCAATCTGTAGGTCGTGGCCACGTTCTGGTCGGCCATCACGGCGCGATCGTAAATCGCGACCGAGCGGTCGAAGTCGCCTTTCTTGCGCCAGATCGCGGCCTGCGACGTCAAGGCGACGATGTTTTTCGGATCGATCCGCGAGGCTTCCTGGTAATCGCTGAGGGCACGGTCGAGGTCGTTGGCGCCTTCGCGCGCCTGGCCGCGCAGCAGGTAATTGCCGAGGTTAGGAT
Organism: uncultured Hyphomicrobiales bacterium; assembly: GCA_903878085.1. Lineage (GTDB taxonomy): Bacteria > Pseudomonadota > Alphaproteobacteria > Rhizobiales > Xanthobacteraceae > Pseudolabrys. Next base: position 97,183 of record CAIRGJ010000064.1, on the reverse strand, counting down.
CGAACCGCACGGCGCGGTCGAAATCGGCGCTGGCGCGGGCGTAGTCCTTCTGGCGCAAATAGATCTGGCCGCGGCCGCTGTACGGCGTGGCGCGGTCGGCGCCGAGGCTGATGGCCTTCTGGTAATCCTCCAGCGCGCCGTCGATGAAACCGAGGTCGCGGCGCAGGGTGGCGCGGTTCACGTAAGGCGAGGGCGAGGTTGGGTCGAGGCGGATGGTGGTTTCGTAATCGGCGATGGCCTGGCCGTAATTGCCGCGGGCGAACCAGGCGTTGCCGCGGTTCTGATAGGCCGGGGCAAAGTCGGGGGCGAGATCGACCGCGCGATTGAGATCGGCGATGGCGTGCGGAATGTCGCCGCGGTCGAGGAACGCAAGCCCGCGCAGACCGTAGGCGACGCCGAGCGGTTTGCCCTTGAGGCGGCCGGATTCCAGCAGGCGCGCGCAGGCGGCAATCCGTTCGGTGGCGAGCGCTTCGGTCTGGTCGGAGCAGGTGCGGGCTTCGCGGACCTGCGCCTGGGCGGCCAGCGGCCACGCGGCCGCGACGGCAAGCCCCGCGAGCCCGAAGGCCCGGATCAGCCAATTTGGCTGGACGCCACGCATACGCTGGACCCTACTTATTAACCATAACCTGACCGGAAAATACCCGGTAAACCAAAGACTTGTCCATTGCTTTAGGTCCCGGTTACAGGTGTTAACTTCTCATTATGGTTAACGGGGAACTCTGGCCTCAGCCGCCGCGCTGGTCGGTGCCCTCGGTCGGGGCGGGCAGGCGGTTGGCCATTTCGGCCCCGGCATCGTGGGGCAAACGCATGAAAATGAAGACGGAAAGCGCGGAAATTGCCGCCACGGCGAGAAAAGCGGGCGGAAAGTCCGCAGCCTGAAGCACGCCGTCACCCCTAAACTGCAAGGAAAGCTCCACCGCCAGGGCACCGACCGCCACCCCGGTCGAGACCGCCAGTTGCTGGGCGACACTGACCAGGGCCGTGGCCCGGCTGACCCGGGCGTGCTCGACCTCGGCATAGGCGATGGTGTTGATGCTGGTGAATTGCAGCGAGCGGAAGAAGCCGCCGACGAACAGCAATCCCAGCATGATCGTCAGCGGCGTGCTGGCCGTGAACCAGGCGCAGACCGCCAGGAAGGCCGCGCTGATCAGGCCGTTGTAGACGAGGATATTGCGGAAGCCGAACCGCCGCAGGATGTGCACCGTCGCCCATTTCATGCCCATGGCGCCAAGCGCTGTAGCGAAGGTGATCATGCCGGACTGGAACGGCGACAGTCCGAAGCCGACCTGCAGCATCAGCGGCAGAAGGAAGGGCAGCGCGCCCAGCCCCAGCCGGAACACGAAACCGCCGGTGACGCTGGCAAAAAACGTCGGCAACCGGAATAGCGTGAGATCGAGCGCCGGGTTCGGCGTGCGGCGGGCGTGCACCAGATAGGCCGCGATGAAGCATATGCCGGCCACCACCAGCGCCGCGACCACCGTCCAGGGCAGGAAGTTCAGGCCGAGGATCGACAGGCCGAAGGCGACCCCGGCAATGCCGAGGCCGGCCAGCACCATGCCGGACATATCGAAGGTCTCGCGGACCTCGGCGCGGATGTCGTCGATGTAGCGCGTGGCCAGCACGATGCCGAGGAGGCCGATCGGCACGTTGATGATGAAAATCCAGTGCCAGGTGGCGTAAGTGGTGATGAAGCCGCCCACCGGCGGCCCCAGAACCGGCCCGATCAGCGCCGGCGTCGTCACCCAGGCCATGGCGTTGACCAGGTCGCGCTTGCTGATCGAGCGCACCAACACCATGCGGCCGACCGGCGTCATCATGGCGCCGCCCATGCCCTGGACGATGCGGGCGATGACGAAATCGGTCAGCGAACCGGACAGCGCACAGCCGATCGAGCCGAGGATGAAGACCGCGATGGCCGCGCGGAACACGGTGCGGGCGCCGAAGCGGTCGGCGGTCCAGCCGCTGGCCGGAATGAAGATCGCGAGCGACAGCAAATAGGAGGTGACGGCGAGCTTGAGCGCCAGCGGATTGGTGCCGATATCGGTGGCGATCGCCGGCAGCGAGGTGGCGATCACCGTGGAGTCCATGTTCTCCATGAACAGCGCGACCGCGATAATCAGCGGAATGATGCGGTCACGGCGCATTTTTTTCTTTTTCCCGGTAAAGCCCCACCGGTCTTGAACAACAAAGCCCGGCCGGGAGGAAGGCCTCTAGGCTGTGGGTGTTCATAACAGCTACCCGCGAATAGCCTAGGAATCGCGGTCTTCCCATGCTAACGACCCACGCCAACCCAAAAGCGGGCCGTGACGACGCGGGGACACCCCTCGCGACAGGCTTTTTGTAAGCCGCGTCTGGCCTTTTTCCCTTTTCGGGTGTGACGGAGTTGGCGATGGCCTCGATCAATAACGCAAATCCCCGCGAAGCGCTCACGTTCGACGACGTGCTGATCAGGCCCGGCCTGTCGGAAGTTTTGCCCGGCGAAGCCGATATCCGCTCGAAGATCACGCGGTCGATTTCGGTCAATATCCCGATCGTCGCCTCGGCGATGGATACGGTCACCGAATCCCAGATGGCGATCGCCATGGCGCAGGCCGGCGGCATCGGCGTCATTCACCGCAATCTCGAGCCCGAGCAGCAGGCCGCCCAGGTCCGCCAGGTCAAGAAATTCGAATCCGGCATGGTGGTGAACCCGCTCACCATCGAGCCCTCGGCGCCGCTGCAAGAGGCGCTCGACCTGATGAAGGACAACCGGATCTCCGGCGTTCCGGTGGTCGAAGGCGGCGGCAACGGCAAAGCCGGCAAACTGGTCGGCATTCTCACCAACCGCGACGTGCGCTTCGCCACCGATCCGCGCCAGCGCGTCGCCGAGTTGATGACGAAGGATAGTCTCATCACCGTACGTGAAGGCGTCAGCCAGGAAGAGGCCAAGCGGCTCCTGCATCAGCACCGCATCGAGAAACTGTTGGTGGTCGACGATCAATATCGCTGCGTCGGCCTGATCACGGTCAAGGACATCGAAAAGGCGGTCGCCAATCCGAACGCCTGCAAGGACGAGCAGGGCCGCTTGCGCGTCGCCGCCGCCACCACTGTTGGCGACAAAGGTTTCGCGCGCACCGAAGCGTTGATCGCGGCCGGCGTCGATCTCGTTGTCGTCGATACGGCGCACGGTCATTCGCAATACGTGCTCGACGCGGTGCTGCGCATCAAGCGTATGTCGAATTTGGTTCAGGTGGTGGCCGGCAATGTCGCGACGACCGAAGGCGCCAAGGCGTTGATCGATTGCGGCGCCGATGCGATCAAGGTCGGCATCGGGCCGGGCTCGATCTGCACCACGCGCATCGTCGCCGGCGTCGGCGTGCCGCAGCTCACTGCGATCATGGATTCGGTCGAAGCGGCGAAGAAAGCCGGCATCCCGGTGATCGCCGACGGCGGCATCAAATATTCCGGCGATCTCGCCAAGGCGTTGGCGGCGGGCGCCGACGTCGCGATGGTTGGTTCGCTGCTCGCGGGCACCGACGAGACGCCCGGCGAGGTGTTCCTGTATCAAGGCCGCTCCTACAAGAGCTATCGCGGCATGGGCTCGGTCGGCGCGATGGCGCGCGGCTCGGCCGACCGCTATTTCCAACAGGACATCAAGGACGCGCTCAAGCTGGTGCCGGAAGGCGTCGAGGGCCAAGTCGGCTACAAAGGCCCGGTCAGCAACGTGCTGCACCAACTCGCCGGCGGCTTGCGTGCCGCCATGGGTTATGTCGGCGCGGCGACGCTGACCGACTTCCACAACAAAGCCGAATTCGTGCGCATCTCCGGCGCGGGCTTGCGCGAAAGTCACGTCCACGACGTGGTGATCACCCGCGAAAGCCCGAATTATCCGAGTAGGGTTTAAGCTATAGTTACGAGTACATTTCGCGCGGCATAGAACGCTGCTCCTGTCTATGTTGCGTTGAGGAAACACGATGCCGATCCAGTTCGTCCTGTTGCCATTGTTCGTCGAGGTCGGGCTGACCTTCGTGCTGTTGCTATGGATGGCGCGCGCGCGCATCGGCGCGCTCAAGCGCCGCGAGACGACGCTCGCCGACACCGCGCTCGGCCAGTTGAACTGGCCGCCGCGCGTCCAGCAGATCAGCAATTGCTACCAAAACCAGTTCCAGTTGCCGCTGCTGTTCTATGTGCTGACGATCCTCGTGATCATAACGCGGCACGCGGATTTTCTGTTCGTGGTGATGGCCTGGCTGTTTGTGCTGACACGCCTGGTTCACGCCTACATTCATACCGGCAGCAATTATGTTCGGCATCGCTTCAATGCCTTCGCGGTCGGCGTTTTCATTCTGTTGGCGATGTGGATCATCTTCGCGGTCCGCATCCTGTTAGGACTGCCATGACACCCGCAGCAAAGCTGGCTGCCGCTATCGAAGTTTTAGGAAATCTGGAAAGCGACCGCCGCCCGGCCAATGACGCGCTCAAGGCCTGGGGCCTGGCGCATCGCTTCGCCGGCTCGGGCGACCGCGCCGGTATCGCCGGCCTGGTGTACGACGCGTTGCGCCGCCGCGCCTCGAGCGCCTGGCTCATGGGTGCGGAGACGCCGCGCGCCATTCTGCTCGGCATGCTCAAGCGCGAGCGCAGCCTCGACACCGACGCCATCGCCAAGCTCGCCGACGGCGCCGGCTATGGTCCCGCGGCGCTCACCGATGACGAACGCCAGCGGCTCGATGCCGCCGATATGGCAAACGCGCCGGCGCATGTGGCCGGCGATTATCCGGAATGGCTCGATCCGTATTTCGAACGCGTGTTCGGCGACGATCGCGCCGCGGAGGGCGCGGCGCTGGCGTCGCGCGCGCCGCTCGATCTGCGCGTCAACACGCTCAAGGGCGATATCTTCAAAGCCGAGGCATCGCTGTCCGATCTCAAGCCCGAGGAAGGCCACTGGTCGCCCTGGGCTTTGCGCATCCACCTCGGCGCCGATGCCAAGAGCCCGGCGATCCACGCCGAGCCGGCTTTCCTTAAGGGCATGATCGAGGTGCAGGACGAAGGCTCGCAACTGGCGGCGCTGTTGTCCGGCGCCAAGCCCGGCGAACAGGTGGTCGATCTCTGCGCCGGCGCCGGCGGCAAGACGCTGGCGCTCGCCGCCATGATGCAGAACAAGGGTCAGGTATTCGCCACCGACGACGACAAGCGTCGCTTGGCGCCGATTCATGACCGGCTGACGCGCTCGGGAGCCCGCAACGTTCAGGTCCGTACGCCAAAGTCCATCGGCGGCGAGATCGACGATCTGGCCGGACGCTGCGACCTGGTGCTGATCGATGCGCCTTGCACCGGCACCGGCTCCTGGCGGCGCAATCCGGACGCCAAATGGCGTATCAGGCCGGGCGCGCTGGAACAGCGGCAGAAGGAACAGGCCGAAATCCTCGATCGCGCCGCGGCGCTGCTCAAGGCCGGTGGACGCATCGCCTACATCACCTGCTCGGTGCTCGACGAGGAAAACGGCGCGCAGGTGCGCGGCTTTGTCGCCCGCCATCCGGAGTTCTCGGTGCAGCCGCCGGCCGAGGTGGCCAAGGCGCTCGGCGACCGTGCTGCCGACTTTGCAAAAGCCGCGCGGCTGTCGGACGAAGGCATCCTGATGACGCCGCGCACCACCGGCACCGACGGCTTCTTTGTCAGCGTTCTAAGGCGAAGCTGACGCCGCGTTAACGCTTCCGATACGCGAATACCTAGATTGCGCCGCAATCCCGGCCAAGAATCTCCCCGAAGATTTCGTGACTGGAACCACGAATTTCCCGAGCCGAGGTCCTCCCCACATGCTGGTGGCTACCCGCGATCCCCATCATTCCGGATCGAACGAGCCCACATCGGCGCCGGGCCCGGGCGGCGGCTCGCGGTTCGCGCGCACCATGACCGCGTTGCAGGTCATCGGCACGGTGCTCGCCATTCCGGTCGGCCTCGGCAGCGCCTATTCGATGTATAAGGCGAATTTCTCGGCGGAGGCGTCGTGCCAGAGCCTGCGCTCCAACATCATCCTCATCCTGGACAAGAGCGTCGACGCCAGCGCGCGCCACATGCTGGTGCGCCGCGACGTCGAGGCTTTCGAGCACACCTGCGGCAATGTCGATCCGGACGCCGCGGCGGCGTTCAAGGCCTTGCTCGCAGTCGACAAGACCGTGGCGCCAGCGGCGGCAATGCCGGTTCGCCGCATCGACACGTCGGCCAAGCCGATCGAGCGCAAGGTTGAGGCGAAGGCCGAACCCAAGGCCGAACCCAAGGCCGAACCCAAGGCCGAACCTAAGGCCGAGACAAAGCAGGCTGCTGCCAAGCCAGTGGCCGTTGTCGCGGTCCCGGTGCCGCGCGATCCCGCCACGTCCGACGCCGCCTGGCTCGAGGCGGTGCGCGGCGCTTTGATCAATCACACGCCGGAAGCGGTGCCGGCCGAAAGCGTTGCCGCGCCGGCTGCCGAACCCAAGTCTGCCGAACCCAAGTCTGCGGAACCTAAGGCCGCGATGGCTGCGCCGGTGCTTCGCCCGGCGGTGCGGGATGCTCAGCCGCCGATGCCGCAGAGCGCGTGGGTCGAGCCTGCCGTTGTGCCTGTCGCGCCGGCTTTGCCGCCGCCAACGTCAGTTGCCAGCGTGCCGTCGCCGCAAGCCGACGACCACCCGGTGCCGCCGGGCGCCATCCCCGATCCGCCGCCGACGGACATAACGCCGCCGGAAAACCGCTCACGCATCGGCGCGTTGATCTCGCATATTCCGTTCGTGAACCGCGCGCTCGACCGGTAACGGACTGGTCGGATGCTCGCCGCGCCGCCAGTGTGAGATCGTGTCGATATCGTCCTCGACCTGCCAGCGCCCGGTCTTGCCCGGCGCCCGCGATGCTTCTTCAACGCGCGTGAGAAACTCGGCGCGCGGCATGTCGTGGAAGCCCATCGCCTGCCACAACGGTCCCGTCAGCTTGCCGTCGTTGAAGCGATAGCCCCATTTGGCGAGATGCCAATTGAGCACCGTCATGCCGATGCGCGCGGCATTCGACTCATTTGTAAATTGAGATTCAGACGTGAAGCCCATGCCGTAGCCGATGCCATAGCCGCCGCCGGCCAACTCGCCGCGTTCGTTCCAGACTTCGTAGCTGTGCACGTGACCGGCATCGTAGGCTTCCGCGTAGAGATGCATCATCGGTGGCGTGATCCAGGTCAGATGCCAGCGGCCCTTGCGGCGTCCGGCGCAAGCGGCGATCACGCGCTCTATGTCGCGGTCGAAGGTCACGGTGTAACGGTGCTGGCGCATCGTCTTGCCGAGGTTCTTGGAGATATGCATGTCCGCAAACAGCAGCACCGAACGCTGCGGCGGCGACCACCATTTCAGCGGCGCGACATGCGCCAGCGGATAAAGCCCGCGCCGGTAACCGGCGAGCAGCGTCGGCAGCGTCAGGTCATGCACCAGACCGGCGAGGCCGGGCGGATTGTGGAGCCCGCGCTCGGGGTCGGGCAGGGCGTAATTCGGCGCCAGCAGTTCCTCGAAATAGATTTTGGCAAAGCCGGGCAGGGCGCCGAGCCGCGAGGGCTTGAGCGCCCGGGCACCCGCCAGCACCCAGCGCTTCGCCATATCGGCCGCGCTTTCGCGGAAGAGGGCGGCGCGGCGGTCGCCAGCGCTGCCATTTGGCGCAGAAAGCGTCATATGGTCGGCGTGAGTGGCCAAGGGACCCCTTAAAGTGTGGAAATGGCGAAAATCTTGACCTCTATGTCTCACGCCGCGGCTAATGGAGGGTTATCTGAAAGGCTCGAAATCGGGTGTAGTTAACCGGAGCCTGACGCCGCCTTGACCCAAAGCGCGCTCGACCCCACAAGGCCCGCAGATGCGCCCGTTTCGGGCCGCCCCGAAAGCCATTTGGCAATGCATGACAAGATTCTGATCGTCGATTTCGGCTCCCAGGTCACCCAGCTCATCGCGCGCCGGGTCCGGGAGGAGAAGGTCTATTGCGAGATCGTGCCCTATCAGAAGGCCGAGGAAGCCTTCCGGAGGATGAAGCCCAAGGCGGTGATCCTGTCCGGCGGGCCTGCCTCGGTGCTGGACAAGGACGCGCCGCTGGCGCCCAAGGCGATCTATGAGGCCGGCGTGCCGGTGCTCGGCATCTGCTACGGCGAGCAGGCCATGGCGGCTCAGCTCGGCGGCAAGGTCGAAGCCGGCCACCACCGCGAATTCGGCCGCGCCGAGGTCGAGATCATCGCCGACAGCCCGATCTTTGCGGGCGTCTGGGTCAAGGGCGAGAAATACCCGGTCTGGATGAGCCACGGCGACCGCGTCACCGAATTGCCGCCGGGCTTCCGCGTGCTGGGGCAAGCGCCGAACTCGCCGATTTCGATCATCGGCGACGACAAGCGCAAATTCTACGCCACGCAATTCCATCTCGAGGTGATGCACACGCCGCACGGCGCGGCGCTCATCCGCAATTTCGTGCGCAACATCGCAGGGCTGACCGGCGACTGGACCATGCGCGCCTTCAAGGACGAGGCGATCGAGAAAATCCGCAAACAGGTCGGCAAAGGCAAGGTGATCTGCGGCCTCTCGGGCGGCGTCGACTCGGCGGTGGCCGCGGTTCTCATTCACGAAGCCATCGGCGATCAGCTCACCTGCGTGTTCGTCGATCACGGTCTGCTGCGGCTCGCCGAAGGGGCGAAGGTCGCGGCGCTGTTCCGCGACAGCTACAACATTCCGCTGGTGCACGTGCAGGCCGAAGGCCTCTTTCTTTCTGCGCTGGCCGGCGTTGACGATCCGGAAAAGAAGCGCAAGATCATCGGCGGCTTGTTCATCGACGTATTCGACGCCGAGGCCAAGAAAATAGGCGGCGCCGATTTCCTGGCGCAGGGCACGCTCTATCCCGATGTGATCGAAAGTGTGTCGTTCACCGGCGGGCCGTCGGTCACCATCAAGTCGCATCACAATGTCGGCGGTCTGCCCGACCGCATGAAGATGAAGCTGGTCGAGCCGTTGCGCGAATTGTTCAAGGATGAAGTGCGGGCGCTCGGCCGCGAACTCGGCCTGCCGGAAGCTTTCGTCGGCCGCCATCCGTTCCCGGGTCCGGGTCTGGCGATCCGCATTCCCGGCGCCGTCACCAAAGAGAAATGCGATATCCTGCGGCTCGCGGACGAAATCTACATCGAGGAAATCCGCCGCAGCGGGCAGTACGACGACATCTGGCAGGCCTTCGCCGTGCTGCTGCCGGTCAAGACCGTCGGCGTCATGGGCGATAGCCGCACGTATGAATACGTCATCGGCTTGCGCGCGGTGACGTCGGTCGACGGCATGACCGCCGATTTCTATTCCTTCGACATGAAATTCTTAGGGCATGTCGCGACGCGGATCATCAACGAGGTCAAAGGCGTCAACCGCGTGGTGTATGACGTGACCAGCAAGCCACCCGGGACGATTGAGTGGGAGTGAGGAATGGCAATTGCTGCTCCTCCATTCACGAATCCTGCCTCTATTTTATTATGGAATTTTCTAAAATTTCTGGACGGCATCTACGGGATGTATTCAGACTCCTGCGCCGGAATCGACCTATTCGCCCAGAATATCAAGGCGCTGCCTGCTCCTCCCGATAAAGCAATATTTTTTCTTCATGGTGACGATCCAAATAGTTCGGATGCCACTTACAATCATGCGGTGAAAATTGGTGATTTAATTAGTCGGAATGCGCACGACGGCCCAAACCAATTGCTGCTTTCGCGATCCTGCATAGTTTTTATCTATTCAATCTGGGAAACGGTGCGTCCATTGTACGCAGAAGCCATTAGCCGAGTGCAAAATGATATCGTCTCCGATGTTTTCGGAGATCTCCGAAATTATAGAAATGCGATAGCTCACAATAATAGTGTGCTCGGTAAGAAGCCGATCATTCTGCCATTTGTGAAAATGGGCGAGCCGGTTGAGCTCAAACGAGCGCAGATGGACGAATTGTTTGTAATTCTTTTTAACGAGGTGGACCAAATAAGCGTCAAATTTACGGGCGATGCTCTTAAGCTTCCTTTCGCTCGGATATTAAATCCAGGCCTGTAGGGCGGAATAGCCCAGCGTATTCCGCCGTCTCGCGTGCAGGCGGCGCAATACGCTGCGCTATTGCGTCCTACACGCTAGACTTTCCATTCTCATAACCGCCTGAGATTTTGGGGCGCCATGGCGAGCGACGAGAAGACGTTCGACGCAGTCATGGCCGGTCGGGGAACGGTCAGCTTTCGCGATCTGGAGCGGCTATTGCTTAACCTCGGTTTCCGTCTGGTACGGGTCAGCGGGAGCCACCACATCTACCTCCATCCCGCAGTCGGACGGCCGTTTCCCGTCCAGCCCGACGGCAAGGATGCAAAGCGGTACCAAATCCGGCAACTCCGCGATATAATACAAAAACACCGGCTAACGCTCGGCTCGAACCCATGAAGAATTACGCCATCATCGTTTATTGGTCTGACGAAGATTCGGTCTGGATCGCGGAAGCGCCGGACCTTGAGCCTTGTTCTGCGCATGGCGAGACGCGAGAGGCGGCAGTCGCAGAGTTGGGCGTCGCGATGCAAGCATGGCTCGACGTCGCCCGCAAAAACGGGCTGCCAATCCCCGAACCGAGATTTCGGCCAGCGACGGCCGCAGCCGAATAACGCTCACCCCGCCGTCGCCACCTTATCCTGCGTCTTCGTATCGAAGTCGCTCGCCTCATGGCGTTCGTGCAACTGCATCGATAGCTCGCCGCGGATGCGGTTGACCATGCGGCCGCGCTTGACCGCCGGGCGCGTCAGCAATTGGTCGGCCCATCGCAAGACGTTCTTGTATTCATGGACGCTGAGGAATTCAGCCGCGTCGTACTGCCAGCCTTTCGCCAGCCCGCCGTACCACGGGAAAATCGCCATGTCGGCGATGGTGTAGCTGTCGCCCGCGATGTATTCACTCTGCGCCAGCCGGCGGTCGAGCACGTCCATCTCGCGCTTGGCCTCCATGGCGAAGCGATCGATGGCGTATTCGATCTTGGTCGGCGCATAGGCATAGAAATGGCCGAAGCCGCCGCCGAGATAGGGCGCGCTGCCCATCTGCCAGAACAGCCACGACAGGCATTCGGCGCGCTGCGCGGGCTCGCTCGGCATAAAGGCGCCGAATTTATCCGCGAGATACATCAGAATCGCACCGGACTCGAATACGCGGATCGGCTTTGGGCCGCTGCGGTCCATCAGCGCCGGGATCTTGGAATTGGGGTTCACCCCGACGAAGCCGGAGCCGAACTGTTCGCCGTCGGCGATCTTGATCAGCCAGGCGTCGTATTCCGCGCCCTTGTGGCCCAGCGCCAGCAATTCTTCCAGCAGGATCGTGACCTTCTGGCCGTTCGGCGTGGCCAGCGAGTACAGTTGCAAAGGATGACGCCCAACCGGCAGTTCCTTGTCATGCGTTGCGCCCGAAATCGGCCGGTTGATGCTGGCGAACTTGCCGCCGTTGGGCTTGTTCCAGGTCCAGACCTTTGGCGGCGTGTAGTCGGGCGTGTCGGTCATGTTCAGTCCCTTGCGATCAACGTGAATGTGCGACGGCTTTCGAGGCGGCTGCCATACATAAACGTTCGTGCGTTTCGGGCAACTCTGTATTCCGCATTGCAGGTCACGGCATGACGATTTCACCATCTCGAAGACGGCCTTGCCTAGACAGGCGTGGGCGTTCAACTTTGGCGTTGGAAAGCAAATGTTCGACAGGATCGCGCCATGAGCAAAAAGACGACGTCTCAAAAGCCTGCGAAGGCCGCCCCCAAGGGGGTGGCCGCGAAGGCTGCAAAGCCGGCCACGAGTGGAGATTCTCCGTCGCGGCTGATTGACGCGAAAATCAAGGAGTTGGGGGATTGGCGCGGCGAGACGCTTGCGCGCGTACGATCGATCATCAAGCAGGCCGATCCTGATGTGGTGGAGGAGGTGAAGTGGCGCGGCGTCCCGGTGTGGGAGCACGCCGGCATTATCTGTACCGGCGAGACCTACAAAGCCGTCGTGAAGATGACCTTCGCCAAGGGGGCGTCGTTGGCTGATCCATCGCGTCTCTTCAATTCCAGCCTTGAGGGCAACATGCGGCGTGCCATCGATATTCATGAGGGCGACACGATCAATGAGAAGGCGTTGAAGGCGCTCATCCGCGCCGCCGTGGCGCTGAACATGTCGAAGTGAGGGGGCTCTCCGCGTCCGCTCTCAGAAGGAGCCGAAAACAAAGGCGCAGCCGGTGTGAACCGGCTGCGTTTTCGGTTTGTCAGTCTATTTCGCAAAATTCGCCGCGATGCGCTGTTGCAGATAGTCGTGCGCCGTGATCGGGTCGTAGAGCTTGCCCGGTCCCTGGATGATGGCGTCCTTGTTGGCCTGGCAGAAAAACGGCAGCGAATAGCGCGGCCCGAGATACTCGTCCTGCCGCGGCATGCGCACGCGGTGCAGCGTCGACAGCAGTTTGTCGTCGCTCCAGCGCATCAGCATGTCGCCGATGTTGCAGGTGATGACGCCCGGGGCGGGCGGCACATCGGTCCACGCCAGTTCGCCGGATTCCTTGCCCGGGCAGAGCTGCAGGCCGCCCTGGCCGGTGCGCTGATGCAGCAGCGTCAGGCAATCGAAGTCGGTGTGCGCGCCGGCGCGCCAGCCGGTGAAGTCTTCCGGCTTGGCGTTGACCATCGGCAGGTAGTGCAGCAGCCGCAGCGTGCTCTGATACTCCGGTGAGATTGGATCGTGGCAGTCGGTGAAAAAATCCGGCGCGAAGCCGAGCTTCAACGCAAAGCACGACAGCACCTTCATGCCGACCGCCCAGTTGGCGCGTTCGAACGCGAGCATGACGGCCTTGAAGCCCGGCAGTTCGTTGCCGTTGGGCCAGAGGCCGGCCATGCGCGGCACGGTGATCTGATAGGACTCTTTCTGATCGGCGGCGCCGGTCGAAGGCCGCACTTGGGCTTTGTATTCCCAGCCGGTGTTGGTGCCCTTGCCGAGCGGCATCTTGCCTTTGGTGTCGTGCGGTAGGTCGAAGAACTTCGCCGTCATGTCGAAGGCTTCGTCGACCTGTTCCTGCGGAATGCCGTGATTGATCAGTTGGAAGAAGCCGATCTCGGTCGACGCTTTCCAGAGCTGATCGGCGATCTCGGTCTTGCGGGCCTCGAAGTTGGCGAGATCGATGCGCGGAACGTCGCGGGCTTTAGTCGTGCCGATACCGCCGATGGTCTGCTCTTTCTTGAGTTCGGCGAGGCCGTAGACTGTGTTCATGATCGTCTCCATCGATGATCGCGGGGACAACGATCGAACGGTGCTGGAAGCCGGGAGTGAGTGAAGGTCGATGCCGGCCGCAGAACGAAACGTTCGATCTTTGCCGAGCAATGTCCTGGGACCGATAAGACCCTGACCGCTTCTACTCTCAGCCAATGAATCAAAACTTGTGCTAAGAGGCAAGCCAATAAGTTAGGCAATCCGCGATGAAAACGGTCACGATTTACGGCATCAAGAACTGCGACACCATGAAGAAGGCGCGCGCCTTCCTCGACAAGCAGGGCGTCGACTACACCTTCCACGACTACAAGACCGCCGGCATCGAGCGCGAGCGCCTGGAGCGCTGGGCCAAGAAAGTCGGCTGGGAGACGCTGCTCAACCGCGCCGGCACCACGTTCAAGAAACTGCCCGACAAGGACAAAGAAGGCCTCACCGAAAAGAAGGCCATCGCGCTGATGCTGGCGCAGCCCTCGATGATCAAGCGTCCGGTGCTGAATTTGGGCGGCGGCAAATTACTGGTGGGCTTCAAGCCGGAACAGTATAGCGCCGCCCTGTGAGCGCGCCGAACGAACTGGCGCAGCGTGTTGGCTAGCCTGTGGTATCGACCGCCGGCGCCGCTTGTTCCGGCCGGAGATGTTCTGCCGCCGGGCGCTTAAGCCTGCACCGGCACCGCCAGCACCGAGCAGGGCGCCTGCCGCAGCACGCGCTCGGTGGTGCTGCCGCGCAGCGCGTCGATGAAGCCATCGCGCCCGGCGGTCGGCATGCCGATCAGGTCGGCCTGCCAGCCGGTGGCGGTTTCGACAATGGTTTCGACCACGTCGCCGTCACGGGTGGCGACCGGGATTGCCTGCTGCGGATTGCCCGGACGCGGCACCTTCGGCGGATTGCGGCCGACATGCAGCAGGCGCTCTTCCACGGCATCGCCGCCGATGGCATGGGCAAATGCCATAATGGTGTCGATGGCTGCGGTCGGTCCTGGTTCACGATCGACCGGGATCAGCACGCGCCGCAACGTCATCTCGCCGCGCGCGTGGTCGACGAAGTTGCGCCGGTGAATCGGCACGAACAAGGTCGGCGTTCGGGCATCGCGGGCAAGCTTCTCGGCGTCCGGGCCGTGCAGCCAGCGCGCGGCGCCATGCCGGCCTTCGATGCCGAGTACGATCAGATCGGCCGGGTGCTGGTCGAGAAACTCCTGGATGCCGGCAATTGGCGATTGCTGCGGCAGTTCGACCTTGCGGATCGCGATGCCGAGCCTGCTATGGATCGCGGCGGCCGGCTCGCCCGCATTGAGGAAGCCCCACCGCATCAGTATTTCGGGCACATGCGGGAACGACATCCAGTCCTCATCCGCCGGCGCCGTGGGCACGTGCAGAATGTGCAGTTCGGCTTTCGCCGCTATCGCGATGCGCAGCGCATGGGTGAGGGCGTCGGCGCTGGCGTCGGAGAAGTCGGTCGGATGGACGATCGAATGTAAGGTCAGCATGGTGCGCCTTTGGTGCCCTGGTCGATGCTGCGGAATCTGTAGCAAATCTGCCTTGGCCGGCTTTGCTTAAGATCAATTCGGAACGTGCCGGCCCGGCCCCCTTGAACCGGCACGGTTTCCCTGCCACATGCCGCCCATGAACAAGGCGCTCGTCCCGTCCGATTCGATCCAGTTTAGGCCGCTCACCGCCGAGGTCGAGCGCCGGCGTACTTTCGCGATTATTTCGCACCCGGACGCCGGCAAGACCACGCTGACCGAGAAGCTGCTGCTGTTCGGCGGCGCCATCAATCTGGCCGGCCAGGTCAAGGCCAAGCGCGACCGCCGCTCGACCCGCTCCGATTGGATGGCGATCGAGCGCGAGCGCGGCATTTCCGTGGTTACCTCGGTGATGACCTTCGACTATGACGGCCGCGTCTTCAATCTGCTTGACACGCCGGGCCATGAAGACTTCTCCGAGGACACCTACCGGACGCTGACCGCGGTCGACTCGGCGGTGATGGTGATCGACGGCGCCAAGGGCATCGAGGCGCGGACCCGCAAGCTGTTCGAAGTCTGCCGCCTGCGCGACATCCCGATCATCACGTTCATCAACAAGATGGATCGCGAGACCCGCGACCCGTTCGAACTCTTGGACGAGATCGAGAAGACGTTGGCGCTCGACACCACGCCGATGAACTGGCCGATTGGCCGCGGCCGCGATTTCGTCGGCACCTATGAACTCGCCACCGGCGACATGCGGCTCTTAAATGAAGACGGCCGCGCGGCGGTGCCGCAGCCGCTCGATCTGGCATCGCTGCACGCCAAGAATGCCATGCTGGACGTCAAGGCGATCTCTGAGGAGCTGGCGCTGGTGAAGGACGCCTGCCGGCCGTTCGACTTCGCCGCGTTCCGCGAGGGCCATCTGACGCCGGTCTATTTCGGTTCGGCGATCAAGAATTTCGGCGTCGAGGATCTGCTCGACGCGCTGGCGAGTTTCGCGCCGCCGCCGCGGCCGCAGACCGCCAACACGCGCCAGGTCAAGCCGGACGAAGACGGCATGACCGCCTTCGTGTTCAAGATTCAAGCCAACATGGATCCCAACCACCGCGACCGCATCGCCTTTGCCCGGCTGTGCTCGGGCAAGCTGCGCCGCGGCATGAAGGCGAAGCTCGTGCGCACCGGCAAGCCGATGACGCTGTCGGCGCCGCAATTCTTCTTCGCGCAGGACCGCTCGGTGGCGGACGAGGCCTATGCCGGCGACGTGGTCGGCATCCCGAACCACGGCACGCTGCGCATCGGCGATACTTTCACCGAGGGCGAGGAAATCGAATTTCTCGGCGTGCCGAATTTCGCGCCGGAAATCCTGCGCCGCGTGAAGCTTGGCGATCCGATGAAGGCCAAGAAGCTGAAGGAAGCGCTGCAGCAGATGGCGGAAGAGGGCGTGGTGCAGGTGTTTCGTCCGCTCGACGGCGCGCCGGCACTGGTTGGCGTCGTTGGCCCTCTCCAGCTCGACGTGCTCAAGACGAGGCTCGACGCCGAATACGGCCTTGAGATCGGTTTCGAGACGCCGGAATTCCAGCTGGCGCGCTGGATCTCGCATCCCGATCATAAGAAGCTCGACGAGTTCGTCTCGGCCAATTATTCCAGCGTCGCCGACGATCTCGACGGCGACCGCGTGTTCATGGCGCGCAACCAGTTCATTCTCGATTACACCCGCGAACGCGCGCCGGGCATGGTGTTTACCGACATCAAGGATGTGAAGAACAAGAGCGCATGATCCCGAAAAGTGGGCACCGGTTTTCGGACAAGATCATGCGCAAATAAAAATCTAGTTGATCTTGATATCCGCCGCCTTGATCACCGGCGCCCAGCGCGCGATTTCTCTGTCGATCAAGGCGCGGAATTGCTGCGGCGAACCGCCGATCACTTCCATCAATTGCCCGGCGAGCTTATCGCGCACGGTCGGCTGCTTGATAATCTCGACCACGTCCTTGTTGATCTGCGCGATGATGGCGGCAGGCGTGCCGCCGGGCGCGATCAGCCCGTTCCAGGCGTCGGCGTCGACGTCGATGCCGGACTCCATCAAAGTCGGCACGTCGGGCAGGAACGGCGAGCGTTTGGCCGTCGTGACCGCGAGAAGTTTCACTGTCCCCGCCGCCGCGTGCGGTGTCACGGAAATCGCGGGCAGACAGGCCATCTGCGCGTCATTGCGGATCACTGCGGTGATGGCTTGCGGCGAGCCGGGGTAGGGCAGATGCACCAGTTGCACGCCGGCCTTCTGCGCGATGGCTTCCATGGCGAGGTGCGACACCGAGCCATTGCCGATCGAACTGAAATTATATTTTCCGGGGTTCCGTTTGAGCAGCGCCACCAGGTCGGCCACCGTGTTGACCCCGAGCGCAGGATTCACCGCCAGCGCGCTCGGCTGCGAGACCAGTTGCGTGATCGGCGCGATGTCCTTGCGGGGGTCATAGGGCAATTGCGAAAACAGCAGCGTGTTGATGGCGAGCGGCCCGCCGATGCTGATGCCGAGCGTGGTGCCGTCGGGCGTAGCCTTGGCCACCGCGTCGGTGGCGAGGTTGCCGCTGGCGCCGGGCTTGTTCTCGACCAGGAAGACGCTGTCGGGATATTTCTTCGCCAGGCCGTCGGCGACCAGCCGCGCCACGATGTCGGGGGTGGAGCCGGGACCGAACGGCACCAGGATGCGCACGGTTTTGGCAGGCCATACCGGCGTCTGCGCCATTCCTGGCGTGAAGGCCGCGAACAGCAGCACCAGCGCCATCATGACGCGTTTGATCGGCAGAGAGCGCAGGGTTGGGGTCATTGACGATAACCTATGCGGGGGCGGCTTGCATCGGCCGCGCCGTTCCTCTACTGCGCTTCTGCGCAATGTGACGGACGTACGCAAGTGGAATATAGAGGGTAGCATGGGACTGGCCGTTCTCGTTCTCGGGCTGGCGGTGTTTCTCGCCACGCATCTGTTCGTCACGCGCCGCGATGCGCGCGCCGCCGCCATCGCCCGCCTCGGGCTTGCCACCTATCGCGTGGCCTTTGGGCTGGTTTCCATCGCCGGTCTGGCGCTGATCGTCTGGGGCTTTGCGGAATACCGCGCTCATGGCTGGATCGATGTCTGGTTGCCGCCGGTTTTCATGCGCCACATCACCGTCGGCCTGATGCTGATCGCGGTGCTGCTGTTCACCGCCACCTTCATCCCGAGCCACATCAAGGCGAAGGCCAAGCACCCGATGCTCGCCGCGGTCAAAACCTGGGCGCTGGCGCATCTGCTGTCGAATGGCGATCTCGGCTCGATTTTGTTGTTCGGCACGTTTCTGGCGTGGGCGGTCTATGCCCGCATCGCCGCCAAGCGCCGCACCGATTTTGTCGTCGCGGCCGCGCCGGCCGGTTGGACCAACGATCTCATCGTGGTCGCCGTCGGCATCGTCATCTATCTGGCGCTCGGTTACGCCTTCCATCCGATCGTCATTGGCGTCCCTGTTTTCGGGAGATAGTTATGTCGGTCCAGAGTGACGTCAAGCGGTTGACCGCGCCGGATATCTTCGCGCGCAAGGGCGGCGAGCCGATCGTCATGCTGACGTCGTATCACGCCCACACCGCGCGGCTGGCCGATAAGCATTGCGACGTCATCCTGGTCGGCGACTCGCTCGGCATGGTGATGCACGGTTTCGAGACCACGGTGCCAGTCACGCTCGACATGATGATCCTGCAAGGTCACGCGGTGATGCGCGGCTCGGCGCGCGCGCTGGTCGTGATCGACATGCCGTTCGGCTCTTACGAGGCGTCGAAGGAGCAGGCCTTCATGAGCGCGGCGCGCGTGCTGAAGGAAACCGGCTGCGGCGCGATCAAGCTCGAAGGCGGCGTGCGCATGGCCGACACCATTCGCTTTCTGGTCGAGCGCGGCGTGCCGGTGATGGCGCATGTCGGCCTGACGCCGCAGTCGATCAACACCATCGGCTCGTTCCGTGCGCAGGGCCGCGAGGAAGCCGACTGGGGCCGCATTGAGGCCGATGCACTGGCAGTGGCGGAAGCCGGCGCGTTCTCGGTGGTGATCGAAGCGGTGGCCGAGCCATTGGCGCGCAAGATCACCGCGCAGATCGCGATCCCGACCATCGGCATCGGCGCCAGCGTCGCCTGCGACGGCCAGGTGCTGGTGATGGAGGACATGCTCGGCCTGTCGCCGCGGGTGCCGAAATTCGTCAAGCGCTACGGCGACCTCGGCCCCGGCATCGACAAGGCGATTGCCGATTATGCGGCGGACGTGCGCGCGCGCACCTTCCCGGGGCCCGAGCACGTCTACCCGATGAAGAAGAAGGTCTAGGACGCCGCCGCCTCGCGTCTCCCGTACAGCATCGTGATGTTGATGCGGCGGTTGAGATAGCCTTCCTTGAAATTGATCTGGTCGGTCTGGTGGAACAAATCTGAGTCGAAAATAACCGCGCGGTTGGCGCGATGCGGCACGGTGATTGCCTTCGCCCCGCTGTCGGCGAGGAATTTACGGATGGTCTCGCCGGCGTTCGGATTGTTGTATTGCGCGAAGGTCCATTCCAGCGGCGCCGGCTTGTCCCAGATGATCAGCCCGCCGCTTTCCGGATCGAGATTGGCCTCGTCCGGCGTGATCCAGAAATTGACGTTCACCGCGGCGAAGTCGGCGTGAATGTTGATGCCCTTGCGCTGGCTGGTGTATTTGAATCCCCACCAACGCAGCAGCGGATGATCGCCGATAATGGCCGGATAGGTCTCGCGCAGCTCGTCGGCGATTTGCGCCAGCAGCGGACAGGCAAAGCCGTGTTCCGGCATCGCGCCGACATAGCCGTTCGGATAAGACTTGTGCCACATCGTCGAGCGCCAGCAATATTGCCGCATCCGTTCGAGCGCTTCGGGCGTCAGCAGATTGTCGAGCACGGCGACCTGCGGCGACACGTTTTCCCAATTCGCCGCGATCTCGCCGTTTGACGGATCGGGGTTGAGCGCGCGGCCGTCCATACGCGCGCCTTCCTCGAGATGGAATTTCGGCGCGCCGGCGCCGTTGCCGCCGCTCACATAGGCGCGCTGCTCCTCATCGTGCTGCAGCTTGTGCGGCAGGATCTGCTCGCGGCCGAAGTCGCCGCCGCCGCCATAGGCCAAGGCGGCGTAGCGCCTGAACAGCGGCACGCTTTCCGTCGCGCCGCCGCGATCGACGGTAACCAGCGCAAGGTTGTTGATCGCATCGGCGAGGTCCGGCTGTAGCGCCAGCGCGCGCCGGTAACAGGCTTCGGCCTCTTCAAACTTGTCTTGGGCGAAAAGAATGTTGCCGAGATTGTTGTGCGTGGCCGCCGCGCCCGGCACGAGATCCACGACTTTCCGGAAATAAATCTCGGCGTCGGCCAGCTTGCCCTGGTCTTTGAGGACGATGGCGAGCGACATGTTGGTTTCCGGGCTGTTGGGATGCTCCCGCAAGATGAGGCGGCAGATATTTTCCGCCTCTGCCAGACGTCCCGCCTGATAGTGAAGGGTGGCATCGTGCAACGCGGCCTGCAGGCGGGTTGCATTCGGCGGTGGCGCAATCATCGGCCGGTGTCCTTGCAAGAGAGCACATGACAACCGTGGGATGGTATCAGCTTGCCGGCGCAGGTGAAGTCCCCGGATCGGGGCAAGCGGCCTGCTGGCTATTTTGCAAAATTGTGCTAAAGCGCTGAATATTAACGATTTTCCGCGCGCGCTTTGCCTTAGGCGCGCCACATCGTTAGGTTACGCCGCAATTCGCCCCGGGGCCGGTTCCGAGGCCATATTCACGCGGATTTGGAGCTATTGTGGCCGATATTTTTCACGAAGTAGACGAGGAAGTCCGGCGCGATCAGCTCAAGAAGCTGTGGGAGCGCTACAGCATCTTCATCATCGCGGTGGCGGTTCTGATCGTTGCCGGGATCGGCGGCTGGCGCGGCTACGAATATTACGTTGCCAAGCAAGCGGCGGCCGCCGGCGCCGCGTTCGAATCCGCGGTCACGCTGAGCGAGCAGGGCAAACACGCCGAGGCGGAATCCGCTTTCGCCAAGGTCGTAGCGCAAGCGCCGGACGGCTACCGCGTGCTGGCGCGCTTCCGTGCCGCCGCAGCGCTCGCACAAGTTAAGCCCGCCGACGCGGTGAAGGCCTATGACGACATCGCCGCCGACAAGTCGGTCGGCCAGACTTGGCAGGATCTCGCCGGCGTGCGCGCCGGATTGCTGCTGGTCGATACCGCGCCGCTCGCCGATCTGCGCCGTAGGCTCGATCCGCTCGCCGAGCCTGGCCGGACCTTCCGCCATACCGCGCGCGAATTGCTGGCGCTGTCGGCCTGGCGCAATCACGATGCCGCCACCGCGCGCCGCTATATCGATATGATCGCCGGCGACGGCGAAACGCCGCCCGGCGCCCGCGCGCGCATCGATGTGCTGTCGGCGCTGATCGGCAACGATGGCAAAAGCTGATGTTGAGAGTTGAGAAACGGGTTATGCGCCGCATCCACCGCATCGTGTTTCTGATCACGCTGGCTGCGGCCTTGCCGGCGCTGTCCGGTTGCGCCGATTTCGATCCCGATAAGCTCGATATCTTCGGCCTCAACGATAAGAAAAAGCTGCCGGGCGACCGCAAGGCGGTGTTCCCGGAAGGCGTGCCCGGCGTCAGCCAGGGCATTCCGCCGGAATTCATCAAGGGCAATCAGCCGGCTCCGGACACCGCGCAATCCATTCCGCCCGAGCCGGAAAAGCCCGCCGCCAAGAAGACCGCCGCGGTCGATCCGGACAAGCCCAAGATCAAGCGCAAGCCGAAGCCGCGCACCACGACGGCTGCGCCGACGCAGCCGGTGCAAAGCGCGCCCGACCCGGCGTTCGATCGTCCCGCACCGGCCGCCCAGCAGCCGGCGCTGTGGCCATCCACGCCGGCGCCCGGAACGTTCTCGCGCTGACCTCATTTGCCCTCTCCATTTGCGGAGACGGGAAAGAAAAAAATTATGACCTTCACCGTCGCTATCGTCGGCCGGCCCAATGTCGGAAAATCGACGCTGTTCAATCGGCTGGTGGGGCGGCGCGTCGCGCTGGTCGACGACCGCCCGGGCGTGACCCGCGACCGCCGCGAAGGCGAGGCCTCGCTCGGCGATCTCGAATTCACCGTGATCGACACCGCGGGCCTCGAAGAGTCGGCGCCGGAAACTTTGTCGGGCCGCATGCGGGCGCAGACCGAAACCGCGATCGCGCAGGCCGACGCCATTTTCTTCATGATCGACGCGCGCATCGGGCCGACGCCGGACGACCGCGCTTTCGCCGAATTGGCGCGCAAATCCGGCAAGCCGACCGTGCTGATCGCCAACAAGATGGAAGGCACCGCCGGCGAGCCGGGGCGCTATGACGCTTACGCGCTGGGGCTTGGCGATCCGGTCGGAATTTCCGCCGAACACAATGAAGGCATGGCCGATCTCTACGACGCGCTGCGCGCGGCATTGCCGCAACGCACCGCCGAGCAGATCGAAGCCGTGGATAAACCGGAAGAAGAAAAAGCGATCCGCGTCGCCATTGTCGGACGTCCGAACGCCGGCAAGTCGACGCTGGTCAATCACTTGCTCGGCGAGGAGCGTCTGCTCACTTCGGCGGAAGCCGGCACCACACGCGACGCCATCGCCGTCGATCTGGAATGGCACGGTCAGAAATTCCGCATCCACGATACCGCAGGCTTGCGCCGCCGTTCGCGCATCGACGAGAAGCTGGAAAAGCTGTCGGTCGCCGATGCGCTCAACGCCATTCGCTTTGCCGAGGTCGTCGTCGTGCTGCTCGATGTCGGCAGCGCCTTCGAGGAGCAGGATCAGCGCATCGCCGACATGGTCGAGCAGGAAGGCCGCGCCATCGTCATTGGCGTCAACAAATGGGATTTGAAAGAGCAGACCGCGGGCGAGATCGGCAAATTGCGCGTCGAGTGCGATGAAAAGCTGCGGCAGATGAAGGGCGTGCCGCTGGTGGCGCTATCGGCCATCACCGGCGAGGGCGTCGATCGCCTGATGGAAGCGATCGTCGGCGCCTTCGAAGTCTGGAACAAGCGCATCCCAACCAGTGCGCTCAATCGCTGGTTCGAGGCCACTATCGAGGCGCATCCGCCGCCGGCGGTGTCGGGCCGCCGGCTGCGGCTGAACTACATCACGCAGGCCAAGACGCGACCGCCGAGCTTCGTGCTGTTCTGCACCCGCGCCGACGCGTTGCCGGAAGCCTACAAGCGCTATCTCATCAATTCATTGCGCGAGAATTTTGATTTACCGGGAACACCAATACGCCTGATGCTGCGCGAGAAGGAGAATCCCTTCAAGGGTAAGGCGAAGCACAAGCATTGAGGCCTTTCACTTCTCCCCGCACGCGGGGAAAAGGAGCTAAGCCGGCGCTCTGAATTCCAGGAACTTGGCCTGGCGGAAGTCGTAGAGCTTGCCGCTCTCGGCGCAGTCGGCAAGGCACAACGGCACGATTGCCTTGGCGACGTCTTCCGGCGGCGGCAGCGTCTCCGGATCGACGCCGGGCCAGCCGCTGGCATACATCTTGGTGCGCGTCGGACCCGGATTGAACGCGTTCACTTTCACGCGCGTGGTCGCGTTTTCGGCGGCATAGACCTGTACCAGCGCGTTGAGCGCCGCTTTGGACGCGGCATAAGGCCCGGTATAGGCGCGGCCGAGAAAGGCCAGCGCCGATGAGATGAACACCGCGCGGCCGGCGGGCGCTGCTTTGAGCAGCGGGTCCATGGTGCGGATCAGTTGCCAGTTGGCAGTGATATTGACCGCGACAAGGTTGTCCCAGTCCCTGGGCTCGACATGGCCGAGCGGCGACAGCGGCCCCAGCACGCCGGCATTGCCGATCAGCACGTCGAGGCGGCCGTAGCGCTCGTGCAGCGCCAGCGCCAGCCGGGCGATGCCGTCCATGTCCTTCATATCGACCGGCACCAAAGTGGCCGAACCGCCGATGGCCTTGATCTTGTCGTCGAGCTCTTCCAGCCCGCCGACGGTGCGCGCGACCGCCACGACATGGGCGCCTGCTTGCGCCAGTTGCAGCGCCAGCGCCGCGCCAATGCCGCGCGAGGCGCCGGTGACCAGCGCGATACGATCGGTGAGGGGCTTCGACATAATGTGCGGACGTCGCTTGCGTCAGATCGCTTCCGCCAGCAGCGACAACTGCCGCGGGCTGGCGTCGACCGCGTTCCGGTCGGTGAGCGCCGTCGGATAGTCGCCGGTGAAGCAATGGTCGGTGAATTGCGGCTTGAGCGGATCGCGGCCGGGAAAGCCCGCGGCGCGATAGATGCCGTCGACCGACAGGAAGGCGAGCGTGTCGGCGCCGATGAACTCGCGCATGCCTTCCAGACTGTGGGTGGCGGCCAACAGCTTGTCGCGCTCCGGTGTGTCGATGCCGTAATAATCCGGATGCGTGATCGGCGGCGAGGCGATGCGGAAATGCACTTCCTTGGCGCCGGCGTCGCGCATCATCTGCACGATCTTGCGCGAGGTGGTGCCGCGCACGATTGAATCGTCGACCAGCACGATGCTTTTGCCGGCGACCACGGCGCGGTTGGCGGAATGTTTCATGCGCACGCCCTGATCGCGGATCGCCTGGGTCGGCTGAATGAAAGTGCGGCCGACATAGTGGTTGCGAATGATGCCGAGCTCGTAGGGAATCCCTGACTCCTGGGCAAAGCCGATCGCCGCCGGCACGCCGGAATCCGGCACCGGCACCACGACATCGGCCTGCGTCGGTGATTCACGCGCCAGTTCCGCGCCCATCGCCTTGCGCACGTCGTAGACGTGGCGGCCGCCAACCATGGAGTCGGGCCGCGAGAAATAGATGTATTCGAACACGCAAGGCCGCGCCTGCATCGGCGGGAACGGCTTGTGCGACTGCACGCCGTCTTCGTCGAAGATCAGGACTTCGCCGTTCTCGACGTCGCGGACGTATTTGGCGCCGATGATATCGAGCGCGCAGGTCTCCGACGCCAGAATCGGGCAGCCGTCGAGCGTGCCGTAAACGAGAGGGCGGATGCCGAGGGGGTCGCGCGCGCCGACCAGCTTCTTGTTGGTCATGCCGACGAAGGCATAGGCGCCTTCGAGCTGGCGCAGGCCGTCGATGAAGCGGTCGATGAAGCGGTTGCGGCTCGACCTCGCCACCAGATGCAAGATCACCTCGGTGTCGGTGGTCGACTGCATCATGGCGCCTTCGTGCACTAAGTCGCGGCGCAGCTTGAGGCCGTTGGTGAGATTGCCGTTATGGCCGATGGCAAAGCCGCCGCCCTCAAGCTCGGCGAACAGCGGCTGCACGTTGCGCAGAATGGTTTCGCCGGTGGTCGAATAGCGGACATGACCGATGGCCTGGCTGCCGGGCAGGCGGTCAATCGTCTCGCGCCCGGCAAACGCGTCGCCGACGAGCCCTAAGCGGCGTTCCGAATGAAACCGTTTGCCGTCGAACGAGACGATGCCGGCGGCTTCCTGGCCGCGATGCTGGAGCGCGTGCAGGCCGAGCGCGGTGATCGCGGCGGCGTCGGGATGGCCGAAGATGCCGAACACGCCGCATTCCTCGCGCAGGCGATCGGCGTTCGGATCGAATTCGTCGTCGCCGGTCTGCACGAGGTCCTGCTTTTGCATCGCTATCGTGTTCCCATGCCTTGTTCAAAAAAGCCTTTGTCGGCAAGGCGCGCCTGCGTCAGCGGCAGTTCCGACTTCTGACCAGGAGCGGCATCCGGCGGTGCATCCTGGTCGTCCGGTTTCGGCTTCTTCAGTCTCTTTAAGATGGTGCTCTCGGGGTCTTCCGGCAACATGGACATGAGCCATTGTCCCGTACTTTGCAGCACGACCTTCGATTTGGCGCCGCTAACCCATGTTGGCTGGCTGCGTTCGGGTACCAGCCATGCGAAAAACAGGAAGGCGACGACCACGATCACCAGGCCGCGGCCGAGACCGAACAGAAAGCCGAGCGTGCGGTCGAGCGCGCCGACGCGGCTGTCGAGCACCATGTCGGAGATGCGCACGGTGATGATCGACACCACCAAGAGCGTCAGCAGGAACACGCCGCCGACGGTGACGCCGGCCGCCACCATGTCGCTGGAGAAGTAGCCCTTCGCGATCGGTAGCACGCGGGTATAGGCCCACAGCGTGGCCAGCGCGGCGACGCCCCAGGCGCCGATCGAGAGGATCTCGCGCATGAAGCCGCGGATCATGGCCAAGAGGCCGGAGACCAGCATGACCACGAGCAGGAGAATGTCGAGCAGAGTGATCGGCATCGGGGCTCAGGCGCTCCGCAGAAAGACGCGATAAACAAAGCGCCGGTCAAGCCGGCGCAGCGAATCCGGCAACGCCCGAGGGGCTCCGGAATAGGGCGGCGAGGTCGGCCTTAAGTGCTTAATTTTAAGCCCATTTCTGCTCGCGTGCGCGGGCGCGTCACAAGTCCGGGATCAGCCGTTCGACGCCCGCTGTATAGCGGGGCGTCATCGTGCCGTCACCCGTCTTGTCCACGGGTTTTCGCTGCTTTCCCGGGCTTGCCCAAAGCGGCGATGTCGGCGACCAGATGGGTCAGATTGCCCACGGTGGACGCCCTCAGCCCCGGATCGCCGGATTCCGCCATGGCAGCTTCAGATTTGGCGGCCTCCGGCATGACGGCGCGGGTAAAGCCGAGCTTTGCGGCTTCTTTGAGCCGCGCCGCGCCATGCGACACCCGACGTATGGCGCCCGACAACGAAACCTCGCCGAAATAGACCGCGTCCGCCGGCAGGGCTGCATTGGCCAGCGACGACACCAGGGCTGCTGCGGCGGCCAGATCGGCCGCCGGTTCGTTGATGCGCATGCCGCCGGCGACGTTGAGATAGACGTCGTGGCCGCCGAGCTTGACGCCGCAATGCGCTTCCAGCACCGCCAGCACCATCGCCAGCCGGCTGGTGTCCCAGCCGACCACCGCGCGGCGCGGCGTGCCCAAAGACGTCGGCGCCACCAGCGCCTGGATTTCCACCAAAATCGGCCGTGTGCCTTCCATGCCGGCGAACACCGCGGTGCCGGGCTGGCCGAGATCGCGCTCCGACAAAAACAGCTCGGACGGGTTGGCGACTTCGGCGAGCCCCGCCCCGGTCATTTCGAACACGCCGATCTCGTCGGTCGGGCCGAAGCGGTTCTTCACCGCGCGCAGAATGCGGAACTGATGCGTGCCGTCGCCCTCGAACGACAGCACGGCGTCGACCATATGCTCGACCACGCGGGGACCGGCGATCTGGCCGTCTTTGGTGACGTGGCCGACCAGGATGATGGCGGCTCCGGAGCGCTTGGCGTAACGGATCAGCGCCTGCGCCGAGCCGCGCACTTGCGTGACCGTGCCGGGCGCGGATTCCACCAGGTCGGTCCACATGGTCTGGATCGAGTCGATGACGATGAGGCGAGGGGTCTTGCCCTCCGACAGCGTGGCGATGATGTCTTCGACCGAGGTCTCGGCGGCGAGCTCGACCGGCGCATCGCGCAGGCCCAGCCGTTCGGCGCGCAGGCGCACCTGGGCGACCGCCTCTTCGCCGGAAATATAGACGGCGCGGTGACCGGCCCGCGCCAGCGCGGCGGTGGCCTGGATCAGCAGCGTCGATTTGCCGATGCCGGGGTCGCCCGCCATCAGCAGCACCGAGCCGCGCACGAAGCCGCCGCCAGTGACGCGGTCCAACTCGGCCACCCCCGACGCCAGCCGCGGCGCGTCATGCGCCTCGCCGGATAGCCCCTCGAGCGCGAACAGCCGGCCCTTGGGGGCTTTACGGCCGGGGCCGGCCGGCCGCTCGGCGCCTTCCTCGGCCAGCGAATTCCATTCGCCGCAGGCTTCGCATTTGCCCTGCCAGCGGTGCGAGGCCGCGCCGCAGTTCTGGCAAATGAAGCTCAAAGACCGTTTGGACATGGGGAATCGCCTGTAATTGCTGCTCAGGACGCTAAAGCGTCCATGAGAACATTACAAGAACATTGTTAAACCGGTCTTACTCATTGTCGGCGGCGTCCTATGGTTCCTGCGCTCGCGGTGTTCGCCGGAATCTGGACGCAGTGGACCTCGATGCGCAAGGTCAAGGAGGGCGAGACAATTAACGTTCTATCCATTGATGATGAGACGTCGACTATTTAATTACGAGCCAGATCCATCTGCCTTCGAAGTATTCCTGACGCGTGGTTCGCAGAACGCCCGTGCCATCGAACACGAGAGAAGCCCTCCAGGCGTCTGTCTGATCTGGGATCAAGAACCAGCCCGTTCGTTTCCGGAGAGTGATGTATTGCCGTTCCACGAACGGACAAGCCTCCGAGGCGTGTTGGTCATCATGCTCGCAACCCGCGAATTGTCCGTTCGGGCGGATGACGCCGTAGGTGTGGTGGCCTGATTCCGAACTGCCGAGCAACGTTCTTACGTCTTCCTCGCGCGTGACACCGGGAACAAGGCGTGCGGACAGGCTGTTAGGGTCGGTCAACAGCATGTTTCCCTCGTACTTGGTATCGCGACAACCACCAAGAGCAGCCAGCAGCGGCAGGACGATCAAACGCAAGGCACCGCGCATGATGAAGCGTCCCCGGGTTTGGCCCGAACGCGTGATACGCGACCGCTTCATCCCCGATAAACCCGGTGATACCGCCGCCCGAGGCTCGTGAGCACCTCGTAGCCGATGGTGCCGGCGGCGGTGGCCACGTCATCGACGCTGATTTCGTCGCCGATCAGTTTGACCAGATCGCCGCGCCGCGCGCCGGCGTCGGGCAGGTCGGTGATGTCGATGGCGATCAGGTCCATCGAGATGCGCCCTGCGATCGGGCAGCGCTTGCCGGCGACGATGGCGTCGGCGCCCGGCGCGTCGTCGGAGGCGCCGGCCGAGCGCAGATAGCCGTCGGCATAGCCGACCGCGACCACGGCGAGCCTGGTGACGCGCTTGGCGGTCCAGCCGGCGTCATAGCCGACGGTGTCGCCCTTCGGCACGGTGCGGATCTGCACGATGCGCGCCTGCAGCTCGATGACCGGCCGCATCGGGTTGCTGCGTCCCGGTGTCGGGTTGACGCCGTAGAGCGCGACGCCGGGCCGCACCAAGTCGCAATGCGCGGCATTGCCGAGAAAGATGCCGGATGAGTTGGCCAGCGACGAGGTGATGCCGCGATACAGAATGCGTACTTCGCGGAACAGACTGATCTGGCGCTCGTTGAGCGGATGATCCTGCACTTCGGAGCAGGCGAGATGGCTCAGCAGCAGCGTGATGCCGTGATTTTCAGACCGGATGCGCGGCGCTAGCGCTGCAGCTTCGTTGGCGGTGATGCCGAGCCGGTTCATGCCGGTGTCGACATGGAGCGCAGCGCCCCCTTGCCATTGCTGGCCAGTGCAGAAGGCGTCCCATTCGGCGAGTTCGACCATGCTGCCGATCACCGGCCGCGCGCGCAGATCGGCGAAGGTCGCCGCCGTGCCGGGCAAGAGGCCATTGAGCACATAGATCGCGGTGTCGGGCGCGGCGCTACGGGCACGGCGGGCTTCGTTGAGGTCGGCGACGAAGAAGGTCTTGCAGCCGGCTTTGGCAAGCCGCGCCGCCACCGGCTCGATGCCGCAGCCATAGGCGTCGGCCTTGATGACGGCCGAGCATTCCGACGGCATGACGCGGCGGCCGAGCGCGCGCCAGTTGGCTTCGAGCGCGGCCAGATCGACGGTCAGAATGCCGCCCGCCTCCGCGGCCGGCGGGCCTTCGGTAACGTCTGCTGCCTCCGGAATTTCCGATGCGGCGAGGGTCTGCGAACTTTCGGATTCGGCGATCGACATGGTCATGGTTTAGCGGGCCAGGCGCGGCTCGTCCATGCGGGCCTACGTAGTCCTACGTAGCCCCATCCGCGAATACCGTTCGGCTTAATTAACAAATGCATCCGATATATACGCACCTTTCAGCGCGTCCTTTGCAAGGGATCGCGCTGCAGCGGTCTCGGTAAGGAATTGCCCAATGATTAAATTCGATATCCGCGCCAGGCTGTACAGCGTGGTGGGACTCTTTGCTCTCGCATTGGTCACGGTATCGGTGATCTTGGTCCAGATGCAAACCAGCGCGGTGTCCGCGCGGCGCCATCAGGAGCTCAAAGGATTAAACGAAACGGCGATGAGTTTGATTGCCGCGCAGCATGCGGCGATAAAGTCCGGACAGGCGACCGAGACCGAAGCCAAGGCCCGCGCGCTCGATCTGGTCTCAAAGCTTCGCTACCAGGGCAACAATTACTTCTGGATCAACGATCTCTCCCCCAAGATGCTGATGCATCCGACCGTGCCCGATTTGGTCGGCAAGGACCTCACCAACAACAAAGATCCCAACGGCCTCGCCATCTTTGTCGAGTTCGCCAAAATCGCCAAAA
Organism: uncultured Hyphomicrobiales bacterium; assembly: GCA_903878085.1. Taxonomy (GTDB): domain Bacteria; phylum Pseudomonadota; class Alphaproteobacteria; order Rhizobiales; family Xanthobacteraceae; genus Pseudolabrys. The sequence goes on along the minus strand of CAIRGJ010000064.1, from coordinate 67,138 downwards.
CCAGCGGCAGCGGTTTCGTCGAATACATGTGGCCGAGGCCGGGCTCGACCGATCCCGTTGAAAAGATATCTTACGTCGCCTTGTTCGAGCCTTGGGGCTGGGTTCTCGGCACCGGCGTTTACAACGACGATCTCGTGACCGACCGCAACCGCGCGGTGACCGCCGGCGGCATCGCCGGGCTGCTCATGCTCATTCTAGTCGGCGGCGTCTCGACCTTCTTCATTCGCGACATCGTCAAACGCCTGTCGGGGCTGCGATCGACCATGCTTGAACTGGCCCGCGGCAATTTCAGCGGCCGGTCGGCCGGCCGAAATCGTGACGATGAGATAGGCCAGATGGCTGACGCTGCCGAGATGATGGTGCAAAAAGTGGGATCGGCGATCGGCAGCATCAAGAACGCGTCAAACGAGATCACCAATGTTTCCGCCGAGATTTCAACCAGCACCACCGATCTGTCGCAACGCACTGAGGAGCAGGCCGCAAGTTTGGAGCAGACCTCGGCCTCGATGGAACAGATATCGGCGACGGTGAAGCAGAATGCCGAGCATGCCCAGCACGCCAATCAATCGGCGGCCGCCACCCGCGATGTCGCCAGCCGCGGCGGCAAAGTTGTCGCCAAGGCGATCAGCGCCATGGCCAAGATCGAGGATTCTTCGCACAAAATCGCCGACATCATCGGCGTGATCGACGAGATTGCGCGCCAGACCAATTTGCTCGCTCTCAATGCGGCGGTCGAAGCCGCTCGCGCCGGCGAAGCCGGCCGCGGTTTTGCCGTGGTCGCGTCGGAAGTGCGCAGTCTGGCGCAGCGTTCCGCGCAGGCGGCCAAAGATATCAATGGGCTTATCGCCAACAGCAACGCCCAGGTGAAAGACGGGGTCGAACTGGTCAATCAGGCGGGGACGATCCTCACCGAGGTCATGGTCTCGATTCAGTCGGTAGCACAATCGGTTTCCGACATCGCCGCAATGAGTGCCGAGCAGTCCACCGGTCTCGATCAGATCAACAAGGCAATCACTCAGATGGATGAGGTGACGCAGCAGAACTCGGCGCTGGTCGAGGAAAATGCCGCGACGGCCAGGACTCTGGAGTTTCAAGCCCAAGCCATGGACGATCAGGTCGGCTTCTTCCAGATTGACAACGTCGCACGCCGTGAGACCGTTGCGCCGGTGGCCAGGCGCGCGGCCGCTTAGCCGATCCGCTCCGGCATATGATCCGACCGCGCCAATGACGAGAACTTGGTGATGGTGCCGTCGAAGGCCAGTTCGACCGTGCCGGTCGGGCCGTGGCGCTGCTTGCCGATGATGACTTCGGCCTTGCCGCTGTATTTCTCGGCGTCCGCCATCCAGGTGGCGAATTTCTCGCGGTCGGATTCCAGCGGCTTGCGCATGACGTGGTAATATTCTTCGCGATAGACGAACAGCACCACGTCGGCGTCCTGCTCGATCGATCCCGATTCACGCAAGTCCGACAATTGCGGATGCTTGTCTTCGCGGCTTTCGACCTGACGCGACAATTGCGATAGCGCCATCACCGGCACTTGCAGCTCCTTGGCCAGCGCCTTGAGCTTGGTGGTGATCTCGGTGATTTCCTGCACGCGGTTTTCTGAAGAGCGCTTGGTCGAACCCGACAGCAGCTGCAAGTAGTCGATCACCAAGAGATCGAGCCCGCGCTGGCGCTTGAGCCGCCGCGCGCGTGCCGCGAGCTGCGCCACCGCCAGACCGCCGGTCTCGTCGACGAACAGCGGCAGGTTCTGCAGTTCGATCGAGTGATCCTTGATCTTCTCGAAATCGGCCTCGTTGATGGCGCCGCGCCGGATCTGGTTCGACGGAATGCCGGTCTGCTCGGCGATGATACGGGTGGCGAGCTGCTCGGCCGACATTTCCAGCGAGAAGAAGCCGACGATGCCGCCATTGACGGTCACCGTATGGCCGTCGGGTTTCACTTCGCCGCGCCAGGCGCGGGCGACGTTGTAGGCGATGTTGGTGGCGAGCGCGGTCTTGCCCATGCCGGGACGGCCGGCGACGATGATCAAATCCGACGGCTGCAAGCCGCCCATCATGCGGTCGAGATCGTCGAGGCCGGTGGCGATGCCGGAGAGTTTGCCGTCGCGCTGGTAGGCTTTCGCCGCCATGTCGACGGCGGTGGTCAGCGCCTGCGAGAACATCTGGAAGCCGCCGTCGTAACGGCCGGTCTCAGCCAGTTCGTACAGTTTGCGTTCGGCGTCCTCGATCTGGTTGCGCGGCGAGAAATCGACCGGCGCGTCGAAGGCGACATTGACCATGTCCTCGCCGACCAGGATCAGCGCGCGGCGGATCGACAGGTCGTAGATGGTATGGCCGTAGTCTTCGGCATTGATGATGGTAGTAGCTTCGGCGGCCAGCCGCGCCAGATATTGCCCCAGCGTCATGCCGCCGATGTCGATCGAGGCGTCGAGAAAGGTCTTGAGCGTCACCGGGGTCGCGATCTTGCCGGCGCGGACCAGGTCGCGCGCGACCTGATAGACCTTCTGGTGGATCGGCTCGAAGAAGTGTTCCGGGTTGAGGAAATCCGAAACGCGGTAGAACGCCTCGTTATTGACGAGGATCGCGCCCAACAGGCCCTGTTCCGCCTCGATATTGTGCGGTGCGGAACGGAAAAGCGGCGCGGCTTCTTCGAGTTGTTTGCGGAGTGCTGATTCGGCTGGAGCCATGGTGATCCTTGTTCCGCCAATTTGACGAAACTTTGTTGGACGTTGGCTTACCGAGGTGAGAGCGAGAGCGCGACAAAGGAATGCGCTGTCCACAGTACTTCACCGCAAAAAAATAGCTGCGCGTGGCGTATCGCTACCGCTTGACGATCGGTTCGCGCGCGCTATTCGCCCGCCAGCCGCAACGGCGGCCAGCCTTTGGCCTCTATGGTGCGCAGCCGCTGCTCCTCACGCATGATGTAGTCGCGCGTCATTGGCACGACCCCCTGGCGCTTGGTCAGTTGGATCTGGAACACCATCAGGTTCTGCTCGCGGAACGACATCTCGGCCGCCGCCAGATAGAACTCCCACATCCGCTCGAACCGCTTGTCATAGATGCGCTCGACTTCCTCGAGATGCGCCAGGAACCGCTCGCGCCAGGCCTTCAGCGTTTCGGCGTAGTGCAGCCGCAAAATCTCGATATCGGTCACCAGCAATCCGGCTCTCTCGATCGACGGCAGCACCTCCGACAGCGACGGGATATAGCCGCCGGGGAAAATGTATTTGGCGATCCACGGGCTGGTGCTGCTCGGGCCTTCCGAACGGCCGATCGAATGCAGCAGCATCACGCCGTCGCGGTCGAGCAGCTGCGCGCTCTTGCGGAAGAAGCCATCGTAATGGTTTACGCCAACGTGCTCGAACATGCCGACCGAGACGATGCGATCGAAGCTGCTGTCAACGTCGCGATAGTCTTGCAAATTAAAACGCGCTTGCTTGGCAAGGCCCTTTTCGGCGGCGCGTCCGTTGGCGACCGCGTGCTGCTCCTGCGACAGCGTGACGCCGGTGACGTCGGCGCCGGCGAATTCGGCGAGATAGAGACCAAGCCCGCCCCAGCCGCAGCCGATGTCGAGCACGCGCAAAGTTTGATCGAACTTGCCTTGAGCGGGTTTGTCCGGCGCGAGATAGAGTTTCGCCGCCAGATGACGCTTCTTGGCGAGTTGCGCATCGTCGAGCGACTGACCGGGTTTCTCGAAATAGGCGCAGCTATATTGCCGGTCGGCGTCGAGGAAGAGCGAATAGAGCCTGCCGTCGAGATCGTAGTGATGCGCCACATTGCGCCGCGAACGCGTACGCGGATTGTATTGGCTCAGACGGCGGTAGAGAAAGCGCAATCCACTTTGCAGCCGCGCCCAATGCGGCACCTCGGTGTTCTGTCCGAGCATGATCGCGAGCACGTCCGCGATCGAGCCTTGCTCGACCAGGAATTCGCCATCCATGTAGGCTTCGCCGAATTTAAGTTCGGGGTCGAGCAGAATGCCCCATTCGGAAGCGCGGGTGGCGAAACGTACCGCGACGGGTTGTCCCGTGCCGTCGCCGAAGTTTAAGACCGTGCCGCGTGACGTGGTGACCTGGAATGTCCCACGCCGGACAAAGGTCTTGAGCAGAAAACGAAGCAACCGGTCCATGCCAGCCACCGTTACTCTGTCGATTAACGCTCAAGTTGCATCGTTACGCAATTACCGCCGCCCGTCGTGATCTGGATCAATTTGCGGTTCGCCCCAAGCCGAATGCGGGGGAGGTCCATGGTTCCCTTTTTAGGTATTTAATCGCGCTTCTGCGAAATCGGCAAGACTGTTTTTTGGGCGGCGCGGCCGCGCCGCAGCCAAAAATGCTCAAACCGGGGCGAGGGTCACAATCTGCCAATAATCGGCTATCAAGGTGCCGACTCATGAATATTGTGGCGGGCGACGCTTTCGAAAGGTTGACGGCAATGACGGTCTTTAGTCGCGGTATCGCTTTGGCGCTTGGCGCTTGTGCGCTGTGTTTGGCCGGGGCCGCGGGCGCCCAGGAAAACCTGGATCAGGGCAAGACGCCCGCCCAGCTGTTCGCCTCCGACTGCGCCATTTGCCATAAGTCGCCGCAAGGGCTGGCCAAATCCGGCGGGCTGTTCGGCGTCGAAACCTTCTTGCGCTCGCATTACACGGCGAGCCGCGAATCGGCGGCCGCGATCGCGAAATATCTGGAGGCCGCCGGTAACGCGCCGGCCGCGCCGGCGAAAAAGACCGCCAAGAGCACCGCCAAAGGCGACGAAAAGGGCGATCAAAAAGGCAAACCCGGCGCGAAGAAGCCGGGGGCTGGCGTCACGCTGCCGGGCGATAGCAAGCCGTCCGATAGCAAAGCGTCCGAGTCAAAACCGGCAGCAGAAGCCAAACCCACTGAATCCAAGCCTGCCGAATCCAAGCCTGTTGAAGCAAAGCCTGTCGAAGCAAAGCCGTCCGAGCCGTCGGAATCAAAACCCGCCCAAAGCCCGAAAGCGGACTAAGGGCGGGTTGACTGTCGGGTCTTCGATTAGGCCTCGGCGTCGTCTTTCTTCTTGGCTTTTTTGGCCTTGGCCGGCTTCTTCTCGGCGTCGGCTTCAACCGCTTCGGCTGCCGGCTCTTCGTCTTCGGCCTGCTCCTCGAGCGCTTCCGGATCGAACAAAGCCTCGGCGGCGGCCAGCGCTGCTGCGGCGTCCTCTTCGGCTTCCTCGCGGCGGGTGGTGACGTCCTCGCCGCGGGCGATGCGCTCGGCTTCCGCCTCGCTGCGCGCGACGGTCACGGTGACCGACACTTCGACGTCCGGATGCAATTCCAGCGGCACCTTGTACTGGCCGATCGACTTGATCGGCGCATTGAGCACGACCTGCGAACGGCTGATCTCGGCGCCTTCGGTCGAGACCAGCGTGGCGATGTCGCGCGGCGACACCGAGCCGAACAGCTGGCCGGTTTCGCTCGCCTGACGGATGACGATGTAGGTCTTGCCGTCGACCTTGGCGGCGAGCTGGGCTGCAACGCCCTTGGCCTCGTTGCTCTTGGTCTGCAGGTCGCCCTTCATGCCTTCGAATTTCGATTTGTTATCGACGGTCGCGCGCAAGGCCTTGCCGCGCGGCAGCAGGAAATTGCGGGCATAGCCGTCCTTGACGCGGACCACGTCGCCCATTTGGCCCAGTCGGCCAACGCGTTCCAGCAATATCACTTCCATTGTCGTCACTCCTTGATTTGAACGAACGGGTTAGTTCCGGTTGTTCGGGTTGATGTAGAACTTCAGGTGAGGGTAGGAGGGCCGCCTTTAGGCCCGCGTCGGCGCGCGGCGCGCGCGCGAAGATCGAAAGCGGTCTCAGTCACGCCAATCAGGCACAGCGCCAGAATCGGCCAGCCGAACACGGCGACGGAGGCGTAGATGCCGCCGAGCAGAAACGGCCGGCTGTTGATGCCGCGCGTGACGGCGTGCAGCACGGCAAAGCCGAGCGCGCCATAGGCCATCATCAGGCTGGCCGACAGCACGCCGGCGACGACGCCAATGAGGCCGCCGGCAAAGCTCACGGCCATCGCCACGGCGAGCGCCGCCAGCATCGAGCGCGGAAAAGCGATGGCCGCCAGATCGGGCCACGGCCGCTTCAGCAGGCCGGAGAACTTCACGATACGGGCAGCGAGCCACAAGTTGAGGATATTGGTGATGGTGGCGAGCACCGCCGCCGCCGGCGGTATGGCGATGACCAGAAATCCGACCAGCTTGTCGGTGCTGATGGCGCCCGGCGTGTTGCCTTCGATCTGGAACATCCGCGTCAGCGCTTGATGCAGCCCCAGGCGGAAGCTCTCGGCATCGGTGCCGAAATTGGGGATGGCGACCACCACGACCAGCGCCGCGAGCACCGCGGCCCAAGCCACCAGGCGGCCGGGCGGATACCATTCGAGCGCGGGCGCGGCGGAGCCATTGCCGCCCGCCATGCCCGGACGGGCCAGCATGGTCAGATAGCTCAGCCACCAGGCCGGAATGCCGGCGCCGGCCAGGAACGCAAAGAACAACACCGAGCCGAACACCGCGCCGACCGCGAGCGCGCCGGACAGCGCCGCAACAATCGCCGCCCAGTGGCTCCAGCCGAGCCCTGCGATCAAGATCGGTAGCGGTGCGAGATAGAACAGGACGATCGACAGCCACGAGCCGGACGTCACCGAAGCAAACAGCAAAGCTGCCGCGGCGCCCGCACCGATCCCGATAAGTCCAAGCTGCATCATCACGAGCTGTCCCGCTCTTCGAGCGGTTAGAGACGGATCATTCCGTCCCAACCATCGGCTCGCGGGGTGACCCCGCAAGCCTCGTATTCATTCAACGCCTGACGGCGCGTCTTACTTAATGACGTAGGGCAGCAGGCCGAGGAAGCGCGAACGCTTGATGGCTTGCGCCAGGTCGCGCTGCTTCTTGGCCGACACCGCAGTGATGCGGCTTGGCACGATCTTGCCGCGCTCGGAGACATAACGCTGCAACAGCTTCACGTCCTTGTAGTCAATCTTCGGCGCGCCTTCGCCGGAGAACGGGCAGGTTTTCCGCCGACGGAAAAAGGGACGACGCGCTCCGCCGCCACCGCCACCGCTGCTAGCACCTTGGGATGATCCGAATGACATGGTCTTAATCCTCCGCCGTTACGGCGTCGTCGTCGCCACGCGGGCGGCGTTCACGTCCACCACGATCGCCGCGATCGCCCCGGTCACCGCGATCTCCACGGTCCCCGCGATCGCCACGGTCGTCGCGATCCGATTTGCGCATCATCGCCGACGGGCCTTCCTCGTGCTCTTCGACGCGAATGGTGAGATAGCGCAGCACGTCTTCCGAGAGACGCTCCTGACGCTCGACTTCGTTCAAGGCCGACGACGGCGCTTCGACGTTCAGCAGCGTCAGATGCGCCTTGCGGTTCTTCGAAATGCGATAGGTGAGGGACTTGAGGCCCCAGTATTCGGTCTTGGCGATCTTGCCGCCGGCGTCGGTGATGACGGCGGACAGCTTGGCGGTCAATTCCTCGACCTGCTGCGTGCTCAGATCCTGGCGCGCAAGATAGACGTGCTCGTACAAGGGCATGAAATGCCTTCCCTGTTGCGGCCCACTATTGGACCTGCTTCCTCGACCCTGGCGGCTAGCCCCTCGAACCCTTTGGGAAGGCTCGAACGCTCAGAAGGCGGGAACACGGGACGTCGGGCACAGCGGCCCTACCGGTTTTCGAGAAAAGACATGAAAAACGGCCGTCCGTTCAGCTCCCAACCAGGATCGACGGAACGAGGCGGTTTATAGGGGGATTCCCCGCAATTGCAAGCCGCGCGCAGGGGTTAATTGGCCGCTAAGCCACCCGCGGGCCGCCATTTTGCCGCTGCAGGAGATCGGCCAATTTTACTGCAAGATCAACGCCTTGCCGGATCTGGCGGGCCACTTCCGGCTTGACGTCGGCCGTCCGCCGCATGTCATTGAGCGCCTCGAGCAGCGTTTCCAGGCTCGACGCCATTAATTGTTGGCGAAATTCGGGGTCGGTTCGCGCGCGCGAGGTCTTCCTCGGTTACCAGGTCGCTCATCGCACTACCTTTGAATGATGCGCCACAACCCTAGCGGTCAGTTCCTATCGGCAGGTTACTGCGGGCCGTATAACTTGACAGACCCCCTGAACGCGGTGTCTTTCGGCCCGATTTCATCGTTTGACGACCAAAAAACGGCAAAGGCTGACAATATGGCGGTTGCTTTCGTGTTTCCCGGCCAAGGCAGCCAGACGGTCGGCATGGGCAAGGCGCTGGCCGCGAATTTCATGACCGCGCGTCAGGTGTTCGACGAGGTCGACGCGGCGCTCGGCGCCAAACTTTCAGGCCTCATCTTCGAAGGCCCGATTGAGACCCTGACGCTCACCGAAAACGCCCAGCCGGCGCTGATGGCGGTGTCGCTCGCGGCGATCCGCGTTCTGGAAGCCGAAGCCGGCCTCGATCTCAAGCGCGACGCGCAATTTGTCGCTGGCCATTCGCTCGGCGAATATTCTGCGCTTGCCGCGAGCGGTGCCTTCACCGTCGCCGACACCGCGCGCCTGCTGCGCACCCGCGGGAAGGCGATGCAGAAAGCAGTGCCGGTCGGCGTCGGCGCCATGGCGGCGCTGATTGGGCTCGAATTCGACGCGGCCGCCGCGGTCGCTGCGGAAGCGGCGCAAGGCCAGGTCTGCCAGGCCGCCAACGACAATGGCGGCGGACAAGTTGTCGTCTCCGGCGATAAAGCTGCGGTCGAGCGCGCCGTGGACATCGCCAAGGCCAAAGGCGCCAAGCGCGCGATGCTGTTGACGGTGTCGGCGCCGTTCCATTGCGCGCTGATGCAGCCCGCCGCCGAGGTGATGGCGGATGCGCTGGCGAAAGTCGCCATCAAGGCGCCGGTAGTGCCGGTGGTCGCCAATGTGCTGGCCAAACCCATCCAAACGCCGGACGAGATCGTGCGCGCGCTGGTCGCGCAGGTGACCGGTACGGTGCGCTGGCGCGAGTCGGTGGCTTTTATGGCGCAAGCTGGCGTGACGACGTTCTACGAAATCGGCGCCGGCAAAGTGCTGAGCGGTTTGATCAAGCGTATCGCCGACGGCGCGACGACGTCGGCCGTCGGCACGCCCGACGATATCGCCGCGTTCAAAGCGGCAAAGTAAGAGATTTGGAGAACACAATGTTCGATCTAACCGGCAAGACCGCGTTGGTGACGGGTGCGACCGGCGGCATCGGCGAAGGCATTGCGCGCGCATTGCATGCGCAGGGTGCGACCGTCGCGATCTCCGGCACGCGCGCTGCGGTCCTGGAAACGCTCGCCGCCTCGTTGGGCAGCCGCGTCCATGTGCTGCCTTGCGATCTTTCCGACAAGGATGCGGTGGAAAAGCTGGTGCCGGACGCCGAGGCCAAGATGGAGAAGCTCGATATCCTGGTCGCCAATGCCGGCGTCACCAAAGACAATCTGTTCGTGCAATTGAAGGACGAGGACTGGGATCAGGTCATCGCCGTCAATCTGACATCAACCTTCCGGCTGACCCGCGCCGCGGTGAAAAGCATGATGCGCCGCCGTTTTGGCCGGGTGATCGGGATTTCCTCGGTGGTCGGCGTCACCGGCAATCCGGGGCAGGGCAATTACACGGCTTCGAAAGCGGGATTGATCGGCATGATGAAGTCGGTGGCCGCCGAATATGCCAAGCGCAACGTCACCGCCAACTGCATCGCGCCGGGCTTTATCGCCACCCCTATGACCGACAAGCTTAATGACAAGCAGCGCGAGGTCATTCTTGCCCGCGTGCCCGCGGGACGGCTCGGAACCCCGGCGGATATCGCTGCGGCCGCGGTTTATCTGGCGTCCGACGAGGCCGCCTACGTCACTGGCCAGACCATCCACATCAATGGCGGGATGGCGATGTTTTAAGATATGATCCCGAAAAGCGTGGCTTTTCGAGGCCTGTGCGGCTACGCTTCCGCGCGCTAGTCAACGCTTTTGAAGTATGGTAACCGGATTTCGGCCCGGCTGGGGTGGGCGATAGCGGATTAAGCGCAACAAGCGCTCCGCGATCGGAATTCACCGCACCAAAGTCAATCACGACGAGGCCGTAGGCGATGGTTGCGATCTGCTCCGGGTCGCATCCCAATCTAAAAAACACGAGGTCGGAACGATGAGTGACATTGGCGAGCGGGTGAAGAAGATCGTCGTGGAGCACCTTGGGGTGGAACCCGACAAGGTGACGGAAGTGGCGAGTTTCATCGACGATCTTGGCGCCGACAGTCTCGACACGGTCGAGCTCGTGATGGCCTTCGAGGAGGAATTCCACTGCGAAATCCCCGACGACGCCGCCGAGACCATTTTGACCGTCGGCGATGCGGTTAAATTTCTCGAAAAGAACGCCAAAGGCTGATCAGCCGCATATGCGGCTGATCAATCGATTCACGCGCCGGTGGCCGGTGAGTTGCGCGCCGCGCAAGCGCAGGCAAGTTTACGCGGTGTGCGCAAGCTTGACTCTGCCCGCGCATAATTCCGCTCGGAGCCGGCCATGAGACGTGTCGTCGTCACCGGAATGGGTATGCTCACGCCGCTCGCTTGCGGCGTCGAGCCGACGTGGGCGCGCCTCATCAAGGGCGAGAGCGGCGCGAAGAAGATCGACCGCTTCGACGTCTCCGACGTCGCCTGCAAGGTCGCCTGCAGCATTCCCCGCGGCGACGGCTCGAACGGCACCTTCAATCCCGATCAGTGGATGGAGCCGAAAGAGCAGCGCAAGGTCGACGAGTTCATCGTCTATGCGATGTGTGCGGCGAAGCAGGCGCTCGACGACGCCAATTGGCATCCGGAAAGCTACGAAGATCAGACCACCTCCGGCGTCATGATCGGGTCCGGCATCGGCGGCATCGAAGGCATCGCCAAGACCGCCGTCGAGCTGCACGAGAAAGGCCCGCGCCGGGTGTCGCCGTTCTTCATTCCCGGCCGCATCATCAATCTGGCTTCCGGCTTCGTCTCGATCGCCCACGGCCTGAAAGGCCCCAACAGCGCGGTGGTCACCGCCTGTTCGACCGGCGCGCATGCCATCGGCGATGCGGCGCGCATGGTCGCGCTCGGCGATGCCGAGGTGATGGTGGCGGGCGGCGCGGAATCGCCGGTCAATCGCATGGCGCTGGCGGGCTTTGCGGCGCTGCGCGCGCTGTCCACCGCTTTCAACGACGATCCGACCCGCGCCTCGCGGCCTTACGACAAGGCCCGCGACGGCTTCGTGATGGGCGAGGGCGCCGGCGCCGTGGTGCTGGAATCGCTCGACCATGCCAAGGCGCGCGGCGCCAAGATTTACGCCGAGCTGATCGGCTACGGCCTGTCGGGCGACGCCTATCACATCACCGCGCCGTCGCCGGACGGGGACGGTGCGTTCCGCTGCATGAGTATGGCGATCAAGCGCGCCGGCATCACCGCCGGCGACCTCGATTACATCAACGCCCACGGCACCTCGACGCCGCTCGGCGACGAAATCGAACTCGGCGCCGTGCAACGCCTGGTCGGCAACGACGCCGCCCACATTTCAATGTCATCGACGAAGTCTTGCGTCGGTCATCTGCTCGGGGCTGCCGGCGCCGTCGAAGCGATCTTCTCGATCCTGGCGATCCGCGACGGCGTCGCGCCGCCGACCATCAATCTCGACAATCCGTCGGTGGAAACGCCGATCGATCTGGTGCCGCACAAGGCGCGCGAACGCGATATCGACATCGCGCTGTCGAACTCCTTCGGCTTCGGCGGCACCAATGCGTCGCTGATCTTCCGCCGCTATGCGGAATAGCCCGCATGCGCGGAAAAAATGATCCGCGGGGCGACGCTTTGGCCATCCCCAGCTTTCGCCATAATTCTCCCTAACCTGCGAAAACTTCTGATATTTTCCGATTCTCAGCCGCGCGGCGGCGCGCATGATGCCGAAAAGCAGGGACAGGTTTTCGGACAAGATCATGCGGCAGGCAACAGTATGGAGTGTGTTGAAGTGAGCGTGCCTGAGCCGACTGCGGGAGCGTGCGTTTGAATTCGGTACCGCCAGACAACGGCAACGGCCGCGCGCCCATCCCGAATGGCGCCGCCGCGCCGCCGCCGTCGAACAAATTGCTGCGCAGCCCGCGCGCCGCACTCGAGCCGGAACGGGTGCCGATGCCGCGCCGCCGCTCCAAGCGCGTGCGCCATCCGCTGGTGATCGTCGGCAATGCGGTCTTCACCACGCTGATCATCGTCTCAGTTGTCGTTGCCGGCGCGCTGTTCATCGGCAAGCAGCGTTTCGAAGCGTCCGGTCCACTGGTCGAGGACAAGGTCGTCAACATTCCGCGCGGCGCCGGTGTCAGAGATATCGCCGATATCCTGCAGCGAGAAGGTGTGATCGACCAGCCCTGGGTGTTCATGGGCGGTGTGGTCGTGCTCAAAGCCGGCAGCGAGCTCAAATACGGCGAATATCAGTTCACCAAGAACGCCAGCCTCGCCGACGTGGTCAACACCATCATCGAAAACAAAGTGGTGCAGCACGCCTTCACGGTGGCCGAGGGGCTGACGTCGGAGCAGATCGTGGCGCGGCTGTTGGAAAACACCGCGCTGTCCGGCCAGATCAAGGAAATCCCGCGCGAAGGCACACTGCTGCCTGAGACGTACCGCTTCACGCTCGGCATGCCGCGCGACCAGATCGTCCAGCGCATGCAGCAGGGCCACAAGCGCGTGTTGCAGGAAGTCTGGGAGCACCGCGCCTCCGACCTGCCGTACAAGACGCCCGAGCAGCTCGTCACCATGGCCTCGATCGTCGAAAAGGAAACCGGCAAGGCGGAAGAACGCACGCGGGTCGCCGCCGTCTTCATCAACCGGCTCAAGACCAAGATGCGGCTGCAGTCCGATCCGACCATCATCTACGGCCTGACCGGCGGCAAAGGTGCGCTCGGCCGGCCGATTCTGCGCAGCGAGATCGATCAGGCGACGCCGTACAATACCTACGTTATCGACGGCCTGCCGCCGGGCCCGATCGCCAATCCGGGCCGCGCTTCGCTCGAGGCCGCCGCCAATCCGGCGCGCACCAAGGAACTGTACTTCGTCGCCGACGGCACCGGCGGCCATGCTTTCGCCGACAGCTACGCCGAGCATCAGAAGAACGTGGCGCGGCTGCGCGCGATCGAACACGGCAACGCGCCGCCGGCCGATACCGCGCCCGTCAGCTCGGCGCCAAAGAACGGCGCCGCTAAAAAGTAATCCGGTCTTGTGACGGCCGAGGGCCGCCGCTAAGGTCGCCGCACTTTCCGCTTTCAACCTGACGAGAATTATCGCGATGGCATTGTCGAGCATGACCGGCTTCGCGCGCGGCCACGGCGTCGTCGGCTCCTATGCCTGGAGCTGGGAGATCAAGTCAGTCAACGCCAAGGGCCTCGATCTGCGCTTGCGGCTGCCGCAGGGCTGGGACGCAATCGAAGTGCCGGCGCGCAAGAACGCCACCGAAAAACTGTCGCGCGGCACCGTCTATGCCAATTTGACCGTCGAGCGCAAAGGCGTGTTGCCGACCGTCAAGGTCAACGAGCCGGTGCTCAACGCCGTGCTGGCGACGCTCAAGTCGCTCGAAGGCAAGGTCGACGCCACCAAGCCGACGTTGGACGGCATTCTGTCGCTCAAGGGCGTGATCGAAATCACCGAAGAGGACGAGCGTGAAGAGGATCGCGCCGCCGCCGAGAAGGCCATCGTCGCCGGCTTCGACAAACTGCTCGCCGATCTGATCGCGATGCGGCGCGAGGAAGGCTCAACGCTCGGCCGCCTGCTGACGGCGCGGCTCGACGAGATCGCCGCGCTCGCGGCGCGCGCCGAGGCCGCGCCCGGCCGCAAGCCGGAAGCGATCAAGGCCCGGCTCGCCGAGCAGATCGAGACGCTGCTGTCGGCCTCGGCACGGTTCGACAGCGACCGCCTGCACCAGGAGGCGATCATGATCGCCACCAAGGCGGATATCCGCGAGGAACTTGACCGGCTCGATTCTCACGTCGCGCAGGTGCGCAAGATGCTCGCCGACGGCGGCCCGGTCGGCCGCCGGCTGGATTTTTTGGCGCAGGAACTCAACCGCGAATCCAATACACTGACCGCCAAGGCCAACGACCTGGAGCTGTCCAATATCGGGCTCGAGCTCAAGAGCACGGTCGAGCAGTTCCGCGAGCAGGTGCAGAACCTTGAATGATCTGAGACCCGCGATGGGCGAACAGCCGGACATCTCCCGCCGGGGCATCATGCTGGTGCTGTCCTCGCCGTCGGGCGCCGGCAAGACGACGCTGACGCGCAATCTGCTCGAACAGGAACAAAAGGTCGCGCTGTCCATTTCGGTGACGACGCGCGCGCGGCGGCCGAGCGAGATCGACGGCGTGCATTACCTGTTCCGCACGGCGCGGCAATTCGAGGTGATGCGCGATTCCGGCGAATTGCTGGAATGGGCCGAGGTGCACAGCAATTATTACGGCACGCCGCGCGAGCCGGTCGAGAAGGCGCTGGCATCCGGCCGCGACGTCTTGTTCGACATCGACTGGCAAGGCACGCGGCAGCTGCTCGAAAAAATGCGCGACGACGTCGTCACCGTCTTCGTGCTGCCGCCGTCGGCGGACGAGTTGAAGGCAAGGCTGGAGCGCCGCGCCGAGGACAGCGCGTCGGTGATCGCGCATCGTTTGCAGAACGCCGTCGAGGAAATCTCGCACTGGCGCGAATACGACTACATCCTGGTCAACCGCGACCTCAACGAGAGCTTCGCGAGGCTGCAGGCGATCCTGACCGCCGAGCGGCTCAAGCGCGTCAAGATGCTCGACATCGAGGCCTTTGCCGGCAAGATTTTGGCCGATCTGAAGAAGCTCGCGCCTTAGCGCTTGGTCTGCGCGGAATAAGCATCCGCCAGCTTCACAAATCCCGCGACATCGATTTCTTCGGCGCGTGCGGTCGGCGCGATGCCGGCTTCTGCCAGCAAGGCTGAGGTATCGACGCCGAGCGACTTCAGGCTTTGCCGCAACATCTTGCGGCGCTGGCCGAAGGCCGCTTCCGTCACCCGTTGCAGAAGCACGCCGTCGCAGGCGAGCGGTTGCGGCCGCGGCACCAGCCGCACCACCGATGACGTCACGTTCGGCGGCGGCACGAAGGCCGACGGCGCCACGTCGAACATGATCTTGCTTTCGCAGCGCCAGCCGACCAGCACCGCCAGCCGGCCGTAAGCGTCGTCGCCAACTTTGGCGACGATGCGCTCGGCGACTTCGCGCTGAAACATCAGCACCAGCATGTCGTACCAGGGCGGCCAGGGCTCGGCGGTGAGCCAGCCGATCAGCAGCGCGGTGGCGATGTTGTAGGGCAGGTTGGCGACGATGCGGGCGCGCTCGCCGCCGACGAGTTTCGGCATGTCGATGCGCAAGGCGTCGCCGGAGACGATTTCGAGTTTGCCCGGATAATGCGCGGCGATCTCTTCCAGCGCGGCGATCGCGCGTTCGTCACGCTCAATGGCGATGACCCGCTTAGCGCCGAGCGTCAGCAGCGCGCGCGTCAGCCCGCCGGGTCCGGGGCCGACCTCGACTACGGTCGCGCCTTCGAGCGGCGCGGCCGCGCGCGCAATCCGCGCCGTCAAATTGAGATCGAGCAGGAAGTTCTGGCCGAGCGATTTCTTGGCGGACAGGCCGTGCTTGCGGATGACCTCGCGCAGCGGCGGCAGGTCGTCGATCTGGCTCATGTCTCTTTGCGCATGATCTGATCCGAAAACCGCTTCACACTTTTCGGGATCATGCGCGCTACTTTGCGGCAGCAAAAGCAGGGGCGGTCGCCGCCAGCCGCGCGGCGAGCGTCAGCGCCGCCACCAGGCTTGACGGATCGGCTTTGCCGGTGCCGGCAATGTCGAAGGCGGTGCCGTGATCGGGCGAGGTGCGCACGAAGGGTAAGCCCAGCGTGACGTTGACGCCGTGATCGAACGCCAGCGTCTTGATCGGGATCAGCGCCTGGTCGTGGTACATGCACATCGCCACGTCGTAGCCGGCGCGCGCCCGCTCGTGAAACATGGTGTCGGCCGGCAGCGGCCCGATGGCGTCGATGCCCTCGGCCTTGAGCCGCGCCACCGCCGGTGCGACGATGTCGCGGTCTTCCTCGCCGAGCGCGCCATCCTCACCGGCATGCGGATTGAGCCCGGCCACCGCAATGCGCGGGCTCGCGACGCCAAAGCGGGCGCGCAGGTCGCGCGCCACGATCCGCCCGGTGTCGACGATCAAATCCGTCGTTAGCGCGCCGACCACATCCTTCAGCGGCAGATGGATCGTCACCGGCACCACCGCCAATTCGGGCGACCACAGCATCATCACCGGCTGCACCGGCTTGCCGGTTGCCTCGCTGGCCAGCCGCGCCAGGAATTCGGTATGGCCGGGCTCGGCAAAGCCCGAGCGGTACAGCACGTTCTTGGCGATGGGGTTGGTCACCACCGCCGAAGCATCGCCCGCCAGCACGTCGTCGACGGCGCGGCGGATCGATGCGATCGCGGCCGGTGCGCTGCTGTCGTCGGGCTTGCCGGGACTGGCCGTCACCGCCAGGCCAAGCGGCACCACCGGCAAAGCGCGCTCGAAGGCGGCATTGGCTTGCGCCGGGGTGACCTCGTGCAGTGCCACATCCAGCTTGAGCAGGCGCGCCCGCCGCGTGAGAAATTCGATATCGCCGATCAGGTAAAACGGCGGCAGGTCCAACTCGACGCGGCGGCGCCACAGCGCCAGCGTCAGATCGGGGCCGATCCCGGCCGGCTCGCCGAGCGTCAACGCCAAAGGCTGACGGGCGCGCGCGGTCATTTGTATTCGATCATGGCCTGTTTGCGGATCTCTTCCAGATACTTCTTGCCTTCGGCTTCGAAGCGCTTGTTGAAGATCTCCTCGCGGACTTCGCGCTTGGCGGCGGACTCGCCGTTGCTCTGTTTCTTTTCGCACAGCGCGAACATCTGCAGGCCCTGCGCGGTGACCTCCGGCGTCGTCAGGCGGCCGACTTCCATGTTGCCCAGCAATTCGCGCAACTGCTGGGGCAGGTCGGCGGAACTGCGATGCACCGGCTCGCGCACGGCGACGTTGCGCAATGCGCGCGCCAGAGCGAGCCCCTCGGTGCACGTCGTGAAGCGGCTGCGCAGGTTCTCGGCCTCGCGGCGTTTGGCGTCGATCCCGGCCTCGCCTTGGCCGCGGTCGGCCACCACGACGATCGGATAGAGCGTGTATATGTACCCGGCGGTCTCTTTCCCGGTCTCGTTGCGCTCGCGCATCGCATTGGCGATGTCGGACTCGCCGATCTGCAACGACGAGCCGAACTTACCGCGCACCAGCTGGCTCCAGGACAGTTCGGCCCGCATGCGCGCTTTGATGGCGCCGGGCGAGATGCCGGAGCGCTCGAGCAGTTGGGCAAACTGCTGCGCGTTCATGCCCTGGCGGCGCGCCATATTCTCGAAGCCTGTATCGATCTCGGCATCGCCGACTTCGACGCTGTAGGTCCGGGCCTTAGCGATCTTGATCCGGTCGTCGATCAGCTCATTGATGACTTCCTGCCGCGCCGGGGTCCTGTGAATCGAGGCATTGATCAGCTTCGAGCGTTGCTGGATATCGAGTTCGGTGATCGGCGAACCGTTGGCGACCACCACCACCTGCGCGCGTGCCGGCGCGGGCATTGCGAGCGCCGCGGCGATCGCGGCGCAGGCCAGCCAGAGTTGGACAGGTCCAAGGTTCAGACGCATTCTCGGCATCGCGATATCCATTGTCTCAAATACAGCCGGCGGTCGTTTTGCCGAAGCGCGGCGTCACCGGCCGCTTCGATCACTGTTGCGGCTGCTGGGCGAGCGACTGGGTGACCATGGTGCCGCCCAGCGTCCGCAAGCTCAGTTGCAGCGTGATGGCGTGGTTGAGCAACGGCGAACCGCTGCCATACGTATAGCCAGTTATGTAATTCAAGGCCAAAATGAAGCAATCGTCCATGTAGGCGAGGCCGATCATGTTGGAGGTGAAACCGCGGGTGCGGACGTCGTAGAGCGCTGAGCCGCGGAGCAGCCAGTTGGCGTCGAGTCTGACCGAGGCGATGCCGAGGAAGCCCTGGCGGCGGTCGTTGTAGCCAAGCGCCGGCTGGGCGGCGTAGTCGCCATAGAGCAGGCTGGTGCTGAACCGGCTGAAGGCGGCACTGACCTCGTATTCGGCGCGCTGCAATGTGAAATCGTTGTGGTCGAAGCGGAAACGCGTGGTGAACTTATAGGTGCCGTTGGGCTGGTAGGAGGCGCGCGCCACATAGTCGGAGGCGCGGCTGTCGAGGCCGCTGTCGAGACCCGTATTGGTGGTCGAGGCTTGCGCGAACGAGTTCTGGCCGAACAACTGATAGGACTGCCCGAACAGCATATTGACGAAGCCGCCCTGGTTGAACTGGGTGGTGTATTGAGCGCCGTAGTTGGCGCGGCCGCCGCCTTCGACGCGGTCGTAGCCGGAGAACTTGTCGACCCGGAACAGGTTGCTGTCGTCGAACACCAAAGTCTGGGCGTCTTCGTTCGGGAAGCGTTTGATCTGGGTTTCGTTCGGCCGCGCGATGACTTGCGCGATCGGCTCGATGGTCTGCGTGCCCCAAGCATGCGTGCTGATGAACGGGTAGCGGTACTCCAGGCCGACCGTCGGCATGGCGCGCACCAAATTGCTGTCGCCGGTCTGGATGAAGTTCGACACGCCGGGGTCGTTGTTGACCTGTATCGAAGCGGCGTCGGCCCGCACCGAAGCGAACGGCGTCCACACCTGGCCGAATTTGTCGGTAACGCTTTCGCGCCATTTCGCTTCCGTCGTGAAACGGCTGTAATTACCCGGCACGCCGCGAAGCACGCAGTCGGTGGTGTTGCGTGCGGCGTCGGCGGTCGTGTTGCACTGCGCCGTCTTCGTGATGGCATCGAAGTTAGCTGTACTGCGGGTCAGGCTCGTGAAATTCGAATTGAAGCTGAGCTCGCCGCCGATGACCGGACGGTCGAAAACGTAGTTGTAGTCGATGACCGGACGAATAATCGGAATCTGGCCCTGCACGTCGGCCCCCGAGAAGCCCTGGAAATAAATCGTGCGCGCGTCGAAGAAACTGCGGTTGCCCTGGCCGGTGAGATAGAGTTGCGAGACGGCCACGTTGGCTGCCTGCGTAAACGGATCGCCAAAGCGATAGGAAGACAGGTGCGGGTTGTAATCCTGCAGGTAGGCCATGTCGGACAGCAGCACGGCGTCCCAACCCCACAGCCAGTTCTTGTTGATGGCGAATTGGCCCTTGGCTTCGATGCTGCCGCGGAAGTCGCGGTAGCCCGGGGCGTTAATGGTCGGGTTAGCCGGCGCGAAATATTCTTTGTCGAGCTGGCGGATGCCCGAGGCGCGAATATCATAGTAGCCGTTGCTCAGGCGCTGGGTGAACTGGCCTTGGAGCAGCGGACCCTGCCTGGTCGTGAACAACGGCGAGAACGTGGCTTCGTAGTCGGGCGCCAACGCCCAGTAATACGGAATCTCGACCGCTTGTCCGTACACGCGGCTCGAGCCGATCGATGGTATCAGGAAGCCGGTCTTGCGCTTGACGGTCGGATCGGGCGCCGAGAAATAGGGCAGCCAGGCCATCGGTACGCCGAAGAATTCGAGTTGCGCGTCCTCGAAATAGATCATCTTCTCGTTTTGATCGTGGATCATGCGCAACGCCTTCACCTGCCAGAGCGGCGGCTTTTTCGGATCGTCCTTGCACGGTGCGCAGGCGGTGTAGACGCCGTTATGGAACACGGTGTAATTGCCGCTGGTGCGATCGGCCCGCGTTGCGGCCATGCGCGTTTGATCGGGCGTGTCCAGCCGCAATGAATCGACGAAGCCGTCGCGATAATCGTCGGACAGGTCCATCATTTCGCCGTAGGTGACTTTGCCTTCCTCTTCGGTGAGGCGGACATTGCCTTCGGCGTGCAGCCGCTTGGTGGTCTGGTCGTAGATCACGCGGTCAGCCTCGATGGTGCTGCCGCCGTAATAAATCTGGACGTTACCGACCGCCGAAACCTTGTGGTTGTTGTAGTCGTAGTTGATCTCGCGCGCCTGCACGAGCATCTGCTTGCTTGCGGCGCGCGCGATCGCGGCCGGGGATTTTCCTATCGGCGGCGGGACCGGGAAGCCGAGTTCTTGTGCCACAGCGGGCGCGAATGGCGACAGCGCGGCAGGCAGCATTAAGCCGCCGCAGACCATAAGGCTGAGGACGGCAGCAAGA
Source organism: uncultured Hyphomicrobiales bacterium (assembly GCA_903878085.1). Classification (GTDB taxonomy): domain Bacteria; phylum Pseudomonadota; class Alphaproteobacteria; order Rhizobiales; family Xanthobacteraceae; genus Pseudolabrys. Next base: position 46,929 of record CAIRGJ010000064.1, on the reverse strand, counting down.
CGCGCAACGCCACGGCGGTGAGGCCGGCGCACTGCGGGTGGAGCGCTAAGCCCCGCCATCAACCGTCCTCCTGGAACAACAACGCAATAAACCCCGTCAGTCCCCCGACAAGCACAGGCAGCCATGCCGATGCCACAGGGTGCATCAGCTCGGCCTTGGCTAAGTCCTCGGTTACCTTGGATAAAACATAAAGCAGAAAGCCGGAGGCCATGCCACTCAAAACCATCTTTTGCACCCCGCCAAACCGGAAGAACCGTAGACTCACGGCTGCGGCAAGGAAAACCATGGCGGCGAGCAAAAATGGCCGGGCCAGAAGCTTCTGGAACTGCAATCTATAGCCTGCAGCGCCAAGTCCTGCGTGTTCTGCGAGCTCGATATACGACGGCAATTCCCAAAACGGGACGGTTTCCGGCGTCGCAAAGCTTTCCCGAACCTGCTCCGGCGTCAGCGTAGTCTTGAGCGGGAACTCGGCATAGTCCTTCGGCAACACGCCGAGCTCGTAGACCCGGGCATCCTCCAGCTTCCAGACGCCGGGCGTCAGGGTGGCGGCACGAGCCTCGATGCGCTGTTTGAAGTGGCCGGCCGGGTCGAAGGTGAAGACCATCACGCCGTTGAGCGCCACGCCCTGATCGCGGCTCGACTTGGCGCCGATGATCGCCTGGCCGTCGCTCGAGCGCTGGTTGATCCAGGAATTTGACGTGGTGCCGCCCAGCCCCGCCGGGTTCTGGTTGAACAGTTCGGCTTCGTAACGCTTCGATTGTTCCTGCAGCATGGCGGAGACCGGATTGTAGACGGTGGTGGCGAAAATCCCGATCAGGAAGGCCACCACCAAAGCCGGCGATACGAATTGCCAGGCCGACATGCCGGCCGCGCGCGCGATCACCAGTTCGAGCCGTCGCGACAAATTCAGATAGCAGGACATCGCGCCGATCAGCACGCAGAACGGCATGATGCGCTCGGTCACCTGCGGCACGCGGTAGAATGAGGTCTTCGCCACCAGGACTGCCGAGACGTTCGGGATGTCGCTGGAGCGGCGCATCATCTCGATGTAATCGATCAGCGCCACCAGTACGAAAATGCCAGCGAACACCATCACCACCGCGCTCAGGAAGCGCAGTCCGAAATATCGTGCCAGTGCGCCGCCGAGGACCTGCATCGTCACTTCATGTTGGTGCGAAACGCTGGGAAATACGTTCGGTCAGCGCGGCGATCCAGTTCAACAGGAACGCCGGCGGCTCGATGATGACGCCGCGGCGGATCACGAACAGGCCGCCGCCGACTGCGAGAGCCACCGCGATGTATTGCAGCACCAGCATCGTCGGAACGGTGGCGCCGAACACGGTCGAGGTGAATCCAATCAGCCGCAGCAGGCCGACGCCGCCGATCGCGCCGACCATCGACAACGTGCGGCCCTGCCGCGTGGTACGCGGCGCGCCTAGATAAGCGAATGCGATCACCACGAATGACAGCGGATACAGCGGCGCGATCAGGCGGTCATGCAATTCGGCGCGGAACGGGCCCGGCTGCTCGATGAGGAACGGATCCTTCGGATCGGGGAACATCAGTTGCCAGAGATAGCGCTCGCGGATCGAATATTTCACCGCCTGCGGGCCGCCGGAGAACTGCGACAGATCGAACGCGTAGCGCTCGAACTTCACCATCGCCGGATCGCGCTCCTTGACCTCGTGGCGTTGCACGGTGCCTTCCTGCAGCACCAGGAACGTGCCGTTGTCGTTGTCGACCAGCTCGCCGAATTCCGCCAGCACCGTCATGCGCTCGGCTGGATTGCGACGGTCGTCGAGGAAAATGCCGACCAGTTGGCCGTTGTTGCGCCGCTCGCGAATGTGGATGGTGACGCCGTTTTCGATCGAGGTGAAGCGGCCGGGCTGCACGATGGTGCTCACCACATTGGCGCGCACCTCGGTGAGCCAGTCGCGCAGCATGCGCAGGCCCTTCGGTGCAAAATAGGCGCTGATCGCCGTCACCAAGATCGACACCACGATCGCCACCGACAGGAAGGCGCGGAACAATACCCACGGCGACATGCCGGCGGCGTTCATCACGATGATTTCGGAGTCCGTCGACATCTTGTTGAGGGTATGTGCGACCGCAATCAGCAGCGCGATCGGCGCGATCACCAAGACCAGCAGCGGAACGATCAATCCGGTGATGCCGATGAAGACCAGGATGGTCTGACCCTGGCTGGTCATCAGGTCGATATCGCGCAGCGCCTGCGTGACCCAGATGACCGCGGTCAGGCTGACGAGCACGACGAGGAACGCACCGAAGGTGGTGCGAAAGATGTATCGGCCGATAGACCCCATCCGCAGCGATATCCCCCAGTTGCGGCATACACTTACCTGCCGCCCGGGGTCCCCGCCGGGCGCGCAGCCGAAACATCGTAAACCTAACCCCCGTTAGGGTTTACCTTGATCACTTCACAAAGTGGCCGCGCAAAGGCAATGCGTTGAACATGCACAACAAAAAGTTAAGGTGCGACGGGAGCTTACAGCGCGATCCAAGCCTGTAGGTGGCGATTCTGGCAAGCAAATAGGATACCAGTATCTAATTACCATGACGCCGGCCGCTGGCCTGTGAAAAGCCGAAAAACGGGGCCAGTTTGGGCTTTGCAGCAGGTCGCCGGCCGCGCCATATGGACGGGCCGCGGAATCGCGCTCCTTCGGCGCCCCGGCCGGCCGGCCGCCCGGGAAAATGCCCGCCTGAACCGACCGCCGCCCCAGCTTAAGGATTGCTGTTCATGACCGACCGTCTGAAACTTAGCTTTGGCCCGTTCACCGCTCCGGCGAAGGGCATCCTCGTCGTCTTTTGCGACGACGGCCTCAAATTCGGGGGCGCCACCGCCAAGACGCTGGGGTCGGCCGCTGGCCTAGTCGTGCGCGCTGCCAAGGCCGAACACTTCACCGGCAAAAACGGCACGTCGCTGGAGCTGATCATGCCCGAAGGCCTCAAGGCCGGCCGGCTGGCGGTAATCGGCGTCGGCAAGGTCGCTGACCTTAAGTCCAAAGACTTCCTCAAACTCGGCGGCATCGCCATGGGCAAGCTGTCGGCCTCGGCGACGGACGGCGCGGTGTTCGCCGAACTGCCGGGCGGCGCGATGAAGGCGGAGCAGGCTGCCGATCTCGCGCAAGGCGTGCGGCTGCGCGCCTACAAATTCGATCGCTACAAGACCAAGCACAAGGACGACGAAAAGCCGCCGGCCAGCCGCAACGTGACGATCGCCGTCGGCGACGTCGCGGCGGTACGCAAGGCCTTCGCGAGCCGCGACGTCATCGCCGACGGCGTGGTGATCGCGCGCGATCTGGTGAACGAGCCGGCCAATGTGCTCTATCCGGAAGAATTCGCCCGCCGCACTTTGGCGCTGAAGAAAGTCGGCGTCGCCGTCGAAGTGCTCGACGTCAAGGCGATGACCAAGCTCGGCATGGGCGCGCTGCTCGGTGTCGGCCAGGGTTCGGCGCGCGACAGCCGCGTCGTGGTGATGCGCTGGGACGGCGGCAAAAAAGGCGAGGCGCCGCTCGCCTTCATCGGCAAGGGCGTGTGCTTCGACACCGGCGGCATCTCGATCAAGCCGGCAGCCTCGATGGAGGACATGAAAGGCGACATGGCGGGCGCGGCCTGCGTGGTTGGCCTGATGCATGCGCTCGCGGCGCGCAAAGCCAAGGTCAATGCCGTCGGCTTGATCGGTCTCGTCGAGAATATGCCCGGCGGCAACGCGCAACGCCCGGGCGACATCGTCAAATCCATGTCCGGGCAAACCATTGAGATCATCAACACCGACGCCGAAGGACGTTTGGTGCTCGCCGATGTCCTTTGGTACGCCGCCAAGCGATTCAAGCCGAAATTCATGGTCGATCTGGCGACACTGACTGGTGCCATCATCGTTGCGCTCGGCCAGGAATATGCCGGCATGTTCTCCAACGACAACGAACTCAGCCATCGCCTGCATCAAGTTGGCGAGGCCACCGGCGAACTGGTCTGGCGCATGCCGCTCAACCCGGTCTACGACAAGATGCTGGATTCCAAATTCGCCGACATGAAGCACACCGGCGGCACGCGCTGGGGCGGCGCCATCACCGCCGCGCAATTCATCCAGCGCTTCGTCGCCGACAAGACGCCGTGGGTGCATCTCGACATCGCCGGCACCGCCTTCGATTCACGCCAGACCGACATCAACAAGAGCTGGGGCTCGGGCTGGGGCGTGCGGCTGTTGGATAAATTGGTGGCGGATTATTACGAGAAGTAGGGGAATGCTGGCGAGTGGTTTCGCTCGGTGGTAGTATCGCATCATGACCAAAGCGCAGATCAAAGAGGTGCTTGATCGCGTCCTGACCTGGCCCGCCGAGCGCCAGCAGGAGGCTGCGGAGTTGCTGACGCTTTTGGAAGCACAGGAAGGCGAACTCTATCACCCGTCGGATGACGAGTGGTTGGCCATACAGGAGGGCTTGGATCAAGCGCGCCGTGGCGAATTCGCAACCGACGAGGAAATGGAATCGCTCTGGAAACGCTTCGATCAATGAGGGTTCGTTACGCAGCGCGAGCGCGTAACGACATCGAGGAAATTTATTCGTACATCGCCAAGGAGAATCCACACGCAGCGAAACGCGTGAAAGCTGCGATTTTGGCGACCATCAAGCTTGCCGCGTCACGGCCTTATACCGGTATCAAGAACGCCCGGGCGACTGAGTTGCGAAGTTGCTTGGTGTTTCGTTATCCCTATCGCATCCATTACTTGGTCCGCGGTCAAGACATGTTGATATTGCACATCCGGCACGGCGCGCGGCAGCCCCTCAAAACACCATGACCGAAATTCTCTTCTACCACCTGCAAGGCCAGAAGCTGGAAGGCGTGCTGACGCCGCTTTTGGTGAAGTCGCTCGAGCGCGGCTGGAAGGTGGCGGTGCAGGGCGCGTCCGAGGAACGCATCGACGCGCTCGACGCGCATCTGTGGACTTACAGCGACGACGGCTTTCTGCCGCACGGCACCTGGCGCGAACCGGACGCCGCGGCGCAGCCGGTGCTGCTCACGCTTAACGACGGCAATCCGAACGCGGCGACCGTGCGCTTCCTGATCGAAGGCGCCGCGGTGCCGGCCGACGCCGCGAGTTATCAGCGCCTGGTGCTGGTGTTTGACGGCGACGACGACGATGCGGTCGCGGCCGCCCGCGCGCAATGGACCGACGCCAAGGCCAAGGGCTTCGAGGCGACCTATTGGCAGCCCGACGAAAACGGCCGCTGGGTGAAGAAGGCGTGAGGCATCGGCTTGCGCTTAATTCCCGCAGTTTTTCGATGGGTGGCCTCTTGACAATAATCCTCATATAGGATCGGATGCTATCCGTCCGATCCACCGAGGGGCGTTGTCATGAGACGTTCTGATAGCGGGTTCGGATGCGGCGCCTGCGGGCGGGGTTCGTAACCCCGCACTCGGGAGGCCTCGGGTCACCGTCCGTCCCGACTACGCGGGACTGCCTTTGATGGCTGGACGCGGTGCAGACGAAGGCGGGCGAAAGCCTGCCGGATCGGGGGGGCCACGAGGCCCCCGTCGGCACCCGGAAGTACGGTCCCGGGGACAGAAAAGCCGTAAATGAGCCCAGACTGCTTAAAGCTTGTCTGGGTGGAGCGCCGAGAGGCGCAGCGCATCTCGCCAGATGCGCACATGCCTTGTCCGCCGAAGCCCGAAAGGGCGTAGGCGGACGCAAGGCGTGGACTACGATGTTGCGCCAATCGGCGCTCCATCCCCTCGCTTTTTATGCGAGGGCGCGACGAGGGACGACGGCGTACCCGGCGCCGCAAAAAATACGGGCGATGGCGCTTGTCTCAGCCGATCGCTCGGCCATTGACCCATGGGCCAATAGCCGTGGCGTGTCCGGCCAGCGCCGGCTTGCTCGCTGCCATGGTGATGACGCAAAATATGTCTTAAAGGACAACAGCTTGGATTAGCCGGGGGAAGCCGCTTGCCGCGTTTGAAGATTGCTTCTGGAATTGTGCTGGTTTGCGCCGCGGCTTTGGCCGTGGCCAGCTGCAAGAATTCCGCCCAGGTGTTCACCGATCAGAACGACGGCGGCTTCTTTTCCAAGCCGGTCGAGTTTTTCAAAAAGCCGGATTGGGCCAAGCCCGCGAGCGTCAACAATGCAGAATTGGGCCCCAGCGGCCCGGTCGGATCGGACGATCTGGTCGGCGCCGACGGCCGTTGCGGACCAGCCACGGCGGCGCCCGTGGCCGCGCCGGAGCCGGCGCAACCGCCGGCCGGTTCGGTGGCCGGCGATCTCGCGGGCGCGCCGATGCCGGCTGGCGCGGTCGCGGTCAACGCACCGGACGCTCCGACGGTTGTGGGCGGCATCGCGCTCGGTATGACTGAGTGCCAGACGGTGCAGCGCGCCGGCACGCCGGGCAATGTCGCGATCGGTGCCGGCGAAAAAGGCGAGCGCAGCGTGGTGCTGACTTATCTCAGCGGTACCTGGCCCGGCATCTACCGCTTCAGCGACGGCCGGCTCAAAGTGATCGACCGCGCGCCCGCGCCGCCGGCCCCGCCCAAGGCGCCGCCGAAAAAGAAAGCCGCACCGAAGAAAAAAGCGGCGCCCGCGCAGTAACGATCAGGCCGTTTCCAGCGCGCTGCTGGCGGCGATCCATTCTTCTTCCGCTTTCTCCAATGCGGCGACGACATTGGCGCGGGTCTTCGACAAATCCGCCGCGCGCGCCGGATCCTTGGCGAACAACTCGCCGTCGGAGAGGGTCGTGTCGAGCTTGCCGAGTTGGCGCGTCAGTTGCGCGATTACGCTTTCGATCTGAGAAATGCGTTTGCGCAACGGCGCGGTGTCGACGCGTTTCTCGGCTGCAGCGCGGCGCGCCTGAACCGGGTCGGTTCGCGTCCCCGATTTCGAGCCGACCGTTGCGCCGCGGCTTTCCGATGACAGGACGAGACGGGTGTAGTCGTTGAGATCGCCATCGAACGGTTTGACGCGGCCGCCGGCGACGAGCCAGAGACGATCGACGCAAGCCTCGAGCAGATAGCGATCGTGCGATACCAGGATCACCGCGCCGGGATAGTCGTTGATCGCCTCGATCAGCGCGCCGCGGCTGTCGATGTCGAGATGGTTGGTCGGCTCGTCGAGGATGATGAGCTGCGGCGCAGCGAAGGTCGCCAGTCCCAGCAGCAAGCGCGCCTTCTCGCCGCCGGATAATTTCTCCACCTTGGTATTGGCGGCAGGTCCTGAAAAGCCAATAGAACCGACGCGCCCGCGCACTTTGTGTTCCGGCTGGTCCGTCATCAGCCGGCGCACGTGATCGTAGGCGCTGCCTTCCATGTCGAGCTCGTCGACCTGATGCTGGGCGAAATAGCCGACGCGCAGCGTGGCCGCGCGCGTGACGGTGCCGTGCTCGGGCGCGAGTTTTCCGGCGAGCAGTTTGACCAGCGTCGATTTGCCGTTGCCGTTGGAGCCGAGCAGCGCGATGCGATCGTCATTGTCGATGCGCAGCGACAGGTCCGACAAAATCGGCCGCCCGGGCTCATAGCCGACCGACACGTCGTCGGTGGCGATGATCGGCGGCGACAGCAGCTTGTCCGGCGCCGGAATATGGATCGGCCGCACCTCGTCGGTGACCATCGACGAGATCGGCTGCATTTTGGCCAGCATCTTGATGCGCGATTGCGCCTGGCTGGCCTTCGAGGCCTTGGCACGGAAACGGTCGACGAAGGCCTGCAGATGCGCGCGCTGCGCGTCCTGCTTCTTCATCATCTTCTGGTCGAGCACCAGCTTTTCGCTGCGCAGACGCTCGTAATCCGAATAACCGCCTTTGTAGAGCGTCAGCTTCTTGGCTTCGAGCGCCAGGATCTGGTTGACCGCATTGTCCAAGAGATCGCGGTCATGGCTGACGATGATCATGGTGTGTGGATATTTCGCCAGATGGTCCTGCAGCCACAGCGTGCCTTCGAGATCGAGATAGTTGGTTGGCTCGTCGAGCATCAGGAGATCGGGTTCGGAGAACAAAGTCGCGGCGAGCGCGACGCGCATGCGCCAGCCGCCGGAAAATTCCGTGCAAGGCCGCGCCTGATCGGCGGTCGAGAAACCGAGGCCCGACAGGATCGAGGCCGCGCGCGCCGGCGCGGCGTGCGCGCCGATATCGGCCAACCGGGTCTGGATGTCGGCGATGCGATGCGGGTCGGTCGCGGTCTCGGCTTCCTCGAGCAATTGGGTGCGCTCGCTCGGCGCCTGCAGCACGACCTCGAGCAGGCTCTCCGGGCCGTTCGGCGCTTCCTGGGCCAGCCGTCCTATGCGCCAGCGCGGCGGGATTTCGATGGAGCCGGTTTCCGCACCCATTTCGCCGGTAATGACATTGAACAGCGTGGATTTGCCGGTGCCATTGCGGCCGATCAGGCCGACCCGGGCGCCGGGAATGATGCGGGCCGAGGCGTTTTCGAGCAAAGAACGGCCGGCAATTCGTACGGTGAGGTCGTCGATGACAAGCATGCGCGCCTTTTGGACGAGTGCGCTGCACAACGCAATGCTTGTCTTTGGCCCGCCTCGGTATCGCGGGCCGGCGCTGCCAAAAGGCTTAATCCGCCTTGCGGATGCCACCTTGGCCGGTCTGGCGCTGGTAAACGATCAGGTCGAAGGACGGCGTGGCGTCGTTGCCGAGCACGCTGGACAGCAGCGCGTGCGCCTGGCCGCGGTGGTGGGTCTGGTGGTTGAAGAAATGGTCGAGCGCCGGCGCCAGTGGCTGCTCGATGGTCTGCGGGTTGGTCACCGTGCGGTAGCGGAAAGGGCGGGCGAGGTCGTCGTCGCTCAGCCGGTCGATATAGCGGCTGATCAAGGTGTCCTGGGTCCGCCGCGCCGTGCGCAGCGCCTCGAAATCGTCGTGCAGGATGACGTCGAGGCCGGGCGGCTGCTCGCCGACGCCGGTAAAACGCATCATCCAGATGCGGTCGGCGACCAGGATATGATTGAGGGTGCCGTGCACCGACTTGAAGAAGGCGCCGCGGTCGGCGCGGTAATCGGGGTCGGATAGCGTGGCCGCGGCGTCGTACAGCCGCTCGTTGCACCAGGCGTTGTAGCCGGCAAACATCCGGTATCGGGACTTCATGGGATGTTCCTTTGGGAGGTACCTTAGGGCCGCTCGGGCGATCTTGCCGCAGTGCGAAGCCCCAGCTATAAGCCGCGCAACCCAGACGTTCCAATGAATGTCGGTCATCTCTCCGATCAATCTCACTGAAGGACTTATCCGATGGCGGTCGAGCGTACTTTTTCGATCCTGAAACCTGATGCGACCGCGCGTAACCTGACCGGCGCCATCAATGCCATGATGGAGCAGGCCGGCCTGCGCATCGTCGCGCAGAAGCGCGTGCAGATCACGAAGGCACAGGCCGAGCAGTTCTACGGCGTGCACAAGGCGCGGCCGTTCTTCGGCGAATTGGTCGAGTTCATGATTTCCGCGCCGGTGGTGGTGCAGGTGCTCGAAGGCGAGAACGCCATCGCCAAACACCGCGACGTCATGGGCGCCACCGACCCGGCCAAGGCCGCCCCCAATACCATTCGCAAAGTTCACGCCAAGTCGATCGGCGAGAATTCAGTGCACGGTTCCGACTCCGCCGAGAACGCCGCGATCGAAATTGCGCAGTTCTTTTCCGGCAACGAAATCGTCGGCTAGCGCCGGCCGGAACCGGCGGTTCCAGGCACTTACGGCTCAAGCACTTGCGACAAAAGCGCCCATAGCGACCGGGCCCGATAATCCGTGGTATCTGTCACGGAAAATCGGGGGGCGACGGCGTGCAATCTTTCGCGCAAATGATGGATCCGTCCGCGTGGCTGGCCATGGTCGGCCACGGCTGGAACGAGATGGGTAGCGCCGAATTCTGGGTCGCGCTCGTCAAGATCATGTGGATCAACATCCTGTTGTCCGGCGACAACGCGCTGGTCATCGCCATGGCGTGCCGCGGCCTGCCGCCGAAGCAGCGCCTGTGGGGCATGATCCTCGGCGCCGGCGTCGCCGTGGGCCTGCGCATCGTCTTCACCGGCGTGGTGGCGTCGCTGATGCTGCTGCCGTACCTCAAGATCGTCGGCGGCCTGGCGCTGTTCTACATCGCCGCCAAGCTGCTGGTGCCGGACGATCCGGACGAGGGCGAGGCCGAAGCGGTCGAGCATCTGTGGCGCGCGGTGCGCATCGTCGCCGTCGCCGACATCATCATGAGCCTCGACAACGTCATCGCCATCGCCGCGGCGGCGGGCGGCAACATGGCGCTGGTGGTGCTCGGCCTTGCCATCAGTATTCCGATGATCGTCGCCGGCGCGGCGCTGATCATGGCACTGCTCGACAAGTTCCCGATTTTGGTCTGGGCCGGCGCCGGGCTGCTCGGCTGGATTGTCGGCGAGGTGATCGCCACCGATCCGGTGTCGGTGGGCTATCTCAACGGCCATTACGGCGCCGATGTCGCGCACAAGGCAGAGTACGTCGCGGCCGCCGTCGGCGCCGTGCTGGTGCTGACGGTCGGCGGGTTGTGGCGGCGGTCGCGGGAGCAGGCAAAGCTGTCGAGCGAGGTCTAGACACGTCGGCTATAGTGGGGCCATGAATCAAGCCGTTCGGCCCCTCAAAGCAAAGCGGATCGGCCACTCCGCCTGTCCGCACGACTGCCCGTCGACCTGTGCGCTCGACGTCGAACTCATCGACGAGCGCACCATCGGCCGTGTTCACGGCTCGCGCGACAACGACTACACCGCCGGCGTGATCTGCGCCAAGGTCGCGCGCTACGCCGAACGCGAGCATCACGCCGACCGGCTGCTGCAGCCGCTGCGCCGGACCGGCGCTAAAGGCTCCGGCGAGTTTTCAGCCATTTCGTGGGACGACGCGCTCGATCTGGTGGCCGAGAATTTCCTGAAAGCCGAACAGCGCCACGGCGCCGAGGCGGTGTGGCCTTATTATTATGCCGGCACCATGGGTCTGGTGATGCGCGACGGCATCCATCGGCTGCGGCACGTCAAGAAATATTCCGGCTTTCATTCCACCATCTGCGTCAACCCGGCCTATGCCGGTTTCGCCGCGGGCGTCGGCCGCATCGCCGGACCCGATCCGCGCGAGATGGCGAAATCCGATCTGGTGGTGATTTGGGGCACCAATGCGGTGAACACCCAGGTCAACGTCATGACGCACGCGATCCGCGCCCGCAAAGAACGCGGCGCCAAGATCGCGGCGGTCGACATCTACATGAACGGCACCATGGAACAGGCCGATCTGCCGGTGCTGGTGAAGCCCGGCACCGACGCAGCACTCGCCTGCGCGGTGATGCATTGCCTGTTCCGCGATGGAAAGGCCGATTGGGACTATCTCAACAAATACACCGATCATCCGCGCGAGTTGGAAGCGCATCTCAAGACGCGCGATCCGGTCTGGGCGTCGGCGATCACGGGCACGCCGGTAGAGACCATCGAGGAATTCGCCAAACTGATCGGCGAGCGCAAACGCGCCTTCTTCCGTCTCGGCTACGGCTTCGCGCGCTCGCGCAACGGCGCGGCCAATATGCATGCGGCAAGCTGCATTCCGGCGGTGACGGGGGCTTGGCAACTGGAAGGCGGCGGCGCGTTCCACAATAATTCGGATATCTACAAGCTCGACAAGACGGTGATCGAAGGGCTCGATTGCTTCGACCGTTCGGTGCGCATGCTCGATCAGTCGCGCATCGGCGCGGTGCTGACCGGCGAGCGCGACGCCTTGCAGGGCGGCGGACCGGTGACGGCGATGATCATCCAGAACACCAATCCGGTGTCGGTCGCGCCCGATCAGAACAAGGTCAAGCAGGGCTTTGCCCGCGACGATCTATTCGTCTGCGTGCACGAGCAGTTCATGACCGAGACGGCGAAGATGGCCGATATCGTGCTGCCGGCGACCACGTTCCTCGAGCACGACGACGTCTATCGCGGCGGCGGCCACCAATACATCATCCTCGGCCCGAAGCTGGTCGAGCCGCCGGGCGAGTGCCGCAACAATCACGAGGTGATCTCAGGCTTGGCGAAACGTGTCGGCGCCGAGCACGCCGGCTTCGGCATGAGCCCGCGCCAGCTGATCGATCAGATGCTGCAGGCATCGAAGCGCGGCACGCTGGCCGAACTCGAAGCCAATCGCTGGCTCGACTGTCAGCCGCCGTTCGCGACGGCGCATTATCTCGACGGTTTCGCCTGGCCGGACGGCAAATTCCGCTTCAAGCCGGATTGGCCGACGGTGCCGTTCCGCAGCCCGTATCAAAGCGGCCCGGTCGCCGACATGCCGGGGCTGCCGGATCATTGGACCGCGATCGAAGAGGCGGACGCGACGTACCCGTTCCGCCTGGCGACGTCGCCGGCGCGCGGCTTTCTCAATTCGACCTTCAACGAGACGCCGACGTCGCTGGCGCAGGAAAAGCGTCCGACGGTGCTGATCCATCCCGACGACGCCGCGGGGCAGGGCATCGGCGACGGCGACACTGTGGTGCTCGGCAGCACGCGCGGCGAAGTGCGGCTGCATGCGCGGCTGTTCGACGGCCTGCGGCGCGGCGTGTTGATTGCGGAATCGATCTGGCCGAATTCGGCTTACGCCGACGGCTGCGGCATCAACACGCTGACCGGCGCCGATGCGATCGCGCCTTACGGCGGCGCCGCGTTCCACGACAACAAAGTGTGGGTGCGGCGGGCAGCTTCGACCTAGCCACGCCTCGCTAGGATCGCGCATCATTATTATTGACGAATTTCGAGCCGACATAGACGCTGTTGCTGATCCCCATGAGATACAGGAAGCCCTGCGGTATCTCGGGAATTTCATAGGTCGTGGCCACGGTGAGCAACACGAATGCGGCCGTGACCAAGGTGAAGAACACCATCTGCACCCGTGTGACATCGAGTTCGCGGCCCTGGGTTTCCTCCATCACCAGGTCCGACCAGCGTGGATGTCTTACCTTGACGGCTTGCATAGCGCGGGCGGCCGCATCCGCCATCTCCCGCTGCTTTATATCCGCGTCGGCCTCAAGTTTAGGCGCGTCGGCTGCGGCCTGGGATTTCTGAGCTGGATCGGTCGAGTTGATGGCGGTCGCACGCATCTTCAGGGCGGTGTCAACCGCGGCAGCCGCATCTGCGTTGGCTTTTGCGGCGTCAGCTTTGGCCTGCGCCTCCCGGGCTGCGGCATCAGCTTCTTTTTTTTCATCGCCGGTCAATAACGCGGCTTTAGCCTTAAGTTTGTCCGCGTCGATTTGCGCCGTCGTTGCGAGTTGACGCGTGGCGACCGGATCCATGGAAGGTCCTTTCGCCGCGTCCTGTTCGCTCTTTGCTTTCGAAGTAATAATCGCCGCGCCGGAAATCCCGAGCAAGACCAGCGTACCGGACGTGATCTCGATCAGACTGCCGGATAGCGCCATGACATAGATCGACGACGCCAGCACTACGAATGTCCACAGCACGACCTGGAATTGCGAAAGACTGGCGAATCCGCGACGACTGGTGATAACGCACAACAGCGCATTGGCATGGTGCGATGGCGATAACCTTTGCCGGCAGACGCCGACAAGGCCGAAGCTGGCAATTCCGAGCACGGCAAGGACCACGATAATTGCGGCCAAAAATTGGGTAATTCCAACGGTCGTCACCACGTCGACAACCGGCGAGTCATCGCGATCGAAGACAAGGACTCTGACGTCGGCGCGCGGCACCGCAATTCCCAGAACGGCGTAATCCGCGACGCGTTGTTTTGAGAACCAACTCGGCGCGTGCTCGATCGGCGGGACCCGGGAGGCGATTTTGATGCTTCTGGATTGCTTGTCGAGGAGGCGAGGATTTCTGCTGTCCAAGAACTCTCCAGGATCGCCGGCCTTTAGCTTCCATCGATAACACACCTTAATGAGAGCGTCGGGCGGAAGCGGTGATGTGGAATTGATTGTAAATTCAAATTCGCCACCGACCGATTGCCAATTTTTGTGATCGCTGAGGATGACGATCCCATTATCGGTCCTCGTCGTTAGTCCGGGAATGTCGCAATAATTGTCGGCGGCGACGACGCCAATCGACGAAAATAGCGCGACCGTCGGCTCGTCTGGGTTGGCGGGTGGGGGCGCGGCTGGCTTGTTGCCGAAAATCAGAAGACGAACTTCGGCGGTTGGATTGGTATTGTTTTGCGTGCGCACCACGCCGACGTCGCCCGGCTGATCATGCTTCTTAGGAGGGTCGAGGGTTGGAATGACTGCGGTAAATTTGGTTATCTTCGGCAGCGTAGCCGCTTTGTCCGACCCCGCCGCAGGCTCCGATTGGATCACCGATGGGCTTTGTACAAATTTGCCAAATTTCTGTCTTTCCTCTTCGGTTCCGCCCTCGACTTTCCAGCCGAAGCAGACCACCGTCGTCAAGTCGGTTGGCTTCCACCCGACGATTGAGATTTCAATTTCCTTGCCTTCGCGTTGCCAGGTCTTCAGCGATTGCGCAGAATTCAGCGTTGACGATGTGTACGGTTTTACCGAGATATCTCCGGCGCCGGCTGTCGATGTTTTGGGAACGTGATTGCAGGGATCTGGTGGCGTGGCCGCTAGAGCCGACGAACACGCGCCGCCGGCAGCTAAGATTGCGTTCAGATACGCAATCGATTTCCAACTTGTGCGGCCCGCCATCGACGCCCCCCGACGCTAGAACGCGACAAATCCTGCACTCAAGGGCTTTATGCTACTCTAGATTGCATCAATTGCAAAAGAAAACCCGCCCGCGGATGGGTCCGCGGGCGGGCTCAAATCGGGCGATCAGATCAACGGCGCCTAGAGTTCTCTTCCGATCTTGCGGTCGACCGAGTAGGGCCCGCCGCCGCGCAAGACGATGGCCAAGAAAATGATGCCCCAGATAAAGGTGGGCTCCATGCGAGCCCAGCCCTGCGGTGGCATGTACACGAATGTAATGACGGCCATTTCGATGGCGAGTGCGGCGGCGAAGAAGCGGGTGAACAAACCAATCATGACGCAGGCCGCGCCGACCGTTTCCAAAAACATGACCGTGTAGACTAAGACCGGCGAGAATCCCGCTTTGCCCAAGAAGGCGATTGTGCCGGCCGGGTTCATGAGCTTCGGCCAGACGTGCGTAAACAAGGGCGCTACGGCCACGATCCGGATCATCGGATACCAAAGATTAGACACTGCCGCATAAAAACCGGCCAGTCCCGGAAAAATCAATTTTGGTTCTGCTTGCCCGTTCATAACGTAACCCCCGTGCTGTGTTCGGCCACTCTGACCGGTGGCGTCCCCTCTATAACACCGCGCGGCGCTGGAATATTCACGTTGACGTGTGGGGAAAACTACGCCGACGGAACCAGCGAAGCGGCGTCCGGCACCGGAACGCCGTCGATGAGGCAGCGGCCGTCGACGACGCTAACACGGCCCTCGGCCACCAGTTTCAGCGCCAGCGGGTAGAGGCGATGTTCCACCGCAAGCACGCGCTGGCCCAGCGTGCTCTCGCTATCGTCGGCCCGCACCGCGACCGCGCCCTGGGCGATGATCGGTCCGGCATCCATTTCGGCCACGACAAAATGCACGGTGGCGCCATGAATCGTGGCCTTCGCGTCGAGCGCACGTCGATGCGTGTCGAGGCCTTTGAACGCCGGCAGCAGCGCCGGATGAATATTGATCAGCTGTTCCGGCCATTGTTTGACGAAGTCAGCGGTCAAAAGCCGCATGAAGCCGGCGAGGCAGACGATGTCGATGCGATGCTCGACCAGCACTGCCTGCAGCGCACACTCGAAGGCGGCGCGATCTTTGCCGAATTGAGTGTGATCGACCACCGCGGTGGCGATGCCCGCGGCGTTCGCGGTCGCTAGCCCGCCGGCGTCCGGCCGGTTCGATAGTACCAGAGCAATTTCCGCCGGAAAGTTTCTGTCTTTCGCGGCGTCGATCAGCGCCGCCATATTGGAGCCGCGGCCGGAAATGAGAACGGCAACGCGCTTGCGGCTCATGGTTCACCCAAAATCAATCAACCGAGATCGAGCGTGCCGTCATAGACCACGCGCGGCTCATCTACGGCGCGGATGACGTCGCCAAGCATCGACACCGTTTCGCCGGCGCGGGTCAACGCATCGGTGACAGCGGCGGCGTCATTGCGTGCAACGACCACGATCATGCCGACGCCGCAGTTGAAGGTGCGCAGCATTTCATTTTGCGCGATGCCGCCTTCGCTCGCCAGCCATTTGAACACCGGCGGCACGGCGACGCGTGTGAGATCGATGCGCGCGCCCAAGCCTTTCGGCAGCACGCGCGGGATGTTGTCGGGAAATCCGCCGCCGGTGATATGGGCAAAACCCTTGACCGCCTTGGTGTCGCGGATCGCGGCGAGGCACGATTTCACATAGATGCGTGTCGGCGTCAAAATGGCGTCGCCGAGGCTTTGCTCCGGCGCGAACGGCGCAGGCTGAGACCAGGCCAGTCCGGTCTTCGCCACCACTTTGCGGACCAGCGAGAAGCCGTTGGAATGCACGCCGGAGGAGGCGAGGCCGAGGATGGTGTCGCCTGCCGCGATATCGGCGCGCGGCAACACTTCGCCGCGCTCGACCGCGCCGACCGCAAAGCCCGCAAGGTCGTAGTCGTCGCCGGAATAAAGGCCTGGCATTTCCGCGGTCTCGCCGCCGATCAGCGCGCAGCCGGCCTCGCGGCAGCCGATGGAAATGCCGGCGACCACGGCGGCGCCGACCTCCGGCTCGAGTTTTCCACATGCATAGTAGTCGAGGAAAAACAGCGGCTCGGCGCCTTGCACCACCAGGTCGTTCACCGACATTGCCACCAGGTCGATACCGATGGTGTCGTGGCGGCCGGTTTCGATGGCGATCTTGACCTTGGTGCCGACGCCGTCATTGGCCGCGACCAGCACCGGGTCTTTAAAGCCCGCCCGTTTCAGGTCGAATAGGCCGCCAAAGCCGCCGATTTCGGCATCGGCGCCCGGCCGCGCGGTGGCGCGCACCAGCGGCTTGATCAGGTCAACCATCCGGTTGCCGGCATCGATATCCACGCCAGCTTGCGCGTAAGTGAGGCCGCGCTCTTTTTCTGCCATGATGGCTCTGTCTGGACCACGCTATTGTTGGCCGGGTCTTACGGAGAAATCGAAATTCGCGCAATGGTCAGGGCGCCGTTATACTCCGCCCTTAGGGAAGGTGCGCATCCGGCCGGGTAGGTCAGGGCGGGCCTGCAAGCCGGGATTGCCTTGAGTATTCCAAACCTCATTACGCTGGGGCGTATTCTGCTGGTGCCGGTCGTGGTCTGGGCGATTACGTCCGGCGCGATGTGGATCGCGTTCGTGCTGTTTGTGGTGGCCGGGGTCAGCGATGCAGTCGACGGCTTTCTGGCCAAGCGCTTCGGCATGACCACCGAGCTCGGCCGCTATCTCGATCCGCTGGCTGACAAGGCGCTCATTGTGTCCATTTACCTCGCTCTCGGCATTAGCGATCTGATCCCGCGCTGGCTGGTGATATTGGTGGTGTCGCGCGATATTCTGATCGTCGGCGGCATCATCCTGTCCTGGGTGATCGGCAATCCGCTCAAGATCAAGCCGCTGCTGGTGTCCAAGCTCAACACCGTGGCGCAGATTCTGTTCGCCTGCGTGGTGCTCGGCACGCTCGGTTTCGACATCAAGGCCGACATGCTGACGCTGGTGCTGATGATTACGGTCGCGGCTTTGACCCTGCTGTCGGTGGCGGCCTACGTCGCCGAATGGATGCGCCACATGAACGCCACGTTGGCCGGACCATGACCGGCGAGCCGCGTCAGAGTTCCAAGGCGGGCAGCGGGCTCGCCCTCCAGCGTCAAATGGTTTTCTGGCTGGCGGCGCTTGCCGTCTTCATCCTGGTGTTGTGGCTGCTGAGCGAAATCCTGCTGCCGTTCATCGCGGGTCTCGCCATCGCCTATCTGCTGAGGCCGGTGACCGACCGGCTCGAGCGCATGGGCCTGCACCGCCTCGCCGCCGCGCTGCTGATCATCATCGTGGTGGTCCTGGCCCTTGTCGTCATGATCCTGCTGGTGGCGCCGATCCTCGGCGGCCAGTTGTCGTCCTTTATCGCCAACATTCCCGGCTACGTGACCAAGCTGCAGACGCTGCTGACCGATCAGAGCATGCCGTGGGTGCAAAAACTGCTGGGCGCCGGTTTTAGTCCGGACAAATCGATTTCGGAGTTGGCGACGCAAGGCGTCGGCTGGCTCACCGCCTTCCTGAAATCTCTGTGGTCAGGCGGGCGGGCGCTGGTGTCGCTGTTCTCACTGATCGTGGTGACGCCGGTGGTGGCGTTCTATCTGATCTACGATTGGCACCGCATGATTGCGACCGTCGACAGCTGGGTGCCGGTGCAGCAGCGTGGCACGGTGCGGCAATTGGCGTGCGAGATCGATGCCGCGATTGCCGGTTTCGTGCGCGGGCAGAGCGCGGTCTGCCTGATCCTCGGTTCGTTCTATGCAGTGGCGCTGACGCTGAGCGGGCTCAATTTTGGCCTGCTGATCGGCCTGATTTCGGGATTGATCACCTTCATTCCCTATGTCGGTTCGATGACCGGCCTGATCCTGGCGCTCGCCGTGGCGGTGGCGCAGTTCTGGCCGGAATACCCCTCGATCCTGATCGTGCTCGGTATCTTCCTGGTCGGCCAGTTCCTTGAGGGCAATGTGCTGGCGCCCAAGCTGGTCGGCGAGAGCGTCGGTCTGCATCCGGTCTGGCTGATCTTCGCGCTGCTCGCCTTTGGCTATCTGTTCGGCTTTGTCGGACTGCTGGTGGCGGTGCCGCTCGCGGCCACCATCGGCGTGCTGGCGCGGTTCGCGTTGCGGCGCTATCTGGAAAGCTCGCTTTATACCGGCGAGAAATCCGGTTGAACGGAAAATTGGACGTCAAGTTGAGTGTAAAGACAGGTCGTATGGATCAAGCCTTCGGTCCACGTCAGCTCGTGCTCGCGCTCGATCATGCGGTGAGTTTTGCGCGCGAGGATTTCCTCGGCGGGCCGTCGAATGCCACGGCGCTGACGCTGATCGAGCGCTGGCCGGACTGGCCGGACCGCATTATGGCGCTGGTGGGCCCGCAAGGATCGGGCAAGAGCCATCTCGCCACAATCTGGGCCGAAACGGCGGGCGCGCGCGTGCTCAGCGCGAAGCTGTTGCCGGAAACCGACCTGCCATCGGCTCTCGCGACCGGCGCGCTGGTGGTCGAGGATCTCGAACCCGCAGGCCTCGACGAGCGTGCGCTGTTCCACCTGATCAATCTGGCGAAGGAGGAGCGCGCTTATGTGCTGCTCACGGCGCGCACGCCGGTCGCAAGTTTCCCGGTCGCGATCCGCGATCTGGCCTCGCGTCTGCGCGCCGTGCCGAGCGTCGCGCTGGCGCCGCCCGATGACGATCTGCTCCGCTCGTTGATCTTCAAGCTTGCCGCTGACCGCCAGCTCACCGTCGACGAGGCGCTGGTGAATTATCTCGCCAACCGCATCGAACGCTCGTTCGCCGCCGCCCATGCCGCCGTGGTGCGGTTGGACGAGGAGGCGATGCGCCAGCACCGGCCGGTGACGCGGGCGCTGGCGGCGGAACTGTTTCGTTAGCGCGTGATCCCGAAAAGTGGGAATCGGTCTTCGGATAAAATCACGCGCAAGACAAAAAGCTTAACCTGGCCCCTTTAAGGTACCTTGACGGGGCGAACCGACGGGCGTGTCATCCGGTTGCCATGTTCGCGGGCTAGGTTTTCTATCAGGCGTCATAAATGGCAGATCGCGCACAAGCTATTGTTCCTGTTGATGAAATTGACTCGACTGAAAGCCGAGTCGGTGCCGCGGCTGCGCATGCCACCCCCTCCCTGCGGGACCTGCCCGAGCGATTCATCAACCGTGAGTTGTCCTGGCTTCACTTCAATCGCCGGGTACTGGAAGAGGCGGAGAACGAGAACCATCCGGTGCTGGAGCGGGTGCGGTTCCTGTCGATTTCGGCCAACAACCTCGACGAATTTTTCATGGTGCGCGTCGCAGGCCTCAAGGGTCAGGTACGCGAGGGCATCACCACCAAGAGTCCCGACGGGCTAACGCCGAGTGAACAGCTCACTCAAATCGTCGAAGCCGTGTCGCGGCTCGCCAGCGATCAGCAGAAGCGCTGGCTAGAACTGCGTCCGGCGCTGGCCAAGGTTGGCGTGACCCTGGTCGAGGCCGGCGATCTCAAGAAGCCGGAGCGCGTGTGGCTGGAAGAGCGCTTCCTGACCCACGTCTTCCCGCTGCTGACGCCGCTCGCCATCGATCCGGCGCATCCGTTCCCATTCATTCCCAATCTCGGCTTCTCGATGGCGCTGCAGCTTTCGCGCGCCAAGGACGGCAAGTCGATGAGCGCGCTCATCCGCATGCCGCAGAAAATCGAGCGATTCATCCGGCTGCCGAATACGCCCGATCAGAACATCCGCCTGATCACGCTTGAAGAGGCGACCGCGCTGTTCATCGGCCGGCTGTTTCCCGGCTATACCGTGAAGGGCCAAGGCGCCTTCCGCGTGATCCGCGATTCCGATCTGGAAATCGAAGAAGAAGCCGAGGATTTGGTGCGGCTGTTCGAAACTGCGCTGAAGCAGCGCCGCCGCGGCTCGGTGATCAGGCTCGAGCTCAACGCCACCATGCCGGTCGAGTTGCGCAGCTTCGTGCAGCGCGCCTTGGCAGTGGCGGACGACGAAGTGTTCATGGTCGACGGCGTGCTGGCGCTCAACGATCTCGCCCAGCTCACCAAGCTCGACCGGCCCGATCTCGAATTCGTGCCGTACAATCCGCGCTACCCCGAGCGCATTCGCGATCACGGCGGCGATTGTTTTGCCGCCATCCGGCAGAAGGATCTGGTGGTCCATCACCCCTACGAATCCTTCGACGTGGTGGTGCAATTCCTGCAGCAGGCGGCGCGCGATCCCAACGTGGTCGCGATCAAGCAGACGCTGTACCGCACCAGCGCCGAATCCCCGATCGTCAAGACGCTGGTCGAAGCCGCGGAGGCCGGCAAATCCGTCACCGCGCTGATCGAGCTCAAGGCGCGCTTCGACGAGGAAGCCAACATCCGCTGGGCGCGCGATCTGGAACGCGCCGGTGTGCAGGTGGTCTACGGCTTCATCGAACTCAAGACGCACGCCAAGTTGTCGATGGTGGTGCGCCGCGAGGGCGGCGCGCTGGCGACTTACGTTCACGTCGGCACCGGCAACTATCACCCGGTCACCGCACGCATCTATACCGACCTGTCGTTCTTCACCGCCGACGCCGTGATCGGGCGCGACGTCGCGCGCATCTTCAACCACATCACCGGTTATGCGGAGCCTGCCGAACTCGAGAAGATGGCGATCTCGCCGGGCGGTCTTCGCGCCCGCATTCTCGACCATATCGCGCAGGAAGCGGCCAACGCCAAGGCCGGCAAGCCGGCGGCGATCTGGATGAAGATGAATTCGCTGGTCGATCCGGACATCATCGATGCGCTCTACGACGCATCGACCGCCGGCGTGCCGATCGACCTGGTGGTGCGCGGCATCTGCTGCCTGCGGCCCGGCGTGCCGGGCCTGTCCGACAATATCCATGTGAAATCGATCGTCGGCCGCTTCCTCGAACACGGCCGCATCTATTGTTTCGGCGCCGGCCATCCGCTGCCGCATCCGAAGGCCGCGCTCTATATCTCGTCTGCCGATATGATGCCGCGCAATCTCGACCGCCGCGTCGAAGTGCTGTGCCCGATTCTCAATGCCACGGTGCACGAGCAGATTCTCGGCCAGATTATGGCGGCGAATTTCAAGGATAACGAGCAAAGCTGGACGCTCTTGCCCGACGGCAGTTCCACGCGCATAAAGGCCGCGCCGGGCGAAGAACCGTTCAACGCCCACAAGTACTTCATGACCAATCCAAGTCTGTCGGGCCGTGGTAAATCGCTCAAAGAATCCTCGCCGCGCAGTCTCATCCGCCGCCTCGTCGAAGGCGCGTAAAGACCCGCGTCCCGCGTCCCGGTCCGCGAAGGCGCAGGCGGCCCGAATCCAGTCCGCCAAAGGCCGGCTCGACCACGGGCCGCCGATCGCCGTCATCGACATCGGCTCAAACTCGGTCCGCCTCGTCATCTACGAAGGCTTGACGCGCGCGCCGACGCCGATCTTCAACGAAAAGGTGCTGGCGGGCCTCGGACGGCAAGTTCAGACCACCGGCCTCTTGGCGCTGGATGCCATCGACACCGCCTTGACCGCGCTGGTGCGCTTCCGCGCACTGTGCGACATGCTGCACGTCCGCAAGATCTGGGCGATCGCCACCGCCGCCTGCCGCGACGCCCGCAACGGCCGCGCCTTCATCGACGAAGCCGAGCGGATTTGCCGCACCCCGATCAAGATTCTGTCGGGCAAGCGCGAAGCCCAGCTCACCGCGCTCGGCGTCATTTCCGGCATCCACAAGCCGGACGGCATCGTCGGCGATCTCGGCGGCGGTTCGCTGGAACTGGTCGATGTCCATGGCTCGCGGGTACGCGGCGGCGTGACGCTGCCGCTGGGCGGCCTGGCGTTGCAGGACATCGCCGGCCGCTCGCTCAAGAAGGCCGAGACGGTGGTCGAGAACGCGTTTCGCGGCCTGTCGCTGCTCAAGGACGGCGAGGGCCGCACGTTCTACGCCGTCGGCGGCACCTGGCGCGCGCTGGCGCGGCTGCACATGTGGCAGACCGGCTATCCGTTCCACGTCATGCACAACTACCGCATCCCGGCGCGCGAGGCGCTGGACTTCTCGCGGCTGGTGCATCGCGTCGATACCGAGACGCTGTCGAAGATCGAAGTCGTGAATGCCGCGCGCCGGCCGCTGCTCGCCTATGCCGCGGTGGTGCTGGAAGATTTGGTGCGCACGATCAAGCCGAAGGACGTTGTGTTCTCGGTGCTCGGCGTGCGCGAAGGTTTGCTCTATTCGCTGCTTAAGAAAAGCGAGAGCAAGCGCGACCCGCTGATCGCCGCCGCCGCCGACCTCAACGTGCTGCGCTCGCGTTCGCCGGTTCACGGCGAAGAGCTGATCGCCTGGACCGACCGCTTCATGGCGTCATCCGGCCTCGATGAAACCGCCGATGAACGGCGGCTGCGCCATGCCGCCTGCCTTTTGGGCGACATCGGCTGGCGCGCGCACCCGGATTATCGCGGCGAGCAGTCGATGAACATCATCGCGCATGGCGCTTTCGTTGCCATCGATCATCCGAGCCGCGCCTACTTGGCGCTGTCGGTCTATTTCCGCCACGCCGGATTGAGCGAAGAAGATCTATCGCCGCGTTTGCGCGAACTGGCGACGACCCGGATTCTCGACCGCGCCCGCGTGCTCGGCGCCGCCATGCGCGTCGCCTACATTCTCACCGCGGGGCAGGAGGGCGTGCTGCCGGAGACGCCGATGCAGGTGCAGCGCGGCAAGTTGGTGTTGAAGCTGCCAGGCCGCTACAGCAAGCTCACCAGTGACCGGCTGGCTAACCGGTTGCGGCAGCTAGCAAGGCTAGTGGGGCGCGAGCCTGAGATAGTGACTTAGGGGCAGCGACACGCATTCTCTCGCAAACAGGCGGGCAATAGATTAGATATATTGGGATGAGCGCCGAGCGATACGACGCGGTTGTCATAGGTGGCGGCCCCGCCGGGTCAGCCGCCGCTTACACGCTTGCTGCCGCCGGCAAGACAGTATGCCTGATCGATAAATCGGAATTTCCCCGCGACAAGCTGTGCGGCGGCGGGCTGACGTTTCGAAGCAAAAGAGCGTTCGAACAAGTTTTTAAGCGACAGTGGAAGGCTGAACTAATTAACTCCTCCCAAAATGTCTCTTTCTTTTCACACGGAAGATTTCTCGCTTCCTATAAAGGCCCGGGAAAGATCTATTTCACGACGCGTCTGAGTTTCGATCATTACCTGCTCAGTCTGGCTCAAGCAGCGGGAGCAACGCTCAAGCTCGGGAATGCCGTCGGCACGATCGATATCGAGCGACAATCGATCACTCTTCGATCTGGGGATGAAGTTACCTTCAGTTTTTTGATCGGCGCGGACGGCGTCAACAGCCTCGTCGCGAAAACGCTGTTTGGACGATCGTTTGATCCCACGACCATTGCTTTTGCTTTAGAAGCGGAAGTGCCGCGAGACAGGCTCCCTCAACAGGGTGACCTGGTCGAAATAGATTTCAGTGCGGCGCGCTGGGGGTACGGTTGGGTTTTTCCGAAGCAGAATTCCATTACAATCGGCATTGGGGGCATCCATCGCCTTAACCCGGACCTTCGCAACCGGCTTGATCGGTATTTCCGGCGCAAGGGCTTGGATTCAAGGGAATTCAAGGTGAAAGGACAGCATCTCCCAAGCGGCGATTACCCAGTCATACCTGGGCGATCGAACGTGCTCTTATGCGGCGATGCTGCAGGAGCCGTCGATCCGATATCGGGCGAAGGCATTCCTTTCGCGATGCAAACTGGCGCCGCCGCGGGCATGGCTGTTGCGACCGCTCTTTCACGCACGGCAGGTCGTGGTGCCTTGGAGATTTACTGCGAGGATTATCGGAATGTCATTGCCCCGCTTCGAAAGGGCAAGTTTTGGCGTTGCTTAATTTATCCAAGATTATTGGAGCGTCTTTTTGCGTGGGCTTTCAGATGCGAGCCCATTAGAAAATGGATACTTACAGGAGACTAAAGCAAGCTTACCAGCGACCGGCCGTTCAACTTCCCGGGAAGAAGCGCTGCTGGTTCGTCCACTCGGTGATTTTGTTTTTCTTGACCCACTCGGCGAGCTCGTCGTGGCGCACCAGCCATATGTCGGAAAAGCCGCGGATGTATTTCAGGATGCGGTCAACCTGCGCGGCCATCAGCGGCCGTCCACCAAAATGGCAGTGCATCGTGATGTTGAGAAAAGACATCGGCTCGTTGGCGTAGAGGTAGTCGAAGGTGTCCTTGTGGACGTCGTACCAGTCGCGCGGATTGCCCCGTAGCACGCGATGATCGGCAAAATCGGAATGCGGCAGCGCGACGATCTCGCCCTTCTTGGTGTTGACGCAGAAGGGCAGGTCGATGTGATTGTAGTCGCCGTACCACAGGAAACCGGCCTCCGCGATAAGCTCTTCCGTATTTGCGGTGGGCGCCAGCACCGGGCTCAGCCAGCCTTTTGGCGGCGCGCCGGTGATGGTCTTGAACACGGCGATGCACTTGGCGATGAGCGCGCGCTCTTCCTCGATAGAAAGGTACGCCATCAGCGCGTCCTGCGTGTAGGAATGCGCGGCGATCTCGTGTCCCGATTTCAGCATGCATTCGGCCGCCTTCGGCGCGAGCTCTAGCGAATGCGCATTGGCGACGAAAGTGGCGGGCGTGCGGTTTTCGTTGAGGATCTTCAGCAGACGCCACACGCCATTGCGTCCACCATAGGTGCCCCAGGTCATCGCCGCGCGATCGTGCGTGCCTGGCTTGAGCGATGTCGTCTGCACGGAAAACGGCGGACCTTTGTCGCCGGACCAGTTTTCCATCAGGCAGGTCACGACAACGGCGATACGCGCGCCGCCCGGCCATGCGAATCCTGACGACGAGTTGCTTGTTGCGGTCACTGCGGGGCGTCCTTTTCCGAACTGAACATTGAGCCTACTCAGAGGCCGTGATATCGAGGATGCGAGCAAAGATTGTCAACGAAAAAGGGGCGGCCTGCTTTAAACGCCCTCTCGTTATAGGTGGGGACGCTTCATGGATCGTCGCGATTGCATCCGCTTGGGCGCCGCCGCCGTTGTGGCGCGGTTTCTCCCCGCAGGCGCTGCATTTGCGCAGTCGAAATATCCGCAGAGCACGATCCGGCTGATCGTGCCTTATGCGCCCGGCGGCGTCGTGGACACCGTCGCGCGCCATTGGGCCGATCGGATGAAGGTGCTGCTCGGCACCGTTATCGTGGAGAACCAGGGTGGCGGCGGGGGCACCATCGGCGCGGCCACGGTGTCGCGCACCACGCCCGACGGCTACACGCTGCTGTTCGGCGACACCTCTTCGCAGATCATCGCGCCCTCCTTGATGATCAATCCGCCTTACGATCCGGCCAAGAATTTTGCCGCCGTTTCCATGGTGGCGACGTCGTCGACGGCTATCGTGGTGCATCCAAGCGTGCCGGCGACGACGTTGGCCGAGTTCATCGCCTATGCGAAGAGCAACCAGAAGCAGTTGTCCTACGCGTCAGCAGGCACCGGAACGGTGACGCATCTGGCCGGAGAATTGTTCAAGCAACTCATCAAGGCGCCGGACATCACGCATATACCGTATCGCGGTGCCGGTCCTGGCTTGAGCGATCTCATCGCCGGAACCGTGCCGATGATGACGCCGAACGTCACGGGCCAAGTGCTTGGCCTTCACCGCGCCGGCAAGGTGCGGATTCTCGCGGTCTGCGCCCCGGAGCCGTTGAAGACCGCGCCGGATATTCCGGCCGCCGCCAAAACACTGCCGGGCCTCGTCGTTCAGCTGACGTGTGGCGTGCTGGCGCCTGCGGGAACGCCGCAGCCGATTGTCGCGCAGATTTCCGAAGCGACGGCGCAGATCATCAAGGACCCCGAATTCGGGAAGATCATGGAATCCGCCGGTCTTGAGCCACGCACGGACGCCAGCCCGGCTGCGGCGGAAGCGTATCTCGCGTCGGAACGGCAACGCCTTGTGCCGGTCATCAAAGCCGCCGGCATGCAACCGACGTAAGGAACAGATCCTCGTGAGTTCAATCACCCTCGATCAAGCCAACCGTATTATCGAAGCGATCCTCAAGCGCGGCGCCGAAATGGCATGCCGGCCGCTGAGCGTGGTCGTCGTCGAGCCGGGCTGCATCGTGAAGGCCTTCCAGAAAGAGGACGGCTCGTCGATGGTGCGGTTCGAAATGGCTTTCGGCAAAGCCTACGCGTCGCTGGCGCTGGGCCGGTCTTCACGTCTCGTGCGAATCCGCAACGAGGAAAAGCCGGCCTTCATGCGGTATCTGTTTAGCGCGACCGACGACAAGATATTCCCCGAAGGCGGCGGCATGCTGATCCGCGCCGATAATGGCGATGTCATCGGCGCAGTCGGCGTGACCGGCGATACGGAAGATCGCGACGAAGAATTGGCAATCTTTGGCATCCATAGCGTCGGCTTGAAGACGGACGACGATTGTGCCGCCATGGGCCGCGGCGTGAATGTCAGGCAGACGAAATAGGATTGCCGATAGCCTGATCAGCGGCGCATCCCCAACCTGGTGAAGACCTTGTAAGACAAGATCGAAGGCTGGCGTTGACCAGCCGCTGCTCACCAATCTCGATTTATGATTATACGGTCTAGCTCTTCGCCACCGTCACCACGCGGCCCTTGTCGACCGCCAGCGCCAGTCTGCCGTGCTTGAGCGCCAGTGCCTTCTCGCCGAATAATTCGCGGCGCCAGCCTTTGAGCGACGGCACGTCGGCCTCGTCGTCGGCGGCGATGCGGTCGAGTTCATCGACCGTCGCGATCACTTTGGCGGCGACGCCGTTGCTCTCGGCGGTCATGCGCAGCAACACCTTGAGCAGTTCGACGGTGGCGGCGCCATTCGGCGCCGGACGGAAACGATCGAGCCGCGGCAGCGTCTTCGGGTCGCGCTCGATGCCGCGTATCACCGCCTCGACGATAGCGTCGCCCCAGCGCGAACGCTCGAAGCCCTTCGGCATCGAGCGTAAATGGCCAAGTTTTTCGATCGTGTTGGGCGCCTGCACGGCGATGTCGGCCATCACGTCGTCTTTGAGCACGCGCGAGCGCGGCACGTCGCGCGCCTGCGCCTCGCGTTCGCGCCAGGCGGCGACCTCGATCAGCACACCGAGTTCCTTGGGCTTGCGCACGCGGTTCTTGAGCCGCTCCCAGGCCTTCTCGGGCTCCATGCGGTAGGTTTCCGGTGAGGTCAGAATGCCCATCTCGGCGTCGACCCAACTCTTGCGGCCGCGCTTCTCCAGATCGGCGGACAGCTTGAGGTAGACGTCGCGCAGATGCGTGACGTCGGACAGAGCGTAGGTCATCTGCGCGTCGGTCAAAGGCCGCCGCGTCCAGTCGGTGAAGCGGTGCGACTTGTCGAGCACGTCGCCGGTGATGCGTTGCACCAGTTGGTCGTAGGAAATCGAATCGCCGTAGCCGAGCACCATGGCGGCGACCTGAGAGTCGAAGATCGGATGCGGGATTTTTTTCGCCATGTTCCAGACGATTTCGATGTCCTGGCGGGCGGCATGGAACACCTTGACGATAGTCTCGTCGGCCAAGAGGTCGAAGAATGGCGTCAGATCGATACCCGGCGCCAGCGCGTCGATGACAAAGGCCTCGTCGGGCGAGGCGATCTGCGCCACGCAGAGCAGCGGGTAATAGGTGGTCTCGCGCAGGAACTCGGTATCGACCGTGACGAAGGGAAACTTCGCCATGCGCGCGCAGACTAGCGCCAGTTCGTCGGTGGTGGTGATGGAATGCATTGTGGAGCGAACCTAACCCGATCTGTGCCGGTTATGGCAAATTTTCGCGCATGATCCCGAAAAGTGAGCACCGGTTTTCGGAAAAGATCATGCGCCAAGCCTAAAGTCCGCGAATGCGCGGCATGTGGATGAACTCCCAGGGGCTCGGCATCGGCCCGACGGGAACTTCGATGAGGGTCGGCTCACGGGCAGCGATTGCCAGCCGCAGCGCCGCACCCAGTTCGTCCGGATTGCGGGCCCGCCTCCCGGCGGCGCCGAAACTGTCGGCGAATTTGACGAAATCCGGGTTGGCAAGGTCGTTGGCGATCAACCGGCCGCCGAATTGCTCTTCCTGGATGCGCTTCACATTGCCGAAATGGCCGTCGGCGAAGACGACCGCCACCAGTGGAATGTTGTGGCGCACGGCGGTGGCCATCTCGTTGGCGGTGTACATGAAGCCGCCGTCGCCGTTGATCGACAGCACCGGCACATCCGGACGCGCGTGCTGCGCGCCGAGTGCGGTGGCGTAGCCCCAGCCGAGATTGTCCTGGAAGCCGGGCGACAGGAAGGTGCGTGGCTTATAGACCGGGAAGGCGAGGCGGGCGGCAAAGCCAAGCTGCGTCACCTCGTCGACCAGGATGCCGTCTTCCGGCAGTTCTTCGCGGATCACCTTGAGGAAAGCGAGTTGGGGCTCGAGTTTGCTCAACCGCCCGCGCATTTTGGTCTGGCGCACCAGCATCTCATCGTCGCGCGGCGCGCGGTGCTGGTTGAACCGCGCAAGCTCGTCGATCAGTTGGCGCAGGATCGGCGCGGCATCGCCGATCAGCGCCACTTTCGGTTTGCGATAGCGCGAAGGCTCTTCCCGGTCGGCGTCGACGCGCACGATGGCGAGCTTGCTGTCGACGCCCCAGGCCGTCATCGGATTAAGCTTGGTGCCGACCGCGAGCACCGCGTCGGCTTCTTCCCACAGTTCATGACCGAGGGGCAGGTTTACGCTGAACGGATCGCGGCTATCCAACACGCCCCGCCCGCGGCGATAGGCCAGCACCGGCGCTTGCAGCATCGCGGAAAGTTCGGTGACTTCCACCGACGCATCCTGCGCGCCGCCGCCAGCGACAATTAGAATGCGCTTGGCTTTGCCGAGCAGTTTCGCCGCCGCGCGCACGGCGTCGTCATCGATGCGCGGCGGGCGCGGCGGCGGAGGCGACGGGATCGCACCGACTTTGCCGCGCTTGCCCCACACGTCGATGGCGCATTCCAGCGCCGCCGGACCCGGCCGCCCCTGATGCATCGACGCGATCGCCTTGGCCACTTTTGCCGGGGCTTCCGCCGGGCTGTCGATGCGCGAGGAATGATCGACCAGCCGCGCAATGATGCCGGCTTGATCGCGGATTTCGTGCAGGTGCCCCATGCCGCGGCCGATGGCATCTGCCGGAATTTGCCCGATCAGCGCCAGCACCGGGGCGTTCATACCATAGGCGGTCAACAGCGCCGCGCCGGAGTTCAGCAGGCCGGGGCCGGGCACCACCGAATAAGTCTGCGGCTTCCCGGTCGCCAGCGCCGCGCCCAGCGCCATATAAGCCGCGCCCTGTTCATGGCGGGCATGGACCACGCGGAGCTTTTCGCCGGCGCGCTGGAAGGCGTCGAACAGATGATCGTTGTGGACGCCCGGCAGCGCATAGACGGTATTGATGCCATGGGCGAGCAGGGTCGCCACGGTCGCCTCGGCCGTCGACATCTCTACGACAGGCTCAGGCTTGGTCTTCGTTTTGGCCTTTTTCGGGGGCTTTGGCTTGGACAAGGGCACGCTCCGGCAACTGCCACCCGAGTT
The DNA here is from genome assembly GCA_903878085.1 of uncultured Hyphomicrobiales bacterium. Taxonomy (GTDB): domain Bacteria; phylum Pseudomonadota; class Alphaproteobacteria; order Rhizobiales; family Xanthobacteraceae; genus Pseudolabrys. The sequence goes on along the minus strand of CAIRGJ010000064.1, from coordinate 16,728 downwards.
TGCAGATTGGCCCGAGTCTGTCGAGCGCTCGGACTTGCCCCAGCCATGCGCCTTATCTTGACAAAGCCCACCCCCCATGCGCTTTTCGCGCACCTCACACCCCACCAGAATCGCCTGCCGGATCGGCCCAGAATGACCATGCATCGCTATCGCTCACACACCTGCGGCGCGCTTCGCGAGAGCGATATCGGCAAACAGGTGCGGCTGTCCGGCTGGTGCCACCGCATCCGCGACCATGGCGGGTTGCTGTTCATCGACCTGCGCGACCATTACGGCCTGACCCAGGTGGTGGCCGACCCCGACAGCCTGGCGTTCAAGCTCGCCGAGACGCTGCGTTCGGAATGGGTGGTGCGCATCGACGGCAAGCTGCGGAAGCGTCCGGCCGGCACCGAGAACGCCGATCTGCCGACCGGCCAGGTCGAAGTCTATATCGACGAAATCGAAGTGCTGGGCGCCGCCGGCGAACTGCCGATGCCGGTGTTTGGCGACCAGGAATATCCGGAAGAGACCCGGCTCACTTATCGGTTCCTCGATCTGCGCCGCGAGAAACTTCACAACAACATCATGCTGCGCGGCGCGGTCATCGACTCGCTGCGCAAGCGCATGAAGGACGGCGGCTTCTTCGAATTCCAGACGCCGATCCTGACCGCGTCGTCGCCGGAAGGTGCGCGCGACTATCTGGTGCCGTCGCGCATTCATCCGGGCAAATTCTACGCGCTGCCGCAGGCGCCGCAGCAGTTCAAACAGCTCATCATGATCGCGGGCTTCGACCGCTATTTCCAGATCGCGCCGTGCTTCCGCGACGAGGACGCGCGCGCCGACAGATCTCCTGGTGAATTTTACCAGCTCGATCTGGAGATGAGCTTCGTCACCCAGCAAGACGTGTTCGACGCGGTCGAGCCGGTCGTCCGCGGCGTGTTTGAGGAATTCGGCAAAGGCAAAGCGGTGACGCAGAAGTTTCCGCTCATTCCCTATGCCGAGGCGTTGCGCAAATATGGTACCGATAAACCGGACCTGCGCAATCCGATCGAGATGCAGGATGTCAGCGAGCACTTCCGCGGCTCAGGCTTCAAGATTTTCGCCAATATTCTGGCGTCCGATCCGAAGAACGCCGTGTGGGCAATTCCGGCGCCGACCGGCGGCAATCGTGCGTTTGCCGATCGCATGAATTCGTGGGCGCAAGGCGAGGGCCAGCCCGGTCTCGGTTACATTTTCTGGCGCGAAGGCGAGGAGGGCGGTGCGGGTCCGCTGGCCAAGAACATCGGGCCGGAGCGTACTAAGCAGATCGCCGATCAACTTGGCCTCAAGGTCGGCGACGCTTGCTTCTTTGTCGCCGGCAAGCCGAAGGATTTCGTCAAGTTCGCCGGCAGCGCGCGCACCAAGGTCGGCGAAGAGCTGAACCTGATCGCCAAGGACCGTTTCGATCTGTGCTGGATCGTCGACTTCCCCATGTTCGAATGGAACGAGGAAGAGAAGAAGATCGACTTTTCGCACAACCCATTCTCGATGCCGAACTTCCCGGTCGACGAATTCCTCGCGCTCGACCCGAAGGACGAAGACAAGATTTTGTCGATGAAGGCGATCCAGTACGACATCGTCTGCAACGGCACCGAATTGTCGTCGGGCGCGATCCGTAACCATCGCCCCGAGGTGATGAAGAAGGCCTTCGCCATCGCCGGCTACGGCGAGGACGTGCTCAAGGCGAAGTTCGGCGGCATGCTGCACGCGCTGTCGCTCGGCGCGCCGCCGCACGGCGGCATCGCGCCCGGTATCGATCGCATCGTCATGTTGCTCGCCGGCGAAGAGAACCTGCGAGAGGTCGTCCTGTTCCCGATGAACCAGCGCGCCGAAGATCTGCTGATGGGCGCGCCGTCGGAAGTCAGAGCAAAGCAGCTCAAGGAACTGCATATCCGGCTGGAATTGCCGAAGAAGTAATTTACCTTTAGCGTCGCGGCGCGAGCATATCGAGCGCTGTTGTCTCGGGCTTAGCCCATACTTTCGCCGTTGGGCCCTCGACGAAGGTATTGCCAAACCTGTCACGCCGCTTGATCGGCGGCCCGCCGGCGGGGGGCGCGAAGTCGAAGCGTATGCAGAGCACACCGAGGCTGAGCCGATTCTGCCGTTGCGCCAGCGCCTCGCCCGTCCGACAAGTCGCGCGGAAATCGTCGGCGCAAAAGCATAGGCGATTTGCTCGCGCGCCCGGCGCAAGTTGCTGGGCAGCCGTGCCGCAAGTAGGAAAATCTCGCTCGCCGCCACGCCGAGCGCGACCACCAAAACCAGCCAGCGGCGTCCGCGCGCATCGAGCCTATTCGCGGCAGCGATCATCAGCGCAATCAGCGCGGCGACGGCCATAATGATCGTGTAGCGCGATGGTAGCGCGGGCGCGATCTCCGCCCGTCCCGAGAACAGGTACAAAGCAAGCGAGGCAAAGCCGATATAGGTGAGCGACAATGTTGCCGTGCGTGACGCGCCATCGCGGTGTCTGTCGCGATAGGCCGCGTAACCAGCCCACATCAGCGTAAGAATCGCCACGATGGCCGGCGGCGTGCGCCATGTCGGCTGTCTCAACTGTCTCCACACGACGTGTGCCACATCGATGATCAGGTTGTTCGACAGATAATTCACCTCGGCCGGCTTGAACGCGGTCATGACGGCGAAATAGACGAGCAACACCAAGGCAAGCGACAGGTTCTGTCGTTTTAGGGCCGGATCGACCGCCGTCAACGCGAAGAAGCCGAGCACCGGAATGAATACGGCTGAGGTTGGGTTCGACATGCAGGCGAGTGTGGTCGCGGCTAGCCCGGTCCATGTGTAGTGCTCGCCGGCGAGATTCTTGCGCAGGATGTGGCACCAGGCGGCGATGACCGCCAGCCAGACGGACCAGACGGCATCGGTGAACATCGGCAGATAGAACTGGAAATAAACCAGCACGACGCAGGAGAGCACCATCGCTTCCATCGCGTCGAACCAGCATTCGAGGAGCTTATGCAACTCCCGTTGCATGAGAATCAGGGTGGCGATGGCGAGGCCCGAGTAGATCGCCATCTGTGCTGTCACGGAAAGTCCACGCGCGAGATAGGCGACGGCTCCCGGCAGGAGGTGGATCCATCCGTTGAAATAGATCAATGCATGTGGGTTGAGTGTGTTGTTGTAATAATTGAAGAGAATGCGATCCAGGTCGTTCAGCAATCCCGTGCGCGACGTCAGCGTGACGACCAGTACGGCGGCGAGGCTCAACGCCGCAGCAGCGCGCGGCTTGGTGAAGAGAAGCGGGAAGAAACGAATTGACCTCGTGGGGGGCGATTCGTGCATTTCCGGGATAAAACCAGTGCGTGTAAAATTGATTATAGCAACTTATTGATAGCATGGGCCGGGCGAGGGCGCGACCAGCCTCAGGCAATAAACGTTGGGGCTGCCAGTAGCCGACGGCTGATGTCTCCGGCAGCGGGATGAAGTCCATCTCGGCGCGCAGCCAGAGAAATGACATTGTCCTCGAAGTTAATTATTGCGCCGCACGCGGCACGCGGGTGACGGCGCTTGCGCGCCCGTTCGTTTTCAGCTTGGATTTGATCTCGTTCCAGAGACGGCGACGCGCACACAAAGCCGCGAGAACGACAACCATAACGCTGCCAAGAACTGCGATCTATTCCTGGGAGGAATTGATGTCGGACATCGAGCGGCGCGCCCTGATCAAGGGCGCGGGCCTAAGCGCGCTTGCCTTCAGCGTCGGCGGCGCCGAAATTTTGCTCTCGCCGCGCCAAGCGCATGCACAAAACATTCCGTTCCGGACCCTGACGCCGGAGCAGGTCGAAACGCTTGAGGCGCTGGGCGAGACATTGGTGCCCGGCGCCAAGCAGGCCGGCATTTCCAATTTCGTCGATCAGCAGTTGTCGATCCCGCACGGCGAGGCCTTGCTCGAAGCCCGCATTCTCAACGTGCGTCCGCCTTATGCGAATTTCTATCGCGCGGCGCTCAGTGCCGTGGATAAAGCCAGTCAGGCCAAGAACGGCGACAAGAAATTCGCGCAGCTCAGCGCCGACGAGCGGTACGGCTTCGTCGATCTGATGCGCCAGAACAAGATCGAAGGCTGGCAGGGCCCGGCCGGTCCCTTCGTCTATCTGATCCTGCGCAGCGACGCCGTCGATGTCGTCTATGGCACGATGGAAGGCTACGCCGCGCTCGGCATTCCCTACATGCCGCACATCGCACCCGAGAAGAGGTGGTAGCCATGGCAACACTCGAAAAAGTCGACGTGGTCATTGTCGGCGCCGGCGCGTCGGGCTCGCTCTACGCTTCGGTGCTGGCCAAAGCCGGCAAAAAGGTCGTGCTGCTCGAGGCCGGTCCCGACTGGCAGATGACAGATCTGATCAGTTCGGATTTTTGGGGCCGCCGCGTAAAGCCGAGCGGCGTTCCGTTCCTGTTCGAAGGCAAGAACCCCTACGGCTACGCCTATCAAGGCGGCTGGGGCGTTGGCGGAGCGGCGCTGCATTACTTCGCCAACTTCCCGCGCTATCTGCCGACCGACTTCAAGGTGAAAAGCGAGCACGGCAAAGGCCTCGACTGGCCGATCAACTATGCCGACATCGCGCCTTATTACGACAAGGTCGCCGCCGAGATCGGCGTGTCGGGCGACGCCAAGGCCGAGGAAATCTGGCGGCCCAAAGGCGAAGCCTATCCGATGCCACCGATGAAGACGTTCCGCAACGGCCAGGTCTGGCTGAAGGGCCTGGAGGCCAACGGCATCCGCATGGTGCCGGCCGCGGTCGGCATGAACTCGGTCGACTTCAAGGGCCGCCCGGCCTGCATCTATGACGGCTGGTGCCATGTTGGTTGTCCGATCGGCGCGCTCGCCAATCCGGTGATCACGTATCTCGCCGACGCCCGGAAGGCGGGCGCCGAGGTGCGCGCGCTTTCGACCGTGACGCGCATTCTCACCGACGCCTCGGGGGCCAAGGTGACCGGCGTCGAGTATTACGACGCCAAGAAAGAAAAGCAGGTGCAGGAGGCCAGCGTCGTCATCCTCGCCGCCTGGGCGGCGCAGAACCCGCGGCTGATGATCAACTCGTCGACCGACAAGCATCCCAAGGGCCTCGCCAACTCAAGCGGCGTGCTCGGCAAATACATGATGGCGCATTACGCCTCCGGAACCTGGGCGATGTTCGACGAGGATGTCGAACCCCACATGGGCACGGTCGGCGCGCAATACATGTCCTATGAGCGCTACGACAAGAACAGCAAGAAGGCCAAGGGCGCGTTCGGCAGCACCTATATCGTCGCCGGCACCGCGCTCAAGACCTCAGACCTCGGCGGCTTCGCCAATGCGCGGCTGGATCTGTTCGGGCCCAAGCTCGCGGAGTTCATGCAGCGCGCCAAGCGCGGCATCACCCGGCTGACCGCGTTCGGCGAGGAGATGCCGAACATCGAAAACCGCGTCGAACTGGCCGACGGCAAGGACGAATTCGGTATGCCGCTCGCCAAGATCGTGCACAGCTTCAGCGACGAGGCCATCGCGCTGTGGAACGCGAACTTCGACGAAGGCATCGAGATCGCCAAGGCGACAGGCGCCAAGGAATACTGGTCGGCGCGCGGGCCGATGCCGACCATTCATCTGTTCGGCGGCACCATCATGGGCGAGGGCGCCGGCACCTCGGTCACCAACAGCTACGGGCAGACCCACGACATTCCGAATTTGTGGGTCGCAGGTCCCGGACTGTTTCCGACCGAAGGCGCGTCAAATCCGACTTATACGATCTTCGCGGTGTCGCAGCGCGGCGCCGAGAACCTGGTGTCGAAGTGGGGCAGCGTCGCCGGGTGATCCTAAAGCGGCGCGGCCTGGTCGACTGAATTGACGCCCGGTTTCTCCGGCAGCGGGATGAACTCGATCTCGTCGCCCGGCACTTTGCCGAAATGGCCGGCGGTCCATTCCGCCTTGGCCTGCTCGATGCGTTCCTTGCGCGACGACACGAAATTCCACCAGATGTGGCGCGGGCTATCCATCGGCGCGCCGCCGACGATGACGAAATGGGCGTCGGTCGCGGCGGTGACGGTGATGCGGTCGCCGCGCTTGAATACCAGCAGCCGTCCCGGTTCGAACTTGTCGCCGGCGATGTCGATGGTGCCCTTGATGACGTAGACCGCGCGCTCCTCGTGGTCGGCGTCGAGCGGCAGGCTCGATCCCATGTCGAGATGCACGTCGCCGAAGATGGTCTCGTGCAGCGTCGGCACCGGCGACTTGGTGCCGTAAAGCGAGCCGACCACCACGCGCACCGATTTGCCGGTGTCCTTGATCATCGGGAACGCGGCGATGTCGTGATGGGCAAAGCCCGGGTCCATTTCCTCTTTGTCGGCCGGCAGGCCGACCCACATCTGCAGGCCATGGATCGGGCTTCCGGTGCTGCGCAATTGCGGGCCGGTGCGCTCGGAATGCACGATGCCGCGCCCGGCCGTCATCCAGTTCACTTCTCCGGGCTTGATCGGCGCCGCGGTGCCGAGGCTGTCGCGGTGCATGATCTCGCCGTCGAACAGATAGGTGACGGTGGCGAGCCCGATATGAGGATGCGGGCGCACGTCGAGGCCGTTGCCGGCCTTGAATTCCGCCGGGCCGAAATGATCGAAGAAAATGAACGGCCCGACCATGCGCGAACGCGCCGAGGGCAGCGCGCGGCGCACCGAGAAGCCATCGCCGAGATCGACGGTGCGCGGCACCACGACATGGGCAATGGCGTCGCAGCTATAGCGGTCGCCCGCTTCCGGGTCCTTGCCGGGAAAAAAACTCATCGAGCGCATCCCTCATATGTTTTAGCGCCGTCGCTGGTGCCGATAACAACATAGATAGGCGGCCTTCGCGACTAGCCAATAGGTGGTTGCTGCGTCACCCCTTGAGCCGCGACAAGAGTTTAAGCGCGGCGCCACGCTCGATCGACGCGATATCGGCGGTGCTAAAACCGTAGTCGGCGATGCCGGCATTGACCTCGGCGCCGTCGCGGAACGGAAAATCGGTGCCGTACATTACCTGCTCGATCGGCACCATCTTCAGGAGTCCCGCAATTTGGCCCGGCGTGTTGCCCTGCGCGAGTTCATAATAGAATTTGCGGAATTCCGGCAGCGGACCGTTCGGCAAATGCGCGGGCTTGCGCTCTTGCGCGAGCCGCGTGAAGCGGCCGGTCAGGAACGGCAACGTGCCGCCACTGTGCGAGAAGATCCAGCGGATGTCGGGAAATTTCGTCACCATGCCGGAAAACACCAGATGCGCGATGGTGCGCGTGGTGTCGGTGGCGTATTCGATCGAGCCGACCGGAATTCCCGGCACCAAAGCCTGGCAGCAGTTCGGCGCGGTTGGGTGCACGTAGACGATCGCCTTGCGGCGGTTGAGCTCGGCATAGACCGGCGTGAAAGCCGGGTCGCCGAGATAGCTGGTGGCGTAGCTGGTGAATAGCGCAATGCCGTCGGCATGCAGCGTGTCGAAAGCGTATTCGATCTCCTTCAGGCTGCCTTCGACATCCGGCGGCGCGATGCAGGCGAACAGGCCGTACCGCCCGGGATAGTCGCGCACCATGGTGGCGCCGTAGTCGTTGAGCTTGCGCACCAGGCTGCGCGATTCCTGCGCATCGCCGAACCAGGTGCCGGGCTGGATGATCGAGAGCATCGCGGTGGCGATGCCGCTCTTGTCCATGTCTTCGAGTGACATCTGTGGCGACCATTTAGGCCACGCCCCGCCGCGCTTGTCGCCGAGCGCGTCGCGATGAAACGTCGGGGCGTAATGATGATGCACATCGATCCGGCCCGGCTTGGCTGTCGCCGGCTGGGCTAGCGCCGGGCTTGCGGGTAGCCCGGTCGCGGCGGCGGCGCTCACCGCGGTTGCCAGAAAGCCCCGGCGGCTCATGCCTGCCGGTTCATCGCAGCACATGCAGGAACGCAAAAGGCGTCGTGTCGTATCGGCCATCAAAGTCCTCCCGGATCCACCGATTCTGGCGCGGTGGCTTGCCGGCAGTCTAGCCTGCCTACTGACGCCGCGCTCGGCTCTTCACCCTTCGCTAACCATAGCCGCGGGCGGGATGGTATATGGCGCGTTTATAGGATGACGCGGCTTTTAGCTTAAGGCGGCCTTTACACCGGGTATGGCTCATTAATGCGATACCAGAACGGGTAGGCGAGCCGGACCAGAATGGGGCTTTTTGTGCGCGCAATTCCGCGCAAAAATCTTATTGCGATCACTGCCGGCGTACTCCTTGTTGGCGTGCCATTGGTCGCATTTGATTTTTGGCTCGGCGGTCTGATCGACCGGCAGGGGCGGGCGGAGGTTGAAACCTCGGCCAAGCGAGCCGTCGCGCTCGCCGAGTCCCGTGTCAGCACCGTAGTTGGTGCGCTCGACGACCTCGCCGCACGCGGCATAGATTCCTGCGACCCCGCCCACATCAAGGCGATGCAGATCGCCGTATTCCAGACCATCCCTATCAAAGAGCTTTCCATCGTCGGCCCCGACGGGCAGACGGTATGTACCGATCTCGGCCTGCCGCTGGGCGTACGCAACATCGTCGCATCGGAGCCCTTGAGCGGCGCCGCGGGCTATAGCCTCGACGTCGTTCAAGTCGCGAATGAACAGCAAATGGTGCGGCTCCGCCGCACGTCCGGCAACGGTCCTAGCGCGATTGCGGCGCTGGTTCCGGCGGTTCTTTTCATTCCGCAAGTGACGTCGCAGGGCGGCCAGTTCAGTGCCAACGCCCGCATCGACACTCCCGGCGGCATTTCGCTGGCCAAGGCGAACCAGCCTGTCGCGGCCTCCGACGACCTGCTCATCGGCAAGGCCAGGTCCGATAAATACGGATTGGGCGTCGAGATCGCGATGTCGCGCGACCATGCGATCGCCAACAGTTCCGATTTGAAATGGCTCGGGCTGTTTGCCACCGGCGCCATCGTGCTGGTTGTCGCCGTCCTTGGCTGGATCATGCCGCGGCGCGACGCCGGAAACCCGGTGGCCGCACTTGAGGCCGCGCTCGAGGCGGGCGAGTTCGTCCCGTATTACCAGCCCATCGTCGATATCCGCTCCGGACAGTTGCGCGGCGCCGAAGTGCTGGTGCGGTGGCGTAAAGCGGACGGCACACTGGTGCTGCCCGGTTCGTTCATTCCGCTTGCGGAATCCAGCGGCCTCATTCTCGATATGACGCGTGACCTGATGCGCCGGGTATGCGTCGAAGCCGGCCCCGCCATCGGCCGCCGGCCGGGGCTCAAGATCGCGTTCAACTTCGCCGGTCAGTTGTTCAGCAATAAGTCGATCGTGAAGGACGTCCGCAATATCTTCTTCGGCTCCGAGATCAAGCTGTCGCAAGTCGTCCTGGAACTGACCGAGCGCGATCCGATCGAGAATTTCACCGAAACCCGCCAGGTCATCGCCGCGCTGCAAGGGCTCGGCGTGCGCATCGCCATTGACGATGTCGGCACCGGCCACAGCGGACTGTCCTACATGCTCAAGCTCGGCGTCGATATCATCAAGATTGACAAGATGTTCGTCGACGCCATCGGCACCGACCGAAACTCGACGACCATCGTCGAGACGCTGGTCGACCTGGCGCTCAATATGCGGATGGATGTTGTTGCCGAGGGTGTCGAGAATTTCGAGCAAGTAATACACCTGCGTGAACTCGGCATCCGCTCGGCCCAAGGCTATGTGTTTGCGCCGCCGCTGCCCGGCAGCGCGTTCCTGCAACTGATCGAAGCCCTCGATCCGCTGCCCGTGGCCGACGAAAAACCGGCCGGCCTGCGCAACCGCGCCACGGCCGCTTGATATCGGCCGATACGCCGGGGCTGCGCCGGTTTGACATGGCGCAAATCGAGCCAAAGCCGATCTGGCATAAGATTCCCCAGATTATTGGAGGAGGCATGCTCATGAGGACTCGCATTATCGCCGCTATTTCAGCGCTCGCGTTGCTTGGATTGATGCCGGCCCAGCCAGCCGCAGCGCAGGACAACATTCTGGGCGGCGCCATCATCGGCGGCGGCATCGGCGCGATTGTCGGGGGAGCTACGACCGGCAAGGCCGGTGGTGCGATTGCCGGCGGCATCATCGGTGCGGCGGCAGGCGCTGCGCTGGGCTCGCAGATGGAGCCGCGCCATCGCGGCTACTATTGGTACGAAGGCCGCTGCTGGCTGCGGCGCGGCGACGGCAGCTATCGCCGCGTGTCGCGTGACTACTGCTACTAGCCAGGTGTGAAAAAGGGCGGCCTCGCGGCCGCCCAGTCTAAAACGCCACGCGGGAGGAACCTGCTTAGGGTCGGCGGCGATGGCCGTCGGCCCACGTGACTAAATGCCGTACCGGCACTCCGTCACGGCAGCGACGATTCGTCAATCCGCATTTATCGATATTAAGACAGCGGACGCCGAGACTAAGCACTCACCAATTCTTTTTCGATCGCCGCGATCACCCGCGGGTCGCCCGGCTCGACCGCAGAGGTAAAGCTGGCCTTCAACTGGCCATCGCGGCCGATCAGGTATTTGTGGAAATTCCAGCGCGGCGCGTCCAGCGGACGCTCGATCGCCGCCCATTTGTAGAACGGATGGGCGCTCGGACCTTTCACCGTTGCCTTCTCTGTGAGCGGGAAGGTGACGTGGTAGTCGTCATGCGCGGTCTTGGCGATCTCGCTCACGCCGCCCGGCTCCTGGCCGCCGAAGTCATTGGATGGCACGCCGAGCACCATCAGGCCCTTGTCGCGGTAACGCGTCCATAGCGCCTGCAGGCCGGTATATTGTGGCGTGTAACCGCACAGTGAGGCCGTGTTGACCACCAGGATCGGATGCCCGGCATAAGCCGACAGCAGGATCGCGTTGCCGTCCAAACCCGTGAAGGTAAAGGCATAGGCCGTGACGCGGCTCATCGCAGTGGCCTGTGCCAGCCGCGGCGACATCAAGACGAGGGCGCCCAGCAATAAGACATTTCGGCGGTCGATCATGACCGACTTTATAGCCCGCCAGCCGCCACGGCGCCGCGCAAAATTACGTTACCGACGGCCGGTAGCGGGCCTCGAATGGGCAGCGAAAGGAGCCGGTTCGTGCGACGTCGCCGCTTCATCGTTCGGGCGTGGGCGCGTGTGCCGAACCGGCTCCTCTCTTACGTGCGCTGGGATTTTCGGCAGCCGGCGCGCCCTCGCAGCCTTGCATGCCGATCCTGCGCTACGCTGCTGCGGTAACCCGGATCGTGGTTTCGAACGCGTAGCCGCAGGCTTCGCATTCCCACAAATGCCGGACCCGCCGCGCATCGACGAACTCCGACCATTCTGGAACGAACAGATGCTCGCCGCATTGTGCGCACTCGGTTATCGGGCGCGATCGGGCGAATTTTGCGTGGGCACGGGAGAGTTCCATAGCGGGGCTCCTTGACATGTTTCACGCAACCGCCACCCGCTTGCGCGCCGTGTTAATCCCCGATCCCCTTTTTGATGAAGCAGGCTAACGCGCGATGCGCGCATCAATGAAGCAGCAAGGCTGACCTATACCGCCGATCCGAGCCCGCAATTTTTGCAGGGCATTCATGCGTTCGCATTTTTGAATTTGGCAAGCCGCGTCGCCGCATGCGGATTGACCGCGCCCGGTGGTATGCGGCCGGCCAGTAATTCTTTGACCTGATTGACGGTGTCGAAGGCCTGATGCTCGGCGGCGTCCGGCGTCAGGCCGGCGCTGTGCGGTGTTGCGATGACGTCGGCGCGTTGCGCCAAAGCGGGCGAGGGCATCTGATCCGGTGCGCGGCCGACATCGAGCGCGGCGCCGGCAATGCGTTTGTTGTCGAGCGCCTCGGCCAGCGCCGTTTCATCGACGAGATTGCCGCGCGACAAGTTGATGAAGTAGGCGGTAGGCTTCATCTGCGCGAAGGCTGCGGAATTCATCAGGTTCTCGGTCTGCTCGTTGGCGATGGCGAGACAGATGACGAAATCGGAACGCGCCAGCAGTTCGTCAAACTCGACCTGTTGAATGCCCGCCACGGCAACTTGCTTGAACGGGTCGCTGATCAGAACCGTCATGCCAAGCGCGACGCACAGCGGCGCGAGGTACTCTGCGATCACGCCATAGCCGATGATGCCGACGGTCGAACCTTTGAGCTGGCGGCCGATGCGCGCTTCCGGCACACGGCCGTCGTGATAGATCGCGGCCGATGCGCTGATGTTGCGGCCGCAGTCGATCATGAAGCCAATCGCCTGTTCCGCCACCGCGGCGACAAAGCCGGGGGTGGCGTGGGTCACCAGAACGCCATGGTCACTTGCCGCCGCCACATCGATGTTGCGGATGTCGACCGCGACCCGCAGAAACGCCACTAAATCCGGGGCCATTGCGAAGAACTCGGCCGGGCCCGGCGTCTGCCGGTCCGAGACGATGATGGCGCAACCGCGCGCCATCTGCGCCAAAGCCGGCGCATCCAGCACCTTGCCGGTGTCGTTGAGACGCACCTCGCCGAGTTGGCGCAACGCGGCAATCGCGCGGGCGCCATAATAGTTCGCCAGCATGTCGGGGATGTGGGTGAGAAAGATCGTGGCCATGGCAGCCTCCGGCTGGCGCCAGTCTGTCACGCCCAAGCTTGAATCGATACCCGTGACGTCGCCGAGACCAAGGCGGCGACCGAACGCGGCAAGAACAAGGGCTATCCGCTGTTCTTCACCACGAAGAAGACACTGGTGGATCTTCAGCGGCCATTCTTGTGTAAGCTGTCTTGCGATCTCGCAAGGAAGGTGGGGCTATGACGCAACGCGTATTGATAACGGCCGGGGCATCGGGAATCGGCCGCGACATGGCGCGCGCCTTTGCCGCCACGGGCGCTACGGTGTTCGTCTGCGATATCGACACCGCGGCGCTCGGCGCCCTCGCTCGGGAAATCCCCGGCCTCGCCACCGCGCCTTGCGACATGGCGAGCCGTGCCGCCATCGAGCGCATGGTGCCGCAGGCCGTTGAGCGGCTCGGCGGACTCGACGTGCTCATCAACAATGCCGGTATCGCCGGTCCGACTTTGCCGGTCGACCAGATGCCGCCGGAGGAATGGGACCGCACGGTCGCGGTCAACATCACCGGCATGTTCGACGTCACCCGGCTGGCGATCCCGCATCTGAAGAAATCCGCCGCAGGCTGCATCATCAACATGTCGTCGATCGCCGGCCGGCTCGGCTTCGTCAACCGCAGCCCTTACGCCGCGACCAAATGGGCGGTGGTCGGCTTCACCAAGACGCTGGCGCTCGAACTCGGGTCCCACGGCATCCGCGCCAACGCTATTCTGCCCGGCGCGGTCGCGGGCGAGCGCATCGAGCGGGTATTCGCGGGCCGTGCCAGAATCGCCAACAAGACCGTCGACGAGATCCGCGCCGAGGCTTTTGCCAATCAGTCGATCAAGGCGCTGATCGACCCGCGCGACGTCGCGGCGCTCGCGGTCTATCTGGCGTCGGACGCGGCGAAATCGATTTCCGGCCAGGCGATCCCGATCGACAACGACCGCCAGCGCACCTGAGGCGGCGCTACGCCAGCTTCTCGGCCAGCGTCAGCAGCAGGCGGGCGCGCTGGCCCGTAGGTCAGATAATGCCCGCGATATAAACGGCCCATGACGCGGGCCATAATACGGCCCAAACGACGGCCTTGGCGTAACTCAGACCGCAAGCGTCTCCGCATAGGCCCGATCGCACCCAAATTTGGAATATGAGGGTCAGCACGGCAGCAATGCCGTAGGCCAATAGAAGTTTGCGAGACGCTGTCATTTCAACACTATGCCGCTTCGCGGGCGTGCCGGCTAGGGGGGGGGCGATAGGGTAGACGAGCAGGGCGACCGAGCTTAAGCGATCTGCTCGGCCAGCGTCAGCAGCAGGCGGGTGCGCTCGCGCAGCGCATCCTCGCGCTGCTTGTTCATGGCTTTGCCGACCACCAGCATTTGAAGACGCAAGAGCGCGCCGGTGACCTCCATGGTCGAGACCACGGAGACTTTGCTGCCGCTGCCGTCGGGCTCGATGGTGTAGTCGGTGCGGCCGCGCCACGCCTCGGATTCCGATTCCAGCGTCAGGAAGTGCGGCGGCTCGGCCATCGTGACGCGATAGAACAGGATGACCGGCGAATCCTGCGGGCCGGTGAGCGAGCGGATGGTCGCGCCGGCCTCGAGCCGCCCGGGCGGATCGATGCGCGCGGCGCCGACGCCGGGCAGCACCTCGGCCCAGCGCTCGACGCCGGTGATGGCGTCCCACACCGCCTGCGGAACAGCGTCGGCGTGGAATTCAGCCTTGATGGGATAGGAGAACATGGCGGTGCGTTAGCAGGCGGGGCGGCGGAAATCGACCGCGAAAAAACGCCGGTTGCAGATTGCTCAAAAGCAATCTAAAAGTGCACCTCTAAACCTCACAACCGACGAGAGAAGGGAAGGATACCGCCATGGCCGACCCCGGCACGTTGATCATCAACAACAACTCACCCTGGTGGATCACCTATACGGTGCCGAACGGCGACGACTGGTGGAACTGCTGCGACGCACCGAAGCCCGGCTTCGCTGTGCGCGTCCCGCCGCACACCCAGTCGAGCGGCTTCACCTTCGTGCGCACCGACGGCCACGGCTGCAACGGCCGGCAGGGCCAGTTTTCCATGAACCCGAGCCTGCCGACCATCAACGCCACCAACCAGCAATTCTGGTTCGACAGCCACGGCGGTCTCGCGCTCCAGGGCAACAATCCGAACTATGTCAGCCAGCTCGAGCAGATCGCGGGCGGCGCCTATGTCTGGACCGTGACGCCGCCAGGGTGAGCCGCTACCGCCCGCAATTCCACATGTAGCCGATCGGCGTCTGGGTGTAGCAGGGGCCGAAGCCGCCGCCGTTCCAGCGGCCGCGATAGAACCGCGGCCACGCCGGGCCGTAATAATGCGGGCCTGAGGCATAGAAGCGCCGGGCGCGGTCGCGCTCGATCTGCTCGGGCGTGCGCACGCCGGGCAGGAAGCCGTAGCCGGGGTTGGAGCGGTTATAGTGGCGCTTGTGCGGCGGGGAATTGTGGGTGGGCGCGGCGAGGGCCGGCAGCGCCAGCGATAGAGAAATCGCGAGGGCGGTAAGGGCGGACAGAACACGCATTGACGAAGTCTCCATCGGACCCTGCATAGCACGCGCGGCCACAGTTGCGGCTCCGTTCGTGGTGAAAGTGAGATGGTATCACTGTCATGCATGGACATAGGCGAGCGAAGCGACGCCGTCTTCGACGGCTATGACAGCTGAACGGCCGGTTCCGCCCCTTCAGCAAAAATTAACTGGGTCGCTTAAACTGGCTGCAACGCCTACGTGCGCATATATATGGGTCACCATCGCTGTCACGCGGCGACCCATGAGGCTCTCATGCAAAACCCAATTCCGGCCGATGCCCTCCAGCCCGAAGGCTATGTCGTCGAAGTCGGCGGGCAGTTCAATTCGGAATACGGCAGCCTGACCGCGGCCTTGCGCGCGGGCATGGAACTCAAGAACAAAGATTCGCACATCCAGGTCAAAGTCCACGACGCCAAAGAGCGGGCGTAGCGGGCAGAACCGGCTAAGCGAAGCGAGCCACCGGCAAGACGTCACAACAATCTGGCCGCTTCATCAGGGAATTTGCAGGTAAGGGCGTTGGAACATGAGCGAGCAAGCCGCGGTGCAAAACGTCAGCCTCGCCCCGATCCCGCAACCGTTTTCCGGGACCGATGACGCGACCGCCGCCGGCGCCGGCCAGTTCATTACCTTCGCCATCGGCGACGATGTCTATGGCATCGACATCGTCGCGGTGCGCGAGATCAAAGACCGGACGGACATCAGGCATCTGCCGCGTCAGCCGGACTATGTGCGCGGCATATGCAACCTGCGCGGCGCGTTCATACCGATCGTCGACCTGCGTTGCCGTTTCGGGCAGGGGCTGACGGAGCTGACGCCGCTTCACGTTTTCATCATCGTCCAGATCGGCCAGCAACAGGTCGGCCTGCTCGCCGACCGTGTGTCCGATATCATTTCCGTCGAGCGCGCCACTATCAAGGCGGTGCCGGCGGTGGCGGAAATGGGCGGCCACGGTTTCCTGTCCGGGCTCGTGAACGTCGATGACGCGATGGTGGGGCTGATCAACCTCGACAGCATTTTAGGCACGGCTGCGGAAGCGGCCGATGAAGAAATGCCGGAGCAGGTACTCCTGAACGCGTAGAGCGCAACGGATGATGGCGTTGGGTTACATTCTCGATTGACAGATTACGCTGCGCTAAGTCGCGCTACGGGATGGACGCTTCTGCAAATTATCGAAAGTGTGATTTTTTCGGAGCGTATATCTCGCGAATGGTGTCTCGATTAAATGAAAGCAGGCGACTCTTTTTTGATTGAAATGTATAACGAGACGAAATCTCTGTCGAGTTTGCTTTGAGGTTTATTGCTTCGAATTGTCCGGTGTGATCTCCAATCGATTTTATAATCACGTCGCCTGTCTTCGTTGTCATCAAGCGAATTCCGTATTCGAAGAGCAAGTCTCGAATTTCCTGGCGCGGGTGGTCGTACTGATTGTCATAATCAGCAGAGCATATGGCTAACGTTGGCTTAAGTCTCTCAATGAAGTTCTTATTCGTGAATCCATTATCTGCGCTGGTCTGCCCCCTGAGAAGTGGTCCTCCCTGATGTATGGCTAAGGCCTGATGGAGGACTGAAGAATGCCAAGGAAGAGACACACGGCTGAAGAGATCGTCACGAAGCTGCGGCAGGTTGACGTGCTGACCTCGCAGGGGCGGCCGGTC
>CAIRGJ010000063.1 GCA_903878085.1 uncultured Hyphomicrobiales bacterium | reverse complement strand
CTCACCATGGAGAGCACCTGATCGACGGCAACAGGGGCGAGTCCGACCGAAGGCTCATCGATCAGAATGATACGTGGCCCCGTCATCAAAGCTCGCGCGATCGCTAGCAACTGCTGCTGTCCGCCGCTCATCGTTCCGGCTTGTTGATGCCTTCGTTCTAGCAGCACCGGGAAAGCTGTGAAAACGAACTCCAGATTGCGGCGGAGATTGTGACGCGCACGGCGCCCACACCCGCCAAGCGTCAAATTTTCCTCGACGGTCAAGTGAGGAAACAGACGGCGACCTTCAGGTACCAAAGCGATGCCGCGCTCGACAATTTTTTCAGCGGGACTGCCTGCAAGCTCGGTGACCTCGCCGTCCCATTCCAAGCGAACCGAGCCCGCAGTCGGCCTTACCAGGCCGATGATAGCGTTCAAGAGGGTACTCTTACCGTTGCCATTTGTGCCAAGCAATGCCACTAGCTCGCCCTCGCGGATTTCGAGCGACACGCCGCGCAGCACGGAAACCGCGCCGTAACCGGCCGACAAATTTTCTACGACCAGCCTATTTACCAAAATACACCCTTCGGACTTCGGGGTTCCTGCCCACCTCTTGCGGCGTACCGTCAGCAATGACGCGCCCGGTCTCCATGCATACGAGTCGCGTCGAGAAACGCATAATTGCGTGCATGATGTGCTCAATCATTATGATTGTGACGCCGCGGGCATTCAGCGTGAAAAGGATTTCCAGCACCTCATCTATTTCCTGCTCCGAGAGCCCGGCCATAACTTCGTCGGCAATTAGCAACCGAGGCTCGGCAGCGAGGGCGCGTGCAAGCTCAAGCTTGCGTAGCTCTAGATGAGTCAAAGATTCGGCCGGATCGTCGGCGCGCGTTTCAAGCCCGACCGCGGCGAGAATTCCGAGCGCACCGGCCGGGTCCCTTTCGCCACTCGCTACATAGTCGAGCGGAACCTGCAGGTTCTGCACCACCGACATGCCAACAAAGGGACGTGGGATCTGGAAACTGCGGGCGATGCCTCGGCGCGCGCGTTGGTAAGTAGGCATGCGGGAAATGTCGATACCCTCGAACGTGATCTTTCCTTGCTCGGGGCGAATCACGCCGGTTATGCAGTTAATCAGAGTGGTCTTGCCCGACCCGTTGGGCCCAATGATGCCAAGCTTCTCGCCGCGCGCAACGTCGAGGTCGACATCTGCAACAGCAATTAGAGTACCGAATCGCTTCGATACGCCTCGTATGGACAGGATCGGCTCGCTCATTGCCGCCTCCCCTTGACCGGCTTGCGATCAAACAGACCCAGTAAACCATCCGGCGCGGCGACGACGAAGCCGATGAGCACGAGCCCAACGATCAAGAGATTGACCTCAGTCGGAATGGTCACAGTCGCTGCTTGCTCCAGCCCGCTGAGTAGAAGTGCGCCGATCAGCGGCCCGATCCAGCTGCGCGTACCGCCAATCAATGGCATCGCGAGGGCATTAAGAGCAATGGCGAGTCCGAAGGCCGAGGCAGGCTCAACATACGAAGCATAGTAAGGATACGGCGCGCCAGCGGCTGCGATCAAAGCACCGCTGACTGTCGCGGCAAACAGTTTGAGCTTTAGAGTCGGCGTGCCGCTGCACTCGGCGGCCTGTTCGTCGGCTCGCAGTGCG
Source organism: uncultured Hyphomicrobiales bacterium (assembly GCA_903878085.1). Lineage (GTDB taxonomy): Bacteria > Pseudomonadota > Alphaproteobacteria > Rhizobiales > Xanthobacteraceae > Pseudolabrys. Next base: position 122,559 of record CAIRGJ010000063.1, on the reverse strand, counting down.
GCGAGGCCGCGCCCAATCCATGATTTTTCAATCCAGCGCGCTACGGCAATACTGAACACCGCAAGAACCAGCATGGCGAAAAAAACGTAGCTGATGGTGCTCGGAAACCATGTCGGTGGCGGCGGCGCCAAGACGGTTGCTCCACGCGCACCGCCAACAAAAGACCAATTGACGATGACTGTGTTGAGAACAACGGTGAGGGCTAAGGTCGCGATAGAAAAAAATACCCCCTGGATGCGTAAGGTCAGGTATCCCATACCGAGCCCCATCACCCCGCCTGCAAAGGCGGCGCCCAATACCTGGACCCACAATGGGGCCTCAATCGCCTTGAATAGGAAGACAGCCGCATACATGCCGAGGCCGACGAACGCACCGCTGCCGAAATTCACGTAGCCAGCGTATCCGCCCAGGATGTTCCATCCGGTCGCGATGACCACGTATTGCAGGGCAACAAAGCCAGCATAGAACACATAAGCATTAGTCACCTCATGCGTCAGCATCGCGCCGCCGGCGAGGACGACAAGCACACCGATGATGAAGCGCCATCCGCTCATCGCGCTATCCCGAATATGCCACTCGGCCGGATGGCGAGAGTCGCGAGCAAAACCGCAAAGGCGACACCAGGGGCCCAGGTCGCACCGACGAACGTTATCACGAGGCTCTCCAGCAGACCGATGATGACCGCAGCCACCAGCGTTCCCGGCACGCTTCCCATGCCGGCGAGCACGACGATGGCAAACGACCGACCGATATATTCGCGGCCGACGAAGGGATCTACAGGATTAACGACGATAAGCGCGGCGCCAGCCAGTGCGGCGGTCATCATCGCTATGCCGAAGGCATGTCGCTTGACCTGGGCAGGGTTGAGCGCGACGATTCTAAGCGCGTTGGCATCATGGGCAACCGCGCGGATAGCTAAGCCCATATGTGTGCGAGTCAGAAACAGCCACATCCCGGCACCGACAGCTGATCCGATCACGAAGGGAATAATGAAGCGATATGGCATGGTGACGAAACCTATCGTCAAGCTTTTGCCAATATAGACAGCGTCGACTGACCTGAGATCGACACCGACAGCAAGTATTAGCGCCACCTCAAGTACCATGGCGACGCCGAAGAAGAAGGTGAAGCCTTGTAGGGTATTGCCGCGCCCGCGGCGTTCGAAGCAAACGAAATAGGCTTGATAAAAGATCATGCCAGCAAGATAAAAGACCGGCGCGAATATCATGCTCGCGATAACCGGATCCACCCCAAGCAAGTTGCCAAAACATGCGCAATAAGCGCCCAGCACCATGAACGTAGGTTGGGCCACATTAGGGATTTGCAGCAGCCCGAATGCAATCGTGAGACCGAGGCTCGCCACTGCATAAAGACCACCCAGCAGCAAGCCGGTGACAACCGCGTTCACACCCAATTCAATTATCATCGATGACGGCACCTTGGTCGTGTTGCCGCGCCGGCCCAGGATGGCTTAAGCCTAGGCCAGCGCCAGTTCCATTGTGCGATCAGCATGCGCCGATCACACCCGGGCCTTCTTATAAGGCGCGACGATTTTCCCCGTCGCCAAGGCCTCGGGCTGCAGAATGACCTGCTTTCCAGGGTGACGGAACTGATCAAGATCCTTGTCCTTCACGTTTCGATACTGAGCCATGACAATCCGGTTCTCCACCCAATTGCCATCAGGCCCAAACTTGATCGGCCCAACGATCGTTTCGACCGCGTTGTTGTGCAGCCATTGCGCAAGCTTTGCTTCGTCAAGCGAGCCAACCGCCTTGACGGCCTGTTCGATGAGTTGACCACCAGCATAAAAGAAAGGCGGTAGGAAGTGGCCAAGGGCGTCGACCCCCTTGCTCTCGGCGAGAGGCCGATAACGCTCGAGGAATTTTTCGATGCCAGCGAAGTTCATAGTCGGCGCAACGACATAAGAGTCGTAGTTGGTGACGCCGTTAAGCGCTGAACCGAGACTTTCCAGCTGTTGAGCATACTGGATTCCAACTATGGCGCCGCCGAACATCTGGACACTGTCGGCGATACCGATTTCGGAAATGCCGTGGATCAAAGCCGCTGACTCAACCGGGTAGGAAGCAACGAAGATAAAATCGGGCGCGGCTGCATTTACGTTGCGCAAGATCCCGGAAAAATCGACCGAGTTTGGCGGGTAATGCTGGTTCGATACCAACTTCATGCCGTACTCCTCGGCAACTGTGACGCCTATGTTAGCGGCATTAGCCGAGAATTCCGCATCCGAGCTGATGATACCGAGTGTCTTATAACCGAGGCGCTTGGCGAGATCGAAATAGCCGCGGCACCAATTTGCGCCCGGCTTGGGGCCCCAGGGAGCGATCTCGAAGAATTTGTCGTGTTTAAGGTTGTCGTTCTGGCCGATTTCGAATTGAGCGATAATGAAGCGATTTCGCTGCTTGATCATTGGCATGACCACAGCCGTCAGGTTTGTGCCGTAGGGCGATAGCAAGAGATCGACCTTGTCGATGTCGAGCAGTTTGGCGTAGATGCCAGGCACAGTGCTTGTTTGGCTCTGATCGTCGTAGACGACGAATTCCACTGGCCGACCGAGTAGGCCGCCAGTCGCATTCACGTCACTGCGCCACAGTTCAAGTGCTGTTAGCCCAGCCTTTCCTCCCGCTGCGATGCCACCAGTTTGAGCAATGCTGAACCCAATTCGGATTGGCTTTTCCGCGCCGCCCGCCATGATAGCTGGTGCCGCAACGGCCGCCGATGCCGCGAGCGCTACTTTGGTAAATTTCCTCCTAGTGAAGTTACTCATCGTCGTCTCCCTCTAAGTTAAATCCTATTGGACTTCCCATCGCCGCGGGCTGCCTGCGGGCTTTTTGCTTGAGTGGCGCGCGCACCGCCAACGGTAGCGATTGACGAGCTTTTCAACGCATCATCAGCTCGCCGTCACAGAGATGTGCGGCGGGCTAGTCGAAGTTGTTTTTCTTGCCTTTCTTAACGTACGCGACCGTTGAACCGATGTGATTCTTACCGTGTACCGCCTTGTCTTTGGCGAGATGCGCAAACATCTGAATGGCAAAGCCTCCGTCCAGGTCATTGGTGATCCGTTGCCGCCAAGGACGCCGAATGATCTGCGTAGTAAGGCGGCGGGTAATGCGAGGTTGCGTCATAATGTGGTCGGCAATCTGCCATGCGCGTTCCAGGAGCTTGTCTCGAGGCACTATCTCGTTGACCATTCCGTATTCCAAAGCCGTTTTGGCATCGATGGCTTGGCCCGTGAGCAACGCGTAGGCCGCTCGCTTGACACCCAGCAGCTCCTGGAAGCAGCTGTGAATTCCATCTCCGGGCACCGACCCAATGTCATAATGAAGATCGTAGATTATCGCGTCCTCACTGCAGATCGTGATATCGCACATGAGGCAAATCTCTGTGTGAAACCCCGGGCCGTTGAGGACACCAATGGTTGGAATTTCGAGATCATTGACGAGCGAACTGACGTTTATTCTTCCGTCCTTATAGGCGTACTCGTAGGCCCAATGCCGCAGATCTTCTTTTTCCAATTCGAAGCCTTCCGGATCTGCGTCCATCATGAAGTCTTCACCCGTTCCCGTGAAAATCATGATTTCATTCTCGGGATCGGCGCCGATGGTTTTGAAGAGTTGTCCGACAGAGCGATGGTTTTCAACGCTCAACTGTATTGGCCCGCCCACTGTGTGAGCCTGAGCCAAAATCACGCCGTCAGGACGTCGTTCCAGTTTGTAATTCTCCTTGAATCGCTCCTTGTACTCTTCGAAATCGGGAGTGGGGATAAACTTAGTCAAAGACATTGCTCGTTCTCCATTCAGCTAGTTTCATTCCGTTCATTTTCTTGTCTGACTTAATTTCAATCAGACAATTGGAGTTCACGCGCCTGTGGCAACAAAGCCATATTCCAATGCCTTGTTCCGCCTTCTGCTTTCACTATGTCGCAGTGAAACTCATATCGTTTAGAGGACCCCTTTAGTTGTGATTACCATGCGCCCATTCAGTCACCCTATTAATGGCGTCACACCGGAGCATAGGTTCCAGGGGGCGTCTCGATTGCTACTGCGATTGGTGTCGGACGGTTGATTGCCAAACCGCGCCATGCCTCGTCCACAATGTTCTGGGTCCCAAGGCCGTATCGATTAAATAGATACTCTCGGCTTCCGGATTCGGCGAAGACGTCGGCGATGCCGATCCGACGCAACGACGTCCCAATGCCTGCCTCAGCTATCGCTTCAGCAACCGCCGAGCCCAAGCCGCCAATCACCGAGTGGTTCTCGGCAGTAATCACGATACGGCTGCGTCGCGCGGCCGCGACAATCGTGGCGCCGTCGAGGGGCTTGATTACCGATACGTTGAATACAGTCACGGAAACGTCGTTTTCGTTCAGTGTACGCGCCGCAGCAAGCGCCGCGGGCAGCATCATGCCCGATGCAACGATGCAGACGTCGCTCGTGTCGCTTCCGCTCAGCCGCTGAGCCTTATGCAAATCGAGCCGATAATCATCTTCAAGAATCTTCGGAATTTCGCCGCGTTTAAGTCGTAGATAGACAGGGCCTGGATGATCCGCCACCGCCGCGACGACTTGTTGAGTTTCAACAGCATCGGCCGGCTCAACCACAGTCATGTTGGGAAGCGCCCGCATTAGCGCCACGTCGTCGATCGCCTGGTGGCTCGGGCCACCAGGGCTCGATAGGCCAGGCATGAAACCCACGATTTTGACATTGAGCGCCGGATACGCGATCGACATCGCTATCTGGTCGAAGCACCGGCGCGTGCAGAACACACCGAATGTGTTGACGAAAACCACATGGCCCGCGCGCGCTAACCCGCCTGCGATTCCAATCATGTTTGCTTCGGCCACGCCGATGTTGATAAACCGACCAGGAAGTTCGTCGCGGAACATATCGGTCTCGGTCTGACGCGTGAGATCAGCACCGAGGCACATGATCTCGGGCCGCTGTCGGGCCAACGCCAAGAGTGCCGCCCCGTAAGGCTTAAGCACAGTTTGGTAAGGTGGCTCACGCAAGGGCGGCCTCCAGTTCGCGCACGATCGCAGCTTCAAGCGCTTTGTCTAGCTTGAGGAAATGAGTATCAGTGGAGGGCGGAATCGCCCGCATGCGACCGGTCATTTCCGTGCGAGCAATTATGGCCAACGGCTTGCCGCCTTCAGAACGGGAACCAAAAGCGGTCGCGAGAGCATCGACATCGTGACCGTCAACCTCGGCAACGCGCCAGCCAAAAGCGCGCCATTTTTCCGCCAGTGGCTCGAGCGATGTGACCGAAGTAACCGGCCCGTCTACCTGTGAATTATTCGCGTCGATAACGACGACGAGCCGATCCAGGCGATGGTGCGCAGCAAACATTGCGGCTTCCCAAACCTGTCCTTCCTCCAGCTCACCATCACTAAGGAATGCGAAGGTATCCCTACCCTCGCCCGCGAGGCGCGCCGCAAGCGCGAAGCCGATCGCCCCTGAAAGCCCCTGACCAAGCGAGCCATTGACGAGATCAGCCACCGGAGTGCGCTCGGTACCTACCGCCTCAAGCTCGGAGCCGTCCTTTCCATAGGACGCGAGCTTCTCAGCCGTGATCAGGCCGGTTTCGGCGGCCGCGGCATAAAGGCAGATCGTGTAGTGGCCAGGCGAAAGAATGAACCGATCATAGCCAGCGCGAATAACGCCGCCGCCAAACAACACAGCGAAAATCTCTGCGGAAGACATGGCTTGACAGAGATAGCCAAGACCCTGGATCGCGACCATCCGGGTCGCACTCAGGCGAATCCGTGCCGCAAGACGACGCAGCTTGACCGCATCCACGCGCAGCGCGGTTTCCATAGGGTTACCTCTCCCTATGGCCGCGAAATATCTCGTACCAGCGAGATCGGTTTCGCATGTTTCCTCATCCCAGACGCAGGCTGCCTTTTAGGCAGTCGTATTTTAGAGCCAGTAGTCGTATTTTAGAGCCAGTATTTGTGCTAACGTTTGCACAACTATCAAGGAATTATTCGCGCGTCAATGACCGTATTATTGATATTTTGGAGACGATAAGGAATTAAAGGTCTGCTCATTTGTGCTATCGATAGCTAATGGCACAGCTAAATATCACGCACGTTTGGATCCATGATCACAATTAAAGACATCGCACAACAATTAGGATTTTCGCCATCGACCGTCGGCCGAGCCCTTGCCGACCATCCGCGGATTAGCCGTGAAACTAAGGAGCGTGTGCGCGCAACGGCGGAAGAACTTGGATACGTCGCAAACAGGGCGGCGCGGGTCATGCGCGGAGGATCGAGCCATCTTATCGGTCTGCTGGTACCCGACATTCAAAGCACGTTCTACTCTATGACCGCCCAAATGCTCTCAAACTGCTTTGAACGCGAAGGCTTCCATCTCGCTCTATCGCTCACCGGTGACGACCGTGACGTCGAGATGCAGCAAATGCGGGAACTCGTCAGCGCACGAGTCGCGGGCATCGTCACTATTCTGTCTGCCGCTCCGCGTCGCGAGACATTAGCGCTCCTCAGAATGGCGCCGCACGTACAGTTACTTCGTCGAATTCCGGCTCTCGGCGATTGGTTCGGCATGGACGAAGAACGTGCAATTCATAACGCGACCACCCATTTGTTGGAGCTCGGTCACCGCCGTATCGGCTTTGTCGGCGACCTCATTTTCTCCACGGGCATAAGCCGCTATGAGGGATTTTGCCGAGCTCATTCTAATTTCAATCTCAAAGTCGACGAGGCTTTGGTCGAATTCGGGCCTCCCAACGTCCGGTTTGGCACCGAAGCCACATCCCGCCTCATTGCCAAGCTACCTGCGCCGACTGCGATCATAACAACTTCGGTCCAAATCACCCTCGGGGCTGCCGAGCAGCTATTGGCTATGAAAATCGACGTTCCGGGTTCACTCTCGTTCGTCGGATACGGCGACGGACATTGGCAGCAATGGTGGGGACCCGGCTTGACCACGATCCGCTTGCCGGTCGAAGATCTTGCTACCGGATGCGGACTTTGGCTTCTCCACTCAATGCGAACCGGCCGATCGACGTCGAACAAGGATCCGCATATCGCTATCAGTCAGTCTCAACTCATCGTGCGCAGTAGCACGGCACCGCCACCAAAATCCAACTGATCCTCGCCCCTTTCCCGGAACAGAGGGCGGCACGCCCCACCATTCATCCGCGAAAATACGCTCAATATCGCAATTCAGGGAACTCCCGGTGCGCAACGGCGCCTTTGCCAGACACGTGGCCTTGTACGGGCACGTTGTAAGGCGGGTCAGTGAACACCAGTGATGCCTTGTCGCCGGCCATCAAGGTGTCATAGGTCGTTGCGTCGAGGGCACTACCGCAGAACAGCCGATGGTCGCCCAGGCGCCACAAATCCCCTGGGACCGTCACCGCTGGGCCGCCCGGTGGCGGCACCTGGTCGATTGGATCTTCCGCGTCGTCGGGCGCCGATAGCGACTCGATACGCAGGTCAATTTCACCCATGTCGAAGCCGATAACCTCGAGATTGAAGTCGAGATCAAGCAGCGACAACTCCTTGAGCTGCTCGGCCAGCAGTCGGACGTCCCAGTCGCCATTCTCAGTCAGCTTGTTGTCAGCGATGAGAAACGCCTTGGCTTGAGCCGCTGTGAGGTGTCCCAGCGAAATAGTCGGGACCTTGTCCCACCCAAGATGTTGGCATGCCAAAAGTCGCCCGTGGCCGGCAACGACGGTGAGGTTGCTATCGACAAGCACCGGTACGTTAAAGCCAAACGTACTGATGCTGTTTGCGATCTGGCGGACTTGCTTTGGGCTGTGGCTGCGTGGGTTCTTCGGATCGGGCTTGAGTTCCGAAATCGCTCGGTAGACCACGGATAACGGTTGCGCCACATTTGTATCATTCGCTCGGATAACGGCTTCGGTTGACGAAAGATGCATCGATGATTCTCCTTTGCGAGGAGAAACTACGTGCGCCGACACGATCATTGAACCCGCGAAATGTAATCAAAACGCGTTATACCGTAGAGAATTTTTTGCGCACGCCGCCGTGTATTTTTCACGGGGACGCTGTTTAAACGCTCTGAGCAGTCGAATAATTATGGTGACGCCGTTTAAACGCTCTCAGCGATGACCAACGAATTGGTTTCGTCGTTGATTAGAAAATGATCGGTCTTCGTTGAAATGAGCCAGAAGATTGCTCCGATTTCATATCGACTTCACGCGAACGCTACGCATGTGTGGGCCGACGAAAGGAAGCCACGATGCAGAAACAGCTTTGCGGACTCGCGACCAAACCTACTCAGCGGATCAAGAAGCCATTCGCTAACTCTCGTTTGGGTATGATCGGGCTTACGATCGCTCTAACGTTTGGAATGGCAAACAGATCACACGCCGATGAATCGTCTCGAGGAAATAGAGACAAAATTGCCGAGATGACGGCCCTCGTGCGTCACAACGAACATTGCCCAGAGGTGCCCCGACTGTGGGCCACTTCATATTTAATGCTATTGATGATGACTCCTCCGACCGAGGAGCAAGTGGTGGCGAAGGAACGAGAAATGTTAGCCCTTAGCGGCAAGCTCGGAAACAGGAAGTGGTGTCAGCTGTACTCAGTGGAGATGGAGCAAGCCTACATTATCTACCGGCTGGCAACCCAGCGCTGAACGCGTCGCCGCATGCAACACGGCCTTCGCGCAGCCCGCTAGGCAAGGCACATCGAGTTGTATAAGAGCCCTTCACACCAACGATGCGGGAGGAAGCCATGCCGATCGATGTTCACGCGCATTATGTGCCGCCGACGCTGGTCGAGACCATTGAAAGCCGTGCGTCAGAGTTCGGCATATCGGTGATCCAACATCCGCCGACCTGTTCCTGCGCGTTGCATTTCGACTACGGGTTGAAAGTGCGCCCGTTCTTTTCGAAGCTGATCGAGCCTGTCGAGAAGCGCGTCGATGCCATGGCGCAGCAAGGCGTGACCCGACAGGTACTATCGATGTGGGCGGATATATTCGCGCATGGCCTGCCGCTTGAGAAATCCGTCGCATGGCATCGCTACATGAACGAGCACATGGCTAAGCTCTGCCAGGCCAAACCGGAGCGATTCTCGATGCTCGCTTCGGTACCCTTTCCGCACGCGCAGGAAGCGGCAGCCGAACTGACCTATGCGGTGAAGAACCTTGGCGCCGTCGGTGCAGTTGTCGCCGCCAACGTCGAGGGCGTCAATCTCGGCGAACTCGATCTCGATGCTTTTTGGCAGACGGCAGTCGACCTCGACATTGCGATTTTCGTCCACCCGGTGCAAGCACAGCCGCAACCGCGCGTAGCAAAATTCGCGCTTTCACAGATTGCGCAATATACGGTCGATACGACTTTCACCGTCGGCTCGCTCATCTTCGCCGGTGTAATGGATCGCTTCCCGACGCTGCGTATCCTGTTATCGCATGGCGGCGGTACGTTTCCCTATCTTACGGGACGTTTCGACATCATGCATGCGCGTATGGATCGTGCACAGCAGGGAGATGTCGCGGCCAACAAGCCGTCGGACTATCTGCGACGTTTTTACTACGACACGATCCTGCATGATCCGACTATCCTCAACTGGCTGGCAGGCCGCGTCTCTGCAGAACGTATCGCCCTCGGCACGGACTATTCGTTTCCGCCGGCCGACACCGACCCGCTGGCCACCGTGCGCGCGGCAGGACTGACCGCCGCGCAGGTGAAAACGATCTGCGAAGAAACGCCGCGCGCGTTGTTCCCACGCCTGCCGGCCTTATAAAATTTGCCATTTTGCCTATTAATCACCCCCTGATACTGTGAACAGCAGTGCTGCCAAAAAGAAGCAGCCGTTCCAGGGAGAGATTGATGGCCGCCAACGCCGAGAAATCCGCTGAGTTGCTGACCCGCCTCGACCGTCTGCCATTTTCGAAATGGCATCGCAATTTCTTCATCGTGGCGTTTCTTGGCGTCATGTTCGACGCCGCTGATTTTGCACTGTTCGGCGCGGCGCTGCCGCTGATCGCCAAGGAATTCGGCCTCGGTCCGGCGCAAGCAGGATTTGTCGCCACCATCGGCCTTGTCGGAGCCTTCGTCGGCGCACTGTTCTGGGGCACAATTTCCGATTACGTCGGTCGCCGGACTTCGTTCTCCGCGACGATCGGCATCTTTGCGCTATTCACCGGCCTCGTCGCAGCCTCATGGAACATCCTCTCGTTACAAGTCTTCCGCTTCATGTCGAATTTTGGCCTCGGCGGTGAGGTGCCGGTGACCTCGACGCTTGGGTCCGAATTTAGCCCGGGGCGCCTGCGCGGCACGATGACCGGCGGCATCATGGCCGCCTTCCCTGTCGGCCTCGCCTTGGCCGCGCTGCTCAGTTTGCTGATCATTCCGAACTTCGGCTGGCGCGCGCTGTTCATCGTCGGTGTCGTGCCGGCATTGTTGCTGGTGGTCGTACGCCGCTACATGCCAGAGTCAGTGCGATATCTCGTCAGCCGCGGCAAGGTTGCCGAGGCCGAGCAGACGGTCACCGACATCGAGCGTCAGGCGCTCGGTCGCAATCTGACACAGGCCGAAATCGACGCGCTGCCGAAGCTGCCGCAGGAACTAACCGTCGAGACCAAAATCACGATCACCGAGCTCCTGTCGGCCGGTCGCGCCAAGAACACGCTTCTACTCTGGATCGTGTCGTTCGGCTTTCTCTGGGCGTCGAATGGCATCTTATTTATGCTGCCAACCATTCTGGTCGCCCGCGGCTTTCCCCTGTCGCAGGTCATCGTCTTCATGCTGGTTCAGGCCTGCTCGGCCATCTTTGGCTACGCCGCTTGCGGCTGGCTGATCGATAAATTTGGCCGGCGTCCGGTGCTATTCCTGTACTTCTTCATCGGGGCAGGCTTCCATCTCTGGTTCGCGGAAGCGAGCGGCATCTGGCTCTATGTCGCCGCTGCCGCTGTCGGCTGGGTTAATCCGGGCGTCTACGGTGCAACCAGCGTCTATGTCGGCGAACTCTATCCGACCCGCCTGCGTGCAACTGCGGTCGGCTGGTTCTTCGGCATCGGCCGTATCGGTTCGTTCCTCGCGCCGTTGGTGGTCGGACTGATGATCGCCAACGGCGTCGGCACCTATGTGCTGCACACCTTCGCGCTGTCCTTCCTGATATCCGCCATCGCGTTGTGGGCGGTCGGCATCGAAACACGCGGCCGGGCCCTGGAAGAAATCAACAAGGCTCACGACAACACGCCAGCGCCGCAAGGCGCGGCGCGTGCCGAATACGCTTGAATCTGGCTGGGCGGCGCGATCCCCACGGTCGCGCCGCCATCGTCCTTTTGACCTATCGTTTCTTTCGAGACCATCAGCGTGCCAATAGACATCTTCAATCACTTCACCCCGCAAAAGGTCTACGAGACGTTTCGCACGCTGGCACCGGACAACCCTGGTCTGAAAGCCTTCGCTGCCCTACCTGCGCTCTGGCAGATCGACGCGCGCCTGAGGTTGATGGAAGAGTTCCCCGGACATCAGCACGTCCTTTCTCTGGCCAATCCGCCGCTTGAGATGCTCGCTAAGCCGGACAAATCGCCCGATCTCTCACGGCTTGCCAATGACGAGCTGGCCGCGGTCTGTGCGACGCACCCCGACCTGTTTCCGACCTTCACGGCCTCGATGCCAGCGAACAATCCCGACGCTATGATCCGCGAAGCAGAACGCGCCATTGGCACGCTCGGCGCACGCGGCATTCAGCTCTTCACAAATGTAAACGGCAAGCCGCTGTCTGCCCCGGAGTTTTTACCCGTCTTCGAGTACATGGCGAAGCAAGACCTGCCGATCTGGATCCACCCGATGCGGGGGCCGCACTTCCCGGATTACGCCGGCGAAGATCACTCCGAAAACGAAATCTGGTTCACTTTCGGCTGGCCCTATGAGACCAGCGCTTGCATGACACGGCTGATCTTCGCGGGGCTTTTCGACAAACTGCCCACTCTCAAGATCATCACCCATCACTACGGCGGCATGATCCCGTTTTTTGCTGAAAAGATCGCGCTCGGCTTCCAGCAGATTTTCTTCGGCGCACCGGATCGCAATCCGGTTGCCGAGCGCGCTGGCCTCAAGAAGCCGCTGCTCGATTATTTCCGCATGCTCTATGCGGACACGGCGGTGAATGGATCGGCCGCCGCCACCGCCTGCGGCCATGCTTTTTTCGGCACCGAACGATCGCTGTTTGCGACCGACGCGCCTTTTGACTCGCTCGGTGGCAAGCAATTGATGCAGGGCACGGTCGATGCCGTCAATGCGCTGTCGATAAGCGACGCTGACAAATCGCGCATTTTTGACGGCAACGCCCGCGCGCTGCTTAAGCTAAAGGCCTAACCAATGAGCGCCAGGATTACGAGCCGGATCGAGAGCATTCTCGAAATGTCGGCGGCCTTCCAGGCGCTCGCCCCTTCGATGCAAGAGCACCATGCGCTGATTGCTCAAGCCGTCGCGCGTATCTCGAAGAAAGGATACTGACATGCGCACTGAGAGCGTCACTGTCACCATGCGTGACGGCAGCAAGATGGGCGCCTACATCGCCTATCCCAACAAGAAGCCGGCCGGTGCGATCATCGCCATCATGGAAATCTGGGGTGTCAACGAGACGATGCGGGAGCACGCCAAGGAATTCGCCGAAGCGGGTTTCGTATGTCTCGTCCCCGACCTGTTCTACCGGCAGGAAGCCGGTGTCGAACTGTCCGACCGCAATCCGAAGGATGTCGAGAAGGCGTTCGAGCTCTACTATCACTTCGACTACGACCAGGGCGTCGAAGACATGGTTGACGTGAGCGAATTCATGAAGACGCTGCCAGAAGTGAACGGCAAGGTCGGCGCGGTCGGCTACTGCCTCGGCGGCAAGCTCTGCTACTTGATGTGTTGCCGCACCGACATCGACTGCGCGGTTGCCTATTATGGCACTTACATCGAGCACAATATCCGCGAGGTCGGCAATCTGCACCGTCCCTTTATCCTCCACATGGCCATGAAGGACCGCTGGGTACAAAAGGAAGTCAACGACCTCCTCGAGCGCAAGCTGTCGCCCAATCCTCTGGTCGCGATCCATAAATATCCAGGCGCCGATCACGCTTTCGCGCGGCACGGCGGCCTGACCTACAGCAAGCCAGAAGCCGACCGCGCACTGGCGCTCTCGGTCGAATTCTTCCACAAACATCTGGGCTGAGGCAGCGCCCATGCTCAACGCCGACGTTTCCCTGATCAAGGAAGGTACTGGCACGCCGCTGATGCTGCTTCACTGTCTCGGCGTCGATCATCGCTTTTGGGTTTTCGCCAGGCCGCTAGCTCAGAACTTCACCCTGTACCGCTATGACCTGCCCGGCCACGGTTTATCGCCGGTGCCGCATGGTGCGTATTCCATCGCCGGTCTCGCCGATCAGCTTGCCGCTATCATGAAGAAACACGCGATCACGCGGGGTCATATCGGCGGCATATCGCTAGGCGGGCTTATCGCACAGGATTTCGCGGCGCGTTATCCCGAGCGAGTCGATCGACTCGTGCTGATCGATACGACCCCACGCTACACTGATGAGATGCGGCGCATGTGGGCCAAACGTGCTGGTACGGCGCGCTCGAAAGGCGTCGCCGTAATGGTCGATGCGCTGCTGGGGATATGGTTTTCAAAGCAGGCCATTGCTCAGAACGACCCTGGCGTGTCTTATGTGCGAGAAACGCTGGCCCACTGCAATGGCGAGGCCTATGCAGTTGCCTGCGAAGCGCTCGCGGCGGCTGACCTGCGCGCTGCACTGGGATCGATCAGAGCGAAGACACTTGTAGTCTGCGGTGATGATGACATCCCGAGCTTCCTGGATGCGGCCCGTCAGCTTGCCGGTTCCATCCCTGATGCCAGGCTGGCATGGATATCCGGGACGCGGCATGCTTCCGTCCTGGAGAAGCCGGCAGACGCCGTCGCCCTTTTGAGGAGCTTCCTTCAGATGACCTGAGCGCATCTGCTACGAATCCTTGCTTTCTATATTTCGCCGAATAAATAAAACGTCAGTGGAGGAAACATCAGTGAACAACATACTTCGCCGCGCGACCTTGGGTGCATCTCTCCTACTCGCGGCGCTCACGTCCGCCGCGGCACAGGATTGGCCGTCGCGCAACGTGACCGTTGTCGTACCGATCCCGGCCGGTGTCACAAGCGATATCGTCGCGCGCGTAGTCTTCGAGCAGGTTGGAAAACAGCTCGGACAGACCTTCGTGATCGAGAACCGGCCGGGTGCCGGCGGCACCATCGGCGGCAATATGGTCGCCAAGGCTGCGCCTGATGGCTACACGATCCTGGTTTGGGGCTCGATTGCCGCAGCAAACGCGCTCTATACGAAGCTGCCCTACGACACGCTTAATGATTTCACGCCGGTTGCAGTGTTCGGCCAAACGCCGCTGGTCGTGGTCACGGGGGCCGGGCGCTACAAGACGCTCGGCGAACTCGTTTCCGCGGCGAAGGCCGATCCCGGAAAGCTGAATTATGCGACTGTTGGTGTCGGATCGGCCGCCCACTTCGGCGCCGAGCAACTTGCGGTGACTGCGGGCTTCTCGGCACAGCACGTTCCCTTCAAGGGCGGCGAATGGCTGACAGAAGTCTTGGCGGGCCGTCTTGATTTCGCCGTGCCGCCGGTGACGAGCGCAATCAGCTTAATCCGTGCCGGCCAGCTCGTCCCACTCGCAATCAGCTCAGCGACGCGATCCCCATCACTCCCCAACGTGCCGACGATGGTCGAAGCCGGACTCAAAGCCGACGCCGTCTATCCCTTCTACACGGGCGCTTATCTTCCGGCCAAGACACCGCACGCCATCGCCGAGAAACTGCACGCGGAGATCATGAAGGCGCTGGCGTTGCCCTCGGTGCAGGAGCGGTTGACCGCGGTGGGTGTCGATCCGATGCCGATGACACTGGCCGAGTTCGGTGCGTTCTTCAAAATGGACGTCGCCAAGAATTTGGAGCTTGTGAAGGCGGCGAAAATCCCAACGCAGTAGGCCATGCACGTTCAAAAACTAGCGTTTTGGTTTCGCGGAAATCCTTCTACCTGATGCGACGCAGTAAGGCGTCCCTTATTTACGCGCGTCATGCTGCACCCGTGCTATCTCCACCCCAAGGCTACTGGCTATTAGTGACGTATTTTGGCTAGAATGGGATTGTGATGGTCGTTTCGATAACGCGCGTCCTTGCACTCGGCCTGTTGACCTGCGTTTCCGCCTTTGCGCTCACCGGCAAGGCGCCGCCGGCCACCGGCTGGGCGGCGCGGCCGATCGTGATGATTGTCGATGCGCGCGGCGATCTCTGCACTGGCACGGCGTTGACGCGCGACCTCGTACTCACCGCCGCGCACTGTGTGGCGGCGAACGCCGGCTACGAAGTCAAGGCATTCCAGACCGGCACGCCGATCAAGACCGCTTCGGTCGTGATCCATCCGAATTTCAATCTTGCCGCTTACGCCGCGAGCCACGCCACCGCCGACATTGCACTCATAAAACTCCGCGCCCCACTCCCCGACATTGTGGTCCCTGCGACCTTGGCGGGGCCGCGTCGCGTCGCCGTCGGCGACACGCTGACCATCGCCGGCTTTGGCGTCATCGCCGACCGCACCGATGACGGCCTGGGCCAGCCGCGCATGGCTCGCCTCACCGTCACTGGCAAGCCCGGCTCAATGCAGATCCGTCTCTATGATGATGCGACGCGCAACAAACGCCCCGGCCTCGGCGCTTGCATTGGCGACAGCGGCGGCCCCGCGTTCGATGGCGAAGGACCACTCGTCATCGGCGTTGTGAGCTGGACTACGGCTGCCGGCGACGAAGACGGGTGCGGCGGCCTCACCGGCGTCACCCCATTGTTGCTATATCACGCGTGGATCGTCGAGAATGCGAGGAAGTTAGGTTCGACGATTGGGCCGTAATAGCAATGCGGGGGGCGGGCGGTCCAAAAACCTAGAGTGAGGCGGTGCACCAGCTATTCGAAACCGGCAAACGTCGCAAAGTCTTCAAGCGACTCGCGCGGGGAGCGCCAGCCGTTGATCGGAGCCGCTGGGTCTTCATAACCAAGCGCCATTCCGGAATAGATCATCAAGTTCTCCGGAAGCTCCAGGAATTTGCGAACGGTGCGGTGGAACGACACCCAGGCTTGCTGCGGACAGGTGTGCAGGCCGTAGCCCCGTGCCAGCAGGGCCACCGTCTGCAGATAACCGCCGATGTCGGCCCATTGCGCCGGGCCATGTGCCTTCTCGCGGGCAAAGAACAATGCGACCGGCGCGCCGAAGAATTCATAGTTGCGCGCATACTGCTTGTAGCGAGCAGGTTTGCCGACGTCTGGAAGAAAGGCTTCTTTGCGTGGGAGTATAAGAAAAAGAAGCGCAATCTGGATGTCGCGCTTGAACAGCTTGTTCGCTACGCCGCCGCCCTGGAGAACCCTCCCCTGCAGGTCGTATGCGACACCGATCGCTTCATCATCCGGACCGCATGGACTAATTCGGTCCCCGAGTCCTACGAAATTGGTCTCGACGAACTCGTCAATCCAGCAAAGCTGGACCTTCTGCACTCCGTCTTTTTCGATCCGGAGAAACTGCGGCCGACGAGGACCCGCGCCGGCCTCACCAAGGAAGCCGCGGACAAATTCTCGGAGATAGCCCAGCGTCTCGCAACGCACGGCTCCGACGAGGAGGTGGCGCACTTCATCAACCAACTGGTGTTCTGCTTCTTCGCCAACAGCGTGAAACTTCTGCCGGAGGGATTTCTTTCAAGGCTTCTGGACCGGGCTGCGGAGAAGCCGGAGCGGGCACAAGGGCTTTTCAATCAACTCTTCGCCGCCATGGAAACCGGTGGCGAGTTCGACCTGACCGCAATCAAATGGTTCAATGGCGGCCTCTTCGACGGCCGCAACGCGCTACCGCTCGATGCTAAAGGTATCGAGCTCCTGCAGTCCGCAGCGGGCTTCGACTGGAGCCAGATAGACCCATCCATTTTCGGATCGCTGTTTGAACGTTTTCTGGATCCGGAAAAACGCGCACAGGTCGGGACCCACAATACCGGCGTTCACTACACCGACGCCGCCAAGATCATGATGATCGTCGAACCGGTCATATTGCGCCCGCTCCGCGCGGAATGGGAAATCGCAAAGACCGAGATCGAGGGCCTCCTTGAAGGCACAATCAAGCCACCGATGCGCGCCAAAGTCCGCAGCCGTATGTCGCCCAAGGAGGCGGCGGAAGAGGTTCGACAGCGCTACCTCGAAAGGCTGCGGCGGGTCAGAATTCTCGATCCCGCGTGCGGCTCGGGCAATTTCCTCTACCTCGCACTGCAAGGCGTAAAGGATCTTGAGAACTTCGTGAACCTCGAATGCGAGTCTCTCGGTCTTGCGCCTCAGGCGCCCATGATCGGGCCGGAAATCGTGCACGGAATAGAGATCAATTCGCTCGCCGCGGAGCTTGCCAGGACGACCATTTGGATCGGCGACATCCAATGGCGGCGTCGCAACAGCGTCTATTCTGACCCGCCGCCGATTCTGCGTAAACTTGAATCGATCGAATGCCGCGATGCGTTGGTGACAAAGAAGGACGATGGATTGTATGTAGAGGCGTCATGGCCGGAGGCTGAGTTCATAGTTGGCAACCCGCCCTTTCTCGGCGGAAAAATGATGCGCACAGGACTTGGCGAGAAGAACGTCGAAGCCCTATTCGATATCTACAAAGGCCGCGTTCCGCAGGAAGCGGACCTCGTCGCCTATTGGTTTGAAAAATCGCACGTGCAAATCAACGGCGGCTTTGCAAAGAGAGCCGGACTGGTGGCGACCAACTCAATCCGAGGTGGCGCAAGCCGTAAGGTGTTGGATCAGTTAGCAACTGAATGCCGTATTTTCGAGGCTTGGAGTGACGAGCCGTGGATCGTGGATGGCGCCGCAGTAAGAGTCTCGTTGATATGCTTCGGGACTGGCGACGATACCTGCTGCGGCGGCAGGACGTTCTAACTCGCCGCGCTAGTGAAGCGGACGCGATCGTCAAAGAGCGCTTACTCGACGCAGACGATACGATCGTCACCTTGACCATACCCGAGGTGATCGCGGGATATTGGCGGAAGGCCGATTTGTATCTCTATACGTGCAGCACAAATGGATCGCCTGCCAAGGTTTCCAGAGACACCGTTCGACTGAGCCCATATTGGGCAAGTCTATGGGTCTGCGGAGTGTTCGTATTTATAGCGTATCTTCTGTCGGCACTTGCTCTCCGCAACCCAAACCATACCTTATCGTCGCTCATAAGCAGCCTGAATCCAGTGAAGGTGTCTGTAGGGCCGGACGGCAAGCCGCTGCGACCGGGCTTATGTTCACGGGCCAAGTTGACGTGGACACGCTGCAGTCCGTTCCACCGATTAGGGATTCCTACCGCGAATTCGCCGGTGGGTTTTTGCACTATTTTACGCGGCCCTTCTATCGGCCCGTCGGCACTCCGCCGGAAACTGGCACAGGGGCGACAACATCTCGCATAAATGAAACTATCGATGGGTCGGTGTTTGAACGCTGGCGGACGGACAACAGCTACCGTCCGCCGAACATTATTGAATGGTCCAAGCGCGCCTCGATTGATCCCGCCAAATTGACCGGTGCGGTTATGGCTAATAGTCCGCAGACTAAAGTGCCGTAAGGCAAACAATATCAGAGACTTGCTCGGCGCCACAGAGGCACCCTTGATTGGCACCGCCACCTATTAAGACCAAATCGAGTCCCTCTTGGAGGGAAATCGGGTCGTTTTTAGAGTAACGACACCCAGAATTTGGCTTCGTTTCAGCTAGTTACTCACTTCGAATCGTTCTTAGCGGCAGAAGAATCGTTCTTAAAGCGAAATTGAATCGTTCATAAAGTGTCCGCATATAGAGGAAACGCGTGGTGGGCCCGGCAGGACTCGAACCTGCAACCAGACCGTTATGAGCGGTCGGCTCTAACCATTGAGCTACGGGCCCGGCACAAACCTTCTATCAATGCGCGAGGGCGTTGCGCAATCGGCCTGTGTTGCGCCCCCTCCTGCCCGACCCCGGAATGCGCTAGCCTGCCGCAGCCTTAACCGCCGGAGAACTACGCGAAATGCATGTCTTTAGCCTCGAACGCGAACAACAGTGGGATCCCAAGCACCACGTCGAGAAGATCCTCGGCAAGATCGCCGACGGCGACGTCACAATCGCCTGCTGGGAGCCGGGCCAAATCAGCCCCTATCATTGCCACCCCGATGCCACCGAAATCTATTTCTGTTTCTCCGGCGGCGGCACCATGCATACGCCGAAGGAAACGGTGCCGGTGACGCCCGGTTCGTTCATCGTGCACCCGCCCGGCGAGGTGCATGAATACGAAAACGGCCCGACCCGCACCATGCTGTTCCGCGTGCGCTACGGCACCGACATGCTGTCGCGCCACTGGGCCTGGCGCAACAATTCCGAGTGGACGCAGTCTGCCAGCGACGCCGACTATTATCGGCAGCACCCGGTTTGAGGCCGCACGCTCGTTCCCGAACGGCGATTTCCGCCGTTCGGGACGATGCGCCCGTCAATTACATCTTCAACAGCCGCTTGCTGTTGCCGCTCAGGATTTTCGCCTTGTCTTCGTCGGATAGCGGGATGTCCTTCATCCAATCGGTCGCCGGCGGATTATCGACGAAGGGCCAATCAACCGCGAATAAGATGTGGTCGACGCCCATTTCCATCACGCAGCACAGCAGTGCCGGATTCGAGAAAAAGCCGCTGGTCGTGACGTAGAAGTTCTTGCAGAAAATATCGCGGAAGCTCATCGCCTTCTGCCCCGGCCGCTTGAGCGCGGCATCGATGCGCCACATCAGGAACGGCAAGGTCTCGCCGAGATGGCCAAGGATGACTTTCAGGTTCGGATGTTTTTCGAAAACGCCCGACAGCACCAGCCGGATCGCCTGGGTGGCGGTCTCGACCGTGTAGCCCCAACCCGGCCGCACGACGAGCGGGAAATCCTTGGCGTAGTCCTGGAGATAGATGTCGGTCACGGTCTGGTGTGGCTGTGACGGATGGAAGTAGATCGGCACGTCGAGTTTTTCGGCGCGTTCGTAGATCGGCCAGTATTTCTTGAGGTCGAGGAATTCATTGTTGGTCATGCCGTGCAGCATGGCGCCCTTGAAGCCGTGCTTGGTGACGCAGCGCTCGAGCTCGTCGGCGGCGGCTTGCGGGTCGATGGTGGGGAGCGCGGCGAAAGCAGCGAACCGCTTCGGGTTGGCGGCGCAAACCTTGGCCAGGCGGTCATTAACCTCGGCGGCCAGCTTCGCGGCGGTCTCGATCGGCAGTTTCTGGGTCGAGGGCGCGCCATGCGACAACACCACAATATCGATGCCGGCTTCGTCCATCTCCTTGAGCCGCAGCGTGCCAAGGTCGAACAGCTTCTTTTCCATATCGCCGCCGCGGCTGGCCTCGGCCCCGACATAGGTCTTGATCAGCTCCGGGTCCCAATAGTGCTCTTCGATGGCGATGACAGGACAATTCGGCTTCTTGAACATGGCGCTTCCCCGCGACGTTTGTGGTGGGATGTCCTAGCAATCGCGGTCTCGCCTGTCACGGCCCCCCGGCGGACTCGCGATGGCGGAAAATTCAGCATTGGACTCGCCTTCCGTGTGAATTGACTCTGGCGTTTCAACTCAAGAATCCTTTGGCGATTCGGCCGACTCAGTTATTCATCGGCCATGCTGCCGATCCTTCGAATCATCCCAGTAGGCGGCGTATTCCTCGCCATCATGATCGTGGTCCTGTCGCTCGGCGCGCCGGGCGGCTCGCGGTCCACCATGGCGCCGGCGCTGTTGTCTGCGCGCGGCCCATTATTGCAGATCGATGAGCACCCGGAATGGCGGCAATTTCTTATCCGCGCCGCGCTCCAGCGCGCCGATGAACTGAGCCACTTGCGGGATCTGGCCAACCAATCCGTCCGCAATGCCACGCGAGACGATGCCAAGGTCGCCGGTTTGCCGGTCGAGCGCAGCGACGCCGAACCGGAAGACATCACCGGCACGATCAACGAGGCGCCGGCTGCGACAATCCCGATCGATATCGGCGAGACCTCGTCGACCGAATTGCCGACGATCAAGCTGGAAGACAAGCCGCCGGTGGTCAAGACGCCGGGTCGCGTGAAATCGCATCATGAAAACCGGCGGAAGACGGCGCACCGGATTCGCCGCGCCAAGCCGGTCAAACCGGAGCCGCCGCCGCAGCTCAGCTTCTTTGAAGCGCTATTCGGCGTCGCGCCGAGCCGGTCGGCCTCGACCGCCGCGCCACGACAGAACCAGAAGACCGCCGGCCGGACAGATACCCCGTAACGCTAGCGCCGGAATTTCCGGCGCTACGTGGGCGCTATTTGAAGTTGGGGCTGCCGGGGCCGGCAAAGTCGCCCGCCGTCGCGGAAGCGGTCCGGGTCTCGGATTTGGCGACGGAATTGGCGAAGGCGTCGAGCGGGTTGTCGTTGCTCTTGTCCAGCAAGCCCTTGCGTTTGGCGGCATAATAATAACCGGCAGCGTAATAGTGCACGGTCTGGCTCGCATTGCCACCCGCGGCACGGTAGGCGCCGGCGAGGTACTTCACCGCATAGGTCATGTTAGTGTCGGCATCGAGCAGGCCGGCGGCGGTGCCGCGATAGCCCATGCCCCGCGCGGTGCCGATGCGGATTTGCATGATGCCGTAGTTGCCCTTGCTGATGACGTGCGCACGGCCGCCGCTTTCGCGCTTGATGATGCGGCGCACGATATCCTCGGGCAGATTATTGGCGGCGGCGTGCCGGGCGATCAGCGAATCGAGATTGCCGTTGGCATCGAGCCCAGCCATACGCTGGTCGTTTGCGGAAGCGGCCGACGCGGAAACCAGCGCGACCAAAATCGAGGCAAAGCAATATTTGCGAATCATGTCGGCTCCAGATTTTGGGGATGCGCAGCTTATTGCGGCCAACTGGGGCGGCTTTGTGACGCGGCCGGGTTAACGCGGACCGCGTTCCATCACGTTTTGATGCAGACCGTTGCACAAACCGAAAGCAACCTTACCGCCGGAAAGTTCCGTGCTGGCGCTTGCCTTTTGATCCACATCAAAAACCGCCCCGAAGGCACTGATTAACCTCTCGGCCACGTCAGAACTGGGGGGATAATCGTGCCGACAGAAACCGCGATCGTTGTTGCCGGAGTCGTTTGCGTATTCATTGCGTTCGGCATCGTGCTGGCCTGGGCGGACCGTTATTGCCGGAACGTTCGCGTCCCCGGCGCCAAATATTTCGATTAACCGACGGCATAGCGTTCCCATCGTCGTTATTTTCGTTCCTTGAAATGCCGCGGCGTGACGACCAGTCGTCAGCCCCGGCCACGCGGTGTAGTGTTCGCATCGGACACGAAACGCGGAGGGATACGCCATGAGCACGCCGGCCAACGGCACGCTGGAAAACCGTTTGCGCGCCGTCGAGGATCAACTCGCTATCTACCATCTGATTGCCAGCCATCCGCCGGCCGCCGATACCGGCACCGAGAGCTATTACCGTAACGCCTTTGCCGAAGACGGCGTCATCGATCTCGGCACCAAGACCGCGACCGGCAACGACAAAATCGGCGCGGTGGTGAAGACGCCGGAACATCAGGCCGCGATCGCCGGCGGCCTGTGCCATTTCGCCGGCCTGCCGCGCGTCACGCTCGACGGCGACACCGCGGTGGCTATTTCCTATCTGCAGGTGATCGCGCCGAACCGCGAGGCCAAGCCGGTCGAACTGTCCGGCCACGGCCTCTCGAGCGGGTATCGCATTCATAGGCTCGGCGTGAACCGCTGGGATCTCAAACGCACCGATGACGGCTGGAAGGTGACGCGGCGCGCTTACCGGATGCTCGATGGCAGCGAAGAAGGCCCGGCGCTGTTGCGCCAGGCGATCGCGACCTAGGCTAGCGGTCGCGGCGGCGTTTCATCAAAAAACAAAACAGGGAGAGAAGCATGCCGAAAGCCTATTGGGTGGTGACGTATCGGTCGGTGAAAAATCCGGAGGCCTGGCAGGCTTACGCCAAACTCGCCGGTCCCGCGCTGACCGCCGCCGGCGGCCGCTTCCTGGTCCGCAACAAGCCGGCCAAAACTTACGAGGCCGGGATGGACGAGCGCGTGGTGCTCATCGAGTTCGACAGCGTGGCGTTGGCTGCCGCCGCGCACGACACGCCGGCCTATCAAGAAGCGCTCAAGGTGCTTGGCGCCGGCAATGTCGAGCGCGACATGCGCATCGTCGAAGGAGGCTAGCTTACCGTTCGGTGACGAACGGCAGTTTCTCTACGGCGACTGCCATGGCATGCGCCTCGGCAAACACGTCGAGCACGGCAGTTACGAAGCCGCCAATGCGCGAGAAGCTCGGAAGCACCCAAGCTTCAGGAACATAGGAAGTGCGAAGCGGTAGCGTATTCATCTCTTTAGTTCTCCTGGTCGTAATGCAATGGGCGTGAAGTTGGTGACGTCCGGTCTCACCAGTGCGACTGGTTGGACAGGAAGCGGCGCTCGATCTCGCGCTCGGCTTCGTCGGTGAATTTGCCGCCGGTGTCGGCGAGATAGTTCGCGACTTCCCGCTCGGCCTGGCGCAGCCGCGCCGTCGCCATGGCCGCGAAGATGCGGCTGAAGAAGCCGGAGCCGGCCTTCGGCTGAATCTTGGCAGCGGTTTTGGCCTTGGTGGCGGAGGTGTCGGTGAAAGCGAGGGTATAGGCGAGTGCTGATGTAGCCATGGTTCAGTTCCTTTCACGAAGGCCCGACCCCAACGGCGTTTCCCTCTAGACTTCGATCTTGTTGTTGCAGTGCAATATACGCGTATTGCGCTGCAGCAGTAGGGCTAAGTAAGCATGCGAACCATGCGCAAGACTCATGCGGAATGTTGCGTGGCCGTCGCAATTGAGCGCATTTGATTTCAAATTGAACGGCCGCGGCACAACATCGCGTCAAACTGCCGCGCCGCCACTTTTGCGCCACAGTGTGGCAAGGGTTCGTTAACCTTTTACCGCTGCGCCGCAGCGCAAACCGGGCGGATGGCCGGCGCAACGGCCGCGATTGCCAAACGGGCAGCACACTCCTATATAAGCGGCATTCGAGATTTAGCCGGCCTTGCCGTTTTCGGTCTTTACGGACCTTATCCCACAAGAACTCGCAAAAATCCGGATATGAGGCCCACGCGAATGGTTTGTGTGGGGCATAGACGCAACACTGCGTTTTCCAAAGGAGGCCACTATGGCCACAGGTACCGTTAAGTTCTTCAACAGCCAAAAAGGCTTTGGTTTCATCGTGCAGGACGGCGGCGGACCGGATGTGTTCGTTCACATCTCGGCTGTCGAGCGCGCTGGCATGAGCAACCTCAACGAAGGCCAGAAGCTTTCGTTCGACGTGCAGGCCGATCCGCGCAGCGGCAAGTCCGCTGCCGCGAACCTTCAGGCCGTTTGAGCTAACACGACTGGAGAAACCCCGCGCTTGCGCGGGGTTTTTTCTTTTTGTAATTGACCGCCGAACCGGCCCCTCGTCATTCCAGGGCGCGCGCGTGCGAACGAGCGCATCCCGGAATGACGTAAAATCCGAACGAGTAGGACGTCTCCCATGGCCAAGAAACCCGGAACCAACCCCAAGGGCGAATTCGTGTTCTTCGACGTCATCTATGAGGATGGCTCGCAGCGCTCCAACCGGCGCGTGCCGGCCGAGATCCTCGGCGGCCTCGACAAAGACGAACCGGCCCGCGGCTTCATCATCGAGCAGGACCGCGAGATCGCGGAAAAATCCGGCCGTTCGACGCTGGCTATACAAAGCATCGCCCGCGTCGGCGCCACGCCGGAAAAAGCGATGAAGGTGAAGTAGCGCAGGCGCGACGAAAAACGCGCACGCGTAACTTCCTTTGTCGTCCCCGCGAAAGCGGGGACCCATAGCAGAGCACTGCTCCGCTTCTGCGGACATACGGTAGCGACAACTCGAGGCCGACGAGGCAAGGATTGGATCGACAAAAACTTGTCTGCACTAAATCACGCGGCGGCAGACGATATTCTTTATTTGGTTGTTCGAGACTTGGATCATGATGCCCCTTGTCCGGCCGCTTTGATCAAAAAGCTCGCTCCGAATCGCGAAGCTGGTTTAGTTTTTCGGGTTGCAGATAAAACGATAGAATCGTGGATTTTAGCTGACGCCGAGGCAGTGGCTCGATGGTTAAATGTGCGACAGAACGTGATTCCAAGAAATACGGATACAATCCAAAATCCGAAGCAGTTCTTGAAGAGGCTTGGCTCTGGACGAAGAGCCGGGCGCAAAGCGATGTTTTATGATGAGGGCGACTATACGACTCGTATACTTGAATTCATTGGTGCACGCTGGTCTCCTGAAAGGGCATACGCCTCAGCGCGCTCACGCTCACTCTGCAGGACTATAGATCGTCTGCGGCAAATCAAGCGAATAGCGAGCACAGGCTGAGCTAAACGAAGCGAACCCACCGTCGGACCGCCAACGGAATCCGATCGCATGATTGCGGTGGGCTCGGCGCGTTGCCGCCTTCGCTGCGCTACGGCGGCCAAGCCGCGCCTTAGCCCACCCTACCGCCCCGCTCGACATTGCCTGTCATCCTTCGAGGGCCGCTTCGCGGCCGCCCCAGGATGACGGCGCTGGATCATAACGCCGCTGTCACGCAGACGTGTCTCTTTGTGTAATGCCGCCGCGCGGTTTCGTCCGTATATGAAGGCGGCACACCCTCTGGGAGACATTCTCATGCACCGTTCCGCCGCCCTGCTGATCGCCGCAGCCTTCGCCTTTGCGCCGCTGACGGCGCGCGCCGAGACCGCCATTGCCCTGCCGCCGCCCGCGCCGGAAGCGCCCGCGTCAGCGGGCGGGCTGGAAACCGCGGTGCTCGCGGGCGGCTGCTTCTGGGGCGTCCAGGCCATCTATCAGCACACCAAAGGCGTCACCAACGCCGTCTCGGGCTATGCCGGCGGCGCGCAGAAGGACGCGGACTATCGCGCGGTCAGTTCGGGCTCGACCGCCCACGCCGAAAGCGTGAAGGTGACCTTCGACCCGCGGCAGATTTCCTACGGCAAGATTTTGCAAATTTACTTCGCGGTCGCGCACGACCCGACGCAGCTCAACCGGCAGGGGCCGGATTCCGGCACGCAATACCGCTCGGAAATTTTCCCGCAGAGCGAGGCGCAGCGCAAAACCGCGCTAGCCTACATCGCGCAACTCGACCAGGCGCATGTCTTCAAGCGGCCAATCGTAACCAAGACCGGCACGATGACGGCCGCATTCTTCGCCGCAGAGGATTATCAC
This sequence comes from uncultured Hyphomicrobiales bacterium, assembly GCA_903878085.1. Taxonomy (GTDB): domain Bacteria; phylum Pseudomonadota; class Alphaproteobacteria; order Rhizobiales; family Xanthobacteraceae; genus Pseudolabrys. Next base: position 96,267 of record CAIRGJ010000063.1, on the reverse strand, counting down.
CAGGACTACGCGACGCTGCATCCGACGCAGCCCTACATCGCCATCAACGATCTGCCGAAAGTGGAAAACCTGAAGACGATGTTTCCGGCGCTGTGGCGCGACACGCCGGTGACGGTGGCGCAGGCCGCGAAGGGCAATTGAGTGGGATACAGCGCGCGCTAGGCCGTGCGGTCGATCACCAGGCCGGTGCCGTAAGACAGCGGCGCACGCTCGTCATCGAAAGCTGCGGACGCATGCTGCCGCTTGTGACCTTCATCGCGCGCCGCGTCGGCCGCCGCAACGGGATGCACGATGCCGGCCCTCGGCACAGCCATGACAGCGCCGATGCCGGAAATGGCCATTTTTTCTTTGCGGACTCTGGGCATCCGGCCAGGATCGGCGAAAAAGCTCAAAACTCCGCTCTCGTTTTTCGGACAAATTGAGACGACTTGGCGCGAATGCGCGGGGCCGGCCGGCGTTTGGCCGCCTTGCCCTGCCCGCGCCCGCCGCTAGGATGCCCATCCAACCGACGTCCACCTCACCACAAACACAAGAAACGGAGCCGCCATGCCCAAGGCCTATTGGATCACCTTCTATCGCGACGTGAAGGACCCGGAAAAGCTCGCCGCCTACGCCAAGCTCGCCTCGCCGGCGACCGCGCCGTTCGGCTCGAAGTACCTCGCCCGCGGCACCGCGGCGGCGGCCTATGAGGCCGGCGTGATCCAGCGCGTCGTCGTCACCGAATTCGAGAGCCTGGAAAAGGCCAAGGCCGCGCACGACTCGCCCGGCTATCAGGCCGCGGTCAAGGTGCTCGGCGACGGCGCGGTGCGCGACGTGCGTATTGTCGAGGGGTTGGAGTAAGGCGCTACGCCGCGCGAATAAAAAACGGCGGGCCGCAAGCCCGCCGTTTGCGTTTTGGCTCACTGCCCGGCGATGCGCTGCGACATCAGCACGATGGTCTTGCGGTAGATCTCGGAGCGGTTCCACTCGCGCATCGCCTCGAAATTCGCGGTGCCCTCGCCGTAAGGCGCGCCGGCCTGCCAGCCGCTGCTCTTCAACAGATTGGCGGTCGAGGCCAGCACGTCCGGCACCGAATGGCGCAGGTCGACGTGGCCGTTGCCGTCATAGTCGACGCCGTACTTGATGTAGGACGACGGCAGGAACTGGGTCTGGCCGATCTCGCCGGCAAAGGCGCCGACCAGGTCGCGCAACGGCAGGTCGCCGCGCTGCACGATCTGCAAGGCCGCGATCAACTCGCCCTGGAACAATTCGGTGCGGCGGCAATCCCAGGCCAGCGTCGCCAGCGTGCGCACCACCGGCAGCTTGCCCATGTCGCCGCCGCCATTGTCGGTTTCCAGCGTCCAGATCGCCATGACGACGGAGGCCGGCACGCCAAACTGCCGCTCGATGCGCGACAGCAGCGGCGCGTGGCGCTGCATCAGGCCTTGCGCGCGCTTGATGCGCGCCGGGATGACGCGGGTCTTGGCGTAATCCTCGAAGGACTTGCGGAAGGTGTAGCGCTGGCGCCGGTCGAAATCGAGCACGGTCTGGTCGACCGTGACGCCGGTCAACGCGGAGTCGATCACGCTGCGCGACACGCCGGCTGAGGCCGCGTCGCGCGAGATTGCTGCGATGAACGTGTTGAAGTCGCCGCCGCATTTGGCGGCGAGCGCGGGGGCGGTGAGCAGCAGCGAAAAAATCAGCGCCGTGAGCGGTCGTAACATCATGGGCATCCTCGGGGTCTCCCTGGGCACCGATCTTGGCATGCTGCCGGCCCGGCGCGAAGCGTTGCGCCCCGGCTCGCCGGCACGCCAGTTCCTGCTATGATCGCCAGCCTGCTATAATGGCCAAGCCGGCAACGACAGCGAGGAGGCAGCCATGAACCACCGGACCATTCTCACCGCCGCCGCCTGTGCGGCGCTGCTGGCGCAGGCCGCGCCGGCCTTGGCCGACGCCATCGACGGCGACTGGTGCCGCGCCGACGGCAAACACATGACGATCCGCGGGCCCGCCATCGTCACGCCCGGGGGCACGAAAGCGCAGGGCGATTATAGCCGCCACTTCTTCTCCTACGTGATCCCGCCGGGCGAAGCCGGCGCCGGCAACACAGTGTCGATCACGCTGCTCGGCGAATATCTGGCGCAGGCGCGCGAGGGCGACGCCGCCCCGGCGCAGGAATGGCGACGGTGTCAGCCGGGCGTGAGCTGAGTTTAATTGCGGCGGACAAACAAAACGGCGGGCGCGAGGCCCGCCGTTTTGATTCCGATAAGCGCTGGATCCCCGCCTTCGCGGGGATGACCGGAGGCCGGAGTGCTTGGCGGTCCCGGTTCTGCGCCGCAACACTTCGTGTTGCAGCGCGCCCGGGACAAGAAGCTTAGTTGTCGAGGAAGCTGCGCAATTTGCGCGAGCGCGACGGGTGCTTCAGCTTGCGCAGCGCCTTGGCCTCGATCTGGCGGATACGTTCGCGGGTGACCGAGAACTGCTGGCCGACTTCTTCCAGCGTGTGGTCGGTGTTCATGCCGATGCCAAAGCGCATGCGCAGCACGCGTTCCTCGCGCGGCGTCAGCGACGCCAGCACGCGCGTCGTGGTCTCGCGCAAGTTCGACTGGATCGCGGCGTCGATCGGCAGGATGGCGTTCTTGTCCTCGATGAAATCGCCGAGGTGCGAATCCTCCTCGTCGCCGATGGGCGTTTCGAGCGACAGCGGCTCCTTGGCGATTTTCAGAACCTTGCGCACCTTCTCCAGCGGCATGCCGAGCTTCTCGGCCAGCTCTTCGGGCGTCGGCTCGCGGCCGATCTCATTCAACATTTGACGAGAAGTGCGCACGATCTTGTTGATGGTCTCGATCATGTGCACCGGAATACGGATGGTGCGCGCCTGATCGGCGATCGAACGCGTGATCGCCTGACGGATCCACCAGGTCGCATAGGTCGAGAACTTGTAGCCGCGCCGGTATTCGAATTTATCGACCGCTTTCATCAGGCCGATATTACCTTCCTGGATGAGGTCGAGGAACTGCAGGCCGCGGTTGGTGTATTTCTTGGCGATGGAGATGACGAGGCGCAGGTTCGCTTCGACCATTTCCTTCTTGGCCTGGCGGGCTTCGCGCTCGCCCTTCTGCACATACTGCACGATCTTGCGGAATTCGCTGATCTCGACGCCAGTCTGTCCGGCGAGCTCGTGCACGAGGCCGCGGATTTCCTTGATCTTGTCTTTTTCCTTGGCGACCAGATTCTTCCAGCCCTTGGCGGACAGCTTGGAAATGCGGTTGAGCCAGCGCGGATCGAGCTCCGAGCCCATGTAGTTCTTGAGGAACTCGTCGCGGGTGACGCCGTAGCTTTCCGACAGCCGCATCAGCCGGCCTTCGTTCGACACCAGGCGCTTGTTGATGTCGTAGAGCTGCTCGACGAGGCTGTCGATGCGCGCCTGATTGAGGCGCAGCGACTTCACTTCGCCGATGATCTCTTCCTTGAGCTTCTTGTATTTGCGCTCCTGCGCCGGCGACAGCGAGGTGTTCTTCAGCCGGAATTCGATGTCCTGCTCCTGCAGGCGGCGCAGCCGCTTGAAGGCGTCGGCGATGTTGTCGAAGGTCTCGACGACTTTCGGCTTCAGCTCGGCCTCGATGGCCGCAAGCGACAGCGAATTCTCCATGTCGTCTTCGTCGTAGTCGCCTTCGGCGGCCGGGTCCTTCGCCTCTTCGCCATCGCCGGCTTCGCCCGGCGCCTTGAACGGCGTTGCCTGCGGCGGCGCGGTGGGCGCGGCTGCGGGCTGCACGACCTGCAAATGCGGCGCGCCCGGCACCGGCGTGCCGACCGCTTGCGGCACCGGCTTGCCGTCGGCGCCGATGATCACCGGCGTCTGCATCTGCTTGGCATCGGGACCGGCGTAGGTCGCCTCGAGGTCGATGATGTCGCGCAGGAAAACTTTGCCTTCGTTGAGTTCGTCGCGCCAGATGATGACGGCCTGGAACGTCAGCGGGCTTTCGCACAGACCGGCGATCATCGCCTCGCGGCCGGCCTCGATGCGCTTGGCGATGGCGATTTCGCCTTCGCGCGACAGCAGCTCGACCGAACCCATTTCCCGGAGGTACATCCGAACGGGATCGTCGGTGCGCTCGGACGGCTCTTTTTTCTCGGTGGTGGCGAGCGCCTTGGTCTTGGTCTCGACCACCGCGCGGCCGGTATCGTCGTCATCGTCGTCGTCGTCGTCGGTGGCCTTCTCGGCCTCGCCGTCTTCCGAGTCGGCGTCCTCGTTCTCGACGACGTTGATGCCCATCTCGCTGATCATGGCGAAGACATCTTCGATCTGGTCCGAGGTCACTTCCTCCGACGGCAGCACCGCATTGATCTGATCGTGGGTGACGTAACCGCGCTTCTTGGCGGCCTTGATCATCTTCTTGACGGCGGCGTCGGACAGGTCGAGCAACGGCAACGGCTGATCGGGCGCGCCTTCGGCATCCTTCTCCGGGGCTTCGTCTTTGCCCTGCACGGCTTTCGCCTTGGTCGCCATCGCCTTTACCGCCATCGGTTTCTCCTGAACCTTTTCTTGGACCTTTTTGGCCATCTCGCTCATCCGCGGCGCCGCGGTCCCCTCAGATTCAAACGCATCACACGGCCACGGCGATCCGAGCGCATGGCCAAAAGGGCCGCGCCGGGATGGCGTAGCCCTCGAATCAGGTCACCAGTGTCGCCGGAGCCCGCTTAAGCTCCGATTAACCCTGCATAATACCGCCGGGAACGACCCATTCTTCCCCGCCGGTCCGGTAATTCCGTGCCGCCTTAGCGGCCTGCGGTCAAGCCTATAAAGCCCCATAAAGGCCAGATCATAGGCTTCTTATAAGCTCCTTGCGCCCCGCCCCGAGGACGCGCCGAAGCCCTCGATCAGGGCTTCCGTGCCATCCATCCGTTCGAGCCGGACTTTGACGTCGCGCAGCCGCAAATAGTTGGCTTCGCTGGAGTCTTGGCCAAGGGCCTGTTCCGCGTCCTTGAGCTCCTTAGTTAGTGAATGCCACTGGCGATGCAAGGCAACGAGCTGCTGCCAGGTCACCAGAACGTCCTCCGGCGCCGCATCCGGACGCGCCCCCCAGACCGAGGCGGTCGTGATCGCGGCCTGGATCCGCTCGGTGACCCCGGTGAGGTCGCGGGCGGTGAGTTCCGCCCGGATCGCGGCCGAATCCGCAGCCTGGGCGTGGGCGGCGATGTCGATCAGGGCCGCCTTGAGCCGTTCGGCGTCCGGATAACGGAACTCGAGCGAGGCCAGTTCCTCCATGTGGTCGTGCAGCAACCAGGGATGGTTGAGCGCGGCCTGCAGGATCAGCGCCTCGCGCAGCGGCACCGCGGTGCGGGCGCCGCGATGCAGCGGGCTCGAGGCCATCTGCTGGCTGACCACGACATAGGGCGTGTTGCGGGAGCCGATCTCGGGACGCTTGGCGCCGAATTTGGCGCCAAACCGCGAGGCACCGCCGCCGGCGCCGGCTTGCTCACGCTCGCGCCAGTTCGGCTGACCGGCACCCTGCCCGCGCTGGAAATTACCGCGCCCGCCAAAGCCCTGGCCTTGCGCCGGGGCAAAAAACTGCCGCAGCCGCTCCTGGAAATCCTGCCGGTAATATTTGCGCACGGATTCGTCGGCGATGCCGGTGGTGACTTCGTTGATGCGGGCCTCGAGTGCGGCGCGGCGTTCCGGCGTGTCGAACTGGTGGCCTTCGGTCTCGCGGGTCCACAGCATGGCGGCGAGCGGCTTGGCCGCTTCGATCACCTCGACCACCGCCTCGCGGCCGGCCGAGCGCAGCAGATCGTCGGGGTCTTGGCCCTGCGGCAGCAGCGCGAATTTCAGGCTCTTGCCGGGCGTGAGCCGCGGCATCGCGATGTCGACGGCGCGGAACGCGGCGCGAATGCCCGCCTTGTCGCCGTCGAAGCACAGCACCGGCTCGTCCGCCATCTTCCACAACAGCGCCAGCTGGTCTTCGGTCAAGGCCGTGCCGAGCGGCGCGACCGCGGCGGCATAACCCGCGGTGACCATGGCGATGACGTCAACATAGCCTTCGACCACGATGATGGGCGCGCCGTCATGCGCGGCCTGGCGCGCGGCGGCGATGTTGTAGAGCGTATGGCCTTTGTGAAAGAGCGGCGTCTCCGGCGAATTGAGATATTTCGCCTGCGCGTCTTTATCCATGGCGCGGCCGCCGAAGGCGATGACGCGGCCGCGAATGTCGGTTATCGGAAACATCACGCGGTCGCGGAAGCGATCGAACGGCACCGGAATGTCGCCGCCGGAAATCAGCAGACCGGCCTCGATCATGTCCTCGACCGGAATGCCGTGGGAGCCGAGATGCTCCTTGAGCGCGAAGCGCTCGGCCGAGGCGTAACCGAGACGGAACTTGAGCTGTGTCGCCGGATCGAGGCTGCGGTCGGCGAGATATCCGCGCGCCTTGGCGCCGACGCGCGAGGCGAGCGTCGTCTCGAAAAACTTCGCCGCCAGTTCCATGACGTCATGCAGCGTCTTAGCGCGCGCGTCGCGCTGCTGGTCCTCATGCGACACTTTCGGCAAAGCGACGCCGGCCATCTGCGCCAAGCGCTCGACCGCTTCCGGGAAGGTGACGCCCTCGGTCAACATGACGAAATCGAAAATGCTGCCGTTCTTGCCCGAGGAGAAATCGAACCAGGCTTCCTTCTGATCGTTGACGAAGAAGGACGGGGTTTTCTCCTTGTTGAACGGCGACAGGCCCTTCAGCTCGCGGCCCGAGCGCGTGAGCTTGACGCGGCGGCCGACGACTTCCGAGACCGGAAGCCGCGACTTCAACTCGTCGAGAAACTGGGGCGTAAAGCGCATGATTTTCCCGCCGCGTTTGGCGCGGCGTTTGGGGTGGCTGACAGGTTCTACCGATTCGGCCCGGCCATCATAGGCCGCCGAAGGGAGGGTTTTTAGGGCGTAGCCGCCAAGCCGAGGTTTGGGCTGGAATCTGACGCGTTTTGCTCGTTATTCACAGGGGAGGTGAGAGCAACTTAAAAAAGTGCACGGAAAGACCCCGCCCGCCGAAATAGCTCTTCCAACTCGCGATGGTGTATTTGTCGCAGAATACCCTTTGGCTGGAACAGTTCGAATACACTTTTGTATCGCCCAGGTTCGGCATAATGTTGCCAACAATCCCAACATGCCCGGGACGGTCGCCCACTCTCGGAGAAATAACAATACAGCCGCCAGATAACTGGGCCTCCTGAATCTCGCGATGCGCCTGAAGTGCTTTAAACATCCCATCCGTGCTGAGGTCGCCCCCGATAGACTTGCCAATGGCAAGCCGCGCAATTTCGTTTACCGCCCAAGCACAAGCCAGATTTCCATTCTGCGTATTTGGGACGTTGCCCGTTTTCAACTTTCCAAGCTGCGCCTGTGCGGTTGCGAGAATGAGCGGTCCTGGATCTGAGCCCGCCGGAAGCGGCGGGCCAGCGGGCCCGCCGGGCACAGCGCCACCTTCACTCGATTTGTTAAGCTGTTCCGCGACATCTGCGGGCACTAATCCCGCAGGTACCGGGAGGAGAACCGTGTCGGACGTGATGACGATAGGGTCCGCGTCTCCGCTCTGTTTGACGAGAACCTGACCGCCCTCCTCGTCACCGGATAGGTTGACGATCCAATAGCGGGTGTTTCCCGACACCGCCATCGCCACAGCCACCTGAGATGACAGAGGATCGTCGATCGCTTTCGCAATATCCGGCGGCACGGAAGCGGCGAGAGCCTCCTTCAGTTTAGTGCCGACATTGGTGAGGATCGTATCAACGATCAGAGGCTGACCGCCCGATGTTAAAATATCCTTTTTGGCAGCGATTGCCTTGGTCGCCTTTTCTTGCGGATTGGCGTCGTTCGCATAGGCCCTCAGCAAGGCTTGATCGATCGGAAGAATACGAACGAGCGGCTGTAGAATTATCTTTGCGGCGTCAACGCCGAATACGTGCGCAAGGTATAATTCAGGTGGCGTTGGGTTGACGTTGCCGGGCAGCGTGGCGCGCAACGCTTCAGTGGCGTCCGATTCGATCTTCGCGGCCACGACCGGCTGCCGATACGGGTCATAGCGGTCCCCATCGGAGAGGCCGATTCGCGGATGGCTCTTATATTGAGTCCATGTGTTCGGCATGATCTGAAATGGCCCAAAGGCGGACGAGCTTTCCGACGCGATATTTTTTGTGCCGGACTCGATCTCCGCCACCGCAATTAAATACGGGGCATTCGTTTTGAAATCCCAAGCACCAAAAAATCATGCTTGGATAAATTTTACCTTGTCGATTTTCGTATCATCGATCAATTCAAGCCATTCTCGACGCGCAAATCCGTCGATGACTTGATTGTGATCATACGCTCTGACCTTTACCCATCCGCCACCAACATCCTCAAGGATGTCGACATCTTGAGTAATGCGAATGACTTTATCGGAGGCTGGCTCATCGGCAGCGGTGGTCCGCATGCGAAAATTTTCTAAGGGTCTATACATTTCGATCTCCTGAAATCGAATGACTACTTCGCAGTTTTCAGTTCGAGCTGCTGTAGGAAGGCAAAGTCGATCCGCGACGCCTCCGCCAATCCGTAGCGTTTGCTGAGGATTCGAATAGCGTCGCTGACGTCGAGATTCATCACCTGAATTTTTGGCTGATTCAAAGCTTCCAGCTTAGCCTTCAACGCTTCGGTTTTGGTCTTATCGGCCGGGGCGGTGGCGGCATCCTCGACTACAGCTTTGAGTCCTGTGATGAGCATCTTCCGAATTCCCGGCGCAGTATGTCTTGTGAATGCGCCAACTTCGTAAGCTGTTACAAAGCCCGCTGCATGACATGACGGGAACAGTTCCGTCGCTTTTATTACATCCGCGCGGTCGGAAGCGTTCTCAATCAAGCCCTTTAGCTCGTCCGATTTCTGTAAAAGCAGACCAGCCTTAAAATCCCGGAGATTTGACCTCGTCTCCGATCCTGTATTGCCAAAGTCTCCATTTGGCTTCTTCACGCATAGAGCCTTTTGAATGGCTTTTCCGATAGGGAATGGAAGGGTGTCCTCGACTGAGTCTTGCGCGGGATGAAGTATGTTTGCCAGTTGCTTGGAGGGCGGTATCGGCGTGGTGACATTGAGTTCAATCGGCACGGTTCCGGCCGTCTTGGCCACCGGATTTTTCTTCACATCGGCCGGATTACCCCGCTGCACTAGTGTGATGCTGGTGTTGATGTCGGTTTCGATGGTGATCGGCAGACAGATGCGCACGTAGTTGCGCAACAGGTAAATCGCTCGCGGACGGTCGGGAACAAACTCCTTGGCGATCGCATTGCGGAAGTCGACCTGCCGCGAATAGACGAGCGTCATCACGGTCGACTGATCGACCTCAAGTAGCAACCGGGAATTCCAATTGGCGTAGCTTGCGGCGGCGAGGCTTAACGCGGTGCTGACAATGTCGAGGGAATCCGTGCCCGCGCCCGAAACGGTCATGATCGAGTGCGTCGCCCCGCTCACCGCAGCGAGTTGCCTGAGCACAGGCTCACGGTCGCGGCGCTTGGCGTCTAGCCAGGACAGATAGGCGTCGCAGCGCTGGTCGATGTCGTTCATGCCCGCCTGCACAAAAGCCGTCCAGCCGCTTTTGTCGATGCAGGAAGAAGTGCGCCCGATCGCGTCAGAATAGGAATAGCCAGCTTGCTGGCAGATATAGTCAATGTATTGCTCTTGCCGGTCGGTGGCTTGCGGCAGCTTTGAGGAATTAAGATCGACGCCGACCCCTTCGCGCATGTATTGCCGGTCAGTCTGCGGATCGCACCCCGCGGCCGTCAAAGACAGACCAACACACACAACCAGCGTCGCCGCAAAACGCATCTGCCCCACCCCGATGCCAACCTAGCTTCCCCGGGGCATTACGCGGCGGCGGCGCGGGCAATAACAACCTTATGTTGCAGGCATCACAGATATACAGATATGCGTGTTAACAACCTGTGGAAACATGTTGATAACCTACAACCCAGGGCGACCGGGCGCATCGGATGCGAAAGGTGAGCCGCCCCGCTACTGCGGTTCCAGGCCGCTTTCCTTGACCACGTCCTTGGCGGCGACGCGGTCTTCCAGGATTTCCTTGGCGAATTCCTCCGGCGTGTTGATGGCCGGCACCTGGCCGCGGCTGATGATGTATTTGTCCTGGAACGCCTGGTCCTTCACCACGCGCATCACTTCGGCGTTGAGCCTGTCGATGATCGCCTTCGGGGTGCCGGCCGGCGCGAACAGCCCGTACCAGGTCTGCGACGGCGCGCCTTTGTAGCCGAGGTCGGCGAAGGTCGGCACGTTCGGCAACAGCGGCGTGCGGATGTTGTTGGTGAGCGCCAGCGCCGTCATCTTGCCGGCGGTGATCTGCGCCATGACATTGCCGAGCCCGATCAGGCCGATCGGCGTCGAGCCGCCGAGAATGGCGTTGGTGGCCTCGCCGCCGCCCTTGAACGGCACGCGCACCCAGTCTGCGCCTTTGTCGCCCTTGAGGCTGTCCATGTAGACCGCGAGCGGCACCGAGGCGGTGAGATAATTGAGCGTGCCGGGCTTGGCCTTCGACACCGCGATCAGTTCGTCGACGGTCTTGGCGCCCAGATCGGAATTGATCACCAGCACCTGGATCAGATGGAACAAATTGACGATGGGGCTCAGCCCATGCTCGGGATCGAACGAGATCTTCTTGAACAGGAACTGGTTATAGATCAGCGGATCGGCGTTGATGATGCAGATGGTGTAGCCGTCGGGCACAGCATCCTGGCAGGCGCGCGCGGCGATGTTGCCGGCGCCGCCGGGGCGGTTCTCGATGATCAGCGGCTGGCCGAGCCGCTCGCGCATCGCCTCGCCCAGCACGCGCATGAAGATGTCGCTAATGCCGCCGGCGCTCGACGTCGTGAAGACGTGGATCGGGCGGCTCGGATAATCGTCGGCGCGTACCAGGCCGGTCTGTCCCGCCAGCAAGGCCAACATGACGGCGAACGAGTAGACAAATCTCACGGCGCGCTCCCTGGTGTCGATGGCCCGGTCTGCGGGGGCTCTCGCCGGCAACTGTAGCGAAACAAATCGGCGCCGTCATCGGGCGAACGTCAGGCGCCCGCGACCTCGTCGGTATAGACCTTGAACATGGCCAACTCGGTGCGGCCGAAACTGGTGGATAGCGGCACGTCGGCGGCGTCGCGGCCGCGGCCCATCAGGATGCGGCCGATGCGCGGGTGGTTGTGCCGCGCATCGAAAGTGTACCACTGGCCGGACAGGTAGACCTCGAACCAAGCGCTGAAATCCATCGGCGCGTCGTCCGGCGGCACGCCGATGTCGCCGAGATAGCCGGTGCAATAGCGCGCCGGAATATTCATGCAGCGGCACAAGGTCACCGCCAGATGCGCGAAGTCGCGGCACACGCCGCGGCGCTCGGTGTGCACGTCGTGCGCGCTCTTGGTCGGCGCGGCGAACTGATAGCCGAAGGTGACGTGGTTATGGACGTAGTCGCAGATCGCCTGGACGCGGCCCCAGCCCATCGGCGTATTGCCGAACAGCGACCAGGCCAGATCGACCATGCGGTCGATCTCGCAATAGCGGCTCGGCAGCAGAAACAAAATGACCTCGTCCGGCAAATTCTCGACCGGGATTTGCTGGGCATCGGGCATCACCGGATCGGGCAGTCCGCTGTCGCGCACCGTGGCGCGGTTGCTCAAGGTGACGCCGCCCTGCGGCAGCACCAGCCGGCCGCAGAAATTGCCGAAACTGTCGTGATAATAATGGATCGGCGCCGGCGGATGGGTCGTGATGTTTTCCGGCGCGACCAGATCGGCGACCCGCGACGGATGCACGCTGAGCATCACCACCATAGGCGTCGGCTGCGGCGCGGTGTAAGTGATGTCGTAACCGATATCGATCAGCATCGCGGCTGCTCCTTGACCGATAGCCTATGCTGAAATCGGCGCGGCGGTTGTTGAAATCCTGGGCAACGAATGGCGTCTGAAAAGGCAATCATGCAGCGGATACTTCTGGCGCCCGACGAACTGCCGCCGGTTGCGGAATACAACGCCGAAGGCGGCTCGCAGTTCCTGCTGGTCTGCGATCACGCCGGACGGCGCATTCCGCGCGCGCTGCATAGTCTCGGCCTGGCAGAGGCAGACCTCGCCCGCCACATCGCCTGGGACATCGGCATCGAAGGCGTCGGCCGCCGCCTCAGCGAACTGCTCGACGCGCATCTCATCATGCAGATTTATTCGCGGCTGGTGATCGACTGCAACCGGCCGCCGGGCAGCCCGACGTCGATTGCGACCTTGAGCGAAGGCACGGCCATTGCGGGCAATCAGAATGTGTCGGCACAAGATGCCGAGGCGCGCCGGCGCGAAATCTTCGATCCCTATCATCAGGCGATCGAACGCCATCTCGATGCGCGAAAAGATCGGCAGACGTTTCTGATTTCGCTGCACAGCTTCACGCCGGTCTATGGCGGCGTCGCGCGGCCGTGGCAGGCCGGCGTGCTCTACAACCGCAACAGCACGCTGGCGCATGCGCTGCGCGATCTCTTGGCAGCGCCCGGCGATCTCACGGTCGGCGACAACGAGCCCTACTCGGTCGACGACGACACCGATTACACCATCCCGGTGCATGGCGAGAAGCGCGGGCTCGAACACGTCGCCATTGAAATTCGTCAGGATTTGATCGCCGACGAAGCCGGACAGAAATATTGGGCGGAGCGGCTGGCGGAGACGTTGCCGAAGGCGGCGGATGCTTTCCCCTCCCCCGCGAAGCGTGGGGAGGGTCGATAAGCATCGCGTCAGCGATGCTTATCGGGGTGGGGGCGCTTCGCTTCATGCGCCAAAATTCTCCCCCACCCAAAGCCGATGCATCGCATCGGCGTTCTTATTAGGAAGAACGGCGGCCGAAGGCCGCCTATGCCCCTCCCCGCGCTCGCAAGGGCTCGCGGGGGAGGGGAAAAGAACTACTGCAGCTTCGCCTTCACCAGCCCGCTGGCTTTGCCGAAATCCATCTGCCCGGCGTATCTGGCGCGCAAGACGCCGATCACCTTGCCCATATCCTTCATGCCGGCGGCGCCGGTCTCGGCCACCGCCGCATCGATCGCGGCGGCCATCTCGGCGTCCGACATCTGCTTCGGCAGATAGGCGGAGATGATGGCGATCTCTTCCTCTTCCTGCTTCACCAGATCGGGGCGCGCGCCCTTCTTGTACATCTCGACCGATTCCTGGCGCTGCTTGATCATCTTCTGCAGGATCGCCAGCACCTCGGCCTCGCCGAGCAGCGGCTTGCCGGAGCCGCGGGCCTCGATGTCGGCGTTTTTCAGGGTGGAATTGACCATGCGGAGCGTCGACACCGTGCGCTCGTTCTTGGCCTTCATCGCCTCTTTCAAGGCATTATTCATGTCGTCGCGCAGCACCGGCAGTCCCCTTTTATTGGTCTGGGGGCGGCACCCGGCGGCCCCTTGCCTCTGATCCTATAATACGCAACTAAGAGGCCATGACCCAGACCAAAGCGCCTTCCGCCGGAACTTCTCCGGACGCTTCCGTAGGCTCATGGCACGAGCCCAAGCCGACGGCCCTTCTGGTATTGGCGGACGGCACCGTGCTGGAGGGCTTCGGCCTGGGCGCCACCGGCACCGCGGTCGCCGAAGTCTGCTTCAACACGGCGATGACCGGTTATGAGGAAATCCTCACCGACCCGTCTTACGCCGGGCAGATCATCACCTTCACCTTCCCGCACATCGGCAATGTCGGCACCAACGAGGAAGACATCGAGAGCGTGAACATGGCGGCGCGGCCCGGGGCCTGCGGCGTCATTTTGCATTCCGCCATCACCTCGCCGTCGAACTACCGCGCCACCAAGGACCTCAACGACTGGCTGAAGGCGCGCGGCATCATCGGGCTCGCCGGTATCGACACCCGCGCTTTGACCGTGCTGATCCGCGAGAAGGGCATGCCCAACGCCGTGATCGCGCACGATGCTGCGGGCAAGTTCGACATCGAGGCACTGAAGAAGCAGGCGCGCGACTGGCCGGGTCTCGTCGGCATGGACCTCGTGCCGCAGGTGACGACCGGGCAGCGCTTTTCCTGGGACGAGACCGAGTGGGTCTGGGGCAAGGGTCACGGCCGCCAGGACAATCCGGAATTCCACGTCGTCGCGGTCGACTACGGCATCAAGCGCAACATTTTGCGATTGCTGGCGGGCGCCGGCTGCAAGGTGACGGTCGTGCCAGCCACGACCTCGTCGGATGACATCATGGCGCTCAAGCCCGACGGCGTGTTTCTGTCGAACGGCCCGGGCGATCCGGCGGCGACCGGCGAATATGCCGTGCCGGTGATCAAGACGCTGATCGCGACCGGCACGCCGACTTTCGGCATTTGCCTCGGCCATCAGATGCTCGGCATCGCGCTCGGCGGCAAGACCATGAAGATGCATCAGGGCCACCACGGCGCCAATCATCCGGTCAAGGATCTGACCACCGGCAAGGTCGAGATCACCTCGATGAACCACGGCTTCGCGGTCGACAAAGACAGCCTGCCGAAGAACGTCGAGCAGACCCATGTGTCGCTGTTCGACGGCTCGAACTGCGGCATCGCGCTCAAAGACAGGCCGGTGTTCTCGGTGCAGTACCACCCCGAAGCCTCGCCCGGCCCGCGCGACAGCCATTATCTGTTCACGCGCTTTGTCGACGCGATGCGCAAGGCGAAGGGCAAGACGGCGTAGCCACGCGTTGACACCCATCGGGTTACAGCCTATTCTACGGCATGATCCGCAGTTTCCGGCACCGCGGACTGAGACTGCTGCATGAACGCGGCGATGCCTCGCGCGTCCATGCCGCCCATCGCACCAGGATCGCTCGTATTCTTGGTTATCTGAACATGGCGCGAATGCCGCGCGACATGGATTTTCCGGGCTTGCGGCTGCACCCGCTGACCGGGAACTTGAGAGATTTCTGGAGTGTATCGGTGTCCGGAAATTGGCGCATCGTTTTTCGTTTCGAAGACGGTCATGTCTTCGACGTCGACCTGGTCGATTATCACTGAGGTGAAATCATGCCGATGCTCGTTCCGCCCCATCCGGGCGAAGGTCTGAAAGAAGACGTGCTCGTTCCGCTCGGTCTTACCGTAACGGAGACTGCCAAGGCCTTGGGCATCAGCCGCAAGACCCTGTCGGAAATCGTCAACGGCAAATCGCCGATCACGCCGGATGTCGCGGTTCGTCTCGAGCGCGCGTTCAGCAATCCGCCCGCGGACATGTGGCTGCGCCTGCAGGCCGCCTATGATTTACGACACGCAGAGCAGCGGCTGAAAAAGGCAACGGTGCGCAAGCTGCGTAAGGTCGCCAGCACTTCGCGTTCGGCCGCCTGATGGACTGGATCAGCTTCTACGATTTCAAGCATTCGGTGATCTATGTGAATGAGCGTCATCGCGACGTTCATTACCGCACCATCGCCGAAGACATCCGGGACTATGTGCCGCCGCACTCGGCCGACGTGCTGGACTATGGCTGCGGCGAAGCGACCTCGGCCGATCTGGTCGCGGCGAAGGCGGCGCATCTGGCGCTGGTCGAGGCCGCGCCTAATGTGCGCGCCGCGTTGACCGCGCGCTATGCCGACAATCCGAAAATTTCCGTGCTGACGCCCGACGAGGCCATGGCGCGCCCGGCCGGCTCGTTCGATCTCATCGTGATGCATTCGGTGGCGCAATATTTGACCGCAGCGGAGCTGGACCGCCTGCTTGGTGTATTCCGGCAGCTGGTGAAGCCGGAGGGCGTGGTGATCATCGGCGACATCGTGCCGCCGGCGCTCGCAGCGCCATACGCCGCGCTGTCGCTGCTGCGCTTCGGCGCCGAGAATGGATTTTTCTGGGCGGCAGTCGGCGGCCTGATCCGGATCCTGGTGTCGGATTATTTCAAGCTGAAGAAGTCGCACGGCCTATCGCATTACACCGAAGCTGAGATGCTGGCGCGTCTCAAGGCCGCCGGCTACACGGCCAAGCGCGCCGAGCGCAACATCGGCCACAATCCGTGGCGCATGACGTTTACGGCGCGCAAAGCCTGATCAATCCCAGCCGCCGGGCACGCGGCCGACCGGATTGGCGACGCGGCCATCGGCGCGCTTGAGCGCCGCGATGCGCGCCATCTCGTCATCGCTCAGTTCAAAATCGAACACGTTGAAATTGTCGGCGATGCGCTGCGGGTTCGACGAAAACGGAATCGGCGCGACGTTCTGCTGCATCAGCCAGCGCAGCGCGATCTGCGCCACGCTGCGGCCACGCGCCTTGGCGATGGCGTTGAGCACCGGATCGTCGAACAGCCGGCCGCGCCCGAGCGGGCAATAGGCGATGAAGACGAGCTGATGCCGCCGCGCCGCGGCCAGCAGTTTGGTCTGGTCGAGATAGGGATGGTACTCGGCCTGCAAGGCGACTAGCGGCTCGGGACAAATCTCGACCGCTTTGTCGAGCAGAGGGATATTGAAATTGGCGACGCCAATATGGCGCGCCTTGCCCTGCTGCTTGGCCTTGGCCAAAGCCGGCATGGTCTCGGACAGATCGATGTCGGGGCTTGGCCAGTGGATCAGCAGCAGGTCGATGTAATCGAGTTTCAGCGCCGCCAGGCTGGCGTCGACCGATCTGGCGAAATCGCCGGGCGCTAAGTGTTCGTGCGACACCTTGGTGGTGAGGAAGATGTCCTGGCGCGGCACGCCCGACTTGCGCATGCCGTCGCCGACCGCCGCTTCGGTGCCGTATTTGCGGCCGGTGTCGATGTGGCGGTAGCCAGCCTTGAGCGCCGCGACCACGATGTCGGGGCTCATGCCGCCGGTCAGCGGCGAGGTGCCGAAACCGACGATGGGAAGGGCGCCGCTCTCGGTCGAGAACGGCAGGCTGGCGGGAGCGTTCATGGATGGAGAGACCTTGCGGGAACGGGCCCGATAACTACCTGAAAATCTTCAGCGATTGTAGGGTCTCGGCGCCGAACTTGGCGCCGGGGCGATTAGCTGTGGCAAGCGCTTCGCCCGCCCTTCCCACCCCTCCGATTCTGGTCTAGAGACCGCTCGCGCGGGGTTACCCCCGCCTGGGGGCCGAGGACGCGCGAAAAGCGCGCCCTTTTTTTGTGCTGATTTTCCGGAGGCCGATGCCCAAACGCACCGACATCAAATCGATCCTGATCATAGGCGCCGGCCCGATCGTCATCGGCCAGGCCTGCGAATTCGATTATTCCGGCACGCAGGCGGTCAAGGCGCTGAAGGAAGAGGGCTACCGGGTCATCCTGGTGAACTCCAATCCGGCGACGATCATGACCGATCCCGATCTCGCCGATGCGACCTACATCGAGCCGATCACGCCGGAGATCGTCACCAAGATCATCGCGAAAGAGCGCCACGTTCTTCCCGGAGGTTTCGCGCTGCTGCCGACCATGGGCGGGCAGACCGCGCTCAATTGCGCGCTGTCGCTCAAGAAGATGGGCACGCTCGACAAGTATAACGTCAAGATGATCGGCGCCACCGCCGAGGCCATCGACAAGGCGGAAGACCGCGAGCTGTTCCGCAACGCCATGACCAAGATCGGTCTAGAGACGCCGCGCTCGCATCACGTCAAGACGCTGTCGCAGGCGCTCGACGCGCTCGACGATATCGGCCTGCCCGCCATCATCCGGCCGTCCTTCACGATGGGCGGCACCGGCGGCGGCATCGCCTACAACAAGGCGGAATTCATCGAGATCGTCGAAGGCGGCATCGACGCCTCGCCGACCGACGAAGTGCTGATCGAGGAATCCGTGCTCGGCTGGAAAGAGTACGAGATGGAGGTGGTGCGCGACAAAAACGACAACTGCATCATCATCTGCTCGATCGAGAACATCGACCCGATGGGCGTGCACACCGGCGACTCCATCACCATCGCGCCGGCGCTGACGCTGACCGATAAAGAATACCAGATGATGCGCGACGCCTCGCTGGCGGTGCTGCGCGAGATCGGCGTCGAGACCGGCGGCTCGAACGTGCAATTCGCCGTCAATCCGGCCGACGGGCGGTTGATCGTCATCGAAATGAACCCGCGCGTGTCGCGCTCGTCCGCCTTGGCCTCCAAGGCCACCGGCTTCCCGATCGCCAAGGTCGCGGCCAAGCTCGCGGTCGGCTACACGCTCGACGAAATCGCCAACGACATCACCGGCGGCGCGACGCCGGCCTCGTTCGAGCCGACCATCGACTACGTGGTCACCAAGATTCCGCGTTTTGCCTTCGAGAAATTCCCCGGCGCGTCGAACGTGCTCACCACGTCGATGAAGTCGGTCGGCGAAGCCATGGCGATCGGCCGCACCTTCCAGGAGAGTTTGCAGAAGGCGCTGCGCTCGCTGGAAACCGGCCTCACCGGCCTCGACGAGCTCGCCATCGAAGGCTTCGACCCGAGCAAGGACGTCGAGGACGCCGACAACAAGGCCGCGATCCGCGCCGCGCTCGGCACGCCGACGCCGGACCGGTTGTTGAAAGTCGCGCAGGCAATGCGGCTCGGCGCCAGCGACGAACTGATTCACAATGCCTGCCGGATCGACCGCTGGTTCCTGTCGGAAATCCGCGGCATCATCGACATGGAGGCCGAGGTCAAGGCCAAGGGCCTGCCGCCGACCGCCGGCGCGTTCCGTAGGCTCAAGGCCATGGGCTTTTCCGACACCCGCCTCGGAAAACTCACGGGGACTCCTGCCGAGGCGGTCATGCAAAAACGGCGCGCCATCGGCGTGCGGCCCGTGTTCAAGCGCATCGATACCTGCGCCGCCGAGTTCGCCTCGCCGACCGCCTACATGTACTCGACCTACGAGACGCCGTTCAACGGCAAGGCCGCGGACGAAGCGCGGCCCACGGACAAAAAGAAGGTCATCATTCTCGGCGGCGGTCCGAACCGCATCGGCCAGGGCATCGAGTTCGACTACTGCTGCTGCCACGCCTGCTTCGCGCTGAAGGAAGTCGGCTACGAGACCATCATGATCAACTGCAATCCGGAAACGGTGTCGACCGATTACGACACCTCGGACCGGCTGTATTTCGAGCCGCTGACGCCGGAAGACGTGCTGGAGATCATCGAGACCGAACGCAGCAACGGCACGCTGCATGGCGTCATCGTGCAGTTCGGCGGCCAGACGCCGCTCAAGCTCGCCGAACATCTCGAGCGCGCGAAAGTGCCGATCCTCGGCACCTCGCCGGACATGATCGACCTCGCCGAGGACCGCGACCGCTTCAAGACACTGCTCGACAAGCTCAAGGTGCGCCAGCCGCAGAACGGCATCGCTACCTCGCCGGGCGCGGCGCGCGCCATCGCCGACGACATCGGCTATCCGGTCGTCATTCGCCCGTCTTACGTACTCGGCGGCCGCGGCATGGAAATCGTGCGCGACTCGGCGCAGCTCGAGCGCTACGTCGCGCGGCTCGCCGCCACGCTCGACAAACCGTCGGAACTGGTGGTGTCGGCCAAGAGCCCGCTGCTGATCGACCGCTATCTGTCCGATGCCACCGAGATCGACGTCGACTGCCTGTGCGACGGCACCGACACCTATATCGCCGGCATCATGGAGCACATCGAGGAAGCCGGCATTCACTCCGGCGATTCAGCCTGCGCGCTGCCGCCGCATTCGCTCGACGACAAGATGCTGGCCGAGCTCGAACGCCAGACCCGCGCGCTGGCGCTGGCGCTGCATGTCGGCGGCCTGATGAATGTGCAGTACGCCATCAAGGACGGCGATATCTATGTGCTCGAGGTCAATCCGCGCGCCTCGCGCACGGTGCCCTTCGTTGCCAAGGTGATCGGCCTCCCGGTCGCCAAGATCGCCTCGCGCATCATGGCCGGCGAGAGCCTCAAGAGCTTCAATCTCAAGCCGAGCGCCTACAAGCACAAGGCGGTGAAGGAAGCGGTGTTCCCGTTCGCCCGCTTCCCCGGCGTCGATACCGTGCTGGGACCGGAAATGAAGTCGACCGGCGAGGTGATGGGCCTCGACATGTCGTTCGAGATCGCCTTCGCCAAGAGCCAGATCGGCGGCGGCACCAACCTGCCCCGCGCCGGCACCGTGTTCGTCTCGGTGCGCGATGCCGACAAGGCGCGCATCCTGCCCTCGATCAAGCTGCTGGCGGCGCTCGGCTTCAAGACCATCGCCACCTCGGGCACCCAGCGCTATCTGGCCGAACAGGGCGTCCAGGCCACCAAAATCAACAAGGTGCTGGAAGGGCGGCCCCATATCGTCGATGTCATCAAAAACGGCGGGGTTCAGCTGGTCTTCAACACCACCGACGGGGCGGCGGCCCTGGCCGATAGCCGGTCGCTGCGAAATGCCGCCCTCTTGCATAAAGTGCCATACTACACCACTCTTTCAGGTGCCGTTGCCGCGGCGCAAGGCATAAAAGCCTACCTCGGGGGCGATCTCGAGGTTCGTGCGCTGCAAAGCTACTTTGACGGGCGAGCCTGACGGGCTTTGGGCCCAAAGTGCCTCGAACCTAAAGCGGCGGCGCGAGTTAGGCCAAGTTCCATGACTCCGGTGCGCGGAAACGCGCCGGAGTCGAATTTCGAATGGGTTGAACAGTAATTCTGGGTGGAAGGGGCTTGGCGGCGCTGAAGCGCGTTCAAGTTGTTTCGGAGCGCCCGCCAAGAGGAGAAGAACGATGGAAAAGATTCCAATGACGGCAGCGGGCTATACCGCGCTGGAACAAGAACTTCAGCACTGCCAGGGCGTGGAGCGTCCGCGCATCATCCAGCAGATCACCGAAGCGCGCACGCATGGCGACCTGTCCGAGAACGCGGAATATCACGCCGCCAAGGAGCAGCAGTCGCTCAACGAAGGCCGCATCGACGAATTGCAGGACAAGCTGGCGCGCGCCGACATCATCGACGTGTCGAAGCTGTCGGGCGATACCATCACGTTCGGCGCCACGGTGACGCTGATCGACGAGGACACCGAGGAAAAGAAGGTGTGGCAGATCGTCGGCGAGCCGGAAGCCAATGCCAAGGCCGGCAAGATCTCGATCACCTCGCCGCTGGCGCGCGCGCTGATCGGCAAGACCAAGGGCGCGACCGTCGAGGTCAATGCGCCCGGCGGCGCCAAGGGCTACGAGATCAAGAAGGTGGAGTGGCGGTAGCTCTCTTCCCCGTCCCGAACATGCGCGGCCTTAATGGGGAAGAGCGAGATGCGGACTTCACGACGGCGAGCCGCCACGCTGGTTTGCGCAAGCCTGCTGGCGCTCTCGGTTGAATTCGCAGGCCCCGCTCAGGCCGCCGACACCTACCCGTCACGTCCGATCATGCTGATCGTGCCGTTTCCGCCCGGCGGCGCCAATGACTTGCTGGCGCGGCTGGTCGGCGAACGCATGAGCCGTTCGCTAGGCCAGCCCATCGTGGTTGAAAACCGCTCCGGCGCCGGCGGCAATATCGGCTCGCGCCAAGCGGCGCGGAGCGCGCCTGACGGCTACACGATGTTGCTGACGTTCTCCGGCACCATTGCCATCAATCCCACCCTCTACGCGAATATTGGCTACGATTCGGACAAGGATCTGACCGCCATCGGCACCATCGCCACCGCGCCGGCGGTCCTGGTCGTTCACCCTGCCGTACCGGCCAAAACCCTGCGCGAACTGATCGATTACGCCAAAGCCAATCCCGGCGTGCTCAACTACGGTTCATCGGGCACTGGCACCGTCGTGCATGTCTCCACCGAGATGGTGCTCGACGCAGCCGACATCAAAATCCGGCATATCCCCTATAGTGGCACCGGGCCTGCGGTTTCAGATTTGCTCGGCGGCCATGTGCAGTTGATGCTGCCGCCGATCCCCTCCGTGATCGGCCTCATCAAAAACGGACAGTTGCGGCCGCTCGCCGTGACCGGCAGGAGCCGCTCGCCGCTGCTGCCGGATGTGCCGACCGTCAGCGAGGCGGGCCTCCCCGGCTTCACATCCGAGCAACTCATCGGATTGATGGCTCCGGCCGGCACACCGCGTCCGATCATCGAGCGCCTGAACAGCGAACTGCGCGTCGCCGTGACCGATGCAAGCATCAGCAACCGCATTCTCGAAGTCGGAGCCGCCCCGCTCGCCAGCACGCCGGAAGAATATGCTACGCAGGCCGCCGCCGATCAGAGACTGTGGGGCGCGATCGTCAAGAAGCTGGGTCTCAGGGTCGAGTAATCTCAACCCGGCTTGGGAGAGGAACACCAATTGCTGTTTCCGACAGACCTCGCTTCCTTCCTCGATATCGTTCGCCAGCACGGCGATGCCGCCTATAGCCTCATGTTTGCCTACGCGACGTCGCACAGCCTGCTGCTTGCGCTGTTCGCCGGCTATGCGACGCATTCCGGCGCGTTTGCCTTGGGCCCGCTGATCGCGGTGTGCTGGTTCGGCAGCTTTGCCGGCGACGTGGTCCGATTCTGGATCGGGCGCAAATACGGCGTTCGGTTGCTCGCAAAATTCCCGTGGCTCGAACGCAACATGCGGACCGCTATACGGCTGGCGGATCGGCATTATCTCTTGATGATCCTGTTCCACCGTTACCCGCATGGCATTCGCGGCGCCGCGGGCTTTGCCTACGGCATGTCGCGGCTGCCCTGGCCGACGTTCCTCGCGCTGAATTTTGTCGCGGCGGGATTGTGGGCCGGCTCCGTCGTCATGGCCGGTTATGCGTTCGGGCAGGTGTCGGAAAAACTGATGAACGACTCATCGTCGGCGCTCGGCCTGGTGATGCTGGTGGCGTTCCTCGGCCTGTCATGGATATTGAGCAGAAAGCTCGACCGCATCGCCGAACGGAGTTAACCGATGAAATCGATCCCGGCCGCCGACATTCTCAAGGCTTGCGAAGTCATGCTGCGCAAGCAGCTTTATGTCGTCTTCACCAAGCCGACCAACGGCATGGCGCCGATCATGGCGGCGCTCAAGGAGCATCTCGATTTTCAGATCGATCTGGAAAAGCGCGGCATCATGTTCGGCGCCGGACCGTTCTGGAACGATGCGGAAGACGCCTGGGAAGGCGAAGGCATGGTGATCATCCGCGCCGCTTCGCTCGCCGAGGCGAAAGCGATCGCCGCATCCGATCCGATGCATAAATGCGGCGCGCGCAGCTACAGTGTGCGGCCTTGGCTACTCAACGAAGGCACGGTCACGATCAAGCTGACTTATTCGGACGGCGGGAGCGAAGTGATCTGACGCACAGGGGGCTCTGCCCGCCGCGTCACGCCTCCATCGGCACCATGGCGGCGTCTTTGGAATTGCGCAGCGTCAACGATGTCTTGACGTTGCGCACGTTCGGCGCCGAGGTCAGCTTCTCGACAAAGGCCTGGAAGGTTTTCAAGTCCGGCGCCACGCATTTGAGCAGGAAGTCGATTTCGCCCGACAGCATCCAGCATTCGCGCACCAGCGGCTGCGCCCGCACGAAGTCCTCGAAGGCGACCAAGTCTGCCTCCGCCTGGCTCGACAGGTGCACCATGGCGAACACCGCGACCTCGTAGCCGAGCTTCTTCTCGTCGAGCAGCGCGCGGTAGCCCTTGATGTAGCCGGCCTCCTCCAGGGCGCGTACCCGGCGCAGGCAGGGCGGCGCCGAAATGCCGACCCGGCGCGCCAGCTCCACATTGGTCATGCGGCCGTCGTCCTGAAGCTCCTTCAGGATTTTGCGGTCGATGGCATCAAGACGGGCGGACAATGGTGGCTCCTTACCTGCTCCTGGACGGGACGATAGGAATACCCATACCGCGAAATAAAGTTTCGCGAAAGAATGTTGCGCGGCCATTCACATCTTCGGTCTGCGTAAACCATAGGTGTGAGTCCGGGGGGGTGCGTATCTTGCATAGCTCCCCTGAAAGCCATAGATCGGGGCTTCACGAAAAGAGCCGGTCGTATCCGGCCTGCTTGGCAAAAGCCCGGCGACGCCCGCCAGGGGGGGGCGAATTATGTCAAAGACGATCCATTCCAAGGTCGTGATTATCGGCTCGGGGCCTGCCGGCTACACCGCCGCGATCTATGCCGCGCGCGCGATGCTGGAACCGATCCTGATCCAGGGCATCCAGCCCGGCGGCCAGCTCACCATCACCACCGACGTCGAGAACTATCCGGGCTTTGCCGACGTCATCCAGGGCCCCTGGCTGATGGAACAGATGCAGGCCCAGGCCACCCATGTCGGCACCCAGATCGTCACCGACACCGTCACCAAAGTGGATCTGGCGCAGCGCCCGTTCCGGCTGGAATGCGATTCCGGCGACGTCTATCTGACAGAGGCTTTGATCGTCGCCACCGGCGCGCAGGCGCGCTGGCTCGATCTGCCGTCCGAGCAGAAGTTCAAAGGCTATGGCGTGTCGGCCTGCGCCACCTGCGACGGCTTCTTTTATCGCAACAAGCAAGTGATCGTGGTCGGCGGCGGCAATACCGCAGTCGAGGAAGCTTTGTTCCTCACCAACTTCGCCGCCAAGGTCACCGTTGTGCACCGGCGCGACTCATTCCGCGCCGAAAAGATTTTGCAGGAGCGCCTGTTCAAGCACCCTAAGATCGATGTGATCTGGGACACCGCGCTGGACGACGTGCTCGGCAGCGAAAACCCGATGAAGGTGCGCAGCGTTCGCCTGAAGAACGTGAAGACCGGCGCGATCACCGAGCGCGATATCGACGGCGTGTTCATCGCCATCGGCCATTCGCCCGCCTCCGAGCTGTTCACCGGCCAATTGGACATGAAGGGCTCCGGCTACATCGTCACCGCCGGCCATTCCACCGCGACCTCGGTCCCCGGCGTTTTCGCCGCCGGCGACGTCACCGACGACATCTACCGCCAGGCGGTTACCGCGGCGGGGCAAGGCTGCATGGCAGCCCTTGAAACGGAGAAATTCCTGGCCGCGCATGAGCATCAGCGCGCGGCGGCGGAATAATCATGGCCACAAACCACAACAAATCGATGGACTGGGACAAACTGAAAGTGTTTCACGCCGCGGCGGAAGCGGGCTCCTTCACCCATGCCGGCGAACGGCTCGGGCTGTCGCAGTCGGCGGTGTCGCGTCAGGTTTCGGCACTGGAGTCCGAACTGTCGGTGTCGCTGTTTCACCGCCACGCCCGCGGCCTGATCCTCACCGAACAAGGCGAGATGCTGTACCGCACCGCCCATGAAGTGTTCATGAAGCTGGAAGCGGCGCGCACCAAACTGACCGACAGCCGCGAGCGGCCGAACGGCGAACTCAAAGTCTCGACCACGCCCGGCATCGGCGTGCATTGGCTGACGCCGCGGCTCGGCGAATTCCTCGATCTTTATCCCGACATCCACATCACGCTGATCACCACCGACGAAGAACTCGATCTGGCGATGCGCGAGGCCGACGTCGCCATCCGCCTGCGGCAGCCGACGCAGCCCGACCTCATTCAGCGCAAGCTGTTCTCGGTGCATTTCCACGCTTACGCCTCGCCGGATTATCTCAAGCGTTTCGGCACGCCGCGCAATCACGAGGAACTCGACAAGCACCGCATCCTCTTGCTCGGGGGCAATGTGCCGGCGCATTTCGCCAACCGGCGCTGGCTGCTGGACGTGGCGCGCGACGCCAAGGATGCGCGCACGCCGACGCTCTCCATCAACAACGTGCTCGGCCTGCTGCGCGCCTGCCAGCGCGGCCTCGGCGTTGCGATGCTGCCGGATTATCTGGTCGAGGAAAACGGCGGCCTGGTGCAGTTGTTCGGCGAGGCCGACACGCTCGCGCTCGACGCCTATTTTGTCTATCCGGAAGAGCTCAAATCGGTCGCGCGCATCCAGGTGTTTCGCGACTTCCTGGTCGCCAACGCCCAGCGCTGGCATTTCTGATTTTCGCTGCAGTTTTCACAGCGCAAAACAAACGCCGCGGACGACCCGATTCCACGCATGGCGATCATGCAGCCCAAGTGTGGGCCATGCGTATTTGCATTACGACATGGCTGACATGCGGCCTGCGGCGTTGCCGCATCGGCCTAATCGCATAGTCTGACCTTGCTGCTGCACCGGATCGATATCCTCCCAGAGTCGCCGATGTGACAGCATGTTCCCCTCTGAAGATGGTGCCGGCCCCCACGCTGGCACCCTACGACCGGACCCTTCGGGGTCCGGTTTTTTTTTGTTTTTCTCGGCGCATGGTCTTATCCGAAAACCGGTTCCCACCCCCGATCAAGTCGAGGGCATGCTTTTCGGAATCATGCGCGCGCGATCACCGAAACCGCGCGATGTAGTAAGCGAGATCCGCAATCTGTGCCTCGGTGATCGGCTGCGTCGCTTCGGCCATCACGCCGTCATAGCCGTGCCGGGTGTTGCTCTTGTACTCGCGCAAGGCTCTCGCGAGGTACTCTTCACGCTGATTGGCGACACGCGGAATGTTCTCGCGGCCGGCCAGATCCAGGCCGTGACAACTGTTGCAGCGATGCGCGGTGATCAGCGCGCCGCCGCGTGCCATGCGCTCGGGCTCGCCGGCATCGGTGGATGGCGGCGGCGCCGGCAGTTTGGCGATGAAATCGGAAAAATTGCGCAGGTCGTCGTCGGTGAACGACTTGGTCATTTCGTTCATGATGTCGACGGTGCGCTGTTTTTCGCGGAACAGATAAAGCTGGATCAAGAGATAAGGTGCCGGCTGGCCGCCGAGCGAGGGGATGTCGGGCGTTTCCGACACGCCTTTGTCGCCGTGACAGGCCAGGCACGGCGCCGCGCGCTCGGCGATGGTTTCGGCCAACAGCGGCTGGCTCGCGGCACATAGCAATACAGCCGCGGCAGCAAGACGCATGAAACGTGGTGTCGACATGAGGACCCGCTCAAATAAAAACGGCCGGGGGCAGCGCGCCCCCGGCCGTTGCGTTGCGCTTTAGCGGCTGGCCGTGCGGGCCTTGCCGTAGCTGATGCGATAGACCGCGCCGTTCCAGTCGTCGGACAGCAGCATCGATCCGTCCTTCATGAACTCCACGTCCACCGGCCGGCCGATATATTTGTTGTCGACCAGGAAGCCGGAAATGAACACTTCCGACGACTTCACCGAGCCATCCTTGTTGAGGAAGTAGACGATGATGTCGCCGCCGAACTTGTTGGTCCGGTTCCACGAGCCGTGCCGGGCGAGGAAGATGGCGTTCTTGTACTTCGCCGGGAACTGGCTCCCGGTATAGAAGCGCAAGCCCAAACCCGCCGAGTGCGGGCCGGTCAGAGCGATCGGCGGCGTGAACTCGCTGCACTTGTGGCCCCAGCCGAATTCCGGATCCGGCAGGTTGCCCTGGTAGCAATAGGGCGACCCGAAGTGCTCACCGACCTTGGTGACGCGGTTCAGCTCGTCCTGCGGCACGTCCTCGGACATCCAGTCGCGGCCGTTGTCGGAGAAGTACAGCTGCTTGTTCACCGGATTCCAGTCGAAGCCGACGGTGTTGCGTACGCCGCGCGCGATGACTTCCATGCCGGTGCCATCGAGATTGATGCGGCGAATCTGGCCATGCGTGGGCGGCGGCATGACGTTGTTGCCGGGCTGTCCGACCGGGATGTAGAGCTTGTTGTCCGGCCCGATGGCGATGAACTTCCAGCCGTGCGCTTCGTCCTTCGGCAGATCGGAGTAGATCACCGTCGGCTTGTTCACCTTGTCGAGATTGTCCTCGACGTTTTCAATCTTGGAGACTTGCGACAGCTCGGCGATGTAGAGCGTGCCGTTGCGATAGGCGAGACCGTTCGGACGATAGAGACCTTCCGCAATGGTCTTGTTTTCGGTCTTGCCGTCCTTCTTGACGATGGCGGTAACCTTGTTGCCGAAGCGGGTGCCGACGAACACGGTACCTTTGTCGCCGATGCGCAACGAACGCGCATTGGGAATGCCGCTGGAATAGACCTCGATGTTGAAGCCGGGCGGCAGCTTGAGTGCGGCGGTCGGCAGCTTGTCGGCGGCAGCCGCAAGCGGCGGCGCGGCGACCGGCGCGAGTTTAGCGGCGTCCGCATTGCCTTCCGGTCGGCCGATCAGCGGCGAACCGGGCGGCAGCGCGGGCGCGGCGGCCGGCGCCGCGGCGGGTGCGGCAGCAGGCGGGGTTTGGGCAAAAACCGGGGCGGCCATAAACAGGCCAGCGATCGTGCCGGCGAGCAGAATGCTGCGCCGAGCCGTGATAGACGGATTCATCGAAGTCCTCCCTGATGCGGAGGCGTCTTCCGCCGTGGCCGATCAAGAGAACGGCCCGGCAGCGCGCCTCCATCGACGGCAAGTCTCCAACTTTCAATCGCCGGATGCAATCGGGGACCGGCTGAATTTACGGATTAGGAACGCCGGTACGCGTAGGGCGCGTCCTCCCGCACTGCGGCAAGTTCGGCGACCAGCGCGTGGTGCGGCGACAAATGGCAGACCGGATCGGCGGCGCGGGCATCGCCGGCGAGCAGGAAGGCCTGGCAGCGGCAGCCGCCGAAATCCTTCTCCTTCAGCGCGCAGCTCTTGCACGGCTCCTGCATCCAATCGGTGCCGCGGAACGCGTTGAAGGCCGGCGAGGCGCGCCAGATGTCGCCCAGCGAATGCTCGCGCACGTTCCAGAATTCGAGGCCGGGAATGACCTCCGCCGCGTGGCAGGGCAGCACCTTGCCCGCCGGCGTGACGTTGAGCGAACGCCGACCCCAGCCGCCGACGCAGGGCTTGGGGAAGCGTGCGTAGTAATCCGGCACCACCGCGTCGATAACGATGCGGCCATGATGCTTGCCGCGCAGCCGTTCGACGTCGGCCACCGCCTGCTCGACCTGTTCGCGCGTCGGCATCAAGGCGGTGCGGTTCTTCAAGGCCCAGCCGTAATATTGCACATGGGCGATCTCGACGCGGCCGGCGCCGAGGCTGAGCGCCATGTCCACCATCGCCTCGACGCGGGCGATATTGGCGCGATGCACGACGACATTGACGGTGAGCGGCAGACCGAGGCGCACCACGTCGGCGGCGAGCGCGTTCTTGCGCGCGAAGGCGCCGTTGTAGCCGGCGATGTTGTCCGCCGACGCTTGCTCGCTGTCCTGGATCGAAATCTGCACGTGATCGAGGCCGGCATCGGCCAGCGCCTGCAAACGTTCGGTGGTGATGCCGACCGCGGAGGTGATGAGATTGCTGTAGAGCCCGGCATCGCGCGCGGCCTTGACGATGTCTTCGAGATCGCGCCGCGCCGCCGGCTCGCCGCCGGACAGATGCACTTGCAGCACGCCCAAGCCCGCCGCTTCGCGGAACACGCGGGCCCAGGCCTCGGTGTCGAGTTCGTCGGAGCGTTTGTCGAGCGCCAGCGGATTGGAGCAATAAGGACAGCCGAGCGGACAACGGTGCGTCAGTTCGGCGAGCAGGCCGAGGGGAGCGGTCAATGCCGCAGCGGCCGTCACAACAACTCCAGTAATTTTTTATCCGCCAGTCCGCCGATCAGCTTCACGACGTCGTCGTGGATGCGGTCGCGCGGCGCGCCGGCAAAGGTCTTGGCGAGATCGTCGACGATCTGTTCGACCGTCGCCTCGCCGGTGCAGCGCTTGAGAATTTCGTGCGCGATGGCGTCGGCCTTGAACACGCGCTCCGGCGCCAGCAAGACCCAGCCGCCCTGCGCCTCGTTGTGCACCAGCCGCACGCCGCGCGGCAGCCGCGGCTGCGACGTCGGCAGCACCTGGGCGACCTGATCGCTCATCTTGAATCCGGCTGGAACGCGCCCGGCGGGATGTGCCCAGGCGCGACATAGGCGTAAGACAGCGCGTCGAGCATCGACCACAGCACGCCGCATTTGAATTCGAGCGCGGCCAGCACGAGCTTCTGCTGCTCTGCCGTCTTGGCGTGCTGCTTGACGTAGCCGAGCGCAAAGTCGGCATCGCGCTGCGCCTGCGGCGGGCGCTTGTCGAAATAGCTCAGCGTCTCGCGCGACACGAAATTATAATTCGCCAGCATTCCGGCCATGCGCTCGCCGATGATGACCGGCGAGAACATTTCCGTCAGCGACGAGGCGATCGCTTCCAGCAGCGTCTTGTCGCGCACGAAGTGGACGTAAGCTTCGACGGCGAAGCGGGTGCCGGGCAACAGCCCGCGCAACGAGGTGACGTAGTCGCGATCGAGCCCCAGGCTGTCGGTCAGCTTGAGCCAGCGCGCGATGCCGCCGTCGCCGTCGTACGCGCCGTCGTGATCGACCAGGCGCGAGCGCCATTCACGGCGCACCGCTGAATCCTCGCAGCGCGCGATCAGGCTGGCGTCCTTGATCGGGATCATCGCCTGGTAATAGTAGCGATTGAGCGCCCAGGCCTGCACCTGGCCCTTGCTGCATTTGCCGCTGTGCAGCATGCCGTGAAACGGGTGCAGGCGGTGATAGCGCCGCTCGCCAATCTCGCGCAGTGCCGCTTCGAGTTTTTCCGGTGCGAGGAGTTTCACAACACAATCTCCATGCCGTCATAAGCGACTTGCCAGCCGGCGGCTTCGACCTTGGCGCGCTCGGCCGAGCCTTCGATCTGGATCGGATTGGTATTGTTTATATGGACGAAAATGCGCCGAGCGTTAAGGCTGTCGAGCGCCTGCAACGCGCCGCCGTCGCCGTCGATCGGCATATGGCCCATGCGGCGGCCGGTTTTTGTGCCGGTGTGGCTGCGTTGCATTTCGTCGTCGGTGAACAGCGTGCCGTCGAACAAGATGACGTCGGCTTTGGCGAAGCGTTCGCGCAGCGCCGGCGTCACCGCCGCGGCGCCGGGCACGAAAATCAGCCGCGCGCCGTCGCGCTTGAGTTCGATGCCGACATTGGCCGCGGTCTCGGCGCCGATTTCGGGCGCGTCGCCTTCGAGATAAAGCGGCAGCTTGCCCGGCACCATGAACAGCTCGGCTTCGATGTTTCCCGCCAGCATGAAACGCTCACCCGGATTGATGGCGCGCCGCGCCATCGCGCCGAGCGCGCCGAACATGGCATTGGCCGCCACCGCGGCGTGGCTCGACGGCGTGGCATAGAGCGTGAACGGCGTGCTTTCGCGCAACGACAGCAGGCCGGTGATCTGATCGATCTCGGCGCCGGTGAGCACCACCGCGTCGATTGGGCTGCCGCGCAATTGGCCGGACGGATGCAGCGCGCGGGTGGCGCGTATCTGCTGGCCGAGATCGGGCGAGGCGTTGAGCAAGGTCCAGCGGCCGTCGCCGGCCGACACCGCGATGCTGGCCTGCGTGCGCGGGCTCACACGCTTGTCGCCGGCCCACGCCAAAGCGCAGACCGGGCAACGGCAGTTCCATTGCGGAAAAGCACCGCCGGCCGCCGAACCGAGCACGATGGCGGTGAGGCGCCCCATTGTTATCGGGCGATTATCGAAGCGGGACGACTAGAACTCGGCCGGCAGATAGCCGTTGATCTCGAGTCCGATGCAGATTTCGACGAGAGTCGGTGTGGTCCAGACCATGGTGTTTCCCCTTCTTCGCCGCTTTTAACCCGCGGTTGTGTCTCAGCTTACCGCATGCGGCCACCGCCGCAAGGGGGTGGGTCGCGGCGCGGAACCGGCATCACGGAAAAGTAATCGGGTAAAACTGGCAAAAAGCGGTGGGGAACCGGCGGGATTATCGGCCGTTGCACTACGATCCGGCGGCAGAATCCGCGAAAAACAAGCGTTCTGCGGGGTGGCGGACGAGCGGTGTAAAATAGCCACACCGGACCCGGCATCGCATTGGCTTCGTTGTGAAAAACGTAACGGATACAGGACTATCGGTTACTATAGCCCGATCATACATATGGGGTCCTGCCCCGACAATTTAGGAGACGTTGAGTGAAAAGCGTCCGTTTCGACCGTCTGCTGGCGTCTACTGCCCTCGGACTTGTGCTCGTGCTGTCGAGCCACGCCTTGGCGCAGCAAGCCGACAAGCAGACCGCGCCCGCCGCGACGGTACCGACGCCGGACACCAGTCTGCCACCGCCGCTGACGGCCAAGGACGTCGAGGCCAAGCCAGCCCAGGTGACGCCGCCGGCCGTCGCCGCTGTGGCGCCCGCCGCCACCGCCATCTCCGACAGCGCCGTTTCCGACAGATTGCGCGAGCTGGTCGGCAAGCTCGACCGCAGCATCGGCCGCAAGGGCGATCGCGACGGCATCGAGGCCTATTACAAGGCGCATAATTTTGCGCCGCTTTGGGTCAGCAACGGCGCCGGCAACGACCGCGCCAAGTCGGCGATCGCCTATCTAGCGCAGGCCGACGCTGTCGGCCTCGACCCGAGCGATTACCCGGCACCCGATTTGAAATCGGCGGCTTCCGTCGATGCCTTGGCCGACGCCGAGTTGAAGCTGACCGTCAACGCGCTGACCTTCGCCCGCCAGGCGCAGACCGGCCGCCTGCACTTCACCCGCGTCAGCGCCGACATCCAGTTCGATCAAAAGGCGCCGGAACCGGCCGACGTGCTGGCCAAGCTCGCCGACGCCGGCGATGCCGGCCAGGCGCTCGACGCCTACAACCCGCCGATGGCCGAGTTCAAGGCGCTGCGCGCCAAGCTTGCCGAACTGCGCAAGAACGGCGGCATTGTCGCCAAGCCTGAGGAAAAGGCTGTCCCGGCAGTGCTTGTGCCGGAAGGCAAGATCCTGCGCCCCGGCATGAAGGATGCGCGCGTGATCGCGCTGCGCAAGCGGCTCGACGTCAAGGGCGACAAGGAAAACCCGCTGTACGACAACGATGTGCGCGATGCGGTTCGCACCTTCCAGACCGTGGCCGATCTCAATGACGACGGCAATCTCGGCGCCAACACCGTGAAAGCCATGAACGGCGAGAAGCCGGTGGCCAAAGGCCCCTCAGCCGATCCGGTCGACACCGTCCTCGTCAACATGGAGCGCTGGCGCTGGTACCCGCGCGACCTCGGCAATCCGCACGTCGTGGTCAACATCCCGGACTACACGCTGACGCTGTTCAACGACGGCAAGCAGTACTGGAAGACCAAGATCGTGGTCGGCAAGCCGGGCAAGAACACGCCGCTGATCAGCGCGGAGATGAAGTTCATCACCGTCAACCCGACCTGGAACGTGCCGCCGTCGATCATCGAGAAGGAATATCTGCCGGCGCTGCAGCAGGACCCGCAGGCGCTGGATCGCATCGGCCTCAAGCTGACGCAGGACGCCGACGGCACCGTGCATATCGCGCAGCCGCCGGGCGCCGGCAACGCGCTCGGCCGCATCCGCTTCAACTTCCCCAACAAGTTCCTGGTGTATCAGCACGACACGCCGGACAAGCATCTGTTTGCCAAGGACGAGCGCGCCTTCAGCCATGGCTGCATGCGCGTGCAGAACCCGCTGATCTACGGCGAAAAGCTGCTGTCGCTGGCGCTGCCGAACGAGCAGTACACCGCGGCCAAGCTCGAGAAGATGTTCGGCGGCAGCGAGATCAACATCAACTTCCCGAAGAACATCTGGGTGCATCTGAGCTACCAGACCGCCTTCGTCGATGACGATGGCAGGCTGCAGCTGCGCAAGGACATCTATGGCTGGGATCAGCGCATGATCCAGATTCTCAAGGGCAGCGAGCGCAAGATTGCCGACATCGCGGTCGAGCGCGCGCCGAACTCCTCGTCCAAGCCGGTCAAGATGCCGGTGGGCATGTATGGCGGCGACACCGGCCGGGGCGGACCGAACTTCTTCGACTTCCTGTTCGGCAACGCCCAGGCCCAGCAGCCGGTGTCCAGCCGCGACCGCAACTTCATCGCACCGCCGCGCGGCCGCGTCAGCCAGCGCTAACGCGCACTTCGGTTGAAATAAAAACGCCGGCGAGTTTCTCGCTGGCGTTTTTGCGTGTGAATGGCTGCAATCGGAGCCAGTCGCTCACATGGCGCCGCGCGGGATCGCGGGCACGAATGGAACTTAGGCCTTCGGCAAGTGTGGAAATGGTACAGGCGGGTGGACTTGAACCACCGACCTCTGGTTCCACAGACCAGCGCTCTAACCAACTGAGCTACGCCTGCACAGGGACGCCGGCGCTGTGCTTGGCACCGGGCGGGCGGAACCTAGGTGCCGCCCCTCGGTTTGGCAAGTTTCGATTTCGCAAGCGTTGCCGGGCGGGGCAAACCGGCAAAGCAAAGCCCGGACGGTTGCCCGCCCGGGCTTTGAAATCCTGCGGCAACGCACGCCGCCGAGATTGCAACCTTAGCCTTGCGACCGTTAGGCCGCCTTACCGAGGGTGCTGAAGGTTTCCTTGATCGGCTCGGCGGTGTCGGTCGCCACCTTCTGCGCGTGCTCGCCCAATTCCTTGGCCTGCGCGGTCAAGGTCTCGAACTGCGAACGCATATAGGCCGTGGTCTTCTCGACCGCTTCCGAATAGGACTTCGCGCCCAGCAGTTCGCCGACCAGATCGAAGGCGGCGTTGCTGTTGGCGCGCGCGGTTTCGATCAGCTTGAGGCCATAGCTCGAGCAGCCGCTGGTGGCCGTGGTGTAGGTTTCTTCGAGCATATCGGTGGTCTGCTCGGCGGTGCTCTTGAGCTTCTCGTAGTTGCCTTTGGCCTGCGCGATGCCCTTCTCGGCGAGTTCGCGGAAAGCCGGCGGGACTTCCATCTTCGGCATATCGAACTTCGGCATATCGAACTTAGGCATGTCGAACTTAGGCATGTCGAACTTCGGCATTTCGAACTTGGGAATTTCAAACTTCGGCATTTCGAATTTCGGCGTCTCGAAGGCAGTCGGGGTCGCGGTAACCGCGACCGGTTTCGGTTTTGATTTCGGGGTGATGTTGGTTTCGGCCATGACGTGATTCCTCGGCTAGGAGGGCGGCACTGGCTGTCAGCGAACCGCCGCCCTCGGCATGCCGGTTCGCGCCTGTTTCAAGACCCGCCGCTTAAAGCGCCAACAGGGCGCAGGGGCGAGTATCGTAAACAATATATAATGCTGCTTGTGGTGCATTGCAATATAAATATTGCAATGCACAAAAATGTCATAAATTCAAACGCTTCTTCCCGCTCGAAGCAAATGCCGAGCGGGGCGGCCCTATGCGGGGGCTATTCGTGCGGCCCGGCTTGTCCGGCGATTTTGGCCGCCTGCTTGCTGAGTTCCTTGGCCTGCTCGGTCAAGGTCGTGACCTGGCTTTTCACGTATTCGGCATGAAGTTTGGCCACTTCCTGCGGATCTTTGGCCTGCAGCAGGCGCTGGGCGAAGTCGAACGAAGACGTGATATTGCGCTCGGCAAATTGCATGGCGAGGTCGCCCGCTTCCTTGGCGCCGACGCGCGCGGTCGCCGCATGGGTTTCGGCGGTGTTGACCGCCTGCTGGGCGGCCGAGATGAAGCTGTCGAAGGCGAGCTTGGCCTGCGCCACGCTCTTCTCGGCAAAGGCCCGCATTTCCGCCGGGATCTCGAAACTCGGATTACCGTCTTTCGCCATCGCAACCTCCTGTATGTGCGTCGCCGGTGGACCCGGCTTTCACAGTTATCTAGGCCGACGTCCCGGCGACGCCACCCATGAAACCTATCGCATTAACGTTATCACCGCTTGGTCCGCCGTGTCAGGCCTTGTGTCGTGGACGCAAGCGTCACCGGGCCGTATTAAGGCTTTATTAGCCGTAATCCGTGCGACGTGAGCATGAATGGGACTAAGTTCCAATCTGCCGGACTGACCGATCCGCGGCTCGCGGCCCATGCCCTGAGCCCGATGCCGGCATGGCTATGGGCGGCCGACGCGCCGCGCATTCTGTGGGCCAATCCGGTTGCGGCCGCCGTCTTTGACGCGCCCTCGCCTGCCGCCCTCAGCGCTCTTCGTTTCGATCCCCAGCATGTCAGCGCCGCGCAAGTCGCGCGGCTGGCCGGCACGCTGCCGCAGGGCGGCGCGCCACGGCTCGAACGGCTGCGCGGCTTCGGCGCGCGCTTCGGCGGCACGCTGACCTGCCTGTGCTCACGCATCATCCTCAACGACAACAGCGCCGCGGTTCTGGTGGTTTCGACCGAGCGCTCCGGCAAGGATCTCGGCCTGCCCGAGCGTGCACGCCGGCTGCTGGCCGACTGCGATGGTCCGGCAGCGTTGTTCACCGCCGATGGCGAATTGATCGAAGCGACGCCGGCCGCACGCACATTGCTCGGCAGTCAGCGTGACTTGATCGCGCTCGGCGCCGAACGGCTCGCCAGCGAGGCCAGCCGTAACGGCGCCGCCGAAGGCGACATCGCCGCCGGACACGTCACGATGTTGCGGCTCGGCGCCGGCGCCACCGTGACGCTGCTTGCCGAATTTGAAGCCGCGCCCAGCGGCGCCCAGATCACCAGTCACGCCGGCGCGCGCGCCAACGACGCCGCGGCGGCAATCGCTGCGTCCACCACGCCAAGAAACCCAGCGCCCGAGCGGCCGCGCCAATTCCGGTTCGTTTGGCAGATGGACGCGGCGACCCGCTTCACCCTCGGTATCAATGACTTCGCCAAGCTCGTCGGACCGAACACCGCCGCCGTGCTCAATCGGCCCTGGGCGGAAGTCGCCGAGACTCTGCAAGTCGACAGCCACGGTCAGATCGCTCAGGCGCTGGCGTCGCGCGAAACCTGGAGCGGCCTCGTCGTGCACTGGCCGGTCGACGGTTCAACCGAACGGCTGGCGATCGAGATGTCCGGCCTGCCGGTGTTCGACCGCGACCGCAAGTTCGAAGGCTTCCGCGGCTTCGGCATTTGCCGCGACATGATTCGTATCGCCGCGGCGAAGCCGAGCGCGCCAACGAGCCCCGAAAGGCCGACCGCCGACGTCATTGAATTTCGCGCCGCTCCGATTCAGCCGCCCGCGCCCACGCCAATCGAGCAGGCGCCTGCGCTCAAGCCGGCCGAGCACAGCGCATTCGAAGAGTTGGCGCGCGAACTCAATGCCCGGCTCAAGAATGGCCCTGACAAATCCGGCGCCGCGCCGGCCGCCGATGAATTCGATGAGGAGCCCTTCGTGGTGCCGGCGTCGCTGCCGCCTGCACCGGCCCAGACCACGCGCATTGGCGACGCACAGGAAAGCCGGGCGATCCTCGACCGGCTGCCGATCGGCGTCCTGGTCTATCGGCTCAACAATCTGGTTTATGCCAACCGCGCCTTCCTTGAATGGACCGGCTACGCCGATCTCGATGCTCTGGCCGAAGCCGGCGGGCTCGACAGCCTGTTCATCGAGAGCAACGATTTGCCCGGCGCTACTCCCGGTAGAAACGGCAGCAAGACGCTCAGCATCACCACCGTCAACGGCAAGCAGAAGCCGGTCGAGGGCAAGCTGTTCAGCGTGACGTGGAACAGCGAGAACGCGCTGGTGCTGATGATCAATACCCAGCCCGCCAACGACGAGCGCACCGGCGCCGCCGAACGGTCATTGAGCCGTCTCGAGAAAGAGAACCACGAGCTGAGCGCGATCCTCGACACCGCCACCGACGGCGTGCTGGTGCTTGACCGCGCCGGCCGCGTGCTGTCGGCCAACCGCAGCGCCGAGGCGCTGTTCGGCTACGAC
Source organism: uncultured Hyphomicrobiales bacterium (assembly GCA_903878085.1). GTDB lineage: Bacteria > Pseudomonadota > Alphaproteobacteria > Rhizobiales > Xanthobacteraceae > Pseudolabrys. Next base: position 58,969 of record CAIRGJ010000063.1, on the reverse strand, counting down.
GCCGCCGATTTTTCCGAGATGACATTCGGCGATCTGTTCGCGCCGGAAAGCCGCCGCAGCGTGACGGATTATCTCGAGCGGCTGGCGCGCGGCGCCGCCGCCGGCATTCTCGAGCCCGGCCGTGACGCCATCGGCCGCGTCAAGCGCGGCGGCCTGGTGCCGCTCTACGTCACCATCGGGCGCATCGAAGACGACGAAAGACTGTGCGCGGTGTTGCGCGACGTCACCGCCTGGAAGCGCACCGAGGAAGAATTGACCAAAGCCCGGCAGCAGGCCGAGCGCGCCTCCACCGCCAAATCCGAATTCCTCGCCAAGATCAGCCACGAAATCCGCACGCCGCTCAACGCCATCATCGGTTTCTCCGAGGTGATGATGGACGAGCGTTTCGGCCCGGTCGGCAACGATCGCTACCGGCAATATCTCAAGGACATTCACGCCTCCGGCGGCCATCTGATCTCGCTGCTCAACGACCTGCTCGATCTGTCGAAGATCGAGGCCGGCAAGCTCGAACTGACTTTCGTCAGCGTCAACTTGAACGACCTGGTGCAGCAATGCGTCGCCATCATGCAGGAAGAGGCCAACAAAGAGCGCGTCATCATCCGCACGTCGCTGCCGGTAACGCTGCCGCAGATCGTGGCCGACGCCCGCTCGGTGCGCCAGATCGCGCTTAATCTCTTGTCGAACTCGATCAAGTTCACCGGGGCCGGCGGCCAGGTGATCGTCTCCACCGCGGTCAATGACGACAACGAGGTGGTGCTGCGGGTGCGCGACACCGGCGTCGGCATGAGCGAAAAGGAGCTGCAGACCGCGCTGGAGCCGTTCCGCCAGCTCGCGACCGCGGCGCGCTGGGGTTCCAGCGGCACCGGCTTAGGCCTGCCGATCACCAAGGCCCTGTCGGAGGCCAACCACGCCCGTTTCCGCATCACCAGCCAGGTCGATAGCGGGACGCTGGTCGAAGTGGCGTTTCCGGCCACCCGGATGCTGGCGGAATAGGCGGGATCGGGTAGACTTTGCTCCTCGACGGAGTGGAGGTGGTCATGCGCCGTTTGCTCTCCTGCGCCTTCCTGCTCGCCACGATGCTGGCGCTGCCGCTGCCCGCGCGCGCGGCCGAGCCGGTGGACCTGCTGCTGGTTCTGGCGGCGGACGTGTCGCGCAGCGTCGATAGTGAAAAATTCAAGCTGCAACGCGAGGGCTACGCCGCCGCGATCGCCGACAAGCGCGTGCTCGAGGCGATCGGCGCCGGGCGCAACCACCGCATCGCAGTTTTATTTCTGGAATGGTCGGGCTTCGGCAACCAGAAGGTCGTGATCGACTGGACGCCGATCGACGGGCCGAAGACGGCGCAGGAATTCGGCGACCGCCTGCTGGAATCGCCGCGCTCCTTCGCCGACCGCACCGCCATCAGCGGCGGCATCGATTTCGCGGTGGCGCAGTTCGAGCGCTCGCCCTTCAAGGCCGAGCGCCACACCATCGACGTGTCCGGCGACGGCACCAACAATGCCGGCCGCGACGTGACGCTGGCGCGCGACGAGGCGCTGGCGCTCGGCATCACCATCAACGGCCTGGTGATCCTGAGCGAGCGGCCGCTGGCCTGGAATCCCGAGCACACCAACCCGCCCGGCGGGCTGGCGAATTACTATCGCAACAACGTCACTGGCGGGCCGGGCTCGTTCGTGCTGGAGGCGAAGGATTTTGGCTCGTTCGGCCAGGCCATCGTCAAGAAGATGATCGCCGAGATTGCCGACGCCACGATGCCGGAACAGCGGGGAATCATCGCGCGGTGAGCGGGAATCTCGCGCGAAAGGCCCCGCGTAAGCAGCCATGAAAGGGTCACAGAGGCCTTCCACGGTTGGCCTGCCGCGAGCCGATGGTATAGTCCGCCGGCGACCGACACCGAAAACACCGGATTCTCACCTTTGACGGCTTCCACCGGCCTAAAACGCTTGGGATTTATCCTGCTTGCCGTGCTCGCGGCCGGCGCCGGCGTGCTCATGACCGCCGGGCTGCTGATTTCGGCGGACAGCGTGCGCGACCAGGCCATGGCCGAGATCCGCGCCGTCACCGGCTTGAACCCTATCCTGCGCGGCCAAGCCTCGGTTTCGCTGTTTCCGTCGGGCACCGTCAGTTTCGCCGATGTCGTGCTCGGCGACGCCAATAGACCGGCGCTCACCGCAGAAAAACTGACCGCGCGCCTGCGGTTTTTCCCGTTGCTGATTGGACGCGTCGAGATCGCCGATGTGGCGCTGGTGCGGCCGAACATTGCCATCGATCTCGACGGTAACGGCCAGTCAAACTGGTCCGGCCTGATCGATGCGCTGGCGCGCAGCCAGAAGCCGGCGCAGCGAACGCGGGCGTTCGCGGAAATGCGCATCGATAACGGCACCATCGTGGTGCGCGACCCGGCGCATAAAGTCGACGAGACCGTGCGCAATGTCGATCTGTCGCTGGCCTGGCCGTCGATCTCCAAGAGCTTCGGCGCCACCGGGCGCTTCGTCTGGCACGACGAACAAGTCAACGCCAGCATGACGCTGGCGGATTTTCCGGCGGCGATCACCGGCAACCGCTCCGGCCTGAAGCTGCGCCTCGCAGGCGCGCCGATGAAGGCCGCCTTCGAAGGCTCGATCAGCGTCCAGCCGACGCTCAAGATCGAAGGCACCGTCGCTGCCGACGCAGTCTCGTTGCGCAATGCCCTGATCTGGACCGGCCAGCAGCCGCTGCCAGGCGGCGGCTTCGGCCGCTTTGCGATCAAGGCGCAAACCAATGTGGTCGGCGGCAATATCGGCCTGTCCGGCGTCAACGTCGAACTCGACGGCAACACCGCCGAGGGCGTGCTCACATTCGCTACCGACGGCCGCAAGACGCTGCAAGGCACGTTGGCGTCCGACACTCTCGATCTGTCGCCTTACGTCTCGACCGTCCGCCTGCTCACCTCCAATCAGCGCGAGTGGAGCAGCGGCCGCATCACGCTCGACGGCCTTTCCGGCATCGATCTCGATCTGCGCCTGTCGGCCGCCAACGTCACCATGTCCAATGCCAAAATCGGACGCACCGCCATCGGCGCCAACTTGCGCGGCGGCCATCTGGTGGTGACCATCGGCGAAGCCCAGGCCTATGGCGGCTTGATCCAGGGCTCGCTCGCGCTGGCGATTTTCGAATCCGGCATCGACGTCAAATCGCAGCTGCAATTCACCGACGTCGATCTGGAAAGCTGCCTCGGCCAGCTGTTCGGGCTGAAGCGCCTGGAAGGCAAAGGCAACATATCGCTGGCGGTCGAGGGCACCGGTGACAGCGTGCTCGCGGTCACCCGCACCTTGAGCGGCACCGCCGGTCTCAACGGCCTCAATGGCGCAGTCGCCGGCCTGAATGTCGAGCAGTTGCTGCGGCGGCTGGAACGGCGGCCGCTGTCCGGCGGCGGCGAATTCCGCAGCGGCAAGACACCCTATGACCGGATCACCGTTGCGCTCAAGATCGTCAAAGGCACGGTCATGGTCGAGGACATGAAGGTCGAAGGCGCGGCGGTGCGCCTGGCGCTGGCCGGCTCGGCCTCGATCCCCGAACGCGAACTAGACCTCAAAGGCTCGGCCGCGCTGGTCCCCGCGGCCCGGGGCGGGACGGCGCCGTTCGAACTGCCGTTCATCGTACAGGGCTCGTGGGACGACCCGATCATGCTGCCCGATCCGGAGGCCCTGATCCGACGTTCGGGCGCGGCCGCGCCGCTGCTGAACGCGGTGCGCGAACGCAGCGCGCGTGACGCGGTGCGCTCGGCGATCGAGCGGCTGACCGGCGGCGCACCGGCCGGCGTTGCCCTCCCCGCGGCCGAACAGGCGCCGGCGCAAAAGCCCTGACTGCCGTTGCGAGCGTGAAGTCGGGGCGTCGTTCGACTATCATTGCGTCAGATGCGAATCACCCCGCCGGCCTAGCGCTGGCGCGACAGGGCACGGATGCTGAATCCCATCGTTCGGACGCTGGTCAAAGTCATCGTCGCCTCATTGGTGGTCGGGGCCATTCTCTCGCATTTCGGCATTACCGCCGAGCAATTGATGCGCGAATTCGGGCTGTCGGCCGACCGCATCGAGGACTACGCCAAGCAGGGCTTCACCTGGGCCTGGCCCAACGTGCTGCTCGGCTCGCTGATCATTGTGCCGGTGTGGTTCTTGATTTTTCTGTTCCGCCCGCCCGGCCAGAGCAGCCGCGAATAGGCGTGTTCAGAATGCTGCGCCGGCGGAGTTCTTCTTGAGCGACGGCGGCCGCGGCGCCGGGCCGTAATATTCGCCGAGCCGTACGCTCGCGCGCGGCTTGAGCACAATCGAGATCAACCGCTCCATCAGCGCCTTGGCCGAAACCGGCTTGCACAGGAATTCGTTGACGCCGAGCTTGGCCGCCTCGAGCACGCGCCAGCGTTCGCCGTGGCCGCTGAGCATGATGATCGGAATATCGGGACTCGGGAACACGCCGGGCGAGCGCACGATGCGCACCAGTTCGGGACCGTTGAGCAGCGGCATTTCCCAGTCCAGCACCACCACATCGGGCGACACGTCGCGGATCATTTCCAAGGCGGCGATGCCGTCGGCGGCCTCAAAGGTTTTTTTCACGCCGATATTGGCGAGCAGGCTGCGCACCATGTTGCGCATGAATTGACTGTCATCAACCACCAGCACGCTGAGCTGGTGGATCAGAGTTTCGGCTTGCTTGGCGTTGATGGTCACGGAATTTGTCCCCCGCACGACTGTGCCCGGGAACCGTCACTGCGCCGTTAACGTACGCCGCACCGCGTCTTTCCAGCCGGCATATTTGCGCTCGCGCACGGTGGAATCCATCCGCGGCTCGAATCGGCGATCGAGCCGCCATTGCGCGGCGAAACCGTCGAGGTCGGGGCATAGTCCGGCCTGACGCCCGGCGAGATAGGCCGCACCCAGGGCTGTGGTTTCCATCACCACCGGACGATCGACCGGGCTCGCCAGAATATCGGCGAGAAATTGCATGCACGGATCGCTCGCGGTCATGCCGCCATCGACGCGCAGCACGGTGTCGGCGCCCGCGGCCTGCGGCCAGTCGGCGCGCATCGCCTCCAAGAGATCGCGGGTCTGGTAGCCGACCGCATCCAGCGCGGCCCGCGCGATCTCAGGCCCCCCGGAATTGCGCGTCAGCCCGAAGATCGCCGCCCGCGCCTGCGGGTCCCAATAGGGCGCGCCCAGGCCGACAAAGGCCGGCACCAGATAGACCTGCTCGGCTGGATCGGCGCGTGCCGCGAGTGCGCCGACCTCGGACGACTTGGCGATGATCTTGAGGCCGTCGCGCAGCCATTGCACCGCGGCGCCGGCGATGAAGATCGCACCCTCCAGCGCGTAAGTGCGCTTGCCGTCGAGCTGATAGGCGACGGTGGTGAGCAGCCGGTTGCGCGAGACGACGCGCTCGGTGCCAGTATTGAGCAGCGCAAAGCAGCCGGTGCCGTAGGTCGATTTCATCATGCCGGGTTTGAAACAGCCCTGCCCGACCGTCGCCGCCTGCTGGTCGCCGGCCATGCCGAGAATGCGGATGGGTCCGCCGAACAAGTCCGGCGTGGTTTCGCCAAATTCTCCGGCGCAATCGCGCACCTGCGGCAGCAGGCTTGGCGGCACGCCGAACAAACGGCACAGACTATCGTCCCATGCGCCGCTGCCGATATCCAACAGCAGCGTGCGCGCGGCATTGCTGGCGTCGGTGGCATGGACCTTGCCGCCGGTCAGTCGCCACAACAGAAAACAGTCAATGGTGCCGAAGGCGAGCCGGCCGGCTTCGGCCGACGCGCGCGCGCCGGCGACATTGTCAAGCAACCAGGCAATTTTGCTGGCGGAGAAATATGGATCGAGGATCAGCCCGGTCTTGGCGGCGACCATCGGCTCATGGCCGTCACGCTTCAGCGCGTCGCAAAACTCCGCGGTGCGGCGATCTTGCCAGACAATGGCATTGTGGATCGGCTTGCCGGTGGCGCGGTCCCAGAGAACGGTGGTTTCACGTTGGTTGGTGATGCCGATGCCGGCGATATCTTTGGCGGAAAGATGACCCTCGGTCATGACCGCGCGCACGGTCGCAACCACGGCCTGCCAGATCTCCTCCGGGTCGTGCTCGACCCAACCGGGACGCGGAAAAATCTGGCGCAGTTCCCGTTGCGCGGTGGCGAGCGGCCACAACGCCGCGTCGAACGCAATAGCGCGCGTCGAGGTGGTGCCTTGGTCGATGGCGATGAGTGCGGCCGGCAAGACGCTTCCCCGGAGTGACGCCGGGGCAGACTAAGCCAGCGGGCTTAGTTCACCAACACCAGTTGGGCCATGGCGCGATCGTTGTCCTCGTTCATCAACGCGAGGTTGCGCGGCACCGGGCCGTAATAATCGCCGGATTTCACGATCCGGCGAGGCTTGGTCAGCACCGTCACCAGACGGTTGTACAGCGCTTTGGACGATACCGGCTTGAGCAGGAATTCATTGACGCCGATCTGGATCGCCTCGACCACGCGCGAGCGTTCGCCATGCCCGGTGAGCATGATGATCGGGATATCGGGGTATGGGAAGGTGTCGGGCGAACGCACCATGCGCACGAAGCCGGCGCCGTCGAGCCCCGGCATCTGCCAGTCGACGATGACGACGTCGGGCTGGTTGTTGCGGATCATATCGAGACCGGCCGGCCCGTTGGGGGCTTCATACACCGTCCGGATGCCGACGCTCATCAGCAAAGCCCGCACGACTTTGCGCATGTAATGCTCATCATCCACCACCAGCACTTTGGTGGCGGCGAGAAGTGCGGCAATATCGATCGTGTCAGCCATTTCCGCTACCCGCGAAATAAGAGGTATGCGCGTGCACTAAACCACAAAGGTATAGCGGTAAGCTGAAAACCGCGACCCTAATTGTCACAATGAAAGTAACGATTGGTAAACCACGCCGCGCCGCAGCTCAGGACGCCACCTGGCCGCTCAACGACACGATGAACTGGTTGATCGCGATGCGTTCGTCGGGTGTGGTCTTGAGGCCGAACTTGCCGCGCCGGTACAACACGTCTTCGGCGGTCTCGACCCATTCGTGCTCGACCAGATAGCGCAGTTCGGCGCCGGTCAGATCGCCAGTCAGACGCGGCCCGAGATCGTCCATGCTCTGGGCGTCGCCGAGAATGCGTTCGACGCGCGTGCCATAGGCCCGCACCAGGCGGCGGGCATGCGGCTCCGACAGGAACGGCCATCGGCCGATGGTCTCGCCGACCAGCGCATAAAATCCGTCGGCGGGAAAATCGCCGCCGGGCAGCGAGGAGCCCGCGGTCCACGGCGGCAGCGTCTTGAAGAAGACGCCGATCTTGTCCATCGCCGCTTCCGCCAGCTTGCGGTGGGTGGTGATCTTGCCGCCATAGACCGTGAGCAGCGGCGCCAGGTCCTTTTTCTGATCGAGCACCAGCTCGTAATCGCGGGTGACGTCTTCCGGTCTTTTCGAACCGTCGTCGTAGAGTGCGCGCACGCCCGAAAACGACCAGACCAGTTCGTCCGGCGTCACGCGTTCGCGGAAATACTGGTTCACGACGTCGCAGAGATAGGTGACCTCGGCCGGCGACGGCGCCGGCGATTTGAGGTCACCGACGAAGTTTTCGTCGGTGGTGCCGATCAAGGTGAATTCGTCGGCGAACGGCAGAGCGAATACGACGCGGCCGTCGGGCGCCTGAAAAATATAGCCGCAATCGTGTTCGAAACGGCGGCGCACGACGATATGGCTGCCTTTGATCAGGCGCACCGGCGCCTTGAGCGGCTGGCGGATCACGGTTTCGGCCACTTCGCCGATCCACGGCCCGGCGGCGTTCACCAGGACGCGGGCGGTCGCAACCTCGCGGCGGCCGCGGCGATTGAGCACCAGTTCCCAATTCGCGCCGCGCTCGACCCGCACGCAACGGGTATGGATACGGATGTCCGCACCGCGCTCCTTCGCATCCATCGCGGTGAGCAAGACCAGCCGGGCGTCGTCGACCCAGCAGTCGGAATACTCGAAGCCGTAGCGGAACAGCCGCTGCAGCGGCTGGCCGATCGGGTTATGCGTGAGGTCGACGGTGCGCGACGGCGGCAGTAGTTGACGCGGCGCCAGCCGGTCGTAAATGAACAGGCCCAGGCGCAGCAGCAGCGGTGCGCGCATGCCGGGCATCGGCGGCAGCATGAAACGCATCGGGCGGATGACGTGCGGCGCCATGCGCAACAGCACTTCGCGCTCGCCGAGCGCTTCGCGCACCAGCCGGAAGGCGTATTTTTCCAGATAGCGCAGGCCGCCGTGGATCAGTTTGCTGGAAGCCGAGGAGGTGCCGGAGCCGAGGTCGTTGCTCTCGACCAGCAGCACGCGCAAGCCGCGGCCCGCCGCGTCGCGGGCCAGACCGGTTCCATTGATGCCGCCACCGATGATGGCAAGGTCGAAGTCGGGCATAGGCTTTACGGATTTAACTGCCGATTTAGCGATTAAGCCGCAGAATCGGCGGCGCGTACGGGCACAATCTAGCGCGCCGCGCGTTAACGTCGATTAAAGCCTTGAATTTTGGGCGAGATGGCCAAATCGCCCCACCTTAGCCATATCTAAAGTGCATCCAGGATACGCAATGTCATCCCCCCGCCTGCTCGTCATCGAAGGCAATTCGCCGCAAAGTCTGGCCGAACACATTGCGGCCGGCGGCACTCCCGCGCATCAAGGCTATTCCAACCTGCTGCGCGAGCTGTTGCCGGGCGCGATCGTCGACACCGCACATCCCGGCGATCCGGGCGCCACGCTGCCGAATGGCGAGTCGCTCGAAGGCTATGACGGCATCGCCATCACCGGCTCCTCGCTGCACATTTACGACGGGGGCACGTCGGTGAACCGCCAGATCGATCTGGTGCGCAGCGCGCTCGCGACCGGGACGCCGATCTTCGGCTCGTGCTGGGGCCTCCAGGTGCTCACCGCGGCGGCCGGCGGCGTGGTGCGGAAGAATCCCAAAGGACGCGAAATCGGGTTCGGCCGCGGCATTCGCCTGACGGAGGCCGGCCGCAAGCATCCGATGTATGTCGGCAAGCTCGACGTCTTCAACGCACCGACCGTGCATCTCGACGAGGTCGAAACCTTGCCGCCGGGCGCGACCGTGCTGGCGACCAATGCGATGTCGGAGGTGCAGAGCGCCGAAATCCGTTGCAACGGCTCCCTCGCCTGGGCGGTGCAATATCATCCCGAATATCCGCTGCGCGAAGTCGCCGCCATTGTGCGACGCATCGGCGACCGGCTGATCGAAGAGGGCTTCTTCCAGGACACCGCCGACATCAATATTTTTTCCGAAGACCTCGATACGCTCGACCGCGATCCTGAGTGCAAGCGGCTGTCCTGGCGGCACGGCATCAGCAAGAACATACTCGACAAGAAGCTGCGGACCGGCGAGGTCGCCAACTGGATCGAATTCCAGGTTTTGCCGACGCGGGTCAAGCGCGGGCGCGGCTAGACGCCGCGCCGGCAATGCATCATCCTTTGTGAGTTCTTGCGCGTCACGGGGACGGCTAATGGATTTTTCCAACAAGCATGTCGTCGTCACCGGCGGCACCGGTGCGCTTGGCAGCGCGGTGGTTGCCGGTCTTTTGGCCGCAGGCGCGACCTGCACCGTGCCCTACCGGCATGAGGCGGAAGCGCAGCACTTTGCCCATCGCGACCATCCGAACGTGAAGCTGATCGCGGTGTCCGACCTGTCGGACGAAGCGGCGGTGGCGAAAGTCTATGCCGGGCTCGACCTGTGGGCCTCGATCCACATCGCCGGCGGCTTCGCACCGGGCAAGGTTGCGGACACCGGCAAGGCCGCACTGATGGCGCAGCTCGATAGCAATCTGGTGTCGTGCTTTCTGTGCTGCCGCGCCGCGATCGGCGCCATGAAGGCCGGCGGACGCATCGTCAATGTGGCGTCGCGGCAGGCGCTGGAGCCGCGCTCCGGCGCCGGCATGACGGCCTACACGATCGCGAAGTCTGGCGTCGCGACGCTGACCATCGCGCTCGCCGAGGAAGTGGCCAAAGACGGCATTCTGGTCAACGCGGTGGCGCCGTCGATCATGGACACCGCCGCCAACCGCAAGGCAATGCCGAAGGCCTCCTTCGATGCCTGGCCGAAGGTCGAAGAAGTGGCGGCGACAATTCTGTTTCTGGCCTCGCCCGACAACCACGTCACCCGCGGCGCCGTCGTGCCGGTGTATGGCAAATCTTGATCTGAAAAGGCCTAACCCGCGATCGGGACCAGTTCGAGCGGCGGGCGCAGCAAGCGCTGCACTCCATTCGACGCCACTACGGTGCGGCCTTCGGCATAGAGCTCGTGGTTCTTCTCGATGTCGTCGAGCTCGTAGAGATAGTTCACCATCAGGCCGAGGCCCTGCGCGATGGCCTTGTCCGACGTATCGGCCAGCCAGTTGATGCGCTCGAGCCGCGCGCCATTGCCGAGATGAAAGCGCGCCACCGCGTCAAGCGGCAGCCCGGCCGCCGTTTTTGCGCGCAAGAAATAATACGCCGCCGCCCGCCGCAGCGGATCTTGGAGCTTTCCGAAGATTTCCGGATCTGTCCACCAGTGCGGCCGCTCGGTCAGCGACAGCAGCGCGCGATCGCTATCGCCAATGATCGCGGAGCTTTCGGCCTGAAGCTCGCGCGCCAGCCAGCGCGCGAAGTTCGTCACCGGCGACAATGTCACGAAGGTCGCAAGCTTCGGCAGTTCGCGGCTGATTTCCTCGACCACCTGCTTGATCAGGAAATTGCCGAACGACACGCCGGCCAGGCCGCGCTGGCAATTGGAGATCGAATAGAACACTGCGACCCGCGCTCTCTCCGGCTGCACGAATTCCGGCCGGCCACTCGCCAGAATCGGCGCGATGGCGCCGGGAATATCGCGTTCCAGCGCGACTTCGACGAAGATCAGCGGCTCGTCGATCAGGGCCGGATGGAAAAACGCGAAGCATCGCCGGTCCGGCGGATCGATACGGCGGCGCAGATCGTCCCAGCCGCGGATTTCGTGCACCGCCTCGTAGCGGATGATCTTTTCCAAAACGATGGCCGGCGTCGACCAGTCTATGCGCCTCAAGACAAGGAAGCCGCGGTTGAACCAGGATGAAAACAGATGGACGAAATCGTCGTCGACCGCGGCGAGGTCGGCGCGTTTGTCAAGCACATCCAGCAGTTGCTCGCGCATGCGCACCAGCAGACCGGTGCCGCCGGGGGCGAGATTGAGCCGGCGGAACAATTCCTGGCGGCGCGGCTCCGACGCAGCATGCACGTCCGCGGCGGTCGCGTCCGACGGCTTCGCCTTCCAGGCGGCGATCGCCTGTTCCATGCCCGCCGCGTCGGTGCCGAAGCGCTGCGCCAGCGCCTCGAAGAAGGCGATGCGCGGCCCGATGGTGAGTTCGGCATAACGGGCGAGGATTTCGCGCGCGAGCGCGGCGCCTGAGGCCTCGCCGCGGCCGGACAACAGATGCTCGCACAGCTCGACCAGGTTCTCCGAGTGCACCGAGGCGTCGACACGCCGGCCGCGGTCCAGCAGCGCGCGGCCGCGGTCGGAAATGGTCTGCAGCAGTTCCCCGAAGAACGAGGTGTTCATTTCATTATTTTCCCAGACCCATGATGCGGTCTGGGAACCACGTGGCGATATCCGGCACAAAACACAATATCACAACCGCCAGAATCATCAGCCCGACAAAAGGTATTACGCCCCACATCACGTCGCCCAGCGGGATATCCGGCGCGATGTTCTTGATAACGAAGATATTAAGCCCCACAGGGGGATGAATCAGCCCCATCTCCATCACAATCGTCATGATGACGCCGAACCAGATGAGATCGAAATCCGCCGCCCGCAGCGGCGGTAGAATAATCGGCGCGGTCATCAGGATGATCGACACCGGCGGCAGGAAAAATCCCAGCACCACAACCATCAGCAGGATCACGGCCAGCAAAATCCAACGGGACAGATGCAGGCTGACAACCCACTCCGCGGTCGACTGACTGATGTGGAGGTAGCTCATCACGTACGAGTAGAGCAGCGACATGCCGATGATCAGCATCAGCATGGTCGACTCGCGCAGCGTCGCGACCAGGATTGGTTCGAGATCGTGTACGGTCCAGACACTGTAAATGAGCGCGATGAGGACGAGCGCCAGAACCGCGCCCAGGCCCGCGGTTTCCGACGGCGTCGCGTAGCCGCCATAGAGTGCGACCATCACGCCCGTGAGCAACACGAGAAACGGCAGGACCCGCGGCAATAGCGCGAATCTTTCGCGCATCGTCAGGGTGTCGACGCGCAATAGCTCGGAAGTCTCACCGGTCTTCTCGAGATGAGCCTGGGCGCGTCTAAACTCATATTGAAACCGGAACACCGCGTAGCCGGCGAACAGAAATACCAACAGCAGCGACGGTCCGATGGCGGCAAGGAACAGTCGTCCGAGCGATTGTTCGGCGGCGACCGCATACAGGATCATGGTGATCGAGGGTGGCAGCAGGATGCCCAAGGTGCCGCCGGCCGCGATCAGGCCCGCGGCGAAACTGCCGGAATAGCCGTGCTTGCGCATCTGCGGAATACCGGCCGAACCTATCGCCGAGCAGGTCGCCGGCGAAGAGCCGGCCATGGCGGCGAACAACGCACAGGCAAAAACATTGGCGATGCCGAGGCCGCCGGGGAACTTGTGCAACCATGCGTGCAACGCCCCGTAGAGATCTTGTCCCGCGCGCGAGCGGCCTATCGCTGCGCCTTTAAGAATGAACAGTGGAATCGACAGCAGCGTGATCGACGCCATCTCCTCATAGACGTTCTGGGAAATCGTATCGACCGAGGCGGACGGCATGAACATGATCATGAAGATCGTCGCCACCGCGCCGAGCGCGAAGGCAATTGGCATGCCGGCAAACATCGCGAGCAGCGTGGCAGCGCCATAAAGGAGGCCGATGGCAAGGACGCTCATGCCGCGGGGCTCCGGCTGCGGCGCAGCTGGATGACGATCTGAAACAGCACCTGGATGCTCAATAGCGTCATCCCGGCTGTCATCAGCGAATAGGGAATCCACAGCGGCGGCTGCCAGGTCGAACTCGAATGGAAATTCTCAACGATGGCCTCTTCCAGCAAACGCGCCGATTTCCACGAGAAGAACGCACAGAAAGCGAACGTCGCGATATCGACGAAAAACAGACGCCAGCGGTTCACATTGTCCGACAGCAGCGCCGATACCGCTTCGATGGCGACATGGCCGCGCCGCGCCTGCACTGCCGCCGATGACATGAAAATCGAGCCAACGATCAGGAACACCGACATTTCATCCTGCCAATCGGTGGAGAAATGGAGAAAATATCGGGTGACCACGCCGTAGGTCAGCACGAGGGCGGCGAACACCAACGCGACCGAGGAAACGGTCACGATGATGTTGTTGAGCCCGGCGAACATTCGATACGGAAATCCGGCGGCTTCCGTCACGGATGCCGCCGGACTTTCGATCCCAGCTTCTTCGAGGCTATGCGCCATTACGACGTCCGCTCAACCGCCCTATTGATCAAGATACGTTGACCTGCTCGGCCAGCTTGAGGAGTTCGGCCGAGAGCGGCGTCTTCTGGGCGTAGTCCTTCCACGCGGTGTCGCGGGCGATGGCGCGCCATTTATCGACGATCTTTTCGTCAAGATCGAGAACCTTGGCGCCCTTCTTGGCGTAGACTTCGGCGACCGTCTTGTCGTCCGCCATGGCTTCGTCGGTGCCAAACTTTTCCAACTCGACGCCGATCTTCATGATCGCGTCCTGCTGATCCTTCGGCAAGGCATCGAAGATCTGCTTGGACATGATCAAAGGCTCGAGCATGAACCAATAGGACTTGCCGCGGCCGGTCGTCAGCGTCTTGGCGACTTCTTCAAGACGGAACGAAATCAGGCTGGTCGATGACGTAATCGCCGCGTCGCAAGCGCCGGTCTGCATGGCAGCATAGAGTTCGTTGGACGGGATCGACAAAGTCGACGCGCCGGCCGCCTGCAAGACCATGTCCATCTCGCGGCTGCCACCGCGAACTTTCAGTCCCTTGACGTCTTCCGGATTGACGATCGAAGCGGAGCGGCTGGCGACGCCACCGGCCTGCCAGATCCAGGAGACAATGATCACGCCCTTCTCGGCGAGGAAGTCGGAGAATCTCTTGCCGACCGGCGAGGTCTTCCACGCATTGCCCTGCTTGTAGGAGCTCACCAGGCCCGGCATCAGCCCGATGTTCAACTCGGAAAACTCGCCGCCGGCGTATGAAATTGGATAAAGGCTGAGGTCGAGAGCGCCTTTGCGCACCGCCGAAAACTGCGCGAAGGTCTTCATCAGCGACGAGTTCGCGTAAACTTGGGCGTCAATCGCGCCGCCTGAGCTTTTCTTAAGGTCTGCTGCGAACCGTTGGCAAAGGCGGTCGCGGAAATCGCCTTTGTCGATGGTGCCGCCGGGAAACTGGTGAGAAATCTTCAAAGTTTGCGCGGCAAAACCAAGCCGCGACATTGCGATGACGGCCGGCATGGCCAAGCTGCCAGCAATAATATTGCGCCGTGTGGTCTGCATTATTCCCTCCTTAAAGGCATTAGCGTTTTGATCGCGGGTGTCGCCCCCCGTCTTGGCTACGAGGTATAGACAAAATCGCGCCGGTAAGCCACAGAGCCGAACGAGTTTTTGGCTTCGCGGCGCTCGCGCCGCGCTTCAAAAGGACCGTATTCTATGCCGAAGCCGCTCGCGGGTATCCGCGTTCTTGAACTTGCCCGCATTCTGGCCGGTCCATGGGCGGGGCAGATGCTCGCCGACCTCGGTGCCGACGTCATCAAGGTCGAGCGCAAGGGCGCCGGCGACGACACCCGCGGCTGGGGCCCCCCGTTCGTCGAAGGCGTCGACGGCAATCACCTCGGCTCGGCCTATTTCCATGCCGCCAACCGCGGCAAGCGGTCGATCGAAACGGATTTCGAGAGCGAGGACGGCAAGCGCATCGTCAGGAAGCTGGCGGCGCGCTCCGACATCCTGATCGAGAACTTCAAGGTCGGCGGCTTGGCCAAGTTCGGCCTCGACTACAAGAGCCTGAAGGACGAATGCCCGCGGCTGATCTATTGCTCGGTCACCGGCTTCGGCCAGGACGGACCCTATGCCAAGCGCGCCGGCTACGACCTGATGGCGCAAGGCATGGCCGGCATCATGGACCTGACCGGCTTGCCCGACGGCGAGCCGACCCGCATCGGCATTCCGATGTCGGATATCTTCACCGGCTGCTATTCGGTGGTCGGCATCCTCGCCGCGCTGCACGAGCGCGAGAAGACCGGCAAGGGCTGCTACGTCGATACCTCGCTGGTCGACTCCACCGTGGGCGTGCTGTCGAACCAGGCGCTGAACTATCTGGTCTCCGGCAAGGTGCCCAAGCGCATCGGCAATGCGCACGCCAATATCGTGCCGTATCAAGTGTTCCCGACCGCAGACGGCTATGCGATCGTCGCCACCGGCAATGACAACCAATACTTCAAGTTCTGCAACGTGCTGGGCGCGCCCGAACTGGCGCAGAATCCTGAGTACAAAGACAATATCGGCCGCCTGAAGCACCGCGAAGAGCTGATCGGCAAATTGTCCGCGCTCACCTCGCGCCTGAAGCGCGACGATCTGCTGGCAAAACTCGAAGCGCAAAGCGTGCCCGCCGGACCGATCAACGACGTCGCGCAGGTGTTCGAGGACCCGCAAGTGGTCTACCGCGGCATGAAACTCGATCTGCCGAGCGCGGCGGCCAAGGGCGGCACCATCCCGGGCGTACGCACGCCGATCGTGATGGACGGCTGGCGCGCGGCGTCGGAACACCCCGCCCCGCGGCTCGGCGAACATAGCGCCGAGATTTTGAAAGAGATCGGCGAGGGCTGACTTTTCGGCGTATCAACTTATCCGAAAACCGGTTCCCATTTTTTCGGGATCATTCGCTTCACCAAGTCAAAGTGCGGGCGTTCTCGGCGAAAATGAAGCTTTGGGTGTAGCCAGGCTTGCCCATCTGCACGCCCGCGACCAAGTCATCGATATGCAACCCGAACTCGGCCATGCAAGGCCCGCACATCAGTACGATGCCGCCGTCACGGATGAAGTCCGCCAGGATTTCGCGCGGCGCACGCTGCATCGATGGCTTCTTCTCCTGCTCACCGGATTTCGCCGCGAGCTTGACCGCGTCGAGATTGAGGAAGATCGCGACCGGGTGACCCTGTTTCAGGGTGGCGTGGGCAAAGTGCAGGCCCATCCAGCCGCGCCATGAATCGCCGGTCGTCATGTTGATGAATAGCGGATTTTTCTGCGGCGCGCTAGCGGCGAGCGTGTCGGCGTCATGCGCCTGTCCGCGCGGGATCGAAAAAGCCAAAGCGAGTCCGGCGATCATGCCGAACGCAAATATGATCGAACGTCGCATACGTCACCCCATCGAAATACCGGCGTCAGCATGCTGACACGGCAAAGGCGGGCTTAGAAGGCCCCGCTCGCTAGGCTCTTGACCCGGTGCCGCCGGCGGGAGGACGCTTAGCCAAAGCCGGGCGCGGACATTAAGCGCACCGGCAGCCCGGGGGAGACGATGAAGGCATTGATCAAAGCGGCTGTCGCTTGCGCAATTTCTCTTGCTGCGTTTCCGGCGTTTGCCGTGGACGCACCGCGTTTCGAAGTCGACCCGTCCTGGCCGAAGACGCTGCCGAACAATTGGATCATGGGCCAAGCGGCCGGCGTCGCGGTCGACGCGCGGGATCATGTCTGGGTGATCCAGCGTCCGCGCTCGCTGACCGACGACGAGAAGGCCGCGAGCCTGACGCCGCCGCGCACCAAGTGCTGCATGCCGGCGCCGCCGGTGATGGAATTCGACCCGGACGGCAAGCTGATCCGCGCCTGGGGCGGCCCCGGCGCAGGCTACGACTGGCCGGAAAACGAGCACGGCATCAACATCGATCCGAAAGGCTTCGTGTGGATCGGCGGCAACGGCAATACTGACGGCCATGTGCTGAAATTCACGCAGGACGGAAAGTTCGTCCTGCAGATCGGCAAGAAGGGTCCGCAGACCAACAGCCTGGATACCAGCCGCCTCGGCCGTCCTGCCGATACCGAAGTCGATCCGGCGACCAACGAGGTCTATATCGCCGACGGCTACCAGAACCATCGTGTCATTGTGTTCGACGCCGACACCGGCGCCTTCAAACGGATGTGGGGCGCCTATGGCAAGCCGCCGACCGACGAGAAAACGACCTACAATCCCGACACCCCGCCGTCGCAACAGTTCGGCAATCCGGTGCACTGCGTGCGGCTGGCGCGCGACGGGTTGGTCTATGTCTGCGATCGCCAGAACGATCGCATCCAGGTGTTTCGCGAGGACGGCACTTTCGTAAAGGAGTTCATCGTCGCCAAGAACACGCTGGCCAATGGGTCGGTGTGGGATCTCCGGCTCTCGATCGATCCGGCGCAGACTTTCCTGTTCAATGCCGACGGCGCCAACAACGAAGTGCGCACGCTGATCCGCGACAACGGTGAAGTCATTGCGGCGTTCGGCCGCAATGGCCGCCAGGCCGGCGAGTTTCACTGGGTGCACAATCTCGCCATCGACAGCAAAGGCAACCTCTATACGACCGAGGTCGATACCGGAAAGCGCGCGCAGAAATTCCGGGCGCTCGCGCCGGCGAAGTAGCCGGCTATTTTGCTGGCGCGATTTTAGGCGACCGCGGTCGGCGCCAGAGCTTCAAGATCGGTGGCGATATCGATGACCACCGGGCGATTGGCGGCAAGGGCCTGCTTGAGCGCCGGCGCGATATCGCTGGCCTTCTCGACGCGGATACCGAGCGCGCCCATATCTTCGGCGATCTTGGCGAAGTTCGTGGAACGATAGGTCCACAATTCGCGGGAGCGGTTGTTGGCGTCGTGATCCGCATAGACGCGGTCGAAGCCGCGCTTGGACTGATTGCCGCCGCCGTTATTGTTGACGACGGTAATCGAGTTAAGCTTCCAGCGCACTGCGGTTTCGATCTCGCCGATGTGATACCAGAAGCCGGCGTCGCCGGTGAAAACGATGACCGGACGATCCGGGCACGCCGCCTTGGCGCCGATGCCGGCGCAGAACGCCCAGCCGAGATGGCCGGCGCTGCGGATATAGCTCTGGGTCGCCACGCGCACATCGTACAGACCGCCCATCCACATGCCGGCATGGCCGGTGTCGACGATGACGATGGCGTCGTCCGGCACGTTCTGAGTCAACTCATGGCAGATGCGCGCGGGATGGATCGGCACACTGTCCGATTCCAGCATCGGCTTGTATTTCGCGGCCCAGTCGCTGCGCAGCGTCGCTATTTCCTTGATCCAAGGCTGACGCTTGGTGGCGCTGGTCTTATCGATCTGGCCGAGCATGCGCACCAGCACCGCCTTGGCGTCGCCCAGCACGCTCGCTTGCAGCGGAAAATTGCGGCCGAGCGACTCCGGCTCGATGTCGATCTGGATCGCCGGCGTGCCGATCTTGGGCACCGTCCAGAAATGCGTGGTCATGCCCCCGGTTTCGGTGCCGATGAAACACACCAGATCGGCGCGGTTGACCGCGAGATTGGCGCTTTCGCGCGAATAGCTGCCGACCACGCCGACCGACAGCGGATTGGTGCCGGGGATGCAGTCCTTAGCGTTGAGCGAGGTCGCGACCGGAATTTGCAGCGCTTCGGCAAGCGCCACCAATTCGCGTCCGGCGCCCGAGGCGCGCACGCCGCCGCCGGCGACGATGATCGGGCGCTCGGCCTTTTGCAGGATCTCGAGCGCGGCCTTGACGTGGGCGGCTTCCGGCTCGGGCCGGAATGGCGGCACGCGCGAGAACTGGGTCTCGACCAGCCCGTCCATCTCGGCCTCGTCCAGATCGACCTGGCCCTCGTTGCCGCGGAATTGCAGATGCACCGGGCCCGGCGCGCCGGAGGTGGCGACGCGGAACGCCTGCCGGATCATGTCGGGAAAGCGCGACACGTCGTCGATGGTCGCGTTCATCTTGGTCACTGGCTCGAAGGCCGGCACGTCGTCGATTTCCTGATAGACCTTGCGGAATTTGGTTCTCGGATCGCGGCCGCCGGTCATGGCGATCACCGGCGAATGGGCGAGGAAAGCGTCGCGCAAGCCGGCAGCAAGATTGAGCGCGCCGATCACCTGCGCCATGCAAATGCCGGGCTTGCCGGAGGCGCGGGCATAACCATCGGCCATGTAGGCGGCGGACTTTTCGCCGTGACAATGCACCCGCGCGATCTTGGTGCGCCGTTCCATCTCGGCGAAGGTGCGCCGCAGCACGGCCGGCACCATGAAGACGTGGGTGACGCCATAGCCTGCCAGCATGTCGGCGAGGACTTCGGCGCCGACGCGCTTGGTGTTGTGTCCAACGTTGCTCATTGTTTTCTTGTCCGTGCGTTTAATCGGGTTTGAAATTCATCGCCACGCCATTGATGCAATGGCGCAGATGGGTCGGCGGCGGCCCGTCGGGGAATACATGGCCGAGGTGACTGCCGCAACGGCTGCAATGCGCTTCGGTGCGCACCATGCCGTAGCTGCGATCCTCGGTCGTTTCAACAGCGCCCGGCTCGGGATCGTTGAAGCTCGGCCAACCGGTGCCGCTCTCGAACTTCTTCTTGGAGACGAACAGCGGCTGATCGCAACCGGCGCAGACGAAGGTGCCCTGCCGCTTCTCGAAATTCAGCGCACAACTGCCCGGCGCCTCGGTGCCGTGCCCGCGCATCACTTCGTATTGCTCCGGCGTGAGCAAAGCGCGCCATTCGGCGTCGGTGCGCGTGACGGGATATTGCTTGGCCATGGCGAACCTCCTCTACCTTTCCCGGGCGCAGCGCAGCACGCCAGTGATGCGCTGCAGACCCGGATCGTTTCACATACTATCTTTGGAACGGTCCCGGATCAGCGATGCAACATTACATGTTGCACCGCGTCCGGGACACGCCGTTACTTGATGCACAGCGGATTGACCGGCGAGCCGACCGCGCCGGTGATCGGGATCGCGGGCGCGACGAACATAAATTCGTACACCTTGTCGGCGGCGCAGTCGTCGGCCAATTCCTTGAGCTCGAAGATTTCGCCCATGGTCATGCCCATGATCGGAATGGTGATCCAGTGCCAGGGCTGATTGATACCCGGCTCGCTCTGGTTCGGCCGCACTTCGCAGCCCCAGGTGTCGCTGGCTAAAGCCGCGAGTTCGGTGTCCTTGACGAAGTCGAGCGTCTCGAAGCCGAAGCCCGGCGCGTCGCCGCCAGGATAACCGTCCCAGCTGCCGGCCTTCTGGCAGCGTTCCATCATGCCGGTGCGCACGATGACGTAGTCGCCGCGCTTGAGTTCGACATTCTGCTTCTTGGCGGTGCCGTAGAGGTCTTCGTTGGTGATGGCGTAGCCATCTTCGAGCGAGTCGACGCCCTTGTAGCGGGCGACGTCCAGCAGCACGCCTCGGCCGACCATCTTGTTCTTGGTCTTCTCGATGCCGCACTTCTGCGCGCCGGCGCTGGTCACCTCGCGGCAGTCGTAGCCGTTCCACATGTAGTTCTCATAGAACACATGGCCGAGGCCGTCCCACTGCGTGCCGCATTGCAGCGGCATGGTCACCATGTCGTCGGCGGCGCGGATGCCGCGCTTATCGAGCACGCCGGAATAGGCGTCGGTGCCGGTGCGCAGCATGGTGTGGATCGGGTTGGTGCGGCCCATCGACGGATATTTGCTCTTGGCGCCCTGCGGACCGGTGTGGTCGAAATTGAGCGCCAGCGAAATCACTTTGCCCTTCTTCACCAATTTGGTGGCGGCAATGATGTCTTCCGGGCTGGTGTAATTGAGCGTGCCGATTTCGTCATCCGGGCCCCACTTGCCCCAGTTCTTGTATTTCTCGGCGGCGGCGCTCATGTCCTGACGCGTTACTTTTTTGGTCATTGCTTTTCCTTCGTGATGATTGCGGGTTAAGCCACTGGCGCGGAGCGGAAGCCCGCCGCCAGAAACGGAATCATGTGATGCAGCGCGCGCTTGACGTCGCCGGGATCGACGCGGCCGTTGGTCAACGCCTGGATGCGGCCTGAGTCGGCCATAGTGTAGAACATGGCGCCCAGCATGAAATGAAAGCGCCATTCGACCTCGGCGCGCGGCATTTGCGGCAAGGCCAGCGCAATGGCATCGATGAACTTGCGGCTCGACAGATCGAAGGCCTTTGACAGGATTTTTCGCGTTGTCGTCACAGGCTCGGTGGCCAGCCGCGCCCGCAGCTTGACGAAAGCCGGCCCGCCGAATTGCGGCTGCACGCCCAGCGTCAGCGCCGGACGCAGGAACGCGTCGAGAATGGCTTCGAGTTCCGGCTTGTCGTTTTCGGCGAAACATTGATCGAGCAGCCGCAAGCGTTCCTGCGCGATCGGCGCGGCGCGATGCGCGAACAAGGCTTCGAGCAGCCCGTCTTTGGAGCCAAAATGATAGGCAATCGAAGCAAGATTGACCTTGGCTTCGGTGGTGATGGCGCGAAGGCCGACGCCGGACATGCCGTGTTCGGCAAACATCCGTTCGGCAACTTCAAGGATGCGCTCGCGGACCGAAGGAGCCCCCTGCACCGAGACCGCTTTTCGCGCGCGGCCCCGTGCCGTGCTCGACGGCTTGCGCGCTTTGACGCGCGGGCCGCGCTTGGCGGATGGAGCCTTCAAGCTTGCCATTTTCAAAGCGGAAACCTTACGCAAGCTTGACTCGCCATCGGCGATTTGAAAGAACGCCGATGTAAACAGTCGTTTGTTTATTGTCAAATTCGTCAGGATGGAATGCAATGACCGACGCGCCCGTTAAGAAGAGCAAGAAGACTATTCTCACCGTTGCGGTCACCGGCAACCTGACCACCCTCGAGCAGCATCCCGGCCTGCCCTGCACGCCCGAGCAGATCGCCAACGCCGCGCTTGAATCGGCCAAGGCCGGCGCGGCCATCGCACATCTACATGTGCGTTACCCGGACGGACGCCCGAGCATGGAGCTTTCGCACTACCGCGAGACCGTCGAACGCATCCGCGACAAGAACACCGATCTCATCATCAACCTGACGACCGGCGCAGGCGGACGTTTCGTTCCCGGCAAGGAAGACCCTCGCATCGCCGGCCCCGGCAGCACGCTGCTGCATCCGCTCAAACGCGTCGAGCACATCGTCGAATTGAAACCGGACATCGCGACGCTCGATCTCAACACCATGTGGTCGGGCTCGGCCGCCGTGATCAACACGCCGGAAAACGTGACCATCATGGCCAACGAGATCTACAAGGCGGGCGCGCTGCCGGAACTTGAAGTGTTCGATTCCGGCGATATCCAATTGGCCAACGTGTTGCTCGGCCAGGGCGTACTGAAAAGCCCGCCGCTGTTTCAGATCGTAATGGGCGTGCGCTACGGCTTCATCTCGACGCCGCAAACCTTGATGTACGCGCATTCGCTGCTGCCGAAGGACGCCAATTGGGCGGCCTTCGCCATCGGGCGCTGGGAATTCCCGGCGCTGACGGCGGCCTGGTTCCTTGGCGGTCACGTCCGGGTCGGCATGGAAGACAATGTCTACATCAGCAAAGGCAAGCTGACGCCGAACAACGCCGCCTTGTGCGAAAAGGCCGTGCGCATGCTCGACGACCTCGGCGCAGAACTGGCGACCGCGAAAGAAGCACGCAAAATTCTTGGACTTCGACGCTAGTGCCCCGTTTCCGAAGTTCGTGATACATTGCAGCAAGCTCTGACACGAACTTCGGAAACAAAGGGGCACTAGCAAGTATATGATTCTAGTGCCGCTTATCGATTTGAAGTTCCTGAACGAACTTGCGGCAAGTGATGCAGGAACTTCAAATCGGCGGCACTAGACTGACTTCAAGCCGGCCACATCAAGGCCGGAACAACAGTGGGAGGATTGAGGATGATCCGGACTTTTGGAAGATTCGGTGCCGCCGCCGCTTTGTTTGCGGCTCTTGGATTCACCGGCGCATCGGCCGCTGGCTATCCCGACCATCCGGTCAAGGTCGTGGTGCCGTTCGCGCCCGCCGGCCCGACCGACGTGATGGCGCGATTGATCGCGCAGAAGCTGTCGGAAAGCCTCAAGCAGCAGTTCTTCGTCGAGAACCATCCCGGCGCCGGCGGCAATATCGGCATGATGCAGGTCGCGCGTTCGACGCCGGACGGCTACACGATCCTGGTGGCGAGTTCGAGCTACACCGTCAATCCGAGCCTCTACGTCAAGAACCCCTACGACGCCTTCAAGGACTTCGCGCCGATTACGCTGGCCGCCGCGTCGCCGAATATCCTGGTGATCAACGCCGACGTCCCCGCCAAGAACGTCAAGGAACTGGTGGCGTTGCTGAAGGCCGAGCCGGCCAAATACAGCGTCGCCAACCCGGGGGTCGGCACCACGCCACAGCTCGCCGCGGAATTGTTCAAGCTGACCAACAAGCTCGAGACCGCCAGCGTGCCGTTTGGCGGCGCCGGGCCGGCGATCCAGTCCGCCGTCGGCGGTCACACGCCGGTGGCGTTCTCGGCGCTGCCGCCGGCCGCGCCGCAGGTGCAAGGCGGCAAGCTACGCGCTTTGGCCGTCACCTCGGCGAAACGGTCGGCGACGCTGCCGGACGTGCCGACCATGGCGGAAGCCGGTTTCAAGGGCCAGGAGTCCGAGACCATGCAGGGCGTGTTCGTCGCGGCCGGCACGCCGAAGGAAATCGTCGATCTGCTCAACCGCGAAATCGTCAAGGCGATGCAGCTTCCCGACGTCAAGGAGAAGTGCGCCCAGCTTGGTTTCGACGTGGTGGCCAATACCCAGGCGGAGTTCGCGGCTTACATCAAGACCGACGTCGAGAAGTGGGGCAAGGTGATCAAGGACGCCAAGGTCCCGCAGATCGAGTAAGCGGCTTCGTGCGCGTGACCTTTTCCGAAAAACGGTTCCCACTTTTCGGGGACACGCGCTAATGCGCATCGTCGATATCCGCGAGACCGCGATCCCGCTCAAGTCGAAGCTCGCCAATTCGAGTTTCGACTTCTCCGAAATGACGACCTCGGTGGTCGCGGTGATCACCGACGTGATGCGCAACGGCAAGCCGGTCTGCGGCTTCGCGTTCAATTCCACCGGCCGCTATGCCTGCGGCGCGCAGATGCGCGAGCGTTTCATCCCGCGCATCATGGCCGCGCCGCCGGACTCGTTGCTCGATGCGTCCGGCAGCAATCTGGATCCTGACAAAATTCTTGCCGCGATGATGCGGCGTGAGAAGATCGGCGGCGACGCCGAGCGTTCGATCGGCATCGGCACCATCGACGTCGCGGTGTGGGACGCGGTCGCCAAGATCGCCGACAAGCCGTTGCATCGCGTGCTGGCCGAACGCTTCAGCGGCGGCAAGGTGCCCGACAAGGTGTTCTGTTATGTCGGCGGCGGCTGGTACTGGCCCGGACAAACCATCCAGGATCTGCAGGACGAGATGCGCCGCCATCTCGACGTCGGCTACACGCTGGTGAAGATGAAGGTCGGCGGCCTGCCGCTCGATCAGGACGTCAAGCGGCTTGAGGCGGTGCTCGAGGTGGTGGGTTCCGGCGATCATCTGGCGGTCGACGCCAACGGCAAATTCGTGCGCGACGAGGCTTTGGCCTACGCCAAGGCGCTTAGCGCCTTCAAGCTGCGCTGGTTCGAGGAGCCGTGCCACCCGCTCGACCTCGCACTGCACGCCGAACTGGCGAGCGTCTATGCGCCGTCGCTGGCGACCGGCGAAAATCTCTACTCCACACAAGACGTCGAGAATCTGGTGCGGTTCGGTGGCTGGCGCGCGGATCGCGACATCATCCAGGTCGATCCGCCCCAGGCCTATGGCATCGGCCAATATGCCAAGACGCTGGACATGCTGGCGCGACACGGCTGGCGGCGCGGTTCGCTGTTTCCGCACGGCGGCAACCAGATGTCGCTGGCAATCGCCACCGGCTTCGGACTGGGCGGCGCGGAGTCTTATCCCGGCGTGTTCGGCGATTTCGGCGGCTTTGCCGACGACGCCCGCATCGAGAACGGCGCCATCACGCTGTCGGACCGCCCCGGCATCGGCTTTGAGGGCCAGGCCGGGCTGTACAAGATCATGCGCGAGCTGGTCGCCTGACGGCGTGTCGCGAAAATGTCACAACCGGCCCAATTTATTTCTCCGGCTTATCCACAGATTCTACCGCTGCCGCGACTCAGATAGGTCTTGACTCGATTCGAGGGGCAAACGGGGGACTCTAATGAGCCTGGACGCGGTGGACTATCAAGTATCCCAGTCCGACGTGCGTACATCTGAAGACGATAACAGCGAGATTTTGATGACGCCGGCGCGGCGGGCGGCGCTCGATGCGCTGGAGCGGGAATTCCGCGATTTGTTAAACGCTCTGCCGCGCGCGCGGGCCTAAAACCGAACGGCGGTTCGCGTCACGCAACGCGATTGACTATGATGCGGCGGCGACAACTGTCGTCGCCGTTGCCGTTTCGGACGCCCACCATGGATACCGATGTCCTCCGCCGATTGCATTATGCCGCGGCTATCGCCTGCGGCGTGTTCGCGGCGCTCGTGGTGCACATCCTGCTGACGGTATTCGGGATCGGCCTCGACGCGGTGTTGCGCGACGCCGCCGCGGGGCAACCGCAACAGCTTGTCTCGGCGCTGGCCTGGTGGGCGATCGGCGCCGCCGGCTTCGTCGGCGGCTGGGGCACCGGCGCCTATCTGATCGCGGCGACGCGCGAGCGCGAATTCGTCTACCGGCTGGCGCAGCGCTTCCTGATCGGCGTGGTGTTCGCCATCGCCACCGCCGGCGGCATCATGAGCAAGAGCGGCAACCTCGGCGGTACCGTTGACGTGATCGCCGGTCTGATTGCCTTCGCGCTCGGGATGATCTGCGCCTTCTGCGGCGCGCGGCTCGCTTATCTCAACGCCGAGCAGGTTTAGCGCACCTCCCGGCTAGCGAACGACTTCTTCCCATTTCGGGCAGGGACGATCGGCGACCGGCACCAGCCATGCCTTGACGTTCGACTTGTCAATGATCTCGGTCGGCAGGATCACTTTGTCCGGCAGCTTCTCACCCTTGAGATGACGCAACGCCGCCTGGGTGGCGAGGCACGCCATCTTGAAGGTGTTGAAATCCACCGTCGCCAGGATCGCGCCCTTCTCGACTTCCTTCACGGCTTCAAGGATGCCGTTGATGCTCATCACCACCGTGGTGCGGTTGGTGGCCTTCAGCGCCTCAAGCACGCCGAGCGACATGCTGTCGTTTGCCACCAGCGCCGCATCAATCTGCGCATACTCGGCGAGCATCTTGGTCATGACCTCGCGCGCCACCGACTGCGAATAATTGCCGACGCCCGAGGCCAGCACTTTGATGCCGGGAAATTCGGCGAAAGCCTTCTGATAGCCCTTGAGCCGGTCGCGGTTGGTCGGCGCCGCCGGCACGCCTTCGATGACGACGATGTTGCCCTTCCCGCCCATGTGCTTGAACAGGTAGATCGCTTCTTTGTAGCCAAGGTCGACGTCGTCGGAGCCAATGTAGGTGACAAAGGTGCCCGGCAACGGATTGGTGAACAGCACGATCGGAATGCCGGCGTCGTTGAGCTTCTTCACCGGGCCGACCATCAGTTTATCGTGCACCGGCGTGAGCAGAACGATGTCCGGCTTGTTCTTCAACGCCTCTTCGATTTGCGCGGTTTGCTCGTCGACGTCGTCGGGCTTCTTCGGCACGTAATGGATCACCCGCGCGTTCGCGGCCTTGGCGATCTTGTCGGCGCCGATGCGGAAGTTCTCATAAGCCGGGTTGGTGAAGTTCTTGGTGAAGACGGCGATGACCGGCTGCTTTTGAGCCACTGCCGCGCCCGCTGCGGCGAGCATGACCGCCAGACCCAATCCGAGCGTTGTGAGAACCCGCATGCGCCGCCTCCCCCTTTTTGCGCTCTTATTCCGACATAGCCGGATGAGCTTTCAAGGCGTGAGCATGGCGAGATTTGGGGTGGGCGGCAAGGGCGATGGCGCCCCGGACCGATTGAACGATATTGATAGAATTAAAATGTGGGGCGAAGCCATTAGGTAGTGTTCTGCTCACGCGAACAGAACTCTTTCTGAAATAATCGATGCGTCGAGACGCTGGAGCGTGGAAATCTTTGCGGCAAGTATCGATCTGATCCTCGGCGCTTTGATCGATATATAGTGGAAGAAAGACATCGCGAAGACGTGCCGCGATGTTGCCTTATGGCCAAATGTCATTTCCAGCCTCCTATTATCGATTAGTCGATTTTTAACCATGCGAGCGCTCAGTAATTGTCTTCGATTCAAATCAGCAGGCACCCCATGGAACCCGCACGATGCGGGCTACGATTGGCTGACGTTGAGCGACAGCATATTCTTAGTACGCTTGTATGCTGCCATGGCAATCGCACGCTCGCGGCAAAACTTCTCGGCATTTCAATACGCGGCCTCCGCATCAAACTGCATGATTATGCGCAATCGGGCTGCGCGGTTTGTGAGCCACACGCTCAAATCGACAAATTCTTATGCGAACCGGTTAGGTCGCCTTTAGCGCCCTAGCAGCAACGCAGAATTGCCGTCAGTATTGTGGCGAATAGCTATTGCTGCGGCTAACGGTCTTTTGCCAAGCCGAACGATGCCGCTGCGAAATTTAGGCAATAAGATAGGTACCTCAGTAGTGGCCGATCAGGATGCCCAGCCCACGAATAAAAAATTACTACCGATTTTAGCTGCCACTTAAGTTGGCATTTACCCATTCAAGAAATTCGACGCCAATCTAAACATCATCCTGACGTGTGGCGCGTAAATTCTCAACTACCTTTTGTGCACGTAGGTCTTTCATGCGCTTATCGATTCGCGCCGGTCGATCAAATTTTCGCCGTCTCGTCGCCGGCGCTGCGGGACTAATCTTTATCGCAGCACTCGCAATCGGTTTGACAATTTGGTGGCTTCGTTCCGAAGCAATCGGCGACGCCTACCGAGACTCTAGCAATCTTGGGGTTGTTCTCAGTGGTCAGCTCTCAAATTCTGTACACTCGATAGATCTCATTTTGACCGAGATTAAAACCGAACTCGAGGTTCGCGAAAAACAGGCGCCGGGTGATTTTGAACATATCCTTCGCGATGAAGGCACTCACCGATTAATTATGGAACGTCTATCGCGTTTGCGGCAAGCCACGTTGATCGGCTTGGTGGATAAGAATGGACGGCTATCCAACACGACACAAGAGTGGCCAACGCCGGAGATGGATGTTTCAAGCAGCCCTCACTTTCCGTACTTTAAACACACCGACGATAAAGGCATTTATATCGGCAATACCCAGTCCGATCGTATCAAGGGCGCGGAAGTAGTTTTTTTCAGCAAAAGAATAAACGGCGCCAACAACACATTCCACGGGGTGGTCGTTGTCGGTGTAAAGCTCAGCTATTTTCAACATATCTACGAATCCATCGCTTCGCTGGAGAATCAGTCATTTCTATTGTTGCAACGGAACGGCACTATCATCGTGCGCTATCCTGATCCAAAAAATCGGATGTACGAGCAGATGCCGGCCACGTCTGATTGGTATCGCCTCGTTGCGAATGGCGGTGGCCAATATCGATCGCCTGGCTATTTCGATAGCAGCGCTCGTTTGGTTTCCGTACGGCCGCTGCCCGACTATCCCCTTGTCGTCAATGTGGCCACATCGGAGAACTCGGCGCTCTCGACGTGGCGCATTCAGGCAACCACTATCGGTAGCGGTGCATTGCTTGTGATATTTTGTTCGGGATTTCTTCTCAAGGCTCTGAGCAAGCAATTCGGTCTTCTGGCGCGCGCCAATGCAACGATTGATGCGGCCCTGAATAATATGTCGCAGGGCCTGATTATGTTTGACGCATCGGCGCGGATGGTGGTTTGCAATCAACGCTACCTTGATATCTACGGCTTGCCGCCGGACACAGTCTGGCCGGGCTGCAGTCTTCGGGAGCTGCTTAACAAGCGGGTCGCCGCAGGCAATTTTTTGCATGAAGACATCGAACAATATGTTGCCGACATTTTCGCCGTAGTCGACCAAAAAACCTGTTTAAGCAAAATAACGGAATTGAATGACGGTCGGATCATTTCCGTTGTAAATCAACCGACTGCAGATGGGGGATGGGTCGCGACCCACGAAGATGTAACCGAAGAAAAGCGTACCGAGGAACGCATCTACTTTGCAGCACATCACGATTCGCTGACCGGCCTACCCAATCGCAAACTCTATTACGAACAACTTGAGCTGGCATTAAAGCGAGTCCGACGCGGTGAACGAATAGCGGTCTTGTACCTCGACCTCGACCACTTGAAGCGCATTAATGATACTCTTGGACACCCTGCGGGCGACAAGATGCTCAAGGGCGTAGCTGACAGGTTGCAGCTCTGCGTCAGGGACGTTGACGTGCTTGCCCGACTGAGCGGCGACGAATTTGCCATTATTCAGACATCGATTGAAGGCCCTTCAGATGCAGCAGCGCTTGCCATGCGTGTCCGTGAAGCGATTCACGAACCGTTCAATATTGATGGTCACGAAATCACGGTGGATATCAGCGTTGGCATTTCAATCGCACCAAACGATGCGATCGAACTTAATGAGTTATTGAAAACCGCCGACATCGCGCTTTATGAAGCAAAAAACACCGGACGCGGCACTTATTGCTTCTACGAGAATAAAATGAATGAGCGCATGCAGGCCCGCGGGCAACTGGAGCGGGACTTACAGGGCGCACTCGCCAATGGTGAATTCGAGTTATTTTATCAACCTATTGTAGCTTTGAAAGAAAACAAGATTACATCCTTCGAGGCACTTTTGCGCTGGCATCACCCGACACGGGGCTTGGTCCCTCCCGCTGAGTTTATCCCTGTTGCAGAGGAGATGGGCCTCATTATCCCACTCGGTGAATGGGTCTTGCGAACAGCGTGCGCCGAGGCCGCGAATTGGCCCAATAACATAAAGGTTGCAGTCAACGTATCGTCAGTTCAATTAAAAAAAGGGAATCTGGCCGATGTGGTCATTGGCACTATAGCATCAACAGGCATTCAGGCAGACAGGTTGATTCTTGAGATTACGGAATCAGTGTTCTTACAGGACACAGACGCCAATCTTGCCACACTGAAGCGTTTGCATGAGTTTGGTGTTCAGTTTGCGATGGATGACTTTGGCACCGGCTACTCCTCGCTTGGCTATCTGCTGAGTTTTCCTTTCAAAAAAATAAAAATCGACCGCAGCTTCATTACAGGTCTGTCGGACAATAAAGAATCGCGCGCCGTTGTCCGAGCGATTATGGATTTGGCTCGAAGCCTCAAAATGCAGGTTATTGCCGAGGGTGTCGAAACAACGCGGCAATTGGAACAGCTTAGAAGAATTGGCTGCGCGGAAATTCAAGGTTATCTATTTAGCCCGCCGCGGCCTGCCTCAGAGATACGCCAGCGTTTTATGACGAATGGAAAGAATGCCGTGTGCATCGTTCGTCAGGTTGCGTAACCAAGCACGAGATAATGGCGGTTGCCGGCCATCGGTCATCAAAGGAGACGACGCGCGACACAAGGGCCGCGCGCCAAAAAAATCCCGCGGAGCGGGCGATGGCGCGTCTTAGCTCCGGTCAAAAAGGGAACAGAATCGTCCCACTTCGCGGCCGCCAGCGTGGCTGGAGGGACAAAATCGGGACCTCAGTGATTGATGGGGGAGGGGTCGAATATAGAAATGGTGCCCAGGGGCGGAATCGAACCACCGACACTGCGATTTTCAATCGCATGCTCTACCAACTGAGCTACCTGGGCGCCAAGCTTGGCCCGGTAGGCTGGGCAAGCAGAGCGCGGGCGTTATAGAGGCTGGTTAGTACCCTGTCCAGAACGCGCGGACCGGGAAAAATCTGGGACAATCCAGCGCCTTAACGCCGGCCTAGACGCCGATGGCGGCGCGAAACCGCTGCTTCAGCACCACCCCGTCCCGCTCCGGCAGCACCCGCGGCGGCTCGGCCGCTTCGATCGCCACCCGGGCGAACAGGGTGCCGTTTAGGCCTTTCAGCCGCCCGGCGAGGTCGGCCAGCCCCGCTTCGTCGGCCACGTCCAGACACAGGTCGATGCCGCAACCGGCAGCCACTTTAAGCAGATCGACGCCGGTGCGATCGGCGCGGCCGTGAGTGTGGCTCGGCTGCATGCCGGTCTCGCCGTAGACGCCATTGTCGAACACGATGACCGCGAGATTGGCCGGCCGCTGGATGCCGATGGTGCCGAGCGCGCCCAGCCCCATCAGCATCTCGCCATCGCCGGTGATGACCGCGACACGTTTACCCGGCTGCGCCAGCGCCAAACCGAGCCCGATCATGGCAGCGCCGCCCATCGCGCCCCACAGATAGAAGTTGCGGTCGTTGTCGCCGGCGGCGGCGAGATCCCAGCAGGTCGAGCCAAGGCCTGGCACCACCAGAAGATCGTCGCCGCGATCGGCGAGCAACGTCGCCATGGCGGCGCGGCGTTCCAGTTTCATGGGGTCCACACTTTCACTTCGTCCAAACTTTTTTGCCGATCAACTCCTGCGACAGCAGCAAGGCCGCGATGCGCTCGCCGCCGAACACCGTTTGCACGGCGCGTTCGGCTAGGCCTTCGACCTCGTCCGGTTTACGCGCGCGATAGATTTCCGCCTCGCACAATTTGAGCACCGGTTCGACGATGGAGCCCATCGGCTCCTGCCATGGATTGAACTCCTCCCACTCGCCGCGCATCGTGATCAGCATCAGCAATGGAAACCGGCAACTGCGTGCCAGCGACAGCATGTTGATGCAATTGCCGAGCCCGCTCGACTGCATCAAGAGCGCGGCGCGCTCGCCGCCAAGCCAGGCGCCGGCCGCCAGCGCCACGCCCTCCTCCTCGGTGGTCAGCACCACATCGCGAATCTCAGGATCGGCGCGGCAGCGATCGATCAGTTTGGCGTGACCGGCGTCCGGCACGTAGCCGACCTGGCGAATGCCGGCGCGCTTGAAGGTCTGGTACAGCCGCTCCGGCCAATCGATGTCCTGCACGACCGCTTGCCCGCTCATGATTTCTCGCTTTCATCGCTACCGGCCGGCCGCTCGCCGTCTTCGTCGTCGACTTCCTTGACCGGCACGGCGTAGACGCCCGACAGCCAGCGATTGAGATCGATATCGGCGCAGCGCTTCGAGCAGAACGGCTTGAACGCCACATCGGTCGCCTTGCCGCAGATCGGGCAGTGCGCGGCGGCGGTCTTGCGGGCGATCTCATTCATGGCGTGGTCTTCTTAAGGTCCATTGCGCGCAGCTCGGTCTTCAGGATCTTGCCGTAATTGTTCTTCGGCAGCGCGTCGACAAAAACATAATCCTTCGGCCGTTTGAAGCGCGCAATATGCGCCAGACACAAAGCGTCAAGCTCCGCTGCGGGCGCCTGACCCACGATATAGGCCACCACCGCCTCGCCCCATTCGCGGTCCGGCCGGCCGATCACCGAAACCTCGCGCACATTTGGGTGCGTCAGCAGCACTTCCTCGACCTCACGCGGATAGATGTTGGAGCCGCCGGAGATGATGAGGTCCTTGGAGCGATCCTTGAGATGCAGATAGCCCTCGGCATCGTATGCGCCGACGTCGCCGGTATGCAGCCAGCCGCCGCGCAAGGCCGCGGCGCTGGCCCCCTCGTTCTGCCAATAGCCGGCCATCACCACGTCGCCACGACAGAGGATTTCGCCGCTTTCGCCGGTCGCGACTGGCACATCCTGACTATCGGCAACCATGACCTCGACATGCCGATAGGGCTTGCCCGCCGAGGCCAGCCGCTCGCGCCAGCGCGGATGATGGCGGTCGGCGATATCGGCTTTCGACAGCGTAGTGATGGTCATCGGCGCTTCGCCTTGGCCGTAGATCTGCGCCAGCCGCGGCCCGAAGCGGTCGAGCGCCTGCAGGGCGTCCTCGACATACATCGGCGCGCCGCCCCAGATCAGCGTGCGAATGTTGCCGGTGCGACAGTCGGCCGGGCATTCGACCAGCCGCTTGATCATGGTCGGCGCCGCGAACATCGACGCGCGCGGCCAGCGATCGAACAACGCGAACACTTCCTCCGGTTCGAAGCCGCTGCTTTCCGGCACGACTTGCACGCCGAGGCTGGCAACATGCGCCATGATGTAGAGCCCGGAGCCGTGGCTCATCGGCGCAGCGTGCACAATGGCATCGCCCGGCGCAATCGGATCGACTTCGGTGGCGTAGGCCTCACTCGCCGCCGCGAGATTGCGATGCGTCAGCATCGCGCCCTTCGGCCGCCCGGTCGTGCCGGAGGTGTAGAACAGCCAGGCGAGATCGCTGCCGGCGCGCGGCGCGACATCGACGGCATCGGCGGTAAACAGCGCGTCGTAGTCGGCGCTGCCGATGGTGATCAGACGTTCGAGCGTCGCCGGCGCGTGCGCCGCGATCTCGCTATCGATGCCGCGCGAGGCAAAGCACACGCGCGCGCCGGAATGCGCGAGGATGTAGCCCAGTTCGGCGCCATGCAGTTTGGCGTTGGCCGGCACCGCGGCGAGACCGGCGTGCCAGATGCCGTAGAGCAGCGCGAGCGTGTCCGGCGAATTCTTGGCGGCGATGGCGACGCGGTCGCCGGGCAACAGCTTGAACCGCTCACGCAGCGCGCCCGCCAGCTGTGCCGCGCGTTCCGCCAGTTCGCCGTAGCTCGCGACCACACGCGTGCCGCAGGCCACCGCCGGCATTGAGGGGTGACTAAGCGCGGAGCGGGAAAGCCAAAGCGCCTGGTTCATTTGTTTTCCGCTCGTCCCCGCGAAAGCGGGGACCCAGGGCCAAACATCAAACACTTTCATCATCCACCCTGGATTCCCGCTTACGCGGGAATGAGCGGATTGAGAGACGGCGCCCTACACCGCGTTCAACCAGCCAAAGCGGATCGGATAACCTTCGCCGCCGAGCAGGCTCATGGTCTCGTACAGCGGCAATCCGACCACATTGCTGTAGGAGCCGACCAGCTTGACGATGAAGGTCCCGGCGATGCCTTGCGCCGCGTAGCCGCCGGCCTTGCCGCGCCATTCGCCCGAGGCGAGATACGATTCAATGTCGTCGGCCGACAGCCGCTTGAAGCGCACCCGCGTTTCGACGAGCCGCTGGCGGAACGCTTCCTTCGGCGTCACCAGGCAGATTGAGGTGTAGACGCGGTGATTACGGCCCGACAACAGGCGCAGACACTGCGCCGCTTCGTCGAGCAATTCGGCCTTCGGCAAAATGCGGCGGCCGACCGCCACCACAGTGTCGGCGGCCAGGATGTAGGCACCGCGCAGTTCGTCATCGAGCTTGACGTTATCCAGCGCCACTTCCGCTTTGGAACGGGCCAGCCGCGTGGCATAGGCGCGCGGAATCTCGCCGCGCTTCGGCGTCTCGTCGATATCCGCGGGCTTGAGCGCGTCCGGCTCGATGCCGGCCTGATTGATCAGGGCCAGGCGTCGCGGCGAACCGGAAGCGAGGACGAATTTGGGTCGGCCGATCATGGGGTTAGCGGCTCTGGGTGAGATTCGAGAATGCGCCGGACGCTAGCGGAACGGGGCTGTTTTCGCAAACCGCACCCGAATTTGGGCCCGGCGGCATTTTAAATGCCTGGACTCGTAGATCGAGATTGGCAAACGCCGCTCTATAAATGTCCGCTTCTCTAATCGGCCGGTTGGGGTCAAGCACTTTCAGACTATCCACCACTGCGGTGCCGATATCGCTCACGGGCTCGCGCTTCTCTTCGGAATCGGCACTAAGGCCCTTCCATGATGGGATTCGAGGACGAGGCGGAACAATCTGTTACGCGGCCTTACCGTCAGATTGACGGCAGGTCCAAGCGGACATGCGAACTCACCTCATCCATCGTCCCGCGAGGGACACCTTTCCACCGCTCGGTGGAGCTCTAGCTTTCTCCTGCCGCTATTGATTCTGATTAGATCTCATGCCGCTGCAGCCTCCCGGGTCCAGCGGAACTCAGTGCCGTCAACCCATATGCGGTGCATGATCACGGCCAGCCGGCGCGCCAGGGCCACGATCGCCTTCTTCATGCCACGGCGCCTGGCAATCTGCATCGCCCAAGCCTTGAGCCAGGACCATTTCTTCGAACGCAACATGCTCTGGGCCGCTTCGTAGAGCATGACCCGCATCATCTCATCTCCGCAGCGTGATATTCTGCCGCTCCATTCCACCTCGCCCGATTGATGCTTGGCACAGGTCAGCCCGAACACGGCCCCGACTGACTTGGATTTATGGAAGCGAGCGGGGACGTCGACCGTGGCTCGATAGGTCAGCGACACCACGGGGCCAACGCCCGGGACCGTCATCAAGCGCCGGCACACCTCATCATCCCGCACAATGGCCAGCAGGCGGCGATGCTGGATGACGAACTGCTCGCGTAGCACGCGCCGGACAATGAGCAGCGGTTCGACTAGAAGGGCTAGATCCGGGAAGTTCTCGACAAGCTCCTTGATGCGCGCCTCGAACCTTACCGCCCCCACCACACCTACCTTGAGGCCGAAGTTACGCAAGGTGCCACGCAGGTCATTGTCGATAGCGATGGCCTTGGATTGCAGCAGCTTGCGATGGGTCAGTAGCATCCGCAGTTTCTGGCTGCGTAGCGTCTTCACATGCACTGGACGATAAAGCCCCGCGCGCATCATCTGTGCGATGCCGCGTGCATCGTTACGGTCGGTCTTGTTGATCTGTGCCTTCAACACCGCACGCATGTGCCGCGTCTCGACACAGATTACCGGCAAGCCTGCGTCCGCCAGAGCATTGTAAAGCCACTGCGATAGTGGCCCGGCTTCCAGTCCAATCCGCTTAAAGTGATAGATAGGGTTTGCCAGAATCTGCAGCAGAGCTTCAGGTTCACTCGCTACCTTCACTTCCCGCACGATTCTGCCCGCATCATCCACGACGCAGATACTCGTCTCCTTGACTGATACGTCTACTCCGGCAGAATGGTCCATGCTGCGCTTCTCCTTCTGATGCTTGAGGCCGCGAATGCGGACCTCGTCTCACCACCAGCCTGAAGCGCAGCACCCAAAATCTCCAGCGATCGAAACGCCGGCCGGCCGATTACCCCATCTATTTAGCGTTTTGAGTCCGTCTTGCCGCCAAGAGCGGACAATTTCCATCTTGCGCTTCGAAAGCAATGAAGGCCGCCTGCTGCAAATACAGATGCTGAAAATCCATGACTACCGCCCAGCACGAATGCCGCACGGCGGCTTGATTCTATTCGGGCCGCAAACGCTTTTTACGGAAAACAAGCGCCAACGCTTGAATTGTACTTGTAACCCGCAGGACATCCGGCACAGATCGCCGGAGAAGGATTGGGGTAATAAGCAAGACCCGCATCGCAAGCGATACATGCGCGATTGCTATTGTAAACGCCGGGCGCGTAGCCTTGCTGACATACACCCGGCGTTGTCATCGCAGCGACATGCGGGGCAGCACGGCTTGCGGCGACTCGATTGTCCGCGTTTGCCGGCAACGAAACTGCGAACATTGCTAAGCAAGAAACGATCCACGCGAGTGCCCTCATCGTGCATCTCCTTTCGACCAGCTGCATGATAACCTTTCGGCAGCGCGGGAGGTCACGAGCAATAGCGCTTACCCTTTACTATTTTGCAGCGATTTACAAAATCGCCGCCGCCATTGATCGTTCCTCTAACACTGCCGTGCTCGGAACTAGCACTGGTCCGCGAGCCGGCCTGTTTCTGCTGCTGAGTTGCGCCCTTGCCCATTTTCGATGCCGCCGATTCTGCCGATACGGGCGCCGACGCGGCGAGCATCAGGATGGCCATAGCGAGCGATGCAATCACAATCTTGGCTGAGATTTTCATGGCCTTCGCTCCTACAAATAAACACTCATCCTAATAAATCTACTTGCTCCATATTTTGACAAATGCGCATTGACTTAACTCAAATGTAACGCAAGAAAAGAAATGATCGCTTCCGCAATCCATTGGTTTGAGCGGCGATATTTCCCGCAAGACGCTGCCAACCATAGAACCTTTCATGCGATGCTCTTTGGCCGATTTTGCACGGCCGTATTGTCCGCTTCGGATCACGCGCCGGCAGGTCGGTTCGGGGCCATTAAGAGGCGGATATTGCATCTTCAAAATTGGGAGATCGCCGTCGACCCACGAGATGCCGTGAACGGGCAACGGCTGCGGCACCATGGTTCTACTGTGGCCGCATCACCGGTGCGTAACTCCAACCGGCCATGGTGACCGTGGCAATGACCGGTTTTTTCAATGAATTGAGATCGAAATTGACATCGAGTCGCTTGCCGAACCCACCCCCGGCCGGGGTGTCAAAACCATAGGCAACTTCGCGCTTGTATTTGAACAACTGGACGCCGCGAAAGCTTGATTTGCCGAAGTGGAACGAGGGCGTTCCCATCAGCCCACCGGACCATCCGACCTCCGAAGTTTCGTCGAGTGCTCCGACGCGGTGCGCCGCCTCGTTGAGATAGAGTCTGAGCCGGTAAATTTCGCGCACGCCTTGTTTCGCCATGATGCCCCACCACGCTGCATCGGCGTATTTCCACTCCACCACCAGGTCTGCCTCGGGTCCCGCTCGTACCAGCCAGGGCCGCGACGGATCGTTCAGCGCCAGCAGCCGGGCGATCAGTTCCTCGCGCGATACCGCGGTAACGCCCGCCGCTGGTGCAATTACCTGACTTCGCAGAAACCAACGCAGCAGCAGAGCGACGACACCGAGCACCAGCACGCCGATGGCAGCGATCGACCACAGGAGCCATGTGATCTCGCCAGTATCTTCAACACCGCCGGCGCTCGAAACAGCGATAAGCGCAGCAAGGCGCTCGGCGCTTGCGGCCTCGGCAGAGAACACCCACGGCCCACTCACCCAGACAAGACCGAATGTGGCGCCGCCGGAATAGCGCAGATACTGCAATGATCCGATCGTGACGCGGCTGCGCGAGGAAATGTCCGGGCGTGATTCGACACGCGTCGTCAACATTCTAAAGCCACGCACGGCGTCCTCGGCGCTTGCGAACCGAAGCGCAATCATGCGCCCTCCGCCTTCGGCGCTAACCTGCTCACCATCGGTGGCGGCTGGGAATTTGACCGCCTCAACCCGGCCCGGCGGCAGGAGCGCGCGCGCCGTGACGTTGGGTGGGGTGACAGGCCGCACCAATTCGGCCGGCGGCGAGCACGCGCCAACAACGAACAGCAGGCTCAGCAACAAGCCCCGCATACGGCCCATAAATTCCCCCTGCATGGCAGATGCGATCATCACTCCAGCACTTATGCTTGAATGAGAATCCGTTTACGCCAATCCACGGTGGAAGATGTTGACCAAGGTCAAACGCCGAGGGCCTCACCGGCTCCTAGCCACAGAATGTCGGCCGATGGGTCAAAGGCGGACATTCCGTGATGCTCGGGCCATGTCCGCCTTACCCCGAAAAAGGATCTTAGGCGGCGCAAATAGGCGAGCATTTCGCTGCTGGTTTAAGAGTCCACGCCCGCATACGACTATTCATTGCCGGCGCCTGCCCGTCCAAATTGTTGCTGGATGCGGCCCATCAATGGATCCCGCACCGCGCGATCAGCGTCGAGCCGCTGCTCGCGGCTGCCTTCGATACCTGTGAGGTCGATCGTCGCCAATATTCGACGTCGGCCGCGATGGTGCGCCACGGTGGAGTTCCTCCGGCAAATCACAAGGCGCGCCGGATCACAGCCGCTCGATGATCGTCAAACCGCGCCGGCGATCGGTTAAGTACAGCAATCCCCGCTCGTCCACCGTCACGTCATTGCTCTGAACGCGATCCGTGCCTTCGGGCACATCGGGCACGAAATAGGCGGCCTCGCGCAGGCAATGCGGGTTGGAAATGTCGATCATCCGCAGCCCGTGAGCGAACCAGGCGGCCGGAATCTCCGTGCCGGTGACGATCTCGCACGGCTGATGACAGGCCGTGGCCAATGGCTGCGGAGAATCCTCCAGACCTTCGACCTGGAAGCTGCCGACCGTAACCGGGTGCAATTCGTCGGTGATGTCCACCATCCACAGAAAGGCCGGCACACCGTCGAGCGACCGGTACACGTCCTCGTCCGCCACCACCATGTAACGCCGGCCGCGAATCTCGAACGGCAGCGGCAACGCCGTATGGGTCGGACAATGGTAAGGCGGCGACCAATCAAGACCGGAGATGCGTTTCGGCTTGGTGATGTCATCGATATCGAGGATGTGGAAGCCAGCCTGCCAATAGCTGGTGTAAAGCCGGTTGCCCTGCCGCAGCGGATGATGACAGCGGTGCGCGGTCTTGTCCCAGTTCGGCGTCTCGCCGCCCGCCGTCCATTGCCCGGGCATCCACCAGCGGCTGACCTCGGCCGGCTTGGCCGGGTTCTCGATATCGAGAATGAGCACGATGTGGGCGAGATAACCGTCCGCCGTCGAGGAGAGATAGGCATAGCGGCTGTCGAGATCGAACCGGTGCACGCCCTGACCGCCGGTTTCCCAGTTGTTCAGCAGCTGCGGCTTGCGCGGGTCGGCGATGTTGTAGATGCCGACGCCGCCACGGTAGTCCGGCGACGGCTTGTTCGGGTCGTTGTTGTTGATCTCGTGATTGACCACCATGATGTCGCCGGCGATGCGCACCTTGTGCGAATGCGTGCCCGGCGGCATCGACAGCTCGGCGAGAACGATCGGATTCTTTGGATCGCGCACGTCGACGATGGTCGTGCCGTGCGGGGCGCGCATGTGGCCGATATAGGCAATGCCGTTGCGGACGATGACTTGGCCGCCGCCGGCACAGTCCACATACCCCGCCTGCCTCATGCCCAAAGCTTTCGCCATTTATCCGCTCCTTTGTTTCGCTTAATCGTTCGCCAACAAACGCCGGGCGCGTCTACCGCTTGACGCCGGCCGCCGTGACCACTTTGCCCCACTTCTCGATTTCGGCCTTCACATACACCGAAAACTCTTCAGGCGTACTGCCGATGGGGTCGATGCCCTGGGCCTTGAAGGCAGCGACAACCTCGTCGGAATGGATCGCCTCGTTGGCGACTTTCGCCAGGCGATCGATCACCGCCTTCGGAGTCCCGGCCGGAGCAAACAGCCCGAACCAGACTCCGGTATCGAACCCCTTCAGTCCGAGTTCGTCGATGGTCGGCAGCTCCGGCATAGCGCCCGCGCGTTTGAGCTGCGTCGACGCCAGGAAACGGAGGGTGCCGGAATTGCGCTGCGAGAGCGCGGTCGGCGCCGGCGCGAACATCAGCATCGTGCGGCCGCCAAGCAGGTCAGTCATGGCCTGTGAGCTGCCCTGGTAGGGCACGCTCACCAACTTCACGCCGGCCATGAGATTGAACAGCTCGGACGATAAATGCGGTGACGTGCCGATGCCGGAGTTTGCCGCCATGATCTCGTTCGGCCGCTTGCGCGCCAGCGCAATCAGCTCTTCCACGCTGTTGACGCCAAGAGAGGGGTGCACGATCAGAATGTTCGGAACCGTCCCCAACAGCGCGATCGGCGTCAAATCCTTGACGAAATCAAAACTCGTATTGGGCGACAGCGTGACATTCACGGTGGTCGCGACCGAGCCGAACAGCAGCGCGTATCCGTCCGGGGCGGAATGGGCGACAACACTGGTGGCGATGTTCCCGGCCGCGCCGCCACGATTCTCGACCACGAAGGCCTGGCCGAGGATCTGCCCCATTTTCTGCCCGACGATGCGGGCCGTGACGTCGGTCGACGAGCCGGCACTCAGTCCCACGATCAGTTTGACGGGCCGGCTGGGGTAGGAATCCTGTGCCGATGCGGAGGCGATACACAGCAGCGAGATGACCGGCACAATCAGAACTCTCCAGCGCATAATCATCTCCCTGTTCCGTTGAACTGCGTACCAGCGGCGCATCGGAGCACGCGAGGCGTAGCCTGGCTCCAAAACCACGCTTGTGCCTAGGCTCTTGCGGCAATTAGCGATAGAGAGGAAAAGGCGATGGTGATATAAGGTATAGCTAATGGCGCAAGATCAGGAGTGGGAGGGGCGGATCAGCCGCAAGCTGCGGCTTCGAGACCTCCATCTCGTTTTCGTCGTGGCCGAATGTGGCAGCATGGCGAAGGCCGCCGCCAAACTCGGGGTGACCCAATCCTCGGTCTCTCAAATGATCGCCGACGTGGAGCAACGACTTGGTGTGCGGCTCTTCGATCGAAGCCGCCGCGGGGTCGAGCCGACGATCTACGGTCAGGTGCTGATCAGGCAAGGCAAAACGGCTTTCGACGAGTTGCGGCATGGCCTTCAAGAGATCGATTATCTGAAAAACGAAGGCACCGGCGAGATCCGGATCGGTTGTCCGGAAACGCTCGCTGCTTCTGTACTTCCAGCCGCCATAGAGACCTTCTCAAGGCGATGGCCGGGCGTCTTGCTCGACGTGGAAACGTTCACCGGAACGGCTGCCGCCGCCAAGCTTCGTGAGCGCAACATCGATCTGGTATTCGCCCGCGATGGCCCCGGTCTCGAAGCCCTCGCCGCCTCCGATGAGTTCGAGATCACGAAGCTTTTCGAAGACCGGTTACGCGTAGTCGTCGGCGCCAACAGTCGCTGGGCAGCCCTCAAGCGTGCCGATCTGGCCGACATCGCGGACGCACCATGGATCGTCCTGCCTTACGGCTGGGGCAAAGAGGTGATCCCGAATGCGTTCCGATTGCGCGGTCTGCCGCCCCCGCACGTTGCCCTGAAGACCTTTTCAATTCACCTGCGCCTGCATCTCCTGATGACCGGAAGGTTCGTAACCGCGCTGCCTGCATCCGTGCTGCGCCTGTACCGGGATCCCTTCGACTTGAAGGAACTGCCGATCGAGCTTCCCAAAGGCCCTTACGGGGTCGCAATCGTGACTTTGAAAAATCGCACGCTGAGCCCTGTCGTCGAACATTTTATTCGCTCGACGGCGGCTCAATTCGAGATGCCTTCGCGGCGTGGGGCAAAATCGCGAGTTCCAGTCGTCTAGCTGCCCGGGAGCGCCGGACATGATCGAGTGTGGCGTGTCGGCAAGCCACGCTAACCTACTCAGCGAGTTGAGCGTGTCTGCGTTAAGGCCATCAACAGACATGGTGCTCCCTCGCATCGGCCGGCCTCTGCGGGTCGCCGGCAGCCCTTACGATGTCGCGTGATCCAGGCTCCTTATCCCATTCGATTTTCTTTCCGCGGATGCGACCGTGTTTGCCAACAGCATGGTCACGGTCATCGGCCCAACGCCGCCCGGGACCGGCGTTATGTAGGAAGCCTTTTTGCGCACGCCTTCAAAATCCACATCGCCGACAAGTTTTCCGGAAGGCAGCCGGTTAATACCGACGTCGATGACGACCGCGCCTGTTTTCACCATTTGGGGAACAATAAGATTCGGCTGTCCCGCCGCGACCACAAGAATGTCCGCGAGGATCGTAAACTGAGCGAGATCGCGAGTCTTCGCGTGGCAGATGCACACGGTCGCGTCCCGTTGCATCAGCATCAGCGCCATTGGTTTTCCGACGATATTGCTGGCGCCGACAACAACGACATTTTTCCCCTCGAGCGGAATGGACTCGTGTTCCAAAAGCTTGACCACGCCATAGGGCGTACAGGGAGGAAAGACAGTGTCGCCGACGACGAGTCCGCCCATGTTGTAGAGGTGGAAGCCGTCGACATCCTTTTCCGCAGAGATCGTCCGGACAATTTGCGGAATGGAGAACTGCGACGGCAACGGAAGTTGAACCAGGATACCGTGCACATCGTCTTTGATATTCAGATCGGCGATTAGGTTGAGAATTTGTTCAGGCTCTGCGTCGGCCGGAAAGGCGTAGCGAAAAGAGCTAATTCCGACTTGCTCGCAGGCGCGCATCTTGTTGCGAACATAGACCGCGGACGCGGGATTTTCTCCGACCACGATAACGGCCAGTCCGGGCCGCATTCCTTTCGCCAGCAGTGCCGCGACACGCTCCTTAAGCTCGGCACGGATGCTCCCCGACACCGCAACGCCGTCGATAATCTTTGCCGTCATTTTATCCGCGACCTCAGGGGTGAGCGCACTCGTCGTGCCGCATAGCACGTAAGGTCCATAGCACAAATGCCCTGGTCTTCGGCGTCATGCGGCGCTTGCCGTTGCCGCCAGCCGACAGCCGACAGCCGACAGGACCGACGCTTGGCCGCCCTCGATCGCCGCGGGATTGTCGGCACGCCGACGAAAGGCTCTCCGGCATCATCCGGTCGTTACGGCAGTTTCCACATCGGAGGGGTCGACCTCTCGTCCCATCGCTCTATTCAGCTTGTTGCGATCCAATTCGCCTTCCCACCACGACACCACGATAGTCGCAACGCCATTGCCGCTGATGTTTGTGAGCGCGCGGCATTCGCTCATGAATTTGTCGATGCTGAACACAATCGCCATGCCCGGAACGAGAGCCGGATTGACCACCGTGAGGGTAGCGGCGAGCGTAATAAAGCCAGCGCCGGTGACGCCGCTGGCGCCTTTGGAGGTCAACATTGCGACAATCAGGATCGTCATTTGCTGGCCGAAGCTGAGATCGACCCCCATCGCCTGGGCAATGAACAACGTCGTCAAGGTCATGTAGATGTTGGTGCCGTCAAGGTTGAACGAGTACCCGGTCGGCACCACAAGCCCAACGACCGACTTCGAGCAACCTAGGCGCTCGAGCTTTTCCATCAGTTGTGGCAACGCGCTTTCCG
Source organism: uncultured Hyphomicrobiales bacterium (assembly GCA_903878085.1). Classification (GTDB taxonomy): domain Bacteria; phylum Pseudomonadota; class Alphaproteobacteria; order Rhizobiales; family Xanthobacteraceae; genus Pseudolabrys. The sequence continues at coordinate 15,292 of CAIRGJ010000063.1, read as the reverse complement.
ACGAACTGGTGCCTAGCACGATAAGGAGTTCGTCTTTGATGTAGGCGAGGTAACGGAAAATATTGAAGCCGACAATGCGCGCAATCGAACCGAGAACGACGAATATAAACAGCGCCGCCGTCAGATAAAACAGTGCGATCAACCCCAGGAGGTTGCCAAGCGCGGCTGGGCCATATTTTCCGATGGTGAACGCCATGGCGCCGAACGCGCCGAAAGGAGCGGCCTTCATGATGATCGCGATGACGCCAAACATGCCGTGCGCGAGATCGTCGATCAGGTTGCGCACTGTGCGGCCACGCTCGCCGAGGATCATCAGCGCAAAGCCAAACAGAATTGCAAATAGCAGTACTTGGAGGATATCGCCGCGGGCAAATGCGCCGACCACGCTGTCGGGTATAATATTTAGTACGAAGTCGACCGACTTCTGTGCGGCGGCCTGCTTGGCAAAGCCGGCTACGGCGGCAAGATCCGGCTTGGCGCCAATGCCGTGTCCGACTTGGAACAGATTGCCGACGATCAACCCAATAACGAGCGCAAAGGTTGAAACAACCTCGAAATAAAGCAGCGCCTTGATGCCAACGCGCCCGACCTTTTTGGCGTCCTGGATATGCGCGATGCCCGAAACGACGGTGAAGAAGATGATCGGTGCGATCACCATCTTAATCAGCTTTATGAAACCGTCTCCGAGCGCCTTGATCCAGTCATTTGTGGCGATTTCCGGAGAAAGCCAGCCAAGCACGCCTCCAATCAAAATCGCTGCAAGAACCTGGACGTAAAGTATCGAATAGAGCGGTTTCTTATGAGCTTTGCCGTGCCCCGCCTTGGTTGCCGCTCCGACCATTCTAAATCCCCCTTGCTAATTTTGAGCCTGAAATGGATCTTTCGCTGGGATCCATAAAACGCCGCGGACTATGCTCGAATAAATCGGCGAGTATTTTGCGTTATCTCAAATGATTGAGCGTGCCCCGCGAGAAAAGACCTGAATAAATTTGGCATAAAAGGCGGTTGCGAATTCCGCTAACGGAATGGTCCCGCCGTGCTCCTCCCTCGCCAGCAAGCGATGCTGGTAAGGCTCCGGCATATTGCCTTTGGATCAAACGCGGACATTCCGCGATGCTCGGGCCATGTCCGCCTTACCCCCGAAAGAGGATATTGGGCGGTGCAAATAGGCGAGCATGTCGCTATTGGTTTATGAGTTGACGCCCTCCTGCGGCTATTCGTTGCCGGCGCCGGTCCGTCCAAACCGTTCCTGGATGTGGGCCATCAACTGATCCCGTACGGCCCGATAAGCGTCCATCCGCTGCTCGCGGCTGCCTTCGATTCCAGTGGGGTCGACCGTCGGCCAATATTCGACGTCGGCCGCAATGGTGCGCGTCAGTTCGAGCGCCTTATGGTGCGCCGGCGGCGACAGCGTCACGATCAGGTCGAAACTCAAGCCCTCCAGTTCGTTCAATTCTTCGAACGTCGTCGGCTTGTGGCGCGAAATATCGACGCCGATCTCGTCCATGACAGCGACGACGAAGGGATCGAGTTCGCCCTTCTGCACGCCGGCCGAGCCGACATACAGCGATTTGCCGAACATCTGCTGGAGCAAGCCGGCCGCCATCGGCGAGCGAACCGCGTTCATGCCGCAGGCGAACAGCACCGCATGGGGGCGCGATGGGCGCTCGGCCATCGTGCGCTATCCCTTCCAGTGCAGCACGCAGATCAGGGTGAACAGACGGCGGGCGGTGTCGATATCGAGCGTCACCTTGTCCTTGAGCCGCTCCATCAAGATGGTCGAGCCTTCGTTATGGATGCCGCGGCGGCCCATGTCGATCGCCTCGATCTTGTCGGGCGTCGCCGTGCGGATCGCCGCGTAATAACTGTCGCAGATCATGTAGTAGTCCTTCACGATCCGGCGCAACGGCGACAACGAGAACAGATGCGCCATCACCGGCGTGCCGTCATCGAGACGGATGTCGAACACCAGGCGATTGTCGTTGACGCTGAGATGCAGCGCATAGGGCCCGCCGTCATGGCCGACCGGCGCGAAGTGGTTCTGCTCGAGCAGATCGTAGATCGCGACCGCGCGCTCGTGGTCGATATCCGGACTGGAGCGGCCGATCGATTCGTCATCGAGCGTGACCGACACCAGGCGCTGCTTGCTGGCGGTCGCTTTTGCCGGGCTCATTGTTGCGAGCTCATGGCGTCATCGCTGGTTGAGGCGGATGGAAACGGAGCGCGCGTGGGCGGACAGCCCTTCCGTTTCGCCGAGCACGATCGCGGCCGGTCCCAAAGCGCGCAACTGGTCGGGACCGCATTTGAGCAACGACGTGCGCTTCATGAAATCGAGCACGCCCAAGCCCGACGAGAACCGCGCCGAGCGCGCCGTCGGCAGCACGTGATTGGAGCCGGCGACATAATCGCCGATGGCTTCCGGCGTATGCGCGCCGATGAAGATCGCGCCGGCATTGCGGATTTTTGACACCAGCGCCTCGGCGTTCTCCGCGGCGATTTCGAGATGCTCGGGCGCGAGGCGGTCGACCAGCGCGATTGCCGCGTCGAGCTTCGGCACTATGATGATGGCGCCGAAGTCGCGCCACGACGCGCTGGCGATGTCCTTGCGCGGCAACGTCTTGAGCTGAGACGCCACCGCCTTCTCGACTTCGTTCGCAAGCGCGGCATCGTCGGTGATCAGAATCGATTGCGCGCTGGCGTCGTGTTCGGCTTGCGCCAGCAAATCGGCGGCGATCCAGTTCGCATTGCCGGTGCGGTCGGCGAGGATCAGCACTTCGGATGGACCCGCGATCATGTCGATGCCGACCTGGCCGAACACCAGGCGCTTGGCCGCCGCCACATAGGCGTTGCCGGGGCCGACAATTTTCGACACCGGCGCGATGCTCGCCGTGCCATAGGCCAGCGCCGCCACGGCCTGCGCGCCGCCGATGCGATAAACTTCATCGACGCCGGCAAGCTTGGCCGCCGCCAGCACCAAAGGTTCGAGCTTGCCGTCCGGCGCCGGCACCACCATCACCAGCCGTTCGCAGCCGGCGACCTTGGCCGGCACCGCGTTCATCAGCACCGACGACGGATAGGCCGCGGTGCCGCCCGGCACGTAAAGCCCGACGGCCTCGATCGCGGTCCAGCGCGATCCCATCTCGACGCCGAGTGCGTCGGTGAAGCGGTCGTCCTTGGGCTTCTGACGCAGGTGATAGGCCTCGATGCGGTCGCGGGCGAGCTTCAACGCGGCCAGGGCTTCGGGCTTGCACTTCGCCTCGGCCGCATCGATCTCGGCCGGCGTGACGCGCGGGCCCATCTTGGCGAGGTCGACGCGGTCGAATTTGGCGGTGAACTCGGCCAGCGCCTGGTCGCCGCGAGTCTTGATGGCGTCGATGATGGCGCGCACCGTCACCTCGACGTCCTGCGACGCCTCGCGTTTGACCGCAAGAAAGTCACGGAATTGCAAGGGAAAATCGGCGCTCTGGCTGTCTAATCGAAGTGGCATGATCTGACCATGGCGGGACTGCCCCGGATGACAGGTCAATGGGTGATGCCCACCGTGGCGTCAACCCTTGGACGCGTCCGCCTAGCCGCGGCGGGCCTTGGGCGCAGCTGGTTCTTCGATGACATGGGCCGGACAGGCCCCGGTGACCCAGGACGGCCCGAGATCGGCCAATTCGGCTTCCAGGCATTCGACTTCGAGCCGGACCTCAGCCCCGCCCGAGAAAATCAGGGTGACGACGCCAGCCGGGCTATCGGTCTCTTCGAACTCGACGGCCAGCAGATTGAGTACCGCATCCTTGCCGGCCGGGTTCACCGCGCGGCATTTGCAGGACAATACGCGCTCGAAGCGTAGCGCCGAACGGCGGCGGCGGTATTCTGGATTGCCGGATTGCACGCCTTCCCAATCGAAGCGGTTCAGCACCACCACGACGCGGTGTTCCTGCGCCCGCCACAGCACGTCCGCGACCTTGACCACCGCATCCTGCAGGTGGGTCGAAACGACCTCAAGGTCTTCCTCGTCCAGGACGACGAATTTCAGCGGGTCCAGCTTCTCATCCAAATTCTGATCCATGAACGTGCTCTCCCGTCCCCTTCAGTTAGGAAGGCGATGCGGCCGTACAAGATCAATACTCGTTGGTTTGCGCATGATCCGATCCGAAAACCGGTTCCCACCCTCGGATCAAGTCCGAGGTTAGGCTTTTTCGAGATCATGCGCCGATTAGAACGCCGGTTCCAGTCCAGCGGCGGTCCAGCGGTCGCGCTTGCCCGGGTCGGTCAGAAAACGCAGCAGCGCCGCGGCGCCGTCGGGCGACGCCGCCTTGGCATGGATCGCCGCCGTATAAGTGTTGGCATTGTGCAGGTCGCCCGGCAGCGGACCGACCACTCTGGTGCCCTTCACCGGCAGGATTTCGCTGATGAAGGTAGTGCCGATGTCGGCGCGGCCTTCGACGATGGCGGCGCAGACGTCATAGCCGCCTTTGCACAACACGGCTTTGCGGGCCACTTCCTCGGCAATACCCAGCTTTTCCAGCAGTTTGGCGAACATCGTGCCGCCCGATCCGCCGGCTTTGGGGTCGGTATAAGCGACTGTACGGGCCTTAATGAGGGCATTCCTGAACTTATCCGGGGTGGAAATGTCCGGGATTCCCGCCTTTTCGGAGACAACAACTCCGGTGACCGTGCGGCCGAGATCGGTCGCGCCGGTGACCAGCCCCAGTTTGCCAAGATCGGCGATGATCGATTCCGAGAGCACCACCAGATCGGCGGTCTCGCCATTCGTAATGCGGTCGCGCAGCGAACCGGCGGTGCCGAAATTCAGATCGAGCGTGTTGCCGGTCTCGCGCTCGAATTCCGCGCCCAGCGCCTGCACCATCGATTTCACGGCGCCGGCGCTCATGACTTTGATCGTCGCCACCGCGCGCCCTCGAAAAATATTAAGTGCTGATGCGTTCGATCGCCGCGCCGCAGGCGGCGAGCTTGTCCTCGACCCGCTCGAAACCGCGGTCGAGATGATAGACGCGATTGACCATGGTCTCGCCTTCGGCGGCAAGCCCCGCGATCACCAGCGACACCGAGGCGCGCAGATCGGTGGCCATTACCGGCGCGCCCTTGAGCTTTGCTACGCCTTCGATGGTCGCGGTCTCGCCGTCGAGGTGAATGTGTGCCCCAAGCCGCGCCAATTCCTGCACATGCATGAAGCGGTTTTCGAAAATGGTCTCGGTGATGTGCGAGGTGCCTTTGGCGCGCGTCATCAGCGCCATCAATTGTGCCTGCAGGTCGGTCGGAAAGCCCGGGAACGGCGCGGTCGAAACATCGACCGGATTGAGACCCGAGCCGTTACGCGCGACGCGGATGCCTTCGTTGGTCGGCGTCACCGTCACGCCGGCCTGCACCAACACATCGAGCGCCGATTGCAGCAATTCGGGCCGCGCATTTTGCAGCAGCACGTCGCCGCCGGTCATCGCCACCGCCATGGCATAGGTGCCGGTCTCGATGCGGTCGGGCAGCACCGCATGACGCGCGCCGTGCAGCTTCGCGACGCCTTCGACGACGATGCGCGAGGTGCCGGCGCCGGTGACATTGGCGCCCATCTTGTTGAGACAATCGGCGACGTCGCCGATCTCCGGCTCGCGCGCGGCATTCTCGATGATGGTGGTGCCGCGGGCGGTTGCTGCCGCCATCAGCGCGGTATGGGTGCCGCCGACCGTTACCTTGGGAAAATTGATCTCGGCGCCGCGCAGACCTTGTCTGGCGCGCGCGACCACATAGCCGGCTTCGATCTCGATTTCGGCGCCGAGCTTCTCCAGCGCCATGATGAGGAAGTCGACCGGCCGCGTACCGATGGCGCAGCCGCCCGGCAACGACACCTTGGCCTCGCCCATGCGCGCCAAGAGCGGCGCCACCACCCAGAAGCTCGCCCGCATCTTCGACACCAGCTCATAAGGCGCTGTGGTGTCGACGATGTGCTTGGCCGAAATGTGCAGCGTGCGGCCGCTGTTGGGGTCGTCGCCCGGGCGTTTGCCGGCAATAGTAATATCGACGCCGTGGTTGCCGAGAATGCGCTGGAGTTGAATGACGTCGGCGAGCCGCGGCACGTTCTCGAGGATCAGCGTCTCGTCGGTCAGCAGGCTGGCGATCATCAGCGGCAGCGTGGCGTTCTTGGCGCCCGAAATCGGGATGCTGCCGTTCAGGCGCTGTCCGCCGACAATACGAATTCGATCCATGTCGCCCTGCCGCCCCAAATACCCTGCGCGTGCCCTGATATGGCCCGCCGGCCCGCCGCCTGCAAATAGCAATCTGTTGCAGGGTTACCACCCTCGCAGCCCGAATAAGGCAAAAGTCGGACCCGTCTCCCTCCCCCCGCGAGCCATAGCGAGTGGTGGCGAGGGGTCGGGGGTGGGGGGAAGCGAAAAGGAAAGAAAAGCCGAGATCGGGGATAAGGAAGCGCCCCCCACCCCGGTTCGCATCGCTCACGCGATACAAACCGGCCCTCCCCACGCTCCGCGGGGGAGGGAAAAAAGAGTTCAGGAGCTTTTCGGCTCTTCGGGCGCCCCTTGGCGCGGCCGCGTGGCCGTGGCGGCGCCCCGCTGGCGCTCCTGCGCCTTGCGGCGGCGCAGATTTTGCCGTAACGCGGCGGCCAGGCGGTCGGTACGGCCGCTTTTTTTGGTGGGTTTTTCGTCGTTATCGCCGGCTTTCGTCATGCCGGCATTATCCGTGCACCAATCGGCTTCGCAAGCAGGCTTTGCCTTGCACCGGTGGGGGTCGTATGGCAGTTTCCGCCGCGTTCGCGCCGGGCCGTTGCCATTTCGCGGATATTCGCTGCCGTAGCTCAGTGGTAGAGCACCTCATTGGTAATGAGGAGGTCCACAGTTCGATCCTGTGTGGCAGCACCATTCTTCCTCACCGCCTGGCGTCCGATTACCCGGCTTTGCCGACGAGCTTGAACCTTGGCTTGGCGTCCGCCGGCGCGCGGCCGACGATGACCGCATATTCCGCGATCGGCTCCGGCCGGCCAAACAGATAGCCCTGGATCTCGTCGCAGCCCTCGGCGGCGAGGAATTTGAGCTGTTCCTCGGTTTCGACGCCTTCCGCCGTCACCGGCACGTTGAGGCCGCGGCCAAGCGCGATGACCGCGCGGATGATGGTCGCCGAATGCTGGCTGTGACTGAGATTATTGATGAAGGCCTTGTCGATCTTGATCTTGTCGAACGGGAACGACTGCAAGTACGACAACGACGAATAGCCGGTGCCGAAGTCGTCCATCGCGATGCGCACGCCCAGGTTCTTCAGCCGGCGCAGGACCGCGACCGCGCGGGTGAAGTCGCCGATCAGGACGCCCTCGGTGATTTCCAGCTCCAGCCGCTTCGGCGATAGGCCGGTCTCCAGCAGCACTTGGTGCATCAGCTTCGGCAGGTCGTCGTACTGGAATTGCACCGGCGACAAATTGATCGCGATACTCATCGGCAGCGGCCAGGACGCCGCTTCGCGGCAGGCGGCGCGCAAGACCCACTCGCCGAGCGCGACGATGGTGCCGTTCTCCTCCGCCAGCGGGATGAACGTGCTCGGCGGCACCAGGCCGTGACGGGGATGACGCCAGCGCACCAGCGCCTCGAAGCCGGTGACGGTGCCGTCGATGTGCGCCTGGGGCTGGTAATGCAGCACAAACTCGTCGCGCTGGATGGCTAAGCGCAGGTCTTCCTGCAGCACCCGCGTCTCACGCAGTTGCTTGTCCATCGCCACTTCAAAGAAACGAACGGAACCGCGCGCTTCCACCTTGGCGCGGAACAAGGCGGCATTCGCATTGGCGACCAGCGTGGCGGCGTCTGCGCCATCCTGCGGATAGATGCCGACACCGATGGTCAGCGCCACGCGCAGCATATGACCTTCGATTTCCAGGTCGGTGGCAAATGCTGCATTGAGGCGCGCGGCCAGCCCTTCGGCGACCGCCGGCTGCGGTCCGGTCGGTGTGATAACCGCGAACTCGTCGCCGCCGATGCGCGCCAGAAACGAACCCGCACAGACCGTTTCCATCCGGCGCGCCACCTCGCGCAACAGCACATCGCCGACCATGTGGCCGAAGACATCGTTGACCGCCTTGAAGCGGTCGAGGTCGATGGCCAGCAAAGCAAAGCTTTCGCCAGATGCCGCCGCCAATTCGAGCGTGGCGGCAATGCACGAATTGAATGCCGCGCGGTTCGGCAGGTCGGTGAGCGCATCGTGGTGCGTCATATGCTCGATGCGCAGCTCGCTGCGTTTGCGATCGGTGATATCGTCGATTACGCTGACAAGGTATTGCGGCTTTCCATCCGGGCCGAACAGCGGCAGACGCGTCGACGTTGCGATGCGCGTACCGTTACCGGGCGTGACAATGGCGTGCTCGTCGCGGAAAATCGTTTCACCGGTCTCGATCAGCCTCTGATCGTTCGCATCGATAATCGCGGCGGTGTCGGGCGGCATGAAGTCTCGAGCAAGCCTGCCCAGCATCGTTTCACGTTTGATGCCCAAATGAATCTCGGCCGCCCGGTTGAGCAGCACGTAACGCTTTTCAGGCAGCGCCTTCACGATGATCGGCGACGGCACGTTCTCGATGATGGTATCGAGGAATGCGCGGGCGTCTTCCAATTCGCGCTCGGCAATCTTGCGCTCGGTGATATCTTCGTGAGTCGCGACCCAGCCACCCGTTTGAATCGGCCGGTTCACAACATTGATGATGCGGCCATCGGCCAGCTCGACGGTGAGGATAAACGTCTCGCCCAGTTTGAGCGCCGCCTCCAGTTGGGTCGCGTAGCCCGCGGGGTCGAGTGGGAATGTCCCGGCCGCGATGCGTGCGTCGAGCAAATCGCGAACCGTGCAGCCGCGCCAAATCCGGTCGGGTACGATATTGTACATCGAACGGTAACGCTCGTTCCACACCATGAGCCGGCTCTGGGCATCGAACATGCACAGGCCCTGATTCATGTTTTCGGTGGCGGCATCGAGCCAGCCACTGCTCTCATTAAGCTGTTTCCAGTTGCGCCGGTACGACCATAGGCTTGCCGCGCAAAACCCCAGCGCGACGGCCAGAACGCAAACGAGGCCGGCAAGAATGACCAGCCAATCGTGCTGCGAGACAAGGCCGTTGAAATCCCAGGGCATGGCGCCGCCTTTGAGCCGGAAGGCAACGCGCCCACCGGCCGGTTCAAAACACCATGAAACTATCGATATGAAGTTGCAGCCCGCGTTAATACGCGTTGGGGCTATGTATTCATCGACGGGTATCACTACGAACCCGTAAACAGGAACTCTGCAATTGGCGGTATATCGCTACGGCTATCAGCGCGGTTTGAGGAAGGCGAAATCGCATCCCTCATCGGCGCCGAGCACTTCCTGCTGATAAAGCCGGGCATAGCCGCGCGATGGAACTTCGACCGCAGGCTTGGTGACTGCGGCGCGGCGCTTGAGTTCCACGTCGTCGATTAGCAGGTTGATGCTGCGGTCCTTGACCGACAGCTTGATACGGTCGCCATTGCGCACCAGGCCGAGCAGCCCGCCGGAGGCTGAGTCCGGCGTCACATGCAGCACGATGGTGCCGAAGGCGGTGCCGCTCATGCGCGCGTCGGAAATGCGCACCATGTCCTTGACGCCTTTGGTGGCGAGCTTCTTCGGAATCGGCAGATAGCCTGCTTCCGGCATGGCCGATTCCGAATGCGGACCGGCATTTTGCAGCACCAGAAAATCATTGGCTTCGACGTCGAGGTTTGGATCGTCGATGCGGGCGGCGAGATCGGCGAGCGAGGTGAACACCACCGCCCGGCCCTCAAGCTCGAACAGGTTTGAATCGGCGGCCGAGCGCTTCAGAATAGCGCCGCGCGGCGCCAAATTGCCGAACAGCGCGACCAGACCGCCGAGCGGCTCCAACGGCTTGTTGCGCTCGGCAATGATGGTGCGATCGACCCAGTCCGCGCTGTCGAAGCCCAGCCGCTCGCCCAAGGTCTCGCCGGTGATGGTCATCGCATCGAGATGCAGCAGGTCTTTCAGCTCGCGCAGCAGCGCACCCATGCCGCCGGCGGCGAAGAAATCTTCCATGTAGCCGTTGCCGACCGGCTTGAGGTTCACCAGCACCGGCGTGGTGTCGGACAGTTCGTTGAGCCGCTGCAGCGACACCGGAATGCCGGCGCGGCCGGCGATCGCGGTCAGATGAATGATGGCGTTGGTCGAGCCGCCGATTGCGAGCAGCGCACGCAACGCGTTTTCCATCGACTTCTGCGTGACGATCTTGTCGGGCGTCAGCGTGGAGCCGATCAGTTGCACCGCCAGCGCGCCGGTCGCTTCGGCGGCGCGCAAGCGGTCGGCGTGCACGGCCGGAATTGCGGCTGTACCCGGCAAACACATGCCGAGCGCCTCGGTGAGACAGGCCATGGTCGAGGCAGTGCCCATCACCGCGCAGCTTCCGGCGGTGGTGGCGAGCTTGCCTTCGATTTCGTTGATCTCCTGCTCGTCGATCGCGCCGGCGCGATACTTCGCCCAAAACCTTCGACAATCGGTGCAGGCGCCGAGCCGTTCGCCCTGATGGCGGCCTGTCATCATCGGGCCGCCGATCAGCATCACCGCCGGCCGGTTCGCCGACACCGCGCCCATCAACTGCGCCGGCACGGTCTTGTCGCAGCCGCCCATCAGCACCACGGAATCGATCGGCTGCGCGCGCACCATCTCCTCGGTGTCCATCGCCATCAGGTTGCGGAATTTCAGGCTGGTCGGGTTGAGGAACACCTCGCCGAGCGAGATGGTGGGAAATTCGAGCGGCAGCGCGCCGGCCGCCAGCACGCCGCGTTTCACCGCCTCAAGCAATTCCGGGAAATGGCGGTGGCAATTGTTGAAGCCGGACGGCGTATAGGCGATGCCGACCACCGGCTTCTCCAGCATGGCGTTGGAATAACCCATCGACTTGGCGAACGAACGCCGCAGATAAAGCGAGAAATCGCGGTCGCCGTAATTGGTGAGGCCGTTCGCAATGCCGACGGGAGGTTTGCTCATGACGATGCCTTCTGTAGCCGCGCCAGGCCGGAGGCGAGCCGGCGCGACAAGGGGTGCGATTGTATGCGCTCCGACATAACCGGATAGCGCCGTTTGAACCAGTCCATTCCGATGCGATTCATGAAGACCATGACCACCAGCATGGTGAGAAACCAGGTCAGGAAATGATAGCGGGCCACCCCGGCATTATAGAACAGCGCCACCGCGTGCTGCGCCAGCGCCGAAGCCCCGATCAACCTGAGCCAAGGATCAAATAATGGATCGAATGGACGGCCGCGGACAACGACATAAAGGAGAACGGCGACGCCGGCGACATTCAATGGAATGGTGGCGTAAGATTCGGCCGGCCCGGACAGCCAATGCGCGATCTGAAAAAATCCGCGTGGCAGATTTCCGCCGGTGAAATTCAGCGTCACCAGTTCGCGGAGCGCGCCGAGCCAGGCCGACGGCGGCATCACCAGCAGATCGGCATCGCCGGCGTTCGAACTAAACAGCACAATCACGTGGCCGAATATCCAGTTGTGCAGCGCCATCGAGAACACCGGCAGGAAGCCGATACAGAGCCCAGCCAGCCGCGGCCATTGCCTGACGTACAGAGCGTAGAGACCGGCGCCGCCGAGCAGCACCGCGGCGGCGGGCGCGATAATCGGCTTCATGCAAATGCCGAGCGCCAGCAGCAGCGCCCCGAACAATGCCGGGGTGAATTTTCCGCCTGGACCGGCGGCGGTCAGACCGACGATAGGAAGCAGTCCGGCGATGAATAGAATGTAGGCCGCCGGATCGGCGAAGCCGCGGCCGGCCCATTTGACGTAGTCCGGGAAACTGGTGCCGAACATCATGCCGAGCGGCAGCGCGACAAACAGCAAAGCCAGTGTGAGCGCCCAGCGTTCCGGCAGGAAGCGACGAAACAGGCCGAGCACCAGAAACGGCAGCAGTAGAATGAGCGAGAGATAGCCGAGATAGCTTTCGCCGAACACGACGTGCTCGAGCGCGCGGAAATAGCGCAGGCCGGGACCGCCGTAATAAAAGACCTTTTCGCCGCCTTCGAGCGCGCCCCACCAATCGCCGGCCAGCAATTTCTGCAGAATCAGGCGGCCGTAACCGTCGTAGAAGAGGCCATCGTCGCCGCCATCGAAGGGACGTACGCCGCCGAGAAAGCTGCCATCGTCGACCGCAATCGCCAGGACGCTGAGCCCGAGCAAAACAAACGGCACGACCGTGCGCCGCACGTCGAACCGCACCAGCGTCAGCACCAGACCTGCCGCTGCCGCCAGCATCAGCGCCTGGCCGGCGAGTTGCAGCCACCACGCAGACCACGGCGGCGTCAGCCGCATCGCCAGCGTGTCCGGCTTGATGGCCATGCCGACCACGCGCCGTCCCGCATCCGCGGGTTCGATGGCGCGGCAGCTATCGCCGCGCCACAGCGCGAAATGTTCGCCCGCGCTTTCCCACAATACGTCGCCGCGCCAGCACAGTCTGCCGCCGACCATCGCCGACGGCAGCCGGATCATCTCGAACCACGGCATCGCCAGATGCCAGCGCGCGAGGCCCATATAAAAGCGGCGGTCGCGGTCGGCGCGATGCACGTCGGGCGCGGCGGTGTACCAATTATATTTGATCTCGTTGATGAAACCGAGGCGTTGCCACACCGGATCGGAGAAATCGATCTCCGCCGCCGCGCGCGACATCTTGGACGCGTGAAAAATCCCGTCGGCCGAAAATGCAAAGGGCCGGTCGGGAAGCCCGCCGCTTTGCCAGCAGCCGGTGGACGAAGGCGCACAACGCACCGCCGCCGGATATTCTTTGTCGAATTCATCCTTCAAATGACGATAGACGTCAGGCGGCAGGCCCTGCTCCAGCGCCGGGCTTGGCAGGAACACGTTGTGCCCCTCATCGATGCGTGGCGGCGCCAGCCACGCCTGGCCAGCGATAGCGACGGCAACGATAGCCGCCGCACCCAGCCAGGCGTTGCCCGAGGCGCGGACCTCGCCGCTAAAGATCGCCACGGCCATCGCCGCCAGCAGCACATAGTCGGTGACATTATTGACCGGCAGGCCGATGGCGGCGACGGCAAGCACGAGCGCGGCGAATTTGCGCCAAGGAGCGCCGGCAACGTCGTTATCGGCAATGGTGGCCATCGGAAATCCCGGTCCCGTCTTGACCCTTGCGTAGCATGTCGATTTGGCTCAAATCCATGCTCCAATTCAGTGCCGCGCGCGGCGAACTTACCCGGGCATCGATAACGTGATCCGTCTCGGCATCGTCGGCAGCAATTATGGGCGCACCGTGCAATTGCCGGCGTTCCGCGCCGATCCGCGCTGCGAGGTCATCGCGCTGGCCGGCAGCAATGAGGCGCGCACCGCCGAACTGGCCGCCGTTGCCAATGTGCCGAAAGGCTACGGCGACTGGCGCGCCTTGGTCGAGGACGACGATGTGCGGGCGGTCGCCATCGCCACGCTGCCCAGCCTCCAGGCGCAAATCGCGATCCGCGCCCTGGAACTCGGCAAGCCGGTGTTCATCGAAAAGCCGATGGCAAGCGATCTGGCCGGTGCTGCGGCAATGCTGCGCAAAGCCAAAGAGAGCGGCCTGCCGACCATGATCGATTTCAACTTCCATCAGATCATGTCGTGGCAGCGCGCCAAACAATTGCTCGACGACGGCGCCATCGGCCCGCTTCGCCACGTCACGGTGCATTGGCACGTCGAGAGCCGTGCCATCCAGACGCGCATGAAAAGCTGGAAGACGGTGGGCGACGACGGCGGCGGCGTCATCGGCAATTTCATCAGCCACTGTTTCCACTATCTCGAATGGTTCGCCGGGCCGCTGGCCGGCGTGTCGGCGCGGATCGCCGGCCTGCCCGACGACCCGGAGACGGAAACGACGGTGGCGATGGCGATGCAGTTCAAATCCGGGCCGCTGGCCAGCCTGTCGATGAGCTGCGCGTCCTATCGCGGCATCGGCCACCACATCGAATTCTTCGGCGAGGACGGCACGCTGGTGCTGGCCAATCCGGGCGCCGACTACATGCGCGGCTTCAACTTGTTTCACGCCAAGCGCCCGGCGCCGCTCACCCCGGTGCCGGTGAGCGATCCGATCGACGCGCAATATCCCGACGGCCGCATCGCGCCGGTGTCGCGGCTGGTCAACCGCTTCATCAATGCGATCGAGAGCGGCGGCATCGCCACGCCGGGTTTCGCCGAAGGCTATCGCGTGCAATATCTGATCGACGCGGCGCGGCGCTCCAACAGCGAAGGCCGCTGGATCGGTGTCGACGACAACATGGCAGGTATATCGTGAGCCCCCCCAAAGTTCTCGTCACCGGCGGCAGCGGCTTTATCGGCTCCGCGCTAGTCAAGGCACTGGTCAAAAGCGGCGCCAAGGTGCGCGTGCTCGACGACAATTCGCGCGGCCGCCCGCGCCGGCTTGCCGACGTCGAGCACGACATCGAATTCATCGGCGGCGACGTCCGCAACGCCGAGGTGGTGGAACGCGCCGCGCAGGGCATGGACGAGGTGCATCACCTCGCCTTCGTCAACGGCACGGAATTTTTCTACAGCCAGCCCGAGCTGGTGCTCGATGTCGGCGTGCGCGGCATGATCAACGTGATCGACGCCTGCCGCAAGCACGGCGTCGGCAATCTCATTCTCGCCTCCAGCTCCGAGGTCTACCAGACGCCGCCGCAGGTCCCGACCGACGAAACCGCGCCGCTGTCGATCCCCGATCCGCTCAACCCGCGCTACTCCTATGCCGGCGGCAAGCTGATCAGCGAACTGATGGCGATCAATTACGGCCGCAAATATTTCGACCGCGTGCTGATCTTCCGGCCGCACAATGTCTATGGCCCCGACATGGGCTTCGAGCACGTCGTGCCGCAATTCGCACTGCGCGTGAAAAAGCTTAGCGACGCGCAGCCCTCGGGCCGGCTGCGCTTCGACATCCAGGGCACCGGCGCGGAAACCCGCAGTTTCTGCTTTGTCGACGACCTGGTCGCCGGCGTCATGGCGATGCGCGAGCACGGCGAGCATCTCGGCATCTATCATGTCGGCACCACCGAGGAAGTCTCGATTGCCGACCTGGCCCGCCGGGTCGCCGCTTGCGCCGAGCGGGAGATCGAGCTGGTGCCAGGCGCGCTGCTGGCCGGCGGCACGCCGCGGCGCTGCCCCGACATTTCGAAACTGGCGCGGCTCGGCTATAAGCCGCGTGTATCGCTCAGCGAGGGCTTGGCGCCGACGCTCGACTGGTACTGGCGCAACGCCGATTTGGCGCCGAAGTGATTACCCTCCCCCGCGAAGCG
>CAIRGJ010000062.1 GCA_903878085.1 uncultured Hyphomicrobiales bacterium | reverse complement strand
CTGGGCCGTGTCTCAGTCCCAGTGATGCTGGTCATCCTCTCAGACCAGCTACCGATCGTCGCCTTGGTGAGCCATTACCTCACCAACTAGCTAATCGGACGCGGGCCGTTCCTTCGGCAATAAATCTTTCCCCGTTAGGGCGTATCCGGTATTAGCTCAAGTTTCCCTGAGTTATTCCGAACCGAAGGGCGCGTTCCCACGTGTTACTATCCCGTCTGCCGCTGCCGTATTGCTACGGCCGCTCGACTTGCATGTGTTAGGCCTGCCGCCAGCGTTCGCTCTGAGCCAGGATCAAACTCTCAAGTTGGATGAGAAATTTATCCCTGACTGGTCTTCTCGCTTGCGCAAAATTTCACGTTTTGACGAGGTCCACCCACTGATCACTCGTGAGAATGACCAGCGTATGTACCTTTGAAAACGTAGACCGTCAGAAGTCTCTTCCGACCGTAGCCTCATGTTGAATTGCTTCGACACGAAACTGCCGGTCCGCAAGGACCCCGCCGTCCACGTTTCTCTTTCTTCCGATTCACTTTTCAAACAGCCCGGGATCTTGGGAGACCCCAACCTCCGGTTACCCGGAGGGTCGTCGAAGCTCCACATCACCCGATGACTATCGGATGGTGGTTCACTGTTCCAGTGAGGAGCATCAGAGGCGCGCGATCACGCCGTAAGCGGTACAGCGCGCCGATGGCCGGTATATAGGCTTTGGCTCCGTTCCCTGTCAACCGAAAATCTCCAACTTTTCGCATCTCTGTCACATCAATTTATCCCAGGCTTTCCAGGGCTTTCTGAGTCGGCCGGAAAAACGATTAGTTAATGCCGCGCCGCACTCAAGCCATATTCCTGGGTCGTCCTTGGGCTCCAGTTCAGGGATGGAATCGCCCGCGGAGGCAGCAAGCTACCGTCAGTAAGGCCAAATCGATCGCCTGGGGCCGTCATTGACGGGTCGCGGGGCAACCGGCATCGTGCCGCCATCGATTCAAGGCCTGCCGACGGTGGCTTAAGCTAACGGGCGGCGAGCCATCTTCGATCGCAGGCGCAGGGGACGGCGAGCTTGGAGCAGACACGGTCGCGCGGCGCATATCGACGCCAGGCAGACGTCGTCGAGCTCGGCAACGAGCCGCCGCTGTCCGTCGACGGCGGCACCAGCGGTTTCGTCGATCGCCGCCGCGTTTCCGTGCAGTGGTTTGCCGGCACAATTCTAACGGCTCTTTGCGGCGCAGCATTAATGGGCGGCGCCGTTTTCACATCGCTCGACGGCGAGACTAATTTTGCCTCGCTGCCGGAACGCGTCGAGGTGGCGCTGCGCGGCGCGCTCGGCGTCGGCGGCGACAAGCTCGGCGCACGCAAGAGCGACCGCTTGCCGACCGCGGAAGAACCGACCTTCGCCCGCCAGGTGATCCGCGTCTCCACCATCACGCGGGCCGGCAACCACGAAGTGGTGCGGGTGCGCCCGTTTGTCCGGCTCGCCGGCAATCTGTCGCTGAGCGTTTCGGAACTTTCCGCCAACATCCCTGCCTTCAATCCGCAACGCATGCTGGCCGAAGCCGGCCCCGGCGACACCGCCGCGCCGGAAGGCGCGCCGGGGGCCGAGCCGGATGCCGAGGTCGCATTCGTGATGCGCGATCTGGCGCCGATGATGCCGAAGCTGCGCATCGCCTTGCAGACGCCGAACGACGACGTCACTGCGCGCGTACGCGACGCCGCCGAGTGGAGCAACAAGAACACCAATCAGATGCCGACGGCCGACAACATCACCGGCATCAAGCTGGCCTATGCCGGCGTCGGCACCGCCGATCCTTATGCCGGCTTCGACGCGCGCATCGTTCCCGAGAACATCACCCTGCTGCCGAAGACCACGACCCAAGCTACCGGCGGCAATGCGTTCAACGAGCGCGTTATCGCCGTCAAGAAAGGCGATAACCTCGCCGCTATCTTGCGCGACCTGGGCGCATCGCCGGACGATATCGGCGCGATCGCCAAAATCCTCGGCCCGCGCGGCCGCGATGGCGGCATCAAGGATGGCCAGAAGCTGCGCGTGTTGCTGGCCGCCGTGCCCGGAGCGCCGCAGCGGCTGCAGCCGATCCGCGTGATCATCGCCAGCGACGCCTCGGTCGATGCCGTGGTGGCGCTGTCCGATACCGGCAAATACGTGTCGGTCGATGTGAAGAACGTCGACACCGAAGTGGCGGACAGCAGCGAAGACAACGACCCCAACGATACGTCCGGCGTGCGGCTCTATCAAAGCGTCTACGAGACCGCGATGCGCAACCAGGTGCCGCGGCCGATCATCGACGAGTTGATCCGCATCTATTCGTACGACGTCGATTTCCAGCGCAAGGTGCAGCCGGGCGATTCCTTCGAGGTGCTTTACGCCGGCGAAGAAGAAACGCCAGCCGCCGACAGCCGCAACGACGTGCTGTTCGCCGCGCTCACGGTCGGCGGCGAGTCAAAGAAATTTTATCGCTTCCAGTCGCCGGACGACGGGCTGGTCGATTATTATGACGACGCCGGCAAGAGCGCGAAGAAGTTCCTGGTGCGCAAGCCGGTGGCCGAAGGCATCATGCGCTCGTCATTCGGCATCAGGCGGCATCCGATCCTCGGCTATACCAAGATGCACACCGGCGTGGACTGGGCGGCGCCGACCGGCACGCCGATTTACGCCTCCGGCAACGGCGTGGTCGAAAAGGCCGGCTGGGAATCGGGCTACGGCAAATTCATCCTGCTGCGGCACAACAACGGATATGAATCGGCCTACGGCCATATGAGCGCCTATGCGCGCGGCGTCGATGAAGGCACGCGCGTGCGCCAGGGTCAGGTGATCGGCTTCGTCGGCTCGACCGGCCTGTCGACCGGCTCGCACGTGCATTACGAAATCCGCGTCAACGGCCGCTTCGTCGATCCGATGCGCATCAAGCTGCCGCGCGGCCGCGAGTTGCAGGGCCCGATGCTCGCCGCCTTCGAAACCGAACGCGAACGGCTCGACGGCATCATGGCGCGCAAGCCCGCGCGCGTCGCGGTTCGGTAATTCATTCCTGAGTTACAAAGACGTGGATGCCCGGCACGAGGCCGGGCATGACGTTGTTGCGGCTTAAGCCGCCTGCGCGAGCTTGCCATTGAAGGTGAGGCCCTGCTTGCCGGTCGAGACATTGACCGCCTCGCCGTCCTTGATGGTACCCGACAGGATCATCTCGGCGAGTTGGTCCTGCACCGCCTTCTGGATCACCCGCTTCAAGGGACGCGCGCCGTAAGCCGGATCCCAGCCCTTGTCGGCCAGCCATTCGCGCGCCGCCGGGTCGAGCGTGATGACGATCTTGCGGTCATCCAGCAGCTTCTGCAGCCGCTTCATCTGGATATCGACGATGCGGGTCATTTCCGACTTCTGCAGCCGGTGGAACAGGATGATCTCGTCGACGCGGTTGAGGAATTCCGGCCGGAACGCCGACCGCACCACGCCCATCACCTGGCCCCGCACCGCGTCGGTGTCCTCGCCCTCCGGCTGATTGACCAGGAAGTCAGCGCCGAGGTTCGACGTCATCACGATCAAGACGTTACGGAAGTCGACCTGATGGCCCTGCCCGTCGGTCAGGCGGCCGTCGTCGAGCACTTGCAGCAGGACGTTGAACACGTCCGGATGCGCCTTCTCGATTTCGTCGAACAGCACGACCTGATAGGGCCGGCGCCGCACCGCCTCGGTGAGCGCGCCACCTTCCTCATAGCCGACATAGCCCGGCGGGGCGCCGATCAGACGCGCGACCGAATGCTTCTCCATGTATTCCGACATGTCGATGCGGATCAGGGCGTTCTCGTCGTCGAACAGGTATTCGGCGAGCGCCTTAGTGAGTTCGGTCTTGCCGACGCCGGTCGGCCCTAAGAACATGAACGAGCCGATCGGCCGGTGCGGGTCCTGCAAGCCGGCGCGCGCGCGGCGCACCGCCGTCGAAACCGCGCGCACCGCTTCGGCCTGGCCGATGACGCGCTTGGCGAGTTCGTCCTCCATGCGCAGCAGCTTTTGCTTCTCGCCTTCGAGCATGCGATCGACCGGCACGCCGGTCCAGCGCGAGACGACGCCGGCGACGTGGTCGGCGGTGACGGTCTCTTCCATCATTGTCCCTTTGGCGCCCTTGGCTTCGGAGGCTTCGATGGCCTGCAGCTTCTTTTCCAGTTCGGGAATCCGGCCGTAGGCCAATTCGCCGGCGCGCTGGTATTCGCCCTTGCGCTGCGCATTGGCGAGTTCGGCGCGCAATTGATCGAGCTCGGTCTTGAGCTTCTGGGCGTCGGACAGCTTTTCCTTTTCCGCCTTCCAGCGCGTGGTGATGTCGGCGGACTGCTTTTCCAGCGCCGTCAATTCAGTTTCCAACCGCTTGAGGCGGTCCTTGGAGCCGGCGTCGCTTTCCTTTTTCAAAGCCTCCTGCTCGATGCGCAACCGCACGATTTCGCGGTCGATGGAATCGAGTTCCTCCGGCTTGGAATCGACCTGCATCTTCAGCCGCGCCGCGGCCTCGTCGATCAGGTCGATGGCCTTGTCGGGCAGAAAGCGGTCGGTGATGTAGCGATTGGACAATGTGGCCGCGGCGACAATCGCGCTGTCGCTGATGCGCACGCCGTGGTGCTGCTCGTATTTGTCCTTGAGGCCGCGCAGGATCGAGACGGTGTCTTCCACCGTCGGCTCCGACACGAACACCGGCTGGAAGCGCCGCGCCAGCGCCGCGTCCTTCTCGACATGCTTCTTGTATTCGTCGAGCGTGGTGGCGCCGATGCAATGCAGTTCGCCGCGCGCCAATGCGGGCTTCAACAGATTGGACGCGTCCATCGCGCCATCGCCCTTGCCGGCGCCGATCAGCGTGTGCATCTCGTCGATGAACAGCACGATGCCGCCTTCGGCCGACGTCACCTCGTTCAGCACGGCCTTGAGCCGCTCCTCGAATTCTCCGCGATATTTCGCACCGGCGATCAAGGCGCCGAGGTCGAGCGACAGCAGCTTCTTGTCTTGCAGGCTTTCCGGCACGTCGCCGTTGACGATGCGCAGCGCCAGGCCTTCGACGATGGCGGTCTTGCCGACGCCGGGCTCGCCGATCAGCACCGGATTGTTCTTGGTCCGGCGCGACAGCACCTGAATGGTGCGGCGGATTTCCTCGTCGCGGCCGATCACCGGATCGAGCTTGCCGTCGCGGGCGGCCTGGGTGAGGTCGCGGGCATATTTCTTCAGCGCGTCATAAGCGTTCTCGGCCGAGGACGAATCCGCGGTGCGGCCTTTGCGCAGTGCGTTGATGGCGGCATTGAGGTTTTGCGGCGTGACGCCGGCTTTCGTCAGTATCTTGCCGGCGTCGCTGTCTTTCTCCAGCGCCAGCGCCAACAGCAACCGCTCGACGGTGACGAAGCTGTCGCCAGCCTTCTCGCCAGCCTTTTCGGCGGCGTCGAACACGCGGGCGAGCTGCGGCGCCAGGTAAACCTGGCCCGAGCCGCTGCCGGTCACTTTCGGGATTTTGGCCAGCGCGGCCTCGACCGCCTGCAAAGCCTGGCGGGAGTTGCCGCCGGAACGGTCGATCAAGCCCGCCGCCAATCCTTCCGGATCGTCGAGCAGAACCTTGAGCAGATGTTCGGGGGCGAATTGCTGATGGCCCTCGCGCAGAGCCATGGATTGGGCGGATTGCACGAAACCGCGGGCGCGGTCGGTGTATTTCTCGAAGTTCATGTCGTCACTCCCTCGGCCCATGATGGCGCCGGACGTGTTGCTGGAGCATGATCTTTTCCGAAAACCGGTTCCCACTTTTCGGGATCATGCTCGCGATTCCGAGCCCCCGAAGGCGGCCCGCCTGCGCCATTATGTGGGCATCGTTTTTCCAGTTTGAAGGGCCGACCGCCTTGATATAGATCAGCCGAAACCCAGCCCTACCGGGGCGGAAAAGCCCGAAATTCCATGACAATCCATCAAGGCCGCATCGACGCCATCTACCGCTACCCGGTCAAAGGCCTGTCGCCCCAGAAGCTGGAGCGGACCGCCCTTTCGCCCGGTCAGACGCTGCCTGCCGACCGACTCTATGCCATCGAGAACGGGCCCTCGGGCTTCGACCCCGCCGAGCCGCAGTATTTCCCCAAGCAGCGCTTCCTGATGCTGATGCGCAACGAGCGGCTCGCGAGCTTGCGCACGGACTACGACGAGACGAACCATACCCTCATCATCCATACCGAAGGCCGCGAGGCCGCGCGCGGCGACCTGCGCACCAAGGAGGGACGGCTGGCGATCGAGGCGTTCTTCCGCCGCTTCATGCCAAGCGAGCTACGCGGGCCGCCAAAGGTGCTGCACGGCGACAATCACGATTCTCCGCACAGCTTCTCGGACGTGGCGAAGAAGGTGGTGTCGATCATCAATCTGGCCTCGGTCGCGGCGGTGGCGACAGCGGCAGGCCACGCGGTCGATCCGCTACGCTTTCGCGGCAATATTTACGTCGCCGGCTGGCCGGCCTGGCGTGAGTTTGAACTGATGGGCCAAACGTTGGCGATCGGCGGCGCGCGGCTCACGGTGATCAAGCGCATCGTGCGCTGCGCGGCGACCGACGTCGATCCGTCGACCGGCATTCGCGACCTGACCATCCCGAAGACGCTGCTGCAAAGCTTCGGCCACGCCGATTGCGGCGTCTATGCCGAGGTCATGACCGGCGGCGACATCGCCACCGGCGACGCTATCGGCATCGGTGCTTAGCGAAGGCCGAAGGCCCCGGTAGGCAGAGCGCTGGCAACGCGGCCCGGCTGGCTGAGCTCCGCTTGCTGCTGGACCTGGCGTTGGCGCTGCGGCGGCGCAGCCGGCAACGCGGGTTGCGGCGCAATCTGAGGAGCCTGCGCACGCGCGCGGCTCGGCGCAGCGATCCCCAGCAATTCGGCGAGCGCCGGATCGAGCGGCAGCGTGCCAGCCCGTTGCATCGGACGCGGCTCCGGCATCGGCGCCGACCGTTGTTGCGGCCCTGAGCCGCGAACCGGGCGGTCGTCGCGCTTCTGCTCGGCCTCGATGGCGGCGATCAATTCGGCAATCGGCGATTCGAGGCCACCTTCGGACGGCGCGCGATTCGGTTGGCTGGCTTGGCTGTGCGCCGCGAGTTGAGTCGTCGGCTCACCGCGACCGCTCGGCATCACATAGGCGATCACGCGCGAGCGCGGATAGATCGCCTCGCCAACGCGCTTGCCATGATTGCCGGAAATGATGATCGGATTGCCCTGCGTATCGATGCCGGACACCACACCGACATGGCCACCATTCTTACCGCGGGTGAGCACGGCAATGGCGCCGACCCGCGGCTCGGACACGCGGCGGCCGTATTGCGCGAAGGATTTGGCGGCGTCGGAATTGGTGCCGGAATAGCCGGCCTTGGCGAGCACCATGTTCATGAAGGTCGCGCACCACAGCCGGCTGCGCGACGTCGGATTGGTGCCGAGATATTTGCGGGCCTCGCTGACCAGCGCCGGCCAGCCGAGCAGCGGCCGCTTCGGCGTCTCTGTGATCGGCATGCTGACCAGACGCGCGGCGCGGGCCTCGCGCGCACGACGCGCATTGGCGTGAACCTTGAGGACGCGCTGGGCGACTTTGCCCTTCTTGACGTTTAGTTGCGGAGCTTTTGCATTGCGCGAGACCTGGGCGCTTTGCTGATGCTTTTCGGCGCCCTTCTGCGTCGGCACGCCAAGCGCCGGCACGCTCAAGCCAAGGAGACAGATGCATCCGACAACGAGCACGATCTTCGACTTGAAACGCATGTGCTGAATCCCCTTGAGCGCGCGCCGTTTGCACGGTGCCCCTCGGGAATTAGCACGCCAATTTTCCGCAAATTGATCGGATTGAATTAAGGATGAAGTGGTTACGACGCAGGGTAAACACGCGCGCAAAAAAAACCGCGCCTCGCTTTTGAAAACGAGACGCGGTTGTTAGTTAATCGCTAAACGGACGATCAGCCGCCCGGCATCACGTAAGCCGCGATCCGCGAGCGCGGATAAACCGACTCGGCGACCGTGCGGTTGTGATTGCCCGACACGATGATCGGATTGCCGTTCGGATCGATGCCGCTGACGACGCCGACGTGATGATTCATCACGGCGATGGCGCCGACCTGCGGTCCCGACACGCGGGTGCCGTAGCGCGCATAGGCAATGGCGAGATTGCCGCCGCCGGCGTGGCCGGTCTTTTTCAACACCAGGTCCATGAAGGCGCCGCACCATTGGCTGCCCCGCCCGGTCGGGTTGGTGCCGAGATAGGCGCGGGCTTCCGAAACCAGCGAGTTGGTGGTGAAGCCGCCAAAAGCGTCCCCCGTATGCGAACGGCGGGTGCTGCTCCGGCCTTGGGTGGCTTCGCCGCGAGCCGGTTCGGCCGTGGCGACCGGATAGCGGTCATCGCGGACGCCAACGGCCGGCGCTTGAGTTTGCGCGGCAACCCGGGCGACGTGATGCCGGTGATGCGCGTGCTTATGAGCGGGCTTTGCGATGGCCGGCGCGCTCAGAATTGCGAACGCTACCGTACACAGCAGAAGGGTTGCCCGTTTCTTGTTTGCAAGTCTCATCGAGTTTAGTTCCTTTGTCATCAAAGCAATGCGCCCGGCCCTGAACTGAATCAGAACCAGACGCACAGCCTTATCGCCGTCCAAGTGAGGCTAAATCGTGGTCATGTCGAGGTCATATTAGGCTACGCATGACGGGTATTCCAAATTAATACATGCGTCTAAGAAATTAGACGTATCGTTTACTTATAAAAATAAATTTATAACAACGAATACAGTTATCGCCTGAAAATATACTTCAAGCTAAAGTCGTCGGCTAATTGTTCAAAAGTTAAGTGCGCCGGTCGTCATATGGTTGACATCCGGACCCGGCCGGCGGCGGTCAGTCCCGGCGGCTGAGCAGAAACACCGCCTGCTCGCCGAACAAGTTCCAGAACCACCAGGGCGCGTTGAGCCGCAGCGGCGTGCCCCAGGCGTTCAGCGCCACCGCCCGCTCCATTTTGACCCCGATTTCCGAGCAAAGCGTGCGGAAATCCTTGATGGTGCAATGGTGGATATTGGGGGTGTCGTACCAGCTATAGGGCAGAATATCGGTCTGCGGCATATGCCCGGCGAACAGCAGCTGCATCCGCACCTGCCAGTGGCCGAAATTCGGAAACGACACGATGGCGCGCCTGCCGATCCGCAGCATGTGCTCGAGCACGACCCGCGGATGCCGGGTTGCCTGCAGGGTCTGCGACAGGATGACGTAGTCGAAGGCGTCGTCCGGGTAGTCGGCCAAGTCGGTGTCGGCGTCGCCCTGGATCACCGCCAGCCCCTTGGCCACGCATTCGTTCACGCCCTCGCGCGACAGCTCGATGCCGCGGCCGTCGACGTCGCGGGTTTCGCTGAGCAGGCTGAGCAATTCGCCGTCGCCGCAGCCGACGTCCAGCACCTTGACGCCGCGCTCGACCATTTCCGCGACCAGCACCAGGTCGACGCGCTTGCCGCTGGCGGTGCGCTCGATATTGACGGCCGTGAGGTTGCTCATGACGTCAATTCTTTGCCTTGCCGGCAAGGTTCTGGGGCAGCCCGCGCGCTTTGCCGGCGCCGCCGAGGAAGCCGCGCACGATGGCGAACATTTCCGGCTCCTCGAGCAGGAAGGCGTCGTGGCCCTTGTCGGTCACGATTTCCGCAAACGACACGCGGGCGCCTGACGCATTGAGGGCGTGCACCACCGCGCGCGATTCCGAGGTCGGAAACAGCCAGTCGCTGGTGAACGAAATCACGCAGAACCGCGTCTGCGTACCCTTGAAGGCATGGGCCAGCACACCGCCGGCATCCGCCGCCAAATCGAAGTAATCCATGGCGCGCGTGAGATAGAGATACGAATTGGCGTCGAAACGATCGACAAACGACGAGCCCTGATGGCGCAGATAGGATTCGACCTCGAAATCCGCGTCGAACGAGAAGGACGGATTTTCGCGGTCCTGGAACTTGCGGCCGAATTTCCGGTGCAGCGCCGCATCCGACAGATAGGTGATGTGGGCGCCCATGCGCGCCACCGCGAGGCCGCGGCGCGGATTGGTGCCTTCCAGAAAATAGCGGCCGCCGCGCCATTCCGGATCGGCCATGATCGCCTGGCGCCCGACTTCGTGGAACGCGATGTTCTGCGCGGAGTGGCGCGTGGCGCAGGCGATCGGCAGCGCCGCGAACACGCGCTCGGGAAAACTCGCCGCCCATTGCAGCACCTGCATGCCGCCCATCGAGCCGCCGACGCAGGCAAACAGCGTGTCGATGGCGAGATGATCGAGCAACATGGCCTGCGCCCGCACCATGTCGCGAACGGTGATGACGGGAAACTCCAGCCCCCACGGATTGCCGGTCTTCGGATTGATCGATGCCGGCCCGGTGGTGCCCATGCAACCGCCGACCACGTTCGGGCAGATCACGAAATAGCGGTCGGTATCGATCGGCTTGCCGGGGCCGATCAAGGTCTCCCACCAGCCGGATTTCTTGGTGACCGGATGCACGTTGGCGACGTGCTGGTCGCCAGTGAGCGCGTGGCACACCAGCACGGCGTTGGAGCGCGCGGCATTGAGCGCGCCATAGGTCTGGTAGGCGATCTGGAAGGGCGTGAGGTCCACCCCGCTGTCGAGCCGCAACGGCTTATCGGCGCCGAACACCGCGACCTGCGACGTCGGATGATCGACCTGCTGCGTGCCTTCGCCGCGCCTCGGCTCACTATCGAGCGGCTGAACGTTTACCATCTTGATACGGGCCTCCGCAGGAGGTCTCCCAGACCAACACCGGACAACAGGCCATAAAAAACCCGGCCTGAACGAAGGTTCGGCCGGGATCACATGTGCCCCCGGCCTGTTTAGCGAGTTGTTTAACGTGGCTGCAAGCCGGCCGGCTCAAATGACCACGGAATGAGGCAAAGTCTTAATCCCGGCCAAACTTTCCGTCAAGACAACGACTTATAAGGCCGCTGTCCGGCGCGCTGGCGGATTTGCCGAAAGACCATGTTTTCTTTGATTTCGACTCCCGCCCCTCCTATCAATGCCGCCATGGCAAAGGCTCCAGAAACACCCTCGCAAGTTCCCAACCTTGGCGATCTGCGCAAGGAGATCGACCGTATCGATGAACAGATGCACCGCCTCCTGATGGAGCGCGGCGACATCATCGACCGGCTGATCGCGGTCAAAAAGAGCCAGGAGACCGGTTCCGCGTTCCGTCCGATGCGCGAGGCCGAGATGATGCGCCGTCTGGTGCAGCGGCACAAAGGTATATTGCCGCTCGATACCGTCGAAAGCATCTGGCGCGTCATCATCGCGACGTTCACTTATGTGCAGTCGCCGTTTTCGGTGCATGCCGACCTGTCGGCCGGCGACGCGCTGATGCGCGATTCCGCGCGCTTTCATTTCGGCTTCACGGTGCCGTTCATTCCGCATATGGGCGCCGCCGGCGTGGTCGAAGCGGTCTCGACCTCGAAAGGCGATCTCGGCCTGGTGGCGGCGGTGGCCGGGACCGGCGCCTGGTGGAACGCGCTCGAATTCGATACCGCGCCCAAGATCATCGCCCGTCTGCCCTTCGTCGAGCGTGCCGACCATCCCGCGGCCTTGCCGGTGTTCGTGATCTCGCGCGTCGCCGCCGACGCCATGGCGACCGAAGCGGCGGTGTGGAGCGTCCGCGTTTCGGGCTGGGGCTCCGGTCCGGCGCAAGCGCTGTCGATGCTGGCCGATTTCATCGCCGTGCCGGACCGCGCCTTCGACGGCGCCGCCCTGCTGGTGACCCTGCCGCATGACGTCGGCCTGGAAAAGATCAACGCGGCCCTGGTTAAGGCTGGCGCCACGGTGCGCTCGTCGGCCCTCGTCGGCAGCCACGCAACCCGCTATACGGTTGCCGCTGAAAAAGTCTGACGCCAAGAAAGCTAAAGTTATGACCGCTCAACGTCCGCAACCGCGCCCCGGCGTGCTCGACATCGCCCCCTACATTCCGGGCAAGAGCACGGCGCCCGGCGTCGCCAAAGTATTCAAGCTGTCTTCCAACGAAACACCGTTGGGGCCGGGCGAGAATGCGATTGCCGCTTATCGCGAAGCGGGCGCGCATCTTGAGGATTACCCGGAAGGTTCGTCGCTGGCGTTGCGCGAAGCGATCGGCGGCGTGTTCGGTCTCGACCCGGCGCGCATCGTCTGCGGCGCGGGCTCTGACGATCTGCTCAACCTGATCGCGCGCGCCTATCTCACCGATGGCGACGAAGCGATCCACACCACGCATGGCTTTCTGGTGTACCCGATCGCGACGCTCGGCACCGGCGCCAAACCCGTGGTCGCGCCGGAGAAGGAATTCACCGCCGACGTCGATACCATTCTTAAATTGGTAACGCCGAAGACCAAGATCGTGTTCCTGGCCAATCCGAATAATCCGACCGGCACCTACATTCCGTTCGACGAAGTGAAGCGACTGCATCGCTCGCTGCCGGGCAACGTGTTGCTGGTGCTGGACGCGGCCTATGCCGAATATGTCCGGCGCAACGACTACGAGTCCGGCATCGAGCTGGTCGCGACCAGCGACAACGTGGTGATGACGCGCACCTTCTCGAAGATCTACGGCCTGGCGGCGCTGCGGCTCGGCTGGATGTACGGCCCCGCGCACGTCATCGATGCGATCAACCGCATCCGCGGCCCGTTCAACGTCAACGCGCCGGCGATCGCCGCCGGCATCGCCGCGATCCAGGATGCCGCCCACGTCGAGCGCTCGCGCGAGCATAATTCGCGCTGGCTGACATGGCTGACGGAAGAAATCGGCAAGCTCGGCCTCAAGGTAACGCCGAGCGTGGCGAATTTCGTGCTGATTCATTTTCCCGACACGGCGGGCCGCACCGCGGGCGAGGCCAATGCCTTCCTGATGAAGCGCGGCCTCATCCTGCGCCAAGTCTCGGCCTACCAGTTGCCGAATGCCTTGCGCATGACGGTCGGCAGCGAAGAGGCCAACAAGCTCGTGGTCAACGCGCTGGCGGAGTTTCTGGGGAAAAAGGCGTGAGCAAGCCTGCCGCCAAGCCCGCAGCTTTGTTCAACCGCGTCGCGCTGATCGGCGTCGGGCTGATCGGCTCGTCGATCGCGCGCGCGGCGAAAGCGCAAGGCGCGGCCGGTTCGATCGTGGCGACGGCGCGCTCGGCGGCGACGCGCAAGCGCATCGCCGAACTCGGCCTCGCCGATCAGGTGGTGGAGACCAATGCCGCCGCGGTCGAAGGCGCCGATCTCGTCATCGTCAGCATTCCGGTCGGCGCTTGTGGCCCGGTTGCCAAGGAGATCGCGCCGCATCTAAAAGCCGGCGCGATTATCTCCGACGTCGGTTCGGTCAAAGGCTCGGTGGTGCGCGATATGGCTCCGCATTTGCCGAAGAATGTGCATTTCGTCCCGGCGCATCCGGTGGCCGGCACCGAATATTCCGGCCCCGACGCGGGCTTTGCCGAACTGTTCGTCAACCGCTGGTGCATCCTGACGCCGCCGGAAGGCACCGACCCGGCTGCCGTCGAGAAGCTGGCCGCGTTCTGGCGGCTGCTCGGCGCCAATGTCGAGATCATGGCGCCCGATCATCACGACCTGGTGCTCGCGGTCACCAGCCATCTGCCGCATCTGATCGCCTACACCATCGTCGGCACCGCCGACGAATTGCAGACGGTGACGCGCTCCGAGGTGTTGAAGTTTTCGGCCGGCGGTTTCCGCGATTTCACGCGTATCGCCGCATCGGACCCGACGATGTGGCGCGACGTGTTCCTCGCCAACAAGGATGCCGTGCTGGAAATGCTCGGCCGCTTCAACGAGGACATCTCGCTGCTGACCAAGGCGATCCGCAACGGCGACGGCGACGCGCTGTTCGAGCATTTCACCCGCACCCGCGCCATCCGCAAAGGCATCGTGCAGATCGGCCAGGATTCAGCCTCGCCCGATTTCGGCCGCCCGCACCCGGACCTGCCGCACGAGCCGCTGCCGAAGCCTTATGCGTCGGAAAAAGATTAAAACAGCGCCGGCGCTCGGCCGATCGGGATCGGGCCTAAGGACATCGCCCCGTCATTGAAGCGCAGCGGCAGCGTCACCGCACGCTTGCCTTCCAGTGTGGTCTGCTCGCCGAGAAAGTTGATGCCGGCGCCGATATTGGCAGCCGCCTGCTGGCGCGCGACGCCGCCGAGACCGGGCGACAGGCGGTCCAGCACCCCGGCGATCTTGTCCATACTCGGCGACGTCTGCACCATCTGCTGCGCGCCGATGGCGTTGAGAAACGGCTCCAGCCCCGCGACCGTGACGCGCAACTGGCCTTCCAGCCGGCCGTTGGCATTGATCGACAGACTGCCACTGCCCACCGCGACGGCGTCGCCCTGCTGCACCCGCGTCTGGCCGATCTCGATGCCGCCGCCGGCCGCCTGGATCTCGCGAAACCGCGCCGCCCAGGGCTTGGGCGAGAAATCGTTGAGCCCGCGCAAGACCGCGTTGATGTCGGCGTCGACCGGCGTCGCCGCCGCGGGATGCAACTCCGGCGCGGTAGCGCCGGTAAGCCGCAACACCGCCTCGACCACGGGATGATCCCTGACGGAGCCTTCGGCGATGCGGCCGTGGATCTCGATATGTTTGGCGCGCAGCAAAGCCTGCTGGCTGCCGCCGCTCATCCGGTCCACCGCCGGCAAATCGACCACCAGCGAGACGCGCTCGGGCGCTGACGGCGTACCGCTCAGGCTCGACTGCGCCAGCTTCCAGTTGATGACGAGGTCCGGCGCCTGGCCCGGATTGGCGACGGTGAGCGGACCGCGATATTCGCTGATCAGCAGCGTGGGCTGATAGACCTGTGCTGCGACCAACACGCCGCGGCTCTTGATCTCCAACGGAGGCTGGCTGAACGCCGCGGAGGCGGCATCGCAATTCAGCTCGAAGCGAAACGGATAGCCGCCGATGGTCTGCGACCCGCAGGCATAGACGCGGCCGGCCTGGGCCTCGCGCGCCCGCCAGCCGTCGATGGTCGTCTCGATCTTGCCGGCGGCATAGAACCAGAACCAGCTCCAGCCGCCGAACAAAGCGGCGACCAAGAGCAGCAAGGTGACGTAGCGGCCGGTGCGGCGGCGCTCGGAATAAGGGCTTGTCATTAGGGACTTTAACACTCGCCGAATGCGGCGTTTTAAGGCCGCCGAATCTGTTCGCCCCGTTGCTTACCGGCAATCGGCCTGTTAGGCGAGCGCCCGATGAGCAACAAATCCACACAGAGCAGCGAGGATTTTTGGGTCTTCGGCTACGGATCGCTGATGTGGCGGCCCGGCTTCGAGTTCCTCGAACGGCGCAATGCCCGGCTGGTCGGCGCCCACCGCGCCCTCTGCGTCTACTCCTTTGTGCATCGCGGCACGCCGGAACGGCCGGGCCTGGTGCTCGGCCTCGATCGCGGCGGCAACTGCCGCGGCATCGCCTATCGGGTGGCCAAGGCCAAACGGGCTGAAACCATCGATTACCTGCGCGAGCGCGAGCAGGTCACCATGGTCTATCGCGAGGCTTGGCGAAGGGTCTGGCTCGACCACGACCCGCAGCAAAGCGTCCACGCACTCTGCTACATGGTGGACCGCGGCCACCAGCAATATGCCGGCCGCCTGACGCTGGCCGAGCAACTGCATTACGTCCGCCAGGGTCATGGCCGCTCCGGCCCATGCCGCGACTACGTGCTGGCGACGGTGAAAGAGCTGGAGACGCTGGGCGTTGACGATGCCGATCTGCACACGCTCGGCGCGCGGCTCAAAGGCACGCACGAGCAGGCCAATGATTAGGCCGCGTTACCTCGACGAGCCGAACCGGCAGACCTAATATTTGCGGCGTTGTCGTTGTGGTGCTTTCTGGGGGGATTGTGATGTGCCGTCCGGTTTTGATTGCGACACTTGCCCTCGTGGCCATCACGGCGGCGGCGCCGCGTTCTTTCGCCCAAGACGCCGACCGCGTGTCGTGTTTCTCGCTGGGCAACGAAAATTACAAGGACAAGGACAAGTTCCAGGCCGGCGAGGACGCCTGCAGCCGCATGATCGCCACCGGCAAAATCGCGGGCAAAGGGCTGGCGGCAATCCACCGCGCGCGTGGCAGCTGGCGGCAGAAGAAGGGCGAGCTCGACGCCTCACTCGCCGATTATGCGGTTGCGATCAAGATCGAGCCGAAAAACGTCGAGAGCTACGACTACCGCGCCGACGTCTATCAGCAGAAGGGCGATCTCGACCGGGCGCTGGCCGATTATGACCGCGCCTCTAAGATCGATCCGACCTACGCCGCCGCGCACTACAGCCGCGGACTGATCTTCGAAAAGAAGAAGGACCTCGACAAGGCGCGCACCGAATACAAGTTCGCCATCGGGCTGCCGACCAAGGACCGTATCGCGCAATGGGCGCAGGACAATGCCCGCGCCCGGCTGAAAGCGTTGGATGAAGAGGGCAAGGACGAATCGAAAAAGTAGCGCATCCGGGCGCCGCCGGCATCTTGGAGACAGCGTAGCCTCGAAAAGCGCGAATTCTTAGATGTGATAATTCGTGCCTAGCCGGACGATGTGGTCGTGAAGCGTAACCCGCGTGTCGAAGCCGGTTCCGCCGACAAAGGTGTATGAGCCAAAATCGACGTAAAGGTATTCCAATTTGGCGGTCTAATTTTTCATCAGTTTTCGCTCGAAGCCGGTGCCTAATGTCCAGCCGACCCGACCATCGCGAAGCCCGCCAAACCGCCCCATACGTACTTGTTCATAGCCGCCCCTCCAGGGGCGCTCATTGTCAGGCTGTCTCATTCGCTCACACCCAGCCGCCAGGATACGAAGATTCCCCGTGGCGGGACGTGGACTGGAACGACACGAACCGGCACTAATGTGACAAAGTCAGACCGTGTCGTCGCGCTGGGCCTCGGCGCGCAGCAGCGACGGCGAAGTGCCGAAACGGCGGCGGAAACAGCGATTGAAATAGGACAGGTCGCTGAAACCGCATGCGAAGGCGATAGCGCTGATGTTCCGGTCGAGATGGCGAGCGTCCAGCAACATACGATGCGCGCCGGCGAGGCGCTGGCCGACCAGGAATTCGGAAAACGTCGTTCCTGTCGCCTCGAACAATCGCTGAATATAGCGCGGGTGAAGACGATGCCGCCGCGCAAGCGCATCGATCGTCAGGTTGCTGCGAGCGGCATTCTCGATGATGTCCATCTTGATCGCGTGCAACCGCGCCGCACGCAAGCCATTGCCCTCGGCAAAAGCGGCGGCATCCCTTGTCGCGCCGATCGTGAGCGCGACAAGATCGTGGACGTGCGAAATGGCGAGCTGTCGCATGTCCGCCGACGCCAGCAGTTCCTCGTCTTCGAGCAGATCGAGGTAGCCGATCAACAACCGCAGCCTCTCATTATTGCGCGGTATGGCGCGAATGACGGCGTCATCGACATTGTTTACCAGCGGGGCCAGCGTCGCGTAAGGGATGAGCAGCGACCGGGACGAGCCTGGCAGAGGACGCACGAGTTTGAGCCGGTCGGCGTAGGAGATGAGCGTCGCGTCTCCCTCGCCCAGCTTTACCTCGCGGTCGCGCTGGGCAACAACGACAGCGCCGGACCCAGTTATCGACAGCAAGAACTGGTCTTTGCTGTCGGCGATCAGCTCTCGGGTTCTGACAAAGCTCTGCCCGGAGCTTTTCACGCGGACCAAACCTAAGCCCGGCAATGCGCGATGAGTTATTTCGGCTTCGAACGGTCCCTCGGCCAAAGGCTGACACTCGGCGCGAAACACCTTGCGTCCGACGATTTCCCACCAGACCGCCGCGCGGTCCCGCTCGGGCAGATCGCCGTACGAATAACGAACCGGGGCAAAGTTATTTGTCGCCGATTGCATGGGATGCTGTCCCTGCGCTTGCGTTGGGCTATGGCAGAATCAGCGAGCGCGACCCGCGCAAGGTCGCTACCGGAATGATATCTCAACAAGGATAATAAGAGAACACCGGCGAGCCGATATCCCGGGGGGCGCAGGACAATGCCCGCGCCCGGCTGAAGGCGCTGGATGAAGAGGGCAAGGAAGAGCCGAAGAAGTAGCTAGCGCCGCTGTGGGGTGCCGGAGAATTCGCCGTCAAACGCGCCGGCGAGCAAAACACAATGCGCGATTTGATCCAGGCGCTAACGCTGAAGTGAGCTAGAGCTTTTTCTTTTTCGATTTCTTGCTGGTCTTCTTCTTGACCGTTTTCTTAACCGCCTTCTTAGCCACCTTCTTAGCCGATTTCTTTTTCGACTTCTTTTTGGATGACTTCTTTGCTCCGGTCGCTTCGATCTCCTGCACCCAGCGCTGCTTATTCACGGGCTTGTAACCGCCATGTTCAGGCAGGTCTGAAGCGGATGTGATGGCGGCCTGCGCGACATCGGCGACCGCCGTTGCGCCCGCCTTTATGGAATCGCTCATCTTCCGAAATACCGATTTCTGCTTTGCCATAATGCCCCGCTCCCAAAGATGAGCCTTAACGATAGAACAATTCGGCGACAATAAAAGCGCCAAATGCGCAATGCTTCGAAATGCCGCTCTTCAACCGGCCTTGGATTCAGCAATCAGGCGCGCGGTCGCGCTTTCGATGCCGTCCTGCAGGCGCTGGAAAAACACATCCTTGTCCAGCCCAGGCGGGATCGGATCGAGCACTTGCACCAGCACCGTTCCCGGATGGCGCAGGATCGAGCGGCGCGGCCAGAACAGGCCGGAATTGAGCGCGATCGGCACGCAGGGCACGCCTTCCGCCGCGTAGATATGCGCAACGCCGTATTTGTAAC
Organism: uncultured Hyphomicrobiales bacterium; assembly: GCA_903878085.1. Classification (GTDB taxonomy): domain Bacteria; phylum Pseudomonadota; class Alphaproteobacteria; order Rhizobiales; family Xanthobacteraceae; genus Pseudolabrys. The sequence goes on along the minus strand of CAIRGJ010000062.1, from coordinate 203,588 downwards.
GCGGCTCGGCCCCGGCCGGCCGGCGCGTGCCCTCCGGAAAAATGATGAGCTGGCGATTGCGGCTGATCTCGATCCGCGCCCGCTCTGTCATCGCGATCAGCGCCTGCGAGCCGGCGGTGCGGTCGACCGGCACCATGCGGCCTTTGGCCATCAGCCAGCCGAAAATCGGGATCCACATCAACTCGCGCTTGACGATGAACAGCGGATTTTCGAACAGCGGCAGCAGCGCGAAAGTTTCCCACGCCGATTGATGCTTGGCGGCAACGATCAGGCCGCCCTTCGGAATCTTCTCGGCACCCCGCACTTCGATGTGAATCCCCGCGACCCAGCGCAGCAGCACCAGGTTCACGCGGCCCCAGGCCTTCGCGATCTCGACGATGGCCCAATACGGCATGAAAAACGTCGGCAGCGCGACGATCAGCCAGAACACCGTGTTGGCGTAGAACAACACGTTAAAGGCGATGGAGCGAACGAGAATGAGCACGGTGTTCCTTTACGCGGTCGTGTCGGGGTCCAGGCTCATGCGGGTGAGCGCGAACAAATATTTCAGGTATTCCGCGAACAGAAAGCGCGCGGTATCGAGGTTCGACCACCACGGCTCGGTCTTAACTTTTTCGGAGCTGACTGGATAGGCAATCAGCGTGGCGTCGGGTAGCTGATGCGACAGCTCGGCCATGGCGCGCGGCATATGCCAGTTCGAGGTCACCACGATCAGCGAATTGAAATTGTGTTCGCGGGCCCAGCGCCTGGTTTCCAGCGCATTGCCGAAGGTGTTGAGCGCCGAGCGGTCGAGATCGATGCAGCAGGTGAAGAACTTCGAATAGAGCGGTGTCAGGCGCGCGATTTCCGAGGCGCTGGTGGCGCGGTGCACGCCGGTGATCAGCAGTCGCTTGCCGCGCTCCGCCGCCAGCAATTCGATCGCATCGGGAATGCGCGAGGCGGCCCCGGTCAGGACCACGATGCCGTCGGCCTTGCGGTCGAGCTGCGGCTCATCGGTCGAGATATTGAAGGCAAACCAGAAGAAGCCGGCGGTCAGCACCAGCACCGCGACGACGCCGACCGTCATCGTCAGGAAGCCGATCCAGCGGGCGAAGCCGGCGAACATCAGTCAATCATCTCCAAGGTTCGATTGACGGTTTGGCGCGAGGTCAGCGCCGTCACCACGGCAATCAGAACGACCTGGCCGAGCACGGCAATATAGCCGCTGATGCCGATCGAAAACGATCCGAACATGGCGCTGGTCTGGTCGCCGCCCGCAGAACCGGCAAACCAGCGGCTGAGGCCGCCCGCCAGCAGGAACAGCAGGATCGCCGAACCGCCGCCGATGGCGCCACCTTGCAGGCCAAGCATCAGAAAATGCCGCTGGAAATGCCCGGCGATGAAACCGTTCTTGGCGCCGACGAAATGCAGCACCTCGATCACGATCTTGTTCGTCGCCATGGCGCCGCGGGTCGCGAAGGTCACCGACAACACGGTAGCAGCCAGCATCAGGATCAGGATGCCGACACCGGCGGCCACCGCAGTGGCGGTCATGGCGCGCATGCGCTCGATCCAGCCGCGATGATCGTCGAGCGTGGCGCCGGGCGCCTGCTCGGCCAATTGCTTGCGCAGTTGCGCCATATCGGGCACGGCGCCAGAGGCGATTCTGACGACGATCAGGCGCGGCACCGGCAGCGTGTCGAGCGTCAGCCCGCTGCCGAGCCACGGCTCGAGCAATTTGGCCGACTCTTCCTTCGAATAGACGCGCACTTCGCCAATGCCGGGGAATGCGCGCGCCACGGCCGCCGCCTTATCGGCGGTGGCCTCGGGATTTCGGTTCGGTGCCGGGATGACCTGGATAGTGATTTCGCGCGCCACATCCGATTGCCACTCGTTCGCCGCGCCACTGACCAGAATCACCGCGCCGGTGGTGAGCGAAGCGAGGAACGTCATGATCGCGACCACCGCGACCAGCGCGCGCCCGGAAATCGAATTACGCGGCACCAGCGGCGTATCGAAGCGCGGCAGCAGCGAGCCGGCCATGCGTGGCGGCGGCATTCGCGCCGGTGCCTGCATTTCGTCTCTGTCGGACTCGGCCATCCTCAAGCGCCTCAGTCGTAAATGTGGAGCCGGCCGTCGTGCAGCACCAGCCGGCGTGCATCGTACTGATCCATCAAGGCGATATCGTGGGTGGCGATCACCACCGAGGTCCCCGATTTATTGAGCTCGATGAACAGCCGCAACAGGCGCTGCGCCAGAGTCGGATCGACGTTGCCGGTCGGTTCGTCGGCCAGCAACAGTTGCGGCCGTGCGATCACCGCACGCGCGATCGCGGCGCGCTGCTTCTCGCCGCCCGACAGGACCGGCGGCAGCGCCCACATCCGTTCGCCGAGGTCTACCCATTTCAACAGCTCTATCACCTCGTCGCGGTAGCTTTCCTCCGGCCGGCCCATCACCCGCAGCGGTAGCGCGACGTTCTCGTACAGCGACATGTGGTCGAGCAGACGGAAATCCTGGAACACGATGCCGATGCGGCGGCGCAACGTCGCCACCGCGTCGCGCGACAGCGTGGCGACGTCGTGGCCGAATTGGGTGATCAGCCCGCGGGTCGGCTTGAGCGATAGGAACAACAGGCGCAGCAGCGAGGTCTTGCCGGCCCCCGACGGGCCGGTGAGAAACTGAAATGAATGCGGCTCGATGCGGAACGTGAGGTCGCGCAGGACCTCCGGGCCGATCCCGTAGCGAAGACCTACATTCTCGAACCGGACCACGCCCGTCTCCGATCAATTCCCCGCAACGGCCATATGGCAGTCCTGGCTGCCCTCGCTGGCCCGGCCCGCGGGACCCGATACCGCCATTCGGGCGCCCCGTACGCCAGGAACTGCGCTTTTACAGCAATATCATGCCGCCACCATAGCCACGGCAGCCAAATGGCAGCCGTTTCGGCCTAATCCGCGGGCCGGGCATGGTTTCCGGTCCATTAACGGTCACCTGCTAGGTTTTCGGCTCGGAAAGCCGTTAGTGACCATGTTGATTGTCTGTCCGAACTGCGCGACCTCGTATCTGATCGAGCCGACTTCCGTTGGCGCGGCCGGCCGCACCGTGCGTTGCGCGCGCTGCAAGACCACCTGGTTTGCCGCTGCCCCGAAGCCGGTCAACGACGTCACCGCCTTCGTCGATGGCGTGATCGCGGAGGCCGAAGCACAGGCCGGCGGCCATGACACCGACGGCTCCCGGCCCAACGATCCCCCCGCTCACGACGCAACGGCCTCGGCCGACGATTTCGGCGGCGGACGGCCCGAACCGGGCCCTGCCTTTGCCGCTTCCTTGCCCAACACGGCGTCCGGTCCGCTCGGCCCGACAAGTCACAATAACGATCTTGCCGCGGCCGAAGAGCACGCCCCTCTCGCCATTACCGATGCGCCATCGCTGGTGCCTCCGCTCGAACACGCGACCTTGCCGGGTGCAGACAGCGCCGCGCTCGATGCCGAGGACATGGAAAGCTTCGCCGCGCGCCGCGAGCGGCTGAAGGCGAAGCGCCAAACCAAGAAAAGGTCGTCGCGCTGGACTGCGATCGTGCTCGTGTTGTTCTCGTTCAACGTTGCGCTGGTCGGCGCGCGCAGCGAAGTGGTGCGGTACCTGCCGCAGACCGCGTCGCTGTTTGCCGCAATCGGCCTACCGGTCAATCTGCGCAGCCTGAAATTCGAGAACGTGCGCATCTCCAGGGAAACCAGCGACGGCATCACTGCCCTGCTGGTCGAAGGCACCATCGTGACCACCACCGGCAAAGCTGCCGAAGTGCCGCGCCTGCGCTTCGCCGCCCGCAATGCCGCCGGACAGGAAGTCTATACCTGGACCGCGCTGCCTAGCCGCAGCGTGCTGGGACCCGGCGACACTTTGCCGTTCAACAGCCGCCTAGTGTCGCCACCGGCCGACGCCGTCGATGTTATGGTGCGGTTCTTCAATGCGCAGGATGCCGCCGGCGGCGGCAAATAGCCTCGCCCGAAGCGCCATACACGCATTCAAAGAAATCTAGAAATCCTTGAGCAGCCGCTCGATGTAATCGAGTTCGAGCTGCGGGCGCGCGCTTTCGCCGAAGCGCTTGCGCAGCTCTTCCAAGATGCGCCGCGCCCGTTGCGCATCGATTTCGCCCGGCACTTTCACCGTGACGTCGTCGCCGTAGTCGCGGCCGCGCATCGGCCGGCCGAGCGGATCGGTGTTCTGTTCGGCGCGCTGACGGCCGTTGCGGCCCGGCTGCCCGGGTCCCGGCCCCATGCCGGCCTGGCCTTGCTGCATCTGTTGCGCCATGCCCTGCGCACCCTTGCGCATGGCTTCGAGCGCCCGGCCCTGGCTGTCGACCGCGCCATCCGCATCACCATCGCCAAGCGCGCCTTCGGCCTCGCCCATGGCGTCGCCAGCGCTGCCGAGCTGATCCATTTCGCCGCCACCCTGGCCTTTTTCGCCTTGACCCTTTTCGCCCTGACCGGGCTGATTCTGGCCCATGCCGCGCTGTCGCAATTGCTCAAGCAGCTTGTTGAGGCGGTCCTTCAAGGCCTGCTGATCCTGCTTCAGATCGCCCAATTGCTGTTGGCCCTGCTGGCCGCGTTGACCGCGCTGGCGGTCGCGGCGCTGGTCCTGCCCCTGCTTGAAGGTCTTGTCGCGCAACTGCTGCTGCTTGCGGATCATATCGCCGAGTTCGTCAAGCGCCGACATCATGTCATCGTCGCCGTCGTCACCCTGCGCGCCGGGCCGCGCCATCTGCAGGTTTTCCAGCATCGACTGCATCTGATCGAGCAGTTCGCGCGCGGCATCCTTGTTGCCGGAACGCGCCATCTGCTCCATGCGGTCCAGCATGGACTTGAGGTCCTGCTGGCTGAGCATGCGGGTATTCTTGTCGAGCGGCCGCGCCAGTTGCTGCGGGTTCTTGCGCATCTCCTCGGCCAGCGCCTGCAGGAACTTGTCCATCGCCGCGCGCAGGTTATCCATCAGCTTCTTGAGCTCTTCGTCGCTGGCGCCGCGCTCGAGCGCCTGACGCAGCGCGTCCTGCGCCTGCCGCAACGCCTGCTCGGCCTGGCTGACATTGCCGTCCTCGATCTGTAACGCCATCTCCCATATGCGGGCGACGACTTCACGCAGCGCGTCGTCGTTCTTGGCATGATCGAGGCTGTAATAGATCGCGCGCAGGCCGAGATAGATGCCGGTTTCCGGCGTGAAACGCTCCGGCGCGATCGACAAAGCATCGAGTGCGGTGAGAACGATCGGCCGCGCATCGCCATCGAGCGCCAGGATGCGGCGCTGCTCGATCAGCGCCCGCGCCAGCGGCTTGACGAAGATGCGCTGCGGCAACGTGACCTCGCGCGGCTCGCTGCGGCCTTCATTGCCAGCCTCGTCGTGCGCCACCAATGTCATCACGACTTCGGCGCCGGCCCAGGCGTGTTCGGTGAGATCGCGCGTGGTTTGCGCCACGCCGCTGCGGGTGCGGGCCTGCGGCAAGGTCAGCGCAAAGTCGGGCGCAGTAAACAGCGAATGCCGCGGCTTGTCGGCCGGCGCCTGGTCCTTGATCTCGAACTTGGCCTGCGCTTCGACCACGCCGTAGTCATCGTCCATTTTGTAATCGAGCCGCAACGCGCCGCGCGCCTGCCGCTCCGTATCCTTGATCAGCTCGATGGTCGGAGCGCGGTCCGGCACGGCGATGAAATTCCAGGTGAGATCATTGCCGAGCACCCCATAAACCGACGCCGAGCCGTCGTCCTTGATCACCAAGCGGCGCTCCTCGGTGCCCGCCGGCAGCGACGCCGCATGCGCATCGGCAGGCGCTTCTTCGACGCCGCCTTTGCGCACGATGTCGAAATTCACTTTGCCCGTGGCGCGGATCACGACCTGGCTGCCGGCCGGCACCGTGACAGGTGCGGCCGCAAGCCCCGTACTTTGTGCGGTTTCGCCCGGGCGCAGGCCCGGCAACATCACCGGCGGCCGTCCGGTATAGACCGGCGGCGTGACCCAGGCGTCGATGCGGAAATTTGCCGGCGCGACCACGCCGGTCCAGTCGAAGGCAGCAGTGACCCGCTTCACCCGCTCGCCGCCGGCGGCAAAGAAACTCGCCACCACCAGCATGAGCGTGAGCGCGCGCAGCGCCATCGGATCGCGCAGCGACAGCCGCGGTGACGGCCAGCCGGCTTTGAGCTTGCTCGCCGACAACAATGCGCGTTCGACATGGGCACGCCACAGCGCCTGCGCCACCGGGTCATGACCGTTGGCGGCGAGTTCGTCGCCGATGGCGGTGGCGGGGCGATGGGTTTTGCCGCTGGTGCGGTCGAGCCGGCGCAGGCCGTCGGCCTCGCTCGGTAGCCGCAGCAGCAGCAGCGGCACCGCCGCGGCTAACGCCAATATGCCGAAGACAATGAGCCCCGCGGCGCGGGCGAACGGCGGCAGCACGATCCACAGGCCGGCCCAGGATAGTGCCAGGAACAGACCGGCCACCGTGGCGAGGGTCGCCAAGACCGGCCACAGCCGCTCCCACAGCAGACTGCCGCGCGCGCGTTGCAGCGCCCGCGCGAGCAAGACCCGCGTCGACTGCACCCGGCTGTCAGGCTGTTCGTCCAAGCCGTCCAAAAGCCGCTCCGGACAAGTGAGAATCTGCCGCCAACGCTAACATGCAGGCAATTCCCAGGCCATGCATGGGCTCAGGCGCCTACAGCCAATCTGGCAGGCGATCCAAGGCGATCAATTGGTCAACTTCGAGGCGCGGGCGGACCAGGGCCCAATCGGCGCCTTTCACCAGCACTTCCGGCACCAACGGGCGTGTGTTGTAGGTGCCGGCCTGGACCGCCCCGTAAGCGCCCGCTGTCATAATCGCCAGCAGCGCGCCGGGCGCGGGCTCCGGCATGTCCCGGTCGAGGGCGAGAAAGTCGCCGCTTTCGCACACTGGCCCGACCACATCGGCGCGGATGCGGCGTCCGGACGCGGGCGTTTCCACGACCGGCCAGACCTCGTGATAGGCCTCGTACAGCGTCGGCCGGATCAGGTCGTTCATCGCCGCATCGACCACGACGAAATTCTTGGCCTCGCCGTGCTTCACGAACAGCACGCGCGTCACCAGGATACCGGCATTGCCGACGATCATACGGCCGGGCTCGAAGATCAGCCGGCAGTCGAGATCGCGCGTCGCGCGCTTGACGACGTCGGCATAGGCGTCGGGAAGCGGCGGCGGTTCGTTGTCGTCGCGATAGGGAATCCCCAAGCCGCCGCCGAGATCGACGTGCGAAATGGTGTGGCCATCGCCGCGCAGCGTGCGCACGAATTCGGCCAGCAGCGTGAAGGCATTGCCGAACGGATCGAGGTCCGTGATTTGGCTGCCGATATGCATATCGACACCGGCCACCTTGAGGCCCGGCAGTTTGGCGGCGTTGGCATAGACCTCGCGCGCGCGGCTGATCGGAATGCCGAATTTGTTCTCGGCCTTGCCGGTGGCGATCTTGTGATGGGTCTTGGCGTCAATGTCGGGATTGACCCGCACCGAGATGTGCGCGGTCCTACTCTTTGACGTAGCGAGCGATGATAACAGTTCAAGCTCGGGCTCCGATTCGACGTTGATGCAGAGAATGCCTTCGTCGATCGCCAGCGAAAGCTCCGCCGCAGTCTTGCCCAGGCCTGAAAACATGATCTTGTCGGCAGGAATGCCGGCGGCGCGGGCGCGCTTCAACTCGCCGCCCGACACGACGTCGGCGCCGGCCCCCAACTTGGCGAGCGTCTTGATCACGGCTTGGTTGGAATTCGCCTTCATGGCGTAGCAGACCAGCGCGTTCACATCCGCAAAGGCGTCGGCGAACACGCGGTAGTGCCGTTCCAACGTCGCCGTCGAATAGCAATAGAACGGCGTGCCGACGGCGCCGGCGAGCGCATCGAGACTGACCGCCTCGGCGTGCAGCACGCCGTTGCGATACGCGAAGTGGTGCATGACTTTAAGTTCCGCTGACGCGCGATGTCGCGCGGGCTAGTTCAGAATTCCGTCAAGGATAAATTTTCTGTTCGGATCGGACGGCGTCGCAACCGGAGCGGTCGTTTCGCGCGTCTGCCCGATCGGCGCGGCCAACGGATCGGTCGTGGGCGCCGCCGTCGGGGGTGGCGCGACTACCGAGGCGCCGGGCGGCGGATCGAGCGGACCCTTGCGGCCGCAGCCGGCCAGCGTCAGCGACGCGACGGCGACGCCGACGAGAGCCAGGCGAAAAAACGGGCGATCGCAGGATGAGGACAAGCTGTGAACTCCTGATATTGCGGCCATCTTAGCAAAGCCGGGATAAAAGGCGAAATCGAGTCACGCCTCGTCGTTCGGCTGGCGTCCGGCGAGGCGGCGAGCCGGGGCTTCTATGCCATGAAGCCGCTCGCGTTGGGCTTCAAGCCATGTCAGCCGCTTGAAGGCAAGTTTCCGCATATTCGAATTAGTCGCGCGGTCGAACCGCCACTCGGCCCCGGAAATGAGCAGGTTTAGCTGCGAAAGCGTCAGCTTTTCAGCCTCGGCATCGGTGTTTGCACCGCCCTTAAGCCGGCCCATTTTTGGTTCCGATACCGGCACGACTACTTTTTTTCCAGCTTCTTGAGCCATTTTTTGGCCTGCGCCTTCACGTTCTTCGGGGCCGTGCCGCCATAGCTCACCCGGCTCTTCACCGAGCGGTCGACCGACAACACGTCGAATACGGCTTGCGTGATTCGCGGCTCGATGGCCTGCATGTCGGCAAGCGGCACCCGATGCAGCGCCACACCGCCGTCCGACGCCTTGGCGACGATGCGGCCGGTGATGTGATGCGCCTCGCGGAACGGAATGTTCAGCGTGCGCACCAGCCAGTCGGCCAAGTCGGTGGCGGTGGCGTAGCCTTCGCCGGCCGCTTTCTTCATCTGCGCGGCGTCCGGCACCAGATCGGCGATCATGCCAGCCATCGCCGCGATCGACAGGCTCAAGGCCGAGAGCGCATCCATCGCGCCCTCTTTGTCTTCCTGCATGTCCTTGGCGTAAGCCAGCGGCAGACCCTTCATCACGATCAGCAGCGCGCTGAGCGAACCGATGATGCGGCCGGTCTTGGCGCGCACGAGCTCGGCGGCGTCGGGATTGCGCTTCTGCGGCATGATCGACGAGCCGGTGGTGAATTTGTCCGAGAGCTTGACGAGGCCAGTGAGCGGCGAAGTCCAGATCACGATTTCCTCGGCCAGCCGCGACAGGTGCACCGATGTAATCGATGCCGCAGCGAGGGTCTCGAGCGCGAAGTCGCGGTCGGACACCGCGTCGAGCGAATTCGCCGACGGCCGGTCGAAGCCGAGCGCCTTCGCAGTCATGTCCCGATCAAGCGGAAACGACGTGCCGGCGAGTGCGCCGGAGCCGAGCGGCATTTCATTGAGCCGCTTGCGCGCGTCTGCAAAGCGGCCGCGGTCCCGCGCCGCCATCTCGACGTAAGCCAGCATGTGGTGGCCGAAGGTCACCGGCTGCGCGGTCTGCAAATGCGTGAAGCCCGGCATCACGGTGCCGGCGTGCTCCAGCGCCTTCTCCGCCAGCGTTCGCTGGAAGCCGCTAAGCGCCGCATCGAGCGTATCGATGGTGTCGCGCATCCACAGCCGGAAATCGGTCGCCACCTGGTCGTTGCGCGAGCGTGCGGTGTGCAGCCGGCCGGAGGGCTCGCCGATCAGTTCGGACAGCCGGCCCTCCACGTTCATGTGGATGTCTTCCAGCGCCCGCTTGAAGACGAACTTGCCGTCGGCGATTTCTGACAGGATCGTGTCTAGACCGTGAGCGATCTTTTTCGCATCGTCCGCCGTAATGATGCCTTGCTTGGCCAGCATGTCGGCATGAGCCTTGGACGCGGCAATATCCTGGCGGTAAAGATGCCGGTCGAAGTCGATGGAGACGTTGATCTCCTCCATGATGGCGCCGGGGCCTGACGCGAACCGCCCGCCCCACATTTTGTTGCTCATGGTGTTGCTCTTAACATCGCTACCAAGGTTTTGCCGCTCATGACCGAACGCCCGATTGCCGGTTTCGCCAAAAAACGCCTCGCGATGATCGTCGCGGGGGGCGTGGCCGGCGTCGCCATCGGGCTGGCGGGGGTATACGGGATTGCGACCCTGAGAGGCAATGCAGGGGGGGATTCCCCCTGCCGGCAAGCGCTGGAAACCGCCCGGAAAGCCACACCTTTCGCGCGAGGCGAGGTTGCCGCGGTCGCCATCGCCAAGAGCCCGCTGAAGGTGCCGGACCTCGCCTTTCAGGACGCTTCGGGCACGCCGCTGACCCTCGCCAACTGGCGCGGGCGCACCGTGCTGCTCAACCTATGGGCGACCTGGTGCGTGCCTTGCCGCAAGGAAATGCCGTCGCTCGACGCTCTCCAGGCCCGCCTCGGCGGGCCAAACTTCGAGGTGGTGACGGTCAACATCGATACGAGCGATCCCGACAAGCCGAAGGCCTGGCTAAAGGAAGTTGGCATCGAAAAGTTGGCTTATTACGCCGATCCGGCCGCCAAAACGTTTCAGGACTTGAAGGCCGTCGGCCGCGCCTTCGGCATGCCGACCACGTTGCTGGTCGATCCCAACGGCTGCGAGATCGGCACCATTGCCGGCCCCGCGGAATGGGCGAGCGACGACGCGATCAAGCTGATCCAGGCAGCCCTCGCCAAATAATTTTGCTTGCCCAGTTGACTCCTTTTTGCGCGCCCATATACTTAACCATATGGTTGACTATCAAAAGCCCGGTCTCGACCGCACTTTCGCCGCGTTTGCCGACCCCACAAGGCGCGCCTTATTGGCGCGCCTGAGCGAGGCCGACGAGGTTTCGATCAGCGAACTCGCCAAGCCGTTCACGATGTCGCTGCCGGCTGTGATGAAGCATCTCGACGTTCTGTCGGACGCTGGCCTCGTCATCCGCAACAAGACGGGACGCACGGTCGCGTGCCGTCTGCGCGCCGAGCCGATGGAACAAGCCAATGAGTGGCTCAACCGCTACCAGCGATTCTGGACCGGCCGTCTCGATCAACTCGCCGCCTTCCTGGAGGAAGACTCATGTCCACCGCCGCCGCCGTTAAACCAAGCCTTACCATCAAGCGACACTTCAAAGCGCCGCCCGCGAAAGTCTTCGCCGCATGGATCGATCCGGAAAAAGTAAAGCGCTGGATGGGTCCCGGCGAAGTCAAGGCGGTGCTCGCCGATATCGATGCACGCAGCGGCGGCCGCTACCACTGGATCATGCAAGCGCCGGATGGCGAGCAGCATGATGTCAGCGGCGTCTACCGCGAATTCATTCCGAACGAGAAGCTGGTTTTTACCTGGGCGTGGAAGTCGACGCCCGAGCGCGAGTCACTGGTGACCGTAACGCTAAAGAGCGACGGCGACGGCACGCTGATGACACTGACCCACGAGCAATTCTTCGACGACGACGCGCGCGACCGCCACAACAAAGGCTGGGAAGGCGCGATGCTCAAATTCGAGAAACTTTTCGCATAACCTGCTCATCGAAAATGGAGTTCACAAATGGCGGCACATGGACACTTCCACTGGAACGAGCTTGTGACTCGCGACGTGGAGAAAGCGAAGAAGTTTTACGGCGAGACCATTGGCTGGACCTTCGAGGGCATGCCGATGCCAGACGGCACTTACTGGGTTGCCAAGATGGGCGACACGCCGATCGGCGGCCTCTTCCCGATCACCGGGCCGCAGTGGGACGGCGTACCGGAGCACTGGTTGCCCTATCTCGCGGTCGATGACGTCGACGCGCGCGTCAAGAAAGCCACCGCCGCCGGCGCGAAGCTGATGCGCCCGGCCTTCGATATCCCGGGCGTCGGCCGTATCGCCGTCCTGACCGAGCCGGGCGGCGCCAGCATCGGTTGGATCACCCCTGTCCTACGCTGAACGCGGAGAATACAACATGCCGTTATCGTTGACCGCGCTTTACGCCGCTATCCTCGCGCTCATTGTCCTCGCGCTGGGCATCAACGTCACGGTGCATCGCGTAAAGCTGCGCGTGCCGCTCGGCGACGGCGGCAATCCGCAGATGCTACGCATGATCCGTTTGCACGGCAACGCGATCGAGTACATCCCGCTCGCGCTGGTGCTGATGGCCGTCTACGAACTCAACGGCGGCATGCATGTCGCATTGCACATCGTTGGCATTGCCTTGATCGCGGGCCGCGTGCTTCAGACTTGGGGCATGTGGGCGACCGGCATGACCACCCGCGGACGCCAGATCGGCCAGAGCCTGACCTGGCTCTCGATTGCGGCGCTGGCAGTGCTGAATCTATGGCGGGTTGCCGGCTAAAGCGGCTTAGCCGCTATTGGTTATTGATGGAGATTCGGTAAGGCGAGGCGGCCTTGCCGTACTGCGGCTCCCGGCGATCAACTGGCTCCTTGAGCCGCAGTTTGGTCAAGTGGTCGCCCGCCTGCGTTCCGTCGGCAAGCTCGCCGGAAAAATAACGCTTCATCCAGGCCTGCTTGTGCGCTTCGGCATCGCCGGACTTGAGCCGGGCCACGAACTTGTTCCGTTCGGCACGAAACTCCGCAGCTTGCCTGGCCAATTCCGGATTGTCCGATAACCGGAGAATCTCCGGCACGCAGGTCAGCAAAGCGCTTTTCTGAATCGGCAAAAGCGAGCAGATCGGCTCATCCTGCTCGAACACGACGCGGCCCGGGCGCATGATCTGCCAGTTCATCGTGAACGGATAAGGCAGCCAAGCCGTCTCGACAATGCCGGTAAGCGGATAGGCATTTTCCTTGGGGCGATTAACCGGGCCGCTAGCCCAGAGGTCCCAACCTGGGCTGGTCTGAAAGAGATAGTCGACCTGCATGGTCGCGACGCCGCGGGAAAAATTCGACTGGCAAAAGGTTTCCACCGGCCTGCCCTGCGGCAGAGGCTTAAGCGCGCGAACTTTAAGGTCGCTGAGTTCTTTGCCGCCGTTCCACTCAATCTCAATCGGCGCCGGACACAGCACGTGCCAACCGTGGGTGTTGGCGATCGCCAGCGGCAGACATCGATAGGGATGACGATCCGGAAAGGCGTCCATCCACTGCCGATCAACGGGAGCGGCGACCACCTTGTGGGGAAACTCGGTCAGCGCATAGCAAGTGAGCGTCGGCACGGCCGAAGCCCGCTCGGGGGTAATGTCTTTTTCGGGAGCATTCACACGGTACCGCTAACACGGCGCGTGCTTTTCCGATCTCTATACACTCGCGGCTAGTTGCCACACGCGCTCAGCGTGTCGGCACCGGCTTTTCGCCGCGATAGTCGTAGAAGCCGCGCTGGGTCTTGCGGCCAAGCCAGCCGGCTTCGACGTATTTCACCAGCAGCGGACACGGCCGGTATTTCGAGTCGGCCAGGCCTTCGTGCAGCACCTGCATGACCGAGAGACAGGTGTCGAGGCCGATGAAATCGGCAAGCTCAAGCGGCCCCATCGGGTGGTGCGCGCCGAGCCGCATCGCGGTGTCGATCGCTTCGACGTTGCCGACGCCTTCATAGAGCGTGTAGATCGCCTCGTTGATCATCGGCAGCAGAATACGGTTGACGATGAAGGCCGGAAAGTCTTCCGACACCGCGATGGTTTTGCCGAGCGTTCGAACGAAGGTCTTGCTGGCCTCGAAGGTCGAGTCATCGGTGGCAATGCCGCGGATGACCTCGACCAGCTCCATCAGCGGCACCGGATTCATGAAATGAATGCCGATGAACCGTTCCGGGCGGTCGGTCGATGACGCCAACCGCGTGATCGAGATCGACGATGTGTTGGTGGCGACGATGGCTTCCGGTTTCAGCGACGCGCAGAGATCGGAGAAAATCTTGCGCTTGACGTCTTCCTTCTCGACCGCGGTCTCGATGACGATGTCGCAGTCGCCCAGCGCGTCGTAGGTTTCCGCCGGCTTGATGCGCGCGAGCGCAGCCTTGCGGTCGTCTTCGCTGATCGCCTTCTTGCCGACCTGGCGCGCCATATTGCCGTTGATGGTCGCGAGACTCGCCTTGAGACGGTCGCCCGAGACGTCGTTCAGCACGACGTCAAAGCCGGCCAGCGCGCAGACATGCGCGATGCCATTGCCCATCTGACCGGCGCCGACCACCCCGACAGTCTGAATCTTAACCGCCATAATTTTATCCGATCGATCCGAAGGCCGCTTTAGCTCTGGCGCGTGATCTTATCCGAAAAACGCTTTTCAGCATCATGCGCTTTTACGCCGAACCGCCGAATGACGCCACCGGCGGCGATCAAATTCGCAGAGCCTTCAACGCTTGACTTTATCGAGTTCCGCCGCCAATTCCGGCAGCGCCTGGTACAAATCGGCGACCAGGCCGAAATCGGCGACCTGGAAGATCGGCGCTTCTTCGTCCTTGTTGATCGCGACGATCACCTTGGAATCCTTCATGCCGGCGAGATGCTGGATCGCGCCGGAAATGCCGACCGCAATATAGAGATCGGGCGCCACCACTTTGCCAGTTTGCCCGACTTGCCAGTCGTTTGGCGCGTAGCCGGCATCGACCGCCGCACGCGAAGCACCCATACCGGCGCCGAGCCTATCGGCCACTGGCTCGATATATTTGGTGAAGTTCTCGCGGCTCTGCATGGCGCGGCCGCCGGAGATGATGATCTTGGCCGAAGTCAGTTCGGGGCGATCGGATTTGGACAACTCTTCGCCAACGAAGGATGACACGCCGGGATCGGCCGCGGCGGTCACATTCTCGACGCTGGCCGAACCGCCCTCAGACGTTGCCGGGAACGTGGACGTGCGCACGGTGATGATCTTCTTGGCGTCGGTCGACTTTACGGTCTGGATCGCATTACCGGCATAGATCGGACGTTCGAAGGTGTCTGGCGAAACCACTTTGGTGATCTCGGAGATCTGCATAACGTCGAGCAGCGCGGCGACGCGCGGCATGACGTTCTTACCGTTGCTCGTCGCCGGCGAGACAATGGCGTCATAGGAGCCGGCGAGCGAGACGATCAGCGCCGCGAGCGGCTCGGCGACCGAATGTTCGTAAGCCGCGGCGTCCGCCAGCAGCACTTTCGCTACGCCATCGAGCTTGGCGGCGGCATCGGCGGCGGCTTTGCAATCTTTGCCGGCGACCAGGACGTGAACGTCGCCGCCCAGAGCCTTGGCAGCGCTGAGCGCTTTGCCGGTGGCGTCCTTGAGCGACTTGTTGTTGTGTTCGGCGAGGAGCAGCGTTGTCATCTAAATAACTCCCGCCTCTTTGAGTTTGCCGACCAGGTCGGCGACCGACGCGACCTTGGCGCCCGATTTGCGTCCCGACGGCTCGCTGGTCTTTACGACTTGCAGGCGCGGCGCGATATCGACGCTGTAGTCCGCCGGCGACTTTTCTTCGATCGGCTTTTTCTTCGCCTTCATGATGTTCGGCAGGCTGGCGTAGCGCGGTTCGTTCAAGCGAAGATCGGTGGTGATGATGGCCGGCATCTTCAGCTTCACGGTCTGCAGGCCGCCGTCGACCTCGCGGATGACCGAGACGCTGTCGCCGTCGATGGTCTGCTTCGACGCGAAGGTGCCTTGCGGCCAGCCGAGCAGCGCCGCCAGCATCTGGCCGGTCTGATTGCTGTCGTCGTCGATCGCTTGCTTGCCCAGGATCACGAGACCGGGCTTTTCGGCGTCGACGATGGCCTTGAGGATTTTCGCCACCGCCAGCGGTTCGACCGGGCCGTCGGCTTTCACCAGGATGCCGCGGTCGGCGCCCATGGCGAGCGCGGTGCGGATGGTCTCCGAGGCCTGCGCCGGTCCGATCGATACCACCACGATCTCGGTCGCCGTGCCGGCTTCCTTGAGACGGATGGCCTCTTCGACGGCGATCTCGTCGAACGGGTTCATCGACATCTTGACGTTGGCAAGCTCGACGCCGGAGCCGTCGGACTTAACGCGAATCTTGACGTTGTAATCGACCACCCGTTTCACGGGCACCAGAATCTTCATAATCCATCCCAAGTGGAGCCCAAGCGGGGGCTAAGGAAAGCGGGCGGAAGCTAATGGCCGCGCCGTTGGCATGTCAACGTTTATGCTGCGGCGCAACGCCTTTTCGGGAATAGGCGCTATCGATTTTGGCCCGGCGCCCACAGCACGTCGGCAACGCCCTTGTCGTTGGCATAGCGGCCGGCCACGAACAGGTAGTCCGACAGCCGGTTGATGTATTTCAGCGAGGGCTCGGAAACCTCCTCGCCGGGCTGATCCTTGAGCGCGACCATGATGCGCTCGGCGCGCCGGCAGACCGTGCGGGCAAGGTGCAAATAGGCCGAGGCCGGGCTGCCGCCGGGCAGGATGAATGACCGCAACGGCTCGAGGTCGGCGTTGAGACGGTCGATTTCGGCTTCCAGCCATGACACCTGGGCATCGGTGACCGTCAGCCGGGCGCCACCGGGGCCTTTTTCCGCCAGGCACAGGTCGGCCTCGACATCGAACAGGTCATTCTGGATGCGGCCGAGCGCCGCATCGAGCGCCGGATCGCCGGCAGTGTGCAGCCGCACCAGGCCGATCACGGCATTGGCCTCATCGACGGTGCCGTAAGCCTCGACCCGCAGGTCGTATTTCTTGCGCCGCGCCCCTGAGCCGAGCGAGGTCGTGCCGTCATCGCCGGTACGGGTATAAATGCGGTTGAGTATGACCATAATGCCCTCGTGGAAGTCCCGGGCTGGGCGTAAGCTCAGTCTACCGGGTTTTCGTCTCAAAAAGCGGGGTGACCAACATGCGCATTTTAGTAATCGCCGTTGCCGCGGCCCTTCTGCTGCCGCTGGCCGCAGCGCCGGCCAGTGCCTGCGGCGCCGCCAAGGCTCAGGCGTCCAGCACCGACCTTTCCGCCGCGAAAAAGAAGCCGGTGCGAAAACCGCGGGTAAAGGTCGAATACATGCGCGCCGCGCCGATGCAATAGAGGCGCTATTTTCCCATCATCCAGATCGACGCCATGATGACGACAATGGCGACGAACTGCAGCAGAACGCGCATGCGCATCAGCTTTTGCGAGCGGTTGGGCGAACCGCCGCGCATCATATTGACCAGACCGAACACCAGCACGATCGCCACGGCGACGACTGCGGCTGGGACGGCGTAATGTGACATGAAATCCGACATGACGGCTCCGATTTGGCCGCCTTCTAGCACCGGCCTGTCCGGCGGGCCAACGGGCGGCGTCGATACAACCGCACACCGAATTTATTCCCGGTTTGGTTGTATTGTGATACCAACTGCAGGTCGGACAGCCTGCAAGGTGGGGTATGGCGTTTCGGGTTCGAGCCGCGGCTGCCGATTCAGGGGCCGCTGAATTCGCCTTCGAGGCAGCTGGCGCGCCCGACAGCTTTCCGGAAATCGATTGCGTGCGGTCGATCCTAGGCCGCGGCGTGGCCGAAGCGGCGGAGCGGCGCGCCGCCCGGCTCGGGACCGGTGCCGATCGCGTCCTGATCGCCGCCGGCACGATCGGTGAGGACGAATACCTACACGCGCTTGCCGCCCAGCTCGCGGTCGCTTTCGAACTGCTCGATGGCGCGCCCCGGAGTGCATGTCCGGTCGACGACGACCGGCTGATCGAAGCCGCCGCGATGGGTCTATTGCCGCTTACGGTCGATGACGAGCTTTACGTCGTGGTCGCCCCGCGCGCGAACGCACGCGCTGGTTCAAAGGCTGGATGCAGACTTGGCTGGTGCACATGCGGCAACCGCTTCGGCTGCTGCGCGATCTGGGGCTACCGGGTTTTATGACATTCCAACTCTTGGTCGGCGGCAATGCGCTCGCGGCGCTCATGCATCCGCTATTCATGGCAGGTCTTATTTATTATGGCGCAATAAAACCAATGTCGGGTGCCGCCAGCGACATTACCGCGATGCAGGCTTGGCTCTACGGCGCCAGCGTGGCGATCGGTTATCTTGCCTCAGCTCTTGTCGGCGGCCTGGGGCTGATGCGGCGCGATCTCTCGGCCAATGCATGGATCTTGCTGCTGACGCCGTTACACTGGCTGCTGCTGTCACTTGCCGCCTGGCGCGCGCTCTATCAATTCATTGTTGCGCCATACGCTTGGGAGAAGACCGAGCACGGCCTGGCGAAAAGCTCGCGGCTCGCCGCCAATCTGACCCAGTCGCTGTTGGAATTGGAGCGCTATTTCCGAAGACACAAGGAATCCGGCAACCTGCCCGCCCTCGCCGACGGCGTTAGAGATACTTCCGCAGCTCGGCGGCCGCGTCCTCGGGCCGCCGCTTGAGGCTGAACGGCGCGACAAAGCGGCCCTGCTTGTCCATCAGATAGACCAGCGCGGTGTGGTCCATGCTGTAGTCGCCGTTCTCGCCGGGCACTTTCTTGACATAGACCCGGTAGGCCTTCTCGGCCGCCTCGATCGCCTTCGGATCGCCGGTCGCGGCGCGCAGATGCGGATCGAAGCTCGACAAGTAGTCCTTCATCACCGGCGCGGTGTCGCGCTCGGGATCGACCGTGATGAACAGCGCGGCGGCGCGGCCGGCGTCCGGCCCCAGCGCGCGCAACAGCTCCGACACGTCGAACAGCGTGGTCGGGCAGACGTCGGGACAATGGGTGTAGCCGAAGAACACCAGAACCGGACGGCCCTTGAGGTCCTGGTCGGTGAGCGGCTTGCCGTCCTGGTCGATCAGGTTGAACGGGCCGCCAATGGCTGACGGACCGGGGCCGCCGCCGCCCAGTTGCCCGGTGGCGAACAGGAAGACGCCGAGGAAAATCACCAGCCCGGCCAGAAAGGCCGAAAGCACCACGAGAATATGCGAGGTTTTGGCCATTAAGCTGACTTTCCAGTGGGTGCCGCTGCGGCCTGCGTTAAAAGCACGCAACCCAGCCGGCACGCACGACTTCAAAGAAAACCACGGTGCCGTAATAGGCCCAAAGCCCCCCTGTCGCCGTCAGCAACACGCCGACCAGCGCAGCGAGCAGCAGCAACGGGCGGGCGGCAAAGGGACCTGATGCAATAGCGGGCATAATCGTCCTCGGACACCCCAGATAAGACCGATTTTGCGCTTAGGCAACGCCGGTGGCCCCGGACCGCCGGAACGCATCCATGTTAACCATCTCACGCGCTAAAAGCCCATAAATCCGGCCATTTCGGGACCTGCGTTGACTCAAAAGGTTAAAGTCGCGATGTATAGGCCAACCCTGCAAGTCAATTTGCGATGGAGAATGTAATGCGCACCGCTTTGGCTCTGGCTCTCGCCATTTCGATATCGGCGACGAGCGCTGTTTGGGCGCAAAGCGCTCAAACCCCCGCACCTGCGCAGGCTGCCGCGCCGGCAAAGTGCGACAAACCGAACGCGCTCGGCGTCGCCCGCGTGGTCGAGATCGATACCTCAACCGGACCCGGCTTCGGTTTCGAGCACTTCAAGGCCTATGACTTCCTGCGCGACCACGAAGTCGTGCTGACCTTCGATGACGGCCCGTGGCAGGGTAATACGCCGGCCGTGCTCAAGGCGCTCAACGACCAGTGCACCAAGGCGCTGTTCTTCAATATCGGCAAGCATGCCGGCTACTACCCGGAAATCCTCAAGCAGGTCGCCGCGGCCGGCCATACCATCGGCTCGCACACATGGTCGCACAAAGACCTGTCGAAAATGACGACCGAAGAAGGCAAGGCAGAAATCGAGAAGGGCATCGCCGCCGTCAGCATCGCGCTCGGCAACAAGCCGGTCGCGCCGTTCTTCCGCTTCCCGGCGCTGCGTCACCCGCCGGAGCTGGTCAAGTACATGGCCGAGCGTCACGTCGCGATGTTCTCGACCGACTTCGACTCGTTCGACTTCAAGATGCGCAA
The DNA here is from genome assembly GCA_903878085.1 of uncultured Hyphomicrobiales bacterium. GTDB lineage: Bacteria > Pseudomonadota > Alphaproteobacteria > Rhizobiales > Xanthobacteraceae > Pseudolabrys. The sequence continues at coordinate 183,850 of CAIRGJ010000062.1, read as the reverse complement.
GCCTGAACAGGTCGTGAAGTCGGTGATGGACAAGCTCGAGAAGCACGGCAAGGGCATCATCTTGATGCATGACTTCCAGCACGCCACCGCCGAGGCGGTGCCGACCATTCTCGCGAAGCTCAAGGAAGGCGGCTACAAGGTCGTGCAGATCACCGGCAAGACACCGGTCGAGCCGATCAAAGAATACACCGACATCGTGCTCAAGGAGATGGGCGGCGGCCTCGAAGAGGCGCGTCCGATATCGAGCGTGATCAAGACCATCGAAGGCAACTAACACTTCGGTGGCGACATAGACCGGCCGCGCACAAGTTGCGCGGCCGGCTTTTTATTGCGCGTCAAACCGAACGCGCTTGCCGGTCATTTTTCCTTCGCGACCACGTCAGCGCGGCAGCGCGGCCGGTGTGGCCGCCGGAATGCTATCGAATTGATCCGCCTGGATTTCCAATGTTCCGACCAACGTCGGCATCAAGACCCGGATCGGCGCCAAAATCTGCAAACCGTTCGGCGTGCCGGCGATCGGCGCAAACCACAGTTCCATGTCGCGCCGACCCGCGACATATTTGACCAGCATGCTGTCGGCGCGATAGCCGGCAAGCGGCTGCAGCACAACGCCGCACACCAGCACGATCCCGGAAAAACTGTGTTCGAGTACAACCTTATCGACGCGCTTATAGGATAGCGCGAGGTCATAACGGCGCCGTCCGTCGAAGATCGACAAGACGCGATCGCAATTGACCGGCGCCAATATGCCCTCTCCCACCGGAATCAACATTGCAGAGAGGGGGTCCGTAACACCGCGGCGATCGGCGTCCGTCACCGGCAGCCGGTCCTTGCTGGGCGGCGGCGCCGTCGAGATCAAGTCCTTTACGACGCCTTCGTCGAACGTCATGCGCAAGTCGGAGTTGCCCTCGTCATCCGTGATTTTCGACGTGAAGAATCGCGGCGCCAGGCGGCCGTCGGTCACGGCACCACGAACATCGACCGCGCCCTCGCCGTTCACCAGTACGCTCAGCACGCCGCTGGCCTTGCCGGTGGCGGACGTCGTGTAACGCTGGTCGCCAATGGCGGCGAGCCAGGCAATCTGGCCGATCGGCACGCCGGTCATCGAGATGGTGTAATGAGCCCTCAACCGGCTCTGCGCCGAAGCAGGCGCACACACGCTCAAGCAGGCCAGCGCGCCAAAGGCACCGGCCGCCGCGCGGCGACTGATCGCAAGAGTCGAGAGCATGAGCTTACGTCGATCCCGGGCGAGGCAGGCTGTACCGCCTCCCACAAACCGGAATATATCCTTTCGGCGCGTGAACGAGAATGCCCATCCTAGGCTTTAAGGATCGACTTTTCATGCCCGGCGCAGCGTGAACCGCGGGAGGCGGCACGATGATGCCACATGGCCCCGCCCACCTTCGCATCACAATGCAAGGGAACGGTCACTGGCACGGAATGTTGAGTTGTCGCATTCGTGCGCTTGAAATGCGTTTATTGAGCTTGCTACGCTTGCGGTGCGAATTGTTGTTGGCCGTCGCGAAGGCCCGTTCAATCTCATCGACCAGAGCTGCGTCGCCGGCTTCGCCGATGTCGGCGGCAGTGCCGTTCCAAATTTAGCGCCAGGCCGGACAAATAGGCGAAGCCGAAAGCGCCGGCCGCGCCTTTCAGCGCATGGGCTTCCCGTGCAATGAGCGCTCGGCCGTCGGCCAAGGCCGATTGCCGAGGGCTCCCAGCACCGCTGCCAGCCTCGCGCGGTAAGACGGCATGGCTACTTCGGGCCGGCGATTTGCCGCAGGGCCGGTTCGTTGGTGATCACGAGCGAGCGGTTGCTGATTTCGATCAGATCGGCCCGTTGAAACTCGCCGAGCACTTTGCTGACGTGGACGGGTGTAAGCCCGGTGGCGTCCGCAATCTGTCGCTGACGCAACGGAAAGTCCAGTGTCTGGCCGTGCACCATGCCGCGCTTGGCCAGGCGTTCCGCAAGATTCAAAATCAGCCGGGCGATTCGCTCGTCGGCCGTCCGGCGGCCGAGATCGAGAGCCAGCTGATCGGAGTTCGCCTTTTCCTCGATCCAGCACTTCGAAACTTTCTCGAACAGGCTGGGATTCTTGAAAAGGATGGTCTTAAGCTCGCTCCGCTTGAACTTGCGGTAGGTCACTTCCGTTACCGCTTCGATGAGGCGGCCGGATATCGGCTCGAACAGGCTCGGCGTCGAGACAATATCCCCGGGCAAAAAGAACGCGAGAATCTGGCGGCGTCCGTCCGACAAGGAAATCGAGGATGTCACCCAGCCCTTGCAAATGACGATCACGAAATCCGGCGATTCCGACGGATGACAGATCGTGCGCCGGGCAGGAATGGTGTGGGTGGAGGTGTGGAGGTGTTGAGCGGCAGCGCGCCCGGTTGCTGCTCCGCAGCTGATTCGGCCCAATGCGTGAATGTCGAATACAGGCTTTGCTCGTCCATCGAGCCCGCACCAAAGTGCGCGGGGACCATGCTGGGATCCGATTCGATGAAGGTTGAGAGTGTGTTCAAGGTTGTGCATCCATTTTTTTGTTCGGCTTCGACACGTTCAACTTTCGAGACTTGGGCCTCGACAATTCGGCGCGTGACGACTGCGAATGTTCATCCATTTTGTTTTCGCACACTGCACAAGTATCTTGACGATCTGATCGAATGTTTCATTTTACGCAAATCAGTAGTTCTACGTATTCGATATTCGAAGAAAAACGCCGCCGGTTAACCTTTTAGTTACTAATGCGGTGCACCGACGCGCCGAAGCTCCTTCTCGTCGACGATCGTTAGCGCGCGATCGAGAATCTTGATCATACCGAGACGTTGAAACTCGCCCAACACTTTGCTGACGTGAACAGCGGTCAATCCCGTGGCGTCGGCGATGTGCCGTTGGCGCAGCGGAAAATCCATCGTCTGGCCGTCGGCCATGCCGCGTTTGACGAGCCTGTCCGCCAGATTCAGAATGAATCGCGCGACGCGCTCGTCAGCCCGTCGCCGCCCAAGATCGAGCGCCAATTGATCGGCGCGCTCGCTCTCGTCGGTCCATATCTTTGCGAGTCTTTCAAACAGCCCGTAGTTTCTGGACAAAAGGGCTTTGAGGTCGGTGCGCTTGAACCTTCGATAGCTCACGTCGGTAATGGCATCGACCGCGTAACCAGATATTGGCTCGAATAGGCTGGTCGCGCAGACAATATCGCCCGGAAGCAGAATCGACAGGACTTGCCGGCGGCCATCCGGCAGCGCGATCGACGACACAGCCCAGCCGCTGCATATAACCAGGACAAATTCGGACCACTCTTTCGGATGGCGAATCGTACGGCGCGTCGCCGCCGTGTGGGTCGAGTAGGATAGCCGCGACATATCGAGATGATAGTTTTCCGCCTGCTGGCTATCCTCTCCGCCGCACCGGCTGAACAGCGCACAAGTGACACAATCGGCCGGGTCTTGCGTCACATTCTGCTGCGATAAGGCCGGGATGCGGGCCGAGCGCCCGACGTCTAACCCCGGCGCGTCGAGCGGGAAACTGGAATGCGCAATATGAAGCCCGTCAGCGCTTCGTCCGGCTTCCGCTTCTTGGACCGCGATTTCCAAGTCCGATTTCCTTTCCAAGACCAGCATTCGAGACAGTATGTTTGTGCGAGGCCATCACGCGAGCACTGTGCCATTCGCCTGCGAACACCATCGAAATTCTCATGACGTATTTAATATTTCTGTAATGCATAATTCAAAACGCACCAAATTATGATAAGCTAGTTTGCTATTCTGTATCGCCGTTCACAATTTTCTCTACGTCAATACCGCTCGACCATTTTCAAACTTAGAATTACCGCCGCTGCGTGATTCGCACGGCATAGCGGCGATGAACCGGAGCTTGGTTGCAATTTATCTGCGGTTGTATTATTTCGCGAACTGGCCGTTAGAATTGCCCGCATCGTTTGTTATTGTAGTTTGTCATTTTTGCCGATGTGAAACTTTAATTCGAAACTTATCTTGATTGCCCATATTGCGACGATGATTCAACCGCGACGACAGCTTGGACAAGGCAGGCTGTATCCCGCTTGAAGACATGTGCGTGTCGGCAATAGGTCCACATGAAATCAACAGTCAATTTGCGCGACCTCACCATTCTTGTCGCAGATCCTAGTGCCTTCACGCGCCGCGTAATCAACGGCATGTTGCGTGGCTTCGGCGCCAACAAGATTCTTGAAGCTGAGCAGTCGAGCGGGCTCTTCCAGGCGCTTTCCAGCCAGAAAATCGGCATGCTGCTGTGCGATTTGCAGTTGCCTCCCCATGGCGGACTGGCGCTCACGCGCACCATCCGCGGTAACGCCGATAACGAGAATCGCACTTTGCCGATCCTCCTGATGACCAGCAATACCAGCGAAAAAATCGTCAAAAGCGCCCGCGACTCCGGTGCGAATATGGTGGTCGCCAAGCCGATGTCGCCGAACAGTTTGTATGACCGGCTTGGCTGGATCGCGTTTCACCCACGGCCGTTCGTCGATACGCCTAACTATTTCGGACCGGATCGGCGCTACAAAATCGAAGGCTTCCCCGGCGGGGTCGGACGCCGAAAAGGCGACTCAATGGTCAATGTCGCCGAAGAGAGCGGGCCAGCCCTGGCCCAAAACGACATCGACAGTCTGTTTACCGCCGCAAGGGCCGGACAATCGTGATGGTACAACCGCCGAAACACAATGCCGAAGAATTCTACCCCGACACCCACTACGAACACATGGCGCGGCGACCGGGTGGCCCAGAGCGCGACAAGGCCCTCGCGGCGGCCCAACGCCAAGTCGATGAGATGAAGATGGGCTTCATCGATTGGCTCGATTGCCAAATGAAAGAGCTCGCCGGCGTCCTTGCCGAACTTGATGCCGATCCCCGCGCCCCAAATCCGATGGAACACACCTATCGTGTCTGCGGAGAAGTGCGGGATGTTGGCACGACCATGGGCTATGCGGTCGTCACTTCCATCGCCACGACACTCTGCGAGGTTCTTGACTCAATCAAAGCCGGCGCGGCCTACGAAAAGGAGATGATCGACTGCCACATCAACGCACTGCTCTATGTGGTAAGAGCCCAAGGCAATTTGACGCAAGAGCAGATCGCCGAACTGACCGGCGGCCTGCGCCGCATCGCCGGCATCGCCAGCATAAGTCCCGGCAAGGATGACGACTGACCCCGCTTCGCGGTAACGCGGATCAGCGGGCCGGCGGCGACGACTGGTGCTTGCGTTGAAATTCGACGACGTGTTGCGCCGTCTCCTGTTTCATCTTGCTGAAGACAGCAAGACAGCGTCCCAGCGATTGCTCCGATACCCCGTTCTTGCCGGCACAAAGCCGAAGAACGGCTTTCACCGTGGACCACGATAGTCCAACCGCCTTCGCGACAATCAGAATCGTTTCTTCCAGATCCTGCACCATCACCCGTTCGATAACGTCGAGCGGCAAGGCGCACAGGGTCGCAAGAGCGAGGGCGGTCTCTTCAAATTTTCCAGCCTGCGCGAAAGCTGCCACATCGCTTTCGCCGAGGTGGCGTTTTGTCTGGATGGAGGCAAGATGCCGCCGCGCGGCGACGTAGTTGCGCGATCCGGCAGTAGCCTTTTCCTGGATTGCGGCCGCTATGTTACCGACAACGTTCCTTATTTCGTCAGCTATCTCGGGGTGTGCCGCCTCAAGCGTAGTGCGCACGGCGCTTGAGGCCGTGTTCAAAAGCTTGAGAAAATGCTGACGCCGGATTTCGGGCCGCGAACCGACCGACCGCGCCAATTCGTCGTCGCCTTCGGAACGTTTGACCAGCCTGACGTAGCCAGCTTCCGAAAATTGGGCGCTCTGGTTTTGGGCCACGTTAAGCGCAACTTCGCGATCGCCGCGTTCGACCAGGACGTCGGTGACGGTCTCCGCAAGCGCCTTGCGCCGCGAGATCGCCAAGAGGTGCTTCTGGCTCTTGGTTTTGGCGTTCTCGACCAAGGCGACGTTTTCGAGCAGATCGGTCTGTGCCAGCACCGGACCGGCAACCGCAATCTCGTCCTCGAATGCCAACTGACGGATTGTCTTTGGCGGCGCATTCTTGAGCGGCGCCAGCCGCACTGCGAGCGCTTCGCGCGCGGACAGTTCCACGTCCGCCAAGAGATGCTGGAAGACGCCGTCGAAAACGGCGACATGATCCTTGGAAAAGTGGGTGGACCCAAAGACGAATAGATCGGTCACACGGTGGAGGGTTTTGGCGCGCCGTTCGGCGGAGCCATGGGCGAGCGCATCTTCCAATTCGCTGATAATGGCTGTTTGCGAGCTCATCGAACGGCAGCCTTTGCGGTCAGAACGTTATATCGACATTCACTTGAGCAAGAACTTCGGGCGAGAGCTGTGGCGCGGGGGTATCGCTCGTTTCATCCTCGAACCGGCGCAACAGGCGCTCCTTGAGATCCGCAACAGTGATCGCGGCGATAACATTTTGCCCAAGCTGCGCGCGCTCATCGCCGCCGACCGGGGTGCTGCTGTGCGCCTCCGCATAGCGCGTCAGCGCCTCGCCAAGCCCCTCGAACTCCTGCTTCAGGCGATCGAAGCTTTGCAAGGCAACGACCAGGTCACGGCTTGGCTTGCCACTTGCCATAACGAGGTCGGTCACGCGGCTGACGGTCTCGTCGAGACTCAGCGCGTTGTCTAGAAGGAGCGCGGCAAACACCGCGAGGAATGCGCCGACGTCATCTTCAGCTTCTTCGACTTTCACTGCTGCGTTTCCGTGCCGATGTAGCCCCATTGCGCCGATACCCGAAGGATTACGACAGCTTTCCCATGACCTGCTCTATCTTTTCGCGCAGGACCGCGGCGGTAAACGGCTTGACCAGGTAGTTGTTGACACCGGCTTCGGCCGCCTTGACTACGAGCTCACGGTCGCCGCGCCCGGTCAGCAGGATAAAGGGGACTTTCCGCACGACGGGATGGCTCCGCACGGCGCGCAGCAGCGCCAAGCCGTCCATCTCCGGCATGTTGTAATCCGAGATGATCAGGTCGATCGGCTGAAGCGAGGCGGTGTGCATCGCCTGCACCCCGTTTTCAGCCTCCGATATCTGCCGAAACCCGATCTCTTCCAGCGTTATGCGGGCCATTTGCCGCACACTGTTTTGATCGTCGACAAGAAGCACTTTGACAGCGTTCGCATTTGGCATTCGCATCACTCCTGGGCATCGGCCCACATACTGTATTCGGCGAGATCAATTCCCGCCGCTCTTTAGGCAACCATAGCTGTAGCGGACCGCGTTGTAGGCATCCCGTCGTTCAGCGCCGAACTGACCGCAATATCCGACAGCTTCTCGACATCGAGAATGAATGCAACGCGTCCATTGCCGAGAATTGTCGCAGCGGCGATTCCCGGAACCGCGCCGTAACTCTCCTCGATACTCTTGATCACGACCTGCTGATGGCCACACAGTTCGTCGACAATGAGTCCGAAATGCGTACCTTCGCCGGCATCGGTGATGATGACGACACGTTCGCCGGCATCCTTGGCCTCGGTGCCGACGTCCAGCAATTCGCTCAACAGAACGAGCGGTACGAATTCACCGCGCAGGTGCAACATTCCGCGGGTGCCGATCAGGTTGCTGACATCGGAACGCGCGGGACGCAGACACTCGACAATCGCCGACAATGGCATGACGTAGGTCTGGTCGCCGACCTTGATCACCATGCCGTCCATGACGGCAAGCGTCAGCGGCAAGGCCAACTGGATCGTCATGCCGCGGCCGGGCACCGACTTGAGCGATATTCGGCCGCCGATGTCCTGGATATTGCTGCGGACGACGTCCATGCCCACGCCGCGTCCCGAGATGTCGGACACGGTTTCGGCGGTCGAAAATCCGGGCAACATGATGAGATTGGCGACCTCGTCGTCGGTCAGGTTCGCGTCGGGCCGCACCAAGCCTTTTTCCTTCGCTTTTCTCAGCACGCGCTCCGCGTTGATGCCGGCGCCGTCGTCTTTGACCTCGATGATAATGCGGCCGCCGCGGTGTTCGGCGGAGAGGCGAATCACCCCCTCCTCGTTCTTTCCGGCGGCAATCCGGTCGGCGGGCGACTCGATGCCGTGATCGACCGAGTTGCGGATGATATGCGTCAACGGATCGCCGAGGCGCTCGATGATCGATCGATCGACTTCGGTGGTCTCACCGACCATTTCCAGCCGGACCTTCTTATGCGTTTTAGTTGCCAGTTCGCGAACCAGCCGGGGCATGCGCTGAAACACCGAGCCGACCGGCTGGGCGCGCATCGACATGACGCTGTCTTTCAACTCGCGGGTGTGATGAATCACCTCCTCAAGAATCTGCGCCAGGCGCCCGCTGGTTCCTTCGGGAAGATCTTGAACGATCTGCCCCAGCATAGCCTGGGAAATCACCAATTCGCCGACCATGTTGACGACACGATCGATCCGTTCGAGTTCAATTCTGGTCGTGGTGGCCGCGTGCTTTGCCGGAGGCGCGCGGGTGGCGGCGTCGGCGGCCGGCTTCTCAGCGGCCGCTTCCGGAACGATCGACGGCGATGCGATTTCCAGTTCCGACGTGGCCGGGACGAAGGGGTCCGCCATCTCGATGGCCGCAGGTGACGATGAATCCGGCACTATCTCCGAAATCTCAAGATCACTATCGCTGGCGACGAATTCGAATACTTCGTCGATTTGGGCGCGTGTCGCTTCGGTCTGCAGCGTTCCGATCCACCAGATATATGGGTGATCCGGTTCGAGTTCGGCCAAAGGCGCCAGAAGATCGGTTTGCGCCACCAGGTCGAGTTCGCCGAGCTTGCGCAGTTCGCGGAGAATATAAAGCGGCTCGTTCGCCTTTTTCAGCATCGCCGGCTTCGGGCGGAAGGTGATCGAGTAAGACCGCTTCGCGTTGGCCGCGGGTTCATCGAAGTTGACCTGCACCGGCTTGAAGTCGAAACCGTCAAAATCGGCAGGTGCCGAAGAATCGTCGCCGGCTCCTTCGCTGGCGCCGCCGCCCTCCTGCTTGATGATAAGTTCGAGCGCAACGCGGCATTCGCTGCCGTATCCCGATTCGATCGGCTTATTTGACCGCGACATCGACACGAGATCGGACAGGACGTCACTCGCCTGCAGCAATACGCCGACATTGTCGTCCGTTGCCACGAGCCTTCCGGCGCGCAATCCATCGAGCACGGTTTCCAGAACATGGGCAAATCCGACGAGCGATTCAAAACCGAAAATACCGGCACCACCCTTGACCGAATGGACCGCGCGAAACACTGAATTGATCGTGTCGTCCGAGCCTTGGCCCGCACGGATGTCCGTAAGGCCAGCCTCGATCTGCTGCATCGCTTCGTCACATTCGTCGAAGAACGTGATCTTGAGTTGGTCTAAACCTGCCATGGACGGCCCTTACCTATTCCCAGATTCTAAGGAGCAACTTTACGTACCGTCGCGATAAGGCGGTCCGGATCGAATGGCTTGACCATCCAGCCGGTGGCGCCGGCTTCGCGGGCCATATTTTTCTTTTCGGCTTCGCTTTCGGTCGTCAAGACCAAAATCGGCGTCGACTTATGGTTGGGATCTTGCCGCAACCGCCGGATGACCTCGTAGCCATCCATTATCGGCATGTTGATATCGGTGATGATGACGTCGACTTGCTGGTCACCGAGCACGTCGAGTCCGTTTTGCCCATCGACAGCCTGGAGAACATCAAAGCCTGCTTCCGCCAATGTCAGCATGAGCATATCGCGCATCGTCTTGGAGTCGTCGATGGTTAGAATTCGCTTAGCCATGGTACTCTCGCTCATGTGATGAGGATTAATCTGACTGACTGCGTCCGAAGCTCCGTTACTATCGACAGGCGGTTGCCCCGCATCTTCAACACTGTCGCCATACTCTTGAGTTTCGGCCTGATCTTGAGCCGGATCTTGGGTTTGATCCTGGCTCAGATCCTGGGCCAGCCCTTCCATTTCGTCATCGTTCAACGATTGATCCTGGTTGAGTTTGATATCCTGGGTCCAATCGATGCCGAGATCTTCGAACGCACTGACGAATGCGGGCGATGGGTTCTTGACCGACATCGATTCGCGCGCCCTCGCCGCCGCAAGGACAATCTGCACGCACGGCAGGGTGATCGTCCTGACCGCGGAGGCATCCACGCAAAGTTCGCCATTAGCTTGCTGGCGCATCGACTCCAGAAAACCTTCGGCCGCGGTGAGATCGAGCACCTCGGGCAGCTTCATCAGAGTCTCGCTCGCATTTTCGTTCACGTAATTCTCCGACCTTTTCAATTCGCTCAGACTGCGCGGTTCGTACGGCGCGGATCGCCAGTCCGCGGTTGCGTTTTGCTGCTATCTTCGCAAGCTTCGAGGATGCCGTCGGCCATGTGGGACAACGAATACTGACGCATCACCGCACCGCATTCGAACGCGGCCCGCGGCATGCCATAGACCAGCGAAGATGCCTCGTCCTGGCCGAGCGTCTTGCCGCCCGCGGTCCGCAACTCGAGCATGCCAGCCGCGCCGTCCTTGCCCATTCCCGTCAGGATCGCAGCGACCGCCGATTTCCCCGCGACGCGCGCGAACGACCGGAACAAGACATCGACCGAAGGCCGATGGCCGGAAACGGTCGGGCTCTCGTTCAGGCTGCACCGGTAATGGCCACCGACGCGGACCAATTCCATATGCTGCGCGCCAGGCGCGATGTAGGCGTGATTGGGCTCGATAATCTCGTTGTGGATCGCCTCGGACACTGCCATCGGGCATTCCTTGTCAAGACGTGCGGCGAAAGCCGCGGTGAAGCGCGGCGGCATATGCTGCGTGATGAGGATCGGAGGGCACACCGCCGGCATGTCCATCAACACGGCTTTCAGCGCTTCCACGCCGCCGGTCGAGGCGCCAATTGCAATGATCTTGTCGTGGGAGCTCGGGCCCCGGTCGATCCGCGGCGGGCGTGCGATTCTCGGTGCCTGGCGCGCGCCGACGCGGGCATGGGCCGCTGCTTTGACTTTCGACTGCAGCTCCGCGGCCAGTACTTCAATGCCATGGTTGAGGTCACCGGTCGGCTTGCCGATGAAATCGACCGCGCCGATTTCGAGCGCTTCGAGCGTGATCTCCGCGCCGGCCTGCGTGAGGGTGGAGATCATGACGACCGGCATCGGCCGCAATTCCATAATCTTACGCAAGAAGGTGACGCCGTCCATGTTCGGCATCTCGATATCGAGCGTGATGACATCGGGATTAAGTGCCTTGATACGCTCGCGCGCGATCAGCGGGTCGCTGGCCGTGCCGACCGCCTCGATTTCTGGATCGGCGGACAACAACATCGACAGCAACTGCCGAATGACCGGCGAGTCGTCGACAATCAGAACACGTACGGGCTTGGTCATGATTTTTTCCATCACTCGTCGAACAGTTGAATTTCGCCCGCCATCGTTCGCGTCGACAGGCGGCTGACATATTCGGTCTCTTCGCGCGCAACGGCTTTGGATTCGCCGGAGCCGAGCAATCGGCGGATGACGCGACCGGTCTCGGGATAGTAGTGGATGCGGCGCGGCAGCAGGCCGCCCAAATCCTGGACCGAGCACCGCAACCCTTCCGACTCCAGGTAGCGCATGATGAATCGGCAGTTTTCCGTGCCGATGGCATTTTGCGTATCGGTGACGTTGCCGCCGCCGAACACTTTGATTTCAAGCGAACTGCGAGAACATCCGGCCTTCATCAGCTCATTGATGAGCTTCTCCATGGCGAAGTTACCGAACCGGGTGGACTGCATATCGCCGCCCCAATTGCCGCCTTTGCTGTGGGGCAGCATAAAGTGGTTCATGCCGCCGATCCGCCTTTGCGGATCGCGGATGCAAGCCGCGACGCAGGAGCCGAGGACGGTCACCAGCACCTCATCGGATTTCGAGGTGACGAAGTATTCGCCCGGGAAAACCTTCACCATCCAATTCGATTCGGCGGAATCGAAAAACTTGCGAGTGGCAACGGCACTACCGCCGTTGACGGCGCCCGAATCGGCGGGAAGGCGTAGTGCGGGAGCAGCGCTCACGATTCTCTCCGGTAAACGGTGCGGCCCACGAGTTCCAGACCAGGGTGCGAGCCGATCAGCGATTCGGAATGACCGATGTACAACCAGCCGCCAGGTTTGAGTTGCTGGGTGAAGCGGTCGACCAGCGCCGACTTGGTCGGGCCGTCGAAGTAGATCATGACGTTGCGGCAGAAGATGGCGTCGAACCGTCCTCTGAAGGGCCAAGGGTCCATCAGGTTGATGCGCGCAAAACTGATGAGCGAACGGACCTCGTCGCCCATGACGACTTCGGTCGCATCGGGATCGCCATCGAGAGGCTGGAAGTATTCCCGGTAGGTCTTGGGCACTTCGTCGATCGAGCTGAGCGGATATTCGCCGGCGGCGCCTTTTGCGATGACGTTGGTGTCGATGTCCGTCGCAAGGATACGTACGTCGTGTTGCTCAGGGTTTCGGATCTCGCGTTTGAGCACGACCGCGATGGTGTAAGGCTCCTCGCCGGTCGAACAACCGGCCGACCAGACACGCAGACGCTGCCCGGACTTACCGTGCGCCCCCTGGACGAAAGGCACCGCGACGTGAGTGCGGAAATGATCGAAGTGGTGCGCTTCGCGGAAAAACTTCGTCAGGTTCGTCGAAATCGCGTTGATAAAGTTTTCCAGCTCGGATTCATTCTCACTCAAATAATTTCGATATTGCTTGAACGTCGTCTGGCCAAGCGCGCGCAGCCGGCGCGACAACCGGCTATAGATAAGATTACGCTTGCTGTCCGCCAGCGAGATTCCGGCTTGGCTATAGGCGTATTGCGCCAGCTCGCGGAAGTCCGTGTCGGAAAACTCAAACTCGCGTGTGGCATCGGCAATAGCGAGATCGCCCGAAGCGAACGCCGCCGTCGTCGATTTGCGATTTGCTACGCGCAAGGCTGGGCTCTTCATTATTAGAACTCCTTCCAGTCCGGTTCGGTCTTGAGCGCGGTGGCGAGCCCTGCCTGATTGCGCCCAATCGAGCCGCGATAAGCGGCAATGTTTGATTTCGGCATTAGCCCGGCCAGAAGCTTTCCTGCTTGGCGGCAAGCGCGAGGCACTCTTTGACGTAGTACTTGCCATCGACGTCCCGGGCGTCGTTCATGTCCTTGCCGACCAGCTTCGGGTTAGAGCCGTGCGCCAGCACTTCGCCGTCGTTGCTGTGAACGACGACGTAGAGATCGTGGTCGGCGAAGGCGTCCTTGGCGGGGAACGCGGTGTAAGCTTTTTCGCCGCCCTCCTGTTTGACGAAAGCCACGGCCGTTTTGACCATCGCGACGGCCTCATCCTTGGTGGCGAATTCCCCACCCTGGGCGAGCGCACACACGCCCATCAGAAGTGCGACTGCGGCTACGATCTTCATGTGGGTCATCATGATTCTCCCGGCGCCTGACATCAGAATTCCTTCCAGTCCGGCTCGTTGAGAGCGGTCGCAAGGCCCGCCTGCATGCGGCCGACCGGGCCGCGGTTTGCCTGAACACTTGCTTTCGCAGGCGCCACCGAACGCTTCGGCGGGGCGGCCTTCGGTCGCGCTGCCGCGACCGGCGCCTGGCGCACGGGCGCCGCCGCGGCCGGTTCGAAGTCGGCGTTCGCGGAACCGCCGCGCAGGCGGAAGCCCGCGACGCGCTCGTCCATCGACTTGGCCTGGCCTTCGAGCGTCTTGGCGGTAGCGGCATTTTCCTCGACCAGCGCCGAGTTCTGCTGCGTGACCTCGTCCATCTGGGTCAGCGCCTTGTTGATCTCTTCCAGGCCGGTCGACTGCTCCGCGCTGGCATTGGCGATTTCGCCCACGACCGCAGTAACCTTCTTGATCGACTCGACGATCTCGGTGAGCGACTGACCGGCCTTGTTGACCAGGTCGACACCGTCTTTGACCTGACCGTTGCTGTTGGTGATCAGTTCCTTGATGTCCTTGGCGGCCTGCGACGAGCGCTGCGCCAGGCTGCGCACTTCCGTTGCAACCACCGCGAAACCGCGGCCGGCTTCGCCGGCGCGGGCCGCTTCGACCGCAGCGTTAAGCGCCAGCAAATTGGTCTGGCGGGCGATTTCGTCGATGACGCCGATGATGTCGGAGATCTTGCGGGACGAGTCTTCGATCTTTGCCAAGGCCTCGACCGTCTTGGCGACGACCTGACCGCCGCGATCAGCCACGTCTTGTGTGCTGGCAGCGAGGTTGCTGGCTTCTCTAGCGTTCTCGGCGTTCTTTTTGACCGTTGCCGTCATCTCTTCCATCGACGCCGAGGTTTCTTCCAGGCTGGCGGCCTGTTCCTCGGTGCGCTGCGACAGATCGGTGGTGCTGGTCGAAATCTCGGCCGAGGCGTTGGTGACCTCGTTCGCCGAAATCTTGATGTTGCCGATGGTCGCACCGACGCGCTCGGCGACCAACTCAGCCGCGTCCGAGATTTGCCCGATCTCGTCCTTACGGCCGAGGCTGTCGAGCTTGATGTTGAAATCGCCGTCGGCCAGCTTCTCGAGCTCAACGACAAGGCGGCCGAGCGGCCTGACGATGGTCGACTGCACCAAGAAGAAGGCGAGCATCATGACGACCGCCATTGCGACGGCAATCGAGCTGTACGTGACGAAAATCGTTTGATTGGTTGTGGCAGTGGCCGCATCCGACGCCGCGTTCATCGATTTGGCGATATCGTCCGAAATCGCATTCATCGCCGTCGAGAGTTCCGCGCCTTTGGGCAGCAGCGCATCAAGCCGTGCGGTCGCCTCTTCGTGCTTGTTTGCCATGGCCAAGGTCTGAATGGCCTGGTATTCCGGCACTAGAGCGTTGAATTTTTGTTGTATCTCGTTGACCTGGCGCTCGAAATGCGGAGTGAGCCGTTTCGTTTCGTCCAAAAATGACAGAAAACGTTTCTGAGCTGCGGTAGCATCTTCTGCGGCTTTCTTCATCGCCGCGTCCTTGGTTTCGGCGATCAACTGCCAATTCGCAAGGCGAAAGGCGAGATAGGATCGGCTGGCTCTGGTAACCGTGAGGGCCGCAGCGACGTCCTTTTCGATAATCCTGGAGTAGGCGCCATCGATCGCGCTCATGCGCGAAGTTGAGTACCAGGTCGCGCTAGCCACGACGATCGCGAGAAGCGCGAAGCAGGAGATGATCTTGTAGAGAATCTTGACGTCTGCGATCTTCATGTCGAGAAAATCCTATTGAGCCTGGTGTAACGAGGGGTTAGTGCACTGCGGCGGGTTCGTCGGCTTCGTTAGCAGTGACCGTCAAAAGGTTCGGCAGGTCGATCAGCGCCAGCATCACGTTTTCGATGGTCACGAGGCCGGACAGGAAATCGGCGCGCGAGGATTTCGCGACCTTCGGCACCGGCTGCACCTGCGACGGCTCGAACGACACGATGTCGAGCACGCGGTCGGCCAGCAGGCCGACCTGGCGCGCGGCGATCTGCACGATGATGACGACGTGAAGCGGGGTGGCCTCGGTCAAACCTTGGCCGAACCGGCAGCGCAGGTCGATGATCGGGACGATCACGCCGCGCAGATTGAGCACGCCGCGGACGTAATCGGGCTGGCGCGGCAGGTGAGTGATTTCCGACCAGCCTTTGATTTCGCGCACCGCCATAATGTCGACGCCGTACTGGTCGTCGCCGATGGCGAAGCTGATGGACTGGATTTGCGTCGCCGCGGCGCGCGCGCCGCTGGCTACAATGGCATCGGCCGGATTGAGCTCGGCGGTATCCGATGCGGTGGCTGTTTGGGTCATGAGATCGGCACTCGCTTCTGGGACCTGGGACTAAGGTCGCGTTTCCGCCCGTGCGGGCGACCGGACGCGCTCGTGCAGCGTCCACGCTGGAAGCTAGTGTAGTACGGTGTGGAATAGATTTAATTTGCCGTAGATTGGGAGTGATATCGCAGATCGATAATCTGGATTAAGATTGCTGCTACTGGACGATTTTTATTTTGAATTTGGCGCCAAGATTCCACGTCTGGAGCGGGCCGGTGCCGCCGCCGTTAAGTCTATTTTGCTGATTTAGCGGTAGGCATTGCGCTAGTCTTTCGCCTGGACGACGATTATCGGTTGGGACAACACGCATGACCGCCAACGCGCATTCATTGATTGCCGAACTCGACGTGGCCATCGACCAGGCCACGACTTCCAGGCAATCGCAAATCCTTCAACGCGTAACCGACCTGTTTCTCAGCGATACGATGCGCTTTTCGGACGAGCAGATCGCCATTTTCGACGACGTCATCCAGCGTCTGATTGAAAAGGCTGAGAATCCGGCGCTGATCACTTTGAGCACAAGGCTGGCCCCGATTGACAATGCACCGCCGAACGTCATCGCCACTCTGGCACAGAATGAAGATGTCGCGGTGGCGGTACCGGTTCTTACGTTGTCGCCTGTGCTCACCGACGAGGTCATTGCTAAAGTCGCCGCCTCGGTCAAAGGTCCGAGGCAGCTAGCCGCAATCGCTGGCCGCGGCCGCATCAGCGAGGCGGTGACGGACGCTCTGGTCGATCGCGGCATCCCTGAACTTATTCACAAAGCGATCGCAAATCCGCAAGCGCGGTTCTCCGAAATCGGCTTTGTCAAACTGATCAACCGCGCCAAGACCGACAAGCCACTGGCAACGGCGATAGCGGCACGTGGCGATCTGCCGGCTGAGCTGCTGCCGTTCCTCAATCTCGCTTTGGCGTAACCGCAGCCGGTATTTGCGATTTGGAGCGGGCGAAGGGAATCGAACCCTCGTATGCAGCTTGGGAAGGCGTCTCCCACCTAGTAATATCAATGGGTTAGAGGGGTTATTCTCCGATTATTCTCTCGTTTTGTGAGGGAAAATGAGGCGGTATGATGCACCATGAGAAAATGGAAGGTCGCCTTCTCACTCGGCGTGATAGCCGCAATCGCTGTCCCAGCGGTAGCGGGTACATGGCGATTCCAGCCCGGCGAATGGATTGCCCTCACCGAGATTGAGACACGCCAGATCGAGGAGCGTTTGGAGCGCACGAAGCATTGCTCCCCAGGTCTACTAAGCGGAGATCTAGATGCATTCCTGTGCCGTGAAGCCGCGCGACAACAGTTGGACGGCGCTGTTTGGCATCCGACGCCGCGTCTTACTTCCCCGAAATATCTAGCGGTGAACCTTTTGACGGCAGCGGGAGGGCTTGTGCTGACCTTCGCGCTGGTCATGCTCGGGCCACTAATCGGTCGGCGCTATTTGTCATGGCTTCGGAGATAGTGCGATGAGCATTCGACCTGAGAGCCGAGCGAAGTTCGAAAAGCAGGGTACGTTATTAACTCTCCATCATCTCAAGATGGACAACATGGAGCCAACTGAAAAAATTGAAATTCAGAATTGGCTTGCAGAGGAAGATCACAACGCAAGGCAGCTAGAGGCAACGCGGTTCAGGTGGATGCTCGGATTCACAATCGTCGCAACCGTCGGCGCGTTAATCGCGGCTTGGCCGGTCGTGAAAGAATGGCTCTTTAAGTAGCGGCGCGAATGCTGCCCGTTTAGATCGAAAGATAATCCGTAATTATTTTTGCAACTTCGTCGATAGTCGTCGCGACGGCATAGTCCTGTCCGTACTCGGTTGTCTTTGCCATCTGCACAATGAAACCGTTTTTTGCCGGAGAGATTGTGAGGCTCTTCGGATTGTTAATAGGCTTCGCATTGAGCGAAGAGTTAATCGCGGCCCCTATGGATGCATTTTCTGATGTAGGCATAAAAATTTCTACGAACTAATATGCTCTCATTGAATCACGCCGCAGCGAACGCGCAAGCACGCGATGGGGACAGCGATTTTTATTCTCAATTATTCTCCTAAATCGCGTTTGGTACCCCAAAATTCATCAATGATTTCTATGAGTGAGGAACTATGAGGAGCAAAGAAAGGCAGCGCTCTCAAAAACTTAGCGAGTCTAAATCACAAATGTTTTGAATGGGTTGGAGCGGGCGAAGGGAATCGAACCCTCGTATGCAGCTTGGGAAGCTGCCGTTCTACCATTGAACTACGCCCGCCTGCCCCGACCATAGCGAACGATGCGCTTGCGCTGCAAGCGCTTCCGTCACGCCTTGAAGTGCTTCGACAACTTCAGGCTCTGCGCTTGATAGTTAGAGCCGATGCCGGAGCCGTAGAGCTTGTCCGGGCGCGCGATCATCTTCTCGTAGACCAGCCGGCCGACGATCTGGCCATGCTCCAGGATGAACGGCACCTCGCGTGAGCGCACTTCCAGCACTGCGCGCGAGCCCTTGCCGCCGGCACCGGCATAGCCGAAGCCGGGATCGAAGAAGCCGGCATAATGCACGCGGAATTCGCCGACCAAGGGATCGAACGGCACCATCTCGGCAGCGTAATCGGGCGGCACCTGCACCGCCTCTTTGGACGCGAGAATGTAGAATTCGTTCGGATCGAGGATCAGGCTCCGGTCCGGGCGGGCCTGCATCGGCTCCCAGAAATCCAGCATCGAGTAGCCGGCCCGCCGTTCCACGTCGATCAGCCCGGTGTGACGCTTGGCGCGATAGCCGACGATGTTCTTGCCCTCGCCGCCCAGCGTGCCCGACAGATCGACACCGACTGCGACGCCTTCGCTGACATCGGCATCATCGCTGTCGACCAGCCGCTCCTTGCGATGCAACTCACGCAACGCGTCGGCGCCGAGCAGCGCGTGGCCACGGCGGAAGCGGATCTGCGACAGCCGCGAGCCTTCGCGCACCAGAATCGGGAAGGTGCGCGGGCTGATCTCGGCATAAAGCGGGCCGTGATAACCGGGCTCGACGCGGTCGAAACCGCGCAGCTCGTCGGCGATGACGCGGGTGAACACGTCGAGCCGGCCGGTCGAACTTTTCGGGTTGGCGGCGGCCGACACGTCGTCGGGCAGCGCCAGGCTTTCCAGCAGCGGTACGATGTAGACGCAGCCGGTTTCCAGCACCGCGCCGTCGGTCAGCGCGAATTCGTGCAGCTTCAGTTCGTCGATGCGCTGCGCCACCGTGGTCGAACCCGGCAGGAAGCTGGCGCGGACGCGGTAGGCGATGGCGCCCAGCCGCAGATCGAGGCTCGCCGGCTGGATCTGGTCCGGATCGAAATCGCGCTCCGGCAAAATGGCGCCGTCGGCCGCCAGCGCCGCGATCATGCGGTCGGGCAGAATGCCTTTATCTTCGATGGCGAAAGAAAGTGGCACGGCGGCTCATCCCAGTGTGGGCCGATCTAACCCGACGGGTGCCTTGACGGGAAGCGGGCGGCCCCGCTACAAAGCCTTTATCCCGTGGTCAATTTGAGCCGGCCGGCTTGCAGCCACGTAAAATAAGTCGCTAAAAGGCCGGGGACGCGTGTGCCCGGCCGAGATTTTTCTCAGGCCGGTTTTTTGTTGTCTGGCGCAAGGACCTCGTCCTGCCTCAGGCCGAAGGAGAGCACGATGTCCGAAGCGCCGAAAAAGACCTATCGCCCCGAAACCCGCCTGGTTCATGCCGGCACCCTACGCTCGCAATTCAACGAGATGTCGGAGGGGCTGTTTCTCACGCAAGGCTACAAATACGAGAGCGCCGAGGACTGCGAGTTGCGCTTCTCCGGCAAGATCCCGGGCTATGTCTATTCGCGCTATTCCAACCCGACCATGGACATGTTCGAGAAGCGCATGGCCGCGCTCGAAGGCGCCGAGGCCGCGCGCTCGACCGCGACCGGCATGGCCGCGGTCACCACCGCGCTGATGGGTCTGGTGCGCGCCGGCGATCACGTCGTCGCCGCCAAAGCGTTGTTCGGCTCATGCCGCTGGGTGATCGAGGATTGGTTGCCGCGTTTCGGCGTGCCCTGCACTTTGGTCGACGGCAAGGACCTGAATGCCTGGAAGAACGCGGTGACGAAAAACACCAAGGCGTTCTTCATGGAGACGCCGACCAATCCGACGCTCGAGGTCTATGACATCCGGGCCGTCGCCGACATCGCGCATGAGGCCGGCGCCAAGCTGGTGGTGGACAATGTGTTCGCCACCCCGCTGTACCAGAGCCCGCTGACGCTTGGCGCCGACGTCGTGGTTTATTCGGCGACCAAGCACATCGACGGCCAAGGCCGCGTGCTCGGCGGCGTCATTCTCAGCTCGGAAAAGCTGATCATGGACAACTACCATCAGCCGCTGCGCCAGACCGGGCCGTCGCTGTCGCCGTTCAATGCCTGGGTGCTGCTGAAAAGCCTGGAGACGTTGTCGGTGCGCGTGCAGCGGCAGACCGAAAATGCCACCGCGGTGTCGAACGCAATCGCCGGCCATAGCAAGATCAACAACCTGATCTATCCGGGCCGCGCCGATCATCCGCAAGCCGACATCATCAAGAAGCAGATGACGGCCGGCTCGACGCTGTGCGCGTTCGAGATCAAGGGTGGCAAGGCAGGCGCATTCCGCTTCCTCAACGGCCTGCAGTTGGTCGGCATCACCAACAATCTCGGCGATGCCAAGAGCCTGATCACGCATCCGACCACGACCACGCATCAGCGGCTGACGCCGGAGCAGCGCGCCGAACTCGGCATCGGCGACGGTTTGGTGCGGTTCTCAGCCGGGCTCGAACATGCCGACGACCTGATCGAGGATCTGCTGACGGCGCTGGATAAAGTATAAAACAAATCGGGCGCGGCACTCGCGTGCTGCGCCCGCTTAAACGTGCCGCCGAAGAATTTTTACGGAACCATGTGCGACAGCGCGGTCGCCGACATGACCGGCCGCTGGGCAGCTTCCGAGATCACCATGCCGAGGCCCTTGGCCATGCAGGCATAGCCCCAGTCATTCAGGTGCAGCCCATCGGCCGACGTGAACGCCTCAAACGGCAGACGATCGACCTGGTTCCAACGCTTCATCACGTCGAAGCGGCGGAACAGATCGATGTCTTCCATCTTCGCGGTGGTGGAAATCAACTCTACCATGCGCTCGGCATCCGGCTTCACGACCACCTTCGGCACGAATTGCGGATCGATCAGCACGATATCGGCGCCGACCGAGCGGATCTTCTTAAGACCGTCGCGGATCGAAGCATCGTGACTGGTCAGCATTTGATCGCGGATCACCGAATTGGTGCCGAGCTGCCACAACACCAAATCGGGCTTCACTGCGACCACGGCCGTATCGAAACGCTTAAGCATGTCGCTAACTTCTTCGCCGCCGACACCGGCGTTGAGCACGGTGAAGGATTGCTTCGGAAAGCGCGCCTTGAGATCGGCCGCAAGCTGGTTCGGATAATTCGCAGCCGGCGAACTGGCGCCGGCGCCCCATGTCGACGACGAACCTATGGCAACGATGGTGATCGGTTCGCCGGTCGTCAATTTATGACCGACGCGTGTCAGCGGGTGGGTCATGCGCAGCATGTCGAGCGGCAAATCGCAGGATGCGGCCGGGACTTCCGCGCGCGCAACGACCGGCAACGTCAAACCGGCGAGCAGCATCGCGACA
Source organism: uncultured Hyphomicrobiales bacterium (assembly GCA_903878085.1). GTDB lineage: Bacteria > Pseudomonadota > Alphaproteobacteria > Rhizobiales > Xanthobacteraceae > Pseudolabrys. Next base: position 162,435 of record CAIRGJ010000062.1, on the reverse strand, counting down.
GCAAGCGCCTTCGTCGCCCGATTGGCGGGGTTCTTACTCATTACGGCAGTCACTCCCAGCTCCCTAGCGGCCGCCCTCGGCGTGCGGTGCGCTTGATTTGGCCGACTCGATGACAAGGTCAGCAAGTAACCGCCCTATGCAATCATGAACACGCTCGGCTGTGTCAAGTTTTTTTGTGGCGGAATCTAGGTCGAACGTTCCAAGATCCGACCAAACCTTCATTATGTTGAACCGATCAAACAGCGGCACTTCTTGCTGCAGTGCAACCCAACGCATGTTTTCAGCATAAGTACCCAGCGCGATCATGGATTCTGTACGCGGACTATATTGCGGATTGATGAAAACAACGTCAGCGCCTGCGGATCGGGCAATGTTGATGCCCTTGTCGAGCGCCTGGCTGAACTGATCCGGGTCAATGGCTTGCATGGCATCGACCGTTCCGGTTTGCCAAATCACCAAAGCAGGCTTGGTTGCCGCAAGTTCCGGTGCCATTGCCTTAACCATCTCGGCGGCGCTGCGCTTGGCTTTGACGTCGATTGCGACCTTGACCTCGATGCCGGGCAACTTGGCCTGCAGCGCTTGCTGGAGGCGAGCCGGATAGGCGCTCTTGTTGCCATTGCTGCCTGGCAAGTTGGAGGAGCCAGCCCCCACAACCAGGACGCTCAGCTTTTTGGCGGTTATCGCGCGGGTGGTTTGCGGCAGTGCAAAATTACGTTCGGGTTTGACCTCGGCCGCGCGGCAGTCAGCCGGATGCTCCGCCGGATTCTCCGCCGGATTCTCGGCATTGGCCGATCCGGCCAGCATCAGCAATGCCAGCAAGAATGCTAATCGCCCCGTCATGCGTTACCTCCCGCGTAGCCCGTCTTGGTTGTGGGCGGCCGCGGTCCCGGTCCTTGTCGCTCGACACGTCTATACCACGAAATTATTGACGCAGCGCCAATCATGATGGCGATCCCCGCGGCGCTGACTATGACATGGGTCAGGACCCGGCTGGACACCTCGGTGAAGACAAAATGGCCGGCGAACGAAAGAAACACGCCGAGACAGAATATTTCCAACGAATGCTGCCCGCAGACAACCGCCGGCCAGGCCACGCGCGACTTGAGGGCCGGCCAATCCTGCGGCACCAGCCGCACGGTGATCACAGCCAGCGACAGGAAATGCAGAATGCGCAGAACGTCGAGATTGGTTTTGTCGATCGGATAGATCGCCTCGCCGACGAATTTCGGCACGAAGGCGCCGAGCCACGGGAAGTACCAGGTCATCGCGATGCCGAAAGCGAACAGCAGGTAGACCACCGCAAGCCCGAGTATCACCGGCGAATTCATCCAGTGGCCAAGCCGCTTGGCGCCGCCGAGCGCGCACCAGGCGCCGAACACGAACAACATCTGCCAAGCCAACGGGTTGAACGCCCAGGTCCCCTGCGGATAGGCCGGCAAATTCCAATCAAACATCCAGGCCAGCGTGTAGAGGCCCGCCGAGGCGATCAGCGCCAGCGACGGCGAGCGCAACAATAGCCACAGTACCGGCGCGAACCAGAGCAGCAGCATGATATAAAGCGGCAGCACGTCCATGTTCACCGGTTTGAACTTCAGCAGCAGCGCCTGCATGATGGTGACATCGGGATTTTTCAGAAAATCCAGCACGCCCATTTCTTCGCTGTAGAGCGGGTTGTCGAAGCTCTGCGAGACGTAGGAGATCTCGGCGAGATAGATCGCGAATAGGAACACGTGGGCGACGTAAATCTGCCACGTGCGCTTGAGCACGCGGGCGGTGGCGACGATGAAACCGTTGGTCTGCATGGCCCGGCCATAGACGAAGGCCGCGGTGTAGCCCGAGATAAAGACGAAAATCTCGGTGGCGTCGCTGAACCCGTAATTGCGGATCGTGATCCAGCTCACCGCATTGGACGGAATGTGGTCGAGGAAGATCAGCCACAGCGCGATGCCGCGGAACAAATCGAGCCGCAAGTCGCGTCCGGTCGGGATCGTGGCAATCAATGGCTTTTCTTTCGTGCAGGCTTTCGGCCATACTCCCGAACCGGGGACTAATAACAAGCCCGGCCCGCGTCAATTGTAAGGCATTTAGATGTACCGCGCCGTAACTCGCAAGATCGAGGTCACGGTGACGCCGCGCTTCGTGTCCGAGCGGTCGTCGCCGGACCACGGCCATTATTTCTGGGCCTACACCATCGACATCGCCAATCATGGGCCGGAGACGGTGCAGCTGAAAACGCGCCATTGGCGCATCACCGACGCCTTCGGCCGGCTGCAGGAGGTCAAGGGCCCGGGCGTGGTAGGCGAGGAGCCGACGCTCAAGCCGGGCGAATCGTTCGAATATACCAGCGGCGTGCCGCTGCCGACGCCGTCCGGCTTCATGGCCGGCAGCTACGGTATGGTGTCGATGGCCGGCGAGCATTTCGACATCGAAATTCCGGCGTTCTCGCTCGACGCGCCGGGCGGCGGCCGCATCGTTAATTAGCCGGCAAACAGCCATTGAACCTGGCCAGCGCCTGACGCGGCAGCACCGCCAGCACCGCGCCCTCCTGGGTAAAATCCTGCACGGCCGCAAGCTGCGGCTCCGGCAGCGCCACGCAGCCGCTGGTGCCGGTCTTTCCGGGCAATTGCAGATGGATGAAGATGCAGGACCCGGCGCGCGCCTTGCGGTCGGTCGGATAATCGACCAGCAGGCCACGGGCGTAGTCCGGCACGCGCGACATGTTCTCGCCGTGAACCTTGGGACCGATGCGGTCGCGCCGCGTGATGGTGTTGTAGGCCGGCGAGTTCAGATCATCGACGCAGACCATGCCCTCGTCGATGCGGACATAGTTCGGCATTTGCGACGCGGCGAAGCCGAAACTGGGGCCGATCTTGTAGAAGCCAGCCGGCGCGCGTTTGTCGCCTTCGACCTTCACCGGCTCGCCGCGTTTGGCGAATTTTCGAAACGCGTACGCCCAGGCGACGCCCTTGTGGCCGATCAGCGCGGTGGCCGGACCGCCCGCGACTTGCCATAGCGCATTCGGGCTGTGCCGCTCGAAGCGTTCGACCGTCGCGGTGGTACTGTTGAGCGTATCGGCCGTCACCAGCACCAGACGCTTGGCCGACGCCAGCGGCTCCGGACAGCTTTGCGCCAGCGCTGCCGACGGCGCGAGTAACGCTAAAACCGCAAGCAGAGCTGCACGCATCGTTATTCTTTCGCCCCGACATTGGCCGGCGCGAAGTCATAGGTCGCGCTGCAGAATTCGCAAGTCACGGCAATCTTGCCTTCCTCGACCATGTGGTCGCGGTCTTCCTGCGAAAAGCTCTTGAGCATCGACTCGACGCTGTCGCGCGAGCACGAGCATTCGGCAAGCACGTCGGTGGTCTTGAACACGCGCACGCCCGGCTCGTGAAACAGCCTATAGGCGAGGCGTTCGCTGGAAATCTCCGGATCGATCAGTTCGATGTCCTCGACGGTTTCCAGCAGCGCACGGCCCTGCAGCCAGGCGTCGTCTTCAGGCAGTTCTTGAAGCTCGACGCCTTCCGGCGCATCGCCCGGATGGAGATCGGCGACCCGCGCGCGCTCCTCCGACTTCGGCAGAAACTGCAGCATGATGCCGCCGGCGCGCCAGCGATGGCTGGCGCCGCCGGAACCGGCGATCAGTTCTTCCGCCACGGCGAGACGAACGCGTGTCGGGATCTGTTCGGAACGCAGAAAATATTCGTGCGCCGCGTCTTCGAGCGTGCCGCTGTCGAGCGCGACCAGGCCCTGGTAGCGGCCGGTATCGGGGCCCTGATCGATGGTCATGGCGAGATGGCCCTTGCCGAGCAGCGCGCCGGCGTCGGTCTGGCCGGCCGCGATCGCCGCAGCGATGCCGTCTTTGCCGAAACGCGCGCAGGCCCGCACCTTGCCCGGGGTGGTGAAGTCCACCACCAGCAAGCCGACCGGCCCGTCGGTCTGGGTCTGCAGAATGAAGCGGCCGTCGATCTTGAGCGCCGAGCCGAGCATGACGGTGAGCACGATGGCCTCGCCGACCAGCTTGGCGACCGGCTCCGGATAATTGTGCTTCTCAAGGATTTGGTCGACCACCGGCCCGAGCCGCACGACGCGGCCGCGCAGATCGAGCGAGGCGACTTCGAACGGCAAAACCGTGTCGTCGGGCGTTGTAGCGGCCGGTGCGCGGGTCGGAATGGCGATAGGATCGGTCATGATGGGTGTGTTCATCGGCCCTATGTAGCGCTCAGCGGCGAGATTTCGAGCCCCCGGCGCAACGCGCAGGCCTAACGCGCGTCGGCGTGCAGGCACCAGGCCAGTAGGCCCTTTTGGGCGTGCAGGCGGTTTTCCGCCTCGTCGAACACCACCGATTGCGGCCCGTCCATCACCTCGTCGGTGACTTCCTCGCCGCGGTGCGCCGGCAGGCAGTGCATGAACAAAGCGTCCGGCGCGGCCTTAGCCATCAAGGCGGCGTTGACCTGGTAGCGCTTGAGTACATTGTGCCGGTGCTTGCCGTCGCGGTCGCCCATCGACACCCAGGTGTCGGTGACGACGCAGTCGGCATCCTTGACCGCGGCGTCCGGGTCGTCGCCGAACTTGATGGCGGCGCCCGATTGCTTGGCCCAGTCCATCAGCCATTTCTTCGGCTTGAGCTCGGACGGAGTCGCCACGCGCAGATTGAAATCGAAACGCTCGGCGGCGTGCATCCACGACGCCAGCACGTTGTTGGCATCGCCGGTCCAGGCCACGGTGCGGCCGCGGATCGGGCCGCGATGTTCCTCGAAGGTCATGACGTCGGCCAGCACCTGGCAGGGATGCGAGCGCCGCGTCAGGCCATTGATCACCGGCACGGTGGCGTATTTCGCCAGTTCCGCCACCGCCTCGTGATCGAGAATCCGGATCATGATGGCGTCGACAAAGCGCGACAGCACCCGCGCGGTATCGGCCAGCGTTTCGCCGCGGCCAAGCTGCATCTCCTGCGCCGTCAAAAGGATCGCCTCGCCGCCAAGCTGCCGCATGCCGACGTCGAACGACACGCGCGTGCGCGTCGAGGGCTTGTCGAACACCATCGCCAGCGTCTTGCCGGCCAGCGGCGCGATGATCTTGCCTTTCTTGTGCTCGGCTTTCATGGCGCGGCTGTGGTCGATCATGCCCGCCAGCACGGGCTTTGGAATATCGATCAGATCGAGGAAGTGCCGCACGGCGCCGGTCATGACGCCACCTTTTCTTTGGCGGCGCGCGCGTAGGTCTGCGACAGCCGCGCGCAGGCGCGGTCGATGCGCGCCACCGCTTCGGCGATTTCGCTCTCGCTGATGATCAGCGGCGGCAGCAGCCGCACGACGTTGTCGCCGGCGCCGACCGTGATCATCTTTTCGGCGCGCAATTCGTCGACCATTTCCGATGCCGGCGGCACCATGCGTAGGCCGATCAGCAGGCCCTCGCCGCGCACTTCGGCGATCACCGAGGCGTAGCGGTCTTTGAGCTCCGCCAGCTTCTGCTTGAGCAGCAGCGAATTGTGTTTGACGCCATCGAGGAAGCCCTCGGCCGTGACGATGTCCATCACCGCGTTGCCCACCGCCATCGCCAGCGGATTGCCGCCGAAGGTCGAGCCGTGCGTGCCCGCCGTCATGCCCTTGGAGGCTTCGGTGGTCGCGAGACACGCGCCGACCGGAAAGCCGCCGCCAAGCGCTTTGGCGATGGTCATGATGTCGGGCGTCACGCCGGTATGCTGATAGGCGAACAGATCGCCGGTGCGGCCGACGCCGGTCTGAATCTCGTCGAACACCAGCAGCAGGCCGTTGTCGTCGCAAAGCTTGCGCAGCGCCCGCAGGAAATTGTGCGGCACGACGCGCACGCCGCCCTCGCCCATCACCGGCTCGATCAGAATGGCGGCGGTCTCCGGACCGATCGCCTTCTTGACGGCGTCGAGATCGTTGAACGGCACCTGGTCGAAGCCCGGCATCGGCGGACCGAAGCCGTCGAGATATTTCTTGTTGCCGGTCGCGGCCAGCGCCGCGAGCGTGCGGCCGTGAAACGCGCCTTCGAAGGTGACGATGCGATAGCGCTCGGGCTTGCCGCTGGCGGACTGATATTTGCGCGCCATCTTGATCGCGCATTCGATCGCCTCGGCGCCGGAGTTCTGGAAGAACACCGTATCGGCAAAGGTCGCGGCGCACAGCCGGTCGGCGAGCTTCTCGCCTTCGGGAATGCGGTACAAATTCGACACGTGCCAGAGCTTTTGCGCCTGCTCGGTCAATGCCTTGACCAGATGCGGATGGGCATGACCCAGCGCATTGACGGCGACGCCCGAGGTGAAATCGAGATAGCGCTCGCCCGCCGCCGTCGTCAGCCAAACGCCCTCGCCCCGCTCGAAAGCGAGGTCAACGCGTGCGTATGTCGGCAATAGATGCGAGTTCACGGCCTTGTTCTTCCATCGAAACATCACGGACGCATGATGTTATCCGAAAATCGTTATCCGGCCCCGGAATAGGGCCGATGACACGGTTTCGGGATCATTTGACCAATACACGCATGATCTTTCCCGAAAACCGGTACCCACTTTTCGAGAACATGCGTCCGAAATGAAATGTGCCGCCTCGCCGGGCGGCACATTTGGCATTCTAGAACCGGCCCGTAGCCTGTCAACACGGCCGAGTTCCAGCGAATCGCGACTCAATTATGCCGCAAGTGCCGATTCTATTGGAGAAAGCTGTTGGTAGATGGGTTTTTGGCGCTTGCAAATGCTTGCGAGCGAGTCAACCCATAGCGTAGTGTTTCTATCAGGCACTACGACATGTCGTGCGTGTTGCCGCTGAATCCTGGTTCATCCCTGAAATGGTGCGTTCAGGCGCGGGTCATCCGCGCCCAGCGATCGGGGATAGATTCCGACTAAGGCCTTGAAGGGCGAGGAGAAATCGATGGGCTGGACTGACGAGCGGGTCGAACTTCTGAAGAAGTTATGGGCGGATGGCCTGTCCGCCAGCCAGATCGCGGCCGAATTGGGCGGCATCACCCGCAATGCCGTGATCGGCAAGGTGCACCGCTTAGGGCTATCCGGCCGGGCCAAGAGCCCGTCCTCGTCGACGCCGCGGCCGCGCAAGGCGCGCTCTTCGGGCCAAATGATGCGGGTGCAGCGTCCGCAGATGCGGGGCAACACCGCGCTGGCCTACGACTATCAGGAAGAGCCGGAACCGGAACTGATCGAAATTCCGATCGAGCAGCGCAAGACTTTGCTGCAGTTGACCGAGAAGACCTGCCATTGGCCGGTCGGCGATCCGGGCAGCACCGAATTCTTCTTCTGCGGCGGCGAGTCCGCCGACGACAAGCCCTATTGCACCTTCCACTCGCGCGTCGCCTTCCAGCCGGCTTCAGACCGCCGGCGCGACAAGCGGCCGCCGTATCGCAGCTGAGCGTTAGGCAGGCGTTGAGTTGTGATGGCCGGGCAATGTCCCGGCCATTTTTGTTTTGATCCCTCCCCCGCTCTCTCCTCCGTCATTGCCGGGCATAGCCGTCCGAAGGACGGCGTCGCTTCGCTCGCCTATGACCCGGCAATCCATGAGATCGTTCGACAAAAACAGACTTAAGTAAGAGCGCCTATGACTGCACTAAGTCATGGATGCCCGGGTCAAGCCCGGGCATGACAGTTGTGGGTGTGGCGCGCTCGCATCAGGCCATGCGTCATCGCCCGCATTTTTTGAACGGCGCCGGGTACGCCGTCTTCCCTTCCGTCCCCTCGGCAAAGCGAGGGGAGTGGCGCGCCAAGCGGCGCAACCATTTCTTATGTGCGCGCACCAAGCGGGTGCGCGGCGCCTCCCGGCGCGCCACCCAGACAGCTTTAAGCCGTCCGGGCTTATTTGCGGCTTTTCTGTCCCCGGGACCGTGCTTCCGGGTGCCGACGGAGGCCTCGTGGCCCCCCGATCCGGCAGACTTTCGTCCGCCTTCATCTGCACCGCGTCCAGCCATCGAAGGCAGTCCCCCGTAGTGGGGACGGACGGTGACCCGAGGCCTCCCGAGTTCGGGGTTACGAACCCCGCCCGCAGGCGCCGCACCTGGCTCCATCTTCAAGACGTCCCTAGAAGACGCCCCTCGTTGAACCAAGCGTGTGGAATATAGTCCATAATAGGATTTACGTCAAGGGCCTCTCCGCCCTCATCTTGAAGAGGCGCCAACAGGTCCGCGCGAAGCGCAGACCGATGACGGGCTCCGCGCCGTCTCGAAGGATGGAGCCGAGAGAGAATGCAACAATGACGAAAAACGAGGGCATGGACGCATAAATGCGCAGCCAAGAGGCGGTGAAGATGTGCTGCACAACGTCCGCTTTCGCAGGCTAGAGCGGACATCAACGTCAAAGGCCATCGCTTCCGCCATTGACCTATCTCGGACATGTCTTTTGATTGGGTTACGCTCTTCGACGGCTTTGCGTTCACGAAGCGGTCGAGTATCGTGAGCAAAGTCACAACGGTAACTAATTAATACAACTGAAAACATGAACTGGCTGGCCGCGTGCAGCGGACTGGCCGGTCGGTAGGGTGGAAAATGAAGCGACGTCAGTCTGGGTTCAGTATTGTCATATCCTTTTTGCTGACGCTGTCGGCAAGCTCCGCCGCCTATGCGCAAGCCAGCGACTACCCGAACAAGCCGGTGACGATCATATCGGACGCAGCGGCCGGCGCCGCGCCTGATGTCACCACGCGCTTCGTTGCCGAGGGTCTGGGCAAGATATGGGGGCGGCAGGTCATCGTGCTCAATCGTCCGGGAGCGAACGGCAGCATCGCCGCACGCGCCGCATCCGATGCTGCACCCGACGGCTACACGCTGTTCATGCCGTCGCTGTCGACCTTTGCAGCATTGCCGACCGTCGCGCCAAATCTACCGGTGAAGTTGCCACGCGATTTCTTGCCGATCGGATTCACAGCCGAGCAGCCGATGTTTATCACCGTGAACCCCGCCCTCGGCGTCAAAACATTGGCTCAATACATAGAGCTTGCGAAAAAAGAGCCGGGCAAGCTTTCCGTCGCGGTGTCAGGCATCGGCAGACTCACGCACTTTACCAGCGAGTTGCTGCAGGCACGGGCTGATATTAAGCTGGTCACGATTCCGTATACGCATAGCATGGCAACCGCGATCGGCGACGTTGCCTCCGGCCGCGTATCTCTGATCATCGAGAACTATTCGGCGATCGTGGGCGCGGTCAAAGCAGGACAGGTCAACCTGATGGCGGTGGCTTCAGTTGAACGCCTGCCGGAGTTTCCCAACGTGCCGACAGCGGCGGAGACGATCCCAGGCTTTACCGCGACCGGTTGGCAAGTCCTGTTGGCGCCAGTCGGCACGCCCGCGCCGATAATCGGCAAGGTCAGCGTAGACTTGAGCAAGGCGGTCAGCGATCCGAATTTCAAGACGCGATTGGCAACCATCGGCGCCTATTCTCGCTCGATGACGCCCGAGGAAGTGCTCGCCTTCGTCGCCAAGGAGCAGCAGACATGGCTCCCGGTGGTGCAAAGGATTTCCGACAAGTGACGGTGATCCGACACGGCCCATAATTCGACCGCCGAATATAGAGGCGGCTAAGGCCCCACGCAGCCGCCAGACAATTCGTTTGCTGAGGTGCATCGCTCGTGATTGGCACATCGCGTCATTTCGCGGCAATGCAGCGATCCATTGAACCCGCCGCTCTAATGCCGACATTGACCAGCCGCAGCGGAACAAGCTCAATTGATGAAGACACAGCCAATAGGTGATCAGCGATGCCGACAATGTTCCGTAATCTGCCACTATGCGAATTGCAATACCAACATCGGCACTCGATCTAAAATTACAGGTTCAAATAGAGTGTCCGAACCATTTTTTACGCGACTAAACGCATGGTTTTTCAATTTAGAAGACTGGCCCGGCCCGCTTACATTTTCTCAAGATTTGAGGGCTTCAGTGCCGCACCGACAATGGGGATCGTGCGCGCTGCTTCCAATAAACTCGGCAAGATGTCGTCGGCGCGATCGGTCACGAGATAGGTCACATCAAGACCTGGGCGGATGAACGCGAGCTTGTTCATGTGATCGAGCAGCGCGCACAGCGGGTCCCAGAAGCCCCCAATGTTAGCGAGTAGGATCGGCTTATTATGGTGGCCGAGCTGCTTCCAGGTTATCTGCTCGACGACCTCCTCCAGCGTCCCGATGCCGCCTGGCAACGCGACGAAGGCATCGGCCCGCTCGAACATTTGTTGTTTGCGCTCGTGCATATTGCGCGTGATGACGACCTCACCCCGCGAAGCTGCGCGCTCACGGTTCATCAAAAACGTGGGGATGACGCCGGTAACCTCACCGCCATGATCGAGTACCGCATTGCCGATCTCTCCCATCAATCCGACCGAACCGCCGCCGTAGACCAGACCGATGCGCCGTTCGGCCATGGCCTTTCCAAGCTTTCGCGCGGTATCCACGAAAGCAGGGTCAGAACCGGGGCCGGAACCGCAATAGACGCAGATTTTCCTGATCGTGCTCATTCTACGTATTCCCGCAATTCGTCAGCGTGACGGGGACCGATGCGCGGCCCGGCACTACGCGTCGTCGAGACCAATATCGACCGCGGGCGCGGCCTGAATTGTCTTGCTGGTGGAAATATAGTCGACGCCGGTTTCTGCGATCGGCCGCACGGTGTCGAAGCGAACGCCGCCGGATGCCTCAAGCGGGATTTTGCCGCCGACAAATTTTACCGCCTCGCGCATGTCATCGAGCTTCATATTATCGAGCATGATGATATCGGCCTTGGCGGCGACCGCTTCGCGAACCTGATCGAGCCGATCGCATTCGACTTCGATCTTGATCAGACCGGGTACGCGCGACCGCGCGCGCTCGACCGCTTTGGTGATGCTGCCGGCGACGGCGATATGATTGTCCTTGATCATGACGCCGCCATCGAGGCCGAGCCGGTGATTGGCGCCGCCGCCACAGACGACGGCGTGCTTCTCCAGCATGCGCAGCCCGGGGGTGGTTTTGCGCGTGTCGATCAGCTGCGCCTTGGTGCCTTTGATCTCGTCCATCCAGCGCGCAGTTTCAGTCGCGATGCCGGAAAGATGCTGCGCAATATTGAGGGCTGTCCGCTCGACCGTCAGCAGGCTGCGCGCGGAGCCGGACACTTTCAGCAGCACGGTCTTCGGCTTGCAGCGGTCGCCGTCGGTGGCGGTCACCTCGACTTTGACGTCCGGGTCGTAGCGGCGGAAGCAGGCGGCGGCAACGTGGATGCCGGCGAGCGACAAGTCTTGGCGCGCATTCATATGAAACGTGGCACGCGCATCCGCCTCGATCATTGAGAGCACCGTGAGATCGCCATGACCTATGTCCTCGGCAAGCCAGAGGTCGATCAGTCGATTGACGGTAAAAAGGTCCAACATACGGATACCTCGGCACTTTCCGGCCAGAGCCTGCCCCGATCAGGGAATGATAGCGACCTGATACGGTAAGGCAAGATTGTTTGTACACATATGATTGCTAACGCGGAATGGCGCGATCGAGCCACATCAACAAGGCATTGGCAGCGATCGCGAATACAGAGAGGAACACCGCCACCGCCATGATAGTGGCCATGTCGCCGAGCCCCATCGCACTCATGATCATGAATCCAAGGCCGCGTTGCGAGGCGAACATCTCGCCAATCAGGACGCCGAGCAGCGTCAGCGAAAAGCCGAGCCGCGCGCCCACTATCACCTCCGGCAGCACCGCAGGCAGGGCAATCGTGAACGCCATCTGCCGCGGCGTGAGCCGCATCACGTGCGCCGTGCGCCAGAAGACGGGCTTGATCTGCATGATCGCCTTCATCGTGAAAATCGTCACCGGAATCAACCCGTGCATGGCGCCGAAGGCCACTTTCGCCGACATACCCAACCCGAAGCAGAGCAGCACAAGCGGATAGAGCGTGACCTTCGGCAATGAATAGAGCGCGATCAGGATCGGCTCCGAGACCACACCGGATGTCCGGTTGAGCCCGAGCAGCACGCCGAGCGCGACGCCACCGACAAGCGAGATCGCGACCGCGAAGGCGAAGGCGCGTGCCGTCTCCGCCGCGTGTCCCCAGAAGCGCGCGGTGCCCAGCAATTTCCACAAATGCTCAGCGGTGCCGGTGGGCGAGGTGAGCGCGATATCGCCTGCGAGCCAGTATAGCACCTGCCAGAGCACGAGGATGCCGAGAATCAACAGAAGGGAGTCGCCTGTGCGCTTCATCGCATCACCGCCGTGACCGGTTTTGCAGACGGCGATCGATGGTGTCGAGCGCGGTATTGGCCGCGGTCGCGAGCAGGATCACCAGCAGCATCAGGCCGTACATGTTGCGATTGTCGAAATTGTTATAGGCGTAAGCGATGGCGTAACCGATACCTTGCCCGGACAGAATGAACTCCGATGCAATGACGCCGATGAACGCATAGGCGAAGGCGAGCTTGATGCCCGTGAACAGATGCGGCGCGGCGGCCGGAAAATCGATCAGCACAGCCCGCTTCGGCGTGCTCATGCGGTAAATCAGCGCTGTTTTGCGCAACACGCGGGGGATGCGGTCGAGGCCGGTGAGCGTGCTCGCGATCATCGCCACAATCGACAGCAGCACGGCGATGGCGATGATAGCGCGCGAACTGACGCCAAACACGACGATAAACACCGGATAGAACATGAAAGTGGGAATGGCGTAATAGCTTGCCAGCAGCGGCTCGACGGTGGCGCGCAGGCGCGGCAGCGCATGCAGTACGACGCCGAACGCAAAGCCGAACGTGACCGAAAGCGCCGCCGATGCCACGACATTCTGCAAGGTCGACAGGATGTCTTTGTTGTATTCGCCGGTCCGTAGAATATGCCAAAGGCTCGTCGCCATCTCGGACGGTGGCAACACTGCGGTCCGCGGAATAAACCCGGCGCGGCAGAGCGCCTCGAACGCCGCCGTGGACGCAACAATGACCGCAAGCCGGATCCAGCCTTCGCGACTCAGAATCCGGCGGTTCACGCCGACGCTCCCGGGCTCGCCGTGCCCATGGACTTGAGCGACTCGACGCGCAACTTGTCCCACAGCCGCGACGTAATGGCGCCAAAGCGTGGATCGGAGACGATGCGGCTGTCGCGCTCGCGCGGCCATTCGGTATTGATGAAATCGATGAACTTGCCCGGCCGGGCCGACATGACACCGACGCGGTCGGACAGCATCGCGGCTTCATCGAGCGCATGCGTGATCAGCATCACCGTTGCGCCGGTCTCGCGCCACAGCCGCAACAACTCCTCGCCCATCAGCAGGCGGGTCTGCTGGTCGAGGGCGCCGAAGGGTTCGTCGAGCAGGATCAGCCTCGGCTGCAGCACCAGCGTGCGCGCAATGCAGACCCGCTGGCGCATGCCGCCGGACAGCTGTGCGGGATAGGCATTGGCGAAATCGCGCAAGCCCATGAAGCCGATGGCATAATCGACGCGGCGGCTCACTTCGGCAGCGTCGACGCCGTTGCGGCGCAGCCCGAAGGCGACGTTGTCATGCACGCTCAGCCAAGAGAACGAGGCGTCCTCCTGGAACACGACGCCGACGCCATCGGGCACGCCGTTGATCGGTTTGCCCTCGAACAGCACGGTGCCTTGGGTCGGCGACGACAGCCCGGCCAAGATGTCGAGCAGTGTGGATTTGCCGCAGCCTGACGGGCCGACCACGCCGAAGAATTCGCCGCGTCTGATGTCGAGGTCGATGGGGCCGAGCGCATGCAGCTTTGCGCCGGACGACAGTTCGAATGCACGGGTAACGCCGGTCAGCCGGACGTGGACGTCGTTTCCAGCCGGCTCTGTCACAGCTTGCCTTGCAAATCCTTGGGCAAATACGATTGATCGATCAACTTTCCCCAATCTATCTCGCCTTTCACTTCGCCGATCAGTCTCAGGCCCTCGACCGTACGGTCGAGTTCGACGCGATTAAATTTGCCGAGACTCCACATCTTGGGGCCGATCATGTTGTTGACCGCCTCTTTGGCGATCGCTGGTTCGAAATTCCACACCTTCTGCAGGATGGCGGCAGCCTCAGTCGGATCGGCATAGATCGCTTCCACGCCGGCGCGCCGGCCGGCGATGATCGCACGCAACTTGTCGCCGTTCTTGGCGGCGAATTCACGCGTGGTGATACCGACTGAGGTCGTCATCGGCGGCAAAATATCCTTTGCCGCAACCACGGTGCGGTAGCGATCCTTGCGGATAATCGAGAGCGGCTCGATCAGAGCCGCGGCTGACACCGCGCCCTGTTCGAGCATGGTCAGCGCCGGCGGATAGCCGCCCGCGGCCACGCGCGTCACCTGCGCAACATCGATGTTCTTGGCCTTGAGCTGCATCAGGAAAATCATCTCGGACGATGATTTCGGCGAGGTGATTGCGACCTTTTTGCCGACCAGGTCTTCGAGCGTTTTGATATCGGAGTTAGGCATCGTCACCAGCGTCGACTCCGCAATGGTACGGGTGCCAACATTGACGATAATCAGATCGAGGCCGCCGTCACGCGCCGCAGCCAGCGCCGCCGGTAACGCGACTTCGCCGTAAGGTGTCGTGCTCGCCAGAATATTGCGAACCGTGGTGCCGCCGCCGGCCGAACCGATGACGCCGGCAATATCGATACCGGCCTTCTTGAACAACCCCTTCTCCATCGCCACCGCAAAAGGCGCGCCGTAAAGGCTCTGTCCCCACTGCGTAATGGCGATTTCCTCGGCATGCGCAACAGGCGGATTGAACAAAACTGCGGCAAAAACGGCGGCGCCCAACACGCGCATGCCGTTTGATTGAGCAAGGTCCATAATCTCCACCTCTGCTTAAAGCCTGACGTGTTGTTTTTGCCGCAGTCTTATTTCGACGTTCCCCAAGGATAACCGTTGGAGCGGCGCGGTCAAATCCAGGCCATAGATCAACTAGGCCACACCGCATCTACATGTGCGCGATGGCAGAACAGCGGAAATGGCAGGACATGTTCAATTGGTCACCTGCGCTATCACCCGAGCAACAGACGCCGCTCACCGCCCTCGATCATTAATTCAGTCAGCGCCCAGACCAGGGCGTCGACACAATCCGGCGAGTAGCCCATTTCCTTGCGGTTGAAATCGACCGTGAATGCATACATTTGGTCTTCGAGCCGAGCGAATGAGTCCACGTGATGCACACGGCCCTGTTCATAAAGCGCGCCGATCGGCTCAGCGCGAGTTACCTTGCGCCGTGAGGCCCACACCGACCTGAACGGCACGCTCGGA
Source organism: uncultured Hyphomicrobiales bacterium (assembly GCA_903878085.1). Classification (GTDB taxonomy): domain Bacteria; phylum Pseudomonadota; class Alphaproteobacteria; order Rhizobiales; family Xanthobacteraceae; genus Pseudolabrys. The sequence goes on along the minus strand of CAIRGJ010000062.1, from coordinate 147,230 downwards.
TCGATCATCCGCAAGGTGTTCTCGACCATTTCTCCGCCGTTGTTAGTCTCGGCGATAATGCGATCATCTCTGCGGCGCGCAAAAGCGACATCGCCGTCCGAGCCCATTCATTCGGCGCCATGACATTGGGAGAATGCGTGGTGGCGGACGCAGTCGTCGTCGAACCCGTTGGTCCGCCCCCTTGAAAGTGGTCCTCCCTGAAGTATGGCTTTGAGCCTGATGGAGGACCACTTTCAAGGGGGCAGACCAGGCGACCGTCGCCCAGAAGGGGAACATCCGGAGAAAACAGTAATAATCGCTGGCGGCGTTTGGCCACCCGGCGCGTACATCGCAAAAGAGTGCCTTCGTCGCACAATGATCGCCACCAGCGCTCACTGTGGCTGAAGGTTGGCTGCTCTCGCGACCTCACTCCATTTCTCTCGCTCTTGCGTGAGATAGGCCCCGAACTCCTCCGGCGATCCACCGTGGATGTCGACAGCGAGCTTCCCCAGCACACTTTGCACTGCGGCATCCTTCAGGCTCTCGTTCACCGCCGCATTGAGCTTGCGGATGATTGCCTCGGGAGTCCCGGACGGGGCGACAATCCCGGTGAACGACACCGAGACGAAATTGGGCACGCCGGCCTCGATCATAGTAGGTAGCTCGGGACTCTGTGGGCTGCGCGCGCTGCTGGTTACCGCAAGCGCGCGGACGGTCCCGCTGCGCGCGAGAGGAAGCGACACCGCCGGGTTCTCAAACGTCAGTTGCACTTGGCCGCCGATCACATCCTGGGTGGCGTTGCCGCCGCCTTTGTACGGCACGTGCACCATGTCGATGCCGGCCTTCAGCTTAAGCAGCTCGCCGATCATATGCGGCGGCGTGCCGACGCCCGGCGAGGAAAAGGACAGCTTCCCTGGATTGGCCTTGGCGTAAGCGACCAGTTCCTTCACTGAATGGACGGGAAGTGCTGGATTGACCACCAGGATATTCGACGTTGTTCCGACCAGGGCAACCGGCACCAAGCTCTTGGTCGGATCGTAATCTGGCAACTTGAAAACAATCGGACTGATGACCAGCGGGCCGGTGGCGCCGAATAACAGCGTGTATCCGTCCGGATCGGCAGTCGCGACCACACGTCCGCCAATCGACCCGCCCGCGCCACCCCGATTCTCGACGATGACGGTCTGACCGAGGACCACGCCCAAGCGCTGGCTGATCACGCGGGCAACCACGTCGGCCGGCCCGCCGGCGCTATAAGGCACGATCAACTTGATCGGCCTTGCCGGATAGTCCTGGGCGGACGAGACGGTGCTCGCCGCAACGCTAGCGAGGCATGCAAGAACGGCAGCGAACCTCATCAACTTAGCTCCCATTTCCCCAGCCATAATGCGCCACCGACCAGATTTACTTCTGCTCTTTGCCTTCGACGTGCCAAACCGGCGTTTCGGGCTCGAGGCCGCCACGTTGGCGTTTCAACGTCTCCTCGCCGTTTTCTTCCCAATCGCCGGCGACGGCGCGCCGCGCGAACGTTTCCCATGTCTCGGTCCAGTCGCCGAGCGTGTATCCGTGCCAAGGCTGGCGGATCGTGAGCGGCGGCAACCCCAACTCCTCCCAGATATTGCGCGCGTCATCCATGAATTCGCGCGCCGGCAACGCCAGCGGTGGCATTTTTTGCTTCAACGTGGCGTCAATCAGCATCGCTGAGTCCGATTGCCGGCCGCTGTAAACGGCGCCCTGTACGCCGCGGCGGTAAGGCGAGATATGCACGTCCTCGATCGGATTAGAGCGATAGGCCATGGACCACAACATCGCGTCGGTATTGTTCGGGTCGATGTCCTCGCTGACCGCGATGCAAATCTTGCCGACGCCGGCCGTGAAATTGGCGGCACCATGAAGCGCGCGCCATACTTCGGTGCGCTGCGTACCGTGCGCAAACTGCAGAAACAAGACCGGCCGCAGATTTGTGAGCGCTTCGTGCATCACCACTCGCTTGATGCCTCGCACGCCGAGCGTGTCGCGCAAGTGGGAGAGATAGAGCGGCTCGTAGGCGACCAGTTTAATGGCGCTCGATTCGCTGGGCGTTACCTGGCTGATGATTGACGCGAATACAGCCTGCTTGCGGTGGGTAATCGCCGTTACCTGCATCGGCATGTTAAAGGCCTCGAGCGCGACATAGCCGTTGCTCTCACCGAAGGGCGCTTCCGGTTCCAACACCGAAGTATCGATCACCCCCTCGATGACAATTTCGGAATCCGCCGGCACATCGATATCGATAGTGACACAACGCACGATCGGAATTGCCTGTCCGGCGAGACCGCCCGCGACCGCCATCTCGTCGACATCAATCGCGAGTTTCTGCGGGCCGGTGAACTCGATGACCGGAGCCGCGCCGATGACGATGGCGATTTCCATCGGCTTCTTTAACTCGCGATATTTGAGCCAATGAATATAACCGCCGGCGCCACCCGCCCGCGCCACCATGCGCACGGCGAGGCGATCCGTCGCCTTGAGCGCGGCGCGGTACATGCCCATGTTTTGGACGCCCGTCTCAGGATCCCGGGTTGTGCAGAGCGTCGCCGTCAAGTACGGCGCCGCGTCAAATCCCGGGGTAGAGATCGGCACCGGGAGCGCGGCGAGCCCGCCGCCTTTCTGTTTCAACGCCTCGCCTTTGATTACCACCTCTTGGCAGCTTGCATTGCTGACACGTACCGGCGGGATCGGATTCTGAATGGCTCGCAGCCAACAACTGCCGATTTCCTCGACCTTCCTTCCCATGCCGATTGCGTAAATGCGTGGCGAGGCCGCCAGGGAACCGACAACCACCGGCATATCGTATTTGCGACCATTTGAATCGGTGACATTGGTAAAAAGGAAAGCTCGCCGTTCATCGGCAGGCGTGCCACCGAGGAATTGCCACCGCACCAGCGGATGTAGCTGCGTGTCCTTATTTATCGGACGGTCGATGCGCAGGAGCAAACCTTGCGCTTCGAGATCGCGCAGATGGAGTTGCAGGTCGAGGCGCGGCTTGTGTCCGCCTGAGCCGGCGGCGGCGGATTTTTCAGCGAGATCGACCGACATGCTGCTGGCTCCCATTTCGTCAAGGCGCGAATAATGCGCGGCCCAATTCGCGCCGATACCGTTCCCACGCGCGGCCGGCATCGTCCGCTTGCGTCGAGAATTTGAATTTCATGGCGCGGAATTTCACCGCACCATACACCGCCATGGCCGCAACTTCATACCGCTACACGGAATTTCGTGCGCACCTGCGCGGATCGGCGCCGCTTATTTGGCCTGCCGCACCAGTGCCAACAGCGCGCCGGCATAATCGTAACTTTGTGCCGCTGATAAGCCAACGGCGCCGTTCTGGTATTTCTTGATCGTCTCCAGCACCGGCCGCGGGCGCGCCGCCAACTGGGTGAGAAACGCGCCACACGACGCCGCGAAGTTTTCCGCCGGATAGATCTTGCCGATCAGCCCATATTGCAACGCTTCGGCCGCGCCGATGCGTTCGCCCGAATAGATCAGATAGCTGAGCACCGCCGGTGGCAATTTGCGGATGACCGCCGACATGGCCATAGTCGGCGCAATATTGTGGGCGATTTCCGGAAAGGCGAATTCCGCGGCCGCCGAAGCCAGGGCGATATCGCAGCCGCCGACCAGCGCCGCGCCAAAACCGATGGCATCCGCATGCACGCAAGCGACCACAGGGATCGGCACCTCCATGAGCGCCTCATAGACCGACAGCACCGGCCCCATCATTTGGTTGCGCACCTGATAGGGCGTCAGTCCGGCGGCCGATTCGCCTCGGCCGTCGCGACCGCCGCAGAATATCTCGCCGCGGCTGCAGATGGCGATTAGATGGATTTCGCTGCGCTCGCCGAGCTGCCGAATGGCGCCGGCAAGCCCAGCGATCATCTCGCGCGTAAGACGGTTCGCTTCTTCCGGTCTGTTGAGATCGAGGTGGGCGACTTTCTCTTCGACCCGGATCTCAAATTCAAATTCTGTGTCGGTGGGCATTTTGCCGCCTTGATTTGTGTGGGCGTGTGCGTGTTGAGAGCGGCTTCTGTTGCCGTTCGAACGAGCGCCGGCTTGGCCGCTAGCCTCGGCGCCGGCGTCCGTCCGGAATAGTGCCCCAGCAGACGAGACAACTGCCGGGAATGCAGCTTGACCAGCGTTTCGATGCTGGCAACCCGCTGCGGCGACATGCGGATGTCAGGCGCAACGACGCCGAGCCCGCCGCGAACCTGGCCGGAGGCGTCGAAAAACGACGCGGAGACGCCGACCGCGTTCGGTGCGGCGCGCTGGCCGCGACTGATGGCCACGCCGCGCTCGCGGATGAGTTTGAGATCGTCCTGGAAGCTGTTCCAGTCCGGCACCGGCGCGCCGGTCGCCGGCGACGGCTCGGCCTCGGCGAGCGCGCGGCGAACGTCCGCCGGCTTGAGCCAGGCGAGAATGGAGCGGCCGAGAGAACCCCAGACCGGCGTGATGTTGGTCAACAGATCGAATTTGAAGCGATGCGAAAGATTGGTATCTATCTTGTAAGAAAGCACGATGCGGCTGCGCGACGGCGTCAGCAGCGCAAGCAGACATGTTTCTTGAGTTTCCGCGGCAATTTCAGCGATCAGCGGCTTCGCGATCGTGATCAATTCAAAGCGGTTCTCGATGCGGGCGGCGATGCGGAATAACTCGGTTCCGACGCGGTAGCGGCGCAACGGCGCTCGTTCCAGCAAACCGAGACGAACCAGCGGTTCGAGGATGCGATGGACCGAACTCGCGGGCAGCGCCAGCCGTTCGGATATTTCCTTGACCCCGAGCGTTTCCGAACCTTCCGAGAACAGGCGAAGAATGCCGAACAACCGTTCGACGTAGCTTGCGGGTTTGACCGCATCGGCGCCTGGTTCAGCGAGTTCGTCCAAGAGCGGCGTCTCCCAGAAGTTCAACGATTCTTTGGGGCGTTATCGGCGCTTCCAATATTCTCACACCGAAGGGCGAAAGCGCATCTTCCACGGCGGCGATGATTGGCGCAATGGTCGGGATAGTTCCAGACTCGCCCGCGCCTTTGATGCCGAGCGGATTGAGCGGGCTAGCCGTCTCCTGATGAACGATCTCTATCCGAGGAACATCGGTCGCCAGCGGCAGCAGATATTCACCAAAGTTCGTCGACAGAGGCTGGGCCTGATCGTCATAAAGCATGCGCTCGAATAACGCATTGCCTATTGCATGGGCAACGCCACCCATGACTTGGCCTTCGACCACCATCGGATTGATCAGCATGCCGCAATCATGCGCCAACACCAGACGCAAGATGGTTACCCGGCCGGTCTCGATATCCACCTCAACTTCAACGACGGCGGTGCCATTGGCGTAGGTCGATTGCGGCGCCGTGAAATAGGCCGTGCTCTCGAGCCCCGGCTCGGCGCCGTCCTGCATGGCAAAGCCCGGCATTCCGGCCGCAACCACCGCCAGCTCCGCCAGGCTTTTGCGCACCTGCCGTGCATTGTCAGACGCCGCCCCCGGTCCCCCGGGAAGTGCGGCGAGCTGGACATACCCGTCCCGTAATTCGAGGTCTTCCTCGCGCACATCGAGCAGCTTGGCCGCGATGGCTTTTGCCTTTGCCGCCACCTTCACCGAGGCCAGGTGAACCGAGGAGCCGGCATTCACCGCGGTGCGGGCGGCGAAGGTTCCGATGCCCTGCGATATCTTGGAGGTGTCGCCGGTTTCCACGCGGATCGCGTCGATCGACACGCCGAACTGGTCGGCCGCAATCTGCGCCAGGGTCGTCTTGTGAGATTGTCCCTGCGGCGTCGCCCCGGTGCTGACGGTGATGCGGCCGTTGGTGGCGACCTTCACGGCCGCGCCCTCATAGGGGCCGAGCCCGGTGCCTTCGACCGCATTGCCAATTCCGATGCCGATATAGCGGCCTTTCAGCCGGGCTTCGGCCTGGCGCGCGCGGAACGCGTCATAGTCGATGGTCTGCAAGGCTGCATCCTGACAGGCCGGATAATCGCCGCTGTCGTAGACGACCTGCTTTCCGTCGCGGAAGATCACGCCGACATTGTACGGCATCTGCGATGGCTGGATGAAATTGCGCCGCCGCACTTCCGCTGGATCGAGCTTGAATTCGCGCGCGATGCGGTCCATCAGCCGTTCCATCACCACCACGCCCTCGGGCCGGCCGGCGCCGCGCACCGGCGTCGCCATGACCTTGTTGGTCAGCACCGAGCGCAGCTCTATGTGATAGGCGGGCACGATATAGGGCCCTGGAACGGTCGCCACCGAGATCCACGGCAGCACGATCCCCCACGGGGTGTAAGCGCCGTTGTCGTGGGTCAGGACGCCGCGCAGACCGCGAATCCGCGCCTCGGCATCGACGGCGATTTCAACGTCCCAGTATTGGTCGCGCTCCTGGTGGGTCGCGACGAAATTCTCCCGCCGGTCCTCGATCCATTTGACCGGGTGACCCAGCATCATCGCGCAGGCCGCGATCGCCGCATACTCGGCGTAAAACGAGCCTTTCGGGCCGAAGCCGCCGCCGACGTCCGGCGTCACCACGCGGATCTGCGTGTCGCTCAGGTCAAACAGATCCAGCAAGGCTCGCTTGATGCGGTGCGGGCCTTGCGACGAGACGTAGACCAGCAGCGCGCCCTCGACCGCATCGTAACTGGCGATAACGCCGCGGCACTCCATGAAGAAGGCGCCGCCGCGATGCTGGAAGATCTCCTCCTTAAACACATGGGGAGTTTCGCGAAACGCGGCGTCGATGTCGCCGACGCTGCTCAGCATGCGCGAGACAACATTCGACTCAAGATCGGCATGCGCGCGCGGCGCATCGGGGCGGGCTCCCGCCTTGCAATCGGACACCGCGGCGAGCGGCTCGTAATCGATTTCGACCAAATGAAGCGCATCTTCCGCCAGGTAGCGGTTGTCGGCCACGACGACGGCCACCGGCTCGCCGACGTAACAGACTTCTTCCTTCGCCAAAGCGTGCTGCATTCGCGAGGTCAACGTGGGATGCGGAACGAACAGCGGCAGCCGGCGCTCGCGCAGCGTGGCGGGCAGATCGTGGTGGGAGATGACCGCATGAACGCCCGGCATCGCCAAGGCCGCGCTGGCGTCAATCGATTTGATGCGGGCATGCGCCAGCGGGCTGCGCACGAAGGCCGCCGCATACATGCCGGGCAGTACGATGTCGTCGACGAACCGGCCGCGACCGGTCAGCAGATCGAAATCTTCCTTGCGCTTCGGGCTGGTGCCGAACGATTTCTCACTCATCATGCGGCGTCCCGTGTCTTGCGTAGCGTGTCGGCGGTTTGCAGCACCGCATCGACGATATTTTGATAGCCGGTGCACCGGCATAGGTTGCCGGAAAGTGCGTCGCGCACGTCCGCTTCGCTCGGCGCTGGATTTTCCTCCAGGAACTCCGCCATGGTCATCAAGATGCCCGGCGTACAGAAGCCGCATTGCAGCGCATGCCGGTCGCGAAACGCAGTTTGCAGCGGCGTCAGGATATCGCCCTCGGCCATGCCTTCGACGGTCTGCACGGACTTTCCGTTCGCTTGCACCGCCAGCATCAAACAGGAGCGCACCGCAGTGCCGTCGACCCGCACCGTGCAAGCGCCACAGACGCCATGCTCGCAGCCAAAATGCGTGCCGGTGAGGCCGAGATCGAGGCGCAGGAAATCGCCGAGGGTGCGGCGGGTGTCCACCGTGCGTTGGTAGCTCTTGCCGTTCACCACGACCGAAATATTTCGCGTGTCACTCATGTCATATCCTGCGATTTGAAGCGCGCGACGGCCTTTTCCAAAGCCCGATAGGTCAGCACCCGCGCCAGATGGGTCCGGTAGGCGGCGGTCGTATAGGCGTCGCTCATCGCCTCGATCGCCGCCGCCTGCAGAGCCGCTTCGCGGCAGAGCGCGTGACCCGGCATCTGACCGCGTGCCGCCGCCTCGAAACCGCGCAGGCGTTGCGGGGTCGGCGCCACACCGGAGACGGCGATGGCAATCGCGTCAATGGCGCCGCTTCCGGTCAGCGTCAGCAGGACCGACACGGCGCAGATGGCAAAATCGCCGTGACGCATGGCGAATTCCTCGAAGGCGAAGCCGTACGGCTTCGCCCAGCGTTGCAGACGAATTTCCTGCAGCATCTCGCCGGGCTCGATGGCCGTGGTCAGATAGCCGCGCGCGAATTGATCGAATCCGAGGGTGCGCTGATTGCCTTTGCGCGCCAGCACAAATTGCGCGTCGTGAAGCGCCGCCATGTTGCACAGCTCCGCCGACGGATCGAAATGTGAAATCGAACCGCCGATGGTCCCCCTCGCCCGCGTCTGCCGGTGGCCGACATGCGATAGCGCCTCGATCATGATCGGACAGGCCTGCTGCACATTCGCATCGCGCTGAATTTGCCGCTGCCGCGTCATCGCGCCGAAGGCCAGCGTGCCGGCGTCGGCGCGGATGTAACCGAGCTCCGCCACCCGGTTGAGATCGATCAGATGCGCCGGCTGCACGAAGCGGAAGTTCATCATCGGCATCAGCGACTGGCCGCCGGCGAGCAGCCGCGAATCTTCGTGCTCGGCAAGCAGTGCCAGCACATCGGCGATGGCGGCGGGATCATGGTAGGTGAAGCGTGCGGGTTTCATGAGAGTATCGTTAAATCCGGTTCAAGACGTGCACGTGCGGCGCCGCAACGCGGGTTGCGCGATGGCCCACTAGCTTTTGGCTCCGAACAGGCCACGAAACCAGGCCCACAGCGCCCGCCAGATCAGACCCGAGGAAATGGCGTTGGCATTGTTGCCGGCGGCCACTGCGGACGTCGTAGCGCCGGGCGTCGAGGCCAGCACGCGGGTCCGCAAATTAGCAGCGAAGGCCGACACCATCTCCCCGGCCATCGCGGAAATGATGCCGCTGGCGCGGCCATATTGCGCCACCAGGCCGGAAAGCTGGAGATCGGTCTCGATCAGGACCGTGGAGTCGTTGCCATTCGGCACCACCTGCACACGCGCGGTGGCGCCGGCACTGCCGCGGCCCTGCAGGTCGCTGCCTTTGGCACGGATGGTGGCGCTGTGCGCCGCCTCGTCGACATCTTCAAGCGTCGCGACCCCGTTAAACTTCAACGCGACCGGCCCTAGCTTGACCGACAGTTTGCCTTTGTAACTGCCGTCAGGCTCGACCGAGGTGAGCTCGACGCCCGGCATGCAGGTGACGCTATTCGGGATATCCAGGAGGATCGACCAGGCCTGCGCCGGCGGCCGCGCCACGTCGAAACTGTTTTTGAGCTGCATGCTTCCTCATATCGCGCCAAGGGCGCCACGAAATCGATGCCTAGCCTGTAAGAGCGCTCCGGATGCAATGCGGGCCAGCGGACGCCGCGTCAGCAATTTAGTGAGCCAGCAAAAATGCCGGGTCAATTGAGATTGCACAAAATTCCACGAGACGGAATATGATCGACGTCGGCACCGGCCGCAATTTCGGCCACGCGGGCTTCATTTGGATAAACAATGGCACGTAGCCGGCCGCGCGGCGTGTATTCTTAATTTCGCCAGACGGAATTTGACGGTTGGATTCATTGACATCATGCCGCGCCCGGCCATTCATTGAATGTCAAAATAACGATGCCGCGCTGCATTTCGATGTCACTCTTGAACCGATGCGGCCTTCGTTCATTCGTCGTCGCCGGCAGTCGCCATTGACGACACTCGAAGAACGGTCCCGGGAGGTCCACATGAAAATTTTTGTATCGTTTCTCGTCGCGCTGTCCGCGCTCGCTATGCCGACGCTGGGACAGGCCGAGGACTGGCCAACACGCCCAGTGCGGATCATCGTACCTTACCCGGCAGGCGGCAACGCCGACGTGGTTGCACGTATTGTGGCGCAGGGGCTGCAGGAAGAACTGCATCAGGCCTTTGTCGTTGAGAACAAGGCCGGCGCGGGCGGCGTCATCGGCGCCACTGCGGTGATCCGTTCGGAGCCGGACGGCTACACCCTGCTGTTTTCCGCCAACGGCCCGATCTTGTTCGCGCCAGAGCTGGTCGATCCGCGCCCTTACGAATGGGAAAAGGCCTTTACACCGGTTTCAACCTTGTCGCTCACACCGCTGGTCGTGCTGGTGAACGCGAAGTTTCCCGCGCAGAACTTCAAGGATTTTCTGGCCCTGGCCCAAAAGAGCGGTGAAGGGTTCACCTTCGGTTCCGGCGGCCTGGGCACGATCAACCATCTCTTCAGCGAGCTAATGCAGGACCGCCTGAAAGTAAAATGGACGACGGTGCAGTACAAGGGCACCGCACCGGCCATGAACGATCTGATGGGTGGCCATGTACAGTTCAGCATCGACCAGATCTCAAGCGCCAGCCCCTTGGTCCAGCAGGGCGTCTTCAAGGCGCTCGCGGTGACCGGCGCAAAGCGCTCGCCGGTTATGCCTGACGTGCCGACGCTGACCGAACTCGGCTACCCCGATTTGGTCGGTTACACCTTCACCGCCGTCATGGCTCCCATCGGCACGCCCAAGAATGTGGTCATGAAGTTGCATGCCAGTTTGGTGGCGGTGCTTAAAGATCCGAAACTGCGTCACAACTTAGAACAACTGGGCGCGGACGTTGCCACGATGCCTCCCGACGATTTCAAGGCCTTCCTTGAGAAGGAATCCGCGACCTGGACTCCGATCGTGAGGCAGTTGCGCACAAATTAAGACAGCCTCATCGAGGCCGCGGGGTCATCAAGAAGGAAAGCAGCGAGAATGCGCGGCTAGCTCGAAATCGTTTCATTGGCGGTTTCAGTGGCGGTTAGAAACGCGGCCGTAGACCGCTTTAAAAAACCATTCAAAATCAGCGAGATAACTGGTCGGAGCGGCAGGTTTTGAGCCTGCGACCTCCTCGTCCCGAATTCGGTCATGCTGGCGATCATCTCTTCGACCGCGATTTCGAGTTCATCGCGCTCGCCAATGAGTTCGGCAAGCTGCGTTTTCGGGGGCATGCGGGGTGGCGGACGCAGTCGTAGTCGAACCCGTCTCTAAGGTCATTTCCCTGCTAACAGGGAAAAGAACAGGGTTTTTTGTGTTTGCCGGTCCTTCACCGCGATTTTAGCACCCGATCGGTGAGCACACTCAAAGTTTTGAGCCGAATTCCCGACACAATGGAACAGGGAATTATTTCGGAGCAACAGGGAGTTCTGGCGTAGGAACAAGGAAATCTACTTGGCAAAATCGAGATCATCGTCAGATGAGGTTTTCGCTACATACATGCCGAATCATTCGATGACATCGGCCTCAAGCCGCAATAACTAAGCCACGTCGGTTTTTCCCGAGGGACGTCTCACGGCGTCGACGCTCGAACTCCGAGAAGTCTTTCGATCTGGGTCACCAGTTGTGTCACGGCTCCCGTCGTCTCAAGGGCCGAAGCGCAGGCGGCGAAGAGACTTTCGGAAGCCAGTACACCGACCGCGGCCACGCCGACACGGTGGAATTTTCCTGTCAATGCGGCGTCCGACAGCGGGCGCGTCGGATCGCCAGGCACATTCAGCGTCAAGCGCTCGTGTGCGCCGTCGATGGTGCGCACCACAAGACGCGCTGGCCACGCCGCCGGATAGTGCGCGAGCAGTGCTTCGTCAGCAACAACCGTAACCTTGGCCAAGAAGGCGCGCACCGCCTCCGAGACAGATTGCGGCGACTGCGCGATATCGAACTCGGCGTCGGGATCGCAGGCGGCGATGGCGAGATGATACGGCAGACTGGTCAGATGCGATGCTCGGTCGCCGGCCACCACGCCGTGGTCAGTCATCTTCAGATAGGGCGGCGGTACAGCGACCTCGATCGCCTGAATCTGCGTAGGCGAAACGCCGTCGGCCAGAATCTCCTTCAACGCCTGAGTCGCCGCCATGGTCTGGCGCGCCGCGCACCAAGGCTTGAACGATGTCGCGTCGAGCGCGAAGCGTTCGCCGAGCGCTTCGGTGAATGCGTCGAGCTTGGGCGCAATGCCGTAGATGCCGTGTAGGAAGCCCCCGTCGAGCAGGCTAAGATCGGATGTGAACCCGGCCTGCGCTGCCTGCGCCGCGATGAGCCCATTACGGGTTGCCTGTGCGATGGCGAACCAACGCGAGGTAGTCGTAGCGTTGTGATGGCCGACACCGGGGGCCGCGAAAGTCAGCGCCAGAGCTAAAGCGTGTCCGGCCTGCTTGGCGTCCAAGCCAAGCAGCCGCGATGCCATCGCCGCGATGCCAAATGGTGCGGCGAAATAAGTCGGCCAGATGCCGCGATAGATCACCTGCGGGCCGTCGAGCGCGAGCCCGAGCCGCACCATTGCTTCGATGCCGGCAACGATTGCGTCTCGCAGCGCGACACCGTCGGCGCCGCGCGCGGCGGCCAGCGTCAACGCCGCCGGAATGACGACGCCGCCGGGCGTCGTCGCCGACGCGAGGTGGATGTTGTCGATCTCGCTCAGGCGCGCCAGCGCCGACGGAGTACCGATATCGATTTCACCAGGAGTGCGGAATGCGAGTAGCGCCCGGCCCTCTTGCGTCGTCGCGCCCGCAAGCCACGCAGCGACGGTATTGGTCAGGTGCCGTTGTGCATTGGCATGGGTTTCGGGTGAAACGCGAAAATCGTTTGTCAGAAACGTGGCGAGCGTTTCGAGCGCTGTCATACCGCACTCCAAAAAATATCGTGGCCCGTCTCGGTCACAGCCACCATCGCCGACACCATCGCCGCACCCTGTTGCGGATCCGATACGCCAACTCGCAATGATAACACCTCGCCGGCAATCAGGGGCTCGGCGGCGGCGACATCCTGTTGCAATGCCAAGCCAATCCCAATGACAGAAGGGGTCGTGACCGGGTGCCGAGAAAACCCGGGCGTCGCGGTCGCGAGAGTCTGGGCGAGCGCAGCAGGCGTTGCACCGGGCGCGACCTGTGCGAGAGCGGCCTGGAGCGCGGCCTCCGCTGCAATCAACGGCGCCTGCGGCTGCGCACTCAGCATGACAAAGCCTTCGGCCCAGTAACCAGCCTGACGAACCGCGAGATAAATTTGCAACGGATCGACCGCCATCTCAACCGGACCATCAAATGGCAACAAAGTGCGTCCGCCATCCAGGCTGAACAGGCTGCGCACGTCCTGCGCACCGCTGCGCCACGCAGCATGTTCGGCGGCAAGGACCGCGGCGGTTATGCCGCCATCCTTCGCCTGCCGCAGCCCTGCTACCGCCTCGCCCAATATCACGCTCGCTGCCCCGATCGCGGCCCGTTCGCGTTTGCTCTTGCGGCGCATCTGCGCCTGTACGATGGCTGTGCCATCGTCGACTGCAACGGTGGAGCCGAACGCGCCTACGACGTCTCGGTGCATCGCATCGGGCATCGCGTCGCCGGCGATCATCATCACCCCGCTGCCGTCCGGCAAACCGGTGGACCATTCGCCGACTGCCTTGGCCGCACTGCGCAGCGGCAGAAGTTTGCCGATCCAGGTCAGCGGTTTTGCGGCCGGAATCATATTGACCCCGCCGCCGACCAATAACTGGGCGGCGCCATCGCGTGACAACAGCGCGATCGCCGCCTCCAGCTTGGGCGTGAAATTAGTCAGATAAGAAAGCGCAGCATGATCGGCGGCGTTACCGAATACGATCGCACCGCCGGCCTGTGGGTTCGCACGCCACAGCGAATCGAGCCGGGCGCGGAATTCATCCAATGGCATAAGCTGCGCGTCCCAGTCGGCAGGGCCAATCAGTAACGTGGGATGCATAGTCTGCATGATCGCCTTACAACTCGATTTCAGCGAGCGTCGCCGTTTGCGCGGTCAATGTGACCGCGCCGCCCGCCGTCATGAGAACCGGCTCGCCGCATAATAGATAGCCAGTTTCCGGCAGGTACTGGTTCGGATGAATCATGAACAACATATCCGGTTCCAGGATGGTGGCATTGTCGAGCGCGACATCGCCGGGCTCAATCGAACCGAAACCGAGGCCGTGTCCGCGCCGCCGGATATGCGGTGGATGACAGAACTCGCCGTACCCTTGCGCCTCCAGCACGTCATTGATCGCGCGGCAGACGTCGGCCATCGGCCTGCCCGGTTGCGCTGCGGCAATACCGGCGTGCATCGCCTCCACCACCAGCGCGTATTTGCGCCGCAAAGTGTCGCCGGCCGTGCCGACCGTAATAGTGCGGCAGATCTGCACCAATTGCCCGCGATAACTTGGCGTCAGTTCGACGACGATGATGTCGCCGGCCTGCAGAGGCCGGCCGTGCGACGGCGCCACCGCCTTGTTGTGGGGGCCTGCGCACAGCAGCACGAAATTGTCCTCGGCGCCGAGCGACTTGGAGTGCCAGCGCAGTTCGACCGCGAGTTCGTCCTCGGTGACGCCAGGCCGCGCGATATCGAGCAGATGGCGGTAGCCTAACTCGGCGATGCGCGCTGCTTCGCGGGCGTGGGCGATCTCGGTGTCGGTCTTGCGGCGGGCGGCATCGAAGACGATCGCATCCGCCGGCAGCGCATCCGGAATAAGTTGCGCGATACGTTGCGCGATGCCAAACGGCATCGCCGCGAGGCCAACGCTGCCGGCCGCGCCGGGGCCGTCGAATACGCCGGCTAATCCATTGACGACATCGTCAGCCGCAATGACATGCAGATCGGGCCGCCCTTGCGCTGCCCGCGCCGCATCCCAGGCAGGTGTCACGACCAGCGTGACGCGGCCGCCGCGTTCTAGCACCACCGCACAGGGCCCGAGCGACTTGAAGCCGCTCAGCACCAGGATGGGATCCGGCTTCTCGATAAAATGCGCACCGTCGTGCAGCGCGACGATGCGGTCGAGCCCGCGCTCACCCAGGCGCCGGTTTATCTCCATGAGACGTTCGTCAAAAGTCATGTCGGCTCAGAATTCTTCCGACCCAGATCCGGCGGCATCGCCAAGATCGGTGTCGGCGAACAGCGTGTCGAGCGGCACGATCGTCTTGATCAGACCTTGCTGGTGGGCGTAGCGCTGAACCGTCTCCAAATTCTTGCGGTTCTGCGCGGTCAGTCCGTAGGACCATGGATCCTTGCCGAGCAGCGCTTCCTGCTCCTCGACCGCGGTACGCACGAAAGCCAGCGGCACCATGCGTGGATTGGCGACGCGCTTGTAGGCGAGTTGCTTCGACGCCTCGAAGGCCTTGACGAGATTGGTCGGTATCCACGGAAACTTGTCGACGATCTCTTGTTTCACCGTGGTGACGTGCATGATCGGAAAGATACCGGTCTGCCGGAAATAATCGGTCTCGACGGCCGTGTAGTCCTGGAACAGCCGGGCGATCCGCTTGTCGCCTTGCACGAACGGTTTCGGCAGCGTCGGCGAAATCATCGCCGGGATGTCGCCATCGGCCAGCATGTCGCTGAGCGCCTTCGATGACTTCTTCATCTCGATACGCAGGTCGGACGGCGGCGTGAACGGAATGTCCTCGCTGCGGTCGACCAGCCAGGTGATTGAGCGGTGCTTGAGCCCATAATGTTCTTCCAGAATGCCGCGCATCCAGATATTCGCGGCGGGCTGAAAATTGGTGCCGCCGACGGTCTTGCCGTTCAGATCCTTCGGCTCCTTGATGCCGGCCGCTGTATTGACGAAGACGAAGCCGTGGCGAAAGCGGCGATGCATGAACACCGGGATGGCGGTCAACGGCTCGCCCTGATCGCGGATCATGTAATAAGCGCCGACATTCTCCTCGCAAACGTCGAATTCATGCTTGCGGCCCATGCGCCAGTGGCGTTCGCGCGGCCCCATGTCGGTCAGGAACACAAGGTCGAGCCCGTCGGCCTGCACGGCGCCTTCCTTGAAGGCGCGCACAATGTCGTAGTCGCCGCACGCGATCGTCAATTTGACCTTTGCCATTCGTCCTTGTCCTTTTGCCGTCAGTCGCGCCAGCGGGCGAAATGCACCTCGGCGCGACGCACGAATTCGTTCAGCACAATCGCCATCGCGGCCAAGATCGCGACGAGGCCGAGCAGCTTGGTCGGATCGAAGTTCTGGGTGAACACGCTGGTGAAGTAACCGATTCCAGCGGTCGAGACATAGAGCTCGGCCAGCAGCACGCCGAGCAGCACGCCGGTCATGCCGAGCCGCATGCCGGAAAAGAAGCTCGGGATCATGTGCGGGTAGATGACGTAGCGCAGTAGCTGCCAATGGCTGGCGCCCATCGAGCGCGCGCTGACCATAAGGATCGGCTTGATGTTCTGCACGCCCGCGACTACCGCCATGACGATCGGGAACATGCCATGGGTAACGCCGAAGGCGATCTTGGAGGCCGGGCCGATGCCGAAATACAGGATGAAGATCGGCAGAATGGTGATCTGCGGAATGCCGTAGAGCAGCAGCACGATTGGCATAACGCTGCGGTTGCCGAATTTGCTCAAGCCGACCGCGAGCCCGACGACAAGCCCGATGACGACCGCGATCGCGAAAGCGACCGCGAGTTCGAAGAAGGTGACGCGTAGCGCAGCCGGCACGCCGCGGGTGGCCAGCACGTCCCCGAACGCGAACAGCACCTTGGACGGCGGGCTGAGGAACATCGGATCGACGAACCAGCGCGCGGCGATTTCCCAGACAGCGAACAGCATCAGCACGACGCCGAGCCGGGCGATGCCCGGATGGCGCCACAGGTACTGCTGCAAGCGGATTCCGGCGTGGGTCGGTACGGCGGCGCTCACCGCTGCCGCCTTCCGCGCGCTTCCAACACCGACACCACGGTGTTGAGAGACGCGGCAATGGCGATGACGAACACGATGTAGGCGAACATGCGCGCCATATCCATGTTCTCGGCGAGATTGACGATGCGGTGGCCCAGACCAGCGAGCGAGGCGATGGTCTCGCTGCCGATGACCGACAGCAGCGCGACGGTGAAGCCCATGCGCAAGCCGCTCAGGATCACGGGCAAGGCCGCCGGCACCAGCACAAAGCGGAATAGCTGATAATCGGAGGCGCCCATCGACCTTGCCGCCGTCACCAGCACTTTATCGACGTTGCCGAAGCCGGCGATGGTGCTCAACACGACGGGGAAGAAACTGATCGTCGTACCAAGCGCGATCTTGGAGGCCGGACCGAGCCCGAAAAACAGCACGTAGAGCGGCAGGAACAGGATGATCGGGATCGAATAGATGCCGGCGAACAGCGGCTCGAACACCTTGATCAGATACGGCGAACGGCTGATCGCGTAGCCGAGCAACGTGCCGCTGACGGTCGAGATTACAAATGCGACAGCGAGTTCGGTCAGCGTGATGCGCAGGTCGTTGAGGTATTCGCCTTTGCGAATCACATCGGCGAGCTGGTCCCAGACGTTCAACGGATTGGGCAGCAGCAGCTTGTTCACGCCCCAGCGCGTCGTCGCCAGATACCAGAGCAGCAGGACCACGACCAAAAAACCGACCTGCACCAGGCGGCTGGCGAACCGGTCCTTGAATTTCCGGCGCGGCGACGACATCAGCTGTCGCCTTTCGCTTGATCTTCATAGGCCCGCTTCGGCTTGGCCGATTGCGACATCGATTTGCGGATTTCTTCGTGCAGCAGACCGTACAACTGGTCGCGCAGCCTGTGAAACTTGGCCGAGGTCATGAATTCAGGCTTGCGCGGATGCGGCTCGTCGACCGTGATCACTTCCTTGATGGTGCCGGGGCGGGCCGAGAACACCGCGACGCGGTCGGCCAGGAAGACCGCCTCACCGAGACTGTGGGTGACAAACACGATGGTCTTCTTGGAGCGCGACAGCAGCACCGAGAGATCTTCGCCCAGCACCATGCGGGTCTGTTCGTCGAGCGCGCCGAACGGCTCGTCCATCAGCAAGATCTGGGTTTCCAGGCTGAGCGCGCGGGCGAGCGCAGCGCGCTGACGCATGCCGCCGGACAACTGGCTCGGATAATGCGCGGCGAACTCGTCGAGCCCGACGGCTTCGAGTGCGCGACGGGCACGATCCTCGCGCTCGCTCTTCGGCACGCCCTGAAACGTCATGCCCAGGATCATGTTCTCGAAGATCGTGTTCCACGGGAACAGTGCGCTTTCCTGGAAGATGAACGCAATGTCGTGCGGCATCGGCCCGTGCACCGGCGTGGTTCCGACCGTAACCGCGCCGGTGGTCGGTGTGAACAGCCCGCCCATCACGTTGAGCAGCGTGCTCTTGCCGCAGCCGCTGGGACCAATCAGGCACAGCAATTCGCCGCGCGCGATATCGAGCGAGGTGTTGAGCAGTGCCCGCACGTGCCGGGCCTCGCCCACCTCGCCGAATTGGTGGGAGACGTTGCGCACCCGGATCGCAGCATCTGGTATTGCAGCCTGAGTCATGCCGAGGTTCTCAATGCGCAGCGCCCGGTCGGGCAAGATGACGGAAAAGGCCGCCGCGGCGCCATCCAAGGTCGGACGACGCCGCAGCCGGATTACTTCGGCAGAAACTGCTCAGTGTAGAGTTTCTTCGGATCGGGCTCTTCAGTCAGTATCTTCAGATCGACATAGGACTTGGCCAACACTGCCATAGCTTTCGAGTTGAACTTGCCATCGTCGGAGAACATCGGCATCAATTCGTCATAGGTCCGGCTGGCGATCTCTTCATCCTTGTGCATGACGTCGGCGGCGATCTTCACCGTCGCGGCTTTGTTCTTGCGCATGAAAGCGATGGTCTCGAGCCAGCCCTTGACGAATTTACCGAGATCGTCGGGGCGCGAAGCGATCGCCTTATCAGTCGCGAAGATCACATGGATATGGAAGTCCTTCACGAGTTGACCGAAGCGCACCAAGATACGGGCCCTGCCCTCCTTCTCCAGCGTCAGCGCCGTAGCAATGTCGGTCACCACCCCGTCGATGTCCTTGCGGGCGAGCGCGGCAATCTGAGGCGGCGTCGCACCCATCGGCGTTACGATGATGCCGTCGTGCCCCCAGCCCTGCTGGTTCGAGGTCTCCGACACCAGCCAGGCGGTCAGCGAGCCGGCGGTCGAGACGCTGACGCGCTTGCCTTTCAGATCGGCCACAGTCTTCGGCCCGTCGGGCAGGACGACCAGGGTGAGCAGCAGTGGCGGCCCGGCCATGGCCGCGATGCCCTTCACTGGCGAGCCCTTCATGATAAAGGCCATGCCGGGGCCAGAACCGAGCGCAATATCGATGCCGTCGCCGGCCATCGCCTGCTGCAGCTTGGCGTCACCGGCAAATGAGATTGATTCGACGTCGAGGCCGTATTTCTTGAAGAAGCCCTGCTCGATGCCGACGTCGAGCGGCACAAAGGAAAATGCTTCCGGCACCGCTTTGCCGACGCGCAGCTTTTCGGCAGCAAACGACGACGACGCAAATGCCATCACGCCGCCCGCCAGCATCAGCGCCGCGGCAGTTAGCCGGAATGGAATACGATCTACGAACCTCCTTAGCATGGACATCCTCCGGTGGTTGGCTTGTTTTTCATTTGGGTAGAAACGCTTCGGTGATGAGCGCGGACATGTCTGGCTCCTGCGGCAGCGTCTTCATCTCGACGAAGGATCGCCGCAGCACGGCAAGCGCCTTTGGATCGAACCGGCCATCGTTGGAAAACATCGGCATGAGCTCGTCGTAAATTGCCGCCGTGGTGGGCGCGTCGGTGCCCATCACGTCCATCGCAATCGCGACGGTCTTTTCCTTGTTGGCGCGCATGTAGGATATGGTCTCAAACCAGCCTTTTAGAAAACCGCGCAGCGCGCCGGGTTTTTCCGCAATGGCCTTGTCGGTGGCGAAGATGACATGGATATGGAAATCCTTCACCAGGTCGCCGAAGCGCATCAACACCCGGCCCTCCCCGCGCTGCACGTAATTCAGCGCCTGCGCCAAATTGACGATCGCGGCATCGAACGATTTGGACTTCAGCGCAGCGATGCGCGAAGCGTCGTCGCCGATCGTCACCTGCTCGATGCCGCCATGGCCCCAGCCCTTCTGCTGTGCCACTTCGCTGATGATCCAACTTGTCACCGAGCCGACGGTCGAGACGCCAACCTTGCGGCCCTTGAGGTCGTCGACCGTCTTCACACTATCGTCGTTGCGCACCACCAGCGCAAACAGCAGCGGCGGGCCCGCCATCGCTGCGACGCCTTTGATCGGCGAACCCTTGGCGATGAAGGCTAGACCCGGCCCGGAGCCTAGTCCGATGTCGATGCCGTCCGCGGCCATCGCCTGCTGGACCCGGGCGTCGCCGCCGAACGAACTGATCTCGATGTCAAGTCCGTTGCTCTTGAAGATGCCGGTGCGCACGCCGACGTCAACCGGCACGAAGGAGAATGCGTCGCGGCCGGCCTTGCCGACCCGTAGCGTCTCAGCCGCGGCAGGCAACACCGGGATGGTCATCATCGCCACAGCGGCCAAAATTGTGAGGCGCCGAATGCCGCGCCACCACAACTCGATCCGGCCTGGCCTTGTCATGCACTTCCCTCCCCAGAACGAAGGCCGTTCAAAGCGGCCTTTCATTTGATGGCTATTCCCGCGTCCCGCATGATGCGCTAGCGGCTTATTCTAATGATCCTTGCTCTCATTATGACCAGCTTTTCGCTTGGATTGAATGTCCTCGCGAAGACGCGTGGTGGCTGCGGCGTTGAGGGTCAAGTCGGCGTCGAGCACCACCCCATAGAGCCTCTCGGCGGCTTCACGCGAGATCAGCTCTTCGCGGACATCATGGCGCACGCGTTCCGGTTCCCGCTCCAGCGGATTGCCCCAGCCGCCGCCACCGCCGGTGCGCACAATCGCCTGGGCGCCGACCGGCACCGGCAGGCGGTTGCCGCCGGTCAGGCGGAACTCGCTTTCGTTCGGTAGCTTCAGCAGATAGCCGCCGGATTCGCCCGGAGTGCCGTCCCACAGCCCCCATGGCGGACAGATCGTCCGGCGCGTTTGCTCGAAATTCCAGTGGCCTTCGACCAGGTTACGGACTTGCATATCGATCCCAAGACCGCCGCGATATTTTCCGGCACCACAGGAATCCTGCCGGAAGCCGCGGCTCTCGACCAGCACCGGGCATTTCAGCTCGATGCCCTCGATCGAGCCGTTGCGGACGTCGCCCTGGCACACCGAAACCGTGCCTGATTCGCCGTCCTCGTATGGCCGGCCACCCCAACCGCCGCCTT
The DNA here is from genome assembly GCA_903878085.1 of uncultured Hyphomicrobiales bacterium. Classification (GTDB taxonomy): domain Bacteria; phylum Pseudomonadota; class Alphaproteobacteria; order Rhizobiales; family Xanthobacteraceae; genus Pseudolabrys. The sequence continues at coordinate 126,197 of CAIRGJ010000062.1, read as the reverse complement.
CCAGGCTCTGCACCACGAAACGCTTGTTGGTCTTCGGATGCAGGCCAAAGAATACGACGGCGCCGCCGAGCAGGCCGTGATGGCCGGCCGGCACCCTGTCCGGCATCGCCTTGGCCAACGCCGCCACGATGGTGTCGACCACGGTCGGTACGATCGCGCTCCAGCCGGCCATCGGTGCCGGGAAGCGCGCCATCATGATGTTGCCTTCCGGAATGATCACGTCGAGGGCGCGGAACGAGCCCTCGTTGACCGGATCGAGCGGCCCGGTGAGCGCCTTATAGGCGACGCGAGCGCCGGCCAAAGTTCGCGAGTTTATCCCCGCCTTGCGTTCCAGCGAACAGCCGGACAGGTCGATGGTCATGCCGCTGCCTTTGATCGTCACCTTGACGTGGATCGGGACAGGCTCGCCCTTGCGCACGCCGTCGTCGTCGATCGAGGCGGAGGCTTCGTAAATCCCGTCGGGCAACGCCTGCACCACGTTGCGGCATTTGCGCTCGGTCTCGCCGAAGATGGTGTTGACGGCGCTCAGAATGGTGTCGCGGCCATATTTGTCGAACAACTCGTCCATGCGGCGCGCGGCGAGGCGACAGGCCGCCATCTGCGATTTCATGTCGCCGAGCGAGGATTCCGGAAAGCGGATGTTGTCCTTGATGACGCGATACAGAGTCTCGTTGAGTTCTCCGGCCTCGTAGATCTTCAACTGGTCGAGCTGCAGGCCCTCGAACCACGGATCGGCGACCTGCGGGCCGGCGCCAAAGCCAGTCGAGGTGCCGCCGATGTCGATCCAGTGCGCCCGCACCATCGTAAACATCAGCAACTCGCCCTTGTAGAAATAGGGCATATAGATGACGACGTTGTTCAGGTGCTGGCCGGCCACCGCCTGGTGATTGGTGATCAGCACATCGCCAGGCTTGAAGCCTTTGGGGCCGTAACGCCGCATCCCGTCGATGATGATAACGCCAAGATCAGCGACAAAGTGCGAGACGCCACCGACATTTTGCGAGATAAGTTCGCCATTCGGATCGATCAGCGCGGTACAGAAATCGCGCACTTCGTAAATCATCATGTTGTACGAGGTGCGCTGCAGATCCGCGGCCATTTCGTTGGCGACCGCCGGCAAGGCGTTGCGGATCACTTCCAGGGTGACCGCGTCCAACTTTTTCACCGGCTTCTTCATTTCGCCCCCCGAACCGCAATGATGAGTTCGCCCGATGGCGCCACGCGGCAGACGTCGCCTTGGTACAGCACGGTGGTGGTGCCGTGCTCCTCGATCAAGGCTGGACCGACGATCTTGACCCCGGCGCCGAGCGACGGCCGCTTGAACACGGGGCAAGTCACGGCCTTGCCGGCCGCGCCGAGATAGACTTTACGGGTGCGCACAGGCTTCGCTTTCACCGCCGCTTTGAGGCCGGGGAATTTCAGGCGCGGCCGCTTTCCGACCACCGCGAGGCGGATGTTGACCATTTCCACCGCCTCGTCCGGCGAATGGTGCGCGTAGCGATGTTCATAAAGCTTGTCGAATTGCTTGCGGATGGCGTGGCGGTCGCCCTTCTTCAACTGGGCAAGCGTCACCGGTACCTGCAGCGTGAACTCCTGGCCGACATAGCGCAGGTCGAGATGCACCTGCAGCTCGGCGCCCTTGTTGTGGCGCACGCCGCCCATCGCCTCGCTCGCCATCTCCTCGTGCACCGCGACTAGATTCTTGAAGTCGACGCTGGCGAGATCCGCGTAGGAAGTACGGATGAAATCGTGGCGCTCGTCGGCGAGCAGCATACCGAGCGCCGAGAAGTGCGAGGGAAACAGCGGCACGATCACCTTCGGAATGTGCAGTTCGCGGGCGATCGCCAGCACGTGCAGTGGTCCGGCGCCGCCGGAGGCGACCAGCGCGAAGTCGCGCGGGTCGTAACCTTTCTCGACCGAGACCTCACGCACCGCCAGCGACATCTTGTTGATGCCGATCTCGACGATGGCCTGCGCGGCTTCGATGGTGGTCATGCCGAGCGGATCGGCGATCTTGTCCTTGATGCCTTTGGCGGCGCCGCCGGCATCTAGCTTCATCTGGCCGCCGAGAAAATTGTCCGGATCGAGCCGTCCGAGCACCACATTGGCGTCGGTGATGGTCGGCTCAAGGCCGCCGCCGCGATAGCAGATAGGACCGGGATCGGCGCCGGCGCTCTGCGGACCGACCTTCAGCGCGCCGATGTCGTCGAGCCAGGCGATCGAGCCGCCACCGGCGCCGACCTCGACCACGTCGATCATCGGCACCATCACCGGATGGCCGCTGGCGTAGCCGCCGACATAGTAGCCCGGCGCCATGGTCGGCTCGCCGTCGCGAATGAGGCTCGCCTTCGCGGTCGTACCGCCCATGTCGAACGAGATCACATTCGGCAGGCCAAGCGCCATGCCGACGCGGGCCGAGGCGATGATTCCGCCGACCGGACCGGATTCCATCATCGCGGCGGGTCGCTCCTGCGCGACCTCCGGCGTCATCACACCACCATTGGAACGCATGATCGACAGGTCGCCGCGAAATCCGACCTCGCCAAGATTTGCGTGCAAGCTCTTCACGTAGCCACCGACCTTCGGTCCGATATAGGCGTTCACCACCGTGGTCGAAGTCCGCTCGAACTCACGATATTCGCGTAGGATGTCATGCGACAGCGAGAGGTAAGCGTCCGGCATCCCCTTGGCGATCACCGCGCCAGCCTCGCGTTCATGACCGGGGTTCACGTATGAGTGCAGGAAGCAGACCGCGACCGCCTCGACACCTTCAGCCTTCAGCGCACGGCAAGCCGCCTCAACATCATTGGTCTGGAGCTTACGATGCACCTCCCCAGAAGCGAGCATGCGCTCATCGACTTCGATGGTGAGGTGGCGCGGCACCAGAGGCTGATGGCGCTTGAATAGCAGATTGTAGGCTTCCGGCCGGTTACCGCGGCCGATGGCGTACACGTCGCGGGTGCCCTTGGTCACGATCAGCCCAGTCTTGGCGCCCTTGCGTTCGATCAGCGTGTTGATCGCGATGGTGGAGCCGTGGATCAGCTCGTCGATGGCGCCGGCTTCCAGGCCACTCTTGCGGATGCAATCGATGATACCCTGCACCAGATGAGCTGGCGTGGTCAGGCTCTTGGCCTCGACGAAGCGCTTGGCGCGATCGTCGAACCCGATCAGATCGGTAAAGGTGCCGCCAATATCGATTGCAACGACAATCACGCGCCGAACTCCTTGCCGTATTCCGTCCCGAGAGCCTCGCGTTTAGTCTGGCCGGAGCCGGGCTCGCGAGTTCATTGATCTTGGTGCGAGAGTTACGGGAAGGCTCTGGTCAAGCAATGGGATTTGAGGCTTAATACTTAAAGTCAGATGGCTATAAGTTTTAACCGTGTGAACGCCCGTGATCTCCGCAAGTGCCCGCAGGCTCAGTGTTTTTACGTCGGTTGTGGACGCCGGAGGTTTTAACGCGGCCGCCGTGCGGCTCGGCATCGCGCAGCCGTCGGTTGGCGCGCACATCAAGGCGCTGGAAGGCCAGATTGGGCAGAAGCTGTTCTTCCGCAGACGCGGCGCCCGCCCGCAACTGACCAAGGCCGGCGACACGCTATACGCTTATGCCGTCGAATTTCTGCAGAAGTCGCAAGCGGCGACCATCACGCTCAGCGATCTGCGCTCAGTTGACGCACGCGAGGTGTCGATCGCGCTGCATCGTGACGTAGCCCCGCATGTGATGGCGACACATTTGGCGAGTTTTACGCGCAACTTCCCCAAAGTCCGGATGGTTACCCGCACCGGCACAATAGAAGACGTCGTAGCGCTCGTACGCGAGCATGTCGTCAGCTTGGCGATCGTGCTGGCGGCCGGACCGCTTTCCGGGCTGCAAACCGACCTGCTGTCGCGAGTGCCACTGTGGCTGGTCGTGTCGCGCGATCATCCGCTAGCGCGGCGTAAAAAGGTCGGTCCGGACGAAGTTCTACGCTACCCATTTTTTACCGGGCTGCGTAATTCGCGCTACATGCAAATGGTCGGACTAGCCTTGAAGGAGGTCGGTATCGCGCGGTTCGATGTCGCAATGGAATTGCAGGACTCGGCTTCGGTGAAGGAGATGGTGCGTCTCGGGCGCGGCATCGCGGCACTGCCATCATGCGCGGTCGATCAGGAGGTCGCAACCGGCGCGCTGGTAGCGGTCCAGCTTGCGGTGCGGCCACGTGACCTTGATTTGCGCTGCGCCTATTACGCGCCGCTGCCGTCGGCGGCGCGCGACTTCCTTTCCTATGTAAACGGGAAGCTATGAAACGGTGGCAGCCATCCCTGAATCGGAATATTGTTTTAGGAGGATGCCCTCGTCCTGAGCCGCCCCTGTCCCAATCGGAAATTAAATCCGGACATATTGGTAATGCAGGTCGTCTAGGATTGTCGGCGGCAGAATACGCCCAACGATGTCCTTCCCGAAAATCATATTCGCGCGTAGCGATGATTCAGCCCTAACAAAACGGGTGTGGCTAAAACCATACCATATCGCTGGCCCGCTCTACCAATCGGCACATCCTTGCGCAGCGATAAATACGTTCGCTACCGATTGTAATAATAAGAAGCATACAAAGTCAAAATTTGCCGCAGATGCGCCTCGCCGAAGATCCGCACGTAATCCAAACATTCGCTCCGTAGCGTGCCGATCAGGCGCTACACATAGTTCAACGGTGATGGTCGCCAAGGCCCGGTTTTTGGTCGCTTTGGGGTGAAGACCGGACATGGTAGCGCACAGCGCTTTGGTCGTGAATGACACAAAGGCGACATAGGACAAGCCATCCACTTTCTTATGTGCGGCCTTGCCAAAATGTGTCCGCGGCATTTTTGATTATTCGCAATGCGCCCCCCGGTTTCACACGTTTTGCTGCCCATATCGCGGGCCGCATCGTTAAGGATATGCCTCTTAGCGTGCCCGGTAAAAATACGACTAGGGGGATCTATGGCGACAATTCTCGACCGTTAGGGCTCCAAGACGAACGGCAGCGACGAGTGATCGAAGCTTAACCAGCACTCATTGAGGAACGTGGAATATGAGAATCGATGCATACACTCACTTTTTCCCGCAAAACTTTTTCAACAAGATGCTCGAGGTTGCCGGTGAATATAAAGATATGGGCAAGCGCGTGCGCGCGATCCCGGCGCTCTATGACCTCGATGCACGCAAAAAGATCATCGACAGCCACAAGGACTATGCGCAGATCCTGGCCTACCCGCAGCCGCCGATCGAAAACTTCGCCAAGTCTCCGCAACAGATCGACGAATTCATCCGCATCATCAATGACGGCTTCGCTGAACTATGCGCCAAGGAACGTCAGTATTTCCCTGGCTGGATCGCACAGATATCGCTCGACGCTCCGGATGCCGGCGTGGCGGAAGCCGAGCGCGCAATCAATCAGCTCGGTGCGCTTGGAGTTCAGATTTACACCAACGTCGCCGGCAAACCAATCGACCGCCCGCAATACCTGCCATTCTGGAAAAAAATGAACGAGCTCGGCAAACCGGTCTGGCTGCATCCGGCGCGCGGCGCCAATATGGCGGACTATTTGGACGAGAAGAAGTCGTTGTACGAAATCTGGTGGACGTTCGGGTGGTCATACGAGACCGCGACCGCGATGGCGCGCCTGGTGTTCTCCAAGATCATGGACAACCACCCCAACCTGAAGATCATTACGCACCATTTCGGTGGCATCGTCCCGATGCTTGAGGGCCGCATTGGCCCAGGCTGGGACGTTCTCGGCTCCCGCACTACCGATGAAGACTATGTCGCTCTCCGTAAGAGCCTGAAGAAGCGTCCGCTCGATTATTTTAAGCAGGACTTCTATGCTGATACCGCGGTATTCGGAGCGACGCCGGCGACCAAGTGCGGCCTTGAGTTCTTTCCCATCGACAAGATCGTATTCGCTTCGGATTGCCCGTTTGATCCCGAAAATGGAGCCATGTATCCGCGCGAAACGTTGCGGATTCTCGAGGGGCTCAATCTTAATAAGGAGACTAGCGACAAGATTTTCTACAAGAACCTCGAAGCCGTCACCGGCCGAAAACTCGTGACGTGAGTAGAATCTCGTTCGTCCATCAGGTCACGAGTGCAGCCACTCCCAACCGAGCGGATGACAAGCAACCGCCTTAATAAATCGGCCCGGCTGCCTTTCTTCTCTAGTGGCCGACTTCTGCAACAAAATCGGCTCTAAGCGGACGCCCAGATGAGGTTGGCTAAGCGCGAATTTATTGCGCTGGCCCGTGGTGTTAGCGTTGCTGGATTTGGCAACATGATGGCCGATGCAATAAGGGACATGACTCAGAAAGACGCCGTCCCACAACCCTACCGACGGGAGTAGGCACGGCCACCCACCGAGTTCGACGCAATCATCAGGTCCGATGCCGAGCGCTACGCCAAGGTGTTGACCGCCGCCGCGGCTGCTGTCTGTTGATTAACATCAATGCGAATGTTTCCCGGCCGCATAGGAAAGAATTTGCCTCATTTCCGTTCATCTGAATTGGACACGAAAATGTCCGCCCTAAAAGATTATCAGCGATTTGCAGTACGCTGCCTTGAAGCAGCACGTTTGGTCGTCGATCCCGGACATAAGGCATTTCTAGTCGAAATGGCCCAAGCTTGGCAGAAGCTTGCCGACCAAGCGGCTAACTTCAAAGGCGTCCAAGTCTCGACCAATTCAGACCCCGATCGCGGGGACTAAGGCTGCCTCAGTTGGCTGCCTCTTTTATTTTAAGCCAAGCGTGCGAGTCCGCTCATGGCGCCCAAAGCGGACACTGCGCGTTAGCTCAAGTACATTCCCCCGCCATCTCTCCAGGAGCGATGGCGGTCACGAGAGTTCCTTCGATGGCGCGAGCATGGCCGCGGAATTCGGCGATCAGCGTCCCATCCTCGCGCTTCACCGTCACGTCATAGATGCCCGAGCGGCCAGCGCGTTGGCGTTCGACCGCATGTGCGGTGAGCGGTTCACCGCGCTGCGACGGGTTGAGATAGGTGATGCTGCAATGCTGCGCCACCATGCGCTTATTGCGCGTATTGGACGCGTAGGGGCGCGCTCCATTGGCCGGTCGCTAATGATCGTTTATTGGTCGGTAACGGAAGTAATGCGGACTCTCAGCGAGCATATCGTTTTGGTCGCTAATGACCCAAAGCAGCCATTTCTGGCGTGTGGCCGTTCGTGCAGTCTTATCGCGGATTGGGCGCAGGAGCGGCTTGCTGAAGGGTGCTGCCTTTTTGCGCGGGCGCCGGACCCATGGGGAGACAACTGAGCGAGCCGATGGTGTTGGCACCGTATTGCACATAGCCCGTGGGTGTGGGTGGCGTGTGCGCGGCGGTGATTGGCAAATAGATATAGCAGACGGCGCCGTCTACCGGATCGCGCCAACGCTGGATGATGGTGTCCTGCAAGGGGCCGGCGAATTGCCGTTCCAACTGCATGCGCGGCAGCTTGGCCCATTCAGTCTGCTGGGCGCCGGCCGCCACGGGCACTATGAACGCCGCCGCGAGAATTATTGCCGTAAGCTTCCGGTTGTTTCGGTTTGCTACCATGCGATTTGAAGTCCTACCCGACCGCCGACTTGGTTCTGATTGAGGCCGTAGCCAATCGCTCCCGACGCCACAAGATTTTCGCTCAAGCGGAAGGCGCTGGTTACGGCCAATGCGTTCTGGCCGGCGAACGTCCCGAGATTGGCGCCCAGCGCGTATTTCTTGCTCTCTGGCAGAGCACCACCGCCCATCGCCATCGCCATGGCGACGCCGCCATTGGCTTTGTCGACGCGCTGATTGGTGTCGTTGATCTGCGACTGCAGATTATTGATTTGCGGCTGATAATTCATACTGGCGACGACGCTGTTGAGCTGATTGACGTTGACGGCGTCCGTTCCATTGATGCCCGCCGCGACATTGGTGACGCGACGCTCGTTGCCGGCAGAGCCGACCGAAACTGTGTTCGGCGCGGATGCGATCGAACCCTGGCCGATGGCAACCGAATTGTTTGCACCTGCTTGTACTGTTGCGCCCTGGCCGAAGGCCGAGCCGTTGCTCGCGAGCACCGTCGCATTCTGGCCGACCGCGACCGAGTTGGCGCTTGACGCATTGGCGCCGTCGCCGATGGCGACGTTGCCCGTGGCGCCGACCTGCGCATTGACGCCGTAGACCGATGCATTTGTGAAGTTGTTGTCGGTGGCGCCGGGCCCGATCACCACCGAGTTCGCGGCGGAGACGGCGCCGGTACCGATTGCGATAGCATTGTTGCCGCTGGCGTTGCTGTTCTGCCCGATGGCGATATTGCCGGAGTCAGCGGCCGACGCATTGGTGCCGAACGCCAGCGAATTGCTGCCGGCAGCATTGGCGCCACTGCCGATGGCGTTGGCATTGGTGCCGGTAGCGGAGGCGGCCGCGCCCGTGTTGTTGTTCTTGAAATAGGGTGTGCTGCCGGAGGTAATGCCGGCGACCGTGCTGGTCAGGCTGGCGATGTCGGCGGTGTTCGCCGCCACCTGCTGGTTGGTGGCGTAAAGCTGGCTGCCGTTGACCGCGTCGGTGCTGGACGACGACAGAGTGCCGGCGGCGACGCCGGTGACGGTGCGGTTGCCGGCGGTGCCAGCGACGTTGACGACGGTGCCGCCGGTATTGGCGCCGATGGTGATGGGCTGTCCGGCCGCGCTCTGCTGCACGAAGGTGCCGCTCGTGATCTGTGTCTGCAGATTGCCGAGATTGGCGTTCACGGCGTTGAAGGCGCTGGCGACATTGTTATATGTGGTGCCCAGGATGACGTAGCTCGGCGCATTCATCAGACCGCTGGTCAGCGTGGTGCCGAACGCGTCGGCGACGCGTTGGTTGGCGGTAAAGAGCTGGCCGGCGGTGGCGGCGTCGGTCGAGCCGGAAGAGAGCGTGCCGGCGCTCACATTGATGATCTTGCGCTCGCTGCCCGCCTTGCCGACCGAGACCACATTGGCGACGTTCGCGACCGAGTTCGAGCCGATGGCGACGGAGTTGCTGCCGCTGGCGCCGACTTGTGCGCCATTGCCGATGGCGATGCCGTTGGCGGCGGCGGCGTTGATGAATGCGGCATTGCCGGCGCCACTGCTGCCGTTGCCGCCGATGGCGATGGAGTTGGCGGCATTGGCATAGGCTTGGGAGCCGACGGCTACGCTGTAGTTGCCATTCGCATTGCTGGCCGAGCCGAGGGCGGTGCCGCTCAAGCCACTGGCTAGGCTCGAGGCCCCAAAGGCCGAAGCGTCGAGGGCCACTGCACTTGCGCCGAAACCGACGGCCGTGCCAGCGCGCGCGGCATTGGCCTGGCCGCCGATTGCCGTCGCCAAGGTGGCGCTCGCACTGGCATTGGCGCCGATTGCAATTGAGTCCGACGTGGCAGCGGATGTGACCTGCGCCCCGTTGCCGATGGCGATGCCGTTCACGGCTGCCGCATCGACATAGGCCGCGTTGCCGGCGCCGGGCGCGGCGTTGCCGCCGATGGCGATGGAATTGGCGCCGTTGGCCTGACTATACATACCGGACGTAACGCTGTAGGCGCCGCCCGCACTCGAATTCGCGCCGAGTGCGAGTGCGCCAATCGCGCTGGCCGAACTGCTGTTGCCGATCGCCGCTGAATTGTTGGCGCTTGCATTGGAAAAAGTGCCGAACGCAACGCTGGAGGCGCCGCCCGCACTCGAATTCCCGCCGAACGCGAGTGCGCCATTCGCGCTGGCCGAACTGTTGGTGCCGAAAGCCATCGAATTCGCGGCGCTTGCGTTGGCCATGTTGCCGAACGCTATTGCCTCGGATTGAGTGGCGGCCGATTGAATGCCGATGGCGATCGAGGAGTTGCCGCTGGCGCCCGACAATTGACCGATGGCTATGCTCCCCAAACCGGTCGACGTCGCAAGGTGGCCGAAAGCAAGACCATCGGTCTGCGTGGCCGTGCTGTTGTTGCCCACGGCAACGCTGAAATCGCCGCTGGCTGCGGCGTTCAAGCCGCAGGCCATTGCGCCGTTGCCGGTCGCCGTGGAGCCGTCGGCCCCGCCGGGGGTGGTGCTGTCGCAGACGAATTGCGCCGCCGCCGGCTGGGCGGCGAGGGCACTGACGGCGCCGGCCAGGAGGACACTGGCCAAAAGCATTCGCAGCCGCATTGGAATCAAAGTGCCGCGCACCGGGCACGCCCCCCAAAAACCGGAAACTAGAGGGGCGGGGGCGCGGCACAACTGTAGAAATTTGGTCGCATCCCTGCTCTATGTGGAGCGAGGGTCGGCGTTAATGAGTTTAATCACAGCGAGAACCTGGAATAATCCGGCAACCCCGGAAGGCATTGCCGCGCTCCGCGCCCAGCCGGGCTTTGCCGGCGCCATGCGCGCATCGGCCACCAGCCTCACTGAAATGTATCAGGGCGGGCATCTGCTCAACTGGCTGATGGACGACCGCGCGCGCCTGCTGTTCGGCTATCTCACGCTTTATCTCCATTACACGCGCGATGCCGCCGACCCGACATCCGGCCTGACGCCCACGCGCATGAAGATCATGGCGGCGGAGCAGGGGATTTGCAGTTCGGGCCGCACAACGGCGATGCTGTCCTTGATGCGTTTCGGCGGCTATCTCGCGCCGGAGGTCAGCGCCGACGCCCGCCAGCGCCGCCTGGTGCCGACCGCCAAGCTGCTCGACATGCTGCAGGCGCGCTGGCGCGTGCATTTCGGCGCCATGGCGCCGCTCATGCCGGACGGCAATGCGATGGTGACGGCGCTGGATGATCCCGAGTTCGGCCCGCGCCTGGTGGTCGGCATGTCGGAGCGATTTCTTGCCGGCTTTCGTTTTCTCACCCACGCGCCGAATCTTGGGCTGTTCGCCGAACGCAACGCCGGCATGTTGATCCTGGCCAGCCTGCTGACCGCCGGCGAGGCTGATGACACCATGCCGCCGCAGCGGGCGGTGCCGATTTCGATCTCGGCCTTGGCGCGGCGCTTTTCGGTATCGCGCCCGCACGTGCTCAAGCTGATCCGCGATGCCGAGGCCAAGGGCCTCATCGAGCGTACCGGCGCAGGTGGTGAGCGCGTCATCATCCAGCCGCTGCTGGCCGACGCGGCGGAGGAATTCTTCGCCACGATGTACCTGCTCTTCGCCGATTGCGCGCGCGACGCATCGTCTGGGGTCGCGCAATGATGCTGAATGAACCATCGTTTTGCCGACTGACCTGAGCCGACGAAATCGATGCTTGATTTCCGCTTTTGATGGCGCATGGCAGGCGCGCAGATTAATGTCTGCTTCTGACGGATGAGCGGACATCGCTCCGAAATTCGTTTACGTCTGTTTCTGGCCCAAAGCGGACCTGTCTACGGTACAGGCGCATGTCTGCTTTCGGGGGTAAAGCGGGCATTGGCGAACCACTGCTCACCAATCTTGATTTATGAGTACACGTCCTAGCTCGCGCGGCCGAAGCGGTCGTCGAGCGCGTAACCGGCGCCGCGCACGGTGCGGATCGGATCCGGGACGTGGCCGCGGTTGATCGCCTTGCGCAGGCGGCCGACATGGACGTCGACGGTGCGCTCGTCGATATAGATTTCGCTGCCCCAGACGCCGTCGAGCAACTGCTCGCGCGAGAAGACGCGGCCCGGGCGCTCCATCAGGAACTCCAGCAGCCGGTATTCGGTCGGCCCGAGATCGACGGCGCGGCCCGAGCGCGACACCCGCTTCTTTTCGCGATCCAGTTCGATGTCGCCGATCGCCAGTACGGTGGCGACGCGATCGGGGTTGGCGCGGCGCAGCAGCGCGCGCACGCGCGCCAGCAATTCCGGCACCGAGAACGGCTTGACGATGTAGTCGTCGGCGCCGGTGGCCAGCCCGCGCACCTTCTCGCTCTCCTCGCCGCGCGCGGTGAGCATGATGATCGGCAGTTGCCGGGTTTCCGGGCGGGCGCGCAGGCGGCGGCACAGCTCGATGCCGGACAGGCCGGGCAGCATCCAGTCGAGCACCACCAGATCGGGTGTGGTCTCTTTCAACTTGGTGTCGGCATCGTCGCCACGTGCCGCGGTATCCACCTCGTAGCCTTCGGCTTCGAGATTGTAGCGGAGCAGCATGGTGAGCGGCTCTTCGTCCTCGACGATCAATATGCGCGCGCTCATTAAATTAATTACCTCTCTCCGGCGACCAGCGCCGCGATGGTGGTGGTGTCGCCCTTCGGCCGCGACTCGGCGATCGGCCGGCCCTCGATTACATAATGCACCGATTCCGCGATATTGGTGGCGTGGTCGCCCATACGCTCGATGTTCTTGGCGCAGAACATCAGGTGGATGCAGAAGGTGATGTTGCGCGGATCTTCCATCATATAAGTGAGGAGCTCACGAAAGACGGAAGTGCACATCGCGTCGATTTCCTCGTCGCCGCGCCACACCGCCATCGCCTTGGTGACGTCGCGCCTGGCATAAGCGTCAAGCACCAGCTTCAGCTGCTCGAGCACCAGATCGGTCATATGTTCGACGCCGCGGATCAGCTTGGCCGGCGGAAATTCGCCGTTGAGCGCGATCACGCGCTTGGCGATGTTCTTGGCGAGATCGCCGATGCGCTCGAGATCGTTGGAGAGCCGCAGCGCGCCGACGATTTCGCGCAAGTCGACCGCCATCGGCTGGCGGCGGGCGATGGTCAGCACCGCTTTTTCCTCGATCTCGTGCTGCAAGGCATCGATCATCGTATCGGCGGAGGTAACACGCTGCGCCAACGCGCTGTCGCGCTTGGCCAAGGCATCGACCGAATCGGCGACCTGCTTTTCAGCGAGCCCGCCCATCTCGGCGACCATGCGCGACAGATCCTGCAGATCGCTGTCGAACGCCTTGGCGGTGTGCTGTTCGTTCATTGTCGTGGTCCTTAATTCTATGACGCGCTCAACCGAACCGGCCGGTGATGTAGTCCTGGGTGCGGCGATCGTTGGGTGTCGTGAAGATCTTGGTGGTCTCGCCGTATTCGATCAACTCGCCGAGATACATGAAGGCCGTGAAGTCGGAGACGCGGGCGGCCTGCTGCATGTTATGCGTGACAATGGCGATGGTGTAGTCGTCCTTCAACTCGTCGATCAACTCTTCGATCTTGGCGGTCGAGATCGGATCGAGCGCCGAGCATGGCTCGTCGAACAAGATGACTTCGGGGCGCACGGCGACGGTGCGGGCGATGCACAGGCGCTGCTGCTGGCCGCCCGACAGCGACAGGCCGTTGGCGCCGAGCTTGTCCTTGACCTCGTTCCAGAGCGCGGCGCGCTGCAAGGCGTGCTGCACCCGGCCGTCCAGTTCGGACTTCGGCAGCTTCTCGTAAAGCCGGATGCCGAAGGCGATGTTTTCGTAGATGGTCATCGGGAACGGCGTCGGCTTCTGGAACACCATGCCGACTTTGGCGCGCAGCAAATTGATGTCCTGGTGCGGCGACAAGATGTCCTCGCCGTCGAGCAGCACCTGGCCGCTGGCGCGCTGGTTCGGATAAAGGTCGTACATCCGGTTGAGGATGCGCAGCAAAGTCGACTTGCCGCAGCCCGACGGTCCGATGAAGGCGGTGACGTGGCCCTTGTACAGCGACACGTTGATGTTCTTTAGCGCGCGATTATCGCCGTAGAAGAAATCCAGGCTCTGGACCGAAATTTTTTCCGCCAGGCCCTCGGCGCTTTTCTGCGCGTGGGTCACGGTCGGCACGGTGAACGAGGCAACGCTGTTCATGACGATTTTCTCTGTGAAGCGAGGGCACGGGCGATAATACTGAGGGTGAGCACCGTAAGGGTGATGATCAGCGCGCCGGTCCAGGCGAGACTCTGCCAGTCCTTGTAGGGGCTGAGCGCGAACTGGAAGATCACGACCGGCAGGCTGGAGACCGGCGCATTGAGGTCGGTGCTCCAGAACTGGTTGTTGAGCGCCGTGAACAGCAGCGGCGCGGTTTCGCCGCTGATGCGGGCAACGGCAAGGAGCACGCCGGTAATCATGCCGGCGCGGGCGGCGCGATAGGCGACTTTGACGATCATCAGCGAGCGCGGCAGGCCGATCGAGGCCGCGGCCTCGCGCAAGGTGTCGGGCACCAAAGTGAGCATGTCCTCGGTGGTGCGAACCACCACCGGCACCACGATCACCGCGAGCGACACCGCGCCGGCCCAGCCCGAGAAGTGGCCCATCTGCGCCACCATGATCTCGTAGACGAACAGGCCGATCACGATCGACGGCGCGCTCAGCAGGATGTCGTTGATGAAGCGCACCACCGACGACAATTTGTCATAGCGGCCGTACTCGGCCATATAAGTCCCGGCCAGCATGCCGAGCGGCGTGCCGATCGCGACCGCGATGACGGTCATCACCAGGCTGCCCATGATCGGGTTGAGCAGGCCGCCGGCGGAGCCGGGCGGCGGCGTCATTTCGGTGAAGACCGCGAGCGACAGCCCGCTGAAGCCTTCGTAGAACAAGACGCCGAGGATCAGCGCCAGCCAGATCAGGCCGAAGGCGGTCGCCGCATAGGCCAGGGTCATGGTGATGACGTTGCGGCGCTGGCGGCTGCGGTACAGCGGCGTGTTGGTTTGCGAGGGGTTGGCTTGCGCGGTCATGGTCATTTACCCAGCCGAGCGTTGAGCCGCATCAGCATCAGCCGCGCGCAGGCGAGCACGACGAAGGTGATGACGAACAGGATCAGGCCGAGCGCGATCAGCGACGAGGTGTAGAGATCGCCGACGGCTTCGGTGAATTCATTGGCGATGGTGGCCGAAATCGTGGTGCCCGGCGCCAGGATCGAACCGGAAATGCGGTGCGCGTTGCCGATCACGAAGGTCACCGCCATGGTTTCGCCGAGCGCGCGGCCCAAGCCCAGCATGACGCCGCCGATGACGCCGACCCGGGTGAACGGCAGCACGACATAGCGCGCTACTTCCCAGGTGGTGCAGCCGAGACCGTAGGCGGCTTCCTTGAGCACCGGCGGCACCGCTTCAAACACGTCGCGCGAAATTGAGGTGATGAAGGGCAGCACCATGATGGCGAGGATCAGCCCGGCGGTCAGGATGCCGATGCCGTAAGGCGGACCGGCGAACAGATTGGACAGGACCGGCACGTTGCCGAACGCCGAAATCAGGAACGGCTGCACATATTGCTGCAGGAACGGCGCAAACACGAACAGGCCCCAGATGCCGTAGATGATCGAGGGGATGCCGGCGAGCAGCTCGATGGCGATGCCGATCGGGCGGCGCAGCCACATCGGACAAAGTTCGGTGAGAAACAGCGCGATGAACAGGCCGACCGGCACCGCGATCAGCATGGCGATGAGGGAGGTGACGACGGTGCCGTAAATCGGTGCGATGGCGCCGAATTTCTCGGTCACCGGGTTCCAGGTTTCATCGAACAGGAACGAGAAGCCGAAGCTGTGTAGCGCCGGCCAGGAGCCATGCACCAGCGAGACGATGATGCCGCCGAGGATGATGAGAACGGTGATAGCGGCGGCGCGGGTGAGATGCCGGAATGCCGCGTCGCCTAAGCGCAGACGCTGGAGAACCTTGGCCCGGTCGACCTGTTCGGCGACCGAAATGGTTCCACTCTGTAACGCAACATCAGCCACTGGTGGCCTCCGGGTCGACTGCATCCGGCTCCCCTGGACTCATGAAACAGGCGAGCCACTCAAGCGGCCTCGCGGCCGCAACACAAGCCGCCCTGTAAGTGGCGGTGGACAAAGGAAGGGACGCCGATGAGCGTCCCTTCCGATGGTCGGTTTGCTTAGTTGGTCAACAGCGGCTTGCCGTTGGCGTCCTTGATTTCGCTCGCCCAATACTTCTCGATATCCGTGACCACCTTGGCAGGCATCGGCACGTAATCGAGCTCGGAGGCCATCTTGGAGCCGTTCTTGTAGGCCCAAGCGAAGAACTTCAACGCTTCGGCGGTCGCCGCGGTATCGGTCGGCTGCTTGTAGATCAGGATCCAAGTCGCCGCCGTCATCGGCCACGCCTGGTCACCGGGCTGGTTGGCGAGAATGACGCCGTAACCGGGCTGCGATTTCCAGTCGGCATTGGCAGCCGCGGCCTGGAAGGCTTCCGCAGTCGGGGTAACGGTCTTGCCGTTCTTGTTGACCATCTTGGTGAAGGTCAGCTTGTTCTGCAGCGCGTAGGCGTATTCGACGTAACCGATCGAACCCTTGGTATTGGCGACGTTGTTGGCGACGCCTTCGTTGCCCTTGGCGCCGATGCCGGCCGGCCACTGTACGGCGGCGTTGGTGCCGACCTTCGACTTCCAGTCGGCGTTCACGTCCGACAGATAGTAGGTGAAGTTGAAGGTGGTGCCCGATCCGTCCGAACGATGCACGATGGCAACCGCCTGATCCGGCAGCTTGACGCCAGCATTGAGCTTGGCGATCGCGGGATCGTTCCACTTGGTGATTTCGCCGAGGAAGATCTTGGCGAGCGTCGGGCCGTCGATGGTCAGTTCGCCCGGCTTGACGCCGTCGAGGTTCACGACCGGCACGATGCCGCCCATCACCATCGGGAACTGCGCGAGACCCGATTCATCGAGCTCTTTGCCCGGAAGCGGCGCGTCGCTGGCGCCGAAGGTCACGGTCTTGGCCTTGATCTGCTTGATGCCGCCGCCGGAACCGATCGACTGATAGTTCAGTCCGTTGCCGGTTTCCTTTTTATAGGCGTCGGCCCACTTGGCGTAGACGGGATAGGGGAAGGTAGCGCCGGCACCTGAGATGTCGGCGGCGTTGGCGGCACCAAAAGCGGCGGCGGCGAACAGGCCGGCGGCTGCCAATGTGGTCCAATGTTTCAAGGGATCTCTCCATGTTTGCGGCCATAGACGTACGCGAGCCCGGATGACCCACCGTCCGCTGCCTTTGCGCCTATCGCTGAAGGCGGCCGCTGTTGAACTAAAGACGCGCTCCAAGACTGAGCTTCGGACGAGGCTTTTTCTTTGCTTTGCCGCGAGACGTTCCGAAGTCGTGAGCACCGTTAGGCTCTGCATGTCACCGTTCTATAAAGCTTTAGTGACAGTCACATGACAGCGCAAACTATTGATTTTTAAGACAATTCGCCGGAAGGCGCAGAATCGCCGGTGCGCAACGGCAAGTGCATGATAAAGGTGGCGCCCTGCCCCAAAAAGCTCTCGATGGAGAGCCTGCCGGTGTGCCGATTGAGCACGTGCTTGACCAGGGCCAGCCCCAGTCCGGTGCCGCCTTGGGCGCGGCTGTCGGCGACATCGACGCGGTAGAACCGTTCGGTCAGCCGCGGCAAATGTTCGGGCGCGATGCCGGGACCGTAGTCGCGTACCGCGACGCGCGCCTCCGGCGTGCCGGCGCGAGTCTGGGCGCGGCTGAGCGCGATGTCGACGCGCTTGCCGGCCGCACCGTATTTCAGCGCGTTCTCCACCAGATTTTCCAGCGCGCGAATCAATTCGTCGCGGTCGCCGAACACGATCAGCGGGTCCGGCGGCATCGTGAGCTTGATCTCGACGTCGCGGTCGCGCGCGAGCGTCTGCAGACCGTCGGCGACCTGGCGGACGATGGGCGCCAGGTCGACCGGCGTGTTCGGTTGCAGATGCGCGTTGAGTTCGATGCGCGACAGCGACAGCAGGTCGTCGATCAACCGCGCCATGCGCGTCGCCTGGCCCTGCATGATGGCGAGAAATTTCTCGCGCGCCACCGGATCGTTCTTGGCGGGACCCTGCAAGGTTTCGATGAAGCCGAGCAGCGCCGCCAGCGGCGTGCGCAGTTCGTGGCTGGCATTGGCGACGAAGTCGGCGCGCATTTCCTCGACCCGGCGCAACGGCGACAGATCGTTGAACGTCATCAGCAGAATATTGGACCGCCCGTCGGCGACCCCCGCGAGCTTGACCGGCACCACGAAGGCCTCGAACCAGCGGTCGAGCGGCACGCGCTCGAAGAATTCCACGCGCTGCGGCTCGCGGGTTTTGCTGGCGCGGCGGACCGCGTCGACCAGTTCCGGCATGCGCAGGCTGATCAAGGCCGGCTCGCCTTCGCGCAGCGCCGGCGCAATGGCGCGCGCGGCGGCGTTGAACGCGATGACGCTGCCGTCACGCTCGAGCGCGATCGCAGCGTCCGGCAGACCGCCGATCAGCGACTCGATAAACCGGGCCTGCGGATGCTCGCCGCGGCGGTTAATCGATTCAACGCCGCGGTTGTCGGCGCCGCCGCCCTGACCGGCTAACGCCTGCCAGGCGCCGTGCAAGCGGCTTGGCCAGTCTTTTGGCCAATTCTTGCGCTGGTCGTCTTCTACCGCCATCCGTCAGCCGGCATCGGTTTTTCCCGCCTCGATTTCGGTGCGGATCGGCGCGGTCACCGTGGTCACCGCGGTCAGCTCCGCCTTCTTATGCTTGCCGTGCATGTTCAACCAGATTTCGCGAATGCCCAGGATGCTGAGCGCCAGCGCGAAGGGCACCAGATAATACAGCACGCGGAACAGCAGCAGACCGGCCAGCACCTGCTCCTTGTCGAATTGCCACAGCGCCACCAGCATAGCGGCGTCGAACACGCCGAGCCCGCCGGGCGCGTGGCTGGCAAAACCGAGCAGCGTCGCCGAGACGAACACCACCGCCACGGTGATGAAGCCGATGTTCGGCTCGCCCGGCAACAACATGTACATCGCCAGCGAGCAGCAGGCGAGATCGACGATGCCGATGAAGATCTGCAGCAGCGTGCTCGGCCCGCTCGGCAGCTTCACGGTCCATTCGCCGCGGCCGATTTCGCGCGGCGCGGCGAAAATCCAGCCGACATAGCAGGCCAGAACGAACAGCAGGCCGAAACCGATGCAGCGGTTGGGAAACGCCGGCAGTTGATCGATGGCGCCGGCGGCTTCGGGGTGGATGGTGATGCCGAGGCCCAGCACGGTGACATTGCCAAGCCAGAACGTCAGACCGGCCAGGAAACAGATTTTCGCCACCTCGACCGCGTCGAGGCCAAAGGACGAATAGATGCGGTAGCGCACCGCGCCGCCGGTGAACACGGTGGCGCCGACATTGTGGCCGATCGAATAGCTGGTAAAGCCGGCAAGCGCGGCGATGCGATAGGGAATTTCTTTGCGGCCGATATTACGCAGCGCGAACCAGTCATAGAATGTCAGCGTGAAATAGCCGCCGGCGACAAAAATCGCGGCGGCGGCGATATGGCGTGGATCGGTCGCCCGCAGCGCGGCATAGATATCGTCGGTGTTGATACCGCGCAGCATGCGGACCAGCACCACGACCGCGATCGTGATGATGGAGACGCTGAGCAGCACTCCGATACGATTCCAGCCGATCTTGTCCTGGACAAAGCGCGCCGCGGCACGCAACCAATTCAGCATCTTCCCTCCGGCATCCGATTTCGGCTGATCCGACATCGGCTCCTAAAACGCCCGCGGTCTCCCGGCCAAAAGACCTTGCGCGCCACGCGCCCCAGAACGCGATTTTTCACCCAGTAGCAGAACTCCGATCCCGACGCGAGTGGACTGCCCCTGGCCTTAGCGATTTGCTAGACTGCCGCATAATGAGCCAGCGGACCAGCGATCGCGGTTGAACCGGGACGCGGAATTACAACGGCATAGGGAGCACATCCATGAGCGAAACCGAGCATTTCCATTCCCTCGACATGCCGCGCCGCGGCGTTCTCAAAGCCGCCGGGCTTAGTGTCGGCGCCGGCCTGATGGCCGGCCTGGTGACGCCCGCGGCGGCCGCCGAACCTTCAGGCGACATCTGGAGTGCGGAATATTGGGCTAACAAAGGCAACGTGAAGCTCAATCTGTGGCGCAAGCGTATCGGCGCGCCGAAAGCCGGCGCTGCGGCGCTGCCGGTGGTATTCTTGGTGCACGGCTCGTCGAACTCGGCGCGCTCGTCCTACGATCTGAACGTGCCCGGCAAGGGCGAATATTCGTTCATGAACGTGCTGGCGCGCTCCGGCTACGACGTCTGGACCATGGACCACGACGGCTACGGCTACTCCGGCTCCTCGGGCAATAGTTCCGACATCGCCAGCGGCGTCGAGGACCTCAAGGCCGCAATGCCGCTGGTGACGAAAGAGACCGGGCAACAGAAGGCGCATTTCTACGGCACCTCGTCCGGCGGCATCCGCGCCGCGGCCTTCGCGCAGGCACAGCCGGAGAGCGTCGGCAGGCTGTGCCTCTCGGCCTTCACCTATAAAGGCAACGGCGCCGAGGAAATCGAGCGGCGCCGCAAGAACCTCGACGCGCTGCGCGCCAATCCGCGCCGCAAGCGCGACGCCGCGATGATCCGCTCGATCTTTTCCCGCGACGGCTATCCGCAGGGCTACGACCCCGCGGTGGCGGAGGCGATCATCGCCGAAGAAAAGAAGTTCGGCGATACCATTCCGAGCGGGACTTACGTCGACATGGCGGCAAACCTGCCGATCGTCGATCCGAAGAAGATATTGTCGCCGGTGCTGATGCTGCGCGGCGAGTTCGACGGCAACTCGACCAACGACGATCTGCTCGACTTCTACCGGCAACTGCCGAACGGCGAGCGCCAGTTCGTCATCCTGCCGAAGACGGCGCACGCGGTCGGCTACGGCGTCAACCGCCACCTGCTGCATTACGCCGTTCACAACTTCCTGGCCGCGCCGGAGCCAGTGTCGGCGTAAAGTCTATCAGGCGACCGCCGGAACCGCCGGGCGATCGTGTTGCACGAGTTCGCCCGGCGCATGGAACGCATAGACGTCCATGCGAAGCACGCTGTAAGTGCTGCTCGCGTGCAGCCGCTCGGCCTGGCCACCCTCGCCTGCCGCACCGAGCGCGGCATACAAAGGCAACAGGTGTTCTTCGGTCGGATGGTTCTTGGTCGCGAACGGAGCCTGACGGCGATAGTCGAGCAGCTCGGCGGTTTTTCCGGTCGTCAGCGCGTTGTCCATCCAATCGGCGAAGCTATTGACCCAGGCCGGCGCCGGATCGTTTGGACCGTGGCCGCGAAACTCCGACAGATCGTGGGTGAAGCTGCCGCTGCCGATGATCAGCACACCTTCCTGGCGTAGTGGCGCCAGCGCGCGGCCGACGCGCAGATGATGTTCGGGGCCGAGATGCGGCTGCACCGACAGTTGCAGGACCGGAATGTTGGCCTGCGGAATCATCAGCAGCAACGGCACCCAGGCGCCGTGGTCCAAGCCGCGGCTGCGGTCGGTCTTGCAAGCGAGACCAGCCGCGCCGAGCAGTTCGGCAACGCGCGCCGCGACCGCCGGCGAGCCGGGCGCGGGATAGCGCATGTCATAGAGCGCGCGCGGAAAGCCGCCGAAGTCGTGGATGGTCTCGTTGCGCTCGACCGCGCTGACGGTCGGCTGCGCCGTCTCCCAATGCGCCGAGATCACCAGGATCGCCCTGGGGCGTTCGAGGGTCGCGCCGAGTTGGCTCAGGAACGTGCGCGCCGGGGCATCGGTCAGCGGCAGCGTCGGCGCGCCGTGGGACAAGAACAGGCTGGGAAGCGTCATGACATTTTCCTCCGGCGATACGGGGCCGAACGTGCGGCCCCGCCGCCTGGTTCAACGTGAGAATGCGCCGGTGAGCTGGCCGCCGGTAGAGGCGATGCGCGAGCCGCGCAAAGCGTAGGCGCCGTCGCCCAGCAAGGCCTGGACCAGCAAAGCAATGGTCCAGAAAGCCGGATATTCCCAACCGCCATTGGCGTTGTTGAAGAAGAATCCGGATGCGCCGTGCACGGTGAAAATGGCGCCGAGCAACACCGGCGTGAGCGCCAGCGCGACCGGACGGGTCCAGACGCCGAGGATCAAGGCGGCGCCGCCGAGGACTTCGGCCGCGATGGTGACGTAGGCCAGATCCGCCGGCACGCCAACGCTGGCGAAGAACTTCGCCGTTCCGGCGGGCGTGAAGACGAAAATCTTGAGAGCGGCGTGGGCGAGAAAGAGCGCGCCGAGCGTGACGCGCAACAGCAAAGCGGCATACGGAGCGGTGCGGGTATCGATCATGGGGTTCTCCTGTTTCAGGCCCTCATATCGTCTATTCTCTTTGGTGTGATAACTGTGCTAATATGCATTACAGTTCACACCATGAGAGTGAGATATGCTGGATCGCCTCACCGGCCTTGAGGTTTTCGCCAAAGCCGCCGCCGCCGGCAGTTTTTCCGCTGCCGGGCGGGCGCTCGGCATGTCGCAGACCATGGTCACCAAACACATGGCGGCGCTCGAAGCGCGTCTTGGCGTGAAACTATTCCATCGCAGCACCCGCAAGCTTTCGATCACCGACGCGGGCCGCAGCTATCTGGAATCCTCCGAGCGCATCCTCGCCGAGATCGATGCCGCCGACAGCGCTGTTGCCGCCGACCGCATCGAGCCCAAGGGGCTGCTCCGGCTCAGCGCGCCGGTGTCGTTCGGCGCGCGTCAGATTGCGCCGTTGATGCCGGAGTTTGCGCGGCGCTTTCCGCTGGTGACGGTCGAGCTTGGGCTGAACGATCGTCTCGTCGATCTCGCCGACGAAGGCTGGGACCTCGCCATCCGCATCGGCAGCCTTGCCGATTCAAGCTTGATCGCGCGGCGCATTGCCCCGTGCCGCACAGTATTGTGCGCGGCGCCGGCCTATCTCGCTACCCGCGGCACGCCGCACACGGTGGCGAGCCTCGCCGAGCACAATTGTCTCGGCTACACGTTGTCGCGCCTGGCCGGCGCCGACCGCTGGGCCTTCGGTGCGCGCGGCGAGGTGACGGCGCAGGTGTCTGGCAATCTGCGCGCCAACAACGGCGACGCCCTGCTCGCCGCGGCGGTGGCCGGACAAGGCGTCATCTATCAGCCGAGTTTTGTCGTCGCCGAGCAATTGCGCGCCGGCACGCTGGTCTCTATCGCGCTCGATCAGCCGACCTTCGAGTTCGCCGGCATCTATGCCGTCTACCTGCCGGACCGCCACCCCGCCGCCAAGCTGCGCGCCTTCATCGATTTCATCGCGACCCGGTTTGCGCCCGAACCGCCGTGGGACCGCGAGATCGCTTAAGGCTCACGCCGGCGCGATCTTGGCCTTGGCGAGCATTGCGGTCAGTTCCTTGACCGCCTGCGTCAATTGCAAGACTTCGGTCTCGCGGAGCTGGTCGATCTTCTGATGCAGCAGTTCGATCTCGAGCTCGGCTTTGACGTTGATCTTGAAATCGTTCTCCGCCGATTTGCGGTCGATGTCCTGCTGCCGGTTCTGACTCATCATGATGAAGGGCGCCGCATAGGCGGCCTGAAACGACAGCGCCAGATTGAGCAGGATGAAGGGATAGGGATCCCACTGCTGAATGAAGGCGGTGACGTTGAGAATGATCCAGAACAGCAGAATGATGGACTGGATGATGATGAATTTCCACGACCCCATCGTCGAGGCGACGTCGTCCGCGATGCGCTGACCGATCGTGAGCGTGCCGGGCGCCGTCTTCGACAGCGCGCCGCGTTGGCCGCGGCGCAGCGTTCTGAGCTCAGTCAGCAAGCGTTGCTCGGTTTCGTGCAGTTCAACCTTCAGGTCTTTGATTTTTTCCATGGTGATGGTCCCTCTGCTCGGCTCAGCCGGCAATAAAAAATTCGCGCAAGGCGGCGGTGGTTTCCACCGGCGCTTCCTCGGACAGATAATGTCCGCTCGGCACCGTCTTGGCGGCGACGATGTTGGAAGCATAGCGCTGCCAGATTTCGCCAGGTGACGGATTGGTGTTGCGGCCGACGCCGCCGGTGGCGCCCCACAAGATCAGCGCCGGGCACTCGACCTTGCGGCCGGCGGCGAAATCCACCGTGTCCATGGCGAGATCGACGCCGGCCGCGGCGCGGTAGTCCTCGCAGATGGCATGGATGGTCTCGGGATTGCGGAAGCAGCGCTTGTATTCGGCCAGCGCCTCCGGGGGAAAGAACGACAGGCCCTGTTTGGTCTTCGCCAGTTTCTTCTCGATGAACCAGTCGGGATCGGCGCCCATCATCTTCTCCGGCAGCGGCGCCGGCTGGATGTTGAAGAACCAGTGCCAGGAGAACGTCGTCCAGGCCATGGTGATGTTGTTGTACAGATGATGCTGCGGGATGATGTCCATGATCGCGGCGCGCAAGACCTTTTCCGGATGGTCCAGGCACATGCGATGCAGCACGCGGCCGCCGCGGTCGTGACCGCCGACGAAGAACTTGTCGTAGCCGAGCGCCGCCATCACCTCGACCTGGTCCTGCGCCATGGCGCGGAACGAATAGCCGGAATGATCGTCGCCGCCGGGCGGCTTCTCGGAATCGCCGTAGCCGCGCAGGTCGGTCAGCACCACGGTGAATTCCTTGGCCAATGTCGGCGCCACCTTGGACCAATGCATGTGGTTGAACGGATTGCCGTGCATCAACAGCAGCGGCGGGCCGCTGCCGCCGACCACCGTGACGATGCGCGCGCCGCTGGTCTGGATGTCTGAACGCTTGAAGCCGTCGAGCATTGTTCTTATTGCCTTGTCCCTGGTCGCTGTCTTTTTGTTGGCGCGCGACATAACAAGCTGAAACCGCGCAAAAAGAAAGCCCCGGCGTCGCTGCTGACGAGGCCGGGGCGATCTCGAGCCAAAGGTTTGCCCGATTAGTTGCAAACCCGGAAGCGGCGCCAGTGCCAGCTGCCGTCAGCGAACTGGACTTGGCGACGGACGAGATAGCAGTCGGGGCCGGCGACGTAGGTCGGGCCGTAGAAGCCGAAGCCGTAGCCACCGCGCCAGCCGTGATGGCCGTGACCGTGGCCCCAGGCGGAGGCGGCGGTCGGTGCGAGAACAGCGGCGCCGAGGGCGGCGGTGGCGCTGAGGGCGAGAATGATCTTGCGGAACATGGCGGTCTCTCCTGTTTGGGGGATGTGCGTCTGCCATCCTGCCCATGGGTCGCGGCCTGCCCTGGAAAGGTTCATGGAGATCACGCCGGAAACGCAGCGCCTGCCCCCTCCCACACCCATTTTTAGGCAAAACGCTCCAAATGCCCGATATTTGACCGGGTTCGGCTTGCCCCGTCGCGCCTTAACAGGGGAAACTAGGGAAACTGGCTAGACGCCGGGCGGGCCACGGGAATTTTCTTCGAATCCGCTTGAACCTAACCGCCGCCCGCAACGACCTACTCACACGAGCCGATTGCCCTGCGATGCAAACGACGACGGACGAAGTTCTAATCGCACGGATCGCGGGTGGTGACCGGCTCGCCATGCAGGTGCTGTTCGCACGGCATCATGTTCGGGTTTACCGCTTCGTGCTGCGGCTGGTCCGCAACGAAGCCACCGCGGAGGACTTGATCAGCGACGTGTTCCTCGACGTCTGGCGGCAAGCCGGAAGATTCGAGGGCCGCTCCGCGGTCTCGACCTGGATGCTGAGCATCGCGCGGTTCAAGGCCTTGTCGGCGCTGCGGCGCCGCCCGGAAGCGGAACTGGACGAGGAAACCGCGGAGCGGATCGAAGACGACGCCGACGATCCGGAAACCGCGCTGGCGAAGAAGGATAAAGGTGCGCTGTTGCGGCAATGTCTGAGTTCTCTGTCGAACGAGCACCGCGAGATCATCGACCTTGTATACTACCACGAGAAGTCGGTGGAAGAAGTGGCCGGGATCGTCGGCATTCCGGCAGCGACGGTGAAGACGCGCATGTTCTACGCGCGCAAGAAATTGTCCGAGTTGCTGAAAGAGCAAGGAATCGATCGAGGTTGGCCATGAACGCAATCGACAAAGAAACGCAAAGCGAGATTGAGGAGCTGTTGCCGTGGCACGCGGCCGGCACCTTGAGCCGTCGCGACGCGCAGCGGGTCGAACAGGCGCTGGCCAACGACCCCGAGCTTGCCCGCCGTTACGAACTGGTGCGCGACGAATTCGGCGAGACCATTCATCTCAACGAAACTCTGGGCGCGCCGTCGGCGCATGCCATGGAGAAACTGTTCGCCAAGATCGACGCCGAGCCTGCGCGCAAGGCGGCGATGTCGCTCAATATTGGCGCGCGGGTCGCGGAATTTTTCTCGAGCCTGTCGCCACGCACATTGGTCTATGCCGGCAGCGCCGCGGCCATCGCCATCCTGCTGCAGGCGGGCATCATCGCTACTGTGCTGGTCAAAGACAAAAGCGCCGGCGGTTATCAGACCGCGTCGGCGCCGACGACGCCCCCCGTTGGCGAGGGCGCCTTCACGCTGATCCGCTTTGCGCCGCAGGCGACGCAGGACGACGTCAACAAATTCCTCGAGGGCAACAGACTGTCGATCACGGCCGGGCCGATGACCGGCGCGCTGTACAAGGTTCGCGTCTCGATGACGGCGCTGCCGAAGGCAGACCTCGCGACCATCGTCAAGAAGCTGCAAGAGGATAAAGTCGTCGGCTTCATCGCCACGACCGAGTGACTGAAGTAGAGTCAATCCGCTGCGGAGGCGATTCATGAACAGCAAGCTTCTGATATCCGTCGCCGCCGCGAGCGCGCTGAGCCTTGCGACGCTGGCCGGCGCTTCGGCACAGACCAACACCAGCGTCCAAAGCCAGGCGCCGGGCACGGCCAAAAACACGGTCAGGAGCGCCGTGGCGCCGCGTGCGACGCCCGGAACGGCGCAGGTGGCCAATCCCGCCGCGCCGACAGGCCCCCGTGGCGGCGGCTATACCGGCGGCGGCAACCGTTGGGGTGGCGGCAATAATTGGGGCGGTGGCAATCGTTGGGGTGGGGGCAATCGATGGGGCGGTAACGGCGGCGACGGAAATCGCGGCAGCAACTTTGGCGGCAGCTTTGGCGCCGTAGCGCCCGGGGTGCTGATGGCGATCCCCGGCATGATCCCGCCGTCCGGCGGCCAGATCGACGACGGCATCGTCGATCTGCCGCCGCAGAACCAGGGCCCGCGTCGGCCGCAGCGCACGGCGCAGCGCGGTCCGAGCGGGGGTGCCGCCGGTGGGCGAGCGCCGCATGGTGCCCGACGAGGTCGTGGTCGAAATTTCGAACACAGTTAGTCCGGCGCAGATCAACGCGCTGCAAAGCCGCTTCCGGCTGACGCGGCTGGAATCGCAAAGCTTCCAGCTCACCGGCACGACGCTGTATCGCTGGCGCGTGCCCAGCGGCATCACCGTGCCGAGGGCCGTGCAGGCGATCGAGGGCGACGCGCGGGTCGCTTCGGCGCAACCGAATTATCTGTTCACGCTGCAACAGAGAGAGCCGGTAGCGGCGGTCGAAGGCGATCCGGCGCAATACGAACTCGGCAAATTGCGGTTGCCGCAGGCGCATGGCCTGGCCAAAGGCGACAACGTGCTGGTCGCGGTGATCGATTCCGGCATCGACGTTGCGCATCCCGACCTCGCCGGTTCGGTGGCGCAGAGCTACGATGCCATTGGCACGCCGCCGACGCCGCACAAGCACGGCACCGCCATCGCCGGGCTCATCGCCGCGCATGGCAAACTGATGGGTGCGGCGCCGGGCGCCCGCGTGCTCGCGATCCGCGCCTTCGACCCCGCGGGCAAGAGCGCCGAAGGCACGACGTTCAATATTCTCAAAGGTCTCGACTGGGCCGCGACGAACAAGGCCCGCGTCATCAATATGAGCTTTGCCGGGCCGGCCGATCCGGCGATCCATCGCAGCCTGGAAGCCGCGCGCAAGAAGGGCATCGTGCTGGTGGCGGCCGCCGGCAATGAAGGCGCGAAGTCGGCGCCGCTTTATCCCGCCGCCGATCCGAATGTAATCGCGGTGAGCGCGACCGACGCCAACGATAGACTGCTCGAGCAATCCAACCGCGGGCCGCATATCGCGGTGGCGGCGCCGGGTTCGCAGATCATGGTCGCGATCCCCGACGGCGGCTACGAAGTGTCGTCTGGCACGTCATATGCGGCGGCCGAAGTCAGCGGCATTATCGCCTTGATGATCGAGCGCAAGCCCGGCCTGACCCCGGACCAGGCGCGCGGCATCCTGCTGTCGACCGCCAAGGATCTCGGACCGCCGGGACGCGACCCGATGTTCGGCGCCGGACTAGCCGATGCCTATGCCGCGCTGATGGCGGACGATGCATCGATGGCCGCCGCCACGCCGCCGGTCGAACGCGTCAGCGGAGCACGCTGACGCCAATGACCGTACCCCAAGCGCCGCAAACGATGCGGCTCCGTGTCACGCGCAACGAGCGCATTGCCGACGGCATTCATCTGTTCGAGTTGTGCGACGCCAGCGGCGCAGCGCTGCCGGCGTTTTCCGCCGGCGCGCATATTGCCATCCACACGCCAAACGGCCTGCTGCGCAAGTATTCGCTATGCAACGACCCGGCCGAGCGCAATCGCTACCAGGTCGCGATCAAGCGCGAGGTCAATGGCCGCGGCGGCTCCACCGATCTGATCGACCACGTCAAAGCCGGCGACGCGTTGACGGTGAGTGCGCCGGTCAACGATTTCGAACTGCCGCAGCGTGCGCAGGATTTCCTGTTCGTCGCCGGCGGCATCGGCATTACGCCGATGATGGCGATGATCCGGCAGGTGATGGCGGAAGGAAAGCGGTTCCGGCTGTTTTATTGCTCGCGCTCGCCGGAGACTACCGCCTTCCGCGACGAGCTGAGCGAGCCTCAATTCAAGGACAAGGTCACCATTCACTATGATTACGGCGACATGTCACGCTCGCTCGACCTCAAGCCGATCCTGGCCGAGCGCAAGAACCGCGAGCATCTGTATTGCTGCGGGCCGCGGCCGCTGATGGAAGCGGTGCGCGCCATGACCGACCACTGGTCGCACGCCGCAGTGCATTTCGAGGCCTTCAGCGACGCCGAGACCCACAAACCGACCGACAAGCCGTTCAAGGTGAAACTGGCGCGCTCCGGCGCGGTGCTCGAGGTGCCGACGGACAAGACCATCCTCGAAGTGCTGCGCGCCCACGGCCTCGAGGTGCCGAGCTCATGCGAAACCGGCACCTGCGGTACCTGCAAGACGAAATTGCTGGCGGGCGAAGCCGACCACCGCGACCTGTTCCTGGCCGAGCAGGATAAAGCCAGCAACATTATGATCTGCGTGTCGCGGGCCAAGAGCGATGAGATTGAGATCGATCGGTAGCGGCGCTATTCCTGAATCGACCGCAGATACGCCGCCGCCGCACGGGCATCATCGTCGCTGAACTTGAATTCCGGCATGTCGGGATGACCGGTCAGCAGGCCGCGCTGCAACTCAATTTGGAACTTGTCGAGATCGAAGCTGCGACTGAGGGTGCGGAACGGCGCCGCGGTGGCAAGCGGACTGCTGCCGGTCTTGCCGACCGCGTGGCAGGTCGCGCAATTGTCTTCGAGCAGCGCCTGACCGCGCAGCGCCGGCTGCTGCGCCAAAGCCGCACCGGCCAACACCAAGCCACAAACGATCAGCACCGCCTTCATCATCGATCAGCTCCGCGAAGCAACATATTAATCTAACGCGATTTGCGATGGCTTCAGCCGTGAAACTTGTTTTTCTTTGGCTTCTTGCCGAAAGCCGGCTTTTTTCCGAAAGCCGGTTTGGCGAACCGGCCGGCGCCTTCCGGCCGCGGCTGTCCGGCATGGGCCGGCTTGTGGTCGCGGCGATGTTTTTGATGGAAGTCCCGCTTTTTCGCGTAATCCGGCTTCTTTTTGAAACCCGGCTCCTCGCGCGCGCCGGCGTCCGCCGCCGGCTTGGCGCTCTCGGGCCGCTCAACAGACCGTTCGACCGGCCGCTCGGACGGCGCTTCGCCTTGCGGACCGCCCGGCAACGGCTCGATGCGGATGTTCTCTTCCTTGTCGGGGCGCTTGAGGTTGACCGAGAATTTCTCGGCGGCCTGCCCCGAAATCTCGAACTCGCTGTGCGCGCCATAAATCCGGATCGCGCCGATATCCTGCTTCACGATACCGCCGCGGCGGCAGATCATCGGCAGCAGCCAGCGCGCCTCGGCATTCTTCTCGCGCCCGACGCCGACGCGGAACCAGACGCTGCCGCCCGCCATGCTGTGGCGGAAGCCGGGCTTTTTGGTCCGCGAGTCCGGGCCGCTATCGTCGCCGCGCGCATTTCGGTCGTCGCGCCGGTCACTGCGATCGTCGCGCGACCGGCCGCGATCCTGTCCCCGATCCTGGCCGGGATCGAGAATGTCTTCGGGTGACGGCAGCCGCGCGCGATAAAGCCGGGCCAGCGCCGCGGCGATTTCCTCGCCCGAGCGTTCGGCCAGCAAGGCGCGCGCCAGCACCAGATCGTCCTCGGTCGGCGTTTCCGAAAAAAGTGCGTCCTGCAACATGCGCTGCTGGTCGAGTTTGCGGATTTCCTCCGCCTGCGGTGCGGTGCCCCAGATGGCCTCGATGCGGGCCTGGCTGAACATCATTTCGACGCGGCGGCGGCGGGCCGGCGGCACCAGCAGGACGCTCACGCCCTTCTTGCCGGCGCGGCCGGTTCGGCCGGAGCGATGCTGCATGACTTCCGGATCGTTCGGCAATTCCGCATGAATGACGAGGCCCAGGTTCGGCAGATCGATGCCGCGCGCCGCGACGTCGGTGGCGACGCAGACGCGCGCGCGTCCGTCGCGCAGCGACTGCAGCGCGTGGGTGCGCTCGCTTTGCGTCAACTCGCCCGACAGCGCCACCACGGAGAAGCCGCGCTCCAACAACGCCGCCTGCAAATGGCGGACGGCGTTGCGGGTGTTGCAGAACACCAGCGTGCTCGGCGATTCAAAAAAGCGCAACACGTTGACCACCGCGTGCTCGACATCGTTCGGCACGACGCGGATGGCGCGGTACTCGATGTCGGCATGGCCGGCTTCGCCGGCGACGACTTCAACGCGAAAGGCGTTCTTCTGATATTGCTTCGCCAAAGCGACGATGCCGCGCGGCAAGGTCGCGGAGAACAGCAGCGTGCGGCGTTCCGCCGGCGTGGTCTTGAGGATGAATTCCATGTCCTCGCGAAAACCGAGGTTGAGCATCTCGTCGGCTTCGTCGAGCACGACGGCCTTCAATTGCGAAACGTCGAGGCGACCGCGCCGCAGGTGATCGCAGAGCCGGCCTGGCGTGCCGACGACAATATGCGCGCCGTCGGCGAGCTCGCGCTGTTCGCGCCGCGGGTCCATGCCGCCGACGCAGGACACCACGCGGGCGCCGGTATATTGATAGAGCCAAGTGAGTTCGCGCTGCACCTGCATGGCAAGCTCGCGGGTCGGCGCGACGATCAAGGCCAGCGGCTTGACGCCGCGCTCGAAGCGCTCGGCGCCGTCGAGAAGATTTTTTGCGATCGCCAGACCATAGGCAACGGTCTTGCCGGAGCCGGTCTGCGCCGAGACCAGCAGATCGCGATCGGCGGCGGCATCGGCCAACACCGCGGTCTGCACCGGCGTCGGCTCGGTGTAGCTGCGTTCGGTCAAGGCGCGGGCAAACGGCGGGCTTGTGGGCAAGAATGTCACGAGATGTCAGACCTTGGCTGGTTGCAGCATTGCAATGAAAGAAATGCCGGTGCGGGTCGCGCGATGGCGGCCGCACGGATCGATGGATTGGCTGATATGGGGATGCTTTAGGCCAAGACCAGTCAAAGCGCCAATCATGGCAGCCATTCCGCGCTCAAAACCGGCCGATTTCGCGCAATTTCCGGCGAAGCGCGCGTTTACAGTTAATATCGCCGCGCAGGATGTGGCGCGAAGTCAGAATAAGATTGCGAACGCTTATGTCATTGAAATCGCAATGTATTGCGACGCCGGAACGTCAGGCCCCGAGACGCACGGAGGTCGTGCTGAATGCCTTATCCGCGGATTCTTGGAAAGCGCTTAGCGCGAAGCTGCCAATGACAGCGAGCAAAACGGCCGCAATACAGGCCACAATAAAACTTTTCATCGGCTGTTTCCTTTCATGCATCAAAACCTAAAGCCACGTTCCAATCGGTGGTGTGACGCCGCGTCGCGGATTGCACCACCTGCACCGTTCGTCTCAGTTTTCACAAAGGGCGTCGGGCAGAACCCTTGGCTTTGAAAACCGACGTTTCGGCTATTCAGCCGGCCTGGTCATGGCCTCGCGGGGAACTTCACCTGAACCGCGCACCGCTTCTTCCTCAAGCCACAGACTGTGGTGCTCCTTTGCCCAATTGAGGTCGACGGTGCCCTCGCCCATCGCCTCGAAGGCGCCTTCCATACCAAGCGAGCCGATATAAATGTGTCCCAACATGGTGGCGATGTAGAGCATCGCGACAATCCCGTGCACCATTTCGGCGAGTTCCATGCCGGCAACGCCAGTGCCGTAGAACGGGAAGATCAATACATAGCCGCTCATCACCATCGCCGTTCCGCCCAAGACCTGAATCCAAAAGATTGCCTTTTGGCCGGCGTTGAACCGGTAAGCTGGAGGATGATCGTGCCCGACAATGCCGCCGCCACGCTTAACCCATTCGACATCGACGCTGTTCGGGATATTGCCTGCGATCCACATGAACAGGATCAAAACCACGCCGAGCGTGAACGGGAAGCTGAGATAATTGTGGAAATATTTTGCCAGTTCCGAAATTGCGGTGAACGTCTCCGGAGCGAGCAACGGCAGCAGCAGTGCTCTGCCGAACGTAATGTTGAGACCGCTCAGTGCCATCACGACAAAACAGACTGCCGTCATCCAGTGTACGAACCGCTCGAATCCTGTGAACCGGACAATCTTGATTCCCGAACGTCCCCTCTCGATACGGACCGAGCCGCGCACCAGATAAAAGATCACAAGGAGCCCCAGCGTGCCGATAATCGCAACGGCGCCGATCCATTTGAGCGTGACAGTGTGGAAATGCTGCCATTCCTGCCCGGCCGGATGCTCAAGGACATATGACTTCACGTCGGGGATAGTACCGCGACCCTGAATCTTGTTGAGCTCCTTGAGAAGCTGCTGCTCCTGCACGGCGCTGGCGGTCGGATTGACCGAGGCTGGCTGCTGCGCCGAGACCGGGGCTGCCATAGCGACGATGAACGCCAGCGCCAAAGCACCGGCAACGAAGCGCACTCGCGTTAAAAGCCCCGTCATATTCATCCTCCTCAATCGGTTCGCAGTTCTCGAAACTGTTCTTGTCATTCAACAAAGCGGCACGGAGCCCGCACCGCTTTGGATCAGGTCGCGATCGTCTCGCTATAGGCCGTCTGCCAGCCCCAGGCGCCGGAGCCGTAGCCGCGTCTGATGACGCGGGCCTTGTAGATCTGCGCGATGATGTCGCCGTCGCCGGCGAGCAGCGATTTGGTCGAACACATCTCGGCGCACAGCGGCAGCTTGCCTTCGGCCAGACGGTTGGCGCCGTATTTCTCGTACTCTTCCTTGCTGTTGTCGGCTTCCGGGCCGCCAGCGCAGAAGGTGCACTTGTCCATCTTGCCGCGCGAACCGAAATTGCCGACTTTGGGATATTGCGGCGCGCCGAATGGGCAGGCGTAGAAGCAATAGCCGCAACCAATGCAGATGTCCTTGGAGTGCAGGACGACGGCATCGGCAGTCGTATAGAAAGCATCGACCGGACACACCGCCGCGCAAGGCGCGTCGGTGCAGTGCATGCAAGCCATCGACACCGAACGCTCGCCCGGCTTGCCGTCATTGATCGTGACCACGCGCCGGCGGTTGATGCCCCACGGCACCTCATGTTCGTTTTTGCAGGCGGTGACGCAGGCGTTGCATTCGATGCAACGGTCGGCGTCGCAGAGAAATTTCATACGTGCCATGATCGTTGCTCCTTTAAGCCGCTCTGACCTGGCAGAGGGTGGCTTTTGGTTCATGCATGCCGGTGACGGGATCGAAGCCGTAAGTGGTGAGCGCGTTCACGCTCTCGCCCAGCACGATCGGATCAGTTCCCTTCGGATAGTTGGCGCGTTGATCGACGCCCTCGAACCAGCCACCGAAGTGGAACGGACACCAGGTCACGCCCTTGCCGACGCGTTCGGTCACCAGCGCCTTCATCTTGGCCTTGGAGTTGTTCTCCGCGCCGGTCACCCAGACCCAGCCACCATCCTTGATGCCGCGCTCGGCGGCATCGCCTGGATTGATCTCGATGAACATGTCCTGCTGCAACTCGGCGAGCCACTTGTTGGAGCGGGTTTCCTCGCCGCCGCCCTCGTATTCGACCAGACGGCCGGACGACAGGATCAGCGGGAACTGCTTCGCGATGCCCTTGTCGACCGCGGCCTTCTGCACGTCGAAGCCGATATTCGGCACCCGGAACTGCACGGCATTCGGCAGCGTCGGGTACTTGGCGACCAGTTCGGGCCGCGGCGTGTAGATCGGCTCGCGGTGCACCGGGATGGCGTCGGGCAAGCCGAACGCGTTGGCGCGCGCCTTGCCGTTTCCGTACGGGACGCAGCCGTGCTCAATGGCGACTCTCTGAATACCGCCTGACAAGTCGATGGCCCAGGAAACCGCATCCGGCGTAGCCGGATTGACCTTTGCTATCACGGCCAGTTCTTCCGGCGTCAGGTCCTTGTCCCAGCCCAGCTTCTTGAGCACGCCGAGCGTGAACTCCGGATAGCCGTCCTTGATTTCGGAGTCCTTGGAGTAATAACCGTTGCCGAGCAGGCTGACCTTGCGCTTGCTGCCATCGGGGAGCGTTTCCTCGCGTTCGAGACCGAAGCGGGCGCGGAACGTGCCGCCACCTTCCTTGACCGAGAGGTTGGTGTTGTAGAGCAGCGGCGTGCCCGGATGCTTGAACTCGGGCTTGCCCCAGCACGGCCACGGCAGGCCGTAATAATCGCCTTTATTCGCGCCAGTGGTGGCCTTCTGCGTCAGCATGTCGAAGTCGCGCTGATTGGCCATATGCGACTTCAGGCGCTCCGGCGACTGACCGCAGTAGCCGGTGGACCAGCCGCCGCGGTTGATCTCGCGGAGGATGTCTTCCGGCACCGGCACGTTATTCTCGACCTTGATGTTCTTGAACATCGGCTCGGCGAAGCCGAGCTTCTTGGCCAGGAGGTACATGACCTCGAGATCGTCCTTGGACTCGAAGATCGGCTTGACGATCTGCTCGCCCCACTGCAGCGCGCGGTTGGACGCGGTGCGCGACCCGTTGGTCTCGTAACTGGTGGCGATCGGCAGCAGGTAGGTGCCGTTCTTGCGCTCCGGCGACATCGAAGCCCAGGTGGTCGGATGCGGGTCGCAGACCACCAGCAATTCAAGCTTCTCGACGCCCTTCCGCGCCTGCGGCACGCGCGTCACGGTATTGCCGCCGTGACCCATGATGAACATCGCTTTGATGTTGTCTTTTTGCTTCACGTCCTTCTGGTCGAGGAGTGTGGCGTCGAACCACCGGGTCGATGGGATGCCGGGCGTGTTCATCGTGTTGGTGACTTTGCCGTCCGGCCCGGTCGACTTGTCGAAGCGATCGACGAAGTATTGATAGTCGACTTCCCAGACACGCGACCAATGGCGCCAAGCGCCTTCAACCAGCCCGTAATAGAGCGGCAGGTTCGCGATATCAACGCCGAGATCGGTGGCGCCCTGCACATTGGTGTGGCCGCGGAAGATGTTGGCGCCCATGCCAGGGCCGCCGACATTGCCGGTTGCCAGCAGCGCAATGCAGAAAGCGCGTACGTTGGCGGTGCCGACGGTGTGCTGGGTCGCGCCCATGCACCAGATCAACGTCGCCGGCTTTTCGGTGGCAAACATTTTGGCGACGCGTTCGAGCTGCGCGCCGGGAACGCCGGTGACGCGCTCGACTTCCTCCGGCGTCCACTTCGCGACTTCCTTGCGGATGTCGTCCATGCCGTAGACGCGCTGCTCGATAAACTGCTTGTCTTCCCAGCCGTTCTTGAAGATGTGGTGCAACATGCCCCACACCACCGGGATATCGGTGCCGGAACGGATGCGGACGTATTCAGTGGCATGGGCCGCGGTGCGCGTCAGGCGCGGATCGACCACGATCATGTTGGCGCGGTTGGATTCCTTGCCTTCCAGGATGTGCTGGAGCGAAACCGGATGCGCTTCGGCCGCGTTGCTGCCGATGAACAGGATCGTCTTCGAGTTGCGGATGTCGGTGTAGCTGTTGGTCTGCGCGCCGTAGCCCCAGGTATTGGCAACGCCGGCGACGGTGGTCGAATGGCAGATGCGCGCCTGATGGTCGACGCTGTTGGTGCCCCAGAAGGCGGCGAACTTGCGGTACAGATACGCGCCTTCGTTGGTGAACTTGGCCGAACCGAGATGATAGACGGAATCGGCGCCCGACTTGTTGCGGATCTCCATCATCTTGTCGCCGATCTCGTTGATCGCGACGTCCCAGGAAATCCGCGTCCACTCGCCATTCACGAGCTTCATCGGATAGCGCAGACGGCGGTCGCCGTGCACCAGTTCGCGGGTCGACGCGCCCTTGGCGCAATGTGAACCGCGGTTGATCGGGCTTTCCCAGCCCGGCTCCTGGCCGACCCAGACGCCGTTCGAGACTTCGCCGATGACGGTGCAGCCGACCGAACAGTGCGTGCAGATGTTCTTGCGGATGGTGGCGCCGGCGACATAGCTGCCGGCGGCTTCCGCCTTGCGGACGCTGCCGAGCGGCAGCGCGCCGATCGTGGCGAGACCGCCGGCGACTAGGCCGGATTTGCGGAGGAAGGCGCGGCGGTCGACGCCGCCGGCCGTTTGACTGCCGATCGCGGCTGCAAGACTGCCGCGGCGCGCCTGACGTTCTGCTCTTTTGATCAGCACGGCTCAGCTCCTTCAGCTCGGATAACGGTTGACGCGGTAGTAGGTCTGCACACTGGCGGAATCCGCCTTGTAGCGGGCCTTGCGCTTTTCATCGTTGTTTTCGCTATCCGCCGCCGCCGGCGTGGCCAGCGGCGCGGCGCTCACGGCCGCAACGCCGGCGCCGGCACCGAGCGCGCGCAAAAATTCGCGGCGTCCGAGTTTGTTTTTGGGTTCCGACTTCATCGCCAGTCCTCCTTGGTCGTAGATCGCGCCGAACAATTATGCGTTCAGCGCGAAAGCTTCCGCCTCGATGTCCATCAATAAGCAGCCGATCATTCCGACCGGCCGGTAAAACCGCGCAGCCTCGGCCTGTTCGAGATCGCTGAAAAAGCGTCCCATCCACGGCGCGATGTGTTTTTCGAAGATTTCCTGATCGCTGCCGGCGCGACCGAAGCGGCCCGAGGCAAGACCCGCCATGATCTCGCACAAGGTCGCGGCGTGATCTTCCGGCTCGACATTGCCTTCGACACGCTCGATGCCGAGCGTACCTAGGTCGCCGCGCAGCCGTGCCAGCGGGCGCTCGTGCAGGAAACCGGTGAGATAATAAGACGCGTAAGGCATCAGCTCGCCGCGGCCGACGCCGATGAAAAGATTGAAAAACTCGCGCTCGGCTTTCTCGACGGTAACGTTGGCGGCGGCTTCCGCCAGCGCGACATGCGCCACACCCAGCGGACTTGCGTCGCCGCACAGGCTAGCGAGCCGGTTGAGCAGCGCCGCATCCGGCGCACGCACCAATAACGCCGCGAGCAGCGCGTATTCCTGCGCGCGCGCGGCATCTATTTCATCGACATCGCCGGTCATTTGATTTTCGCCGAACAGATCGGGCCGCAGCACCACGCGATCGACGCCAGTAAGGGTTTCAACCGCCACCACGCGCTCCGCGGGCACGCGGTTCCAATTTGAAACCGAAGGCTGCGAGATCCCCAATTGCCGCGCGAGCTCGGATACGCTTCCGGCAGCACGAATGGCTTCATTGAGACCCGCGTCGCGCATGCGGCTCACTTTCAAATAGTTGCAATGTGAAGGTACTGCGATGCGGGCGCGGGTCAATAGCTTAAGGCTATAGGTGCCGGATAATTGTCTGCTATTGAGGCATCGCGCCACCTTGTGAGCGACGACGTTTGATTTGCGGGTCATCCGACTCAGATTTTGTATCTTGCGCTGCAATATTTTCTTCGCGCTGCAGCATATTTTTATTTTTGGCGGTCTGGATTTGAGTTGCTGTCGTGCTTTCGACTTTCGCCTCAGCTGCGGGCGCTGTGTCCGGTTCCGGCGGCCCACTTGGTTCCTGCTGCGATGGCGTGATTTGCTCCGAAGGTTTCGTCAGTTCCGCAACTCTCTCACGCGCGCTCGCAGCATCGGGGAACATTTCCGTCAGCATTTTCTGGACGTCGGTTCCGGGATCCATTTCGCCGAAGCCGCGCATGCTATCCGGCACGGTGAAGTCCCAGTCGTATTCCGCCATGCCTTTGAAGTCGCGAATCGCCGGATCGGCCAGCCATGCGCGACGAAGCGCCGCAAGCCGCAATTGGCTGGGGACACCGGCCTTCAGGAAGGCCGTGATGTCGGTTTGAGCGCCGATCGACTCAAGGGGCGGCAGGCTGGCCGGATCGAAGACCGGCTCCGGTAATGCTGGCCCCGGATTGGCGGCGGACTTCTCCGTGGACGCGGTGTCTTGTGCGGTGTCTTGCGCTCGCTCTTGCGCAGAATCTTGCGCGGCCGTTTCCGGCGCAGCCTGCGGCTGCTCCGCATCGATTTCCCGCTTGCGGCGCGACCAGCGCGACAGGAAATTTTCCGGCTCGCTCATTCGAAATCGTCTCCGCGGCTGCGGCGCGCCAGCGCTTCGGGATCGGCGCGGTCGCGCTTGCGTTTGACGAAAGGCTGCTCGACATGATGCTCGGCGACGAAAGCGGCGACAACCTGTTGGATCGTAAGCGGCATCGGCACCTGTTCGACCAGATCGGTTACGGTTTCGGTGAGGCTTTCGCCTTCATTCGGATCCGCCGTCACCACCGACACCATGTAGGGCGGGTCGGCTTCGACCGGACGCAGCGCTACCCAAAACGAGGGCGCGCCGGACTGGAGATTGTCGCGATAAAAGCCGGTCTCGGTTGGGTACAACTGGACCTCGGCGGTGCCGGCATAAAACGATATGCGCTCGCCGTCGTCGCTGAGCTTGGTCCATGCCGCAGTGGCGGGCTGGCCGGGCAATACGCTGACCGCGCGCCAATAGAATTCCGCCCACGGCGTCGCGCCCTTGCTGCGCTCGACAATGACGCCAACCGGAATGCTGACGAGCGGACCGCTCATCCGACGGCCTCCAGATGGCGGATCGGCAATCCCGCGATCAGGTTTTGCGGCTTCATGCGGATCAGCTTGTCTTCAGTCATCGACAAAATCAAATAGACTGGCTCGCCGCGCACGCGGTCGAGCATGAGCGACGGATCGCGGAACGTCAGTTGGAACAGCCCGATCACTTGCGCCGTCGCCGCGTCATCGATCGCTTCGCCGTTCCACATCTTGTCGCCGATCTTGGTGGCGTCGGCGTCGAGCCCGACATACCAGGCGAGATTAACGCCGCGCATTTCGGTTAGCGGTTCGATGGTGACGTCGACGCCGAGCACATGCGCGATCCAGCGTTGCATAGCAGTCGCCAGCGCGACCAGTCCGTCGCGGCCGGCGGTCAGATCGATCGCCATGTCGAACCGATCGCTGCGCTCCCAATAACCCGATGCGTTCTCGTCATTGATGACGTGGATATGCGCCTCGGCCGGAATGCCGAGCATGGACACCAGCGGCGACACCAAAGCCGGATTGGCGCCGCCGATCTTTTCCTCGTCGGCCGCGATCAGCGAGCCTTCATGCATGGTGACGCGTTGCGTGCGGTAAAACATTTCGCCGGCGCGCACGACGCGAGCATCGGTGACACCGTCGAGCGCGTTGCGCATCACCAAATGTACGAGCTGATTGACGAACAGCGACGGCGTTTTTGACAGCCCCTGTTTGACCAGATCGACATAGGCCGCTTCTAGCGTCTTGTGGTGCACCAGATGATCGCGGAACTTGATCAGCAGTTGCCAGTTCTCGCGCGCATCGGCATCGGCGATTCCTGCGATGTCGGACGCCGACACCGGCATGCGCGGATCGGCCAGCAGCGCGGCGTATAGCGCGCGCTCGACCGCGCAAGCTTCCGGCGGCGGAATGATCTCGGGCCGCGCCATGTAGACCTTGAGAAAATCGTCGGTCAGCAGCAGGCCGCCGCCCGCGTCGCGGTCGAGCAGATGATGGCCGCTGGAAATCCAGAAGTCGTTCATGTGCGATCCCGTCCGGCCATACCGATCAGATCGACGGATTCGGCCGGCTGCGTGTCGTCATCGCCTTCCACTTCGAAGAACGAGAACACACGCTGCGGCTTCGAGCCATTGCGCGGGCGCAGCGTGCGGAAGGTCTCATGCACCGCGCCATCCTCGTTGGCGCGATGCACCGCCACCAAGGTATCCTGCGCCTCGCTGCACAGCGACTCGGCGAAGGTCACTTCTTCCTCGGCGGCGGCGCGGGCGGAGGCCAGATCGGGCGCGCCGAAATTCTCAACGAGCCTTTGCACCAGCGCCTCGACCAGCGCTACGCGGTCGGCCTCGCTCGCCTCCACGATCTGCACCAGCGTCGACCAGCCGAGCGACGCGACGCCGAGAAATCCGCTGCGAAACGCCGAGCGTGCCTTGCCTTGCAAATCGGCCGGATCGCTGCCCCAAAACACGAAAGCACCGGACA
The DNA here is from genome assembly GCA_903878085.1 of uncultured Hyphomicrobiales bacterium. Taxonomy (GTDB): domain Bacteria; phylum Pseudomonadota; class Alphaproteobacteria; order Rhizobiales; family Xanthobacteraceae; genus Pseudolabrys. The sequence continues at coordinate 85,910 of CAIRGJ010000062.1, read as the reverse complement.
CCGCCCATTCGCCGGGCTCGGCCGCCTTGTCGAACACAAACGTGTCCGAGGGATCGAGCCTGATGGTGCGCAACAGCTTCACGCGCGCGGGCCCCTTGTTTGGGGATCGAGCCAGCTTGGCGTCGCGAGCCGCGGAAGCAGCGCTTGGCGCTCGACCTCACCCTTGCCCATGCTGCTGATCAGCAGATCGCCATTGTCGTCGATAGCGCGGCGCACGGCCTTTTCGGCGGGCATGCGCGCCAGATAATCTTTCGCCACCGCGCCGAAGCCGTACTCCTGCCAGGAATCGAGAGCGAGCATGAAATGGCGCGCGAAGCTCTCGATCACCTCAATCGACATCGTCTCGGTGAAGCCTTCCTCCTCCAGCGCGGTGGAAAGCGGATTAAGGCCCGGCTCGGCGCCGGTCACGGACACCGTGCGGATCATGGCGCCGAACACCAGCCAGGGCGGCGTCTGATCTTCGCTTATGCCCTGCGGCCAGCCCAACCGTCCGCCGCCCACCAGACCGTAATTGACCGCAACCGCGTCGGGCCAGTCGATGGTGATGGTGGTCTCGGGCAAGGCGTGGGCGGACAACGCATCGGCCAGCGCCACCATGCCGGCATAGAAGGCGCGGCGCGCCTGGCGCAGCGGCTCCGCCGGTTCCAGCACCAAGGCGAACTCGGCGAGATCGAAGCGTCCGACATAGACCAAAGTGCCTGCGCCCTGATCGGCCGCAATCGATGTTGCATGTGCGAAGGCGTCGCCCACTTCGCGCAGACGCACCGGAGTGAACAGCGACGGCAGCGAGAGTTCCGGCGCCGATGGCGTCATCCTTCGCGTGCGCGCTTCCTCGGGCATCGATCCTCACTGTTACTTGCTCATTGGAATATCTATAGTTACGCCTCAGAAGGTCCAGAGGCCAGTCCCGTGGCCGTGCCGGATCAGCGGCCAATATGCCGTAGCGGCATTCGCCGAACCTGGGTTGCACTGCGAAAGGTTAGAGAGCCCATGGCCGACAGGCCGCGTAATGTTCTGATCTGCTCCTGTGAAGACACCATGCCGCTCGACGGCCAGGCGGTGCGCCGCGCTTGCCGCGATGCCGTGGTGGTCGAAGGCCGCGAGCTTTGTCGCGCCGAGCTGGATCGGTTTCGTAAAATTGCCGCCGGTGGCGAGCCGTTGGCGGTTGCCTGCACGCAGGAAGCGCCGCTCTTCACCGAGGTTGCGCAAGAGATCGAGGGCGCCGGAGCGATTACTTTCGTCAACATTCGCGAGAACGCCGGGTGGGCGAAGGACGCCCAGGCTGCCGGGCCGAAGATGGCGGCGCTGATTGCAGCGGCGGCGGAGCCCGTGCCCGAGGCATCTTACGTTACGCTCAATAGCGAAGGCGTCACGCTGCTCTACGGCAAGGACGAGCGGGTGATCGAAGCCGCCAATCTTTTGAAAGAGCATCTCGACCTTACCGTGCTGATCAAGCAGCCGACCGGCGTCGCGCCGCTGCGCGTCACCGAATTCCCGGTGGTGAAGGGCACCATCCGGCAGGCCAAGGGCCATCTCGGCGCGTTCGAACTGACGGTCGACGATTTCGCCGCGCCGCATCCGTCGTCGCGCGGCGCGCTGACGTTTGGCGCTTCGCGCCACGGCGCGACGTCGCGCTGCGACATCCTGATCGATCTGTCCGGCGGAGCACCGCTGTTCCCGGCCGCCGATCTGCGCGACGGCTATCTGCGCGCCGATCCGGGCGATCCGGCGGCCGTGTTGCGCGCCGTGCTTAAGGCGCGCGATTTGACCGGCGCCTTCGACAAGCCGCGCTACATCAATTTCACCGAGGATCTGTGCGCGCATTCGCGTTCCAAGATCGTCGGCTGCCGCCGCTGTCTCGATCTGTGCCCGACCGGGGCGATTTCGCCCAACGGCGACCACGTAATCATCGATCCGCAAATCTGCGCCGGCTGCGGCCAATGCGCCGCCGCCTGTCCGACCGGCGCCGCGACTTATGCGTTGCCGCCGGCCGACTCGCTGCTGCGCACATTGCGCGCGCTGCTTGGCGCCTACCGCGAAGCCGGTGGCAAGCGCGCGGTGGTGATGTTCTATGATGCCGAGCACGGCGGCGAATTGATCCATGCGCTGGCGCGTCACGGCGATGGACTGCCGGCAAATGTGTTGCCGGTGCAGATCAACGAAGTCACCCAGGTTGGCTTGGAAGCCGTGGCCGCGTCATTTGCCTATGGTGCATCGGCAGTGCGGTTTCTCCTTCGCGCCAAACCGCGCCACGATGTCGCCGGCCTTGCCAAGACCATCGCGCTGGCGGAGCCGATCCTCGCAGGGCTTGGCTTTGACGGCGCGCGTATCGCGACCATTGAGACCGACGACCCGGACGCGCTTGGCAGCGCCTTGCGGGCTGTGGCGCCGATGGATGGCGCCGCAAAGCCCGCCACCTTCTCCGCCATCGGCGGCAAGCGCGACGTGATGCGGCTGGCGCTGCGCGAGATGCATGCGGTGGCGCCGGCACCGGTCAATGTCGTGGCGCTGCCGGACGGCGCACCGTTCGGCACGATCGATGTGAATGTCGAAGGTTGTACGCTGTGTCTGGCCTGCGTGTCGGCCTGCCCGACCGGCGCGCTGTCGGCCGACCCCGAGCGGCCGATGCTGCGTTTCGCGGAAGATGCCTGCGTGCAATGCGGACTGTGCAAGGCGACCTGCCCCGAGAAGGTGATCAGCCTGACGCCGCAAATCAATTTCCTCGCCGCCACCGCGATGAACCGGATCATCAAGCAAGAAGAGCCGTTTCTCTGCATCAGTTGCAACACGCCGTTCGGAGTCAAAAGCACCATCGAGCGCGTGATCGCCAAGCTCGAAGGCCAGCACTGGATGTTCAAGGACTCCAAGAAACGGCTCGACGTCATCCGGATGTGCGCGGATTGCCGTGTCAGCGCGATGGCAAAGGAAAATTTCGACCCGTTCGCCACCACGCCGCGTCCACCGGTGCGCACCACCGACGACTATCTGCGCGAGCGCGAGCAGAAGGGCGAGAGTTAATCGCTTCGCATCGTTATCTCGTCGCCTTGCCGAGAAACTCCACCAGCGCCTTGCGATCGTCAGCCGAACCGATGGTCTGTTCCGGCATCTTGGTGCCAGGCGTGTAGACCGACGGCCCGACCTCGAACATCTTCGCCACCGTCTCCGGCGTCCACACGATATCCATGCGTTTAAGCGCGTCGGAATAACGGTAGCCCGGCAACGTTGCGATCTTGCGGCCGAAAATTCCAGCAAGGCTGGGACCGGCCTTCTCGCCCTCGTCGGGCGTCAGCGCGTGGCAGGAGATGCAGGCTCGGTAGACTTGCGCGCCCGGATCGCCGGCATAAACGGCCAGCGGATCGTTCGGCGCACCGACCACCACAGCATCAATCGGATCGCCGCTCGCGGCGTCCCAGCGGCGGATCATGCGGTCGGCGCCGCCGGTCAATAATGTGCGGCTATCGGAAAAGAACGCCAACGACCACACCGGCAGGCCGGGGCCGACCAGCGTGTGTTCGAGCTTGCGGGACGCGCGATCGATGATCGCCACCGAGCCGCGAATGCTGGCGGCGGCAACCCGCTTGCCGTCAGGCGACACCGTCACCGCGATGATCGGCGTCGGCGCGGTCTCGACTTCGCCGCGCGGCTCGCCCTGCGCCGAATAGAAATAGACTTTGCCGTCGGCGCCGCCGACGGCGATCTCGCCATCGGATGCGACGGTGACGGAATTCAGCGGCGTCGCCAACGTCACGATGGTCGCAGGCCCGCCATTAAGCGGCCAAATGCGGATTTGCGGATCGTGGCTCACGCTGACCACGGCCTTGCCGTCCGGCATGAAGACGACGCCATTGACGTTCTGCTGGTGGCCTTCGAGCAGCAAGGGTGGGCCGCCATCGACCGGCCAAACGCGTACCGTGCGATCCCACGACGCCGACGCGATCATTTTGCCATCGGGCGATACCGCGAGGGAGACGATCGGCGCGGTATGACCCTCAAACTGCTTGAGCGGTTCGGCCGCGCCCGACTTCCAGAGCGCGATCTTGCCGTCTTCGCCGCCGGTCACCAGCCGGCCATCCGGCAGAATCGCAACCGCATTCACCGCGCTACCGTGGAAGCGCAGCACCTGCTCGGCGGCGTTGCGCTCGAGCGACCATCGGATCGCCGATGAATCGAAACTGCCGGACAGCGCGGTCTTGCCGTCCGGTGAAATCGCCAGCGCGCGCACCGGGCCGCCGTGGCCGCGCAACTGAGCATGTGCCGGACCGAACGCGAACGGCAGCAGCAACAATAATGCGCGCAGGCACCTAGTCATCGGCTGGCTGCATACCGAGCGCGCGAATGCGTTGGCGCGTTGTCTCGTCGCGTAGTGCGGCGAAGAAGGCCTGCACCGCTGGCCGGTCGCGGCGGCTTTCGACCACTAGGAAATCGTAGTGCTCGGACGCCAGTTCCAGGAAGCCGAGGCCGTAGAGCCTGGCCACCGGCTCGATGGCGACGCCCCAGTCGGCGCGGCCCTGCGCGATCGCCGCCGCCACCGCGTTGTGCGACTTCGGCTGGTTGGCGTAACCGGGCGGGCGCGCGCCGGCCAGCAGACTATCGATCAGCACCCGGGTGCCAGCGCCGGCATTGCGGTTGACCATCAGCGCGGCCGGATCGGCGACGATCGCGGCCAGCGCCTCCCGCGCCGTACGGCCCTCGAAGCGCTTGTCGCCCAAGCGGAACAGCACGCCCTGCATGCGCCGCCAGCCCGGCACCAGCGTCAGGCCGGGCGACACCAGATGCACATTATATTGTCCGCTCGCCGGATCGATCAGATGCACCGGCGCAATGTCGCATTCGCCGCGGCCGGCGGCTGCGACGCCGCCGAGACTGCCGACCGCCAGCGTGCGCGCCGAAAAGCCGCGCTCGGCCAGGCTGCCGACCACCACATCGAGCGCCACATCGTGGCTACCCATAATGACCAGGTCGGGCGCCTGCGCGGCGCTACCGATCAACGTCACCTGCACGTCGCTATCGGCATCGAGCGACGACGCCAGCGCGTCGATTTCAAGAAAGCCGTCGGCCTGCGAGAAGCTGGTCACCGAGCCGGAACCTTTGCCGGTCGGAAACGCGATGACGCCTTGCTCGCTGTCGATCAGCGACACCAGCACGAATTCCTTGCGGCCCAACTCAGACGCGATGCGCACCGGCACGCGCGCGTGCACAGTTTCGGCCGCTTCCGGTGGCAAACCGGCCAGCGCGCGGATCACCGGCGCGACGAAAGCGTGGAACGTGAAGATCGCCGAGGTCGGAAAGCCCGGCAGCACCACGATCGGCTTCTTGTCGATGACGCCGAGGCAGAGCGGCTTGCCCGGCTTGAGCGCGACGCCATGCACGAGGATGCCCGGCCGCCCCAGCCGCGACACGATGGCGTGCGACAGATCGCCGGCGCCTTTCGAGGTGCCGCCCGACAGCACCACCATGTCGCTCGCCGCCAGCGCCTCGCGCACCGCCTCTTCCAGCGCCGCGGCGTCATCGGGAAATGCACCCATCGCCAGCGGCACGCCACCGGCTTCCGAAACCGCGGCGGCGATGATGGCGCCATTGCTGTCGTAGACGCTGGCCGGCCGAAGCTGCTTGCCCGGCTCGACCAGTTCGTCGCCGGTGGACAGCACCGCGACCTTCGGCCGCCGCACCACGTCGATATGCGCCAATCCGCTCGCCGCCAGCATGCCGATTTCGCGTGAGCCGATGCGCGCGCCGCGCCTGAGCAAGGTTTCGCCCCGCGCGATGTCGGAACCGGCGTAGGAGACGAACTGACCGGGCGCCGCGGCGCGGCGCAACTCAATGCGCGGTGGGTCATCGCCAATCAGTTCGGTCTGTTCGATCATCACCACTGCGTCGGCGCCGCGCGGAATGACGCCGCCGGTCGCAATCGTCGTCGCTGTGCCGGACTCTACTTCCAGCGCCGGGGCATGACCGCAGGCGATCACTTCGCCGTTGAGCGTAAAAATCTTCGGCGCGACATCGCCGGCGCCGAGCGTATCGGCGGCGCGTAGCGCGAAGCCGTCGACATTGGAGCGGTCGAACGGCGGCGCGTCGACCGCCGCCACCACATCATGCGCCAGCACGCGGCCCAGCGCATCGCTCAGCAACACGGTCTCGTCGCCGAGCGGCGCCATATCGATGTGAGCGATAAATCGGGCGCGGGCTTCATCGGCGGAAACCACGTCGAGAAACTGCTCCTGGCGCGCCGCCGCGCGCACGCGTGAAATCAGATCGGCCTCGCGGCCTGGCGCCGGGTACTCGGTCATCGTCCGTTGCTCATTCGCAGGCCGCCGATACGACAGCCTCGGAACGCGCCAGCGTCGATAATCCTCAGCCTCGGTTTCATTGCTTCCAATAGGTCAATTCAGCGTTCGATACAGATGTTTAGTACCAAACTGTATGCCGATTTCGCGGCGCCGGGTAGGCAGGGCAGGACTTTGCCGCCGCGGACAGCGCCGTGTGCCATCTATCGGGTTGTTCGTGCCAGAACCGATTATTCCTCAACGTTCGCAAGCGCCTTACTCGGGAGCGCCAAGAGGTCCAAGAGGACAAGGTGGTGCGCTGGAAGGGATTCGAACCCCTGACCCCCAGATTCGAAGTCTGGTGCTCTATCCAGCTGAGCTACCAGCGCGTGACGATTGGAGTAAAGCCGCCCGTCCGGTTTGTCCATCGGACGATTGTTTGGCGCATGATCTTGCCCGAAAACCGCTTCACACTTTTCGGAATCATGCGCGGCGGCTATTCCGCCGCCACTTTGGGCTCCGGCGCGACCGCGACATCGCCCGACGGCAGCGCCTCGCCGCGCAGCACAGACTTCATGTTCTCGATCGAACGCGCCAGCAGCCCGGCGAAATTATCGATCGTGGCGCCAGCCAGATGCGAGGTGACCACGGTGTTCTCCAATTCGAGCAGTGGACTGCCGACCGGCGGTTCCTCGGAGAAGGCATCGATGCCGGCGCCGAACAGGCGTCCACTCTTCAAGGCAGCCGTGAGTGCCGCTTCATCGACCAGGCCACCGCGGGCGCAATTGATCAGCACCGCGCCTTGCTTCATCGCGGCGATGCGCTTGGCGTCGATGATGCCTTGCGTCTCCTTCATCAGCGGCAGGTGCAGCGACACGATGTCGGCGCGGTGCAGCAGATCATCGAGATCGCAATAAGTGACGCCGAGGCTCTGCTCGACTTCCAACGATGCGCGGAATGGGTCGTAATAGAGGATATCGACGTCGAAGCCGCGCAAGCGCTTGGCGACACCCTTGCCGACTGCGCCGAAGCCGACCAGCCCGACAGTCTTATGCAACAACTGGCGATGCATGCCGCGCGCGTCTTCCTTGCTCCAGACGCCGGCACGGGTGCGGCGGTCGATCTGTGGCAGTTGGCGATAGACCGCGAGCATCAGGAGTATCGTGTGCTCGGCGACCGGAATGCTGTTGCCGGCATGCAGCCGCGCCACGCCGATGCCGCGCTCGCGGCAATAATCGAGATCGATGCGGTCGACGCCGGCGCCGAGCTTCTGAATGAAGCGCAGCCGCGGCGCCTGGCTCAATAATTCCTTCGGCATATGCGCCGCCATGATCAGCGCGATGTCGGCGCCGCGCAACACATCGACGCGCGCCGCTAGCGTGTTGGCGGCGGTGAACGACACGCGCCAGTTCACCGGCGCCGCCGCCTTGATGGCAGCTTCGATCTGCGGATGGAACAAGTCGAGGACGGCAATGGTGACGTCGGACATCTCTGAGACCTCGCAAAGCCTAAGACGATCCTAATGCATATAGCGAATAGCTGCCATCTTGCGCCGCAACGCGGTTGGCGATCGGCGTTTGTCCTGCCATGCTGCGCATAGCGGCCCGCAGAGCCGTATTATTGGGAGGCCTGTTGATGTCCTCAACCGTCGAAGTGCTGGCCGCCGCGTTCAAGGAAGCCGGCACGCCGTTTATTGTCGGCCATCCCGGCGGCGAGTCGGTCGAACTGATGGAAGCGGCGCGGCAGCGCCAGATGCGTTTTCTGCTGATGAAACAGGAAGTCGCCGGCGCCATGCTGGCTTCGACGTGGGGCGACCTCACCGGCAGTCCCGGCATCTGTCTTTCGACGCGCGGGCCCGGCGCCGCCAATATGGTCAACGGCGTCGCGCACGCCTTCCTCGATCGCTCGCCCCTCATTGCCATTACAGATTCCTATTCGCGTCCGACCTACGAGACCGGCCTGCGCCAGCGCATCAATCAGCAGGCGATGTACGAGCCTATCGTGAAGTGGAGCACTGTCATCGACGCCAAGGTGGTGCGTCAGCAGGTGCGCCGCGCCATGCGCACCGCCACCGCGACGCCGCCCGGCCCGGTGCATTTCGATTTTCCGCAGAGCGAGACCACCCGCGAGGCCGGTGAGATGACCGCCGAGCCGACGCTGCTGCCGAACTGGATCACGCCGGGCCCGGATCGCGGCGATCTCAAACCCGCGCTCGACATGCTCAACCGCGCCAAGCGGCCGATTCTGATCGCCGGCATGGGCGTCTATTGGTGCAAGGCGTCGGCGGAGTTCGTGAAATTCGCCGAGCGCCTCGGCGCGCCGGTGCTCACGACGACCAAGTGCAAAGGCATGATTCCGGAGGATCACCCGTTGCGCGCCGGCTGCATCATTGGCGGCCTGATCGAGCGCAAGCTGGTGATGGAGAGCGACCTGATCGTCACCATCGGCCTTGATGCGGTCGAGCTGCAGCCCAAGCCGTGGCCTTACACGTTGCCCGTGCTGGCTTTGTCGTCGGTCGCCAGCACCGATGCGCTGGTGCCGGCCGACCCCGAAATCATCGGCGACCTGAAATCCATCCTGGCCGGTCTGGCGCAATGGGCGCCGGAAGGCACCAATTGGGGCGAGAAATCCGCCAAGAACTTTCGCAACGAGGTGCGCGACGCGCTCAACACGCCGGCCACCGGCCTGTCGCCGCAGCGCGCCATGGAAGTCGCGCGCGCCATCCTGCCGCGCGACACGATTGCCACTTGCGATGCCGGCGCCAGCCGCCTGCTGGTGGTGCAGAAGTGGGAATCCTACGGGCCGCGCGAGTTTCTCACCTCGAACGGCCTCGCCTCGATGGGCTACGCCGTGCCGGGCGCACTGGCCGCGCGCATGGCGTTTCCGGACCGGCCGGTGGTGGCGTTTACCGGCGACGGCGGTTTCCTGATGACGGTCGCGGAACTGCAGACCGCGCAGCGCGAGAACCTGCCAATCATCGTCATCGTGTTCGACGACCGCGAGATCGGCCTCATTCGCGTCAAACAGGAGATCAAAGGCATTCCGCTGCACGGCGTGCAACTCGGCGGCGTCGACTGGCAGAAGCTGGCGCAATCCTTCGGTGCCGACGGCGTCACGGTGGAGACCGAACAGGACTTCAGCAACGCGCTGTCCGCAGCCCTCAAGACCAAGCGCACCACGGTGATCGGCGTGCGCATCGATGCGTCGGGCTATGTCGCGCAGTTCAACGCGCTGCGGGAACTGTAAGCGTCAGGTACCGGCGAGGTCGTGGCATTCCGGCATGTAGAGGTCCTTCCACGAATTTGGCAGCCGCTTCATGGTGCCGACTTTGTTCATGAAGCCGGCGAAGGTCATGGTCTGCTGCGGCATCGTGGTCCAGATATTGTCCGGATCGGAGATGAACTTGGCCATCTCGGCCTGCGAACTGCGCTTTTCCTTGGCGGCCTTTATGTAGATTTCCGCCGCCTCGTTCGGCTTCTTGTTGATGAAGTCCTCGGCTTCCGACAGCGCGGCGTAGACCGTCTGGGTGACCTTCGGATTGGCGTCGCGGAATTTCTTGGTCATGAGCATGACGCCGTTGGTGCCCGGGCCGCCCAGCGTATCGTAGGAATTGAGCACCTTGTGCACGCCCTGCGTCGCCAATTCGTAATAATAGAACGGCGCGACTGAGTAGTGGCTGTTGATCTCGCTCGCCTTCGACATCACCGAAACCGCGGCTTCCGGGTGCGAACGGGTGATCGTGTAGGCGTCGAGCTTGGCGTAGTTCTCGAAGCCCCATTCCTTGGCAACCGCCATCTGCAGGCAGATCGCCTGGCTCGACACTTTGACCGCCGGCACCGCGATCTTGTCGTGCTCGGTGAAGTCACGCAGCGTCTTGATGCTGGGGCGGTTGGTCACCAGCATGAACGGCATCGACTGCACCGCGGACAAAGCCCGCACCTCGTTCGGTGTGCCGGCGGTCTTGTCCCACAGCACGCAGAGGCCGGGCACGCCGGTGACGCCGAAGGTCATCTGGCCGCTCAGCAGCGCGTCGATCAACGATTGCGTGCCGCCCATGCTTTTGAATTCCGGCTTGAGCGAAGCGACGCCGAGCTTGCCGGCGTTTTTCTCGACTAGCTTGAGCTCCTCCATCACCATCATCGGCAGATAAGGCAGCCCGGTCTGGCTGATGAGCACGATGCTGGAGACTTCGTCGGCAAAGCTCGAGCGCAGCAGACCCGGCATGGCTAACGCCACCGGCGCGGCCGCCATCGTCTTGCAGAAATCTCGCCTGCGGATCATGAAGACCTCCCCGTTTTTTAAGCCGGGCTTGTCGTGCAGTCAGACGTTGCGAGCGCCTTTTAAGACTGCATGCCCCAGCGTTGCACCGTTCTTTTCTCGATGACGCGAAACACCACGTTCTCGACCGCGAGCCCGATCATGATGATGGTGAGCAGGCCGGCGAACACTTCGGCGATGTTGAGCTGGTTCTTGCTCTCGAAGATGTACCAGCCGAGCCCGCCCTGACCCGACGACACGCCGAACACCAGCTCGGCCGCGATCAAGGTGCGCCAGGCGAAGGCCCAGCCGATCTTCAAGCCCGCCAGGATGCTGGGAAATGCCGCAGGGATCAGAATGCGCGCGACGAAGCGCAAGCCGGTGAGATTGTAGTTGCGGCCGACCATGCGCGCCGTCATCGACACGCCGCGGAAGCCGGCGAGCATGTTGAGCGACACCGCCCACATCACCGAATGGATCAGCACGAACACCAGACTGCCGGCGCCCAGCCCGAACCAGATCAGCGCCAGCGGCAACAGCGCGATCGCCGGCAGCGGGTTGAACATCGCGGTCATGGTGTCGAGGAAGTCGGTGCCGAGACGGCTCGAGATGGCGAACACGGTCAACAGCCCGGCGAGCAAGGTGCCGGAGGCAAAGCCGATCATCAGCACCTGGATCGAACTCAAGGCCCGCTTCGGGATGGTGCCGTTGCCGACATCCGTCAGCAAGGCGCGCACCGCGTCGCTGAACGGCGGCACCAGCAGCGGATTGTCGAGCCAGCGGCCGTACAATTCCCAGCCCAGCGCCAGAAACACCAGGATGCCGACCTTGCGCAACCAGGTCTGATTGTAGATCTGCTCGAACCAGGTCAGCGGCTTCTCGATGATGCCGAACTGTTCGGGACCCAGCGTCTCGCAGTAGATATTCGGGCGCTCAGTGACCGGGAATGTTTGCGCTTGATGCATGGGGCGCCTCCTCGATTTGATCGGCGAACAGCATGTCGTGAATTTCGCGGCCAAGCGCAGCGGCCTCGTCGGAATTTTCCTGGCCGCGCGGCACGCTGTTGATCTCGGCCTTCACCTGCCCCGGATGCGGCGACAGCAGCAGGATACGGCTGCCGAGCTTGATCGCCTCGGGAATCGAATGGGTGACGAACAGCACCGTGAAACGGATTTCGTCCCATAATTGCAGCAGCTCGTCCTGCATGCGGGTGCGGGTCAGCGCGTCGAGCGCGGCGAACGGCTCGTCCATCAACAGGATGTCCGGCTCCATCGCCATGCCGCGCGCAATCGCCACGCGCTGTTTCATGCCCCCGGACAGAGTGTGCGGATAGCTGTTGGCAAAGTCGGTCAATTTGACCTTCTGGATATAATGCATGGCGCGTTCAATCGCGGCTTTGCCCTGCAACGTGCCTGTGGTCTTGAGCGGGAACACAACGTTCTCGAGCACCGTCATCCACGGCAGCAGTTGATCGAACTCCTGGAACACCATCAGCCGGTCCGGGCCGGGCTTGGTGATCAACTCGCCCTTGAGGCGGATCTCGCCCTCGGTCGGCGCCAGATAGCCGCCGACGGCCTTGAGCAACGTCGACTTGCCGCAACCGGACGGTCCGACCACGACGAAGCGGTCGCCTTGCAAGACTTTGAAGCTGACACGGTAAGTCGCGGTGATCAGATGGTGCTGGGTTTTGTACTGGATGGTGACGCCGCGCACGTCGAGCAAAGGCTGGCCGGCATCGGCGGCGTTGCCGCCGCGCGAGCGGCCGGCCGCTTCCTTGCGCGCGCCGGCGCCTGGTACGGCCGATCTCGATGCGACTGTGGTGCCGCTCATCATCGCCTTGGTTCCTCCCGCCCCTGGTCGCTATTTTTTTCTTTGCGGCCCGGTCTCTGGCGTACCGATGTCCGGCCGTAAGTTTGGCCGGTTTCCGCAAGGCTGTCTATCGTTCCGCTCACCGGCCAGGCCGATTCCGGCGTTCCTTGAGAATGTCGTGGCGGCCGGTTGACGGGTGCCGCACCCGCCGCCCATGCTGACGCAAAACAATAATGGGCGGTACGAGCCGCCTGCGAGGAGACCGCCAAGTGAAAGCCGCAGAAATTCTACGCAATATCGTCAAAGAGAAACTGGCGCGGGATGAAGTCGTCGCCTCGATGACCATCCGGCTGACGCGCGGCGTCGAGATCGCGCGGATGGCCAAGACCGCCGGCTTCGACATGATCTATATCGACCTCGAACATTCGACCATGACGCTCGATATGACCGGGCAGATTTGTCTGGCGGCGCTGAGCGTCGGCATTGCGCCGATGGTGCGCGTGCCGGCCAACACGCCAGAATATATCCAGCGCGTGCTGGACGGCGGCGCGCTCGGCATCGTCGCGCCCGGCATACGATCAGCGGAAGAGGCGCGCGAGGTGGTCAAGGCGGCGAAGTTTGCGCCATTTGGCGACCGTGGCGCTGGTGGCGCCCTGCCCCATCTCGAATACCGCTCTTTCCCAACCGCCGAGGCCAATGCCGCGGTCAACGACGCCACCATGGTGATCGTGCAATTCGAATCCGCCGAGGCGCTCGACAGAGCCGACGAGATCGCCGCGGTCGAAGGCGTCGACATGGTTTTGATTGGCGTAAACGACATGCTCGCCAGCATGGGGCTCGCCGGCCAGCACGAGCATCCGAGGGTGCGCGACGCCTATGCCCGCACCATCGCCGCCTGCCGCAAACACGGTAAGCACGTCGGCGTCGGCGGGCTGTCGACCAAACCGAAGCTCGCGGCGGAATTCATCGCCATGGGCGCGCGCATGGTGTCGACCGGGACCGATATTCAGTTCCTGCAAGCCGCCATGACCGAAAAGGCGAAGCAGGTCCACGACATGAGCAAGGCGTGATGCCGGTAGGAAAACCAATTCTCGGCGTCACACCGACACCGCCGTCGTTCGAGGTGCCAAGCGGCGCCTGTGACTGCCATACCCACATCTTCGGGCCGGACAAAACATTTCCGCTGTCGCCGAAGCGGCTGTACACGCCGGGGCCGGCGTCGATCGACGATTTGAACGCCTTGCACAAGGCGATCCACATCGACCGCGTCGTGGTCGTGCATCCCAGCCCCTATGGCGCGGACAATGCGGTCACGGTCGATGCTGTGCGCAAGATGGGCGACCGCGCGCGCGGCGTCGCGGTGATCGACGACGCCACCACCGATGCCATGCTCGACGACATGCATGGAGCCGGCATTCGCGGCGTGCGCGTCAACATCGAGTCTCATGGCGAGATTGACTCCGCCGTCGCCGGCCGGCTGTTCCAACGCACCGCCGAGCGCGTCGTCCGGCTCGGCTGGCACGTGCAGACTTATACCAATCTCGGCGTTCTTGCGCCGCTGCACGACGCCATCCTGAAGCTGCCGACGCCGCTGGTGGTCGACCACTTCGGCCGGCCGAAGGCGGAACTCGGCGTCGATCAGCCGGGATTCAAGGAATTGCTGGCGCTGCTCAAGAGCGGCAAGATTTATGTGAAAATCTCCGCGCCATACCGCATCTCGCAATTGCCGAATTATCCCGACGCCGCACCGATCGCGCGCGCGATGATCGCGGCCAATCCGGACCGCATATTGTGGGGCACCGACTGGCCGCATCCCGGCGCCGCCAAGCGCGACCCCGCCGTGGTCGAACCGTTCCGCCCGGAGGACAACGGCGCGGCGCTCAACCGCCTGGCGTCCTGGACCAGAGACAAGACCGAGCTTCGCAAGATCCTCGTCGATAACCCGGCGCGGCTTTATCAATTCTAAAAATTAGAAAAGCAGGGAGGGACTCATGTGGAGGAAGCTCGTAGCCAGCGCGCTGATCGCGGCCGCCATCGCCGCTAGCGCACAAACCCCAAGCGCTTTTGCCGAAGTCACCGAAGTGCGGATGTCGAAGCAGTTCGGCCTGCCTTATCTGCCGATGATCGTGATCGAGGCGCAGCAGCTGATCGAGAAGCACGCCAAGGCGGCGGGCCTCGGCGACGTCAAGACAAGTTGGACGCAGCGCGCCGGTCCGGCAGCTGAGCTCGATGCGCTGCTGGCCGGCCAGGCCGACTTCATCGGCCCGGGCGTTCCGACGCTGGCCACCATCTGGGACAAAACGGCCGGCACGCCGCAGGAAGCGCGCGCGCTGATTGCCATGCAGTCGATGCCCTACGTGTTGGTGACGCGAAATCCCAATGTAAAAACGATCAAGGACTTCACCGACAAGGACAAGATCGCACTGCCGGCGGTCAAGCTCACCGGCCACGCCATCGCGCTGGAAATGGAGTCCGCCAAGATCTGGGGCTTCGAGCATTACGACAAGCTCGACTCCATCACCATCACCCGGTCGCATGCGGATGCAGCGGCGGCGTTGATGTCGGGCGTTTCCGAGATCAATTCGCATTTCGCCAGTTCGCCGTTCTACTATTACGAGTTGGCGACGCCGGGCATTCATCAGGTACTGAAATCTTACGACGCCGTCGGCAGCCGCCACACCAATGGCACGCTGGTGGCGACCAAGAAATTCCACGACGCCAATCCGCAAATCTGTGCGGCGGTGGTTGCGGCCTTCAACGAGGCCAATGCCTTCATCAAGGCGCATCCGCGCGACGCCGCGCAGATTTATTTGACCGCGACCAAGGACAAGAACCCGCTCGACGCGCTGGAGAAGATGGTGGCCGATCCCGACGTCGACTATACCACGACGCCGGTCGCGGTGATGAAGATCGTCGAGTTCATGCACAAAGTCGGACGCATCAAGAAGAAGCCGGACTCGTGGAAGGATATGTTCTTTCCTGAAGCCTATGGCCTGAACGGCAGTTGAGAAACATACAATGAGCACAGTCAGCGAAGCGACCAAGCCGGAAGCGGCGCAAGGTCCGTTCTATGCCACGGCCGAAGATGCCGAAGCTTTCGGCCGCCGCCTGCTGATCGCGCACGGTGTGCCCGAGGATGACGCGCGCATCGTCGCGTCCTGTCTGGTGCGCGCCGATCTGCGCGGCGTCGACACTCACGGCCTGCAATATCTGCCGCATTACCTCGACCGCGTGCGGCGCGGGCTGATCAATCCGAAACCGGAATTGAAAGTCGAGCGCGTGACGCCAATGGTCGGCGGCCTCGACGGCCAGAATGCCTTCGGCTTCGTCGTCGCCACCAAAGCAATGGCGGAAGCCATTGAAATGGCGCGCGAGTTCGGCGTCGGTATCGTCACCTGCCGCCGCAGCACGCATTTCGGCATGGCGGCGAACTACATGCTGCAGGCCATGGACGCCGGGATGATCGGGATGGTGTTCACCAATGCCTCGCCCGGCATGCCGCCCTGGGGCGGCCGCGACCCGATCATCGGCACCTCGCCGATCGCCTGCGGCGCGCCGGCCGGCGCGGAGACGCCGTTCGATCTCGACATGTCGCCGGCCGCGGCGGCGCGCGGCAAAGTGCGGCGCGCCGCGCGGCGCGGTGAAGCCATTCCGCTCGGCTATGCGCTCGACAAAGACGGCCGTCCGACCACCGACCCCCATGCTGCGCTCGACGGCGGCGTGATGCAGCCGATCGGCGGACCGAAAGGCTCCGGCCTGTCGATGATGATGGACGTGCTGTGCGGCGTCATCACCGGCGCCGCCTGCGCCGGTGAAGTCGGCAATCAATTCAAGGATTACGACCGCCCGCAGAATGTCGGCCACTTCCTGCTGGCGATGAAGCCCGATCTGTTCGTGTCGAAGGACGAATATCTCGCGCGCATGGATAAATTGGCGCGCAACGTGCACGCCTGCCGCCGCGCCGAAGGTTTCGACGAGATCTTGATGCCGGGCGAGCGCGAGCGCCGGCTCGAAGCCGAATATCGCCGCGTCGGCGTGCCCTACAATGCCAAGGAATTGGCCGAGCTGCAGGCGGAGGCGGCCAGAGCGAGCCTGCCGCCGCTCAAAGTCTCCAACACACCACGGATGTCGAACAGCCAATGAAAATCAACGATTACGATCTCGATATTGTCGTCACGGGATTTCCCGGCAAATCCGTCTGCCATGGCGGGCTGGGCTGGAGCACGGTCGTCGTCCTGAAGGCGCAGGGCCGCATCGTGGTGGTCGATACCGGCGGCTTCAGCATGCGCACCATGCTGCTCAAGCGTTTCGCCGAGCGCGGGCTGAAGCCGGCCGAGGTCACCGACCTGCTGCTGACGCATTCGCATCACGACCATTCGGTGAACTATCCGATGTTTCCCAATGCAAGAATTGTCATAGGCGCGCATGAACTGGATTGGTCGCTGACGGTGCCGTGGGGCGAAACCCCGGTGCCTGAGCTCTATATGCGCGAACTGAAAACCTATCCGAAGCTGCACACGGCAAAGGAAGGCGAGGAAGTCTTCCCCGGCATCACCGCGCATTTGGCGCCCGGCCACACGCCCGGCTGCCTCGTCTACGTGCTGCATGCGCCGGACAAGGACGTGATTTTTTCCGGCGACGCCGCCAAGAACCGCGCCGAGCTGGTGTCCGGCACCACCGACATGACCTACGACGCTGCGGTCAGCAAAGCCTCGATCGCGAAAATCTGGCAGCTGTGGCGCAAGCGGCCCGGCAGCATCCTGGTGCCGGGCCACGACATGCCGATGACGCAGGACAACGGCGTCACGAAATATATCGACAAGCATGAAGCCGCGATCGTCGCCTGGTACGGCGACGACATGGAGACGACGACGCTATTCAAGCTGACGATCTGACCTTCGCCTGGTGCTGGCCTTGACCGCACGCCCACTTGTAAAGTGCAGCTGCCCTCTGGCATGCTGACCGGGCCGGGCGTTTAAAAAGGTCAATTGCCTTGGATCTCGTCCTGACGGAATTGCTGAGCGCCACGCTTCGCTGGGTGCATGTTATTGCCGGCGTCGCCTGGATCGGAAGCTCGTTCTACTTCATCCACCTCGATCTCAGCCTGAAGAACCACGGCGCTTTGGCCGCCGGCGTCAAAGGCGAGGCCTGGCAGGTGCATGGCGGCGGCTTCTATCAGATGATCAAGTTCATGGTGGCGCCGTCGGCGATGCCGGACGAACTCACCTGGTTCAAATGGGAGGCTTACGCCACCTGGCTGTCGGGCTTCGCTTTGCTGGTGCTGGTCTATTATTTCAACGCCGAGCTGTTCCTGATCGATAAGTCGGTGCTGGACCTCAGCGCGCCGATGGCGGCCGCGGTGGCGTTCTTCAGTCTGGCGGCGGCCTGGATCGCCTACGAGGCGCTGTGCCGCTCGCCGCTCGGCAAGCACGAGGTGGCGTTGGCGGTGGTCGGCTATGTCTTCCTGGTGGCGCTGACTTACGTCTTCACCCACGTCTTCAGCGGCCGCGGCGCCTTCACGCAGATCGGCGCCCTGATCGGCACCATCATGGTGGCGAACGTCTTCGTCATCATCATGCCCTATCAGCGGAAGACGGTGGCTGCGCTGATCGCCGGCACGCCTCCCGACCCCACTTGGGGCGCCATCGGCAAGCAGCGTTCGGTGCACAACAATTACCTGACGCTGCCGGTCATCTTCCTGATGCTGAGCAATCACTACCCGCTGTTTTTCGCCACCCGCTACAACTGGCTGATCGTCGCCATCGTGCTGCTGATCGGCCCGGTTATCAGGCACTTCTACAATTCCCGCCACGAGGGCAAAGACAGCCCGTGGTGGACCTGGTTCGTCGCAGCAGGCGGCATGATGGCGATTGCCTGGCTGTCCGGCGTCGGCACGCCGGGCGTCAAGGTCGGCAATCTTCCGGCGACACCGAAATTCGCGGAGGTCCAGGAGATCATCGTCTCCCGTTGCAGCATGTGCCATTCCGCCCAGCCGGTCTGGACCGGATTTCTCTACCCGCCCAAGGGCGTGCGGCTGGACGATGCGGAGCAGATCAAGCTCCACGTCAGGATGATCGCCATCAACGCGGTGAAATCGCGCGCCATGCCGCCCGGCAACGTGACCGAAATCACCGACGGCGAGCGCCAGGTGCTGGCGTCCTGGATCGCCGCCGGCGCGCCCAAGCAATGACTTCTTATTCGCTCGACGCTCTCAACGCGGCGAACGAAGCCGACTTCAGCGCCGCGCTCGCCGATATTTACGAACATTCGGCCTGGGTGGCGCAGGCTGCCGGCGCGCGCCGGCCTTTTGCCACGCTCGCCGCCCTGCACGACGTCATGACCGCCGCGGTGCGCGCAGCGCCGGCCGACGCGCGGCTTAAGCTGGTGAAAGCGCATCCCGATCTCGCCGGCAAAGCGGCCCGCGCCGGCGCGCTCACCGCGGATTCGACCAACGAGCAGGCCAGCGTCGGGCTCGACCGCCTGACCGATAAGGAGTTTGCCCGCTTTCACCGGCTCAACGACGCCTATCAGGCGAAATTCGGCATTCCGTTCATCGTCTGTGTGCGCCGCCACACCAAGGATTCGATCCTCAATGAATTCGAGCGCCGCCTCAGCCATGGCAACGACGGCGAGATGGAAACGGCGCTGGGCGAAATCTTCCGCATCGCGGCGTTACGGCTCGATGCCCGGGTCGCGGCGCCGGACCGGCTGAAAGTTACCGGACGGTTGTCCACGCATGTGCTCGACGTGCATGGCGGCATGCCGGCCGCCGGCGTCGCCATCGAGCTGTGGGAATTATCGCAAGCGGGCCAAGACCGCCTGATCGTGCGGTCCATCACCAATCGCGACGGCCGCACCGACCAGCCGCTGATCGCGGAGCGGCCTTTGCCGATTGGGAGCTATGAATTGCGTTTCGCCACCGCCGCCTACTACGCCGCTCGCGGCGTGGCGCTGTCGGAGCCGCCTTATCTCGACGTTGTGCCGATCCAGTTCGCGATTGCCGAACCGGAAGGCCATTATCACGTGCCGCTGGTGATGACGCCGTGGAGCTATTCGACCTATCGCGGCAGCTAGAGCGAACGCTCCCGACACAAAAGCAAACACGCCGGTCGATTGTCTCGACCGGCGTGCTTTGTTTCAGACGATGGACTGGCGATCAGAAGGTGATCGTCGCACCCATCAGCCAGGTGCTTTCCACCGTGGCGGTGAGGTTGCCAAACGGCTGGTTCGCCTTGATGCCGAACTTGTTGACCCAATAACGATAGCCGCCCCAGATCGAGTACATGCCAGGACGATAGTTCAGGACCTTGCCGATATCGAGTTCGAGGTTTTGCTGGGCGTACCACTCGGTGCCGCGGACGAGGCCGACGGCGCAGGGTTCGCCGCAGCCCTTCGGGCCATGGACGGTACCGAAGGCTTTGAAGGTCAGCGGGATCGACGGCGGCAACATCGCCAGCGGCTGAACGTACAAGTATTCGAAGCCCCAGGTGGTGTTGAAGTTGACCGCGCCCGACGGGTTCAGAGCGCTGCCGGCGGCAAAACCGTCGTGCTGCCATTCCTTGTAGATGGTCGGCGTCAGGTTCAAGAAGCCTTTGTAAGGCATCGCAAAGCTGAACTGCAGGCCGGTTTCGATCGAGCGCTTGGCGGAGCCGAGACCGGTGTTGTCGGTATTGAGGTCCGAGCCGACCATCAGCGAGACGTCGGTCAGCGGGCCGTAGGAGAAGGCCTTGGTGCCGAAGATCTCGTTGAAGCCGAACGTGCTGCGGAAGAAGCCGTAGATTTCGGTGTAGCCCTCGGTGCCGGTCGCGGTCGGCGTGCGGTGGCCCGCCTTCAGCCAATCGATGTTGATGAAGTTGGTGCCGTAGGCCCACACGTCGAAGTGCGTGAAGGTCAGGACGTTCTTCGGCGTCTTGTCGGCGCCGGGATTGGTCGCCATGAATTCGTAGTGATAGCTGACCGAGTTGTCGTTCACGAAGAAGAACGGCGCCGGCGCAACAGCCTTGACCGCTTTCACCGGCATGTCGGCAGCGCCGGCGATGCCGGTTGCCGTTGCTACGAGAAGTGCAGCGAGCGCGAGAGTTTTACCGTACATTTTTGATCCCCAACGAGTTGCGAACTGAAGCGTTTTTTAATTGTGACAAAACCTAATCAGTGCCGTTCGCCGCGGGAAAGCCTGAAGATTCGCCAGTATTTGCCGGTATTTCCGACCGTTATGCAAAAAACATCGCCTTTGCCGGTTGTGCCCATTGCCACGCCGACAGTGGGCTTTCGATTTAGGGCCGGAAAAATTTGAGGAATCTCGCTGATCGATGGCCCTGAACGGCTCGGCGGTCGGAGGCAAAGAATGCACTATGCCTGTCTAAAAATCGTGCAGCCTTAAATTGCAGCAGCGCCAGAGTCTTCGTAATCTTATGCACTGTTGCCAAGTTGCAACGCCTTTAACGGCCAATTTGCCCAAACGTCCACGACACGCCGCAGCGAAACTGCTTCGTGACCGGTCTGATCTGGTGGGCGCGCTTTGGCGACAATGGCCAGCGATTCGGCCTGCATCCGCTCCACTTATTGCCTTCCCGGGAGGCACACTGATTAAATGGCGTCGAATTGAGCAACGCGTGCCGCTTATTGGTGGCTTCTGCCACCCGGTGTTTTGGCACAGTATTGGCTTGATAGTTTTGTGACGCGGCCACCGATCTCACCGCCGCGCCTGCGTTCGAGGCCTTCGTTCATGTTGAATCCAGCGTCGGCGCACGGTTCCTCCGCGGAAACACCGCTGCTGCAGGCTATCGGGATCACCAAACGCTACGGCACTTTCCTCGCCAACGATTCCATCGATATCGAACTCTATGCCGGCGAAATCCACGCTTTGCTGGGCGAAAACGGCGCCGGCAAATCGACGCTGGTCAAAATGATGTACGGCCTCATTCAACCCAGCGCCGGTGAATTGCGCTGGATGAACCGAAAGGTTGTGCTTGCCGGGCCCTCGGAAGCGCGTGCTCTCGGCATTGGAATGGTGTTTCAGCACTTTTCCCTGTTCGATAACCTGACGGTCGCCGAGAATGTCGCGCTCGGCCTCGACGGCAAAGAGAGCTTCGCCGCCATGTCGGCGCGGCTGGCGCAAGTTTCGAACGATTACGGCCTGCCGCTCGATCCCAAGCGCGACGTCTGGCGGCTATCGGTGGGCGAGCGCCAGCGCATCGAGATCGTGCGTGCGCTGATGCAGAATCCGAAACTGCTGATCCTCGACGAGCCGACCGCGGTGTTGACGCCGCAGGAAGCCGACCAGCTTTTCATCGTGCTCGAACGGCTGAGAAGCGAAGGCCGCGGCCTGCTGTACATCAGTCATAAACTCGAGGAAGTGAAACGGCTCTGTGGCACCGCCACGATCCTGCGCGGCGGCAAGAAAATTTCGACCTGCAACCCGCGCGCCGAGACCGCCGCCTCGTTGGCGCGGATGATGGTCGGCGCCGACATCGGCGAGGTCAAAGCCAAGACCGCGCGCGCCACCACGGTGCCGCGGCTTGTCATCAAGGATCTGTCGCTGGCGCCCGACGATCCGCACGGCACTTATCTCCACACCATCTCGCTTGAGGTCAAAGGCGGCGAGATCCTCGGCATCGCCGGGGTTGCCGGCAACGGCCAGGACGAATTCTTCGCGGCCTTGTCCGGCGAGCGGCTGTCCGGCGCCGAGGGCAATGTCGTGATCGACGGCGAAGCCGCCGGATTAATGTCGGTGACGCAGCGGCGGCGGCTGGGCGCCGCCTTCGTGCCGGAAGAACGCCTCGGCCACGGCACCGCGCCGCGCATGAAGTTATCGGAAAACGCGCTGCTCACCGGCCACGCCGCGAGCGGCATGGTCAATCACGGTTTCATCGACAGACCGGCGACGTTGGAAACCGTCGACAAGACCACCAAGACCTTCGACGTGCGCAAGGCCAAGCGCGACCCGGAAGCGGTCAGCCTGTCGGGCGGAAACTTGCAGAAATTCATCGTCGGCCGTGAAATCCTGCGCGAACCGGGCGTGCTGGTGGTGAGCCAGCCGACCTGGGGCGTTGATGCCGGCGCCGCCGCGGTGATCCGCCAGGCGCTGCTCGATCTCTCCGGCCGCGGCACCGCGGTGCTGGTGATCAGCCAGGATCTCGACGAGTTGGCCGAAATCGCCGACCGCATCGCCGTGATGTTTCACGGCCGCCTGTCCGAGCCGCTGGTGGCCGCGTCGGCGACGCGCGAGAAGCTCGGCCTGCTGATGGGCGGCAGTTCCGTCAGTCAGCCCGAACCAACTGTAGAGGTAAGTCATGCAGTTGGTGCTTGAACGGCGCGCCGAACGCTCGACCAAGATCGCGATCCTGTCGCCGCTGATCGCCATCGTGCTGACGCTGGTCACCATGGCTATCCTGTTCGCCATCCTTGGTAAGAATCCGATCGCCGCGCTGAACGTCTATTTCGTCGAGCCGCTGACCGATTCTTATTCGCTGATGGAAATCGCGGTGAAGGCGACACCGCTGGTGATGATCGCGATTGGCCTGTCGTTCTGCTATCTCGCCAATGTCTGGAATATCGGCGCCGAAGGCCAGTTCATCATGGGCGCGGTTTGCGGCAGCTGGCTGGCGGTCGTGACCAACGGCACCGGCGCCGGGCCTTGGGTGCTGCCGGCCATGCTGGTGATGGGCGCGCTCGGCGGCGCGCTGTGGGCGATGATCCCGGCGCTGTGCAAAGTGAAATTCGGCGCCAATGAAATCCTCACCAGCCTGATGCTGGTCTATGTCGCCGACCTGATCATGGACTATCTGGTGCGCGGACCCTGGCGCGACCCGAAAGGCATGAACTTCCCGACCACCGCCACCTTCGATCCGGTCGCCAACGTCCCGGTGCTGATCGAAGGCAGCCGGCTGCACGCCGGCGCAATCGTGGCGCTGATCGTGGTGATGCTGGCGACCGTGATGCTGGGCCGCACCATCAAGGGTTTCGAAATCCGCGTGGTCGGCGCGGCGCCGAAGGCCGCGCGCTTTGCCGGGTTCAGTTCGGACCGGCTGGTACTGTTCACCTTCGCGGTGTCCGGCGCGCTGGCCGGTCTTGCCGGCATCATCGAAGTCGCCGGTCCGGTCGGCGTGCTGCAGCCCGGCATCTCGCCGGGTTATGGCTTCACCGCCATCATCGTCGCGTTCCTCGGACGGCTGAACCCGGTCGGCATTCTGATCGCGGGATTGTTTCTGGCGCTGACCTTCATCGGCGGCGAAGGCGCGCAAATTTCGATGAAGATCCCGCTCGATCTCACCAAAGTATTCCAGGGCATCCTGCTGTTCTACGTGCTGGCCTGCGATTCCCTCATCCTCTACCGCATCCGGCTGATCAGCCCTTTCCGAAAGGCGGCCGATGGGACTGCTTGAAGCCATTTTCCTGTCGGTGATCGCCGCCTCGACGCCGCTGCTGCTGGCGGCGGCGGGCGAACTGGTGGCCGAGCGCTCCGGCGTGCTCAATCTCGGCGTCGAAGGCATGATGATCATGGGCGCAGCCTGCGGCTTTGCCGGCGCCTATCTCACCGGCTCGACCTTAATCGGCGCGCTGTTCGGCATCGCCGCGGGCGCCGCTTTGTCGCTGGTGTTTGCGGCGCTGACGCTCGGCATGGCCGTCAACCAGGTGGCGGCAGGGCTGGCGCTCACCATTCTTGGCGTCGGGCTGTCGGGACTTATCGGCGCCGGCTTTGTTGGCGAGAAGATCGTCCCGGCCCCCGCCCTTTATATTCCGTTCCTCACCGGCATCCCGATCGTCGGCCGTATCTTGTTCGGCCAGGACGGCTTCGTCTATTTCTCCGTCGCGCTGGTGGCCGGGATCTGGTGGTTCCTGTATCGCACGCGCGCCGGGCTGATCCTGCGCGCGGTCGGCGACAGCCACACCTCCGCGCATGCGCTCGGCTATCCGGTTCTCAAGATTCGCCTGTTCGCGGTGCTGTTTGGCGGCGGCTGCGCCGGGCTTGGCGGCGCGTTCCTGCCGCTGGCTTACACGCCGTTCTTCATTCCGGGCATGACCGCGGGCCGCGGCTGGATCGCACTGGCGCTGGTTGTGTTCTCGTCATGGCGGCCGCTACGGCTGGTCGGCGGCGCATACTTGTTTGGCGCGGTCACGATCCTGCAGCTGCACGCGCAGGCCTTTGGCCTCGGCATTCCTTCGCAACTGATGTCGGCGATGCCTTATCTGGCGACCGTCATCGTTCTCGTCTTGATTTCGCGCGCGCGCGGCACCGCCGGGTCCGCCGCGCCGGCATCATTGGGCATGGTGTTCGTGCCCGACCGTTAAGCCAATCCCCCATGAGCGCGCGCGGACGGGCGACGTGCTTGCGGGGACCAAGAAGCGACCCGTCTGATAACCCGGAGCAGAAAACATGAGAAAAATTATGATGACCGCCGCGGTCGCCGCCTTGGCGATTGCAGCGACAAGCTACAGCGCGTCCGCCGCCGAAAAGCTCAAAGTCGGATTCATCTATCTCGGGCCAGTCGGCGATCTCGGCTGGACCTATCGTCACGAAGTCGGTCGCCAGGAGATGGTCAAGGAACTTGGCGACAAGGTCGAGACCACGTTCCTTGAGAACGTCAGCGAAGGCCCGGACTCGGAGCGCTCGATCGAGCAGCTCGCGCGCTCCGGCCACACGCTGATCTTCACCACCTCGTTCGGTTACATGGATCCGACGCTGAAGGTCGCGAAGAAGTATCCGAAGATCCAGTTCGAACACGCCACCGGCTTCAAGAGCGCGCCCAACATGGGCACCTATTCCGGCAAGTTCTACGAAGGCCGCTACATCCAGGGCGTGATCGCCGGCAAGATGTCGAAGAAAGGCGTGCTCGGCTACATCGCGTCGTTCCCGATTCCGGAAGTAATCTCCGGCATCAATGCCACCATCCTCGGCGCGCAGACCGTCAACCCCGACATCAAGGTCAAGGTGATCTGGGTGAACACCTGGTTCGACCCCGGCAAGGAAGCCGATGCCGCCAAGGCGCTGGCCGACCAGGGCGCCGACGTGATCATGCAGCACACCGACTCACCGGCGCCGATGCAGGTCGCCGCGCAGCGCGGCATCCTCGCTTTCGGCCAGGATAGCGACATGATCAAGTTCGGGCCGAAGACCCAACTCACCTCGATCATCGACAACTGGGGTCCGTACTATACCCGCCAAGCGAAGGCGGCACTGGCCGGCACCTGGAAGGCGGAGGACACCTGGGACGGCCTCAAGGAAAAGATGGTCGTCATGGCGCCCTACACCAACATGCCCGACGACGTGAAGGCGCTCGCGGCGAAGACCGAAGCCGCAATCATCGCCGGCACGTTGCATCCGTTCAAATGTCCGGTCATCGGGCAGGACGGCAAGCCGGTCGAATGCAAAGGCGCCAATCTCGAGCCGGGCCAGATTCTCGGCATGAACTTCTACGTCAAGGGCGTCGACGACAAGATCCCGGGCAAGTGATCCGGGCAAGTGATCCGGGATTTCGCCTAGCTCCAAACTGTCGTGGCCGGGCTTGTCCCGGCCACCTCGCTTAGGCGCGCACATTGCATCCCTAAGCGGGATCGCCGGGACAAGCCCGGCGATGACAAGGAGGAGAATTCTCACTTGCGGAACAGTAATGTTACCGAGTCATTCAACTTTGCAGTTTTCGCGCCGCTGCCTGATGCCGCCGCATCAGCGCGGCCAGATCGAGGCCTGGGATGGCGCCGTCTTCGACCGTCCACCGGCCGTTGACCATGACTCGGTCGGCGCGATGCGCGCCGCACAGCACCAGCGCCGCGAGCGGATCGCCATGGCCGGAAAACCGCAATTCGTCGAGTTTGAACAGCGCCAGATCGGCGCGTTTGCCCACCGCGATCTCGCCCAATTCGGGCCGGCCGACGCAAGCGGCCGAACCTTTGGTGGCCCAGCGCAACGCGTCCTTATGACTGACGGCTTTGACGCCGTAACGCGCGCGTTGCAGCAGGAACGCGGCGCGAACTTCCTGCATCAAATTGGATTCGTCGTTCGAGGCCGAGCCATCAACGCCAAGACCGATGCTGACGCCGGCCTTCTCCATGTCGCAGACCGGACAACAGCCGGACGCCAGCGTCTGGTTGCTGCAGGCACAATGGCTGATGCTGACGCCGCCTTTGGCGAGCCGCGGCATTTCCTCGGGTGTGAAGTGGATGCCGTGCGCCAGCCAGGTGCGGCTGTTGAGCCAACCGCAATCCTCCAAGTAATCGAGCGGACGGCAGCCATAAAGCTCTTGGCAGAATTTGTTCTCGTCCTCGGTCTCGGCCAGATGCGTATGCAGGCGCACGTCGAGCGTGGCTGCGAGATCGGCGGTCGAGCGCATCAGCGCGGTGGTCACCGAAAACGGCGAGCATGGCGCCAGCGCCACCTGCGTCATCGCCGCCGGCCCACGCTCATGATAGCGGTCGACCAGCCGCTTGCTGTCGGCGAGGATCGTATCTTCGTCCTGGACAACCGAGTCCGGCGGCAGGCCGCCGTCGCGCTCCGACAGGTTCATCGAGCCGCGCGTCAACAGCGTGCGGATGCCGAGACGCTGCGCCACCGCCACTTCGATGTCGATGCCGTCTTCGAGGCCCTTCGGAAAAACGTAGTGATGATCGGTGGTCGTGGTGCAGCCCGACAGCATCAGTTCCGCCATCGCCACGGTGACCGCGGCATCCAGCGCCTCCGGCGTCAGCTTCGCCCAGATCGGGTACAGCGCCTTGAGCCAGGGAAACAATTCGCGGTCGAGGGCTGCCGGCACGGCGCGCGTCAGCGTCTGGAAGAAGTGATGATGGGTGTTGATCAAGCCCGGCAGCACGACGTGATCGCGGGCCTCGAACGGCTTGGCGGCGGTTTTCGGTTCATGACCGGAGGGCACGAGTTCGACGATCGCACCGTTGGCGACGACCACGCCGCGCTCGGCGCCGTCGGCCAAAATCGCCATCGGGTCCTTGATCCAGACCGCCTCGCTCATCGTCATTCTCCCCTCCGTCCCGCACCATACAAGTCCCTGCAACTCCGGGGCCAGGGGTACGCATGGACCTGAACACCATCACCGAGGTGGCGCGGCCCAAGACGCGCGAGGATGTGCCGACGTGGCGCGACGGCGACGCCTGGCTTGGCGGCGGCACCTGGCTGTTCTCCGAGCCGCAGAACCGGCTGACGCGCCTGATCGACATTGGCGCGCTCGGCTGGGAGCCGTTGCGCGCCAGCGCCACTGGCCTCGAGATCGCCGCGACCTGCACTATCGCCAAACTCGACGCCCTGGCGGTGCCGGTGGAATGGATCGCCGCGCCACTGATCGGCCAATGCTGCCGCGCGTTTCTGGCCTCATTCAAAATCTGGAACACCGCAACCGTCGGCGGCAACCTCTGTATGTCGCTGCCGGCCGGCCCGATGATCTCGCTGACCGCGGCGCTGGATGGCGTCTGCACGATTTGGTCGGCGGACGGCAGCGAGCGGCGCGTCCCGGTCGGCGATTTCGTCAAAGGGCCGCTCAGCAATGTGCTTAAAGCCGACGAATTGCTCCGCCGCATCGACATTCCGGCGGCGGCGTTGATACGCCGCACGGCGTTCCGGCAGATCTCGCTGGCGAAGGTCGGGCGTTCGGCGGCGCTGCTGATCGGCACGTTCGATCCGCCGACGGGCGAGTTCGTGCTCACCGTCACCGCTTCAACGCCGCGGCCGATGAAATTCTCGTTCAACAACCTGCCCTCCGGTCATGAACTGCGCGCGCGCATCGAGCGGGAAATCCCGGCGAACGGCTATTACGACGACATCCACGGCGCGCCGGAATGGCGGCGTCACATGACGCTGCATTTTGCCGAAGAGATCCGCAACGAACTGGCGGAGCAAGCGCGATGACGTTCCAGATCAATGGCAAAAGCTTTCCCGACACGCCAAAGGCCGGGCAATGCCTGCGCACCTTCCTGCGTCAGTTGGGCTGGTTCGGCGTCAAGAAAGGCTGCGACGCCGGCGACTGCGGCGCCTGCACGGTCTATCTCGACGGCGAGCCGGTGCACTCCTGCCTGGTGCCGGCGTTCCGCGCCGAGGGCCGCGAGGTCACGACTATCGAGGGCCTCGCCAATTTTAACGGGTTGGGCAACGAACTGCATCCGATGCAGCGCGCCTTCCTCGATGCCCAGGGATTCCAGTGCGGCTTCTGCACCGCCGGCATGATCATGACCGCGGCTTCGCTCAATCAGGCGCAGCGCGCCGATCTCGGCGCGGCGCTCAAGGGCAACCTATGCCGCTGCACCGGCTATCGCGCCATCGACGACGCCATTGCCGGCGTGCGCAATGTTGAGGACGCCGAGCCAGGCGCGGCCTGCGGCCACAACACGCCGGCCCCGGCGGGCCCGGACGTGGTCACCGGCAAGGCACGCTTCACGCTCGACGTCGCGCCGGAAGGCCTGCTGCACATGAAGCTGGCGCGCTCGCCGCACCCGCACGCGCGCATCCGCGCCATCGACAAATCCGAAGCGCTCGCCGTGCCCGGCGTGCAGGCGGTGTTCACCTATGAGGACGCGCCGCAGACTTTGTTCTCCAGCGCGCGCCATGAAGTCCTCGGTACCGATCCGCCGGACACGCTGGTGCTCGACCGCACCGTGCGTTTCATCGGCCAGCGCTTTGCCGCCGTCGTCGCCGACAGCGAAGCCGCCGCCGAGGAAGGCTGCCGCCGCCTCAAGGTCGACTACGAGATCCTGCCGGCGGTGTTCGACCCCGACGAGGCTTTGCGCGACGGCGCGCCGATGATCCACGATCTCGACCCCGGCAAGGCGCTGGCCGATCCGCGCCGCAATCTCGTCGCCGAGGTGCATGGCGATGTCGGCGATGTCGAGGCGGGCTTCGCCGCGTCCAATGCGATCCACGAGGGCACCTATTATGTGCCACGTGTGCAGCACGCCCATCTCGAAACTTTGTGCGCC
Organism: uncultured Hyphomicrobiales bacterium; assembly: GCA_903878085.1. GTDB lineage: Bacteria > Pseudomonadota > Alphaproteobacteria > Rhizobiales > Xanthobacteraceae > Pseudolabrys. The sequence continues at coordinate 56,664 of CAIRGJ010000062.1, read as the reverse complement.
ATCGGCTGGGTCGACGACGATGGCCGGCTGAACGTCCGCGCCAGCACGCAAGTACCGTTCCTCACCCGCCGCGAGTTGGCGCGCGTGTTCGGCCTCGACGAGACCAAAGTCCGCGTGTTCTGCGAGCGGGTCGGCGGCGGCTTCGGCGCCAAACAGGAAATGCTGTCGGAGGACGTGGTCGCCCTCGCGGCCTTACGGCTGAAGCGCCCGGTCAAGCTCGAATTCACCCGCGAGGAGCAGTTCACCGCTGCTACGACGCGGCATCCGATGCGCGTCAAGGTAAAGATCGGCGCCAAGCGCGACGGCACGCTCAGCGCCATGCAGATGCATGTCGTCGCCAACACCGGCGCCTACGGCAATCACGGCGGACCGGTGCTGCATCACGCCTGCAGCGAAGCGATCAGCGTCTACGCTTGCGCCAACAAGAAGGTCGATGGTTACGCCGCCTACACCAACACCGTGCCGGCCGGTGCATTTCGCGGTTACGGCCTGCCGCAGACTTTGTTCGCCGTGGAATCCGCGATCGACGAGGTGGCGCGCGTCATCGGCATGGACCCGCTGGAATTCCGCCGCCGCAACGTGGTGAAGCCAGGCCAGCCGATGATCGGCGCGGAGGAATCGCCGCCCGACGTGATCTTCGGCAGCTACGGCCTCGACCAGTGCATCGACCTGGTCGATGCGGCAATGAAACGCGGCGACGGCGACAAGCCGCCCTCGCCCGACTGGCTCGTTGGCGAAGGCACAGCGCTGACCATGATCGATACCGTGCCACCGGGCGGGCATTATTCCGACACCACGATTACGCTTTGCGCCGATGGCGGCTACGACATGACCGTCGGCACCGCCGAATTCGGCAACGGCACCACGACCGTGCACCAACAGGTCGCCGCCACCGCGCTCGGCACCGAGCCATCCAATATCCATATCCGGCAGTCCGACAGCGACCACGGCGGCCACGACACCGGCGCCTATGGCTCAACCGGCACCGTGATCGCCGGACGCGCCACGCAACTGGCCGGCGAGGCCTTGCGCGAAAAGCTGCTCGCGTTTGCCGCAGAATCTTCCAAAACCGCGCGCGCGGATTGCGCGCTGGCGGCCGACGCCGTCACCTGCGGCACGCGGCGCATTCCGCTTGCCGACTTGCACAGCGCCGCGGCGAGTGCGGGCATCGATCTCTCCGCGACCGGCACCGCCAATGGCTCACCGCGTTCGGTCGCGTTCAACGTGCAGGGATTCCGCGTCGCGGTGCATCCGGTCAGCGGCGAAATCCGCATTCTCAAGAGCGTGCAGGCCGCCGACGCCGGCACCGTCATCAACCCGATGCAATGCCGCGCCCAGGTTGAGGGCGGCGTGGCGCAGGCGCTCGGCGCCGCGATGTTCGAGGAAGTCGTGGTCGACGATCGAGGCCGCGTGACGACGGCAAGCTTTCGCGCCTATCACCTGCCGGCCTTCGCCGATATTCCGCGCACCGAGGTGCTGTTCGCTAAGACTACAGACAAGCTCGGCCCCTACGGCGCTAAATCGATGAGCGAAAGTCCGTACAATCCGGTCGCCGCTGCGCTCGGCAACGCCATCCGCGACGCCACCGGCGTTCGTTTCTACAGGCTGCCGTTCAAGCCAGACCGCATCTTCGGGCAGATCGCCAAATAAAAAGCCGTTGGCCGGGAAATAACGGCAACACGGTTCTTAACGCCAGCGGCGCCGATGGATCGGCGGGCTTGCGAAGCGCTTCACGAGTTCTGCGCTTGCAAGATACAGCACGACAATTACGGCAAGCGCGAGGGCTATCGGCCAGGGGACCATGACGAAGCCGAGCGCCGCGCCGAGCGGCGTTGTCACCACCACCATGGCAACCGCTAGTCCTGCGAGCGAACTGGCCACCAAAGCGGGATGCGGACGGCTGACCCAAGCCGAGCCGTAAGTGCGGATGACAAAGATCACAAGAACCTGCGTCAGCATCGATTCGGCGAACCAGGCCGTGCGGAACTCGGCCATGCCGGCATGGAACACGCCGAGCAGAATGGCGAAAGTCGCGAGATCAAACAGCGAAGACAGCCCACCCATGATCAAGGTGAAGCGCAAGATAACGCCCATGTCCCACGCCCGCGGGCTGGCGAGGTCGCGACGGTCGACCTGATCGAAGGGGATGCCGATTTCGGAAAGATCGTAGAGCAGATTGTTGAGCAGAATTTGAATCGGCAGCAGCGGTAGGAATGGCAGCACCAGCGAGGCAATCGCCATCGAGAGCATGTTGCCGAAATTTGAACTGGTGCCCATGCGCACATATTTGAGAATGTTGGCGAAGGTCCGCCGCCCCTCCTCGACGCCGTCGGCGATGACGCCGAGATCCGACGACAACAGAATGATATCGGCGGCGCTGCGCGCGACGTCGGTCGCATGCTCGACTGACAGGCCGACTTCAGCCGCGCGAATCGCGGGCGCATCGTTCACGCCATCGCCAACGAAGCCGACAATATGCCCCCGGGCCTGCAGCGCCCGGATAATGCGGGTCTTCTGGTCGGGAGAAACCCGAGCAAACAAGTCGGTCGACGTCGCCCGCGCGGCCAGGGCGCTGTCGCTGAGTTTGGCAATCTCGGCGCCGGTCAGGAGCTTGTCGCCTGGGATCTTCAAAGCCTCGAACACATGACGCACCACGGCCGGGTGATCGCCGGAAATCACCTTCACCCGCACGCCGGCCTCGGCAAGCCGCGCGACCGCGGCGGCGGCGCTCGCCTTTGGCGGATCGACGAACAGGCAGAAGCCGCCCATGACCAGATCGTGCTCGTCGGAGCCGGAAATTGTCTTGGCGTCCGGCGCCAGCTCTTGCCACGCGATCGCGAGCACCCGGTAGCCCTGCGCCGCGTAATCGTTCTGCAGCCGATCGAGTTCGGCGCGCGCGGCATCGTCGAGCGGGCGTCCGCTGCCGTCGGCGTTTTCAACGCGGCTGCTCCGCGCCAATACGTCCTCCGGCGCGCCCTTGAGGACCAAGACGCGCTTGCCCGCGTGCTCCGCCAGCACCGAGACGCAACGGCGTTCGAAATCGAAGGGGATCTCGTCGATCTTGCGCCAGGATGTCAGATCGTGATCGGCGCATTGCGCGACGATGGCTCTATCCAAGGTACTTCGGATGCCTCCGCTCAACGTGCTGTTCACTGCCGCCAGCACCAGGACCTTGTCGCTGTCGGCACCGGCGGCGTCGCGATGGGCGAAGAGCGATACCGTCGCTTCCGTCAGCGTCCCCGTCTTGTCGGTACAAAGCACATCCATCGCGCCGAGATCGTGGATGGCGGCGAGCCGCTTCACCACGACATGCTTGCGCGCCATCCGCAGCGCGCCGCGCGCCAAGGTGACGGTGGTGACCATCGGCAGCAGTTCAGGGGTCAGCCCGACGGCAAGTGCGACGGCGAACAGGAACGACTCGATCAATGGCCGGCCGAAGGCGATGTTGACGAGCAGCACCAGCAGAACGAGAAACACCGTGAGCCGCAGGATCAACATCGCCAGCCGATGGATGCCGCGCTCGAAGGCGCTCGGCGGCTCGGTATTCATCAGAGCCGCGGCGATACCGCCGAAACGGGTGGCGGCGCCCGTCGTCACCGCCAGCATGGTGGCTTCGCCGTTCACCAAGGACGTGCCGGCGAACAAGGCATTGAAAGCATCGGCCGGCTCTACGGCATCGCAGGTGCCAGGCCGCTTCTCGACCGGAAAAGGCTCGCCGGTCATCAAGGCTTCGTTGACGTGCGCACCGTGGCCGTCCAGCACGACGCCATCGGCCGGCACTAGGTCGCCCGGCTGCAGCTTGATCACGTCGCCCGGAACGATCTGATCCACCGGAAGCGAGGTGAACACGCCGTCGCGCAACACGTCGGCATGGATCGCCACCGAGCGCTTGAGCGCCTCGGCCGTCGTTTCGGCACGATGCTCCTGCAAGACATCGACCGACACCGAGAGGCTGATCACGACGGCAATAATGGCAAAGCTGGCGATGTCGCCGGTTAAACTCGAAATCCCCGCAGCGACAAGCAAGATCGCGACTAGCGGATCGGCGAAGCGCCGCACGAGCTTCATCGCCAGCGTGCGGCGCCGGTCGGATGACACACTGTTCGGCCCGAAGCGGGCAAGCCGCAGGCCCGCCTCCGCAGAGCTCAGACCGTCACGGCTGCTCGTCACGCGCGCAAGGAGCACGTCGATGGGCACGCGCCAGGACGTGTCAGGCGAATGATCGGGATGCGTCGCTTCAGGCGCAATGGACTCGGACATTCGACAATTCCTGCAGGGCTGGCGCAACCTACTTGTTCAAAGTCATCTCGGTCCGAATCTGCGGTTCGCCGGCCGTAGCTGCCATAACTTCGAAGCCAAGGTCCGCGGACAGACGGCTCAGCCGCGTCTGGTCGGCGGGAAACACCAGCACGGCACGGCGAACGCCTTGCTGGGTAATGGCCGCCAACAGTTGCTGCAACAGCCGCGTCGCCAGGCCCTTCTCGCGAAGATCGGCGCGGATGATCACGGCGCATTCCGATCTTTCGAAATCGGGATCGGCGGCTGAGCGGGCTAGGCCCGCGATCCTTTCGCCATCCCAGGCGATGAGCGTCATTTCGCGGTTGTAGTCGATCTGACTCAGGCGCGCGGCGGTCTCGTGCGTGCGGTCGCGCAGCGGCGCGAAGAACGCATGCCAAAGATCGTGCGTATCGACCTCGGCGGCAAAGCGACTCAGGGCCGGCTCGTCCTCGGGCTTGATCGGGCGCACGCGATAGAGCTGCCCGTCGGGAACGCGGATGTCGCTTTCAATCTGTTGCGGATAAGGGCGGATCGCCAACCGCGATTGCGCGACAACGGCGGTTGCGCGCACGCGAATGCGGCCATCGACGCCGATAACGCCATTCGAATCGCAGAGCAGCGGGTTGATGTCGATCTCCGTGATCTCGGCATGGTCGGCGGCGATCTCGCTGAGTTTAACGAGTACATTCACGACCGCGTCGATATCGGCGGGCGGCCGGTCGCGAAATCCCTTCAGCAGCGCGGCAATTCGCGTGCGGTTGATCTGCGCGCGCGCCAGCGCGGTGTTGAGCGGCGGCAGTTCGAGCGACTTGTCGCTCACAATTTCGACGGCCGTGCCGCCCTGGCCAAACAGGATGACCGGACCGAAGGTGGCATCGGTCGAGACGCCCACGATCAATTCGTAGGCCCCGGCCCGATGGATCATTTCCTGGAGGATAAAGCCTTCAAGACGGGCTTGAGGCAGCGCGCGAGAGACTTTTTCATTCATGTGGCGGGCCGCGGCCTCGACCTCGGCTGGTGTGGCAAGATTTAAAGCCACGCCGCCGACGTCGGATTTATGGATGACGTCGCGCGACCGAATCTTCAGCGCTACCGGTGCATTGATGCGCATCGCCGCCGCAACCGCCTCGTTCACGCCGGCGACAGCTTCCGTCCGTGCGAATGGAATGCCGTAGCAAGAAAAGAACGCGGCAACCTCGGCTGGATCGAGCCATTCGCGTTTGTCATCCAGCACTTGCTGCAGCAGGACATGCGCGCGCTGGATATCCGCCGGCGGCGTCAGAGCGACGGATGACGGCGTTTCGAGCAGCAATTCCTGGCTCTCGCGGTATTTCACCAGATACATGAACGCCCGCACGGCTCGCTCGGGCGTTTCAAAATCCGTAATCTGCGCCGCGACGAGCTGGGCGCGCGCCTCCGTGACGCTGGCTTCGCCCATCCAACAAACGAAAGCGTTCTTCTTGTGCGGCGCATCCTGAGACAGAACGTCGATGACGCCCTTGGCTGCATCCACCGCCGAGCCGATCGCCGTCGGACAATAAGCGACCAGCAGGGCATCGACGTTTGGATCCTGCATGAGACATTTGACGGCATTGGCGTAGCGCGGCGCGTCGGCGTCACCGATGATGTCGACCGGATTGGCGTGGCTCCAGGTCGCCGGCAAAACCGCATTGAGCTTGGCGATGGTGTCGGGGCTCAACGTCGCCAGCCGGCCGCCCTCCTCGATCAGGCGATCGGTCGCCAGCACACCAGCGCCGCCGCCATTGGTGACGATGGCGAGCCGGTTTCCGCTTTGCGGCGACGTCCGGGCGAGCGTCGCGGCCGCGTCGAACAGTTCTTCGACCTCATTGACGCGCAACATTCCAGCGCGCCGGAAGGCGGCCTCATACACGTTGTCGGCTCCCGCCAGAGCACCGGTATGCGAACTCGCAGCCCGGGCCCCCTCTGCCGCCCGGCCGCTCTTGACCACGATCACCGGCTTGATGCGGGCGGCCCGCCGCGCGGCCGACATGAATTTGCGCGCCTCCGTGATCCCCTCGGCGTAGATCAGGATTGCGTGCGTTGCTTCATCGACCGCGAAGTAATCCAGCAGATCGCCGAAATCGACGTCGGCCATGTCACCCATCGAGACGATGGCCGAAAAGCCGATGCCGCGCGGCAGCGCCCAATCGAGCACCGTCGTCGCCATCGCTCCCGACTGCGTCAGGAACGCGATGTTGCCCGGCAGCAAGGCGGCGGGTGCGAACGTGGCGTTAAGGCCGATTCCCGGCACGGCGATGCCGAGGCAGTTGGGGCCGACGACGCGGAGCAGATGCGGACGCGCAGCAGTGAGAAGCTGAGCCGCGCGTTGCTTGCCGACGGCGGCTTCGCCTTCGGCAAAGCCGGCGGTGAGAACGACGGCCGCGCGCGTGCCGCGGCTGCCAAGCTCGGCGACCAGCGCCGGTACGGTGTCGGGCGGCGTCGCGATGATCGCGAGATCAGGCGTTATCGGCAGGCTCGCCGCATCCTTATAGGCCATGATGCCATGGACCGCCGTGGCGTTCAGGTTGACCGGCAGGATCGGTCCACTGAAGCCGGCGCGCAGCAGGTTGGACATCAACGCCGAGCCGACGGATTGCGGCCTGTCCGAGCCGCCGATAACTGCAATCGACCGTGGACGGAACATCTTGTCGAGATTGCGAATGGACATGCCGCTAACTCACTGGCGCAATGTCGTTCGATGAGCGGTCATGGGGCGCCGCGCCGACCGTCAGGATTCTTCGCATGAACAATCGAACAGCGAGAGCCCTTCTTCAAGGTGATCCGCCAGCATCGGCTTTGACATCAAGTATGCCGCCGTGCGCTTATTGTGGAGACGGGACGCCTCCTGCCGCAAATTTTCCCACTCTTCGATCGTACCGTCGCCTCGACCAAGCCACGTCAGCGCCACAAGGTCGACCTGTTCGTCTTCGGTCAGCGCATCGATGAATAGCCTCAGCTCCTGCTCAGTCGGATCGTCTTCATGATCTTCCAGGACCGCGAGCATCCCGTCGTCGGAAGCGTTCGATCCGGAACCCGGGTCGGTGACCACATCTTTGACGTCGAACTCGCGCGCCTTGGCGATAAAGAAGCAAACCTTTTCCGTCGAGATAGATAATGTCGGTGCGGTGATCATGGCTGGATGCCTCCGGCTGCGACAATAGTTAAATAGCAAAGCTCGGATAGCGCGGCGCTGCTTTGAGCCATATCAAGCCGGGCCACGCTCGTTTCAGATCGATTATCCTGTCATAATTGGGTAATCTTGGTATCGCGATGGCCACATGCGGCACCCAGCGTTCGTCGGCCTGCGCAGCGACAAGCCGCCAACACAGGTGGCGCTGGAAAAGGAAGTCCGCATGCGAATTCGGCGGAACTGAGCGGCGTGCCATGACGAATGTATCTCTGACCCATCTCGACAAGGTTTTTTGGCCCAAGGAAGGCTTCACCAAGGGCGACGTCATCCGTTATTACGACCGCGTCGCCGACACGATCCTGCCCTATCTGCGCAATCGGCCGATGGTTCTTAACCGGCATCCCAACGGCATTAAAGGCGCCAGCTTTTTCCAAAAGAATGTCGATCCCCATCATCTGCCGCCTTTCGTGAAGACGATCGCCATTCGTGCGAAGAGCACCGGCCGCATGGTCCACTATGTGGTCTGCAACAACAAAGCGACGCTGCTCTATCTTGCCAATCTCGGCTGCATCGAGATGCATCCTTGGCTCTCGCGCGGTGGGCGTCTGGACAAGCCGGACTATCTTGTGGTCGACCTCGATCCGCGCGGCAACTCGTTCGATCAGGTCGTCACCGCCGCCCGCGCCACGCAGAAGATAATTGCCTCGGCCGGAGGCCGCAGTCTGGTCAAGACCTCGGGCAAGACAGGGCTGCATGTCTTTGTGCCCGTTCGCGGCAACTATGATTTCGCTCAGGTGCGAGGGGTCGCCAAGCTGATCTGCCGCCTCCTCAACCGGCGGCTGCCGAAGCTGACAAGTTTCGCACACAGGGCGGCGCATGGCCGGATTTATCTCGACTACGCTCGCAACAGCATCGGCCAAACAGTTGTCGCGCCTTATTCGCTGCGTGCCTTTCCAGGCGCCACCGCTTCCACGCCATTGGAATGGCGCGAATTGACGAAAAGCGTACGGCCGCAACGGTATGCCATGCGGACTATTTTCAGACGTCTCAATGGCAAAGGCGACATCTGGCAATCGGCGTTTCGCCAAGGCACCAATTTGACGAAATTGGAAACGAAACTGAAGCGCATGCTGGAAAATGCTTAGTATTTCCAGCCCCCGGCGCGCTTCGTGCGGTTGATCCAGGTCATATTGCTGCACAATAAGGCGACTATATTTTAGTTGCGGCGCAACATTTGATCGCCGCGCTTAGTCAGATGAATCGGGTGATCGGGAGATGGCCAACCAAATTTCTCCAAGAGCCGCTGAAAAGCCTCCAGCCGAAGCTGTCGACGGACGCGATTCTTATGCGGTGACGGCATTCTCCGACATCGTCGACCGTTCGCTGCATGCGGCAGCGGCGCGTTTCACCATGGGTCTGTCGCCGGCGGCGCTGACCGCGGCTTATCTTGACTGGGCGACGCATCTTGCCTTTTCGCCGGGCAAACAATTCCAGCTTATCGACAAGGCCTCGCGAAAAGCCGTCCGCTTCGCCAGTTATATCGGCCGATGCGCATCGGGAGACAGCAAGAGCCCCGCCTGCATCGAGCCGCTGCCGCAAGATCGACGGTTCGCCGCCGCGGAGTGGCAGAAGCCGCCTTACAATTTCATGTATCAGGCGTTTCTGTTCAATCAGCAATGGTGGCACAACGCGACCACCGGCATCCGCGGCGTCACCAAGCAGCACGAAGACATGGTCGAATTCGCGGCGCGCCAGATGCTCGACATGGCCTCGCCGTCGAATTTTCCGCTGACGAATCCGGAGATCCTTCGGCACACCTTAAGCAAAGGTGGCATGAACCTGGTCACCGGGATGCGAAATCTGGTCGAAGACTGGGAACGCGCGATCAGCGGCAAGAAGCCGGTCGGCACCGAAAATTTCGTCGTCGGACGCGACGTGGCGGCAACACCGGGCAAGGTCATTTTCCGCAATCGGCTGATCGAGCTGATTCAATATGCGCCAACGACCGATAAGGTGCAGCCAGAGCCCGTGCTCATCGTTCCTGCCTGGATTATGAAATACTACATTCTCGATCTTTCCCGCCAGAATTCTCTGGTGAGGTATCTGACCGGGCAGGGCTTCACGGTCTTTATGATATCGTGGAAAAATCCAGCGCCTGAGGACCGCGATCTCGGCTTGGATGACTATCGCAGCCTCGGCGTCATGGCGGCGCTCGGCGCGGTTCATGCCATCGTCCCGGATCGAAAAGTGCATGCGGTCGGCTATTGCCTGGGCGGCACACTGCTGTCGATTGCAGCAGCGGCCATGGCGCGCGACAGCGACGACCGCCTGCAATCGATCACACTCCTGGCCGCCCAAACGGACTTCCACGAAGCCGGCGAGTTGATGCTGTTTATCAATGAGAGCCAACTCGCGTTCCTCGAAGACATGATGTGGGAACAAGGCTTCCTCGATTCGAAACAGATGGCGGGCGCGTTCCAGATGCTGAACTCCAGCGACCTCGTCTGGTCACGCATGGTCCGCGATTACTTGATGGATGAACGCGCACCCATGACCGATCTCATGGCATGGAACACGGATGCGACCCGCATGCCCTATCGTATGCATTCGGAATATCTGCGGCGCCTGTTCCTCAACAATGATCTTGCTGAGGGGCGATATGTCGTCGGCGACAAACCGATCGCGCTCTCCGATATTCGAGCTCCGATGTTCGCCGTCGGGACCGCGCACGATCATGTCGCACCCTGGCGCTCGACCTACAAAATCAACATTCTGACCGACGCTGACGTGACCTATCTGCTGACGAGCGGCGGCCATAATGCCGGGATCGTCTCCGAGCCCGGCCATCAAGGCCATAGCTTTCAAGTGCTGACCAAGAAAGCGGACGGCCGATATATCGATCCCGAAACTTATTTGACCGAAGCGCCGCGCCAGGATGGCTCGTGGTGGCCGGAATGGGTGGCGTGGCTCAAATCTCGCTCTGGCCCGCTCGCCGACCCGCCCCAAATGGGCGCTCCCTCCGCGGACTATGCCGCGCGTGGCGACGCACCGGGACTTTATGTCCTTCAAGACTGATTAAAGCGCCGGGACCGCCCGAAGGCGCGGGTCGCTTTCGGGAAAAGCCAAGGAAATTGGCTCTTTTTAATTTTACGGCCGGTTCGCGGAAATTTTGACTTAACGCAACGCGAGGCTGTCGATCTGGGTAGCTACTATTTCCACTATGTACGAGCCATTGGCGCAACATTTTTCGCGTCTTGCGTTGATGTGGCCGGTTCTTGCCGCCGCGTCGGTGAGCGAGGCTGCGTCGTTGCTGGCAAAGCAATGGGCGAGCCTCGCGGTCGGAACCGACGATGCCGCTGCGGCGCGTGAGCCGCATTGGGCCACAGCCAACACGATAGCGCTCGAACTAAAAACCGTGCGCTTGCGCGATTTCAGCATCGCTGCGAACGGCATCCCTACTTTGCTTTGCGCGCCGTTTGCGCTCCATGGCGCGGCCGTCGTCGATCTGGCGCCCGGACATAGCCTCGTCGCCGCACTGCGCAAGGCCGGCCTGAAGCGACTGTTCGTTACCGATTGGCGCTCGGCTGTCGACGACATGCGTTTTTTGAGGATCGACGATTACCTGGCCGACCTCAACGTTCTGGTCGACGAACTCGGTGGCGCCGTCGATCTTATCGGACTTTGTCAGGGCGGCTGGCTGTCGCTGCTCTATGCGGCGCGCTTTCCGGCAAAGGTCCGCAAACTGGTGCTGGCCGGCGCGCCGATCGACATCGCCGCCGCACCATCCGCTTTGACTTCGCTTGTGGAGGCCAGCCCTCCGGCGTTGTTTCAGGAATTAGTCGCTCTCGGCGATGGCCGCGTGCTCGGCCGCAAAGTGCAGCGGTTCTGGGGGCCGGAAACGGTCAGCGCCGAAGACGTTCGGCAAATGCTGCAAACACCCGAGCCTATCGGCTCACCGGCATTTGCCAAGCTCGAAACAATATTCCGGGACTGGTATGCATGGACCGTCGACTTGCCCGGCCCCTACTATCTTGAGGTGATCGAGAAACTCTATAGGCGAAACGAGATTGCGACCGGCCAATTTGTCGCCTTAGGCAAGACAATTGATCTGATGAATGTGCGGGTTCCCCTATTCTTGCTGGCAGCGCACAACGACGAACTGATCGCGCCGGCGCAACTATTCGCGACCGAGCGTTTGGTTCGCTCTCTCGATGTTCGAAAAGAGACGGCTCAATGCCGCCACGCGGCATTGTTCATGGGCAAGAACACCCTAGACCGCTGTTGGCCGCGCATCGTAGGTTGGATGCTCGCCCCGGTTATTACGAGCCGCGACGCAGCTGAATAGTTTAATGACTGTCGGCTATTTGGCTCGCCCGGCGCCTCCCCACAAGCGTCGGCCCAAACGACGCGGCAAAGCCAAAAAACGCGACACACCACGCCAGCACGGTGACGTGCAACAGCAGCTCGCTCCAGGCCGGCATTAATGAGGCGCCGATACGCGCCATCGCGGCGATGACGACGCCGAGCGCCGCAACCAGGAACTTCATGTAAGTGTGGGCGTAAGTCAGCAGGAACGTTGCCAGCGCGGCCGCCAGCATGACCACCGTGTAAACACGGCGGCCGCCGACTTGGTCGGTCCAGATGCCGAGGAAAATGCGCACCAGCGAACCGGTGAGAATGGGCGTGCCGACCAGAAGGCCGAACTGCGTTTCATTCAGCCCCAGATCCTGTTTGATCTGGATGCCGATGATCGCGAAAAGCGTCCACACCGCGAAGCAGACCGTGAAGGCAATGGTGGACATCCAAAGCGCGTGGCCTTGGCCCTGGATCCCGGCAGCCGGTTCGTCATGCATAAGTCAGCCCCCTTTCTCGCCTGTAGCGACTTCAGGGGGACAAAAGCCTGCCGCAGCAGCCTATGTTTCGAGCTTGATCAACTTTCTATGGGATATACTTCGCTTTTATTCTCTCGTACTTTATCAACTACAGTATTGATTATCAGCAATTATTATTTTGATTTGCGCCTGATTATTAGTTGATAAATATCAAGAAGCGGGCGCGAGTTGCCGCTAAAATTATATTTATTGTCCCGAGCCGGAGTCTTGCGATGCGACAGGCTGAAAACCATCTCGTGCGGTCGCTGCCGCTGTTTGCAAACGTCAGCGAAAAACATTTCGATGAATTGATGAGCACAGCGTTCCTGCAACGATTCCCGCAGGGCATCACGCTGATCCGCGAAGGTGACCTGCCTGATTTCCTGCATATCGTGGTCGAGGGCTCGGTCGAGTTGTTTGCCAGCCACGACGCGCATGAAACGGTGCTCGACATCCTGAAGCCGATGACGACGTTTATCCTGGCCGCGGTGATCCGAGATGAGGTCTATCTCAAATCCGCCCGCACCCTCTCGGCGGCGCAGATTCTCATGATCCCCGCGCAAGCCGTGCGCGACGTGTTCGATCAGGACCCCGCTTTCGCCCGCGCGCTCGTGAACGAGTTGGCCGCGCGCTATCGCTGCGTCGTGCGCGCACTCAAAGACGAGAAATTACGCAACAGCACGGAACGGCTGGCGAATTGGATCTTGCAGGAAGATGCGCACCAGGGAAATAAGCACCAGATAGCGCTCGGCATCGACAAGCGGACGCTGGCGTCACGCCTGGGAATGACGCCGGAAAACCTGTCACGCAACCTGGCGCAGCTGTCGAAACACGGTGTCGTCAATTCCGGACATGACTTCATCATCGAAGATATCGATGCCCTCCGCAGTTTTGCCAAACCAAACAGCCTAATCGATCAGTGATTGCTGGATTCGGGGCCGGCACTCAAATCGCTACGCAAACCTCGTCCGGCGCGAAGCCTCAGTTGAGCACGACATTGACTGAATCAAACACTTCGGTCGGGCGGATGCGCAGCGGCCGGATGTAATGCGCTCAAAGGACTTTCGGCAGGGCGCTCGGCGACACCCCGTCATTGCAAAGAGCGATCAAATGTTAAGTCATTAAAACGGCGCACCACTCAGAATAAGACCGCGAACACTTATGTTATCGAAATCATAATACAAATCCAACGAGAGGGCTCTTGATACCATTTTCGCCCAGTCGTTTCAGCAAATTTTACCCGGCGTCAAGCTGCCTAATATCGATGTCCGGCCATAGGCAAGATCCCGGATAACCTGCATTGATAATAACAATCTAGATTTCGATACAGACGATTATTTGGAATAAATTATCACTAATTTCGAATTAGAGGATTCAAGTTCCCCGCGATTAATACCGTCGAATTGCCAATCGGTCATGTTGCTAGGCATGAGCGAATTACCTTTGCAGCGCAATGCAACTGGACGCCATGAGGGGCAAGCCGCCCCTGAGGGAACCTCGACCGCCGTGGGCCATTCTGCGGCCCAGCGGGTCCCGTGGCACTCACGTCCAATTCGTTTGATCGTCATTTGTGGAATCATTCTGGTCGCAGTCGTCGTTGCAGCGACGGCGAGCCTGCTTTCCAATCTTCGCGATCGCGATCTTGCCGAAAAGGAGCGAGCGCTCGAGAGTCTCGCGCTGGTGCTCGCCGAGCAGATTGACCGCAGTTTCCAATCGATAGAACTTGTTCAGACGGTCATGATCGAGCGGATGCAAAGTCTCGGCATCGCGTCGGCGGAAGACTTTGAACGCCAGATGGCCGGCTATGACACTCACCAACGCCTCAAAGATCGAGTAAGTGCATTACCGTATATCGACGCCTTTGTGCTGACAGATGCGGAAGGAAGACTGATCAACTTCTCTCGTTCCTGGCCAGCCCCGAGCGTAAAGATCCCCGATCAAGACCCTCACGAAGAATTCGGCGCTGACCCGCAGTTGACCTCACTCATAGGCAAACCTTTGCGCAGCCCGGTTACCGGAAGTTGGCTCGTCCCGGTCGCGCGCAAGTTCACCGGTGCAAATGGCAAGTTCTTGGGCGTGGTGACGGGCGTTATGAAGTTGGAGTATTTCGAGCAACTGTTCCAGACAATTGCGCATGAAGCGAATGATTCGATTGCGCTCTTCCATCGCGACGGCACTCTGCTCGTCCGCTACCCCCGACAAGAAGCGGCCGTCGGGCAGTCCTTTCCCCAGAGCAAATTCTTGAAGGTGCTGGCGACGTCCGATTATGGCACGGGGCGGGAAATCGGCATAATCGACGGCCAGGAACGGCTGGTTTCCGCGCGCAGGCTCCCGCATTACCCGGTTGCGCTGGTGGCAACCACGACAGTCGCGGATGCTCTCGCCAATTGGAAACGTGGCGCTGTCGCGATGGTCGTGGCGGCCCTTGCGATAGGGCTCGCGATCGGCGGCGTAGTTGTCATCTGTGTATGGCTGGTCGGAAAAAAACTCCGTGAGCAAAGCCTGCAACGCGATATGGCTTTCGACAACATGTCGCAGGGCCTGGCCATGTTCGATGCGGCGGGCCGGCTGGTCGTTTGCAACGACCGCTATCGGCAGATGTACGATTTTCCGCCGGAAGTAGCGAAGTCGGGCCATACCATTCTCGATTTACTCAAATGTCGCCTTGCGCATGGAACCTTTTCCGGCAACCCGGAGGAATTTGTTCGCGATCTTCGGGCCACGATTGCCCAAGGTAAAATATCAAAATACGTGAATGAGACAGGCGACGGCCGCATCACGACTGTCGTGAATCAACCGATGGCGGGCGGCGGCTGGGTCGCCACGCACGAGGACATCACTGAGCGCAAGCTCGCCGAGGAGCAACTGCATCGCACCAAAAAATTCCTTGATGCGATCATCGAGCATGTTCCTGCCCCGATCTTGGTGAAGGACATACTGAACTCGCCGGAAGACGCCAGCCAGTGGCGCTACAGCCTGATCAATCGGGCCACCGAAGAGCTGTTTGGCGTTTCGCGAACGCAGGTCATCGGCAAGACAATCGGCGAAATATATCCGAAGGAACGCGCCGATTTTATCATCGCCGAGAACAACGAGACGTTGCAGTCGCATCGACCGATCGTGGTCAAGGACCATATCGTCCACACTCCGGGAAATGGAATTCGCCTGGCAACGGCTAAGAGCATTGCCGTTCGCAACGACGATGGAAAAGCGCAATACTTGTTGACCGTTCTTGACGATGTGACAGAGCGCAGGCACGCGGAACAGCGCATTGCGCATATGGCGCATTTCGACAATCTGACGGACCTGCCTAACCGCGCCGCCTTCAACGAATGTTTTGCCGTTACGCTCGCTAAGGCGGCGGCAAGCCGTGACCAGTTCGCCATCCTGACCCTTGACCTCGACCGCTTCAAGGAAGTCAACGACGTATTCGGGCATTCGGTTGGCGATGCGCTGCTGTGCGAGGTTACCCGGCGCCTGCAAACGGCCGCCGCAGGCGCTTTTCTGGCGCGCATTGGCGGCGACGAGTTCGTGCTGATCGCCGCGGATGGCGCGCAACCGGAGGCCGGCCTGGCGCTCGCCGAGCGGCTGCTCGCCACCTTTACGAATGAATTCGAGATCGACGGCCGGCGGCTGGAGATCGGCCTCAGCATCGGGGGCGCGGTCTACCCTGCCGACGGCACCGACGCCAAGACGCTGATGGTCAACGCCGATGCCGCCCTCTATCGCGCCAAAGCCGAAGCGCGCGGATCGGTATTGTTCTTCGAGGCTGAGATGGGCATTCAGCTGAGCGAGCGGCTCTCCCTGCAAGGAGATTTACGATCGGCCGTCGCGCACCAGGAACTGTTCTTGCATTACCAGCCCCAGGTGCGCATGACCGGCGAAACCATCGGCTTTGAAGCGTTGGTCCGCTGGCAGTGTCCGAAACGCGGCATGATCTCGCCCGCCACCTTTATCCCCATTGCTGAGGAAAGCGGCCTCATCATTCCGCTGGGCGAATGGGTGCTGCGCGAGGCCTGCCGCGAGGCAGCGTCCTGGCCGCAGCCGCTCACCATTGCCGTCAATGTCTCACCGATCCAGTTCCACCATGGCGACCTGCCAAGCCTCGTCCATTCGGTATTGCTCGAAACCGGCCTTGTCCCAAGTCGCCTCGAACTGGAAATCACCGAGGGCGTGTTGATCAACGATTTTTCGCGGGCGGTATCGATCCTGCGCCGGCTCAAATCGCTCGGCGTGCAGATCGCGTTGGACGACTTCGGAACCGGATATTCCTCGTTGTCGTATCTGCACTCGTTCGCCTTCGACCGGATCAAGATCGATCGTGCCTTTATCGGTGACCTGGAACACAACCGCCACTCGATGGCGATCGTCCGTGCGGTGATCGGTCTCGGCCACAGTCTCGACGTTCCGATCCTGGCGGAGGGCGTCGAGACCGAAATCCAGCATGCGTTCCTGGTCCAGGAAGGTTGCGACTCGATGCAGGGTTATCTGACCGGCCGGCCGCAGCCGATTGGGGATTATGCCAGACTGATCGGCCGTGAAGCGACCGCCCCAAAACATTACGCGATGCGGTAAATAGCGACCGCAGATTATGCCGAAAAGCGCTGATGCAGCGCGCCGTATGCGGGGTTCGCAATCTTATTCCGAATGATGGAAATTTGGCGCGCCAGTCAGAACAAAACTGCGAACACGTATGTTAATGAAATATCTATTTGATTCCGAAAGCTTGAGCCTCCGGCACCGTCTCCATTCGAGACCACTAAGCAAGGCACTCACGGTCCAGACCAGATTTCTAAGGATCGTCCACCTTTTGCCGACCGCTAACCCCAAAGGGACACTGAACTATCCTAGTGGCGCTATTGCAACGGCATCAACTTTGCGGGCCGGAATCCCGTCTGCCAAGCATCGTACTGCGTTGTACTTTCAATGCGATATCATCCAGGGCCGACTCGTCGGGAAGCTCTTGCTGCCGTCCTTGTTGCGTCGGGTCAGGCGCGACGATTTGCCGGAGCAGCAAGAGCAGCCTGCGCCGTGGCCTTTGCCGAGACTCGCCGATGTCGCAGGCGCGTGCGCGCTACGCTCGTTGGTGGCATGGGCCAGCCGGCGCTCGGCCGACAGGCCGGACATATAAGGTGCCGTGAGATAGGCCCGTGGCGCTTCGCCGCCGCAATGCGGACAATCGTGCCCAAGGTCGCTTTCCGCCATCGGCCGTATCTCGGTAAAGGGGCCGCAATCGGCGCAGAGATATTCGTAAGTGGGCATCGGCTGCCTCTTGATGTGAGTTGTAAATTCGGATGCGGCATGGCTTTCGGCCACACCGCATCCGTACGCGCGCGGGGAACGCGTTATTTGTCCGGCGACAGCGGAAGATCGATGCCACCTTTGATATGTTTGATCGGCCCTGCCGCGCTCGGCATGATATCGAAATCAAAGATTTCGGTCGGTAGCCAGAGCGTGGCGCAAGCGTTCGGAATATCGACTACGCCGGAGATATGGCCCTGTACCGGGGCGGTGCCGAGGATCGAATAAGCCTGCGCCGGCGTGTAGCCGAACTTTGTCATGTACTCGATCGCATTCAAACAAGCCTGTCGATAGGCGACGTGGACGTCGAGATAGTGCTGCTTGCCTTGCTCGTCGACCGAGATGCCTTCGAAGATCAGATAGTCCTTATAGTTCGGCGTGATCGGCGACGGCTTGAAGATTGGATTCTTGATACCGTATTTCGCCATGCCACCCTTGAGCACCTCGACTTTGAGGTGCACCCAGCCGGCCATTTCGATAGCGCCGCAGAAGGTGATCTCGCCGTCGCCCTGACTGAAGTGCAGGTCTCCCATCGAAAGACCGCCGCCCTTCACATAGACCGGGAAGTAAATCTTCGAACCGCGCGACAGATCTTTGATGTCGCAGTTGCCGCCATGTTCGCGCGGCGGCACGGTACGGGCGCCCTCGGCCGCAATCTTGTTCTTGACGTCGCCTTTCGCGGCGCCGGCATGAGCCGTTGCTGCGAACGGCGGGGCCGCGAGTGGCGGCACCCGATTCGGGTCGGTCGCGATAAAGTCCCCTTCCCGCTTGTTCCAGGTATCGAGCAGCTTCTGATCCGGCAGACAGCCAATCAGGCCGGGATGGATCAAGCCGGCAAATTTCACGCCCGGCACGTGCCGGGAATGCGTGTAGAGGCCGGAGATATCCCAGATCGATTTCTGCGCCAGCGGGAAGTGTTCTGTGAGGAAACCGCCGCCGTTCTTCTTAGAGAAGAAGCCGTTGAAGCCCCACTGGCTCTCCGGCAGCGTGCCGATATCCAGGAGATCGACAACCAGAAGGTCGCCGGGCTCGGCCCCTTCGACGCCGATCGGGCCCGACAGGAAATGCACAATGGTCAAATCGATGTCGCGCACGTCGTCGGCGGAGTCGTTGTCCTTGATGAAGCCGCCGGTCCAGTCGTAGGTCTCGACGATAAAATCGTCACCCGGCTTGACCCATGCTACCATCGGAATGTCCGGGTGCCAGCGGTTGTGGATCATGTCGTTCTTGTAAGGCGTCTCCGACAGGTCGATTTTGATCAAGGTCTTAGCCATTATACGTGCTCCTTCCGCACAACCCTGTTCGAGGCGCTTCTCACAAACATTGTGCCGGCGCGCCCCTTCAACGCCGGCATTCCAAAAGACGTCAGACGGCGAGGTAACCGGCGATCGCCGCCTCATCGACTTGATCGCGCCGATCTGAATGCACGATGCGGCCGTTCTCCATGACCAAGATCCGGTCGGCGACATCGAGCACGAAACTCAGCACCTGCTCGCAGACCACGATGGTTAGGTTGCGCAGCTGCCTGATCTCTTTCAGCACGACGGCAATATCCTTGATGATGGACGGCTGAATGCCTTCCGTCGGTTCGTCGAGCAGCAAAATCTTCGGATCGCTGGCGAGCGCACGGGCAATGGCCAATTGCTGCTGCTGACCGCCGGATAGATTGCCGCCGCGCCGTTTTTCGAATTCGGCGAGGATCGGGAACAGGCTGTAGATCTCGTCGGGAATTTCGGTCTTGCCCGTCACCACCAGACCGGTCTGGATGTTTTCCTTCACTGTCATGGTGCCGAAAATCTGGCGGCCCTGCGGCACATAAGCGAGGCCATGCTTGACCCGCGAATGGCTCGGCAGGCCGGCGACATCCGTTCCCTGGACCGAGATTTCGCCCGACCGCGAGGGCAGCACGCCGATCAGCGATTTCATCAGCGTCGATTTACCCATGCCGTTGCGGCCGACCACGGCAACGATCTCGCCCTGCGCCACCGACATATCGATGCCATGCAGCACCTGACTCTGGCCGTAGGCGACGTTGAGTCCGCGGACGTTAAACATCGCAGTTCTCCTTAATGGCCGAGATAGACTTCCTTGACGCGCGGGTCGGCATGGATCTTTTCCATGTCGCCCTCGCACAGGACCTTGCCCTGGTGCAGTACCGTGACGCGGTGCGCGATGCTTTCGACGAACTTCATGTCGTGCTCGATCACCACCACCGAGCGGTTCTTGATGATGGTGTTGAGCAGCGCCGCGGTCTTCGTGCGTTCCGACACGCTCATGCCGGCGACCGGCTCGTCGAGCATCAGCAGCTCGGGATCCTGGATCAGCAACATGCCGATCTCGAGCCACTGCTTCTGTCCATGGCTCAGCGTCTCGGCGGAACGGTCGAGTTGATCCGAAAGGTAGATCATCTCGGCGATCTCCCTCACTCGCTCAATGATTTCGGTCGTACGGTTCCAGAACAGCGCGCCGAAGACTTCGCGCCCGCGCGGAAAGGACAGTTCGAGATTCTCGAACACCGTGAGGTCGTCGTAGATCGAAGGCGTCTGGAATTTGCGTCCAATGCCGCGGCGGACGATTTGCTGCTCTTTGAGGTTTGATATCTCCTCGTCTTTGAATTTGATCGAGCCGGACGAAAGCCTGGTACGGCCGCAGATCAGGTCAAGCACCGTCGTCTTGCCTGCGCCGTTGGGGCCGATGATCACGCGCAGCTCACCTTTGTCGATGTAAAGATTGAGGTCGTTGACGGCCTTGAAACCGTCGAACGAAACCGTGACCCCTTCGAGCGCAAGCAGGAAATCCGTGTTGTTTGCCATGCCTATCTTCTCACTCTGCCGGCGACGGGCTGATGCTCGGAGTGGCGCCGCCCTTGCCGTTCCTCATCCGTGTGACCCACGGCATCACCTGGTCGGTCATCAGGCCGGCCAGGCCGCGCGGGAACGCGAGCACCACGGCAATGAACAAGCCGCCCATCGCGAACAGCCACAGTTCTGGAAAGCTTTCGGAAAACACGGTCTTGCCGTAGTTGATCAGCAGCGCGCCGGCGACGGCGCCGACCAGCGATTGCCGGCCGCCCACGGCGCAGAAAATCACCATCTCGATCGACGGCACGATGCCGACGAAGGACGGCGACATGAAGCCAACCTGCAAGGTGAACATGGCGCCACCGATGGCCGCGAACGCGGATGCGACGCAGAAGATGAACACCTTGAAATTGGCGACGTCGTAGCCCGAGAACCGGACGCGATCTTCCTTGTCGCGGATGGCGACCAGGATGCGACCGAGCTTGCTGGTGAGCACAAAGCGTCCCAGCAAGATGCAACCGAGCAGCAAGACGCAGCAGACGAAATAGAGAATGACCTTAGAGTGATCGGGGCGGATGTCCCAGCCGAGCAGCGTGCGCAGATCGGTGATGCCGTTGACGCCGCCGGTGTAGCCCTGCTGGCCAATGATCAAGATGGTCATCACCGCCGACAAAGCCTGGGTGATGATGGCGAAATAGACGCCGCCGACCCGGCGTTTGAACATCGCGAAGCTCAAAACGAAGGCCATGATGCAAGGCACCAGGATGATCGCCGCGAGCGTGAACGTCAGAGAGTGGAATGGCCTCCAGAAAAACGGCAGTTCGGTGATCTGATTCCAGTCCATGAAATCGGGGATGCCCGGCGTCGACTGGATCTTGGTGTTGGCGACGCTCGAGGCTTCGAGCTTAAGAAACATCGCCATGCAGTAGCCGCCGAGGCCGAAGAACACGCCCTGCCCCAGGCTGAGGATGCCGGTGTAGCCCCAGCACAGCACGAGCCCGAGCGCGACAAACGAGTAGGTGAGGTATTTGCCGAACAGGTTGAGGCGGAACGCGTCGAGCGTCAGCGGCAGCACGACAAGGATCAACACCGCAAGCAACACGAAGGCGATCACGTCGTAGGAGCGTTTGCCGAAAAGAGAATTCGACATGGGCGATTTACTTCCTGACCTTGAGGACGAACAGGCCTTGCGGGCGCAACATCAACAGCCCGATGACGATCAGCAGCGTCGTGACCTTGGCATTCGATCCCGACGTGAAGAACTCGAGCGTGGATTGCGACTGCGAAATCGCCAGCGCCGAAGCGATGGTGCCGAGCAGACTCTGCGCGCCGCCGAAAACGACGACGAGGAAGGTGTCGACAATGTAGAGTTGGCCGGCACTGGGACTGGTCGAGCCGATCATGGTGAAGGCCGAACCGGCGACGCCGGCAATGCCGCAACCGAGACCGAACGTCAGCCGGTCTATGCGCCTTGTGTCGATGCCGACAGCGCCGCTCATGACGCGGTTGTTGACCACGGCCCGAACCTGCAGGCCCCAGCGAGACTTGAACATCAGCAGCGCCACGGCGCCGGTGATCATCAGCGTCAAGGCCATGACGAACAGGCCGTTGATCTGGACTTCGATGCTGCTGGAGACGTTAAGCGAGCCCATCATCCACGACGGCAACTCAACGCCGACTTCGCGGGCGCCAAAGATCGTGCGGAAGGCCTGCTGCATTATCAGGCTCAGTCCCCAGGTGGCGAGCAGCGTGTCGAGGGGACGGCGGTAGAGGTGCCGGATCAACAGCCATTCGGTCGCGAGCCCCGCGGCGCCTGAGACCAGGAACGCGACTATCATAGCGACGAAGAAATAGATGCCGAAGAAGCTCGGCAGATAGGTCTGGAATAGATGTGAGCTGAGGAACGTCATGTAAGCGCCGAGGATCATGAACTCCCCGTGCGCCATGTTGATCACGCCCATCTGCCCGAAGATGATGGCAAGGCCGAGCGCCATCAGCACGAACACCGAGAACAGAATCAGCCCGGCGAAGCCCTGCATCACCAGAATCGATCCGAGATCGCCGAACGAATAGCCGAAGAGCATAGCGTCGCTCCGTGAACACCGCTTCAGGCGGAATTTCGATGAACCGTCAGGCGCAACGCGCCGGCGCTTGCCCCGGCGCAAAGCGCCGGGGCGTTGGCGTCAGATCACTGGTAGCCCTTGGGAAATGGATCCGGCTCGACCAGATTGGCGGTTTCGTAGACGAGCTCGTACTGACCATCGAGCTTGGCGCGGCCGACCCGCGTCTTGCTCCAGAGATGATGGTTCTCGTGGATCCGGACGTAGCCTTCCGGGGCGCCCTTGAATTCCACGCCGGGCGACGCGGCCGCGATCTTGTCGATGTCGAAACTGCCGGCCTTTTCAGCAGTGAGTTTCCACAGCCACGGCCCAAGATAAGCGGCCTGGGTAACGTCGCCGATGACGGTCTTTTCGCCCCACATCTTCTTGAAGGCCGGGACAAAGGCCTTATTGTTCGGATTGTCGAGCGACTGGAAGTACTTCATGCAGGCATAGGCGCCCGCGATGTTCTCACCACCGATGCCGTCGATCTCGTCCTCGGTCACCGAGATCGTCAGCAAAGTCTGCTTGCTGAGATCTATACCCGCGGCCTTGAGTTGCTTGTAGAAAGCGACGTTGGAACCGCCGACGATGATCGCGTAGATCACGTCCGGCTTGGTGAGCTTGATCTTGTTGATCACCGAGTTGAACTGAGTGTGGCCGAGCGGGAAGTATTCTTCGCCGACCACCTTGCAGCCCTTCAGATGACCTTCGATGTGCTTGCGGGCGATCTTGTTCGACGTCCGCGGCCAGATGTAGTCCGAGCCAAGCAGATAGAAAGTCTTGGCGCTCTTCTCTTTTTCCACCCAGTCGAGGCCGGCGATGATCTGCTGCGTCGCCTCCTGGCCGGTATAGATGACGTTCTTCGACTGCTCGAGGCCTTCGTAGAAGGTCGGATAATAGAGCATGCCGTTGTACTGCTCGAACACCGGCAGCACCGCTTTGCGGGACGCCGAGGTCCAGCAGCCCATGACGGCCGCGCATTTGTCGTTGACCAGAAGCTTCTTCGCCTTTTCCGCAAATGTTGGCCAGTCGCTGGCGCCGTCTTCCTGAATGAACTTGATTTTGCGCCCAAGGACGCCGCCCTGCGCATTGATCTGTTCGATTGCAAGTTTCTCGGCCTCAACCGATCCCGTTTCCGAAATCGCCATTGTGCCGGTCACGGAGTGCAGAATGCCGACGGTAACTTCGGTGTCGGTCACGGCCAAGCCGGTCGTATTGACCTTGGCCGTGGGGAAGGCCTGCGCGAAGAGCTTGGATGGCGCGAGCATTGCGGTGGCCGATAAGGCGGCCGTACCCAGAAGAAGCTTGCGGCGGAACGGAGAATGACGATCGGTCGGCGGTTTCTTTGGCATGCGTCGCCTCATGAGCTTGGTTAATCCCAGGAGGCGATGGTCCCGCGCTCCTGCAAGCCATGCTGTGCTAGATTGGTGCATTGCAGCATACGTCGATTGACGTATACGCCTACGTATATCAGCGTAGGATAATGCCCAGGAGATAGGGGTTTTAGCGGATTCTGACGCCCGCCTTGCATTGCTGATGCGGTGCATTTTTTTGCATCGCACACTGCACAGTTTATCGTCGGCCGGGCGCGCGTGATGGGGCTAAGTTGCAATGAGGGGCAAGTAAGCGTGAACCCAAGGCTGCAAGGCGGCGCGAAATTGCGGCTCAGGCGCCGCGACGAGGCTGGCGCGTCATGACCGCGCAACAGAAAATCGTTCGTGTCCGCCGCAATTATAATCAGTGGGTCGCGAACCAGACGCTCGAAGACTATGCGCTGCGCTTTACGGCGAAGAGTGCGCGGCGCTGGTCGAGCTTGCGGGTGGCCAACACCGCTATCGGCGCCATCTCATTCCTGGCCCTCGAGGCAATTGGCGGCGCCATCACCGTCAATTACGGATTCACCAATGCAACGACCGCCATCTTATTAGTCGGCGCGTTGATTTTTCTCACCGGATTGCCGATTGCTTATTACGCCTCAACCTACGGCGTCGATATCGACCTGCTGACGCGCGGCGCGGGATTCGGCTACATCGGTTCGACCATCACGTCGCTGATCTATGCTTCTTTCACGTTTCTATTTTTCGCTATCGAAGCCGCGATCATGTCGCTGGCACTCGAAATGTGTTTCGGCGTTCCGCTGTT
This sequence comes from uncultured Hyphomicrobiales bacterium, assembly GCA_903878085.1. GTDB lineage: Bacteria > Pseudomonadota > Alphaproteobacteria > Rhizobiales > Xanthobacteraceae > Pseudolabrys. The sequence goes on along the minus strand of CAIRGJ010000062.1, from coordinate 32,018 downwards.
CATTGGCTACGTAGTGAGCTCGCTCGTCGTCATTCCGCTTGTCACTCACGGCATTACGTTCATCAGCCGATTTCAATTGTGGACCCAACCGATCTGGATCGTGCTGCATCTACTTCCCTTCATATTTATCGCCGCGGTTGACTTGCCGCTGTTCAAAGAATGGACGCATTTCCCCGGCACCGAGCAACCGGCCGGCGACTCGTTCAATCTTGTGCTTTTCGGCATGGCCTCGACCGTGGTGTTCTCGCTGATCGCGCAGATCGGCGAGCAGGTCGACTTCCTGCGGTTCCTGCCGGCCCGCAACAGCGAGAACCGCGTCGGGTGGTGGATATCCAATCTGACCGCCGGGCCCGGCTGGATCATCCCAGGCGTACTAAAGCTTTTGGCCGGCTCGTTTCTCGCGTTTCTCGCGGTCCGACACCTCGTCCCGCTGGAGAGGGCGGCCGAACCGACCCAGATGTATCTGGTTGCCTTTCAATACGTATTTTCCTCGCCCAACATGGCGTTGGCGTTTACCGGCGCCTTCGTCATCGTCTCTCAGCTCAAGATCAACGTCACCAACGCCTATGCGGGTTCGATCGCCTGGTCGAATTTCTTTTCACGCCTGACGCATAGTCATCCGGGACGCGTGGTCTGGGTGGTCTTCAATGTCACCATCGCCTTGCTGCTGATGGAGCTCGGGATATTCAAAGCGCTTGAGCGCATCCTTGGGTTCTATTCAATCGTCGCCGTGGCCTGGGTCGGTGCGCTGGTCGCCGACCTCGTAATCAATAAGCCGTTGGGCCTCAGTCCACCGCTGATCGAGTTCAAGCGCGCGCACCTTTACGACATCAATCCGGTCGGCGTCGGCGCCATGGTGCTGGCGACAGCCGTCGGCGTCCTTGCACTGACCGGGGCGCTGGGAACCACGGTGCAGGCGCTGGCGGCGTTTCTCGCTTTGGCGACTGCCTTCGTTGCCGCGCCGGCCATCGCCTACGCCACCCGCGGCGCCTACTACATCGCGCGCTCCCCCCGGCACGACTGGAGCGGCCAGACCACCATCCGCTGCGTCATCTGCGAGCACCCGTTCGAGCCCGAGGACATGGCGCAGTGCCCGGCCTATTCCGGCCCGATCTGCTCGCTATGCTGCTCGCTCGAAACGCGCTGCCATGACCTTTGCAAGCCGCACGCCCGCGTCTCCAATCAATTCCTGAAGAATTTGAAGCGTTTGTTTCCGGAATCCGCGGTCGCAACCATCAATACCAATCTTGGCCGCTATCTCGGCGTGTTGTTGTTATTCTCAGCGCTGATCGGCGCCGTCCTGGCGATGGTGTATTTCCAGATCACACTGGATTCCTACATCAATGGCGACGGGCTCAAATCGGCGCTTTGGACGGTCTATTTCATCCTCACCATCATCGCCGGCATCGGCGCTTGGCTTCTGGTGCTTGCGCAAGAAAGCCGGCGCGTCGCCGAGGAAGAGACATCCCGGCAGACCGATCTGCTGATGCAGGAGATCGAAGCCCACAAACGCACCGACGCAAAGCTGCAACGAGCCAAAGAGGTCGCCGAAGCCGCCAGTGAAGCCAAAAGCCGCCATCTGGTTGGCTTAAGTCACGAGTTGCGTACGCCGCTGAATTCGATCCTGGGCTACGCGCAGGTTCTGGAGCGCGACCCCAGCATTCCGCCGAAGCGAACGGCGGCGGTGAAAGTGATCCGCCACAGCGCCGAGCATTTATCCGGGCTCATCGACGGGCTGCTCGACATTTCCAAGATCGAAGCTGGACGGTTTCATCTGGACCGAACCGAGGTCCGTACCAAGGAATTCCTGAATCAACTGGTCGGCATGTTCCAGCTTCAGGCAACCGCCCGCGGCATCGGCTTCCATTTCTTCCCGCCGGAGCGGCAACCCTTCGCGGTCAACACCGATGAAAACCGATTGCGGCAAATCCTGATCAATCTCTTGTCCAATGCCATTAAGTTCACCGACGTCGGGTCGGTCACTTTCCGGATGAACTATCGCAACCAGGTCGCCGAATTCATCGTCGAAGACAGCGGCATTGGCATCCACGCCGACGATCTGGAGCGAATTTTCCTGCCATTCGAACGGGCCCGTGCGTCGCGAAGCCGGAAAGCGACCGGCACCGGACTCGGCCTCACCATCACGCGCCTCCTGACCGAGATCATGGGCGGCGAGATCAGCGTTACCAGCGAAGTTGGCAAAGGCAGCACATTCCGCGTAAAGCTTTTGCTATCCGAAGTGTTCAATCCACGCACGACCTCAATCATGGAAGACCGCGTTCGCACCTATCGCGGCGCGCGGCAAACCATCATGGTCGTCGATGACGACGAAAACCACCGTATCTTGGTTCGCGACCTGCTCGAGCCGCTCGACTTCACCATTCTCAGCGCGGGTTCGGGCGCGGAATGCCTTGAACTCGCAGAACAACATAAGCCAAATCTGATTCTGCTCGACGTTGCCATGCCCGACATGGATGGCTGGCAGGTTGCCGAGAGGCTTCGCCTGATGCGGCCCGACCGTCCCGCCATTGTCATGCTGTCGGCGTTCGCCCCGGACCCCAAACACAAAGCCGAGCCCTACCCTGTCAATGACGACTACCTGATCAAGCCGTTCGATCTGCGTCAATTGCTCGGTAAAATTCATGCGCTGCTCGACATCGAGTGGGTGCATGACGAGAAGCCGGACGAGCCCCAGATCATCACCGCCGAGATGCTGACGCCGACGAAGATGCCCTCACAAAGCGATATCGACGAGCTGATCCGGCTCGGGCAGATCGGCTACATGCGCGGCATTCAAAACAAACTGAACGCGATCGAGAGCAACTCCGCCGTTCACCAGGATTTTGTGTCCTACATGAGGGTCTTATCCGATGGCTTCGATCTCAAACGTTATGTGGCCGTCCTGGAGTCGTTCCGGAGCGACCATGGTTAGCCACGAGCCGCGCGATATTGTTCTCGTCGTCGATGATTCGCCGAATATGCTGCGCATGCTGACCGACGCCATCGAAGGCGCAGGCATGACGGTTTTGGTCGCGCTCGACGGCGAGCAGGCGCTTTCGCTGATCGAACGCATCACACCGGACGTTATCCTGATGGACGCGGTTATGCCTGGCCTGGACGGTTTTGAGATCTGCCGACGGCTGAAGCGCAACAATGCCCTCAGTCACGTGCCGATCATCTTCATGACGGGCCTCAGCGAAACCGGGGACATTATCAAAGGCCTGGATGCCGGCGGCGTCGACTACGTCACCAAACCGATCGCACCAGACGAGTTGCTCGCCCGCATTCGGGTGCACTTGTCGAACGCCCGTATTTCGCAAAGCGCCCGCGCTGCGCTCGACGCTTCGGGGCGGTTTCTTCTTGCCGCCAATCGCGCCGGCCGGATTTTGTGGTCAACGCCGCAAGCGACCAAGCTGTTGAGCACGATCTTGCCGGATTTCAACGATGCCTATGTCTTGCCGGCCCATATCCAGGAATGGCTGCACCAGTCCGCCGACCGCAAGCCCCCAAACACGTCCGAGGGCATGCGCCTGGACGCCCCCGACTCGCCGATCAAACTGGAATTGTCGGTTATCAGCCAGATCGGCTCCGACGAAATCCTGCTTCGGCTGATCGAAGGCGATCCGAACAACGATCAATTGGTGCTTCGCAACAAACTGCAACTTACGCAACGCGAGGCGGAAGTATTGCTCTGGATCGCGCGCGGCAAGTCAAACCGCGACGTCGCTGAAATCCTCACGCTCAGCCCGCGAACCGTGAACAAACACCTGGAGCAGATATTCAACAAGCTTGGCGTGGAAAATCGGACGTCGGCCGCAGCGCTTGCGGCGCGCACGCTGGGCGCACGGTAAATGAGAGCCCACGCCTCAGCGGACGTTTATCAGCGCGGCTGGCACGTCCGCTTTGAGTCAGAAGCGGACGTGACGCACTCTCATTGTGACGTCTGTTCTTACCCTGATAGCAGACATTGATCGGCAGCTCTTGCGAGTCGGCTCAGCGCGAGCCGCGACCGCATCGACGTTGCAGTTGCTTCTGAAGGCCGCAGATGTCGGTAACGCCCGCACAAACGCGGGGTTCGCAGTTTTATTCCGAATGATGGAAATTTGGCGCGCCGGTCAGAACAAAACCACGAACTCGTATGTAATTGAGATACCGATCTAATTTCTGAGGTCGCCAGCTTATCTTAGATGCCAAGTGGGCGTCGAAGCTCAGGCCCGTCGGAATGACAAGGACGCGTGACGCAAAAAGTCAGCGGCCGCATTAGACCTATGGAGCAGGAAATTCTCAATGTCCGCTATGCGGCACTTTAGGTCCGCCTTATTCAGGAAAGCGGACATTCGTCGATGTCGGTGGCATGTCCGCGTCGGGCCATTAGCGGACAACATCCTTAACCCCAAATCGGTGCAGCGGCACTTCCACCGAGGGAAGGCCGCTCGCCGAGCGCGGATTCTCAAGCCGCGAGCTTGGTTTCTTTGGGTTCGATCAATTCAAAACCAAGATTCTTGAGAAGCCGATAGAGCGTATCGATCTCCACTTGTCTGGGCTTCGGCATCGGCGAGCGCATGTAGGGGCTTGGGATCAGGCCGCGAAGCCACGCCGCAGTTTTGTAGCGAATATGCAGTCGCCCCATGTCGGCAACATATTCATGCAGTTGCACCAAGCCGCCGTCCCAGATCTTGTTCGCCTTGTCGATATCCTTGGCGTCCCAGGCGGCCAAGTGATCGACCATCGGCTCGAGTGCAAAATTCCAGAAGCCCGAGAGCGTCCCGTCGAACAAGTTGGTGGCCTTGTATTCGTGGAAGCGAGACGCCAGCGCGCCCATCACCGCGACGTGGCGATCAAGACCGCGCAACCCCTTCGCGATGATGCGGAAGCCGTCATACATGTAGGTCATTTTCCAACCGACGATGTTCTCGACTTCACGGCAAATCCGCAGCGTCGCTTCGAGCGGCAGACCCGGATGAAATGGCGGTTTCGCGCCGCCGACCGGATGCGTAATAATGGGTAGGTCAACCGCACGATCTTGCGCGATGATTTGATCGAGCCAAATTTCCGGATAGTTGTCGGCATCCCAGCAAGAGGTGACATCCTGGGCTCCGCCCGGCGGCGTGACAAAAATGCCGTCAACGCCGAGCGCCTTGCAATCCCTTGCCGTCTCGACCTGTTCGTCAGTCGTCATCGCCCAGGTACCGGCAATAATCGGAAGTTTGCCATGCGCTTCTTCCATTGCAATTTCGAGCACGCGCCGTTTTTCCTGGCGCGTCAGATAAAATATCTCGCCCGCCTCGGGATTGATGCAGAGACCGCCGCCCGCACGAACGAATTTTTCGTTCTTGATGAAATACTGCAAAAACCGCCGATACGCTGCTTCGTCGACTTTCATGTGTTGATCGAAAGGCAGCAGCGCTGCGACGTAGAGATTGTCCCCGACAGTCTTATGAGATGTCTTCATGGTAGTTCTCCGTAGATCGAATGATGTGATCGTGCGAAATTTAGGAAATCGGGACGGCGTCGAGCAGAACGAACGCAATCACGCAAGGAACGTTTGAGCGATTGGCCCAAGCATGGTTTGTCCCCCGCTGCACCAGCACGTCACCTGCCACGAGCTTGGTCTCGCCCACGTCCATGACGGCCCAGATCTCGCCTGAAAGAACGATGGCGTAGTCGATGGAGCGGGTTCGATGCATGTGAGCGTGGCGGACCTCGCCGCCTTTGCTGGCGGATTTTGCGGTCTCGTCGATGGCGACTGCACCGCCCATGGCTGCGGCTTTGGCGGCCCAGTCCTTGTCGGGCGGAAACTGGACGACCCGGAAGACGCTTCCCGAGGCGGGAGGCGCAACCTGGATCGGTAGCGCGCATGGATCGCTCGTGGTTGTGTCGCTGTTGTCAGCGGGGGTCGAAAACGTCTTCCAAAAGTCGGTCACGGCGAAGTTTGGTTGATCCATGATCGGCATAACGTGAGGCGTCGCCGCATCCGACGTGATAACCGATTGACCTTGCAGGTCGTGTCCGGTCACGACGCGCCGGAACCGCTTGATTTCCGGCCCCGGAACCACCTTGGCCTGCGACGACGACTGACTCATTTCAGAACTCCGGTTGAAAATATCGGGTTGATTTCGGCTTCAGCCTTGCGGGATGACGGGCAGCAACAGGTGCGATGGCCGTTTCCCGTCGTGATAGATTTTATGCAGCGTCGTCTTGCTGCTGACGATGTGATTGGGGACGTATTCAGCGTTGGTGGCGCCGCCGACGCCGGTCGGCATATCCGCGCTCGCAATATCGATGCAGATGCGATGGCCGCGCCTGAACAGATTTGCCGTCGCCAAAATCTCGATGGCGTACTCGGTGACTTCTCCCGGAACGACTTTCTTCTGGGCCTGCCTGGTCAAGGGATGCCACGGGCGCCACGGTTTCGAACGCGCCGGATCGACGGCGCGATGCGACGCCTTGAGCCAGCCGCGTGTCAATTCACGTTCATGCAAATCGCGCGGCAAGTCGCGCTCACCTTCGCGTACCGTGCGCACCGAGCCATCGGGCCCGACGTCCTTGAGCGACACAATCCAGTTGGTGTCGTCTTGATCGATTGCCGCAAACAGATTCAAGACGGACGGGCCCGCGATCAGCAGGTCCTCGGGCAGCGGGTCGGTCATATACCGCAGCGCCTGAACAGCGTTTGTCTGGGTCGGCGGCATCTGGGCGAAGGCGTCCGCCGGAAGTTCGTCGTCAACGCTGGAGGGCGTGAATGGCGTGGCCTGTAGCCGCTCCCAACTGTTGAGATAAAACTTCGTCCACTGAGTCTCGGGCAACGGCCAATCGGCGCCGCTGCGCCATTCATTGGCGCCCATCACCCAATAACGAACCGGCGGATCGTTCATGATGCCGGTGTCGATATTTTTCAGCCAGTGATCGTGCCAACGCAGAATTTCGCCATGCAGGCTATGAAATGGGCGTTCCAGATGCGCCGGACCCAGGAACATTAGTTTCTTCGGCGCCGCGATCTTCTCGAAGTAGTTTTGCGCCCCGTTCAAATGCGTTTTGTATGTGTAAGCGTACCAACCCGAACCGGTATAAGTCGGTACCTTGATGCGTTCGAGCGATTGCTCGGCATCACGAACCGCCGCCTCCTTGTCGTAAGGATCGATCAGCAATTCGAAGTAAGGCGGCATGTGCTGACCCTTTTGCGTCAGCACGTTGAAAAGGTGCGGATACATCCGGTAGTCCGGATTGTTCATCGCCTCCTGCCAAAGCGCTTCTCGCTCCGGCGGCAGCGTTCCAGGCTTGCCTTTGGTCTGATGCATGGCAGCGAAATGCATGATCAGATAGCGGAAAAGATGCAGCACGCCGCCGGGGTATTCTTCGCGAAAACTTCCCAAAGTCCCGTAGGCGCCGCGCGGATCGAGTGGAAAGATTGCCTTGAGATGAGGCGGATTTTGCCGCGCGACGTGGAACTGCTCGGCGCCGAAGCCGGAGATTCCGACCATCCCGACGTTGCCATCGCACCAGGGCTGCGCCGCGATCCATTCGATGAGGTCGTAGCTGTCCCATTGCCGGCTGCCGCCGCCGTCGGATTTCGCGACGCCGCGCGGCGAGCCGATGATGTGGCTATAGCCTCGCGAGACGAAGAACTTGGTGTCGCCCGCTTCCAGCAACCCGGCCCAAAGCGAAGACCAGGCCGGCTGGGGCGGCAGCGTCTTTGCGACGTCGGGCCCCTGCAGATCTTTGTTGTAGATCGAAAACGCCAACAAGGCCGGAAACTTGCCAGCGGTATCGGGGCGATAAATATCGACCGACAGATTGACGCCGTCGCGCATCGGCACGGCGACGTCCTTTTCGACAATCATTCCGTGATCGCTGGGCGTTCGATCGTAGTTGCCCGGCGGACTGTCGCTCGCCGCCGGCAAAGCGGTCACTGAACGCGAATTTTCGGTCATGAAATCAGAGTCCTTTGGTGTCTTGCTCGACGGGTTTACGGGAGCACCAGCTTCGTCGGATCGAGCGCAGCGCGATAAAGGCCAAGTTCCTTGCCGATGCCGATAAAGACCTTGAGATCGTCGGACTTGGCCTTGTTTTCAAACGTCGGGAAACGCGGCGAATTGAAGCCGAGATATTTCTTCTCGATTTCTTTGGCCTCGTCCGGATTTGATTTTATGAAGGCAAGACCTTCGTCGATGGCAGCGCGGAAATCCTTGATGACTTGCGGATTTTTCCTTGCCCAATCGCCGGTCGTCATCCAGGCGCTGATCAAGACGTCGGGATCAACTTCCCCGACATATTCCGCAGCGACGTAACCGGTATCGCTTGCGATAATCCGCGTCCGCATGGGTTCGACGATGGCAACCAGATCGAGCGTGCCGCCTTTCAGTAAATCGGGAAGCTGCGGCAGCGGCGCCTCGATAATCTTGACTTGATCGACGGGCACCTTGTTGTTGATCAACCATTTGCGGAACATCACATCGATCACGCTGTTGATGCCGGGCACGCCTACTTTCTTGCCGACGATATCCGCCGGCTTTTCGATCTTTACGTCTTTGCGCGCTATCAGGCTGATGAACGGACTTGCCTTGGTGTGATGGGCAGCGCCTGCGATCAACACAAAGTCGAGACCGCCATCGACCGCCTGCAACAGAACCGGCACGGTGGTCATGCCGATCTGGATACTCCCAGACACGACGGCCGAAGGAATGTTGGTGACGACGGGTAGCTTTGTCGGCGTCGCGTCGATGTTGTGTTTGGCAAAGATGCCCTTCTCTTTGGCCACATAAACCGCCAGAAAATCCGTTGCAGGCGGATAGCCGATGGCCACTTTGGCCGGTTCGGCAATGGCCGGAGTTGCGAGGTAAGAAACCGCCAGACATCCCAGAGCCGCAAGCTTTAGAATATTTCTCATAGTGCTTCCCTCCCAGGTTATTTTGTTAAGCGTGCAAATTTCGCCAGCGCAGAACGCGGCGTTCAAACAGCATGAGTGCGTGATTGGCGGTGAGCCCCATGACGCCGAGCAGAACGAGCCCTGCGTAGAGGTCGGCGCTGCGATACATGCGCTGGGCGAAGAAAATGTCCCACCCTAGGCCCGGCAGCGAGGCCTGCATTTCGGTCACGACCGCGAGAATAAGCGAAATCGCCAAACTGACGCGAAGGCCGGCGATGATGTCTGGAAAGGCGGACGGCAACGCGATCTTTTTGAGGAATTCGAAGCGGCTGAAACCGAGGACATCCGAGACTTGCCGCAGCTCCGGCTGCACCGAACTAAAGCCGTGAACCGTTGCCAGCAGAACCGGCCAGATGGCGCCGAATGCGATGACGGAAAGCGACATCGCATTCGATAATCCTAGAAATAGAACCGCAATCGGGATCATCGCGGACGCGGGCAACGGCCGGATGAAATCGAGCGTCGGCTCCAAAAGATCACGCGCAAGACGCGACGACCCGATCGCAGCGCCGATTGCGATGCCGGCAAGCGATGCGAGCGCCCACCCGAATAGCATCCGCAATGCGGTCGCGAAGAATGGCGTCCAGATCGAACCGTCCAAAACGCGCGCAGCGAGAACCGATAGCGCGCGCGACGGTGACGGGAAAAAGATAGGGGAGATAAAATTCAGCTCGGCGAGTAGTTGCCATGCCAGAATTAGTGCAAGCGCAAATCCGAAGGCCGCGATTGTGAGGGGATCGATCTTCCTCATCGGCCCGCCCTCGATAAGACAATCGAAGCTGGACCAATGTTGCGCAGGAGCGCATTGAGGACGTAGCCGATCACGCACAACCACAATAGTTGGGCGTACATGATGTCCACGCGCAGCGACTGTTGAGCCAGCATCAGGCTGTAACCAAGCCCGCGTGGATTGAGGACGATCTCGACGGTGACCGCGACAACGAGTGCGATGCCGGTAGCAACACGCAGCCCTACATTGATCCTGACGAACGCCGCAGGAAGAATGATCTTGCGGAGCCGCTCAACGAAATTCATTTCGAGGGTGTCGGCAACCTCCAGCAGGCGCGGCTCAATCGCTTTTACGGCGGAGATTGTGACGATCAAGATCGGCCATACACACGCGTAAGCCACGATGGTCGCTTCCATCGATATGCCGAAGCCGAACATCATGAGAGCGAGCGGAATGAAGGCGACCGCCGGAATCGGCCGCAATGCTTCTATGGTCGGATCGACTACGCGCTCAAGAACCGGCGATAGGCCGAGCACGGCGCCAGCGATGATGCCGGCGACAGCCGCAACCGCCAGGCCGAACAGCGCGGTCTCGAATGTTTGTCCGGTGGCGACGAGAATTGAGCCGTCCGCGAGGCCGGCTATGCCGGCCCGAAGGATGTCCGAAGGCCGCGACAGAGACTCAAGTGTCAGCAAGCCGGTGCGGCTCGATATTTCCCAACTAGCGATGAAGAGCGCCGGCAGAATCGAGCCGATGAGAATGCGTTTCATTGCTCAATGCCTCCGCAAGAGGCCAAAGAGGCGATGGCGGTGGGCGAGAAATCGGGGGTCTTCGCGCGTGGTCAGTTGATCGCGCGGGCGGGGCAGATCGACGTCGATCGTTTCAATAATTCGGGCCGGCGTGTCGCCCAAGACGACCACACGATCGCCGAGGTAAATTGCTTCCTCGAGATCGTGGGTGATGAAGACCACGGTCATCCGCTGTTCGCCGCTCAGAATTAAAATCTCGTCTTGAAGCGCTTGGCGCGTCATGGCGTCGAGCGCGCCGAACGGCTCATCCATCAGCAAGATCTTGGGACGTTGCGCGAGACAACGCGCGATCTGCACGCGCTGCTGCATCCCGCCGGAAAGTTGGCCCGGAAATTGGTTTGCGGCGCGAACGATGCCCATCTTCGAAAGCAGCGCCGCTACGATGGGCTGTTGGTCAGCCGGGCGCATGCCTTCGGCTTCCAGGCTAAGCGCGATGTTACCGGCGACGGTGCGCCACGGCAGCAGAGCTTTGGAATAATCCTGGAAAATGATGGCGCGTTCGCGCGAGGGACCGGAAACGACCTGACCGCGAAATCGAACTTCACCCGTCGTCGGCTTAACGAGGCCGGAGAGCATTCTCAGCAACGTCGTTTTGCCGGACCCCGACGGACCGACGATGCACAAGAACTCGCCTTCGCGGACGTCGAGCGTGATGTTTTCCAGGATCAAACGCCGCTCCGGCGAGGACGCGCCGTAAGACAGACTCACCTGGTACATCGACATGCCCGGCGTGGTCGCCGCGGCTTTGCCGCCGCCCACGGTTTGCTTCGCCTTCACCTGCACGTCCGCTCTCCCGACGCTCTACGGCCATTCGCAATTGTTTGAAGCGCTGGCTTTTTTTATTGAACAGGTTCATAATTGAACGAGTTCATAATCCTGTCAAGGTTTTCCGGTCGGGAATCGGCTAACCGAAGCTTTATGGACGAACATGAAGCTAAAGCGCCCAGATTGAGTTGATCCAAAATGGCAATGCTAGACCCGGCTCCTCGCCCCATGGGGCAGCGGGAGCGCAACAAGCTCGACAAGCTTCGTCGCATCAAAGACGCGGCGCGGGAGTTGTTCGTTGAAAAAGGCTTTGACGACACTATGACCCGCGAAATCGCCATTCGCGCGGACGTCGGTTTGGGCACTATTTTTGTTTATGCGGCCAATAAGCGCGACTTGCTGTTCCTCATTGTGAATGACGAGCTTGAAAACATCGCAAAGGAGGCTGGAGCATCCGTCACTGAAAAAGCGTCCCTGCTCGAAAACCTTCTCGATGTGTCCCGGCGTCACTACGAGTTTTTTGGACGACAGCCGGCATTGTCGCGGCTCGTACTGCGCGAAATGGTCTTCTACGATTCAGGCGCACAGGCCGGCCGGTTCCAGGCAACCCGCGAGGGTTTGATAGACCTTCTTGGCAAAGTCGTAACGCTTGCAGTCGCGCAAAAGAGCGCTTCCCCAAACGACACACCGGAATTCGTCGGCTGGACGATCTTCTGTATTTTCCAAGTCGAATTACGCCGTTGGCTGTCCCACGACGCCCCGGATTTGCGGGAGGGGATGGTCGCGCTGCAGCGCGCACTGACTTTGTTTATAGGCGGAATGAACCCGACAAAAAAAGCGCTGGTACTCAGGCGCCACGCCGATAGTAAGCTCGACAAGGCTCCCGAGCGAAAAGCAAAGCGATCAAGGATCGGATCCTCTTAATCCGAGCTATGTCCGCTTTGGGTAGCGGATATGGCATTGGGTCCGAGCCACGTCTGCATTACCCCCGAAAGCGGACATTGATCGACGGCTTTTGCCGGTCGGCTCAGCGCGAGCCGCGACTGCATCAACGTAGCAGTTGCTTCTGAAAACCCACCGATGACCACGGCGCCAGCAAACGCGGGGTTCTTAGTTTTATTCTGACTGGCCGTGTTTTGGCGCGCCCGAAGAGATTCGAACTCCTGACCCCTAGATTCGTAGTCTAGTGCTCTATCCAGCTGAGCTACGGGCGCCAATGCCGCGGCCGAAATTAAGCCGCAGGATCGGGGGCATAGCTATCGCCTTGGGGTTTCATTGGCAAGGGTCGTAATTTGGGTCGTAATTTGGCCGGCAGCGTTAACGCTGCCGGCCTCTATGGCCCAGCCAAGCGCCCGATTTTCGACATGGATGCGATAGGCCAATAACGCCGCATTTAGGAGCGAAAACACCAGCGCAAAGGCCGGCAATCCCAGCGCCAGCGGAACCACCGCGATTTCCAGAGCGACGATCAGGTAGTTCGGATGGCGCAGCCAGCGATATGGCCCGCGCACCACGGCCAAGGAACCCGGCACGACGATCACGCGGGTGGTCCAGCGCGATCCCAAACTGGCAATTACCCAGACCCGGCCGGCCTGCAAAACGGCGAAGGCCGCAAGCCAGACCGGGTCGATGCCGCGGTCATGGCCAAGCAGCCAGAGGCCGACGAGCCAGAACGCATGCAGCGCGACCATCAGCGGATAATGCGAAGCGCCGAATTCGACGCCGCCGGCGGCGCGCAGCCGCCGCGTGTTCCGGGCCGCCAACGCCAGTTCGGCCAACCGCTGGACCACGAGGAATGCGACCAGCCATCCTCCTTCACCCATACGCCGCCTCCAGCGCCAGGAAGCTCGCGGTGAAGCCGGGACCGAGCGCGGTGAGCACCGCCGATCCGCGCAAGCCGCGCTTGAGAGCGCGTTCGAGCACAAACAGCACGCTCGGCGCCGACATGTTGCCATGGCTGCGCAATACATCGCGCTCGTCGCGCAGCGTGCCCTTTTGCAATTCGAGCGCGGTCTCGACCGCATCGAGCACCTTGGCACCGCCGGGATGGCAGATGAACTGCGGCGCGATCAACTTCGCGGCGTTGACGAAGCGCCGCGCCGGCGCCGCCAACCGCTGCTCGACGAAGCGCGGCAACGAGCGCGACAGCACGACGCCGAAGCCGAAGCCGAAGCCGAAGCCGACCGGATCGACGGTCCAGCCCATGACATCAAGCGTATTGGGCCACGTGTGCTCGGCGGCGGCGCCGATGCGCAAGGCAGCGTCGCGGTGCTCGGCGCGCAGCACCACCGCGGCGGCGCCATCGCCGAACAGCGCCGACGAAATCACGTCGGCCTTGGCGCTACGGTCGGAACGGAACGCCAAGGTGCACAGCTCGACCACGACCACCAGCACCTTCTCGCCCGGCACCGCGCGCGCCAGCCGGGCGCCGATCGAAAGCCCCGAGACGCCGCCGGCACAGCCGAGACCGAACACCGGCACGCGTGCCGCGCTTGGCTTGAGCCCGAGTTGCGCGCCGACGCGCGCTTCAAGGCTTGGTGTCGCAATGCCCGTTGAGGAGACGGTGACGATCACATCGACGTCGCGCGCCAAAATCCCGGCCCGATCGAGCGCCGACTGCGCGGCCTGCACGAACAGCGCGCTGGCGCCGTCGAGATAGGCCTTCGTGCGTTCGGTCCAGTCGTGCGGCGCTTCAAACCAGTCGAGCGGGCGCACCGAATAGCGCTGCTCGATTCCGGCGTTGACAAAAACATCGGCGAGCTTCGGATAGCGGGCGAACGGCTTGGCATAGATACGGCGTGCGAAAGTCGCCACGGCCGATTGCTCCAGCCGGTGCGGCGGCACTGCGGTCGCAAGTGCGAGCAGCGTCACGGGCTGCGGTGCCATGCCAATGTTCAATGTCAAAATCCGTCTCGAAGACCAGCGTGCCCTTATCGAACGAACACCGCGCGAAGGCGGATGTTCCTGACAGGCTAAGGTCTTGCGCCAAGGCCCGCGCGCGCGCCGCGGTGGGAATTGAGATCGACCGCACGGTCCGGAATCATGATGCTGAAGGTCGCGCCGATGGTTCCCGGCACCAGGCGGATTTCGCCGCCATGGGCGCGCACCAGTTCCGCCGAGATCGCCAGACCGAGGCCGGTGCCGCCCGAGCGGGTCGAGCCCTGAAACGCCTGGAACATATGGGCTCGCGCGCGCTCGGAGACGCCAGGCCCGGTGTCGGAAACCTCGATCACCGCCACGGCGCCTTCGCGCCGCCCGGTGATGCGGATCTGGTCGCGCGCCGGATCGCGCGCGCCGCGCACCTCCAATGCCTGCATGGCGTTGCGCGTCACGTTGACCAGCACGCGGAACAATTGATCGTGATCGGCATCGACCGTGAGGCCGCGCTCGACCGCCACGATCCAACGGACCGGCACGTCGAGGCTCAGTCCGAGCGCCTCGTGCACCTCCTCGATCAGCGGCTCGACCGCGACGGTCTTGCGCTCGGGCGGCGCTTCTTGCGCGGCGCCGTAGGACAACGTCGATTGGCAGAAGGCGATGGCGCGCTCGATCGCGTGCATCAACTTGGGCGCGAAGCGCTGCACTTTCGGATCGGGCAGGTTCGAAAGTTGATCGGAAAACAGTTGCGCCGAGGCCAGCAGATTGCGCAGATCGTGATTGATTTTCGACACCGCGAGACCGAGCGCGGCCAGCCGGTTTTTCTGCTGCAGCATCGACGCAAGTTCGCGCTGCATGGCGCCGAGCTCAAATTCAGCAGTGCCGACTTCATCCTGTCGGCCGGATTCGGAAATGATCAGCGACGGATTTTCCGGATCGGCGCGAAACGCGATCATGTTTGCTGTGATACGGCCCATCGGGCGCACCAGCAGATAATGCAGCGCGAAAAATACCAACATGGCGGTGATGCCGGAGATCGCCAGCGACAGCAGCAAAATGTTGATGGAGAACTTCACCATCGCGGTGCGCAGCGGCGCTTCGTCGAGAATGATTTCAAGAAAGTCGCCGCCCATCGGTGCCGGGCCGACCACCCGTATCACGTCGTCGGGCTCGTCGAAGAACATCACTTCGAACGCGTTGGTGATGGCGCTCCACCACATCACGTTGCGCATGTCGAAATCGTTTTCGATCTTGGACGGTAAACTAGTAACGGCAAGCAAGCGGCGCTGATCGCCCATCTTCATGGCCACCGCGCGGGCGCCGATACTTTCCAATATCTGCTTGGCCAGGCTTTCCGGCACCATACCGCTAGGCGCGGCGTCAAGCACCAGCGCCGCAGTATGCGCAGCCGCCAGACGGTCGTTGAGCCAGTTCAGGCGGAAGTTGGCGATCGACGGCACGTAGATCAGAATTTCCGCCACCATCACGAACAAAATCGTGAGGAACAGCAGCTTGCCGGACAGGCCGAGGCGCAGCCGCTCGACACCGCGCGACGTACGCGGCGGGTTGGACGCAAAAGGCTCGCTTGGGGGCGCGGTGTCCGGTTCCAATGATGCCTCAGCCGAAAAGTCGCAGCCAAGTTATGATGCGCCGCACCCACGGGCTCGTCAAACTTGGCGTGAAATAGTCGATGGCCGCGCGTTTGCCGATTTCCGACAAGGTCGGATAAGGCACCACGACGCCCGTGAGGGCGCGGATGTTCAGGCCCTGCGCGATCGCCAGCGTCCACATCGAGATCAACTCGCCGGCCTGGCTGCCGACAATGGTGGCGCCGAGAATCTTGCCTTTCGCGGTGGTGACGACCTTGATGTGGCCGTGCGTCTCGCGCTCGGTCTGCGCGCGGTCATTGTCGTGATAGGGCCAGCGCACGATACGGATTTTCAGGCCGCGCTTGCGCGCTTCGGCTTCGCTCACGCCGGTCTGCGCCAGTTCCGGCTCGGTATAGGTCACCCACGGAATGACGTCGTTACTGGCGCGCACCGGCAAACGGAACAGCGCGTTCCTGATCACCAGACCGGCGTGATAATTCGCGGCGTGGGTGAACTGCAACTGCTCGGCCGCGGCATCGCCGATCGCATAGACGCGGCTGTTGCTGGTCTTGAGCTTCTTGTTGACAGCGATGCCGGCGCCGTCGTGGCGAATGCCGGCGGCTTCCAGTCCGAGCCCCGCGGTCACCGGCTGACGCCCGGTGGCGACCAGCAGATGCGTGCCCGCAACGGTCGCGCCGCCCTCAAGCGTCACGGTGGCGTCACCCACGGCGCAGGCGACGCCGGAGATCTTCACGCCGCTGCGGACGACGACGCCCTCGCGTTCAAGCTGCGTCACTACGATAGCGGCGCATTCGGGATCGTCCTTGGCGAGCGGATGCGCCGCTTCGAGCACGGTCACGTCGCTGCCGAGACGGCGGAAGGCTTGCGCCAGTTCGAGGCCGATCGGGCCTGCGCCGATGACGATCAGATGTTTTGGCAGCGCAGTGAGATTGAAAATCGTTTCATTGGTGAAATACGGCCCCTGGTCGAGACCGGGAATTGGCGGCACCGCCGGCGCCGAGCCGGTCGCAATCACGAAACGCCGAGCGCGAATTTCGGTATCGCCGACCGCGACCGTCCGGCGATCCTTGAACGCGGCATGGCCCTTGATCACGCGCACGCCAAGACCGGTGAAGCGCTCGGCGGAATCGGCCGGCGCGAGTGCGGCGATCACGCGATGGACGTGTGCGTGCACTTTGGCGAAATCGACGCTGACACGTTGCGCGGCGACGCCGAAGGCGCCGGAATTCTGCATCAGCGCCGCGCGTCTGGCCGCCGCCAGCAAGGCCTTCGACGGCACACAGCCGGTATTGAGACAGTCGCCGCCCATCTTGTGATTTTCGATCAGCACCGTCGGCACGCCGAAGGCCGCTGCCGCCGCGGCCACCGACAGCCCGGCGGAGCCGGCGCCGATCACGCAAATATCGGGGGTGAGTGTTTCCGCCATGACCTAGAAATAATCTCGCGAATTCAGGTTCCAATCATAGCGCAGTTCACGGCGCCACGCTCCGGCGCGCCCGCAGCCGCCGCACCGCCACCGGCACCAGGGCTAGCAGACCGAGCGCAACCAGCGCGCCGAGCAGTTGCGGCGTCAGAACGTCGCGCACATCGAAGCTCAGGTGGCAGCCGGAACGGCCGGCGGCGAGACACGCCTCATAAGCGGCTTTCTGTGTCGCGATGACGCTGTCGAGGCCGATGCCGGCGTAGGCGTAAACGATAGACGCCGGGATAATGCCGAGCGCGGTGGCCGCGACGAAGGGCGCGAGCCGCACGCCGGCGAAAGCCGGCACCACATTGACCAGAAAAAACGGAAACGCCGGCACCAGCCGCAGAAACAACAGATAGCTGAAGGCATCGTCACGAAAGCCTTGCGCCAATTGGCTGGCGCGCGGGCCCGCCCGCCGCTGCAAAAACTCGCCAAAGGCGCTGCGCGCCACCAGAAAAATGAGTGTCGCGCCGATGGTGGCTCCGATCACTGCGGCGGCGGCCCCGGCCACCAGCCCGAACAGGAAACCGCCGCTCACCGTCAGAAACAGGGCCCCCGGCACCGACAGCGCAACGGCGGTAATATAAAGGCCGATGAAGGCGAGCAAGGCGAGGGCGCGGTGCTCCGTCACAAATCCGTCAATGGCCACGCGGTGGCGGACCAGCGCCTCAAGCGAGAGTTCCTCGCGGCCGAAGGCGTAATAGGCAAGGCCGGCGAGCAAAATGACCGCAATCAACGGCGCCAGACGGCGGATCGGACCGCGCGGCGGATCGGTTGCAGGGGAGCTTGCGGCCATCCGCGCTATATACACGAGCGGAGGCCATTAACCGCCGGTCTCACCGCCTTGTGAGGCTTAAGTGACCGGTCGGCCCCGGTTCCCGCGACGGGGCTGCCGGTCGCATTGACGGGCCAAGCCCCCTCCCTTATAAGCCCCGGAAACACGTGCCGATCCTGACCAATTCGGGTTTTTAAATGCGGATTTGGGGGCGGCTTTGACACCCTCGCCGCCACGGCGCGACTTTCGGAGAATTTAATCGTGAAGCGGACCTATCAACCGAGCAAGCTTGTACGCAAGCGCCGTCACGGTTTTCGCGCCCGCATGGCGACCAAAGGCGGCCGCAAGGTGCTCTCGGCGCGGCGCGGTCGCGGACGCAAGCGGCTCTCCGCCTAACGGCGGGGCTTAGCCCGCATCTGCTTCCATGGAACGATTGAAGCAACGGGCGGACTTTCTAGCAGCGGCGACCGGGATCAAGGTGCCGGCCGCCGCTTTTGTGCTGCAAGCACGCAAGCGGGCCGATGACGGGCCCGTGCGTCTTGGGTTTACCGTATCGAAGAAAGTCGGCAACGCCGTCGAACGCAACCGGGTCCGCCGCCGGTTGAGGGAAATCGTGCGGCTCTCTAGCACCACTGACATGCAGCGCGGATATGACTATGTGCTGGTCGGCAGGCGGGCGGCGCTCAAGGTGCCCTACGCGCGGATCGCACAGGACTTCGACGGCGCACTGCGCCGGCT
The DNA here is from genome assembly GCA_903878085.1 of uncultured Hyphomicrobiales bacterium. Classification (GTDB taxonomy): domain Bacteria; phylum Pseudomonadota; class Alphaproteobacteria; order Rhizobiales; family Xanthobacteraceae; genus Pseudolabrys. The sequence continues at coordinate 13,323 of CAIRGJ010000062.1, read as the reverse complement.
TCAGGCGGGGCGCCAAATAAAGAGCGAAGGTAATACGGGATCGCAATGACCGATAGCAAGAATACCATCCTCGCCATTGTACTGTCGGCCATCGTGCTGATCGTCTGGCAATATTTCTTCGCCATCCCGCAAGAGAAGGCGCGCCAGGAGCAACTGGCGCAGCAACAGCAGCAGGCGCAGAAGTTAAATCCGCCGAAGCCTGCCGAGGCCGGCCAGGCCGCGCCAGCACCGGGCGTCGCCGGAGCACCGCCGCAAGTTCCCGGCCAGCCAGCACCGCCTTCGGTCGGCGCGCCGACCACCCGCGCCGCAGCGTTGGCGTCATCGCCGCGCGTCCCGATCGCCACCGGCAGCCTGGAAGGCTCGATCGCGCTCAAGGGCGGCCGCATCGACGACCTGGCGCTGGTCAAGTTCCGCGAGACCGTCGACCCGAAATCGCCGCCGATCGTGCTGCTGTCGCCGTCCGGCAGCCCCGAGCCGTTCTACGCCGAATTCGGCTGGACCAACGCCGCCGGCGGCACGGTCGTCGTTCCGACCGCCGACACGGTGTGGAAGCAATCGAGCACCGGCGCGCTGAGCGTCGAGCATCCGGTGACGCTGACCTTCGATAACGGCCAGGGCCTGGAATTCCGCCGCACCATCGCGGTCGACGACAAATATCTGTTCACCGTCAAGGACGAGGTCGCCAACAAAAGCGACAAGCCGGTTTCGCTGTACCCCTTCGCGCTGATCTCGCGGCACGGCGCGCCGCCGACGCTCGGCTACTACATTTTGCACGAAGGCATGATCGGCAAGTTCGGCGACAAGAGCTCCGAGGAAATCACCTACAAGTCGATCGACGACAAGAAGCTGATGAACTTCGATGCCACCAATGCCTGGCTCGGCATTACCGATAAATATTGGGCCGCGGTGTTGCTGCCGCAGACCGACGCGCATGCGCTGGCCAATTTCAAGGCCGACGCCGTCGGCACGATCAAGACCTATCGGACCGACTACCTGCTCGACGCCCGCACCATCGCGCCGGGCGCCACCGGAACCGCCGACGCGCGGCTGTTCGCCGGCGCCAAGGAAGTCCGCGTCGTCAACGATTACAACACCAATCTCGGCCTCAACCATTTCGATCTGCTGATCGACTGGGGCTGGTTCTATTTCATCACCAAGCCGCTGTTCTTCGTGATCGACTATATCTACCGCCTGGTCGGCAACTTCGGCCTGGCGATCCTGCTCGTCACCGTGCTGATCAAGGCGGCATTCTTCCCGCTCGCCAACAAGTCCTATGCCTCGATGGCGAAGATGAAGGCGGTGCAGCCGCAGATGACGGCGCTGCGCGAACGCCACAAGGACGACAAGGCCAAGCAGCAGCAAGAGCTGATGGAGCTGTACAAGAAAGAAAAGATCAATCCGCTGGCCGGCTGTCTGCCGATCGCGGTGCAGATCCCGGTGTTCTTCTCGCTCTACAAGGTTCTCTTCGTCACCATCGAAATGCGGCACGCGCCGTTCTTCGGCTGGATTCACGATCTGTCGGCGCCAGATCCGACCAATCTGTTCAATCTGTTCGGCCTCATTCCCTTCGACCCGACCACCCTGCCCGTCGTCGGCAGCTTCCTGCATGTCGGCCTGTGGGGCGTGATCATGGGCATCACCATGTGGGCGCAGATGAAGCTCAACCCGGCGCCGCCGGATCCGACCCAGGCCATGATCTTCAACTGGATGCCGCTGATCTTCACGTTCATGCTGGCGAGCTTCCCGGCCGGTCTGGTTATCTATTGGGCCTGGAACAACTCGCTGTCGGTCGCGCAGCAGAGCATCATCATGCGCAAGCACGGCGCCAAGATCGAGCTGTTCGACAACATCAAGGCGATGCTTCCGAAAAAGAAGAAGGCTTAAGGCTGCGGCCGGCCCTCGTCATTCCGGGGCGCGGATCCCGCGAACCCGGAATGGCTTAGATTCAAAACAATGACCAACGCCGAGTTCACGCGTCACGAGATCGAGACCGGCCGCAAGCTGTTTGCGGCGGAGTGGGATTTCGTGGCCGCCGCCAGTTCGGACTTCTCGCTGCCGCCGATGCGCGGCGTCGAGATCGCCTTTGCCGGGCGTTCCAATGTCGGCAAATCGAGCCTGGTCAATGCGTTGACCAACCGCAAGGCGCTGGCGCGGACCTCGCGCACGCCCGGCCGCACCCAGGAACTGATTTTCTTCAACGGCGGCTCCGAGCTCAATATCGTGGACATGCCCGGCTACGGTTACGCCGCGGCGTCCAAGACCAAGGTGACGGCCTGGACCGGCACCATCACCGCCTATCTGCGCGGCCGCGCCAATCTGGCCCGCGTCTATGTGCTGATCGATGCCCGCCACGGCCTCAAGGACACCGATGAGCCGATGTTCAAAGAGCTCGCCGCTTCCGCGGTCAGCTATCAGGTGGTTCTCACCAAGTGCGACGCCATCAAGCCGTCCGAGCTCAAGGACCGCATCGTCGAGGTCGAGGCCGCTCTGCTCAAAAAGCCGGGGTCATTCCCCGGCGTGCTGACCACCTCGGCCCATGAGGGCGCCGGCATGGAGCAGTTGCGCGCCGCGATCGCCCGGCTTTTGGATGAAAGAAAGCGCTAGCGCGCTTTCTCAGGAAGACGCGCTAAAGCGCTTTTGTGGACGAACGTAAGCGCTGAAGCATTGTCCGCTATGGGCTCATCGGCTAGAACCGCCCTCATCCGGAGGAAGCCCCTGCGATGAGCAAAGCCCCCAAGATCGACCCCCAAGAGCAGGCCCGTATCCTGTCGGAAGCGCTGCCGCATATGCAGCAATACGACGAGGAAATCATCGTCGTGAAATACGGCGGTCATGCCATGGGCGACGAGCAGAACGCCCGCGATTTCGCCCGCGACATCGTGCTCTTGGAACAGGCCGCGATCAATCCGGTCGTGGTGCACGGCGGCGGCCCGCAGATCGCTGCCATGCTCAAGAAGCTGGGCATCAAATCCGAATTCGCCGCCGGCCTGCGTATCACCGATGCCGCCACCATCGAGATCGTCGAGATGGTGCTGGCCGGTTCGATCAACAAGCAGATCGTCGGCTACATCAACGACGCCGGCGGCAAGGCCGTCGGCCTGTGCGGCAAGGACGGCAACATGGTGCAGGCCAAAAAGGTCACGCGCACCGTGGTCGATCCCGATTCCAACATCGAGAAGGTCGTCGACCTCGGCTTCGTTGGCGAACCCGACAAGGTCGATCTGTTCGTGCTCAATGCGATCCTCGGCAAAGAGATGATCCCGGTGCTGGCGCCGGTCGCGACCTCCACAGACGGCGGCACCTTCAACGTCAATGCCGACACCTTCGCCGGCGCCATTGCCGGCGCGCTCAAGGCCAAGCGGCTGCTGCTGCTCACCGACGTGCCGGGCGTGCTCGACAAGTCGAAGAGCCTGATCAGCGAATTGTCGGTCGCCGACGCGCGCCGCCTGATCGCCGACGGCACCATTTCGGGCGGCATGATCCCGAAAGTCGAGACCTGCATCTATGCGCTCGATCAGGGCGTCGAGGGCGTGGTCATCATGGACGGCAAAGTTCCGCACGCTGTGCTGCTCGAATTGCTGACCGACCACGGCGCCGGCACGCTGATGCATCGCTGAAGGCGAGCGCATCATCCGTTACCATGCCGGCATGATTCGTCTGCTCAGCCTTTCAGGCGCGGCGGCGCTGTGCGCCACGCTCGCCGTGCCCGCGCATGCCGAGCTCACGCTGTGCAATCGCACCAGCTATCGGATGGACGCCGCCATCGGCCTGGAAAAGCGCGCCAATGTCGCAACGCGCGGCTGGTTCACCATCGATCCCGGGGCGTGCAAGCAGGTCGTCGACGGTCCGTTCGATGCCGAGATGGTCTACGTCCATACGCGCACGCCGCCGGTCTATGGCAGCGCGCCGCTGCCGCAGGATGGCAATGCCGGCTTCTGCATTCGCGACGGCAGCTTCGAGATCGCCAACGCGCGCGGTTGTCCGCTGAGCCAGCAGGCGCATTTTTCTGCGGCGCGGCCGTCGGATTCGCCGAAAGGCCCTGCGGTCAATCTGGCGGAAGAAGCCGATTACGACGACGACCAGGCGCGGCTCGCCGGCATCCAGCGGCTGCTGGTGATCGCCGGTTACGACGCCAACCCGATCGACGGCGTGCAGGGCGCCAAGACGCAAGGCGCGCTGGCGAAGTTCCTGAGCGACAGCAAACTGCCCGCCGAGGCCGCGACCAGCCCGGACTTTTTCGCCACGCTGCTCGACGCCGCGCGCAACCCGGAAGGCCGCGGCTTCTCCTGGTGCAACGATACCAAATACACGGTGATGGCCGCGATCGGCACCATCGAGGGCGGCGCGACCGTGACCCGCGGCTGGTATCGCGTCGATGCCGGTCAGTGCGTGCGGCCGGACCTGCGCGGCGATGCGCGCAAGGTGTACAGCTATGCCGAGGCGGTCGACGCCAATGGCCGTCCGGTCAAACGCGGCGAGCAGCCGCTCGCGTGGAACGGCGACGTGGCGCTGTGCACCCGCGACGGCAAATTCGAACTCAGCGACCAAAAGGACTGCGCGGCGCGCGGCCTGAATTCCACCGCTTTCGCCGACGTCGATCTCACTGGCAAGCCCGCGACCACCGTGCGTTTCAAGGAACAATAAGACGTGTCAAAATCCACACCGCCGGCGCCGCGCGATTTCAGCCATATTAGCGCGTGGGTGTTCGATCTCGACAACACGCTCTACCCGCATCATCTGCTGTGGCAGCAGGTCGACGACCGCATCCGCTCTTTCATCGTCGAGTTTCTCAAAGTGTCGCCCGACGAAGCCTTCCGCGTGCAAAAGGACTACTACAAGCGCTACGGCACCACGATGCGCGGCCTGATGACCGAGCACGCGCTCGATCACGCCGAATACCTCGACTACGTGCACGAGATCGACCACTCGGTACTTGAGCCCAACCCGGCGCTCGGCGCGGTGCTGCAAAAGCTGCCGGGCCGCAAGCTGATCCTGACCAACGGCACCCGCAAGCACGCCGATGCGGTGATGAAGAAGCTCGAAGTGCACGAGCATTTCGAGGACATCTTCGACATCGTCGCCGCCGAGCTGGAGCCCAAGCCGTCGGCGGTCGCCTATGAGCGGTTTCTGACGCGCCATGACGTCGATCCGGCCAAGGCGGCGATGTTCGAGGATCTGGCCCGCAATCTGGCCGTGCCGCACGCGATGGGCATGGTCACCGTGCTGGTGGTGCCGACACCCGACAACAAGGTCATCCGCGAGGCCTGGGAGTTGCAGGGCCGCGACGATCCGCACATCGATCACGTCACCGACGATTTGACCGGGTTTTTGCAGAAGATCATCTTCCCGGCTTGACAGCCCCGCCCCTGGCCCCCGACAACCCGGAACCACGCAATTCCGGGGCCATCAATGTCCAACGACAAGCTTGCCAAAACCATCGACGACGCCTTCGAGGGCCGCGATAAAATCGGGCCAAAGACCAAGGGCGCCGTGCGCAAGGCGGTCGATACCGCCCTCGATCTACTTGACCGCGGCGAGGCCCGCGTCGCCGAGCGCCAGAGCGACGGCAACTGGCAGGTCAATCAGTGGCTGAAAAAGGCCGTGCTGCTGTCGTTTAGGCTCAACGACATGAGCGTGATCGCGGGCGGCCCCGGCAAGGCCGTCTGGTGGGACAAGGTCGACTCCAAGCTCAAGGGCTGGACCGCGGCCAAGTTCAAAAAGGCCGGCTTTCGCGCCGTGCCGGGCTCGGTGGTGCGCCGCTCCGCCTATATCGCGCCGAACGTCGTGCTGATGCCGTCCTTCGTCAATCTCGGCGCCCGCGTCGATTCAGGCACCATGGTCGACACCTGGGCCACCGTCGGCTCCTGCGCGCAGATCGGCAAGCACTGCCATTTGTCGGGCGGCGTCGGCATCGGCGGCGTGCTGGAGCCGTTGCAGGCCGGACCGGTGGTGATCGAGGACAACTGCTTTATCGGCGCGCGCTCGGAAGTGGTCGAGGGCGTAATCGTGCACGAAGGCTCCGTGCTCGGCATGGGCGTCTATCTCGGCATGTCGACCAAAATCGTCGACCGCGCCACCGGCAAGATTTTTTACGGCGAAGTGCCGCCCTATTCGGTCGTGGTATCGGGAACGATGCCCGGCAAGCCTTTGCCAAACGGCGAGCCAGGGCCGAGCCTGTATTGCGCCGTGATCGTCAAGCGCGTCGACGAGCGCACCCGCTCCAAGACCAGCATCAATGAGTTGTTGAGGGATTAAAGACTCTGCCGATGATCGCCGATCCCGTTGCCATTGCCCGCGATCTGCTGCGCTGCCCGTCGGTGACGCCGGCGTAAGGCGGCGCATTGTCGTTTCTCGAAAAGACGTTGAAGGCGGCCGGTTTCACCGTGCATCGCATGATCTTCAGCGAGCCGGGCGCCGAGGACGTCGAGAACTTCTACGCCCGCATCGGCACCGCCGCGCCGCATTTGATGTTTGCCGGCCATACCGACGTGGTGCCGCCCGGCGACGAGAAAGCCTGGACGCATCCGCCGTTTTCCGGCGCGGTCGACAAGGGCCAACTGTACGGCCGCGGCGCGGTCGACATGAAGGGCGGCATCGCTTGCTGTGTCGCCGCCGTGCTCGATCATCTCGCGGCTAGTGGCGGCAAGCCGCAAAAAGACGGCAAGGGCTCGATCTCGTTCCTGATCACCGGCGACGAGGAAAGCATCGCGGTCAACGGCACGCCGAAGCTGCTAGCCTGGGCGGCGGAGCGCGGCGAGAAGTTCGATCACTGCATTCTCGGCGAGCCGAGCAATCAGGACGAACTCGGCGACACCATCAAGATCGGCCGCCGCGGTTCGCTCAATGGCACGCTGATCGTTACCGGAAAATCCGGCCATGTCGCCTATCCGCAGCGCGCCGACAATCCGGTGCGCGGCATCGTCACACTGATCGACGCGCTGCAGAACGAGCCGCTCGACAAGGGCAGCGCCACGTTTCAGCCGTCGAATCTGGAATTCACCACGATCGATGTCGGCAACAAAACCGTCAACCTCATTCCCGGCGAGGCGCGGGCGCGCTTCAACATCCGCTTCAACGATTGCCACACGCTGGACTCGCTGAAGGCGCTGCTCGAGGCGCGTGCGGCCAAAGCTGCCGACGGCAAGATCAAATTTGCGTTCAAGTTTGAGCCGTCGAACGCCGGCGTCTTCGTCACCCAGCCCGGCCCGTTCACCGAATTGGTATCGAACGCGGTCGCCGAAGTGACCGGCCGCAAGCCGGAGCTGTCGACCACCGGCGGCACGTCGGACGCGCGCTTCATCACGCATTATTGCCCGGTGGTGGAATTCGGCCTGGTCGGACAGACCATGCATGCGATCGACGAGCGCGTGCCGATCGCCGACTTGCGCGCGCTGACGACGATCTATCGCAAAATCATCGACACGTATTTCGGCTAGAAATTGCGCTCATAAATCGAGCGTATTCGGCAGCGGCTGGCAATGTCCGCTTTGCCCCGCTAACATTTGGTATTATCTGGCGTGCAGGACCGCGGTTCGGACATTTTCAGGATGAAACTCAAATCTCGTTTTCAGGCACCTAAGAGTTCAATTTCTCTTCCAATCGTTACCATAGCGCTAGCTGCAGCAATCTTTGCGGTCGATGCGACAACCGATTTAGAGATCGCTGCCGCGGTTTTATACGTTGCGGTCGTGCTGATGTCGGTCCGCTTCTGTAGTAGACGCGGCGTTGTATTTGTGGCCGTAGGGTGTATGGCGCTAACAGTCTCCGCCTTTTATGTGACGCGTACCGGAGACCTGCAAACGGGCCTAATCAACACCGCAATCAGCCTCTTGGCTGTCGCACTCACGACGTTTCTTTCTTTAAAGATTGAGTCGGCAAGGACAATCGCCAAGACACTCACCGAAGCCAATCAGCTTCGCGATGCATTGATCGGCTCCGTCTCCCACGAACTGCGAACGCCTCTTGCCTCGATTTTAGGTGGAGTGTCGGTGCTCGCCGAAACACCGACTGTCGCAAAGGACCCGCGCCTTGCGTCATTAGCCAAGGGCATCCGTGATGAAGCCATGCGGCTTAATAACGATATTCAGAACTTGCTAGACGCCGCACGGATCACGAGCAAAGGCTTGCAATCCCGCCGTGATTGGACCGATCCGAAAGATATTATAGATGCAGCGATCGAACGCATTAGCCTCCGATACCCTAGCCATCGAATTGATTTGAACCTTGCCGCAGATCTGCCGCTCGTTGATGTCGACCCTGTGTTAATAGAGCAGGCTCTCGGCCAAATTATCGCCAATGCAGCCAAATATTCGCCCGCCGAATCTACAATTTATGTGGGCGCGCTTGCTGAAAACCAGCAGTTGATAATATCGGTACGCGATGAAGGTCTTGGCCTTACCGCCGATGAAAAACGGAAGCTTCCGGAACGCTTCTTTCGTGGCCAGCGTCATATCGGAAAAATCTCAGGCTCGGGATTGGGCATGTGGATCGCAAATATCTTCATCATGAGCAGCGGGGGCAAACTTGAAGCTCTAAGCCCGGGCGAGGGTCTAGGGACGACGATACGAATCGTACTCCCGATTTCCCTCCACATCGATGATGCAGAGACAATAAGCCAAGAGAATTGAACATCAGCAACGAATGGTAATTCTAACGATCTGATTTACCGGGCGCAGGATTCTTGAGAGGCGCTCCCGTGCACATGGCCGATGTGGGTCAAGAGCGGACAAGCATCATCGCCCGCGTTCTTTGCGGCCCCGGGTAGGCCGTCGTTTCCTTTTCCGTTCCGCGAGGGAATGGCACGCCGGCCTTGGCTCACAGCGCAACGTCACCTCGAGATGACGCCGCTGCGAGCGAGGCGGGATGAATATAAGTGCGGTTGAGCGCGCGGGGATAAGTTTTTTTACTTTCCGTTCGTCCCCGCAAAAGCGGGGACCCAGTGCTTAGCCAAGTCCTGGATTCCCGCTTTCGCGGGAATGGGCGGATTAATAATCGACCTTCATCAAATACAGCCCGTCCGGCGGTGCGACCTGGCCGCAGGCTGTGCGGTCGCGCGCCATGAGCACGCGCGTCAGATCGTCGGCGCTCCAGTTCCCCGACCCGACCATCACCAGCGAGCCGACCATCGAGCGCACCTGATTGTGCAGGAACGAACGGGCCGATGCGAGCACGCGCAACTCCAGCCCGTCGCGCACGACGTCGAGCCTGTCGAGCGTCTTGACCGGCGAGTTGGCCTGGCATTCGGTAGAGCGGAACGTCGTGAAATCGTGGTTGCCGACCAGCCGCTGCGCGGCGTCATGCATCGCCGCGACGTCGAGCGGCCGCGCCACCCGCCAGGCATATTTCAGATCGAAGGTCAGATCGGGACGGCGGTTGACGATGCGGTACAGATAATGCCGCTTCACCGCGGACATGCGGGCGTTGAAATCGCCGCCAACGCGTTCGGCCGACAGCACGGCGACCGGATGCGGCCGCAGGTGCGCGTTGAGCCCGTCGCGCACCGTGTCGGTCTCCCAGTCTTTGGTCAGGTCGACATGCGCCACCTGACCGCGCGCGTGCACGCCGGCGTCGGTACGCCCGGCGCCCTGCACCAGCGTTTTCTCGCCCGACAGCGCCTCGACCGCCGTGGTCAGCACACCCTGCACGGTAAGCTGGTCCGCTTGGGTCTGCCAGCCGCAAAACGGCGCGCCATCATATTCAACGATGAGCTTGTAGCGGGGCACGATTGATCTACCTCAAGTCCGCCGGCAGGCGGGTTCTCTAGATTGGCCTTGAAATTGAGGGCTTTGTCCATGAACCGTGAATTCAAGCAGCAAATCGTCGATCTGCTCAACCAGCACCGTATCATGACGATCGCCACCAACCGGGAAGACGGCTGGCCCCAGGCCACGGTGGTCGGTTACGCCAATGACGGGCTCATCATCTATTGTTTTATCTCTCGCGACAGCCAGAAATGCGCCAACATCATGCGCGACCCGCGCGTATCGCTGGCCATCGCCAAGGACTACCCGCAGCCGCTGCAAATCAAGGGCCTGTCGATTGCGGCGCGCGCCGTCGAAGTCACCGATCAGGGCGAGATCGATCATGTGGCGGAAATTCAGCTGCGCCGCTATCCCGAATACAAAGTCATGCCGCGTCCGGATCCCGCCGCGGTGCCGATGCTGCGGCTGACGCCCGAGATCGTCTCCGTCCTCGACTATTCGAAGGGCTTCGGACATGCCGACCTCATTGGTGTCACCGATGCCGATCTTGCCGAATTCATCGAGGCGCGCCGGCACCATTGGGCGAGCTTTCACGCGGCTAAATTCAAAGAAGTTGCGAACCCGCTTTGACCGCCGTGCCGCGCAGGAATTCTTCCGCACTCATCGGCTGCTTGCCGGCGCGCTGCACCTGAATTAGCCGCACGGCGCCGTCGCCGCAGGCGACGGTGAGTCTGTCGTTGAGCGTCGTGCCGGGCGCGCCCTTCCCTTCGCCGCGCGTCGTGCGCAGCACCTTCACCCGCACGCCGTCGAGTTCGAACCAGGCGCCGGGGAATGGCGACAGCCCGCGAATATGGTCGTGCACCTGGCTCGCCGGCTTTGACCAGTCGATCCGGGTTTCGTCCTTGCTGATTTTCGCCGCGTAAGTGACGCCCGCCTCCGGCTGCGGCGTCAGCGTCAGTGTGCCGCGTTCCGCCGCACCCAGCGCCCGCACCAAGAGATCGGCGCCGAGCCGCGCCAACGCGTCGTGCAGGTCGCCGGTCGTGACGTCCGCGCCGATTGTCGTGCGCTCCATCGTCGCCATGGCGCCGGTGTCGAGGCCCTCGTCCATCTGCATGATGGTGACGCCGGTTTCATGATCTCCGGTCATGACCGCGCGGTGGATCGGGGCGGCGCCGCGCCAGCGCGGCAACAGCGAGGCGTGCACGTTGAAACAGCCGAGCTGCGGCGCATCGAGCACGGGCTTGGGCAGGATCAGGCCATAGGCCACCACCACGGCGGCGTCGGCGTTGAACGCCGCGAATTCAGCCTGCGCTTCCGGCGTCTTGAGCGTCTTCGGCGTCAACACCGGAATGCCGAGCCGCGTCGCCTCGCGCTCGACCGGCGACGGCACCAGTTCGAGCCCGCGCCGGCCGCCGGGCTTGGCCGCGCGCGTATAGACCGCCGCGATCTCGTGACCGGCGGCGCCCAGCGCCAGCAGCGTCGGCACCGCGAAGTCGGGCGTGCCCATGAAGATCAGGCGAAGGGACATGCTGGCTCTTTTTTAAGTGCGCATGATCTGGTCCGAAAACCGGTTCCCACTTTTCGGGATCATGCGCTCAGCCGATATGATGCGACGGCTCTTTGTCCCCGGCCAATTCGTCGGAGTTGGGCTTGTCGCTATCGGCTTTCTTGGCCGCCTTCTTGAACTTCTTCATCACCATGTCGCGCTTGAGCTTGGAAATATGGTCGATGAACAGAACGCCGTTGAGATGGTCGACCTCGTGCTGCAGGCAGGTGGCGAGCAGGCCGTCGGCCTCGATCTCCTGCGCTTTGCCGTCGAGGTCGAGATACTTGACCTTCACCGCCTGCGGCCGCTCGACCGCTTCGTAATATTCCGGGATCGACAGACAGCCTTCCTCGTAGGTCGACTTCTCCGCCGAGGCGCCGACGATTTCCGGGTTGATGAAGACCTTCGGCTCCGGCGGGGCATCCTTGGCGGCGAGGTCCATGGTCACCACGCGGTGGGCCACGCCGATCTGGATGGCGGCCAGCCCGATGCCGGGCGCGGCATACATGGTCTCGAACATATCGCCGACCAGCGCCCGCACGGACGCGTCGATTGCCTTGACCGGCTCGGATTTCGCCCGCAAGCGCTTGTCGGGGATGATGAGGATGTCGCGGATCGCCATAAAGGCGATTTAAGGGGTGTACCCGGCGCGGTCAATGCGAGGAATGCCGGGATTCCGGTCTTTCCGGGGCACTCTTGAGCCGCGGGCCTCGCCGCCCTATCGTTCGCCCTTCGTTCGCATGCGCACCGCGAATCACGGTAGAAGCCAGTCCATGTCCGAAACCTTGCTCATCGTCCTCGGCCTGGTCATCGCGATCGGGGTCATCGCCATCATCGTGCTGCTGCTGCGGCCGCGCGCCCCGGTGATCGATCCGGCCGCCGAGCAGCGGCTCATGGAGCTCAACGCCCGGCTCGATGCCATGGGCAGCTGGCTGCAGAACTCGCACACCCAGTTGCAGCAGACCGTGAACACAAGGCTCGACGCGGTGTCGCAGAACATCGGCGAGTCGATGAAGACCACCACCAAGAACACCACCGACCATTTGCAGCAGTTGCACGCGCGGCTGGCGGTGATCGACTCGGCGCAGAAGAACATCACGGATCTCGCGACCACGGTGACGTCGCTGCAAAAAGTGTTCGACAACAAGCAGCGCCGCGGCGCCTTCGGCCAGGGCCGGATGGAAGCCATCATCGCCGACGCCCTGCCGCAGGGCGCCTATGAATTCCAATTCACGCTGTCGAACAATTCCCGGCCGGATTGCTGCATCCATATGCCGGACAATCGCCACCTCATCATCGACGCCAAATTTCCACTGGAAGCCACCACCGCGCTGGAAAACGCCAAGACCGACGACGAGCGGCTGCAGGCCACGCGCCAGTTGCGGCAGAATCTCGGCAAGCATATCGACGACATTTCCGGCAAATATCTGATCAAGGGCGAGACGCAGGACGTCGCCTTCATGTTCATCCCGTCGGAGTCGATGTTTGCCGAACTCTATGACGGCTTCGACGACGTGTTGCAGAAGGGCTACCGCTCCGGCGTCATCATCGTGTCGCCGTCGCTGCTGATGCTGGCGATCCAGGTGGTGCAGCAGATCCAGAAGGACGCCCGCATGCGCGAGGCGGCCGACCGGATTTTGACGGAAGTCGGATTGATGATCGGCGACGTGCAGCGCCTCAAGGACCGCGTCGAGAATCTCGACCGGCACTTCGGCACCGTCAACAAGGACATCGAACAGATCGTCATCTCGGCGGACAAGATCCTGAGCCGCGGCGAGAAGATCCAGAGCGTCGAGTTCAGCGACGAAGCGCCCAGCGCGCAGATCATTCCGGCGCCGATGACGCGCAAGATTGGAAGCGGGGAGTGAATCTTTTGGATGTCCGCTGGCCCTGTGCACTCCGCTGGGCTCCCTCTCCCCTGGGGGGAGAGGTCGGATCGCGAAGCGATCCGGGTGAGGGGGAACGGCAATTTCGTAGGTCACTTGCCCCCTCACCCCAACCCTCTCCCCCCAGGGGAGAGGGAGCCCAGCGGAGTGCACAGGGCCAGCGGACATCCAAAAGATTCACTCCCCGCTT
>CAIRGJ010000061.1 GCA_903878085.1 uncultured Hyphomicrobiales bacterium | reverse complement strand
CGCTTTCAGGCCGGCAAGAAGCGGACCCAGCGGCTGACGGCTTCGCAGGCCGTCGCCATCATGCGGCAGGCCCACATGAGAGCCTGGCATTCGATCGCGTTCGCCCAGGCGTTCCAGTTCGAGCTGATGCTGCGGCAGAAGGACATCATCGGCGAGTGGGTGCCGAAACGTGAGCAGGGCGAAAGCGGGATCGTTCACCGCAAGAAGAAATGGCTGCGCGGCCTGCGAGGCTGCGAGATCGACGGCGACCTGGTGCTTCGCCATACTACCTCCAAGCGGCAGAAGGACATCGAGGCCGATCTGACCGAATGCCCGATGATCATGGCCGAGCTGAAACGCCTGATCGGACGGCTCTCCGATGGCCCGCTGATCGTTAACGAGCATACCGGGCTGCCCTATACCGACTACGAATTCCGCCGGAAGTGGCGGATCTGCGCGGTGGCCGCCGGCGTGCCGAAGGCGGTTTTCAATATGGACAGCCGGGCAGGGGCCATTTCCGAAGCCTTCGAGGCCGAGGCCGACCCGGACTTCATTCGCGAGACGGCAGCGCACAGCGACCTGCCGACCACGCAAGGCTACAATCGCGGCAACCATCGCCGGAAAAGGTCGTCGGTCATGAAAAAGCGGGTTGTGGTTCGAATGGAGCGGGCGGCGTGAACACCTGCCTGCCGCCGATGGCCTGGACGATATTTGCGCTTGCGGAAAATCCGCAGCGCAGCGAGATCATCGCCCAGGTCAACCGTGCGGTGAACGCCGGCATCCGGCCGAACTATGGGCGCGCCAGCGTCTCCGACAAGTGGCTGATCTGGCCGGAAACCGGCCAGTGCCATGATTATGCGGTGACGAAGCGGGAAGAACTGTTGCTGCGCGGGATTGCCTCGCAGCTGTGCGAATGTATCGCGCCTGACGGCGAGCATCACCTGGTGCTGCTGGTCGACGGTGTGACGCTGGACAACCTGACGCCCGAGATCGGACCGATGCGCTACGCGATCGTGCGAATGCAATCGATCGACGATCCGGATCGCTGGGAAGTGCCGTAGCGAAGCGCGCTATTTTTCCAATCTCAGGAGTTTTCCCTCATGACAGACGCCCCCCAAGGCGCTGCGCCCATTGCCGTGCCGCCGTGTGTCGCGAACGGCAAGTTTGGCCCGGCGCTGAAGCGGCTATGGCCGCATGGCGACGTCACCGTGCCGGGCCTCGTCGAAGGCATGACGGCCTCGGCGCCCGTCGTGTTCCCGAAATACGGTTTCACCAGCGATCTCGTCGTCTGTCACTTCATGGCGCAGATCTCGGAAGAGACCGGCTGCGGCCGGGAGATGCAGGAGAACATGAGCTATTCGGCCGGGCGCCTGCTGGAAGTATTCCCGACGCACTTCAACCACGACCAGGCGATCGAACTGCAGCACCAGCCGCGCCTGATCGCCGATCGCGCCTATGACGGGCGGATGGGAAACCGGCTCGGTACCGACGACGGCTGGAACTATCGGGGGCAGGGGCTGTCGCAGGTCACGGGCCGCGACGGCTACGTGGCGCTGGCCAAGAAAACCGGGCTTGACCTCATCGGCCATCCCGAAATGCTGATTCAGCCCGCGACCGCGCTGGAGTGCGGGGCTGCGGATTTTGTGCTGTG
>CAIRGJ010000060.1 GCA_903878085.1 uncultured Hyphomicrobiales bacterium | reverse complement strand
GCGATTATCTTCAACGCCCTGATCATAATCGCGCTTATCCCGCTATCGCTGAAGGGTGTTGCCTACCGTGCGATCGGTGCCGGCCCGCTGCTGCGCCGTAATCTGCTGATCTACGGAGTAGGCGGCATCATCATTCCGTTTATCGGCATCAAAGCGATCGACCTCGCGGTCAACGCCCTGCACCTGGTCTGAGGAGAAACATCATGTTGAAGGAAATTCGCCCGGCCATCGTACTGCTTGTCGGCCTGACTTTGATCACCGGCTTAGCCTATCCGCTCGCCATGACCGGGATCGCGGGCGCGATCTTCCCGCGCCAGGCGCAAGGCAGCCTGATCGAGAAAGACGGCAAGGTCATAGGCTCTGCGCTGATCGGCCAGGTCTTCACCTCTGACAAATACTTCCAAGGCCGCCCATCGGCGACCAACGCGCCCGACCCGAAGGATGCCACCAAGACTGTCGATGCGCCTTATAACGCCGTGAATTCCATGGGCTCGAACCTCGGGCCCACCAGCAAGGCGCTGGCCGACCGCCTCAAAGGCGATGTCGACAAGCTGAAGGCCGAAAATCCGGCCGCGCCGGTTCCGGTCGACCTGGTCACCACCTCGGGCAGCGGCCTTGACCCTCATATTTCGCCTGAGGCCGCGCTATTCCAGGTGCCGCGCGTCGCGAAGGCGCGTAATATGCCGCCGGAAAAGGTGCGCCAGTTGGTTAGTGAGCACATCGAAGGCCGCACTCTTGGCCTGCTGGGTGAGCCGCGCGTCAACGTACTGGAACTCAATTTAGCGCTCGACCGCTAGGCGGCGGGCTAACAAGACGGCCTTGAGTGCCGGTCTGGGGAATTTGACGCCGGATGGCAGACCAGCGCCACGACCCCGAACGCCGGCCTTCGCCCGAGGCATTGCTAGAAGCGGCCCGGCGAGAAGAGAGCCGCGTCGGTAAACTCAAGATATTCGTCGGTGCGGCGCCGGGTGTCGGCAAGACCTATGAAATGCTGCAGCAGGCGCGCGCCCGGCGCAAAGACGGTTACGACATCGTCATCGGCGTGGTCGAAACTCACGGGCGCAAAGAAACCGAAGCGCTGCTCGATGGCCTCGACATCATCCCGCGCCGGCGCATCGAGTATAAAGGCCAATGGCTTGAGGAAATGGACCTCGATGCCATCATTGCCCGAAGGCCGCAGATTGTGCTCGTTGACGAGCTTGCGCACACCAATGTGCTCGGCAGCCGTCATCCGAAGCGCTATCTCGACGTTGAGGAGATTCTCAATCACGGCATCGACGTCTATTCCACCGTCAACATTCAGCACATCGAAAGCTTGAACGATGTCGTAGCGCAGATCACACACGTTCGCGTTCGCGAGACCGTTCCGGATTCGGTTTTTGATCGCGCCAATGCCATCGAATTGGTCGATCTCACGCCCGATGATCTGATTCAACGGCTGAGGGAAGGCAAAGTCTACGTCCCGACGCAGGCTGAGCGTGCGCTGGAGCACTACTTCTCGCCCAGCAATCTAACGGCGCTGCGCGAGCTGGCCTTGCGTCGCACCGCCGACCGGGTCGACGTTCAACTCCTCGCCGAGATGCAGAGCCGCGCCATCGCCGGGCCTTGGGCTGCCGGCGAACGTATCCTTGTCTGCGTCAGCGAGGATCCGCGGGCCGCAGGTCTTGTGCGCTACGCCAAACGACTTTCGGATCGTTTACACGCGACATTTACGGCGCTCGCAGTGGAGAGCAGGCGCAGCCTTCGTCTCACCGAAGAGCAGCGCGATCGGATCGCCGATACGCTCCGTCTGGCGGAGTCCTTGGGCGGTGAGACCGTCACCATCCCTGGCGGTGTCCGCAGCATCGCCGACGATGTCATCGATTACGCGCGTGTTAACAACATGACCCAAATCATTGTCGGAAAATCGAGCCGCTCGCGATGGTTTGAAATCATCAACGGCTCTGTGGTGCATGAGTTGGTCCGTCGATCCGGCAATATCAGCGTCCATGTCATTGCAGGTGATGACATTGTTAGCGATCCAATTCCGCAAAAGACGGTGCGCACCGCGGAGCAGGCTGAGCCGTTCGACCCGCGGCCCTATGGGCTCGCGCTTATCATGGTCGCGGTGGCGCTTGCGGTCGGTGAGGGCACCCAGCCCTTCTTTGGTATCGAAAACGTCGACCTCGTCTTTCTCACTGCGGTGGTCGGCGTCGCGGTGCGTTACGGGCTGTGGCCGTCGCTGTTCGCCAGCGTCGCCGTGTCGCTGTGCTATAATTTCTTCTTTCTGCCGCCGATCTACACCTTTACCATCGCCGATCCGACCAATGTGGCGGCGTTCTTCTTTTTCATTGTGATCGCTGTCGTCGTGTCGAACGTTGCCGCCCGGGTGCGCACCCAGGCCTTGGTCGCCATGGGCCGGGCGCGCGCCACCGAGTCGCTCTACGCCTTCAGCCGCAAATTGGCGGGCGTCGGCACCCTGGACGATGTGCTCTGGGCCACGGCCTATCAGACCGCCTTGATGCTGAAGGTGCGGGTGGTCTTGCTGCTGCCGGAGAACGGGTCCATCGCTGTAAAGGCCGGCTATCCGCCTGAGGATACTCTCGATAGCGCCGACATTGCAGCTGCGAAGTGGGCTTGGGAGAACAACCGCCCGGCCGGGCGCGGTTCGGATACGTTGCCGGGCGCCAAACGCTTGTTCCTGCCAATGCGGACTGGCCGTGGCGCTATCGGCGTGGTCGGCATCGACCGCGACAAGCCGGGACCGCTGACCACGCCGGATGAGCGCCGCCTGCTCGACGCGCTGATCGATCAGGGTGCGCTCGCCATCGAGCGAGTGTATC
>CAIRGJ010000059.1 GCA_903878085.1 uncultured Hyphomicrobiales bacterium | reverse complement strand
GATCGCGCAACGCACGCGCGACCGAATTCTTGGGCATGTCAGCACCGTGCCCGGACGCTATGGTCGCAACGGAATGATCGACCCCAAGCAGGTTTCGGCAATCGAAGCGCTCGAACCAGCGGTGGTCAAAGCGATGCGCACAATTCTCATGGCCGCAAAGGAAAAGGCGGACCGGGGTAAACTTATCGTTCTGAAGCCCTGGATCGCCGCCGCCAAGCGGAACTTATCGAAAATGCACGCGCCTAAATAGGAATATTCCATGATGCAAACCCCAGATTCGAAGTCTGGGGGAGACCATTGAAATCATTGAAGTTCGCTACCGAGAGATATGCATCGGTCGCGCTACTAGCTGGAATCTCACGCTCGCTCAGCTTGGATCGTTAGCGGAAACATGAGCTTGATCCAAAGCTTTGCGGCGACGATAGCGCGGCCGCCACTTCTTGTCTGCTTCACCCCCAATTGCGGGCATCGCCGGTGCTGGCGGCGTATCCGCTATGGTCAGCGGACGTAGCGCCTGCAACCGACAGTTTTAGCCACAGCACGACTAATTATTTCTGGGTCGGTGCCACTACGGCATAAAGACTGGCTGGATCGGCCGTACGGCGAGCGTTGCGAAGGGTATCAGCGTCCCTGAGGGTGCGGGCCACCAACGCAAGCGCATTAAGTTGGTCGCCGACCGAAGCGGTCGGCAATAGCAATAGAAAAACGAGGTCGACCGGCTGGCCGTCCACAGAGTCGAACGCGATTGCATTCTTTAGTCGAGCGAGAACGCCATAAGGCTTAGTCACGCCAACTACGCGCGCGTGCGGGATCGCGACGCCGCCGCCCATCCCGGTCGAGCCTAACTCCTCGCGTTTGAGGATAGCGGCCGAGATCGGGTCGGCGTCGATGTTAAGCGCAGAGGCCGCGTGGCGGCAAAGCTCTTCCAACAGGCGCGCCTTGTCCGCGGCGCGAACGTCAACCAGCACGTCGCCAGCCGCGAGAAATTCCGTAATCTTCATGCTGTCCTCAGTCGGGCGCTCGTAACCGGTAGCCAATGCCGGTCTCGGTGAGAATGTATTGCGGACGTTCGGGATCGGCTTCGATCTTCTGTCTGAGTTGTCGGACATAGACCCGCAGGTACTGCGCGTCGACCAGCTCGTCCCATAACTCGGCCAGCAGAAATTTATGCGTAAGCACTTTGCCGGCGTGCTGGACCAGCGCGCGTAGCAGGTCGTACTCCTTCGGCGACAGTTTCACGTCGCGGTCGCCGACTTTGACGATGCGCCGGACCAGATCAACCGACAGGTCGCCGACGCGGAACACGGGCCGCTCGCCGTGAACCTGAAGTTGATGACGAAGTGCAGCCCGCATGCGCGCTAAAAGTTCGTCCATGCCGAACGGCTTTGTTACATAATCGTCGGCGCCGAGATCGAGCGCCTGAACCTTGCCGGCCTCGTCGCCGCGGCTGGACAAGACCACGACCGGGATACTCTCTTTGAGTTCGCGGATTTTCCGTAGTAGTTCGAGTCCTTGGACGTCAGGCAGACCGAGGTCGAGAATGATCAGGTCCGGATTTTGGCCGAGCATCTCAAGCGCGGTTCTTCCGTTCGACGCTTCCAAGACTTCATAGCCTTGCGTATTCAGTCCCATCCGCAACAGCTTGCGGATCGGCGGCTCGTCGTCGACGACCAGAATTCGGATCGGGGCCGCGCTCATGCCGCGGTATCCAGCGTTTTGGTATCGGCCGGGATTGGCAGAGTGATGGTGAAGATGGCGCCGCTACGGTCGGTGCGATTGGCGGCGGTGATGGTGCCGTGCATGGCCTCGACAAAGCCGCGTGCGATCGCCAAGCCGAGCCCTGTGCCTGCCCTCACCTGATCGGCTTTCCGGGCGCGATAGAACTTGTCGAAGATAGGCTCCAGATCGTTTGGTGGAATACCGAGGCCCTCATCGAGGATTTGTAGACAGACGGCGCTGCGCTCGCGCAAGCTCTGGATGCGGATCGTCGTCCCGGCCGGCGCATATTTGGCAGCGTTATCGAGAACGTTGAATAGCACCTGTTCGAACAAGACCGCGTCGATGTCGACCATCGGCAGATCGGCCGCCAGCGCCATGTCGACTTGATGGCCGGACAGAATTTTGGTGGCGCGACGCAGGACGCTGCCGACGATTTCGCCGACGTCATGCAGCGCAGAGTTCGGCACAATGGCGCCCGCTTCTAGTTTGGTCATATCTAGCAAATTAGCAATGAATCGGTTGAGCCGCTCCGACTCATCGATAATCGTCCCAAGGAGGTCGGTCTTCTCGCCATCCGAAAGCTTGTTTGAAAGGTCCCTTAGGG
>CAIRGJ010000058.1 GCA_903878085.1 uncultured Hyphomicrobiales bacterium | reverse complement strand
GGGGGGGGGGGGGGGGGGGGGCCGCCCCCCCCCCCCCCCCCCCCCCCCGCTGTGCCAATTCTATTCTAATGGCGCCAATGAGCGGCCCCTCAACTGCGTCAATGCGCCCGTAATATATTCGGAGTTGGCCCTAGTCCGGGGGACGACTCATCGGCCGTCGCGCGCAAAGAACGTTTAACCACACAGACCTATCGGCGACTGCCGGTCTCCGGGATTTCCGGGCTCGAACTGGATTTCCAGTTGGCGCCATCGGAATACGTCTGCACTTGGCCCGTCGTGACCATTCGCGGCAACACAGCGAATGTCTCCTCTTCCCCCGACAGCGACCGAATATCGGCCCATAGCGTACGTGCCGGCGTTGTCGTCGAATGTGCTTTCGCGAGTAAAGACATTAGACAAGTGGATCGATTGTCAGTCGGCTTCCAACTTTGACCCCTGATCGGCGTCTAATGTTGACCCCTTAGAACGTCGGGATTTGGCGGTAGCGCTCGCAGCGATTCGCACTATGTGGGTTGCTACGCGCAGTAATCGAGCAAGGCAGATGCTACAAAACTTGATACACAATCGTGCTACAAACCGAACTACCGACCTAGTCTCAATTATTTGATTCTATTATGTTTTTAGTGTTGGTGCGGCCAAAAGGACTCGAACCTTCACGGGTTGCCCCGCTGCCACCTCAAGGCAGTGCGTCTACCAATTCCGCCATGGCCGCTAAACGATAGAGAGACGAGAAGTCCTGAAAACCCCGCGTCCCCACAAGCGCGGTTCGTGTAACAAATAGGGTCCTGAGGGACAAGGCCTAGAGGCCGCACTTTCCGGCCGCTCAGCGCATATCGAGGGGGCGCGGCAAGAGATCGCCGACTTCGACCGCGATGCGGTTGCCGTTGACCACGACCGTGCCCCTGGCCACCGGCAGGTTATTGGCGAGGATCTGGACGGCGTCGTCTTCCGTGGATTCGAGCTCAATGATGGCGCCGCGACCAAGTCGGAGCACCTGATGGATCGGCATTGTGGTCGTACCCAACACTACGGTGATATCGACTGACACCTTGTCGAATGTGCCCACGGTCTTAACTTCCTTCTGCGCCTCGCGAGAGTGGAGGCAGGTTCCAAGTCATCATGGTATGGTGAACGAGTGGTTAACATGCGCGACGATTTGACGGTGGGAATGCCCGCTGCGGCGGGGTGGCCGGCAGTTGAATGGCGCGTGGCCGACCGGCCGGTGGCCTACGAAGCCGCCTTGGCCTTCATGGACGCCCGCGCCGCTGCTATCGCGGCCGGCCGCGAGCCCGAACTGGTCTGGCTGCTCGAACATCCCCCGCTCTATACCGCCGGTACCAGCGCGCAGCGGCAGGACATCGTTGATGCCCGTTTTCCCGTGTTCGAGGCCGGGCGCGGCGGGCAGATGACCTATCATGGGCCCGGCCAGCGCGTGGCTTACGTCATGCTCGACCTGAAACGGCGCGGCCCGGACGTGCGCAAATTCGTCGCCACGCTGGAGGAATGGATCATCCGCGCGCTGGCGCGTTTCAACGTGCGCGGCGAGCGCCGCGAGGATCGCATCGGCGTTTGGGTGCGCCGGCCGGAAAAAGCCGAAGGCGCAGAAGACAAGATCGCCGCCATCGGCATCCGCGTGAAGCAATGGGTGACGCTGCACGGCATCTCGCTCAACGTCGATCCCGACCTCACGCATTTTTCCGGCATCGTACCCTGCGGCATCAGCGAGCAGCGCTACGGCGTCACCAGTCTGATCGATCTCGGCCTGCCGGTGTCGATGGCGGACGTCGATATGGCGCTGCTCGGCGAGTTCGAGGACTTGTTCGGCTACGCCGTTGCCAGCACCGAAAACACATCGCCCGGCGCGCGCAGTTTGAATTCGTCCGCGGTGCCCTCGCGCTGATCGAGCCCATCGACATGGCCGCTGAGCGGGCCGATCTGGCACGCCGCGATCATGCCCTCCATCGACTTCAACGGCCCGGCAAACAGCGCCTCGACCGAACCGTCGCGGCGGTTGCGCACCCAGCCTTCTAGCCCGCGCTTCAGGGCATGATGTTCGACGAAGGCACGGAAGCCGACGCCGTGCACTTTGCCGCGCACAAAGACGTGGCGAATGATCCTGGTCTCGTCGTTCATACGATGTCTCCGACGTCGATGACGCGCGCGCCGGTCCAGCGCGACACCGACCAGCGCTCCACGGACCGGATATAGCGCTCGGGCAGTTTCCATGAGCGCGCGGCGGCGGCGATCATCTCGACAGAGCCGGGTTTCGGCTGCCCGGCGGCGCGCCGCCGCAGCAGATACAGCATTGCCAGCACGCGGCGTTTACCCTCGCGCACCGGCAGATGGCGCACATCGTAGAGGCCCTTGTGCAGCAATTCGTAGGCGTGCAGCGCCGCGACGTCGCGCGGCGTCAGCCGCCACAGCACGCCATGCACCGTATCGCCCGGACTCAAGCGCACCGAACCCCAACCGTCGATGCCGATGAAGAATTTGTAGCTGTCGAGCTTGGCCGGCCCGATCGCACGCGCGCCCGGGCAGCGCACCTGCATGGCGGCGCGGTGCATGTTGGAGCCGTAGGCGAAGTAGAGCGTCATGAAATTCGACCGGCAGAATTCGCGCGGGTCGCCATCGCGCCTTACGCAAACTCCAAAATCACCGCGTCGACCGCCAGGCTGTCGCCCTGCTTGGCGTTGATCTTCTTGACGGTGCCGTCGATCTCGGCACGCAACACGTTTTCCATTTTCATGGCCTCGACCACCGCGACGGTGTCGCCGGCTTTGACTTCCTGGCCTTCCTTGACCGCGATCGAGACCACTAGGCCGGGCATCGGACACAGCACCAGCTTGCCGGTGTCGGCGGCCTTCTTCACCGGCATCAGACGCGCATAAGCCGCCTCGCTGTCGGTATAAACGAAGGCCCGGGTCTCGACGCCGCGATAGGCCAGCGCAAAACCGTTCGGGATCGGGCGCACCTGCACGGCGGCGGGCTGGCTGTTGATGGTGCCGGTCCAGATCGGATCGCTCGGCTGCCACTCCGAATGGACATGCCGCAGCCCGGCTTTGCCTTTGCCGCTAAAGCGGATCGCGATGGTGCCGTTCTCGCGCTTGACCTCGAGCTTGTATTCGTCGGTGCCGAGCCAGACCGCGCGCGCGCTTTCGCGCGTCACCAGGCGGCCGGTCATCTGGCCGGAAATCTGGCGCCTGCGCTCGCCCAGCACATGATCGATGGCGGCGGCGACCGCGGCCAGGACTTCGGCGCGCGCGCCGTCCGGCTGGATCGGATGGAAGCCTTCGGGGAACTCCTCGGCGATGAATCCGGTCGAGAGTTTGCCGGCGCGCCAGCGCGGATGCGCCATCAGCGCCGACAGAAACGGAATATTGTGGCGGATGCCGTCGATGACGAAAGCATCGAGCGCATCGGACTGTGCATCGATGGCCTGTTCGCGCGTCGGCGCATGGGTGACGAGCTTGGCGATCATCGGATCGTAGTAGAGCGATATCTCGCCGCCTTCGTAGACGCCGGTGTCGTTGCGCACCGTGATGCCGCCTGAGGTACGCTCAGCCGGCGGGCGATAGCGCGTCAGCCGCCCGATCGACGGCAAGAAGTTGCGATACGGGTCTTCGGCGTAGACCCGGCTCTCGACCGCCCAGCCGGTGAGCTTCACGTCGCTCTGCTTGATGCTGAGCTTTTCGCCGGCGGCGCTGCGGATCATCTGCTCGACCAGATCGATGCCGGTGATCAGTTCGGTCACCGGATGCTCGACCTGCAGCCGCGTGTTCATTTCCAGGAAGAAGAAACTCTTGTCCTGGCCGGCGACGAATTCCACCGTGCCGGCGCTG
This sequence comes from uncultured Hyphomicrobiales bacterium, assembly GCA_903878085.1. Lineage (GTDB taxonomy): Bacteria > Pseudomonadota > Alphaproteobacteria > Rhizobiales > Xanthobacteraceae > Pseudolabrys. Next base: position 8,984 of record CAIRGJ010000058.1, on the reverse strand, counting down.
TCGTAGCCGACGGCCTTGGCGAGCGAGACGGCCTGCTCACCCATCTTCTTGCGCGTCGCCTCATCGAGCAGCGGGCTTGGGGCTTCCTCGATGACTTTCTGGTTGCGGCGCTGGATCGAGCATTCGCGCTCGCCGAGATAGATGACGTTGCCGTGCTTGTCGCCAAGCAACTGGATTTCGATATGCCGCGGATCGACGATGAACTTCTCGATGAACATGCGGTCGTCGCCGAACGAGGCCTTGGCCTCCGAACGCGAGCGGGCGAAACCTTCAGCCACTTCGGATTTCGACCAGGCGATGCGCATGCCCTTGCCGCCGCCGCCGGCCGAGGCCTTGATCATCACCGGATAACCGATGTCGTCGGCGATTATCATCGCCTCGACCTCGTCGGCGATCACGCCAAGGTGGCCGGGCACGGTGGAGACTTTGGCCGCCGCAGCCGCCTTCTTGGATTCGATCTTGTCGCCCATGGCCGCAATCGCCTTGGGGTTCGGACCGATGAAGACGATGCCATTCGCCTCAAGCGCCTTGGGAAAGGCCTCGCGCTCGGACAGGAAGCCGTAGCCGGGGTGGACGGCCTCGGCGCCGCTCTGCTTGCAGGCGGCCACGATCTTGTCGATGACCAGGTAGCTCTGGGCCGCCGCCGGGGGACCTATCAAAATGGCGGTGTCGGCCATCTCGACATGCAGGGCATCCTTGTCGGCCTCCGAATAAACGGCAACCGTTTCGATACCCATTTTGCGGGCGGATTTGATGATCCGGCAGGCGATTTCGCCGCGATTGGCGATCAAAATGCGCTTGAACATGCGGCCTTGAGAGTGACGCCCTCACCCAACCGGGAGAAGACTGCGGATAACCGGCACTTGTTACAATACTGTCTTGGGCGGCGAGTATCTAGCGCAACATCGCAACAAAGATGACCTGGAGAGCCGCCATGAAAGCCCACATGCCGTTCCGAACCAAGGTCCTGCTCCTTGCCGCCGGCGCCCTCGCCCTCTCGCTTGGCCAAGCCAGCGCGCAAAGCCAGCGCAATCTGATCCTGTTCGTGCCGGATGGCCTGCGCGCCCTCAAGGTCACCCCGGAGACCGCGCCGACCATGGCGGCGATCCGCGACCAGGGCGTGAATTTCGCCAATCCGCACTCGCTGTTCCCGACCTTCACCATGGCCAATGCCTCGGGGCTGTCGACCGGCCACTTCCTCGGTGACACCGGCGCCTTCAGCAACACGATCTACACCGCCTTCCCGGTCAAGGCAGCGGCCGGCAGCGTGACGCCCTTCATCGAGAACGATCCGATCCTGGGCGAAGTCGACACGCATTTCTCTGGCAATTTCGTCGACGAGGACAGCATCCTGCTGATCGCCCGCAACCAGGGCTTCAGCACCGCGGCGATCGGCAAGCTCGGCCCGACCTTGATGTTCGACCACACCGAGCGCAGCGGCGAGAAGACCATCACTATCGACGACTCGACCGGCACGCCCGCCGGCATTCCGCTGTCGCAGGACATGAAAGACAAGTTGGCGGCGCTCGGCTTGCCGCTTGCCGCGCCATCGCGCGGCGACAACGGCAAGGCCGGCGACAACAAGACCCCCGGCACCGTGGTCGCCAACGTCGCGCAGCAGGGCTATTTCGCCGACGTCGCCGCCAAAGCCGTGCTGCCGATGTTCAAGGCGCGCAACAAGCCCTTCGTGCTGGTGTTCTGGTCGCGCGACCCGGACGGCACCCAGCATAATCAAGGCGACAGCCTGCTCAGCGTGACGCCCGGCATCAACGGGCCGACCTCGCTGGCGGCCATCAAGAACGCCGACGACAATCTGGCGGCGCTGCGCAAGGCGGTTGACGAGCTCGGCCTGTCGGCGACCACCGACATCGTGGTGTCCGCCGATCACGGCTTCGCGACGATTTCCAAAGAAAGCAAGACCAGCCCAGCCGCCAAGACGGAATACAAAGACGTGCCGGCCGGCCTGCTGCCGCCCGGCTTTGTCGCCATCGATCTCGCCCAGGCATTGGCAATGCCGCTGTCGGACCCCGACAACAAGAACGAGCCGGTCGCCGCCGGCACCTATCCCAAGCGCGGCAACGGCCTAATTGGCGCCGACGCCGGAAAGCCGGATGTCGTCGTTGCCGCGAATGGCGGCTCCGACCTGGTCTATCTGCCGAGCAAGGATCCCGCGCTCGCCACCAAGGTGGTCGCGGCCCTGCTGGCGCAGGACTACGTCAGCGGCCTGTTTGTCGATAGCGAGATCGGCGCGATCCCCGGCACGCTGCCGATGTCGGCGATCAACATGCAGGGCGCGGCGCGCACGCCGCGGCCGTCGATCGTCATTAACTTCCGCTCCTACTCGACCGGCTGCGAGCAGCCGGTGCTGTGCACGGTCGAGATCGCGGATACCGGCCTGCAGCAGGGCCAAGGCATGCACGGCTCGTTCAGCCGCGCCGACACCATGAATTTCATGGCGGCGATCGGACCGAGCTTCAAGAAAGGCTTCGTCAACGAGGCGCCGGTCAGCAATGCCGACATCGGCAAGACGCTGGCCCACCTGCTCGGGCTGAAGATCCCGTTCAAAGGCGCGCTGCAAGGCCGCGTGATGGACGAGGCTTTGCCGGGCGGCGCCAACCCCGACGTGAAAACCTGGACCGAGCGCGCCACGCCGGGCGCCGATGACCTTGCCACTGTGCTGATGGGCCAGAGCGTCGGCAACCAGCGTTATTTCGACGCCGCCGGCTTTGAAGGCCGCACCGTCGGACTGGAAGAGCGCAAGAAAGCCGCCAGCCGCTGATTTCCGCAAGGCGCCGGGGGAGATCATTGCCCCCCGGCGTCGTCTGGCCGTTGCTTTATCCTCCGCAAGCGGCGACGCGCGACGCAAACCTACTCTTTAGCGTTCGCCCTATTCCGGTTTGGCGCGGCCGCCTATATTAAGCGTCACGCATATCGATCTTATTTGGAGGTTTTCATGACATTGGCGATTGGCGACACCGCACCGGATTTCGAGGCGGAGACCACCGAAGGAAAAATCCGCTTTCACGAGTGGCTGGGTAATTCCTGGGGCTTGCTGTTTTCGCACCCGAAGGACTTCACCCCGGTCTGCACCACCGAACTCGGCACCGTGGCCCGGCTCAAGCCGGAATTCGACAAGCGCAACACCAAGGTCATCGGCCTGTCGGTCGATCCGGTCGACAACCACGCCAAATGGGCGGTCGACATCAAGGACGTGGTTGGCTTTGCGCCGAATTACCCGATGATCGGCGACACCGAACTCAAGGTTTCCAAGGCCTATGGCATGCTGCCGGCCTCGACCTCGGGCACCTCGGAAGGCCGCACGCCGGCCGATAACCAGACCGTGCGCAACGTCTTCATCATCGGCCCGGACAAGAAGATCAAGCTGATCCTGGTCTATCCGATGAGCACCGGCCGCAACTTCACCGAGATCCTGCGCGTGCTCGACTCGCTGCAGCTCAACGCCAAGCACCGCGTGGCGACGCCGGCCGACTGGAAGCAAGGCGAAGACGTCATCCTGTCCAGCGCGATCAGCAACGACGAAGCCAAGCAGCTTTATCCGCAGGGCTACAAGACGGTGAAGCCCTATCTGCGCATCGTGCCGCAGCCGAAGGCGTAACGTTTGGTCCAGCTTGTTGAAAGGGCGCGGGTCATTCCGCGCCCTTTTTATTGGGTGCGGTCTTGCAGACAGCCGGCGCCGCGCTCGTCTATAAGTCGCTTCCCACCGGACACGGTCTCACGCAAAGTGACCTCACGATCGCCGCGCAATGCCTGGAGCAAATCTGAATGAGCGACGTCCACCCGCAAGCTTTTTCGCAGCCGCCTTTCGCCGATTTCCTCGGCTTCAAGGTGACGCATGTCTCGGCCGACCGCGTCACTGCCGAACTCGCGATGCGCCCCGAGCTCAGTAACCGCTTCAGCATCATGCATGGCGGCGCGGTGATGGCGCTCGCCGATAATTGCGGCGGCACCGCCGCCAGCGCCAATCTCAAGGAAGGCCAGTCGACCACCACGATCGAGAGCAAGACCAATTTCTTCGCCGCCATCCCCATCGGCGATGTCGCCAAAGCCGAATGCACGGCGCTGCATAAAGGCCGCACCACCATGGTCTGGCAGACCCGCATCACCCGCAACGACGGCAAGCTCTGCGCGCTGGTCACGCAGACGCAGCTCGTGCTCAATCCGAAGAAATGATAAATATTCTATTTGAGCGTGATCTTGTCCGAAAACCGGTTCCCACTTTTCGGGATCACGCTCTAGTCGCGGGTGACCGAGGCTGCGGCACTCGCCACCGCCGCCGTCATGCGGCTGCCGCGGTTGACCAGGACGACGCCGATCGCGCACACCGCCATGCCGACCAGCGACAATGCGTCGAGTTTTTCGCCGAACAGCAGATAGGCGAACAACGCGGTGACGGCCGGCACCAGATAAAACAGACTGGCAAAGCCGCTCGCCTGAGCGCGGCGGATCAGCCAATACATTAATCCAACCGCGGCGATCGACAGCACCAGCACCAGCCAGGCAATGGCGAACACCAGTTCGCCGCTCCAATGGATGACGCGCGTCTCGAAGGCAAAGGCACCGACCGAAAACAGCACGCAGGCCCCGGCATATTGCACCAGGTTGCCGACGCGCCAGTCGATCTTGCCGCAATAACGCTTCTGATAAAGCGTGCCGAGGGTAATCCCGAACAGCGCGACGAAGTTTGCGGTCCAGCCGAACCACGTGCCGGCGTCCAGCAAAGCGCGGTCGTGCAAGACCAGCACGACGCCGCCAAGCCCGAGCGCCAGGCCGAGCCATTGCAGCCGCGTCACGGTCTCGCCCATGAAACGGTTGGCGATGGTCGAGGTCAGGATCGGTTGCAACCCGGTGATCAGCGCCGACACCCCCGCCGGCACGCCCTGGCTGATGGCGATGAAGACCCCGCCGAGATAAAGCCCATGCACCATCAGGCCGGACACCAGACTATGACCGGTCGCGGCTCCCGTCGGCCGCGGCACCCCGGCGATCGCCGCGATGAGGCCTAGAATCAGCACCACGAACACCATGCGCACGGCCAGAAAGGTCAGCGGCTCGATATAGGGCAAGCCGTAGCGGGCGCCGACAAAGCCGGTGCTCCACAGCACCACGAACAGTACGGGCGCCAGCGCAATCGCCAATCTGCTCAGGCGCATAGGAGGCTCATGTCCGTTTGGGTGGGCGGGCAAACAGGCGGGCGGCAGGCATAGCATTTCTCAAACGGCGCTGCCTGCCCTTTCCGGTTCCGCTGTGCTAGGCTTTGCCAAAATAACAACGTTAGGGGAACGTCCGTCATGCAGATTATCGCCGTTTATATCGCTTTGGTCGTCGCCGGTGAGTTCGGCGCCTATCTGCTTGGCAGGGCCGTGGAACACTGGTCACCAAGCGCGAGTCTGCCGGTGTTCCTGGCGTGCTTCTTTCTGGTGTTCTGGGTTGCCTGGCTGATCGCGGTGCGACTGACCGCGCCAAAGCACGCATAACAATAATTGCGAACTCCGCCGAACGCCAACAGGCGCACCGCCGGCAGTGCCGCATCGCGCGCAATAACGACTGTGAGTTGCTGACTTGAATCCCGGCGCGAAAGCGCTGGGGCGAAGCTTCTGCGATCAGGCGATGGCGGCGGAAATGCCGAAGCCGAGGCTGGCGCCGATAACCGCTTCGATGGCCTGGAACTGAATCCCGCTCAGCAAATCGCTGACGAACGGAAATGCCATATTGCCGACCGGCAGCATGATGACCGCAACCAGCGCCACACACAGCAGCCGCACGATGAGTGCCCGTTCCATCCCCCACCCCTCCCAAACGCCTTTTCTTATGCCTTTAACTTGGCACAGATGGCCTTGTTCACGCAATCAGGTCTGGAACGCCGGATCGATCGGCACCCGATAGCCGTTGGCCAGCCGGTTAGTCTCGTTCGCCATTCCGGTGACCGCCATCAACTCGCCGAACATCGCTTCGGTCATCCCGGCCTTGCGCGCCGCGGCGCTGTGGCTGGCGATGCAATAGGCGCAGCCATTGGTGACCGACACCGCGAGATAAACCATTTCCTTGGTGAGCGGATCGAGTTTACCCGGCGCCATGATCTCTTTGATGCTCTCCCAGGTGCGCTTGAGTGTCGCCGGGTCGTGCGCCAGGTATTTCCAGAAGTTGTTCACGTCGGGTACGTTGCGTGACATTTTGATGTCGTCATAAACCGCACGCACTTGCGGCGAAGCGTCGGCATATTCGACGGGCGAAGGCATAGGCGGCTCCACGAGATGAGGCCGCTATCATGGCAGACGCCAAGGCCGCTGTGAACGGCCGTCAGGCCGGCTTCGGACAGTCTGCGTTCAATATGAATTTTTTGGCCGGCGGCGCACCGGGTTCGGGTTTGACGACCGTCTTTGAAATGGCAATCAGCTTGGTGGCGAGCGCGTCGATGCGGTGCTGATTGATGATCGAGCCGGTCAAAGTATTGAAGCGCACGGTGCGGATGCGTGGATTGCAGCTGGTGTAGGGATGGAATTGCCGGCCGATGAAGCGCAGGAACGCCAGAATCTCGCCGTGCTCGTAGACGTAGTCGAACTTGGCGCCCTTCGGATAGCTCTTCAACCCAAGCCAATTGAAATCATTGGTGCCGATGACAAAAGAGGGATCGAATGTATAGGCGGTGCGGATTCTCTCGTCCGCATAGGACACGTGCTGCGCCAGCCCGCCGCCCAGCGAATGACCGACCGCGATAATACGCCCGGCACAGCCTTGCCGCGCTGCCATATCGACCACGCTGCCGATGTTGCCGCGAGCCTGATCGTAATAATCGTCGAACGGCGTCAGGCGGTGAAGCCAGTGGAAATTGGCGAGCCAGTCGTCGACCTGGCTTGCCACCGTGCCGCGAAACACCACCACGGCTTCGCGGCAACTGCCGTTGACACGCCGAACCCACAATTGCTCGCCGACCTCGCCCGCACAGATGTGCCCCTGCGGGCAGACATATTTTTGCAGCGGCACCCGGCGCCAGCCGGGGAGCGCACCGGTGTCGTGATAGGCCAGCGCAGCCAGCTCCGCATAAGGCGCATAGGCGCCCGCCACCGCGTGCGCCGGATAGATCTCGGGCTTGTCTTCGACGCGAACGATGACGTCGTCCGGCTTCTGAAACGGAATGATACTGGCGCAGCCGGCCAGTACAGAAGCTGCGGCAAGAATGACAACCGAACGAATGGCCCGCATCACACGCCTCCGCAGCAGCCGACGAGCAAATCAGAACAACTTTTGCGGGCAGTGACAAGACCCTTCATGCCGCCGCCCACAAAGGCAACGCGCAAATCCACCGAGCAAAACCCGCCGCTTGCCACTATAGTGCCGTGCGAATGGCGGCCAACCGCCGCCCGCGGAAATGAAAAAGGACGCGCAATGACGACGTGGTGCCGTTTCAAGACCGGTAACAAGACGAGCTATGGCGTGGTCGAAGGCGACCAGATGATCGCCGTCGAGGGCACGCCGTTCGGCGAGCACAAGCGCACCGCGCAAAGCTATCCGCTGGCGAGCGTCAAGCTGGACATTCCGGTGCGGCCGGAGACGTTCTATTGCGTCGGCATCAACTACAAAGACCACATCCTCAAGATGGCGAAAATGCGCGGCGTCGAGCCGTCGTTCCCGCCCAAGCCCGACATCGGTTACCGCACCAACAATGCCCTCATCGCGCATGACGAAGACATCGTGAAGCCGGCCGACGCCGGCGACGCGTTCCAATACGAGGGCGAACTGGTTGCGGTGTTCGGCAAGCGCTGCCGCAACGTGTCGAAGGAAGAAGCGCTCGATTACGTGCTGGGCTGGACCATCGGCAACGACGTCAGCGAGCGCAACTGGCAGAAGATCGACCGCACGCTGTGGCGCGCCAAGAACACCGACACCTTCAAGCCGATGGGGCCGTGGATCGTCACCGGCTTGAACCTCGACGACATGACCACCGTTATCCGCGTCAACGGCCGCGAAACCGACCGCTTCAAGACCAACAACATGATCTTCGACGCACCGACCTATATTTCGGAAGTGTCGAAATACTGCACCATCGAGCCGGGCGACGTGATGTGGATGGGCACCGACGGCGTGCCGGAAAACATCAAGCCGGGCGACACCGTCGAGATCGAGATCACCGGCATCGGCGTGCTGCGCAATAAAGTGGTGCAGGGGAAGTGAAGAGCTTTTCCGCTCATGCCCGCGCAAGCGGGCATACAGTCAGAACTGGGTCCCCGCTTTCGCGGGGACGAGCGGTTTGAGCGTCCCTCGCCTCACTTCACCGGCTGCACCAGCGGCTGGCCCTTCTCCACGATATAGACCGCGATGAATTTGGCCGGCTTGTCGCCGACCGAACCTTCGTTGTGGATCGCCTTGAGCGGCACTTCGAAGGCCTGGCCGGCGGTGTAGGTTTTTTCCGGCTGGCCATCGAGCGCCAGCCAGAATTCGCCGTCGAGCATCTGCACCTGCACGGTGCCGGGATGGAAATGCCGCCCGGCCTTAAAGCCAGGCGCGATCTCGACCACCGCGGAAAGCACTTCGTATTGGCCGCCCGGTATTTCGGTTTTGCCGATTGGCGTGCGCTTGATCGGCGATGGCGACACCGGCGGATTTTGCGCAAGCGCGACGGTGCCGAGGACGAGAGCTAAGAGCGTGGCGACGACGATTGATTTTTTGAGCATTGTTTCCCCCTGAGCTGAGGCCGCGACTATACGCGCGCCAAGCGGCCTTAAGAAAGCGGACATGCGAAAGCGCCCCTATTCTTTTGCGGCGCGGGGTACGCCGTCTTCCCTTTCGTCCCCCTCGGAAAAAGCCGAGGGGATGGAGCACCGAGCGGCGCACCAGTCTTGCAGTAGCCGCGTTCCCTTTTGGAGAACGCGGGCGCCTCTCGGCGCTCCATCGCGGCGTCTTACGGCGTCCGGTCCGCGCTTTCGGCCAGTCTCCCGAAGGACACGCCGTCAGCGAGCTCCTCGCGG
>CAIRGJ010000057.1 GCA_903878085.1 uncultured Hyphomicrobiales bacterium | reverse complement strand
CCGGGCATCAACTGCGTCTTCAACGCCGGTTGCACCGTCACGGTCACCGACACCGTCGACACCATTACCGTGCCACCCGGCCTGTGGAGCGGCACCGCGCGTCTGCAATCGCGCACCTTCGCCGGCGCCGCGGGCGCTCCCGGCGCGGGCAAGACGGCCTACGAATATCGGGTCGATCTCACCCAGGTGGTCAGCAGCGGCGAAGCGCCTTGCGTGACCGATATCGCGGTCGACTTCGGGCCGGTCACCAAGCTGCAATACAACCAGGGCGGTCCGCTCGACGACGTCTATGTCGTCGCGCAGGGCGGGCTCGGGACCATCGGCTTGTACGCCGTCGACAAGACCGGCGATGTCGTCACCTTCACATTCAACCAGCCGGTCTGCGCCGGGCCGACCCCGGGCACTGGACACACCAGTTATTTCTTTGGCCTGGCGTCTGAGCATGCGCCGAAAGCGATTACCGCCTCGGTCAGCGTGCCGGGGCTCGATCCGATCAGTGTGAAGGCGAGGGCGCCGTCGCACGGCGGAGTCGGCCCGCTGCATGTGCAGCCTGCGACGCCGATGCAACGGGCGAAGTAGGCTGTCGCGTTTTGCGCCCGGCTTGGGTTTCGCCTATGACATGCGTCGGTAATAACCCAGCCCGGAATCTCCATGACCAAACTCAATCTCTCCGTCGCCGTCGGACCCTATGACCGCACCCGCGCACTCGTCGACGGCACGGTGCAGATCGACGGCGTCGACGCCGCCTGCATGACGTTGTCGCCGGAAGAAATCTTTTTTCGCGCCTTTCGCCATGCCGAATTCGACATTTGCGAATTGTCGCTGTCGAGTTTCACCGTCAAGACCGCGCAGGGCGGCGGCCCCTATGTCGGGGTTCCTGCGTTTGTGTCGCGCGCCTTCCGCCACACCTCGATCTATGTGCGCACCGACCGCATCAAGAAGCCGTCCGATCTCAAGGGCAAACGCGTCGGCGTGCCGGAATATCAACTGACCGCCAATGTCTGGGCGCGCGCGATCCTGGAGGACGACCACGGCGTCAAGCCGTCCGACATTCAGTGGGTGCGCGGCGGCATCGAGGACGCCAGCCGGCCGGAGAAGATCACCATCAAGCTGCCGAGCGACGTCAAGCTCGAGAACGCGCCGGAGGGCAAGACGATCTCGGCGATGCTGGCGGAAGGGACCATCGACGGCTTCATCGCGCCGCGGCCGCCGTCATTGCCGGCCAATACGCCCAATGTCGGCTGGCTGTTTCCAGATCCGGTCGCCGCCGCCAAGGATTACTACACCCGCACCGGCATTTTCCCGATCATGCATATCGTCGGCGTGCGCCGCACGCTGGCCGAGCAGCATCCCTGGCTGCCGGGTGCCGTGCTCAAGGCCTTCACGCAGTCAAAGGCGGTGGCGCTGGAGCAACTGAGCGACACCTCGGCCACCAAGGTGACGCTGCCTTTCGTCGAGGAGCGCCTGGCGGAAGCCCGCGCGCTGATGGGCGAGGACTTCTGGTCCTACGGCGTCGCCGAGAACCGCAAGACGCTGGAGAACTTCCTAAAGCATCACCACAGCCAGGGACTGTCGTCCCGGCTGGTGACGCCGGAGGAGTTGTTCCACCCGGGCACGCTGGAGCAGTTTAAGCTGTAACTGTCATTCCGGGCTCGGCGCTTCGCGCCGCTCCGGAATGACGATTAGCTTTTCGCTGGCCGCAGCTTCAGGTGAATATTCTTCTCCTGCGTGAAGCTGAGCATCTCCTCGAAGCATTCCTCGCGGCCGAGCCCCGATTGCTTGAAGCCGCCGAACGGCGCGCCGAGGAAGTGTTTGCCGAATTCGTTGATCCACACGTAGCCGGCCTCAACCGCCATGGCTGTGCGGTGCGCGGTGTTGAGATCGTTGGTCCAGATCGAGGCGGTCAGACCGTATTCGACGGCGTTGACGTCGTCGAGCATCTGCGCCTCGTCGCTCCATTTGAACACGCCGAGTACCGGCCCGAAGATTTCCTCGCGCGCGATGCGGTTCTTGCCGGTGACCGCAAACACCGTCGGCTCGATGTAGTAGCCATTCGCCAAAGCCGGATCGGACGGCCGCACGCCGCCCGAGATCAGCTCGGCGCCTTCGCTCTTGGAGGCTTCGATATAGCTCATCACCCGGTCGTACTGGGTCTTGGACACGATCGCACCCATGGTTGTCGCCATGTCGGTCGGGATGCCGGGCTTGAAGTGCTTGATCTTTTCTTTCACCCGCGACACGACGGCGTCGTAGATCGTCTCATGGAGGAAGGCGCGGCTGGTCGAGCCGCAGCTTTGCCCGCACCAGGTGAAGTTCATGCCGCCGATCACGGCGTTCGCCACTTCATCGGGGTCGGCGTCGCCATAGGCGATCAGCGCGTTCTTGCCGCCGAGTTCCAGCAACGTGCGCTTCACGGTATCGGCGGCGGCTTTCATCACGGCGCGGCCGGTCGGCACGCTGCCAATCAGCGCGATCATGCCGACATCGGGATGGCTGGCGAGCCGCTGGCCGGCGTCGCGGCCGCCCGGCACCACGTTGAACACGCCGGCAGGCAGCAGGCCGCCGATCAGTTCGGCCAGGCGCAGCGAGGAGAGGGGCGCCTGTTCCGGCGGTTTGATGACAACGCTGTTGCCGGCGGCGAGCGGCGCCGCCGATTTTCCGGCGCAGAACATGAACGGGTGATTGAAGGGAATGATGCGGCCGACCACGCCGATCGGCTCGCGCACCGAGAAGTTCACCACATCGGGCCCCATCGGGATCGAGGTGCCCTTCATCTCGGTGACGAAACCGGCGAAGAAGTCCATCTGCGCCGCCGCGATCATGGCGTCGCTGATCATCTCGCGCACCGGATTGCCGCAGTCGGCGGCGTCGATCATCGCCAGCTCGTTGGCGTTGGTGCGCAGGATTTCCGCGATCCGGCGCAGGATTTTGGCGCGTTCCAGCGGCAGTACGCGCTTCCATTCCTTGAAACCGGCCTTGGCCGACGCCACCGCGGCGTCGATGTCCTCGGCGCCGGCATCGGCGACCTTGCCGAGCGACAGACCGGTGCCGGGGCTCATGCTGTCGATGAAGCGGCCGGCCTTGGGCTCGTGCCAGGCGCCGCCGTAATAGGCGCCGCGATTTTTCGGCAGCACCACGGCCTGGGCGGCCGCGGCTTGCGGTGAGACGGGCGTGTTCATGGTGTTCTCTCTATTTGCGCGGCGGAATCTGGATCAGTTCGGTGAGCTGTTCTTTGGTCAAGGGTTGCGGAATGAACTTGAGGTTCACCGCTTCCTGCATCAGCGATTCGAGGCCGACGATCTTGTCGGGATCGACGATCGACTTGGGGAAGAACTCGTCGCGCACGCGCTTGGCCATCGGCTCCGGCACACGCACGAACTCGGCATAGTCTTTGATGACCTGCGGATTGTCGGAATACATGTAGTCGATGGTCTCGCGATAGGCCTTCATGAAGCGCTCGACGATGTCCTTGTGCTTTTCCAGGAACGCGGCGTTGGCTACCACCACGCGGATGGTCTGGCCGCGCACCAGCGCGGCATCGGTCGCCTTGGCGACGATGTGGATCTTGCCTTCCTCGATCTCTTTCAATCCGAACGGCGGCGCCGCCCAGCCGACATCGACCTGATCGGTCATTACCGTGGTCAGCGTCGTCGCCGGATTGCCGGTGGCCTGCGGTTTCGCCGTCAGCTTGAACTCGTTGATGAAGGCGCGCACTACACTCTGCGTCGACGAGCCGTTGCTGGAGAAGGCGATGGTCTTGTCGCCGATGTCCTGCAGCGTCTTGATCGCCGGGTTCTTGGCGTACCAGTAGTCGGCGGCACCCGTTGCCTGCGCGCCGACGATGCGTACCGGCGCGCCCTTGGAATAGGCCGCCATGGCGCCGAGCGTGCCGACCGCGAGGCCGAAATCGACGCTGCCGGAAATCACCGGCTGCAGCGTTTCGCCTGAGCCCGAGGTGTAGATCATCTCCAGCGTCAGGCCGTGCTTCTTGAAGATGCCGGCCTTGGTGCCGAGTTCGGTGATCGCGGTGTCCCAGTTGCCGCGCTGGCCGATGGTCAATTTGACGAGGTCGTCGGCGCGGGCAGGGCCTCCCAAGGCCGCGACAAGAACTGCGGCGCCGGCAATCAGTCGAATATGTTTCATGGCGTCCTCCCAGGTTTATTTTTAAGTGCGTTTGATGCTGTGCAGCCCGCCGAGGCGGCCGACCAGCGCATTGGCGCCGATCGACAGCACGAACAGCACGATCAGCATGGCGTACATGCGCGGCATGTCGAAAATACTGTAGGCCTGGATGATCAGGAAGCCGATGCCCTTGTTCGACAGCTTGGTCTCCGCCAGCAGCACGCCGATCAGCGCCACGCCGAGGCCAAGCCGCACGCCGTTGATAATCGGATGGCGCATGGCGGGCAGGTAGATCTTCATCACCATCTGCCAGGTATTGGCGCGGAAGCTGTAGCCGACACGGATCAGCACGCGGTCGATCTGCCGCATGCCGGCGGCGACCGACAACGCCACCGGAAAGAAGCACGACAAGGTGCCGAGCGCGACTTTCGATTCCGGTCCGACGCCGAAATACATGATCATGATTGGGAAGAAGATGATCTTCGGTGTCGGCCCGAGATAATACAGATAAGGCTCGAAGGCCTTGGCCAGGAAGCGGTTGGCACCGAGCAAGATGCCGGCGGCCACGCCGGCGACGCCGCCCACCAAGAGCGCAAAGCCGACTTCGGCCGTGGTGACGCCAAGATTGAAATAATATTCGCCGTGCGTCAGCAGTTCGAGCAAGGCGCGGCCGATCGCCAAGAGCGACGGCACCACGTCACGGTACAGCCAGCCCGAATGCGACAGGAATTCCCATATCGCCAGCACGCCAAGAATGATGGCGGCCCGCAGCAGCGTCACCGGGCTCAAAGCCGGCGCAGGATTCCCCGTCAATCGACCGGTCTCAGCCATCGCTCAACCTTTTCCAGCGCCATGAAGAACAGCACGCTCACAAGAATGACAAAGCAGATCGCCGCATAAGTGCCGGCGAGATCGTAGCGTTCGGCCAGATCGTTGATCAGTTGGCCGAGCCCGCCGTAATTGATCAGGAACTCGACGCCGACAATGTTGATCAGCGCAAAGATCAGGCCGAGCCGGATGCCGACAAAGATGGTCGGCAGCGCCGACGGGAACAGGATTTTCCAGAACTGCTGCGACGGCGTCAAATTGAAGCTACGGCCAACATTGATCAGCACCTTGCGGGTGCCGGAGATGCCTTCGATGGTCTTGAGGATCACCGGCGGCAGCGCGGCAAAGAAGCCCATCATGATGATGGTCCAGGCGCTGCGGCCGTAGATCACCAGGAACAGCGGATACATCAGCACGATCGGCGCCGACGCCAAGGCCGCCACCCAGGTCTCGCAGGCCTGCTGCAACAGCTTGAAACGGTGCATCAATACGCCGCCGGCGACGCCGAATACCGTGAGCATGACGCCGGCGGTGAGGCATTCGGTCAGCGTCTGCAGGAAGCGGCCGAACACGTGCTCCTCGACGATGACGCGGCCGAAGCTGCCGAAGATTTCCGACGGCGGCGGCACGATGAAGCGGTTGACCATGCCGCTCTGCACCAGCACTTCCATCGTGGCGAAAAACGCCACCAGCGCGCCGATGCCGGTGGCCGCCGGCAGCGGACTGCGGGAGCGTCTGGCGGTGGCCGCCGTCATGACGATGCGCCTTCGTCCATCACGTGCTTTTCCTGGTCGCGCATGCCGCGGCTGGCTTCTTCGCGCAGGTCGCTCCAGATTTGCGCGACGTAATGACCGAAGGCGTCGCTGCCGACGATTTCCGAGGTGCGCGGGCGCGGCAGGTCGATATCGACGATGCGCTTCACCTTGCCGGGCCGGTAGGTCATCACCAAAATACGGTCGGACATCTGTACCGCTTCGGTGATGTTGTGCGTGATCAGAAGCGTGGTTTGCTTCAACTGCTGCTGGATCTGCAGCACCTTGTCGCCGAGCAGCAGCCGGGTCTGCTCGTCCAGCGCCGCGAACGGCTCGTCCATCAGCAAAATCTTCGGCTCGGAAGCCAGCGTGCGCGCCAGGGAGACGCGCTGGCGCATGCCGCCGGACAGTTCGCCCGGATAGCGGTTCTCGAAGCCGTTCAACCCCACCATGCCGATGAAGTGCTTGGCCCTCTCGATGCGCTGCGCCTTTTCCATGCCGATCAGTTCGAGCGGGAAGGCGACGTTGTCGGTCACGGTGCGCCAGGGGAATGTGGATTCTTCCTGGAACACCATGCCGATGGACTTGTGGGGCTCGCTGATGGTTTCGCCACCGACTTTGATTGTGCCCTGGTGGTGGGAGAGCAAGCCGCCGATGACGTTGAACAGCGTGGACTTGCCGCAGCCGGACGGGCCGATCACCGAAAAGAATTCGCCCTGTTTGACGTCGAACGACACGTCGTCGACCGCGATCACCGGCCCTTCGGCGGTCTCGAAGCGCACGTTGATGTGATCCGCCGTCAGGATCGCGTTATTGGTTGAGGAGGGTGCGGCCATCTCAATCGCCCTTGCGTGTCATGGCCGCAGTGGTCGCGGCGGTATAGCCAGGCTCGACCCGCACGTCGACGACGACGACGTTGCCGGCGTCCACGGCTGCGATCGCCTGCTTGAACACGTCGTCGAGTTCGGCAGCCGTCGTCACCGGGCCGAAGCCGACCGCGCCTTGCGCGCGCGCGATCATGGCGATGTCGATGTCCGGCTCGGAAATGCGCTGCCCGACCCAGCGGTTCTCGACCGGCCGGTTGCGCATGCGCGCGACGCGCTCCTGATGCAGTTCGTCGTTGAAGAACGAGCGGTTGTTGGCGACGACAATGAGCAGCGGAATCTTGTAATGCGCCGCGGTCCACACCGCGGTAACGCCCATCATGAAGTCGCCGTCGCCGCACACGGCAACGGCCAGGCGCCCCGAGCCTTTGAGCGCCAGCGCCGCGCCGACCGAAATGCCCGGTCCGCCGCCGATGCCGCCGCCGCCGTCGGAGCCGAGATAATCCAGCGGATGCTTGAAGTGCCAGCTTGCGCCATTCCACGAAAGTGAGACGTGGGTGAGGGACGTCGGCCGGTCGCCGACGGCGTCGCGCAACTTGGCCGACAGGTGATCGACCAGCAGCTTGCCGCCGGCCGGCGGCACCGGGAATTCCTTGGGAGCCGTTGCGGCCGCGCGCGGGCCGCCGGGGCCGAGCGCCGCGAGCAGCGCCGGCACCGCGGCGTCCGGCTCGCAGTCGATGAACACATCGACCGGCGGCAGGCCCTGATAGTCCATGCTCCAGCCATTGTGCAGGCGGTGATCGACCGAAACCTGGATGACCTTGGCGGCGATTTTGCCGCCGCAATTCTTGAAGGTTCCGGCGACGTCGAGCCAATCGAGGCTGACGATGACGTCGGCATTGCGGATGGCGTCCTGCGCTTCCGGCGCCAGCACGGTGCCGCCCGGCGCGCCGGCATGCAGCGGATGATGCGTCGGGAACGACGCGGCGATCTTGAGGTCGGTGGCGACAAGCGCGCCCAAGCGTTCGGCCAGCGCGATGCGCGCGTTCCAAGCCTCGAGGTTTCGGGACGTGCGCCCGGCCAGGATCACCGGATGCTTGGCGTTGCGCAGCAACTCGGCTGCCGCCGCGATGGTCGCCGCCGACGGCGCACTCTCGATCGCCGGCATGTAACGCTTGCCGTCGATCGGCGCGACGACTTCGGCCAGTTTCATTTCCTGAACTTCGGCGTCGAGATTGACGTAAGTCGGCCCGCGCGGCGCGGTGTTGGCGATCCAGTTGGCGCGCAGCACGGCTTCGCGCGCCGCAACCGGCGAGGCTGGCTGGTCGTCCCATTTGGTGTAGCCGCGCACCAGCGCGCCTTGGTCGCGCGACGTGTGGATCCAGTCGATCCACGGCCGCCGCTTCACGGCGTCGACCGGCCCGGTGGCGCCGAGAATGACCATCGGCATGCGGTCGCACCAGGCGTTGAACACCGCCATGGTGGCGTGCATCAGCCCGACATTGGAGTGCACCGCCGCCGCCATCGCCTTGCCGGTGACCTTGGCATAGCCGTGCGCGATCGCGATCGCGGCTTCCTCGTGCAGACACAACAGCATCTGCGGCTTCTCGTTGCCGAGATAATTGACCAGGCTGTCATGCAGGCCGCGGTAGCTGGCGCCGGGATTGAGCGCGATATAGGGGATGTCGAGCGCGCGCAGCGCGTCGGCCACCACGTCGCTGCCGAAACCGGCGACATTGACGCCGGCGGGAACGGGGCGGTCGAGCGCGGCGATATCGGCGGGTTGCGCGGCGGCGGCCGGCTTATTCGAAATGGCTGCTGACATGATATTTTCAAAACCGCGCCCTCGGCCAGTATGGCCGGCGAGGCGGGTTCACATCCTCCCTGAAACTTGCGCGGGTTGGTCCCGCCGCCGTCTTGATGTCCGTTAGCGACCATACTCGGCCGCGTCCCGGCTTTGCGCGACTATAGGCTTTGACATTAGCGCATAGAAGCCACTAAATTCGCACGATATTGTTGCATCACAGTTGACAATCCAAGCACCGAATGGACCAAGGGCCGGATGGACCGTTTCCGCACCATGGAGAGCTTCGTGCGCGTGGTGCGCGCCGGCTCTTTCACCATCGCCGCGAGCCAGCTCGGGCTATCGCGCGCGTTGATCTCGCGCCATGTCAGCGAACTGGAGACCAGGCTCGGCGTGCGCCTGCTCAACCGCTCGACGCGCTCGCTGAGCCTCACCGACGAGGGCACCGCCTATCTCGACTTCTGCGAGAAAGTTTTCCGCGACATCGAGAGCAGCGAACGCGCCATCGTGCGCACGCGGCTCGAGCCGGTCGGCACGCTCAAGCTGCTGGCGCCTAAATCCTTCGGTGCCGCGCATCTGTCGGATGCGGTCATCGCCTTCGCCAAGATCCAGCCGCGGCTGCAGATTTCCTTGCTGCTGGATAATACGCCGTATCGCGGCTCTTATAAGTTCGCCGAGCGCGGTCTCGATATGGTGCTGTGCTTTTCGACGCCGAGCGGCTCGGCCATGGTCGAGCAGGAGATCGCGATCATGGACTGGGTGGTGTGCGCGTCGCCCGATTATCTCGCCCGCGCCGGACGGCCGCAGACGCCGGCCGATCTCACCGGCCACGATTGTCTGCTGCATCTGGAAGGCACGGAGAACGACAGCATCTGGCGCTTCGACGGGCCGAAGGGCCCGGCGCCGGTGAAAGTGAGCGGCTCTTTCTTCTCCAACACCGCGCAGGCGCTGCGCAAGGCGGCGATCGCCGGCCTCGGCATCACGCTGGTGCCGCAATACGTCGTGCGCGACGACCTCGACGCCGGCGACCTCGTTGCGGTGCTGCCGCGCTACCGCGCGCCGCCCCGGCCGCTGATCGCGGTCTATCCGCGCACGCCGGTGGTGCCGCGCAAGGTGCAGGCCTTTGTCGATTTTCTCAAAGTCTGGATGGCCGAGCAAAATCCGGTGCGTCACCGGCTCAATGCGCGGCTCGCGGTGGACGCCTAGTTCACGTCGGCTGCCGCAACCGCGCGAGCACCTTCAAGCCCGCGTAGCCATCCGCCGGCTCCATGCCGGTTTTCTTCTGAAAGGCGAGAATGGCCTTGACGGTATCCGAGCCGGTGCGGCCGTCGATGCCGTCGGTCTTGAAGCCGTGCTCGTTGAGACGGCGCTGGATCTCTTTGACTTCTTCAAACGTCGGCGCGCGCTCGCCGCCCGGGAACTGCTGACGGAACGGCGGATCGCCGCGCACCCGGTCGCCGAGATGCACCAGCGCCAGCGTGTAGTTCGACGACGGATTGTAGGAATAGACCGCCTTGAAATTCTGCCCGACCAGGAAGGCCGGCCCGCCATTGATCGGCAGCCACAGCTTCACCTGGTCGTCGGGTCGCGCGAAGGCCGCGCCATCGGCGCGCCGCACGCCGAGTTCGTGCCATTTGGCGTAAGAGCGCCAGGTGCGGTTGTCGGCAAGATGCGTTTTGAAGCCTCCCGGCAGCCGCGCCTCGCAGCCCCAGGCTTCGCCGCGCCGGTATTTGCCGCGCTCGAGCAGATAGCGCGCGGTGCCGGCGAGTGAATCGTCCGGCTTGCCGAACGGATTGACGCGGCCGTCATGGTCGAAGTCGACGCCCATGTGCAGCCACACCTCGGGCATCCACTGCGTGTGACCCATGGCGCCAGCCCAGGAGCCGATCATCTGCGACGGCTGCGCCCAGCCGCGATCGACGATGGTGAGCGCGTTGAGCAACTCGGCTTCCCAATAAGCGCGCCGCCGCGGCTCGCCGAAGGCGAGCGCGGCGAGTGCCGGGATCACCGGCCGCATGTATTTCGGATTATCGACGACGTCGCCGAACGACGACTCCATGCCCCACAGGCCGAGCAGCATCCAGCGATCGACGCCGTATTCCTGCTCGACGCGCGCCAGAACGCCGGCGTATTCGCGCGCGCGTTCCTTGCCGGTATTGATGCGCCATTCCGAGCAGCGCCGGTTGATGTACTGCCAGGTCTGCTCGGTGAATTCCGGCTGCGCGCGCTGCTGCGCGTAGACCGAGGTGTCCGGCGTCAGGCCGCCCATCACGCGGGTGTAGGTCGCGTCCGAAATGCCGCGCTTGATGGCCCGCGCGCGGAACATCTCGACCCAATGGGCGAAGGCCGGCGTTTGCGCGGCCCATAGTGGCGACGCAAAGCCGAAAGCGGCCGTGCCAAGCGCGCGCGCCATCAGCGTGCGGCGGGTCAATTGCGGTGCGAGAATAGGGTGGGAGATTCGCGTCATGCCGCAGTGTAGTCGCCGCAGCCGGTCAAACAAACCTCCGATCGCCGTTCCTTGTGAAACTGGCTAACGCTCAGTCTTCCGCTTTGGGCTTGCGCTTGTGACGGCGATGCGGACGGCGTTTGTGCGGCTTTTCAGGTGCCGCTTGTTCCACTTTTGGCGCCGGCGCGGTTGACGCGTCGGTGGCTGCGGGTGCTGCCGCCACCGGCGTCGGATGCTCGATCACCGGCGGAACCGGAACCGAGGCCGGCACCGGATCGCCATCCTTGATCTCGGTGCCGCGCGCGCCGATCAGCCGCTCGTAGGCGGTTACCAGCGTCGCGTAAGGATTGACGAAGACCCAACCGATTTTGGTTGGCACCTGCATGTCGAAATGCAGATGATAGGTGGTGCCAAGCTCGCGGGTATTGAAATTGCCGACCTTGCCGATGATGTCGCCCTCGGCGACCGGCTTGCCGCTGACGACCCCGTCGGCATCGAGCTGGCTCGGGTTCATGTGCATGTAGCGCACGCGCATATGCGTGTTCGGCGTATTGATGAACAGGAACACCGCTTCCTGCTTGCGCGCGCGCAGAATCATGCCGTCGTGCACGGCCACCACCTGATGCTGATAAGCCTGGCAGCGGTCGGCGCCGTCATTGATCATGGTGCAACTGCTGGGCCGGATATCCTGGCCCTGATGGCCTTCGCCGCCCGGACATTGCCCGACGTAGAAATTGCGGTGCTCGCAGAAATTATCGCGCCACGGATAGGCGTAGTTGGTGGACTCGTCGAACACCAAAGGCCGGCCGTTCACCTTGCAGGAGTAGGGCGCGCGCTTGCCGCTGCGCCGTCCGGCCCAGGCCCGTCCGGTGAAATCGCAATCGCCCCAGTTGTTGAAGGACTGCGAATTGGCGAAATCCGGCGCGTCCTTCAGCGGAAAGCGCAAGTGCGCATAGACGGTGTAATCCGGCCGTCCGCCGAGGTCTTTCTTCAAGCCGCTGCCCGGGATCAAGGAGCCGGGACTGAAATAGCTGAAGTCGCGCGAGACCCCCGCGGGCCGATCGAGCGCCACGGGTGCTGCCGGTTGCGGCGCCGCCGGCGTGCCGCCGCTCAGTGTCAGCGCGCGCAGGAAACGCACCGCGATACGGTCGGCCTGACGGCAGGTCAGAAGCTTCGGCCGCGGCCGTGTATCGCGGCAATAGATCGCGGCGACATAAGGCACGCCGTAGCGTTCGAAGCTGTAGCGGATATAGGATTCGTGCAGCGTGCGGCGGATGCCGGGAAAATCCGCTTCGAGTTCCTTGACCGGCTCGCCCGCAGGCAGCGCCGGGCCTTCGAGATCGTAGGTGATGGCGAGGCCGGACATCAGCACGTAAACCGGATCGGCGTAGCGGATGTCGGAGAACTCTCCTACCTCTGCCACGCGCAGCGCAAACGCCGCGTCGTAACCGGCGGGGCCGGCCTGAAAAAAAGAAGTCGCGTGGAAATTCGCGCGCATGAACTTGTCGTCCGCTGGCGCCGCAGTCGCCGTAGGCTCCGCGGGGGCTTCCTTGCGCGCCGCCTCGATGTCGAACGGCAGCAGCACCGGCACGCTGCTTTTAGCGATACCGGAAAAGCGCTTCTCGCTGAGTGCATTCAGTTTGGCGAAGGCCTCGGCGGTGGCTGTGCCCGGCGCGGTCAGGGTCGCTGCGGCCGCGTCCCAATTGACCTGGGGGCTTGAGAGATTCGGGCTTTTCATCTCCTGCGCCGAAACGGCGGGAGCGGCCAGCAACGCAAGGCATGCAACGACGGCGCGTCTCAATTCCGATTCCCCAATCTGTCCGTCAGCCAGCCCGCCGGCCGATCTAGCATCGGTGGGGAGTAAAGGGCAGCCCGGCGCGGCATACAAGGGTTGCGCGCCGGTGTAAGGTGCGGCCCGCGCGGCCGCTGGGCCGCACTAAAAGGAGTTGCGTGCGGCATGACCATCAACGAAGCGACAAAAATCGGGCCTTCAAGCGCCGACCGTGCGCCAGAGATCATCGAGAGCGGCGGCACCGCCAAGCTCAATTTGACGCTCGCTGCCACAGACTATGACCATGTCCGCGATCTGATGAATGGTGCGGTTCGGGCCGACGGCATCGTGCTGACGCCCTTCGTGCTACCGGTCGAGGAGGCCTTCTTCCGCTTCATCAAGAACCGCGAATTCGACATTTCCGAAATGTCTTTCGGCAAATTCATCGGCTTCGCCTCGCAAGGCCATTCGCCCTTCATCGGCATTCCGGTGTTCCCGTCGCGGGTGTTTCGCCATTCGGCCTTTTATGTGCGCGCCGACCGCGGCATCGCCACGCCGAAGGATCTCGAAGGCAAGAGCGTCGGCATTCCCGAATGGGCGCAGACCGCCGGCATCTACGCACGCGGCTTTCTCGCCGAAACCGCCGGCGTCGATCTGACCAAGATCAAATGGGTGCAGGCGGGCGTCGACGCCGCCGGCCGCGAGGAGAAAGTCGAGTTCAAGCTGCCGGCCGGCATGCAGTATCAGCAGCGCCGCGACACCAGCCTGAGCGCGATGCTGCTATCGGGCGAGATCGATGCCGCGCTGTCGGCGCGGCCGCCCGCGGCCTTTAGCAAGGGCGGCAAGATCGTGCGGCTGTTTCCTGATTACCGTGCCGACGAGATGGCCTATCACGCTGCGACCGGAATTTTCCCGATCATGCATATCATCGCCATGCGTCGCGCCGTGTTCGAGCGCCATCCCTGGGTGGCGATGAGTTTGCTGAAAGCCTTCGACGAGGCCAAGGCGCGCAGCCTTGAGCGCATCGGCGATCTCACCGCCTCGCGCATTCCGTTGCCGTGGGCGGCGACGCTGGCCGAGGAAGCAGCCAAGAGCTTCGGCGACGATCCGTTTCCCTATGGGCTGGAGGCGAACCGCAAGACGCTCGACGCCTTCTGCCGCTTCGCGAACGACCAGGGCGTCACGGCAAAGAAAATGTCGCCCGACGATCTGTTCCCGAAGGAAGTCCGCGCCAGCGTGCGGGTGTAGCGCTCCGCCTCATCGCCGCGAAACTCAGTTCCGTCAAGCCCGGCAACGACCACAGAGAGAGGCGTCGTTCGCCTTGCAGATCGTGCATTCGCTGGCGCTGCTGTTGCTGGTCCGGATTTTCCTGGAAATCGCGGTGCACGTTTTGATCAAGCTCGCCCCTTGACCGGCCTTAAGTCCTATGTATATAGTCCCACATCTGCTCGATGAGGGGCGCGTCATGAGGCGTCTTGAGGTGG
>CAIRGJ010000056.1 GCA_903878085.1 uncultured Hyphomicrobiales bacterium | reverse complement strand
GGATGTCGGCCTTGCCGTCGCCGTTGAAGTCCCCAACGCCCTCCACATGCCAAGCGCTCACGGCCGTGCCGATCACGGCCCCGATCGACTGATGGTCGTTCATGTCCCAAGTGACGACTTGCCCGTTGTCGTTGCGCCAGAGGATGTCGGCCTTGCCGTCGCCGCTGAAATCCCCAACGCCCTCCACATGCCAAGCGCTCACGGCCGTGCCGATCGCGGCCCCGGTCCACTGATGGTCGTTCATGTCCCAAGTGGCCACCTGTCCGCTGTCGTTGCGCCAGAGGATGTCGGCCTTGCTGTCGCCACTAAAGTCACCGAGTTGAAGTCGGTGTATGATCTGGATCTGAAAATTCAGGGGGGATGTTTGGTTGCCGGCGGCGTCGGTTGCAATAAATGTGAAGGAGTCCGAATAGATGTTACTGCCGTCCTCGCGATACGCGATCACGCCGTTGTCGATGTCGGCTTGCGTGAAGGTCGATGAGGACGACATAGCCGCCCCGTTATTGAGCAGAATGCCGTGCGAGGGCATCGTCAAAAACGAGTATGTCTCTTGAGCGTGTGTGTTGACGTTGGCGTCGAACTGGAATCGGTCCGCCAAAATGGAAAACGTCTCGCCTGACGTGACCGTGAGTGGGGCGTTATGGATGGATGAAGAATTAGAACTTACGTGAAATCCCAGAGCGTCCAGCTGTTTAATATCTACCGCCGAGAGCTGTTGAGTGCTGCTCGAATTGTAGAACTCATTAAATGGATCGTTGGCGCCTTGCACGCCACTATTGAGAAAGTCGCTAGAGTCTGACGTCTGGCCGTAGTCGGCTAACTTCGTGTTTCCGCCGTCCACGGAAAAATACGCGGCGGGCGCGGTGCTGCCGTTCTGGAACAGCCGCGTGCCAGGGCTAGTAAAGCGAAAAAAATCAAAAATATCGGGTTGGGGGCCGTATGGAACGCGACCCAGCGCGTGGGTCAATTCATGAAGTGCAACGCCGACCAGCAAGTTCGGATTAATATCGGTCGCAAAGGTAGCGCTCCCATCGTCGGTGGCGGTGTCGTTAGCCGACAACAGCCCGAAGAGCTTTAACTGTGCATTCCAGACCGCGACGTTTGATTGCCCCTGGATCGATGACCCGCTCGGTAGCGCATTGAAGGTCGTGTCGCCGGGCGTCGCATTGAAGATCAGGTCGCTTCTGACTAACGAATAGCTTTCGAACAAGCCGCTATCAGGACCGGCAGCCGCGCCGCCGCCGGTTCCGCTATAATCAATTTTCAGGTTGACGGTAATATGGTCAGTGATGGTAGCTGCCAATAAATTGGCGGCCTGCTGAATGCCTGCCCTGAAACTTGCTGGCGCCGCCAGCGCTGCAGCATCGTAAATAAGATTTATGCTAAAGCCGCCGGTCGCCGGATAGTCCGCCGGTATTGGTCCGGTGTCTTGGACCTGAACTTGCGACTGACCAGGAAAAGCATTTGGCACGGACATGATGCCATCGGCTGGCGCCGCGCCGATACGGGTCTCCATGAAGCCAATGGTCGACCCCGGGACGGCGCCGACCCCGGCGACGAACTCGTCTGGTGCCGTGTCGAGTGAACCGGCGAAATCGGCATCGTGTTGTTTGAAGCTTCTGAAATTCATGCCGCTGCCCTGCATCTCGAATTTACCCAAGCGGGCGCTATTATCGGCGCCGAAGCGAACTCACGCTGAGTACCGAAAGATCAAGGTATCGCAATGTGCTTCACTTTTGTAAGCTCCATAGAGACAGTTGAGCGAAGGTAGCAACGTCAACATAAGGTTGCAACAAATACAAACTACCAATTCTTCATTATTCTACTGCTGCCTTGCTATCCCACACTTTGCGGCAAAGAAGTCCGGTCACGCCGGGATAGAATCGTCGCAGCCGTGTCGAACTGACCCGCTTTCCAAGCCTAGCGAAAGGACGCTCTATAAAATAGTAAGATAGTGTCGCGGCTATCAGCATCCCCGGCACGATCACCGGCAGCCCATATGCCGTAAACGGAAAGTGGCCCGGATGCGCGACGAACAACTCCTGCCACAGGTAGAGGCTGTACGAGATCAGTCCTAGAAACACCAACGGTGGGAAGGCTAGAAGTCGAGTAAAGAGGTTCGATTGGTGAACGGAACTGCCGACCAGCCAAGCAACGCACCACGGCACTGCAATGGGGACGATTGGATATAACGCCAAGTTCCAGCCGTTGATCCAAACCGTGAGATTGACGCACAACATGGCGACCGCGGCCAGGGAAATATAGATCGCAAATTTAGACCTCGCGGCCATTTCAAGTGCAGGCTCATAACAGGCCATCACCGCGCCAAAGCAGATATAAAGGAATATATTAGGCGCGCGCGACATCGCGGGCCATACGCATGCCGTCGCGACGAGCATGGAGACAAAGATGAAAAATACGAGCGCTTTGGAATGTTGCCCAGCCATAGCGAACAACGGTGCAAAAAAGAGATAGAATTGCTCTTCATACGCTAGCGACCACGTGTGTTGGATAAACCAAGTGCACGTGACGCCAAGATTGCAGGCGAACGCCGCAGCGTACGTTGTCTCTGAAGCGGGATGATCGATCAAACGCAGATTAGCCAACAGTAGAATTACAGCCAAATACGCATAGAGTGGCGGGATGATCCTGAATATCCGGCGAGTATAGAAGTTGCGGACAGAAAACGAGCCCCCCTGCGCGCGCTCTCTTATGGCAAGCTTCGTGATGATGAAGCCGCGATAATGAAAAAAATATAGACGCCGACCGCCGCCAGCGCGCTTGCAGCGCCGGATATATTTGGCTGCGCGGGATAATGCCAATCGATGAGGTGGCCCCCAATGACAAACACGACGCTGACGCCGCGCCAACTATCTAGTATCGCAATCCTGTCGAGGTTACCGTCATCAAAAGCCATACCCGCTCTTCCCCAATCTTCCTCTGTCGAAGAGGACATCCTGTGGGGAACGTTTTTCTTACCGCAAGGTTTCACTGAATGCGTAATTTTATCGCGCATAAGGATGCCGCTTTTGCCCGGCGGCCGACTTTACATATGGCTGCGGTAACGGAACTCGCAATTGACTAATCTCACTCCTTTGAAGTGGCCCTCCCTGAATTATGATTTGACCCTAGAGAAACGGTCCTGAGTTCGTCGCCGTTGCTCTTCGCGAATGGATAGCTGCAGTCGGGGCTAGGGCTGCTTACATCGGGCCTGGGAGTCCGTCGGAGTGTGGATATTGTGTGATCAATGCAGGTATTCTCGTTCTTGGCTTGTCATATCCTCCCGTCAGCGAGAACTGCTCCGCAGCGATATGCCCGCACCACGGCAGGCCGTTGCCCCGGATATTCCCTGTGCGATCGAAGCTTCAATTTTGCAAATTGGATTCACGATTGGTACCGCAATGAGCCTCATTTTCGGTTCGGGTACTGGCGTGGCTTGACCCATAGTTGCCTGATTTGAAAATCAGAGTGGCCTAGTTTCGCGACCACCGCTTCCAGCCTGCAGTCAATTTTCTTAGCCGTGTCCTCAGCCCCAGGCGCGGCATCCGCAAAACAAGGTCCTCCACGAGGAATGGTTGCTTGGGCATCAAGTCCTCCCGCACGTCAAGTGGCGTTCGATAGGCGCCCGCGCGCCCTTTTCTGAAGGCGCGCCGCAAAGACTCCGCTCCGCTTTTGTCCATAAGGACGCGATAACCGTTGCAATATGCAAGGCGATGGAAGAATTATGGATTGTAAGAAATTAGTCCATGATCGCCACCGGCGCCGCCCGGCACCTCGTGGTACATCACACCGTAGCGGGCCGAGAGATCGTGGATGACGCGGAATGCGTTGTCTTGGTTTGCGATGTGTTCCGTCGTTCCGGCGTTGACAACAAGATCAAAAGCGCCGCGCATCCGCGCGGGCACTTCATCGTGATTCATATCTAGCGAAACGACTTCCTCGTCGCCCTGGTAGTCGATAGCGGAATAATCGAACCCAAGTGATCGCCAGAAAACCCGTGAAGAGGGTGCAGCTTCCGTGAAGTGGTCCGCACCAGTGGGTATGCCGAGGAATGGCCGCTTGCGACCAAACAATTCATAGAGTTCATCGAGTAGATCGTTCGATTGCAGAAGCCCGTCGGAAAGCTGCTGTGCGCCGATTTCCACTACACGAGATGCATCTTCAAGCGCGCCGGAAATCTTGATCGCAACCAGGTCACCGAGAAATGCACGACCAAGCCCCATATTTCCTCCATCCTAAAATAGGCCACTCAGTTGGTGGCCTATTTCGCATCAGGCGGTTCATCGCATGGCAACGGTAGGGTATTCGCAATCTTAGCTATCGGAAAGAATGAGTTTTTGATGCGCACGGAGATCCTATTCTTGAGGCGGACGGCACCAATAAAGCTGCGAACAACCCACAAGAAAAGGGCATCGACGTAAGATTGTCGCCGGACTTGGCTTCGCTCGCGCGAAATCGCCAATAGATATAGCACGAATATTTAGCCAAGCCCCAGAACTGAAAGAGGTCGTTCACGAAATCGAAGATATCTAGAAAGAACAAGATCGCGCGATTAGTGCGGCGTATGCATTGCCGCATGGAAAGAAAGCCTCGTCCGGTCGGGGGATGGACAAAACCGACTAGGGTCAGGGCTCATTAATCACAGCCATAATACGCCGACAGCGGCGATGTAGATTGCTGACATGAAGGCGTGGGCGCATCGGCAGTAACGGGTTTGGATACGTCGCCGGTCTTTGCCTGCCGAACATATTTTTGATCCTGTGACGCGGACGATCGAGGATACGGTCGTGTTCGGTCGGTGCCTTTCATTTGATTTTGGCGAGATGCATGGTGTAAGGCCTCGCTCGGCGAGAGCCTTGTCGAAACCAGTCGGCGTCATATCCTTTGTCGCCGATGAGTTCTTTGGCGCGCGGCAGAGTGTTGAGCATCAGCGCCGCGCCCTTGTAGTCGCTCACCTGGCCTTCGCTGAGCAGCATCATCAGCCGTCGGCGTGGCTACGCGGGCTTAAACTCGGCCCGGCCTAACCGACGCTGGTACCGGTTTCACTTCGGTAGGCCGCAACGACATCGTCGAACTTGCCATACTGGATCAGCTTGCCATGGTCGAGCCAGATCGCCTTATCGCACACTTGCCGCAGAATATCGTCCGCATGCGAGGCGAGGAAAAGAATGCGGGAGCGGTTGATGACCCCGCGAAGCCGTGCAAAAGCCTTATGGAAAAACGAGGCGTCGCCAACGCCGATTATTTCGTCCAGCAAAAGAATTTCCGGATCGCGGACGGTCGCGATCGCGAAAGCGAGCCGCAGCATCATGCCGGTGGAATAGGTGCGAACCGGCATGTTGAGGTAGTCGCCAAGTTCGGTAAAAGAGATTATATCGCCGATACTATCTTTGATTTGCAAAGGGCTGAGGCCCCAGATACGTCCGCAAATCCAGATGTTTTCAATTCCGGTAGAATCCATGCTCATGCCGAGTGTGGCATCGAACATCGGGGAGACGGCCCCTTCCACCCTGATGGTTCCGCTGGTCGGAGGGTACACATCCGCTAAAACGCGCAGGAGCGTGCTTTTCCCCGAACCATTATTTCCAAGCAATGCGACGCGATCGCCATCGCGTACTTCGATGCTGATCTCCGTAAGCGCCTGTACTATTACATGAGAGCCAGATTTGCCGAAGCGGCCGCCGACAGTCTTGCTCAATAAAGTTTTTCGCAAGGAGGCGCCGCCCATATCATAGATCGGTATCTGAACGGAAACATTCGTCAATGAAATTGAGGCCACGTTTACGAACCTGTCAGGTCAGAGCCAAAAGATTAGCCGTCGTGATGCTCGACCAAGGAGAAGTGCTGCAAGCACCCACCCCAAGATCGCGCAGACGATTGCAACGAGCCATGAAAGCTGTGATGGAGCAGTTCCCAGCATTGGCGCTCGTACGATGTCGATCAGGTGATAGAGCGGATTGACATAGGCGATAATGGTAGCTCCGCCGAGCGCGGAGATCGGCCACATGATGGGTGTAGCAAACATCATGATCTGCACCGCGGTCGTTACAATCTGCTGAACATCCCGATAACGGGTGCTGACGATCGCAAGGGCCAACGTTATCCAGAGCTGATTAATGTACACGAGCACCAAGCCTGGTAGCGCCAGAAAGCTGACAAAACCCAGCTTAACATCAAAATAAATCGCGATTGGAACGAAGATTACGATCGTATGCAGAAATACGATAAAGTTTCGATACACCACGCGCAAAATAAAAATGGAATAAGGCAATCTGATTTGACGAATAATGCGTTCGCCTTCCTGGAATGCACCGGCGCTTTCGTTGGTAGTTTGGGAAATGAAACCCCAAATGATGTATCCGAGGGTCAAGAACGGCAGATAAGTACGGATTTCGATATTGAAAACATGGCTGTAAATCACGCCAAGTAGCGTGATGAACACGGCCATGCTGAGCGTAATCCAGAATGGCCCCAATACCGACCGACGGTATCGCTGGCGGATGTCGTTCCAGCCAAGCAGCGCCCAAAGCGGCCATTCGCGAAATGCTGCCAGCAATTCGCGATTCAATGTTTCCGACAGCTTTCGGCTGCCGCTATGTGAAATCGTGGGGATAGAGTCGCTCATCAAATTCTATTTCGAACGGTGTTAACGCGGTTAGGGTTTTTGGATGGCCCCAATGGCGAAGTCAAAACGATGTAGGGCGTGGACGCGAAGACAAGGACTTTTTCGTGTTTCTGCCCGATATGCATCAACGCACTCCTAATAGTCCCGCCTAAGCCAACGAACTACGGGCAATAATCATATTATTGCTTCGTAGTCACGCTCCGCCGGACATTCCAGCACCGCGCCAGTGCCGTGGACACAAGGCCAATAAGTGAGAGTGGCCGGAAACGCAACCAGAGCCAGGATAAGATAATAAAACCAGCGGCCCGTCTGCCAAGCCACATTAAGGCAAATTCGAACAGATTTCGTTCTGTTTGGCTTTGGGAGCCAATTTCCATCAGGATGCTGCGATTTGCGGGATTCTCTTGCACGGCTAGCCGGCATACCGAGAACCGCCAACGATCTGCAAACGCCTTCTGATACCAAGCCGGAAATACCGGGTCGGTTGCCATGCGCGTCAGGATTGCGCCGAGAACTGCTTTGACACGATCCAGATCGGTAGAGGTCGTGCGAGAGACGCCACCTGGAAAAATGCACCACGTCAGAAATGTTTGCGGCGAATAATACAGGCCGTAAGTTAGCGCGATTTTTCTGACCAGGTAGCCGTCGGCAAAGGAGGAAAGGTTTTCATCGAAGCCGCCTGCCCAAAGGACGGCATCGCGCCGCAATAGCGCCGCGCCGGTAAGGATGAAATTGTCATTATGCCGGAGCAGACTCGCGAATTGCAGTGGCTCAATGAACCCGGCCCGAAACCGGGGCCGCACCGGCGGCCGCGCCCCGAGGGATTGTCCGGAATCCCCGTCCACGAGGGCCATCTCACCGCAAACCAAGCCGGCACGCGGATTGGCCTCCAATGCCTGCAGGCCGGTCGCAAAAAACCCAGGCATCACGAAGTCATCAGCCGCACCAAAATAGACGTATCTGCCGCGCGCCGCATTCAAGCCACGCGTCAGCGTGGCAATGACGCCAATGTTCATTTCGTTCGTGAGCGTGCGGATCGAAGGATTCTGTGCTGCATAGCGTCCGATGACGTTGCGGCTGTCGTCGGTGGATGCGTCATCCACCACGATGATCTCATCCGCAGGCCGGCTTTGCGCCAGCAGGGCGTCCAGCGCGCGCGGCAGATAGCGGCCGTGATTGTAGTTCGGCAGAATGACCGAGAGCTTTGGCGTCGATCCGGCTGTGGCCGAGCTGATGTCTGGCATTGCCCACAGACCTAAACTCATTTCCTAGCGGCGGTGACAGCCCACTGCCAGGAGGTAGTGCGCCATCGGATAGAAGCCCGTATGCACCACTTCGTCGTTCATCGAAAAGACGAATACAGTGTGGAAGTGGCGCTCGAGCGTCTTCTTCAATGCCTCGCCGGATTTGCAGTTCACATGGCCGGCTTTGCTTTGCGGCGACGCATAGGCCTGCGACTCAAGCGAAGGCATTCCGAAGATTGCGATGCCGTCCGGTGTCAGTGATCCGAGGCTGTTTTTGATAAACAGGTCCTCGTCCGCCTCGTTGATGTGTTCGAGCACATCGAGGGCGTAAGCGGCGTCGAATTGGCCCGGTACCGGCCCTTTCAACATATCATGAACGAAGGCCTCGATCGGCCAATGCGGGTTCATGCGTTCTTTGACGTCGGCGATAAACAGCGGATCGAAATCGATCGCGGTGACCTTGTCGACTGCCTGCTGTACGATGCGTGTGCCGAAAGCGTCGGCGCAACCGACTTCGAGCACATGCTTGCGTCCGCTCAGCATACGCGACACAAATTTATAGCGCGCGAGTGTGAAAAGTGTGCGCTTGGGGTCTTGGTTCCAAGACTCGTTGACCATCACGCCCAGCTTCGAAATGCCATGTTTCATTTGGACGTCAAATAGGAGTGAGTATTGCGGCTCTACTGTCTTTGAATTGTTGGTCATTTGGTTAGTCCGATGGTTTAAAATGCTGCGTGTTATGGGGCCGTCAATCAAGAATGACAAGTATTATGGCCATCCGTATGGCCGCTCCGGCCGGGATCATTATTCTCAACGGTTAGGATGACTGCAAGGTCATCTATGCACAATTCAAGGTTGCGCCCGGGATGGAGCAACTATGAGCGCGGTGGATAGGCCGAGTTTTTACGCGGACATAATCGAGTATTATTTAGGCGCTACTTCGAGCGTCGCTTTGCATGTTTAGGGTCGCTGCGATGGGCAACTCGCCAAGCAAAATTTCAGTAGTTCAAAGATCAAAAACGGATCCAATAGGGCGCCTGCTGAATTGGGGACCGTTTTGATTTCAGAGGTGACCTATTTGGCCAATACAGGGAATCTAGTAGCTCCGGCCGCCTTGGCTCAAATTTGGTGCAGTTGCTCGGATTTAACCTTATTCATATAACCCATTGAATTTACTGGAATCATTTTGAGCGGTTGTTCGTCATCCGTTTGCAATTATGCAACTAAGCCTATAAGAGAGGGGCAAATTAATTGGACAGCGTCAGAGCCCAATATGCAGGATCTCGTTACCGGAGGCGGCGGCTTTATCGGCAGCCACCTGGTTGATCGCCTATTGAAGGAAGGTCGCCGCGTTCGTGTCTACGATAGCTTTGTCGTTGGCCGCCGCGCTAACCTGTCTCAGCATGACGGCAACCCAAATCTTGAGATCGTCGAGGCCGATATTGCCGATCACCGCGCCGTAGACGCGGCCTGCAAAGGTATCGAGCGGGTGTATCATCTCGCCGCGCGCGCAGACATTGTTCCTTCGATCCAAGAGCCTGAGGCTTATTTCCGCGCCAACGTCGACGGTACTTTCTCCATGCTTGAGGCGTCCCGCAAGCGCGGGATCAAGCGGCTGATCTACGTAGCGTCCTCTTCCTGCTACGGGATTCCTGAGACCTATCCGACCCCTGAAACCGCGCCGGCCGACTGCCGCTATCCCTATGCATTGACCAAGAACCTTGGCGAACAATTGGTCATGCATTGGGCTCAGCTTTATAGCTTGCCCGCGGTTTCCGTGCGCTTTTTCAACGTTTACGGCCCGCGCGCCCGTACCAGCGGGACCTATGGAGCGGTGTTTGGTGTGTTTCTTGCTCAGCTGCTGGCTGGTAAGCCGCTGACTATTGTCGGCGACGGGGAGCAGACCCGCGACTTCACTTTCGTCAGCGACGTGGTCGATGCTTTGATCACCGCTGCCAAAAGTGACAAAGTCGGCGAAATCTACAACGTGGGTAGTGGGAAGCCGGTGAGCGTAAACGAGTTGGTGCGGCTGCTGGGATCGCCGAAGACGGTCCATATCCCCAAGCGCCCGGGCGAGCCCGACTGCACCTGGGCCGATATCGGCAAGATCCGCAAGGAACTCAATTGGGAACCGAAAGTCAGTTTCGCCGACGGTGTGCGCGTCATGCTAGAGAATATCGACTACTGGCGTGATGCCCCTGTTTGGACCGAGTCGCGTATCGCGGAAGCGACCAGCGACTGGTTTCGCTTTCTGGACAAAGGCGCCGATAAACAAGGGGTGGGATCGTGGACTCCACAATCACCAAACTGAACCGAAAATCGGTGCCGACTTCAGCCAGCAATCCGCGCGACAAGGTGCGGACGCTGGACGAAGTTGCTCAGATAACCGGGCAACTCCGGGCCAACGGCAAGATTGTCGTGCAGGCGCATGGAACGTTTGATCTTCTGCACCTCGGTCATGTCCGCCATCTCGAGGCTGCGCGAAAGCTTGGTGACGTTCTGGTCGTCACGGTTACCGCCGATCGCTTCGTCAACAAAGGGCCGGGCCGCCCGGTGTTCAATGGCGAACTGCGCGCTGAGATGCTCGCGACGCTGGAATATGTCGATTGGGTTGCAATCAACGATGCG
The DNA here is from genome assembly GCA_903878085.1 of uncultured Hyphomicrobiales bacterium. GTDB lineage: Bacteria > Pseudomonadota > Alphaproteobacteria > Rhizobiales > Xanthobacteraceae > Pseudolabrys. The sequence goes on along the minus strand of CAIRGJ010000056.1, from coordinate 90,555 downwards.
CCCGACGCAGTGAACGCGATCGAGAAGGTACGACCGAGCATCTACATCAAAGGCCAAGACTATCAGAACCCCGAAGGCGACATCACCGGCAAGATCAAGCTGGAGCGCAATGCCTGTGAGGCTCACGGTGGCCATATCCATTTCACCGACGAAGTGATGTTCAGCTCGACCGAGTTGATCAACCGCCATCTCAACGTGTTTGAACCACATATCCGCCAGCATCTCGACACCATGAGGCAGGACGGCGGCCTTGAGGAACTGCTCGAGCTGATTGACCGCGTGCGCGACTACCGCGTCCTGATCGTCGGCGACGCCATCATCGACGAATACCAATACGTTCTCCCGATGCATAAGACGCCAAAGGAGAACATGATCGCGACCCGCTATCAGGATCGCGAACTGTTCGCCGGCGGGGTGTTCGCGGCCGCCAATCATGTCGCGTCGTTCTGCAAGCAGGTCGACATCGTGACTTGTCTTGGCGAGGTCGATAGCCACGAAGACGTGATCCGCCAAAGTCTTCGGCCGAATGTCGGACTGCGCACGTTCACACGACCTGGCGCGCCGACGACGCTCAAGCAACGTTTCGTCGACCCGTCCTATATGCGCAAGTTGTTCGAAGTCTATTTCATGAACGACGAACCGCTGACTCCGGATCTTCAGAAGGGAATCGACGGCGCGATAGCCACTTTAGCGCCCGAATACGACGTCGTCATCGCCGCCGATTTCGGCCACGGCATGATTGCCGGCTCATCGATTGACGCGCTCACCAAGAACTCGCGCTTCCTCGCGGTTAATACCCAAAGCAATAGTGCCAATCTCGGCTACAATCTGGTCACCAAGTATCCGCGTGCCGATTACGTTTGCATTGACATGCCGGAAGCGCGCCTGGCAGTCAGCGACCGCTTGTCGACGGCCGGCGATATCGCACGCCGTTTGATCGAAGATCACGTCGATTGCGGCAAGATCATCGTGACGCAGGGCAAGCACGGTTGCGTTACGCTGGAGCGCGGCGGCATCGTTCACACCATTCCGGCTTTCGCCAAAAACGTGGTCGATACGGTCGGCGCGGGCGACGCTTTCCTTGCCATTACCGCACCGCTGGTCGCCGCAGGCGGGCCGATGCATCGCGTCGGCTTCATCGGCAACGTCGTCGGCGCACTCAAGGTTGAGATCGTCGGCCACCGCCGCTCGATCGAGAAATCGGCGCTCATCAAAGGCATCACCGGCCTGCTCAAATAAACGGATGGTTCGATATGCTTGATAAGACAAGGATCGACTTTGGCGTCGGCCTCGATCGCTACTTCAGCACGCTCGAAAATTCGCTGCGTACTGCGGAGGCGACCGATGGCGCCAGGCACAAGCTGACGCTCGCCGAGGGCTGCGAATGGGTTCGTCGCGCAGCGCACGAATGCCATGACGCTGGCAACAAGATCATGTTCGTCGGCAATGGCGGTAGCGCCGGAATTTGCAGCCATCTCGCCGTCGATTTTTCGAAGAACGGGGGCCTGCGCGCGATGGCATTCAACGATCCCTCGGCGCTGACCTGCCTTGGCAACGATCTTGGCTTCGAGAACGTATTCGCCAAACAAATCGAATTTCACGGCCGCGCTGGCGATCTGCTGATTGCGATCAGCAGTTCCGGCGGATCCGCCAATATCCTTAACGCCGTCAAGATGGCCCGCTCGCGCGATTGCAAGGTGGTGACCTTCTCTGGCTTCACCGCGGAAAACGAACTGCGCGGTGTCGGCGACATGAACTTCTTCGTCAATTCGAAGGAGTACGGCTTCGTCGAAGTTGCCCATCTCGCGCTTTGCCACGCTGTGCTCGACATCGACATGGGCTGGGGCAAGCAGGCCTGACGCTAACGACAACAACCGGAAACTTTGAAATGGCGAAAAGATTCAAACGCGTGATGGTGACTGGCGGAGCCGGCTATGTTGGCTCTAGTCTGGTTCCGAAGCTGTTGCGTAACGGCTACGAGGTCGCGGTCCTCGATCTTTATCTATACGGCGACGTTTTCGCCGACCTGAAGCCCAGCCCGAATCTGACCGAGGTCAAGGGCGATCTGCGCAATGCCGCTGACGTGAACCGCGCGCTGGCTGGTTGCGACGCCGTCATCCATCTCGCCTGCATTTCCAACGATCCGTCATTCGATCTCAATCCGGACCTCGGGCGCTCGATCAACTACGATTGCTTCCGCCCGCTGGTGAAGGCGGCGAAAGATGCCGGCGTTAAACGCTTCATCTATGCGTCGTCGTCATCGGTTTACGGAATCAAGAAGGATATGAATGTCACCGAGGAATTGTCGCTTGATCCGCTGACGGACTACTCTAAATACAAGGCGATGTGCGAGGAGGTGCTCGAAGAAGAGCGCGAACCAGGCTTCGTCGCGGTAACGTTGCGGCCGGCGACAATTTGTGGCTATGCGCCGCGCCTGCGTCTCGATCTTACCGTCAACATCCTGACCAGCCACGCCATCAATAACAAGCGCATCACCGTGTTCGGCGGTGAGCAACTCCGCCCGAATCTGCACGTCGAGGATATGACCGATCTTTACCTGCAACTGCTGGAGGCGCCGGACGAGGTCGTCAACGGCAAGGTCTGGAACGCCGGCTACCACAATCTCAAGGTGCGCGAGATCGCCGAGATGGTGCAGAGCGAGGTCGGGCAGGGTGTCGACATCGTCGTAACGCCGTCCGACGACCATCGGTCGTATCACGTGTCGTCGGAAAAGATTAAACGCGAATTCGGTTTCACTGCGCAGCGCACGGTTTCCGACGCGATCGTCGATCTCCGCGATGCATTTTTGTCTGGCAAAGTGCCAAACGCAATGACCGACGATCGTTACTACAACATCAAAAGAATGCAGGCGGTCAAGCTGCGATGACCGACACTCCGAACCTGACGCCGCCGTCCGGCGCGGGCGCGGAAGAGTTGCTAATCGCCGGCGCACCCCGCGGGCCGGTCAAAAAGATAAGGCTGTTGCTGCCGGTCTGGGGCGAACAGTTTATCGTGCAATTCCTGCGCGTCAGCTTGCCGACGCTGCTCGCGCCCGGAAATCTGCCTGCTTTGGCGGCGGCGCTGCCGTGCACTTTCGTGTTTTTGACCGACACCGAAGGCGCGGAATTGATGCGCGAGCACCCGGCGACGGCCTATCTGCAAAGCATCTGCGACGTCGAATTCGACATCATCGACGACCTCATCACCGGCGACAATTATTCGACGACGCTGACCTTAGCCTACGCGCGCGCCGTGCGCGCGACTGGCGACGAGATGCTCGATACCTGCTTCTTCTTCCTCATCTCCGATTACATCATGGCCGACGGTTCGCTTGCCAATGTGCTGGCGCGGATACAGTCCGGTCATAATGGCGTTTTTGCGGGCAATTTTCAGGTGGTAGAGGAAGACTCCAAGAAGACGCTATTTGCTCGCTTCGATAGCGGCGAACCGAGCATGGTAATTGCGCCGCGCGATTTGATCGCTTGGGCTCTGGATTACCTGCATCCGATGACGCTCGCCAATACTGTCAATTTCCCGATGTATTGCAGCTCACATTCCAACCGCCTGTTCTGGCAAGTAAACGAAAACACGCTCATCGGCCGTTTTTATCTGATGCATATGATCGCGATCCGACCGGAGGTCGTGGATTTTCAAATTGGCTCGTCGTGCGACTATTCGTTCGTGCCAGAGATGTGCCCGTCGGGGAATGTGCATGTCATGACGGATTCCGACGAATATCTCGTCATCGAGATGCAGAAGAGATTCCACGAAAGCAAGTTTATCCGCCTTGGCCACGTTGATCGTGCCGATCTCGCGACTAGCCTGGTCGAATGGACCACGGAACGGCACCGGATGAATGCCCATTCGGTTATAGTCTATCACGCTGGCGATCTCTCGAAGGATCTGACACCGGTCATTGCCGAATCGCGCGAATTTATCGAAGCCATCGAAGCAACGCTGCCTCCGCCGCAGCCGTTTCGTGATCATCCTTATTGGGTCGGCGCCATCGCCGCGCACCGCCGTGAGGTGGCGCGAAAGCGACAGAAGCTGCAGAAGCTAAAGTCTCTTGCTCTGCCGGACGATGCGGCGCCCCCAAGGGCTACTTATCACGATCTGCTGTTTAAGCTTCGCGATGTGTTCTTTGGTCGACCGCCGCGAGTCCGGCCGTCGCATCCGCGCTGGCCCGACTACCAGATGATCGAAAAGTTGGCGGCAGAGCACATTACGAATAAGAGCGGTGGGCGCTCGCTTACGTTGTCAAGTACGGCGATGATTCTTGACGGCTGGCTGCGAACACCAGATCGGAATTCGGATTCTATCGACATATACAAGTTTCTCGAATTCGACGCCGGGCGCTATGAACGGCTGATCGGCCGCTATGATGGCTGCGTGATCGTGCTGCATGATAGCGAACTACCCAGCCTACGTAGCTTGTTAAAGCTGGCCGGGCCGTTGCTGTCTCAGGACGACAACCTTGTGATTTTCGTGATCAATGGCCGCGGCCTGATGGTCGGCCGGCAATTCAATCAAGATATTCTGCGCGAGGCCATCGGCCTTTTCGACCGGCGCCTTGCGATTGAGAAGGTTCAATTCGTGATGGCCGGCTGGGCGGGATGGACTGCGCAGCGCGGCATTCGCAACCTGTCTATGCTATCGCTGCGCAATCCGCTCAACTTCGTGCTTTCGGTCTTCCCAATAGCGGTGCTGGCACTGTTCAGCCTGGTCGGCAACCTCTTCGGCCGGCGGGTTGCGCCGCAGCCGCCCAATGACAGACTATGTTCGAGCGTTGGCATCGTGATGCGGGTCGTTTCGAAGTCTTTCGAGGAGCCGGAGCGGACGGAGTATTCCGAGCTTGCGCTCGCTGGTCACCGCTTTGAGACCCAGACGCCGCTGGCGGCGGCGACCCATCGCATCGAACCCGTGTGAGCATCGGACACAGGACATGGTGGCCGCACGCCGTATCGGGCTCGACTTCGACAATACGCTCATTACCTACGATGACGTATTTCTGGCGATGGCGCGCGAACGCGGTCTGACGGCGGCCGATTTTGCAGGCCGTAAGCAGGCAATCCGAGATTCCATCCGCCTATTGCCGGATGGCGAACTATCCTGGCAGCAGCTGCAGGGCCAAGTTTATGGAAAGGGTGTCGCCCGGGCGTCAATGTTCGATGGCGTTGATGTATTTCTTCGCCGATGCAAACAGAGCAATGTGCCGGTCGTGATCGTCAGCCACAAAACCGAATTTGGCCATCACGACCCAGAACGGGTGAACCTGCGCCAAGCGGCCTTGCAATGGATGACGGCGCAAGGTTTCTTCGAGGACTACGGCATCGCGCGCGAGAACGTCTACTTCGAGGGCACCCGGCAGGAGAAGATCGCGCGTATCGCACAGCTCGATTGCTCGCATTTCATCGACGATCTCGAGGAAGTGCTCACCGATCCGGATTTTCCGAAAAACATCGAGCGAATTCTTTTTTCGGAAGGCGGCGCCAATTCGGTGTCCGAACCGATCATGGTGTGCCCGACCTGGCGCGACGTAGAACAGCAGGTATTCCGTGACGCCGCCTGATCGGACCCTCGCCCAGGCGCAAGACGTCGTTCTCGGGCTGCTCGGCCAGCCTGCCGAGATCGAACGGTTGAGCACCGGCGGCCGCAATAGCCGCATTTATCGCGTTCGCGCCGGCGACCGGCAATTCGCTCTGAAACAGTATCCGTCGCGCAAAGACGATCCACGCAATCGGTTGGCGACTGAAGTCGGCGCGCTAAAACTGATGGAACGTTATCGCATCGATACGGTGCCGCGGGTGGTCGGCGTCGATGAAGACCGCGGCTTCAGTCTGTTAAGCTGGATCGAAGGCACGGCGGTTGGCGATCTGGCCGACGCCGATCTCGATGCCGCCGCCGGATTCCTGACCTCCGTTCATGAATTGCGGACCACATCATGGGCGAAAGAACAGCCGTTTGCGGCCGAGGCCTGTTTGTCGGGCGCCGAGATCGAGCGCCAGATCGGCGAGCGGCTGGCGCGGCTGCGACACATCCCAGACGAGCCCGATTTGCGGGACTTTCTCGACGCCACCTTCACCCCGGCCTTCGAGGCGGGCATCGCCGCGGCAAAGACCGATATAAAGGCCGCCGGCCTTGATTTTACAGCCGATCTGCCTCAGGAATGGCAGACTTTGGTCCCCTCCGATTTCGGGTTTCACAACAGCCTGCGGTGCCAGGACGGGTCTCTGGCTTTCGTCGATTTCGAGTATTTTGGCTGGGATGATCCTGTAAAGCTCACGGCCGATATCCTGCTCCATCCCGGCAGGGTGCTGACGGCGCCGCAACGCCGGCGTTTCCGGCAAGCGGCCGAGTGGCTCTATCGGGAGGACCGCTCGTTCGCGCCCCGGCTCAACGCCTACATCCGGTTGTTCGGGTTACGTTGGGTTCTGATTCTGCTGAACGAGTTCATTCCCGAACGCTGGCAGCGACGACTACTCGCCGGTGCGACGGAAAGCTGGACAGAAGCCAAGGCCGGGCAGCTTTCGCGTGCGAAAGAGTTCCTGGCCGGCTTGCCGGCAAAAGTGGAGGACTAGTTGATGGCAATTGCCACCGAAACCGCGCAGATGCTCAAGCTGGCGACGCCGCCCCTCGACGAGCGCTCAAAGTATCTGCGCAAGTTGGTCGTGCGGGCGCTTGCCGGCGGCGAGCGCGGGCACGTCGGCTCCTCGATGTCGCTGATCGAGATTATGCGTGTCCTGTACGACGATATCCTGCGCTATCGCCCCGACGATCCGAAATGGGATGGCCGCGACCGCATGATCCTGAGCAAGGGTCACGGCTGCATCGCGCTCTACATTATGCTCGCCGATAAAGGGTTCATTCCGCTGGAGACGCTGGACACCTTCTGCCGCCGCGACTCGATCCTCGGCGGCCATCCGGAAGCCGGCAAAGTTCCCGGCGTCGAGGCGTCGACCGGAGCGCTCGGCCACGGCCTGTCGATCGGCGTTGGCATGGCGCTGGCGGCGCGCATCCAGAAACGCGATAGCAAAGTCGTCGTGGTCATGGGCGATGGCGAAATCAACGAAGGTTCGGTGTGGGAAGCCGCGATGTGCGCCGGCAAGCACAAACTATCGAACCTCACGGCAGTGATCGATTACAACAAGATCCAGTCCGCCGGCCCGACCCGCGAAATCCAGGATCTCGAACCGCTGGTCGACAAATGGCGGGCCTTTAACTTCGCGCCGGTCGAAGTCGACGGCCACGATGTCGAAGCGCTGCGTCAGGTTTTCGGCCGGTTGCCAGCACAGCAAGATCGCCCGACCGCCATCATCTGCCACACAGTGAAGGGCAAAGGCATTTCCTTCGCCGAAAACGATGCGAACTGGCATCACAAATCCAAAATCAGCCAAGACGTCGTCGCCAAGCTTCACGCGGCGTTGGAGTAAGCCATGCGCCAAACCTGTCTGAATATGGTGTACGACCTGGCGAAGCGCGATCCGCGCCCGCTTTTCGTCGGTTCCGATCTGAGCCCCGGGCTATTGGCCGAGATGAAGAAGGAAATGCCCGAGCGCTGGTACATGGAGGGCATCGCCGAGCAGAACCTGATCGGGATGGGCGCCGGCCTCGCTAAAGAGGGCTTCATTCCATACCTCAACACCATCGCAACCTTCATCACGCGCCGTTGCTATGAGCAGGTCGCGGTCGATCTGTGCCTGCACGATCTGCCGGTTCGGTTGATCGCGAATGGCGGCGGTATGGTTTACGCTCCGCTCGGGCCCACGCATTTGGCGATCGAAGACATCGCCATCATGCGCGCGCTGCCGAACATGACGGTGACCGCGGTCTGCGATGCCAAGGAAATGGTGCGGTTGATGAACTGCACGCTCGACTGGCCGCATCCGATCTATATCCGTCTTGCCAAGGGCGGCGATCCGGTAGTCAGCCGCGAAGATCTCGGCTTTGCCATCGGCAAGGCAATCCCGATGCGCCGCGCCCGCTCAAAGGGCTCGATCGTACTTATGTCAACCGGCGTGATGACCACCAATTCACTGGCTGCGGCGGAAATTCTCGCCAAGGACGGCATCGACGCTTCGGTGATTCACTTCCACACCATCAAGCCACTCGATGAAGCGACGCTGCTAGATTTCGCGCGCGACGCCGAACTGGTGGTCACAGTGGAAGAGGGCGTGCGCATTGGTGGCTTCGGCAGCGCCGTCGCGGACTGCATGCTTGAACAACTGGGTACCGCGATGCCGCCGATCGTGCGGCTCGGCCTGCCGGACGAATTCCCGCACAATTATGGGCTACAGGAAGATCTGTTTGATATCTATGGCCTCTTGCCCGCGCAAATTGCTGCCGCCGCCAATGCCGCCTTTCATAGGGAGGACGCGGTAGCTTAGATAGCTGCCGCAGTCTTCGCTTGCGTCACGAATTCCTTGTAGGGTAACAGCGAAGACGCGACAATTGCGGCGTTGGTGATCAAGCAGCCAGCGAATCTAAATTCTTTGCATTGCTATATAAGGCGATGCAGCATCTCCGAACGGCAACAGGCTTTGGTTGTAACACGCTCCGTGCGATTGAGCCATCAGTGAGCAAGTAATCGCTATGTCAGTCGCAGGGTCACGAATGCCAATGCTCGATGGCGTTCGAGCAATGGCGTGTTTTATCGTTGTATTCGGCCACTATTTCTCTATCCAGCCAAATAACTCTTCAACCGTTCTCTTCAACTTTACTGGCTATTTTGGGCTGCAAAATTTTGGTGTTGTCTTATTTTTTTGTATTTCCTCCTTTCTGCTAAGCTATCTTTTTGTGAAGGAATACGACGCTCGAGGGTTCAACAATGTCACATATTTTTTCATAAGGAGGACTTTGCGAATCTGGCCGTTGTATTTTTCGTTTCTCATAGCAATAAACTTGGCTGTTAGATTTAAGGCCTTTCAACCGGACGTGAATGCTAACGCGACCGAGTATTTGCAACGGTTCAATATTTTATTGGCCTTGTATTTGCCAAATTGGATTTACGCCACAAGCGTTGCGACGGACTCTGTCCCGCCGAACACTTCTTTTATTAACATCTTGTGGAGCCTGGGTGTTGAAGAGCAAATCTATTTCTTATTCCCGTTCGTGGCATCTTTTCTTTTAGTAAAAAAATATCGAGGCGCGCTTTCGCTCGCGATCATAGGGTGTGCGCTTATTTCCCGACTTTTCTATATAGCGATTTGTACGTTAAAGTTAAACGGTGGCATGTACTATTCAACGTTTACATATTTAGACGTATATTTAATAGCTGGATTATTTGGCGGGCTTTATGCCCGAGATAATTCAAAATTCCAGAAGCTTACTAGAAATAGCTTCTTAAGTGTAATGGTGGTCGTTCTACTTTTCTATTTCATGCATTTATTTTCTGAAAACGCAGTTGCGCCTTATCGCGCGATCAGCGCAATAATTTACCCCGTACTCGCACTGCTCACATCATTCTGCATATTGTGGGTTCTTCATTTCGAAAGATCTTTTTTTTCAAAATTGTTGTCGCTAAATCCAGTCAGGGCGTACGGTGTTTTATCCTATAGCATATACGTGTGGCATGTGCTTGCCTTTCTTTTTTTGAATACGCTCTGTTCACACTTGGGACTCATGGCTCCCGCCGCGCTGGAGCAACGTCCCAGCCTCGCATTTATATACTTCTTGTTGTATCTTTCCTTTACTTTTTCGGTTGCGTGCGCAAGTTACGGCCTTATTGAAAGGCCGTTTTTGCGCATTAAGGAGCGTTACAGCGTGTCTGGAAGCGCGAATTTTTTTTCGTGGCAAAAGTATTTTTTTGTAAGTTTGTCTTTGAGCGTCTTTCTTGGTCTATTACTAAAATAAAAAAGAAAATCTGCATGCTTCTAAAGGGAAGCGGTTGCGCGCTCTTTGCTTATGGAAGCACCTGAGAGTGAGCATCTCTAGCCAAGCTTAAATTATTTCTAGCTTCGGCAAAGGCACTATGAATCGCCCGCCCTGATCGAGATATGCTCGATTCTTATCGACGATCGGTTGGACATATCTCCAAGCAATAATAACGACGTAATCAGTTTTACGATCGATCAACGTCTGCGGTGACAAGACGGGAAGGTGTAGTCCCGGGCTCAGCACGTTCTGCTTCCGCGAATATTCGTCGACAAGGTAGCTCAGAAAATCGCCTAGACCGAAATGATAAATTAAGGTCGTGGTGGTGGCGGCGGCGCCATAGCCGGCGATTGTTTTGCCTTCCTGCTTGAGTGTAGTCAGCATCGCGCGGAGCTCCTGCTTCGCGGCTTCGATTCTCGTCGAGAAGGCTTTGAATGTTTCGATTCTGCTAATGGCGTCGCGCTCTTCTTCAATCAATAGTTCTGCCACGCGCGGTGACACAGGCCTTGGTCCGCCGGCAAGCTGCGCGGTGTAGCGCAGCGAGCCGCCCTTGGTCGGCACGCGTTGGGCATCGATCAATTCCATGCCATGGCGCTGGAAGAAGCCGACCAGCGGCTTTACCGAAAAGCTCGATAGGTGCTCGTGATAGATGAAGTCAAACACCATGTTCTTGATAAGGTCGCTGAGGTAGTAGGATTCAAAGATGAAGACGCCATCGGCGGCAAGCAAATCGCGGATACTGTCGGTAAAGTCGCCAAGCTTGTCGACATTGGCATATATATTATTGGCGGTGATGATTGCTGCTGGGCCTCGTTCTGAACGAATGCGGTGACTGAGCTCTGAGGTGAAAAAGTCTGGCAGGGTCTCGAGCCCGGCCTTCGTCGCCTCCAGTGCAATGTCTCGCGCGGGGTCAATGCCGAGTACATTTAGGCCACGCTCCTTAAAGAAGCGCAGCAAGGTGCCGTCGTTGCTCCCAAGATCTATGACCAGTGCGCCGGGCGGCGGGCTGTACTGATCGACGACGGCGTCGGCGTAGCGCTTGAAATGGTCCACCAACCCAAGCGAGCTTTTCGTTTCGTAGATGTAATCTACGTAAATTGAATCAGCACGGATCACGTCGCTGACTTGGGAAAAGCCGCAGTCGTGACAGAGGTAGAGATCGAGGGGGAACACTTCCTGTACGAGGTCGGCCGCTTCGATCGGTACATAGGCATCCGCCGGCGGCGTTGGAACATAGTGAAGCGCGATTTCGAGATTGCGGCTGCCACACAGGCGGCAGGTGTCTCGAAAATAGTGTGTTGTGCTCATCTCAACCATACCCGGCTTTAAGAGGGTTTGACTAAAGCCGCTAAAGCGGCGGTTTAGCATGTTCTAGCGTTCTCGTTTATATACTACGGGCGCGAGTGAAAGATACATAGACGGTTTCGCGTCCGAACAGCGATGCGAATAACCGCATGTCGCGCACAATTGTGGCATCCATGGCTGGATGATCCCATACAGATTTGAGCTCGGCGACCGTAGCGGCCGTGTCTTTGTCGATTTTGCCGAGCTCGCCAGCGAGTACTGACAGATGCTCGCTGATCTCCTCGATGAAAGGCAGCGAGGCATTCCTGTCATGCGCGGTGCCGGTCGCTTGCAAGGCGAGGGCGGTGTGGTGAAGCGATTTGAATGCTGTCTCCAGCCGCGCATTGTCGTCCGCAGCGCGCGTTGGCCAGGTTTTCCGGTGGTCGATGAAATTGTGGAGATTCATCCGGTAGAACTCGAGCATATGCTCGATGAAACGGCGCCTCTCGCCGACCAAGCTCTTGAACCAGCGCCAGTCCGGCGCAAAACTGGGAAAGCTCGCCAGAAATTCCATTCCGCCGCCGACGGCGTGGTTCGCCGTTTCAAAAGGCAGCGCGATGTCCAGATAGGCCGGAAGCAACATCGTGTCTTGAACCCAATCTCGATGATTGCGGGTCATGTCGCGAATCGTTGCGAGATGCGGAGAAAAGATGCCGACGAGGCTTTCGGTATTCTGGTTGAAGGAGCGGGCGGGATCGGTCAGGCGTAGTGCTAGCAGTTTTCGCATCGTATTCGCAAAGAAGCCGCTGACGGGTACGCATGTGACTACTAACGCGCCGCCGGGCTTCACGAGCGACGCCAGCTTGCCAATTGCTGCGAGATCATGCGGCATTGAGCCGAGCCAGTTCTCGCAAATGACGACGTCGTAACCTTCGTTCGCCTTGTAATCCTCGAACTGAACTTCGTGCAGAGTGGGCGGCGTATGGCGTCCCGCATAGCCTTCATATGTTTTGCGGATGTCAAGAATGCCGGCCGTGTTGGGTTCGACTAGATCATAGGTCTGCGGCAGGCAGCTTGCGACGTAGAGGCTGTTCTGGCCGGATCCGGCAGCTACCTCGAGCACGCGATGATTTCGAAACGCGAGCGGCGGCAGCCCGAGCGAGCGGTAGAGCGAATCGCGGCGGTCAAAATGCGCCTCAATGCTGTCGAACTGGTAGTGAACCGGCGAAATGTTATGCCGCATGTAGTAAGGCAGCAGTCCCTCGGCCGGCTTGTCTTTTTCCGCGTTCATCGATCTCTCTACGACTTGTATTGCAGGCCTACGTTGCTTTAGGCCGATTTTACTTACGCTTAAGCGGCGCAGTTGGCAGCGTTTACTTCCGCTTTTTGGGCTTGCCGGAGAGCGGCCGACTGAGGCCAACGAGCTCCCGCGCCAGCGCCTCTTGCCAGAGTAGCGATACGCCGCCATCGACTACAATGTCCTGCCCGGTGACGAACGACATTTGCTCGGAACACAGACAATCGATGACGCTGGCGACCTCGCTGGCCTTGCCAAACCTTGCCAAAGGAGTAATTCGCTCATACAGCGCCGCAAGCGGGCGGTCGCGCATGAAGAATTTCTTCGACTCCTTTTTCAGTACCGTGCCGGGCGAAACGCTGTTCACACGGATGCCGCGCGGTCCCAGCGTCACCGCCCAATACCGGACCATCTGGACGAGGGCAGCTTTCGCCATGTGATAGCTGATCGGCATTCCGCTCGCGATCAGCGCAGCGTTGATGGAACTCACTATGACGACCGCCTTCTCGCCCGGTGCGAACTTGTCTTGGAGGGCGTCGACGACGGTCTTTGTGGCCGTCAGGCTAGTTTCTATCTCACCAGACCAGACGTCTTCGCCGCGATAGCGCTGGAAGAAGACGAGATGATTGACCTTGCCGTTTTTCTTGATGAGCTGCTTCAGGGCTGTGTGGATTTGGTCGAAGTCGCGGATGTCGGCCGCCCAATAATGCGCGCGGCCCTGCTCTGCCTTGCGCGTGGGCAAGCTACGAGCGACTACGGAAACCTTGTGGCCTTTGTGAACGAAGTGGTCGACCAGTTCGCGTCCGATGCCGCGCGTGCCCCCAATGATGAGTGAATGAAGTGGCCTCATTGAGCCCCGTTGCGAGCCATGAATTGCGCGGCCTGTGCCTCGAGGCGCTTCTGATATTGCGGGACCGCCACCGGGTCGTCGATATTGGCAGGCGACCAAGGCGCGAGAACCGTATCCTCGCGCCGGAACGGTCCCTCGGTCGTTTCGTGCACGGTGAAGACGTCGGAACGAACTATCCAGGCGTGCCACCGTTCGTAGGGCGTGCGCAGGTAGAAAGGCAGCCCAGTGGACGGGTCGCCGACAGGAATGATGTCGGTGATCTCGCCGGCGTCGTTGAACAGCACAAAATCGGCTTGGCCCTCGACGACATCTACGGATTCATCCTTGCCAAGATGTTTGCTGGCAGCGAGATAAGATCCCTTGCCAAACGTGATGAACATTTCTTGGAAACGATCGTCGATGGTTTTGTGCATGCAAACGCGAACACGCTTGCGCGATGACTGCGGTAGGGCCTGACGCAGCACCTCAATCTCGCGACCGCCGAATTTTCCAACCGCCTCGTCCGACAGGAAGACCTCGGGACTCTGTCTCGCCATACGCAGCGTAACCGGAGTTGTCAGGGTGAGGCTTCTCGCCACCTCTGCTTCAAGCCGCTTGCTAAATACGCGCACGCCTTCGAGGTCGGTTTCTTCTGGGGCCCATGGGGCGAAGACTGTCGTGGTATCGCGGCGGAACGGGCCGCTTAGGCCTTCATGAATGGCGAGCCGCTCAGAACGGATCAGCACTGTGTGATAAATTTCGCGCGGCACGCGGCAGTAAAACGGGCGGCCGGATGCGGCGTTACCTAGTTGTAATACATCGGTGACGTTCCCATCATTATCGAAAAAGACGAAATCTGCTTGGCCGCCAAGAATATGAAGCGACTCATCCTTCGGATGCTTGTTCGGGCGCATGTAGGTATTGTTGGTGTAAACGACGAACATTTCATGCAGGCCATCCTCCGGACCCTTATGCGTGCACAAACGTGTGCGCTGACGCACGGTCTTCTCTACGTTCTCTCGGAGAAATTCGATATCGCTGGGTCCAAGGTAAACAACCGGTTGATCGGCAAAATAGACCTCTTCGCTAATGCGCTTCATCTGGATCATTGCGGAATTTCCCTTTGTGCGACGCAAAGCGCGAATAGATACTGAGCCATCGGGTAAAATCCCGTATGGACGACTTCATCGTTCATGGAAAACATAATGACGTTGCGGAAATAACGCGTCATGATCTGACGAAGCCCCGCCTCGTCTTTGCAATTGACGTGACCCTCCTTGCTGGCGGGTGACGCATAGGCCTGAGATTGTAACGAAGGCATGCCGACAATGAGTACTCCGTCTGGAGTCAGAGATTTTGCGATGTTAATAACATAAGTGTTTTCGTCCGCGGGCAAGATGTGCTCCATCACATCAAGTGAATAGGCGGCTTCAAACATACCTGTGACCGGACTTTCGAGAATGTTGTGAACGCGGCAATCAAATTGCCAATCAGCGTCCATCCGCTCTTTAGCGTCAGCGACGAATATCGGATCGAAATCGACCGCAGTGATTGCATCTACAGTCTGCAATACCATTCGCGTGCCGAAGGCGTCACCGCAGCCGACCTCAAGAACATTCTTTTTGCCGGCGAGCATTTTCGCCACGAACTTGTAGCGCGACAGCATGAACAGGAGACGCCGAGGGTCTTTATGCCAGGCAGCGCTGGTCATCAGCCCGAGCCGCGCGCGGCCGTGCTCCGCGTCGTGCTGAATCTGAAATTGATATTGGCCTTCCCGCGTCTTCTTCTCGATCATCGTCAGGACTTACACCATTGTTTGCGGATTGCCCCGTGGCAGGACATCCCCGTTACGGTGCGCCCGTCGTTCGTTGGCAATCTATCAGTCGGCCCTCAACGGCTCAATGGGAAAAAGGCTTTAAAATGTAATGATAGCGAGGATGGATGGCGCCGGATTGAGCGAGGCCACGTGCCTTAGCAGTCCAATCTCTCGCGCCGATATTAAATTTTAGACCAACTCGCCAGCACAGAATCGATGTACGCGGCGCCGCTTTCGGCGTCCCGGTAATCGGGTGCCCAATCGGCGTATTCGCGGTCGTCGAAATTGAATGGTCCCTTGGTGTTCTCGAGGAAAACCAAGGTCTCGGTTAGAGGCCGGAGGCTGTGAAACCGCTTGGCTGGCATCCTGTAGAAGAAAGGTTGCCCGGAGCCCGGCGGCCCCATCTTGACGACGTCTTCAACGACGCCCCGCTCGTCGAATAAAATCATCTCGCACTCCCCTTCGAGAAGCGTGAAGGCTTCTGATTTGCTCATGTGCCGGTGTGGGGCGACATAAGAGGCGCAGTGCGTGGCGATCAGCATATCGTGTTGGTCCGCGTCGGGTCCCGCATGCGCACAGAACCGCGCGCGTCGCAATGTACTAGTGCTGGCGACCTTCTTTAAAAAACTCATCAGGTCTTCATTGACAAGCGGCACCGGAAATCGTGAGTAGTAGACGCCTTCGGTCACTTCCACGAGATCGTCGAGTGATATGACTTTGGCAGCGCTGTGGTTGGTCGCGGCGTTTGCCGATATCGGCTTTAAAATACTGCTAATAACCTGCCATACAGTGGGGACTGTCATGCCAAAACGCTTTTGGAAAAAACTGCTGTCAAGCGTCGTATTCCTTGGCGTGCCGCCTTTGGGCATGCCGTCGGAATTGCCGCTGACGGGTTCGACCAGTTTCGGATCCGCGCCAACTTGTTTAGCGATATAATGACCGACATCGAGGTAGGTTGCGTCTTGCGGACCTGACAGATGAAACGCGCCGACCAGTTTATTTTCAAGAAGTGCGTCGACAGCTGCAGCGACGTTGTCGACAGGTACCGGCGCCAACGTCATATCGTTAAACGCCTGGATGGTTTTCCCCTGCTTGAGTTTATCGATCCATCCCTGAATTAGCGGCGCATTCGGCGACATGACTTTTGACAGGCGTAGGATCGCCAAAGGCGCGCCTTTGGCGATCCGTTCGAAAATGGCGGCTTCAGTCTTTGCCTTCTGACGACCGTATTCACTGACCGGGCAAGCCGGCGCGTCCGGCGCGATTGTTGCGACATTGCCGTCGAACACCTGATTGGACGATAGAAACAGGGTGTAGATGCCACGTGACGTCAGCTTGTCGATCAAACGAAGCGTCTGGTCAACATTAACCCGCGCCGAGCCGACGGGGTCCGTCGCGCAGTCACTAAGCCGGGCGATCGATACAAAGATACACGCGGCATCGACCCCGGGTGGCGGTGTCCAATCTTCGGTTAAGTCGAGGATGTCGAAATAGGGCCGCTCCGGAGAGACTAATCCGAGGCGGCGTGTCGTCGCCAGACTAGGGCGGCTGTGCTCCGTGAAATAACGTTGTGTTGCTTTGCCGAGTTCGGAATCGCCGCCAACTAGCAGTTTCATCGAAGTAAATCCTCTCCAGTAGCGCCAGATGGCAGTGTAGTCATGTAGTCTCGACCGGCGGCCGCGCCCACCTTCAACCAGCAAAATAATACACTTGGTGCCGAGGACTCCAGGCTCACGCGTCAACGATCGCCCAGCGAGCCGCGAGCAAATCTGGCATCTGAGACGATCTCTCTTCCCGGGAACCGCGCGGACGGCGTTTTACGTCTCGAACGCCGAGAAAAGAAATTGCTCACCTGGGCGATCAGGCCGCTGTAGCTGCCGTTAAGCCGCTCGATCATCTCTTTGGTCGCGGATAAAATTTCATCGGACGTATTGTCAACAAAAGTAACGTTCTTGCGCTGCAAGTTGTAGTAGCCAAACTCGCCATAGTCCAAAGCAAGGGTATCTTCGTATGACATCGGCTTCCCGGTGTCCCGCCGCTTGAAGTTCTTCATCAGGATGATGTCACGAGGCAGGAACGGCAAGATATGCGGTGTCATCCAGTTCGTCGCCAGAACGGGCGTGTCAAACATCGACGCAACAGTAAATGGACCAGAGCTCGTGCAAAGAAGGAAGGCCGACTTCTTCAACAAATAAAGGTCAACGTAATCGTCTCTTTCCGTTGAGTGAGCATAGTCGAAGACGTGCGCCATCTCAGGCAGGCGCTTCATCGTTGGATCGCCGAGTCTCACGACCTGATAGCCGTTGTCCGTGAGATAGCGCATTGCGGGGATAAAGCTCAGGATATCGGCGTTCTTCGTTGAATGGGTCGGGTCACCGGTGCGACCCCAATAGCCGCTTTCTCGGGCGTGAACACAAACGATCGGGCGCTTGAGATCGGCGCCCATCTTGCGCAATCGCCGTTCGACATCGTCGATCTCTTGTGTGGTATAGCGAAGCTGGGCGGCCGCGCCGGTGCGGCAAAGCTCGATCATCTTCTCAGCGAAGGCTGAATGATGATGGGTGGGGCGCCGCTTGAGGTCCGTCGCGCAATAATAGGGGAGGCGTGTTACATAGTCGTCTTGGGCCAGCAGCGGGGCCATGTCTGCCGGAACGCCGCCTCTCAATCGTTCGAAGACGCTGCTGTAAAGAGCACGATTGGAAATCGGACTGTGGCGGCCGCCAAGATCAGAACGTCTTCCATCCGAGGTTGGCGTAATGTGGTAATAAAATTTATCATCGTTTGACAAGTAACCATATTTATCCATCGGATAATAATGCGTGAAATTGCCATACGACGCGATGAAGACATCGTCGACCGTGTAGAAATTCTCCGGTATGCCGAGTGTCTTATAAGTGAGCTTTCTTTCGTTCAGAAAGAGCTGCCACTTATTTCTGGCTTCTTCGAAACGGTGAACGGCAAAGAGCGCTCGGGCATAGGGATCGAGTACGTCTATCCAGCGAGGGTTCAAGATAAGGATGCGTTCGTAGAGGCTGCATGCCTCCTCAAAGCGCCCGACAAGGCAGTAGCCTTCAGTGATTCTATACAGTTCGCCGGGATTGTCGTAGTGCGTCTTAATGGAAATTCCAAAATCATTTTCTGGGAATTGATTAGGTTCTTTTAGAATAGCTTCCACATAAATATTAGTCATGATTGATAGCCTACTTAAACGGAGTTCGTTCGCTTAAAACTGCATAAGAACTCCGGCTTAGCTTGTCGAGGGCTTTTGCAATAGGCCATCAGCGGAATTGATGGCATTTTCCGGCGCGCCTTGGCCAGATTTAGCATCTTCTTCCCGTTGGATCATTTCCTGGAATCGCTGAGGCTCAAAAACCGTCCAATAATTTTCGGCGAACTGGCGGGAAACGCGAGCTCCATTTGGAACATCCAATGGAGGAACAAAATCCATGTCGTAGAGCTTTTGCAAAATGACGAACAACGTACCGTCTGCAACGCGGTAAGAATCAACAGGTGAGTCGGCGCCACCTTGAAACTTTCTCAACTCAGAAATGACGTCACTGCCAATTCCAATTCGGCTTTCGGATATCCTCAGATCAAAGTCCAGCCATTTGTAGCCATTGCTTCGCGAGAGCATCCAAAAAAACTTCGGGTCATATTTGACAAGTCCATGGGTGAATAAGCCTTCCGCAGGCAAACGGTGAATCATAATTCCACCGCGCTGGCATAGATCATGAACTATTTTGAATGCGTTTATCTGATTGGCAAAATGCGACGTAAAGCCAATATTCATGATGAGCGAAAATTCGCCTCGGATGTGCTCAGGAGTTTGATCAAAATTCAGATCCAATGGTATTGCGCCCGCATTGGTGTCAACATCAATCCTCGCGCACCTAAATCCTAGCCATTCCCAAAGGTCGCTGAGAG
The DNA here is from genome assembly GCA_903878085.1 of uncultured Hyphomicrobiales bacterium. Taxonomy (GTDB): domain Bacteria; phylum Pseudomonadota; class Alphaproteobacteria; order Rhizobiales; family Xanthobacteraceae; genus Pseudolabrys. The sequence continues at coordinate 71,535 of CAIRGJ010000056.1, read as the reverse complement.
GCGGCGCCGTGCCATTTGCAACATCTCGATTGGCTTCCGTAAAGGCGTCCGAGAGCGGAACTGAAAAATCCCGGCAAGAAACTCCAAATGCTTGGCAAATGTCATCGAGGACAGCGCTGTCGCGTAGCAAATCGTCATTAAAACGATTGTCACCGAGTTGAACGATCGAACTATTTTTGGTGAAATGTCCCGCTCGGCGAAGTCGAATTATGGCAGAAATATCAGAAGAATTCAGCGACATCTAATTGCCTCTTGATCAGTAAATTGTTGGATAGGCAGCTAGTTGAAGGTCCTCAGGCCCCTCCCAAAAGAGCCAAGGTTCGATTGTGCGGCGCGCGCCTGGCGCGAAATCCAGTACAATATCGATCGGGATTTGAAGGACCAGCTGCTCAGCATCAATAATGACGGAAGTTCTGACGGCCTCTTCTGTCGGGGGCACGCCAAAAGTTCTTATGACGCATTGAACATGCAATGTGCCGGATGATCGCTTCGCTAGCTCCACCCTCACCCCGCTAATATTATTTGTAAAAGGAATTTCGCCCAAGGTCATTGGTCGTTCTGTTACCGAGATCGCTGGAGGCGCGCGAAGAATGCAAAATTCAGTATTTCGTATCCTCGTCCGATTAGCATCATATGGAGCCCAACGATCTACACGGGTCGTTGCGTCGCCAGATTCCCTCCATCCTCGATGCCGCATCAGGAAGTCTCTCACAGCCATGTAAGGCCCGGGCTGGCCGATATTATCAATAACGAGAAATCCGTTTGGTTTAAGAAATCGAGCAGCCGATTCGATGTCAAAAAGTGCAAACTCAAAGTCATGGTTGCCATCAATAAATACGAGATCGGCTCGGTCTCGTTGGGCGCTCATCTCGCCAAAAAACTCCATGGAATTTATCGCTCGAAATCTCGTGACGCTTCTCAGCTCTAGCGGCCATGCAGCAAGAATCGGCCTGGCAATCGTCGATCCAAACGGGTCGATCGTTTCGACGCATCCGACGTCATTTTTCTGAACGGCGCGGGCAAGCACTTCAGTTGTGCCGGCCTTAAAAGTGCCGATTTCAATGACTAAAATTGGTTTGAGTACTCGTATCAGACAGTAGAGTATTGCCTGGGCAGTTGGAGAAACAAGTGACCGTGCAGCAGAAGAGCTTTCTCTAAAAAACGATTCAGCTTTCTGAAATGCGGGCGCTGCGGTTATCGCGCTAACAAGATCATCACTGTTGATGTCGGCCGCAGGAAAAGGAATGTCGACGACGGGCTCGAAAGTTAGGACCGATGTGCCTACATTAGGGGCCGCGTCTTTGGCTTGCTCGCTCAGACGCTCATTGAGAACATCGAACGCATCTCTCAAATTGACGAGTCGAAGTTGAATGTCGAGTAGAGCTTGGGGCGCACGCAACAGATCCAAGGTCTTCTGCCTAAATCTCCTTACGAGTTTAAACAAGAATACTTCCCCTGTGTGATGTGCCCAAGAGGTTGACGGCCAGCTTTTAGGATAGATAGAAAGATCTAACTAGGCTAGTGCCACCGACGAAGTGGGACTTTGCCAAATTCTATTGTATTGCCATCGGTTGAAAATGCCCGACGGGCGCGAGGCCAATTGCAATGAAACGCCGATCGCGGGTGATTAAGTCTAGAGGCCACGTCGACCTCTCAAGATCGATTAGCCGGCAATATTAATCAGTACACGTCCGGCAGCGCCGCTTCGTACCATGTCGAGGCCTTCGTTAATCCTCGACAACGGAAACTCGTGGGTGATGATGCCGTCAAAGGACAGGCGGCCGGCTTTGGTCAGATTGATCAGGCGCGGAATGTCAATATGCGGCCGCGCGTCACCGCCGTGCGAGCCGGTCAGCACCTTGTTGAAGTGGATCGGCAGCGTGTAGATCGTTACCTTATCATTCGGAACGCCCACCAGCACGCAAGTGCCGTCGGCATGGGTTAGATCGTATGCCATCTCGATAATCTTGGTGGCGCCGGTGGTTTCGATCACCTTGTCCGGGCCTTTGGCGCCGACGATTTCGCGGATCGCGGCGGGCATGTCCTTGATCGAGTTGCCGTTGAGGACGTGCGTGGCGCCTCGCGCCCTCGCCATATCGAGCTTGGTGTCGATCAAATCGACTGCCACGATTGGGTTGGCTCCGGCCAGATGGGCGAACTGCACGACATTGAGCCCGACGCCGCCGACGCCGAATACCACGACCGACTCGCCGATTTTCACATTGGCGTCATTATTGATGACGCCTGCCGCGGTGGTGACGGCGCAGCCGAGCAGCGGAGCGACCTTGAGGTCGTAATCCGCCGGGATCACGGTCATGCGGTTTTCAGACACAACGGCGTATTCGCTGAAGGTCGCGATCCAGCCGGCATTGAGTTTCTCGCCCTTCCACTTGTAGGACGGCGGCTGGCACTGGATGCCGAGGCTCGGCCTCCAATGCAGCACAACGGTATCGCCCGGCTTCACATTGGTGACGCCCGGCCCAATTTCGACCACGGTGGCCGATGCTTCGTGGCCGAGAAGATGCGGCAGGAACTTGTCGGGGCCCTTGGCGGCCGCGATTTCGTTGAGCTGTGCGCCGCAGATCGTCGTGTAGAGAACCTTGACCAGGACCTGGCCGACATTCAGCGTCTCGGGGAATTCGATTTCGTCGACGATTAGGGGTTCGCGCGACTTGGCGAGGATTGCTGCTTTGGCTGTCTTGATTTGCATTTCAGGTGCTCTCGGTTACCGGCGGCGGTTCTTACTAGAAGTAGATGAACTCATAATCGCCGGTGTAGCCGCACTTGTTGTAGAACCAGATCCATTCCGACGTGTGCAGGATCTGCACCGCGGTCAGGGCCCAGCACTCCAGATTGAACTGCTCTTGCTCGTTCCGATAGCCTTCGACCATGATGTACTTGTTCTTCCCGACGCGCTCGACTTCCTTCAGCGCGGTCTCGAGCTCGAACAGGTGCAGATTGTGGAAGGTGCCAAGCGAGATGACGAGGTCGAATGATTTGTCGCCGAACGGATAGGCATCCTGGGCGCGATAGTTGAACAGATACGGCTTGATGTTGTCGCGGGCCTCGGCGATGCCGTGCTTGGAGATGTCGAAACCGGTGACCTGGAGGTCCGGCAGGATCTTCTTCATCTCATAGAGCAAGAAGGCCTTGCCGCAGCCGACGTCGAGAACCTTGTCGCCGTTCTTGAGGCCGTAAATGTCGATCAGCGCCTGTGCGACCGGGGCCCAGCGGCCTTCGATGAACTTGTAACCGCCGTAACCGTAACGGCGATCGCCGTCCCAGTAGTCGAACTCGTATTCCTTAGCCTTGATCATGCATTGAACTTTGTCGTCGTTCATGCGCGCCAGGACATCCCGCTTCGTGGCCTTATGCAGCGGCGTCACGATTTCCAACAAGCGACCCATTCTCTTTACCCCCAGTGCGTTTATCTGGAAAATGGTCCTCGACGGGCCTAGCTTCACCCCAAGAAAGCCCGTGTCCGAACCACCGAAATTCTCGCCGGGGTTGCCCGATAGTGCCAAAAAAGTCAAGCAATCTAATGCCTTTAGCCGCGAATGACGGCTATCTCCCGGCGTTGGACGGATTGCGTTTCATAGCCGCGATGCTGGTTGCCGGCGGGCATTACACCGGCATGTCCGAATCGGGAGTTTTTCCCGAACTGCTCGGCACCTTCACCGGGCTCGGCATGACGCTATTCTTCGTCCTAAGCGGGTTTGTTATTCACTACAATTATCACGCCACGATCCAAAAGCCTGGCGGCTTCAGACTGTTCATGGCCGCGCGTTTTGCGCGGCTTTATCCGCTCTATATCGCTTTGTTCCTGTTCGAGTTTACCTACGTATTGATCAGCGCCAGGAGTGCGTGCGGCCGCGCCGGCGAACCGGGCGCGCAATTTGTTGGCTTGTTGAGCTTTCTCACTTTCACGCAGAGCTGGATCTATACGGTCATCTGCGACAAATCGCTGATCTACCAATATGGGCCGATCTCGGCGGTGTCATGGTCGATCAGTGTCGAGCTGTTTTTTTATTTGGCCTATGCGCTGATCGCGAATGTGGCAGGACGCCGCCAACTGAGCCCGCTCGGCATCGTTGGATGCGCGGCCGCCATCTATTCGCTCACGCTCATCTATTTTTGGCTATGCGGAATCTACCAAGCGAAAATCGACAGCGTCGGGCTCGCTGCGTTCGGGCCGGCGGCATCGACGGCGGACGGTTACAACGATTCATTGTTGCGTTGGCTGTTGTATTTCAATCCGCTGGCGCGGCTCGGGGAATTTTTTGTCGGAATGGCGACAGCGATGTTTTTTCTCAAGCGTCGATCGCAGAAGACCGAGATTACCGGCGCGCTGGCTTCATTGGTAACGCTCGCGGCCATCGGCCTGGTTCTTGGAGCCCACTTATGGCTCTACATGGCGCCGCACGATCTATTGATCGGCCGGATTGCGTCGCCGCTGTACGCCCCGCTGGTTGCCATCATGATGTATTGCGTCGTGCAATTCGTTACGCCGTGGTCGCGATTTCTGGCGCAGCCCTTGATGGTGCGGTTTGGGCAGGCAAGTTATTCGATCTACCTGCTGCACGAGGTCTTTCCGTCTATGTTCAAACGACTCGGCATCGAAGCAGCCGGCCCGGCGGCAGCCTGGGCGCTATGGGTGGCGGCGTTGGCGATGCTCGCCATCGTCAGCCGCGTGTCGTACCTCAAGATTGAAAGTCCGGCGCGGCTGGCCGTTCGCAAACTTCTTGCACCTCAGCTGGCGCGGCGGGGACTGCCTCATGACGTATGAGCTATTAGGCTGGACGCCCACCATGCAAACAGGATCGCGTTGACGACGATCAGCCCAAAAATCCATTGGCGAGGCCGCCGGCCAAAATATCTATCGAGAAGGTCGTATTTCTGTATTGCGGAAATGACGCTCTCGCGCTGCGGTTGGGCTTGACCCGCTTGGCGTGCCGCGGTCCGCTTTGGCGAAACGGTAGACAGCACGCTCATCAGGAAGACGACGCCGAAACCGGCGATCACCAGCCTTAACGGCTCCGTCATATGGAAATAGCGATGGTTCGGTTGCGAGAACATCGCCGTTGCCAAATCTTCATAGAGCAACAACGCAGACGCGGCGATCACCGGCGCCACCAATTTATCAACGCCGGTCATCAACAGGGCCCGGCAATCCATTGAACGCGGGACCAGCCAACACAGCATACCCGCCAAAGCCCCGACCCATGCCGCGACGATCAATGCCGACATAATCCATAGGTACTTGGGAAAATATTTGACATAGCGCCGCTCCACGGCGTGAAAAATTTGCTGAATAGCGTACGGCTGATCCTTCAGCTGAAAATATTCCATCTCGCGCGCCGCGCGCGCGCCATATTGCGCGACCGAGTCTTCCGAGCGAGCGCCCCAGCCTTGCGTCGCCGGCGTGAAATCAATCCCGTACTTTTGATATCCGGCAGCGTTATATCGCGCGAAGCCATAGCCAGGATCGAAAACAGAATGCCAAAGGTTACGCGCCGAATATTGCACGACATACCACGGCTTTGATCGAGCAATCTCCATTGCGGCATCGAGATAAAACCGATCGTTTGGGTCGATGGCATACAGTATGTTCCAATATTCCTCATTTGGTTTTGTACAAATAATTTCGAACAGTTCCTCCGGCGTATAGGCATAAACGTATTTTTCCATAAACTCCGCAGGGTCGTCATATAACGCCCGCTTTATCAGCGCCGATTCTCGTGTGCTGGGCTGTAGCTCTTGCCGGAGTTTTTCCAGCATGATTTTTGTATTGGGTCCAAAATCGGGCGAGAGTCGAACGCCGAAATCGCCGAGATTGAGATACGCACCGTAGAAAACTTGCATCCCCTTGCCGCTCGGAGTGCTCGGTTGATGACGCACGTCGAAGACTTCGTAGCGGTGCCACTGATAGGCTGCTGTAGCCAGTGCGAAGATCAAGACGCACCCTAGGTAATGGCGGAAATTGCCGCGCACCGTGAGGTAGGCAATCGTCAGCAGCACCGGATACATGAGGTTGCCAGCGGTGCGTGTGAAAGACGCCGCCAAGGCCGCCAGCGTGAAGAGATACAGCAGCCGAACCCGGCCGCTCCATAAAAATCCAATCAGCAGCGCGGCCGCGAGCAGATTGAAAAACATATAGGCCTGATCGGGATAGAAAAACTTCAGATACGTAAAAGGTGATAGCGAAACGATGCAGACCAAGCCCATGGAAAAGGCGATCGCCGGCGACGCCCACACGAGAGAAAAATACACTACGACGGGAATCAAAACGGCGAATGCGGCGAAGATTAAGGTGATGCCGATAAACGAGTGCGTAAACGGAAACAGCCCAAGAATGTAAAGCAATGGAAACCCGATCTCGCGCTGGGCAGCGTCAGGATAAAGGGTTGTGCCGTTGATGATCGCCTCTGCCCAATCAGGGTAATGTTTCGCCCCGCCCGGAAAATGATACCCCGCCGTAAAAAGGAAAAAGGTCGTGAAGATCATGCTTATCAGCGCCAATTTTCCGGCGGTGACGTGCGTCGAGCGAGAGGGAAGAAAGAACGCGGCGGGGCTCGCCGCCAGCGAAATCATCTGCATCTATGCTCCTGCGACACGTCGTCAGCGTTGAATTTGACTCGGCGGGGGAAAGCCGGCGGGCATTGAGCGGTTCGGGTAGAATGTTAGTCGATGGCTGTCGCGAATTCTAGCGTGGCCGGCGGGTTGCCCACGCGGTGACTGCGGCACGAAGGCCTCCGGTGCTGGAGGTTTGCCTTGTCATAGTAATTGTGGTGACGCGTGTGATATGTTTGCCAGGAGAGCGCTTCAAAGGGGAGATACATGGAATCCGAAGCAACGACAGTCGTGCAGCAGCGCGAATCGGGCGCGCCGATCATAACGTTCTTGATCAAGACCGTGATCATCGTCGCCGCGATTATCGGGATACTTTCCTATATCAACTCATTGGCGGAAGAGCGGATCGTTCAGGTAAAGGAAACTTTCGGCCACGTCGGCGGTCGTGCCTTCTGGGCCAAGCTCGAGGACCAACTCGATAGCCTGGCCGATCCGAAATCCGACATCAAACCGGAAAAAAAGGAGAAAATCCTGAAGCAAATCCGCATCATTTCGGAGCGTTGGCGGCCATTCCTGAATGAGGCTATGGGGCCTATCTCCGAACGTCCGAACAAGCCGTAATACTCGCCACACGTAATCTCGGGCGTTCGTGGCCCTCCGATCGCATTTCAAATTATAAAACGCCAATGCGTCGTGTGCCGGCAAGATAGAGCCGCTTCGGGTTTCCAAGTGTTTACATATTATCGCTGAGCCAGTCGGCGGCAAAATCAATGCCGACTTGGCGGTTGTCGACGTGGGCGTGCTCGGCGCCGCCTTCTTCGGTCGTGAAAATCTTGATGGTCTTGTTGCTTGAGCCGACCGCATCATAGAGCTTCTGCGCGTTCTCGACCGGCACCACGCGGTCGTTGCCGGCATGCGTCACCAGGAACGGGCAGGTGATGTTCTTGGCGACGTCCTTGAGCGAGAATTTCTTGGCGATCTCGATGCCTTCGTCCTCGTCCTGCGCGCCGGCCACCCAGCGCCACTGGAAGTTCGACTGCGCCACCGAGCCCGGCGCGTTACGGTTGGCATCCTTGATTTTCTGCTGCCAAGCGGCGAGATCCCAATGCAGCGCCGACAGCGCGATGCAGGCGGCGTAGCGTTTCTCGAAGGCGGCGATGCGCGACGAATAGTAGCCGCCGAAGCTGTAACCCATGATGGCGATGCGCTTGGCGTCGACGTCCGGTCGCGCGGCGAGATAGTCGAAAGCCGCCGTGCCCGGCACTTCGTAATCGAACCGGCTTGGCATGTCGCGCATGCGGCGCATTTCGCCCATGCCGGGACCGTCCAGACATAGCGTGTTGTAGCCGCGGCGGGCGAATTCCAGGCCGCAGAAGAAAATACTCATCTCCTTGGCATTATCCATGCCGTTGACCACGACGACCGTCGGCTTTGGTCCTTCACCGGGCGCCTTCATGAACAGCGCCGGCAGCGTCGTGCCTTCGTAGGGTACCTCGATGAATTCCACATTCGGCTGACGCAGCCGAATGCCTTGATGCCAGACCTTATAGGCGTGCGCGCACTGCGCTTTCTTCTCCGGACCCGGCACGATGAAGCGCTCGGCGTTGTAGTGATAGATGCCGGCGCGCAGGTAATAGTCGCCGGCGGTGATCTTGTGGTTCTTGGCCAGCGCGTCATCACCGCGCTTCTCGATCTCGTCGCCGAGCGCGCGCCATTCCTCGAACCAGGCCTTGCCGCGATCGGCCTCGCTCCAGCGCGGCCGAAGTCTCTCGCAGGCGCGGTCCATTTCCTCGAGCGCGACGACGCCGTAGGGCGCCATGCCTTTGAGGATCAGGACCGCGTTCGACCAGAGGAAATTATCGCCGAAATGATTGATCCAGGGGCCGCGGCTCATGAGGGATGCCTTCGTAAAGAGGTCGATTGTTGTGGCGGGTTTGCCGCGAGGCGGCGCGAAAGACGTTATTGAGCCTTGATATCCTTGGCTTCGATAAAGGTCTTCCAGTTTTTGATCTCGTTTTGCAACTGGGTTTTCAGCACCGAGCCCAGCCCGAAATCCGGGGTGATATCGAGCGCAGCCAGCCGTTCGCGAATGACGGGATTTTTCATGGTGCGTTCGATGGCGCCCTCCAGCTTCGCTCGCACCGTTTCCGGCAAGCCTTTGGGCGCAAACACGGCAAACCAGAACTGCAGATCGACGTCGGCAGTCTTGATACCGGCTTCCGCCAAAGTCGGGACATCCGGCAGCGCCGGCGAGCGGGTCTTGCCGGTGACGGCGAAGGCCTTGATCTGCTTGCCTTCGACCAGGGGCTTGGCCACCTGGGTCGACGCCATGATCAAGTCGACCTGACCGGCAATGATCGCCGCCATCGCCGGTCCACCGCCGCGATAGGGCACGTCGACGGCGTCGATTTTGGCGCCGTCCTTGACGACTTCCCAGACCAGTTGCGCGACCGAGCCGGTACCGGCCGACGCATAGTTCAACTTCTTTTCGGTTGAGCGGGACAGTGCGATCAGTTCGTTGACGTTGTTGGCCGGTACGTTGCCGGCGACGCACAGCGCCAGCGGCGAGTGGGCCACCGTCGCGATCGGTTCAAGTTGCGTGACCGGATCGAAGGTCGGCGTCATGTCCTTGAAGCCGGGGCGGATTGCGATCGCATTCTCCGCCATCAGCAGGCTGTAACCATCGGGATTAGCGGCCGCGATGTTGCGCCAGGCGAGCAGGCCGCTGGCGCCGGCAATATTCTCGACAAAGATCGTCTGCCCAAGCTCCTGGCTGAGCGCGCCGGTAATAAGACGGGCGACGACGTCGGTGGCTCCGCCCGGCGCAAAACCGACCGCCAGCCGGATCGGCCGCGACGGGTAGTCGTCGGCGGCCTGCACAGCCGATGCGAGCGGCCCACAGAGAACGGCGCCGGCGAACAAGAGCGGCAACAATCGGCGCATGCTGGTTTCCTCACCTGAAATGCCCGAACCGTGGCTGGTTCGTTCTGCGTATGGTGGCTAGTTCTATTTTGATATTGCCACAATGTAAAACGGCACATAATAGTGTGAGAAGAAAACGGCGGCGCGGACGATGCGTTATCTTGATCGTCATGCGACAAACGGCGGCCTCCGATCAAGGACGGCCCGGCAACAAGCCAGAGTGCGGAGGAAACGATGAGCGAATCTTCAACCGAACAACTCGCGCGTTTTGCGGCGACGCTGGGCTACGACGACATCCCGCCGCCGGTGCGCGAACAGGTCAAGGACGTATTGCTCGATACGCTCGCTTGTGCGCTGGCCGGCCATGCCGGCGAAGAAACCGGCCAGGTGTCGCGCTTTGCCCAAAGCCTCGCGATGTCGTCCGAGAGCACGGTGATCGGCGGCGGCAGCCTGTCGCTGGCGGGCGCGACTTTGCTCAACGGCTACCTCATCACCGCGGTGACCATGTGCGATATTCATCGCTCGACGCTCACGCATGTGACGCCGGAAGTGGTGCCGCCGGCGCTTCTGATCGGCGAGCGCGACAACGCCTCGGGCCGCGACCTGCTGGTCGCTCTGGCGGCCGGATTTGAAGTCACCACACGTGTTGGCGTAGCCTCAGATTATCCGGCGTTCCGTGCTCGCGGCTATCACGGCCCGGGCGTATTCGGCGCCTTCGGCGGCGCAGCTTCGACTGGCCGTCTCATCGGTTTGTCACCCGAAGCCATGGCGCGGGCCTTCGGGCTTGCCGGCAGCCAGGCCGGCGGCACCTTTGCCGCCTGGGGCACGCCGACGGTGAAATTCCATCAGTGCCGCGGCGCGCTGTCAGGCTTGATGGCGGCGCTGCTGGCCGAGCAGGATTTCCTCGCCACCCGCGAATTCCTGACCCACAAAGACGGCGGTCTGTTCAATACCTTCTCCAACGGCGGCAAGCCGGAGGAGGTCACCAAGGATCTCGGCAAGCGCTGGGAGCTCGACCAGATCGCGCTGCGGCTCTGGCCCTCGGCTTCGTCGATTCAGGGCATGAACACCGCGCTGTTCGATGCGCTCGAAGAAAAGCCGTTCAAGCTGAAAGACATCAAGAGCGCCAAGATCCGGCTGGCGCCGACCGTATTCAATCTTCACGGCAAGCTGTCGAAGTACAAGGCGAAATTCGACGCACTGATTTCCGCGCATTACACCGCGGCGATCATCATCGAGGATCATGTGCTCACGCTCGATCAGTTCACGCCCGAGCGCTACGACGATCCTGCGATCCGCAAGGCTGCCGCGGAATTGATCGACATCCAGGCCGATGAAAGCCTCAAGGATGTGCAGGCGACGGTCGAGATCGAGCTGGCCGATGGCGCCAAGATCGCCAAGCGTTGCGAGTTCCCGCGTGGCTCGTTCGAAAACCGGCTGACGCGGGCGCAGATCGAGACCAAGCTGCGGACCTACGCCAAGGGCAGGATTTCTTCGTCGGCCGCGGATCGCATCATTGCGACTGTGGCGAACCTGGAGAATCTCGGCTCGGCGCGCGAATTGATGCAGATGCTGCGGCAGGACCAGCGCGCCGCCGCGGCCTGATAACGACGATCGTTCGATAATCAGACGAGAAGAGGCGCAAAGCCTCCGCAACAAAACAGGAGGATGCGATGAAGGCCACGTTCCAAGGCGCGGTTCTAGCGACTGCCGTGCTGCTGTCGCCACTGATGACGCTCGCCAGCGCCGAGGTTTCCGAACTGCGGATGGCGACGCAATACGGCATCGGCACGCTGCCGATGGTGATCGTTCAGCAGAAGCAGTTGATCGAGAAGCACCTCGCCGCGGCAGGCATCGCCGGCACCAAGGTGACTTGGCGCCAGTTCCCCGGCGGCGGTCCGATGAATGACGGTCTGTTGTCGGGCAGCCTCGATATCGTCAGCGCAGGGACAACCGTATTCGTGACGCTATGGGCTAAGGCCGCCGGATCGCCGGCCGCGGTACGTGGCATCGGCGGAGTGTCCACGCTGCCGCTTTATCTGCTGACGCGTGATCCCGACGTTAAAAAGATCGAAGATCTTGGCGATAAGGACCGGGTCGCGGTGACAACGCTCAAGGTCTCGGTGCACGCGATCCTGCTACAGATGGCGGCAGAAAAAATCTGGGGCGCGGGCAATGGTGGACGCCTTGACCGGCTGGTCGTGCAGATACCGCACGGCGACGCCGCCGCCGCCATGATTTCCAGGGCCGGCGAAATCAACAACCACTTCTCGGCGCCGCCGTTCCAGAACATTGAGATGAAGCAGGCCGGCGTCCGGCGCATCTCGTCGGCGCAAGACATCCTCGGCGCGCCGGCGACTTACATGGTCGCATATACAACGGAGCGGTTCCGGCGCGACAACCCGAAAACGTATCAAGCCTTTGTCGGCGCCCTGAAAGAGGCGCAGGAAATGGTCAAACAGAACCCCACAGAGGCGGCACAAATCTATCTCGATCATTCCAAGGACAACGTCACTCTCGACGAGACTATCGCCATTCTCAAGGATAAAGGGTCGTCCTTCGACATGGCGCCGAGCAATGTGTTGACCTTCGCCAAGTTTATGGCCAAGCAGGGCATCATCAAGGTAGCGCCCGCCACCTGGCAGGATATGTTTTTCCCCGAAGTGCAAGGCCTGTCGGGAAGCTAACCCGTAGCGTGAAAGGAAGCCGCGCTCATTTCTTCCTGATCCGGAACGTCTGGACCCCGTCGGTGTCGGTTTTGCCTTCCAGCGTATCGCCGGTCTGGCGCAATAAATTCGGAATATCGATCGCGGCCAGCGGGTCGGTGCATTCCGCCACGATCAGGTCGCCGGGCTTAAGGCTCGAGAGCTTCTTCTTCACCCGCAGCGTCGGCAGCGGGCATTTCAGGCCGCGCAGGTTCATGGTCGTTTCGGTCATGATTTTTCCAGGCGCATGATCTTATCCGAAAACCGGTGCCCACTTTTCGGGATCATGCGCTATGAAATCGGCACCATCGACAGCTTCGGATCGGTCGCCGGGATGTCGGCTTCCGGCAGCCCGAGTTCCTTGCGCACGATATTGGTGCCGCGGGTCAGCGCCACCATTTTGTAGAAGGCGTGCATGCGGCTCATGCCCTGGCGGCCGAAGCCGCAGTCGCTGGTCAGGATCAACCGTTCCGGCTCGATATGTTTGAGCGCGCGGCGGATCAGATCGGCGATCTCCTCCGGCCGCTCGACCTGCAGCGTGCGATGGCTGATGACGCCGAGCGCGACCTTCTTGTTCTTGGAGATCATGGTGCCGAAGTGTTCGAGGTCCATGCCCTTGTTGAATGCGCCTTCGACCGTAAGCACGTCGCAATCGAGCTGGTCGAGATAAGGCAGCGCCGCCTTGTACGACTGGTCCTTGTTGGCGACGCGCTGCGCCGCGGGCGAACCCCAGCAGGTGTGGCACCACACTTCGCATTTGTCGCGCAGGCCCTTGACCTCGACGTTGAAGGCCTCGACCCATTGCGCCGGTTTGACCTTCTGGTTGGGGTCGGCGATCACCTGATGGATCGCCGGCTCCTCAATCTGCACCAGCGGCGCGCCGGCATCGGCCAGCGCGTGGTATTCGCGGTTGAGCGCCACCGACATGTCCATCAGCAGCTCGAGCCGGTCCTTGTAGTGTTCGTTAGTCAGCATCAGCGCCAGCAGCTGCGCCGAGATCGAACCGACCTTGACTGGCTTGTCGGTCATCGGCGCCATGGCCTTGTAGGCGCGGTCGAGCTGCAGCGAAGTCGCACCGATCTTGCCCACGACCGGCGGCGTCATGCGGGTCTCGATGACTTCCCACATCAAGTCGCCGGGACCTTTGTCGGCCATAAAGCCGGCTGGCGGAACTTCGACGCGGGGCTGGCCAATGCCTTCGATCCGCTCGGTGGCGTAGCTCACCCAGCCGCGGCCGGCGACGTCATCGTCGAGTCTGGTATCGCCATCGACCATGATGTCGATGCCGGCGCGATGCTGCGAGGCGACGTGGCAGGCCAGGCAGTCGAAATGCTGTTCGCGATAGGCCAGTTCGGAAAAGCCTCGCGACAACGGCTTGCCGCGCAGGTTTTCGGTATACCAACTGGGGCGGGGCAGCGCCCCGGTGGTGGTGGTAAGAAGGGCCTTGTCCTTGGTCGCTGTAAACACGCTGCGCTCCCCGCTTTCGCCGCCTGAAAACCTCGTTATCTCACGCGCTGTTGAGGTAGACTGAAGTCTGCGAAGCTCTCAAGGTCAAGCACGTCCCCATGGCGGCGCCGTCCGACACAATACAGACGATTGCACGGCTGACGCCGCTCGCCGATGTGCTGGCGATGGTCGATCTCGACGTGAAGCCGGTCACGCCGCGCACGGTCGAAACGAGCAAGGCGTCCGGCCGCACGCTCGCGGTCGATGCGATGGCGCGGGCGCGCCCGAACGTTGCGATCGCCATGCTCGATGGCTGGGCGCTCGCCGCGGACGCCACTCTGGGCGCCGGCGGCTACACGCCGGCTTTGCTGCTTGTGCCGCCGCAACGCGTCGAGGTCGGCCAGCCGATGCCGCCCGATACCGACAGCGTGGCGCCGTTCGACGCGGTCAAAATCACCAATGGCCACGCCGAGGCGTTGATGACCATCAATCCCGGCGACGGCGTGTTGCCGGCGGGCGGCGATTGCGATCCCGCGATCCCGATGCGGCGCGCCGGTGAGCCGTTGTCGCTGACCGACATCGCGGCCTTTGACGCCGCCGGGATTGCCCGTGTCACCGTGCGCGAGCCGCGCGTCCGCGTGCTGCCGCTGCGCGGCAGTGGCATCGTCAACGCCGCGGCGCGCCTGCTCGCAGCCGACATCGAGCGCCGCGGCGGTTCGGCGCGGCTGGACGACGCCGGCCGCGATCTCGGCGCCGTGCTGGGCGCGGAGAGCGCCGATTTCATCATCGTCATCGGCGGCACCGGCAACGGCCGCAACGACAACAGCGTGCAGATCCTGGCGCGCGAGACACGGCTGGCGGTGTATGGCATGGCGCTGACGCCGGGCGAGACCGCCGCGCTCGGCTTTGCCGGGCCGCGGCCGGTGCTGGTGCTACCGGGCCGGCTCGATGCGGCGCTGAGCGTCTGGCTGCTGGTCGGCCGGCGCATCCTCGAGCGGCTGGCCGCCACGCTGCATCATCGCGACCGCGATCCGGTCGAGACCTTGACGTTGGCGCGCAAGGTTACCTCGACCGTCGGGCTGGCCGAGGTCGTGCCGGTGCGGCGCAATGGCGAACAGGCCGAGCCGCTGGCGATGAAATATCTGCCGTTGTCGTCACTGGCGCGTTCCGACGGCTGGTTTCTGGTGCCGGCCGACAGCGAAGGATATTCCGAAGGCTCGGCGGTTCAGGTAAAGCCGTGGCCGTGAAACCTCGGGGAGGGGGTCGTCGCAATTTGTGCGATCACCTTACGACCCCCATCCCTAACCCCTCCCCACAAGGGGGAGGGGAACAGACCGTAGCGAGCCGCTAGTCCCCAAAAATCTCACATGCGCTATAAGGAGCCCATGCGCATCATCGGTCTCGCCGGCTGGAGCGGTTCCGGCAAAACCACCCTGATCACCAAGCTCATCCCGCGCCTTTCGGCGCGCGGCTTGCGCGTGTCCACGCTCAAGCATGCCCATCACGGCTTCGACCTCGATAAGCCCGGCAAGGATTCGTTCATGCACCGCGTCGCCGGCGCCACCGAGGTGATCATCTCCTCGGCCAAGCGCTGGGCGATCCTGCACGAACTGCGCGACGAGGAAGAATGGAACATGGCCGACCTGGTCGCCAAGATGTCGCCGGTCGATCTGGTGCTGGTCGAAGGCTTCAAACGGGATTCTTTCCCGAAGCTTGAAATTCACCGCGCCGAGAACGACAAGCCGCTGCTGCATCCCGACGATCCCTATATTGTCGCGGTCGCCTGCGACACGCCGCTGCCGCAGGCCAAGGTGCCGGTGATCGATCTCAATGACATCGATGCGGTCGCCGATTTGCTGCTTGCCCACGCCGTGAAAATTTCCGGATAGACCCGATGGCGCAACTCACCGACGACTGTTTCGCTTTTTCCGGCCCGCTGCTGCCGCTCGCCGAGATGGAGCGGCTGATCGCCGAGCGCATCGTGCCGGTGGCGCAGACCGAGCGCGTGCCGCTGCGCAGCGCGCGCGGCCGCGTCACCGCCGCCGACCTGAAGGCGCCGGTCGATCTGCCGCCGTTCGATAATTCCGCGGTCGATGGTTACGCGATCCGCCATGCCGATCTCAAAACCAGCGGCGACACGCGCTTTGCGGTCGTCGGCCGCCTGACCGCCGGACGCCGGCCCGATGCCGCTGTCCAGCCTGGCCAGGCCGTTCGCATCTTTACCGGCGCGGCGATGCCGGCGGGCGCCGACACCGTGTTCATGCAGGAAGACGTCACGGTGCAAAGTACTGAGACTGGCGACAGCATCACCGCGCCGAGCGGGCTGAAGCTCGGCGCCAATCGGCGGCTGGCCGGGGAGGACGTCCCGGCGGGCAATGTCGTGTTGCCGGCCGGTACCGTGCTGGAGGCGCAGCACATTGCGCTCGCCGCCGCGCTCGGCATCACCGAGTTGGAAGTCCGGCGGCGGCTGACGGTCGCGATTTTCTCCACCGGCGACGAAGTCGTCGAGCCGGGCGCCGCGCGCGGCGCCGCCGCGATCTACGACGCCAACCGTTATCTCTTGAGCGCACTGCTGGAGCGGCTTGGCGCCGTGGTCACCGATCTCGGCATTCTCGGCGACGATCCCGACGCGCTGTCGGCGGCGCTGGCCAAGGCCGCGGTCTGGCACGATCTGGTCATTACCTCGGGCGGCGTCTCCGCCGGTGAAGCCGATCACGTGCGCAGCGCGGTCGAGCGCATCGGCAGTCTGGTGTTCTGGCGCGTCGCCATCAAGCCGGGCCGGCCGGTGGCGATGGGCGTGATTCGCGCCGCGCCGCGCAAGGCTTACGAAGCCAACAGCGGCGCCGCCTTCGTCGGGCTGCCGGGCAATCCGGTGGCGGTGTTCGTCACGTTCGTGCGCGTGGTGAAGCCGCTGCTGCTGCGGCTGTCCGGCGCGCGGCCGCAAACTTTGATGGCGCTGCCGGTGCGCGCGGCCTTTGCCTACAAGAAAAAGAAAGACCGCCGCGAATATGTCCGCGTCGCGCTGCGGCGCGGCGCCGATGGCGAGGTCGAGGCGGTCAAGCACCCGCAGGACGGCGCCGGCATTCTGACGTCGTTGACAGAAACCGACGGGCTGCTGGAATTTCCCGAGGACGTGACGTCGATCGTGGCTGGCGACCGCGTCGGGTTTCTGTCGTATGCGGCGCTGGTCGGCTAACCCGCCGCGACCTTCTCGGCGCGCGCGGCGTCTTCCGGCGTATTGACGTTGAAGAACGGATCGATCGGCTGATCCGGCCATTCGGCGATGGCGATGCCATGCCGCGCCGTCCACACCTCGATCTTGCGCAGGTCCTCGTCGACCAGCGCTTTGCGCAAGTCGGCGCGCAGCGCCAGCGGCCACAGGCCGACGACCGGGTGGCGCCAATCGCCGGAGCGGGCGCAGGCCAGCGGCACGCCCATCTTGCGCCGCGCCTCATGCAGCCGTTCGACCAGATCGTCCGGCAAAAACGGGCAATCGCCCGGCACGCTCACCAGCCATTCGACGCCGTTGTTCTGCGCCGCCAGCCAGTCCAGCCCGGCGAGAATGCCGGCCAGCGGCCCGGCAAAGCCCGGCACACTGTCGGGCACCACCGTGCAGCCGGTGTCGGCGAAGCGTTCGGGGTCGCCATTGGCATTGATGACGATATCGACGCATTGCCCGGACAGCGTCGCCAGCACGCGGTCGAGAATCGTCGAGCGGCCGATCTTGATGCGCACTTTGTCGCCGCCGCCCATGCGGCGGGCGAGGCCGCCGGCGAGCACGAGGCCGTAGGTGGGGGGAGGGGGAGTGTCCATGCCTAGTTGCTTTTCCCGGGTCGCAAATTCACTCATCGCCCACCGCGGCCTTGCGCCGGTGCTTGGAGCTTTCCTCCTGAACCGTCGCTAGATCCTGGTCGAACACGATGCGGTCCTCGCCGGCCAGCGCAACAAAGCGCTTGCCGCGCGCGCGCCCGATCAGCGTCAGATTGGCCTTGCGCGCCAACTCGACGCCCCAGGCGGTAAAGCCGGAGCGCGAGATCAGAATCGGAATCCCCATGCGCACGGTCTTGATCACCATCTCCGACGTCAATCGCCCGGTGGTGTAGAAGATCTTGTCGGAGGGCGGCACCTTCTCCTTGAACATCCAACCGGCAATCTTGTCGACCGCGTTGTGGCGGCCGACGTCTTCCATATAGACCAGCGGCTGGTCTTCGTGCGCCAGCACGCAGCCATGAATCGCGCCGGCTTCCAGATACAGCGACGGCGTGGTGTTGATCTTGTGCGTCAGCGCATAAAGCCACGACGTGCGCAGCTCGGTCTTCGGCAGCGACACGCCCTCCAGCGCTTCCATCAGGTCGCCGAACACGGTGCCCTGGGCGCAGCCGGAGGTCTGCACTTTCTTCTTCAGCTTCTTCTCGTAATTGGTCTTGCGCTTGGTGCGCACCACGACGACCGCCAGTTCCTCGTCGTAATCGATGCCGGTCACGATGTCGTCCGGCAGCAGCATGTTCTGGTTGAGCAGATAGCCGACCGCCAGATAGTCCGGATAATCGCCGATGGTCATGGCGGTGACGATTTCCTGGCCGTTGAGGAAGATCGTCAGCGCGCGCTCGACCGTGACCGAGGTGTCGATCCGGGCGCCGGTCTGGTCGATGCCGCTGACGCGCTCGGTCAGCCGCGGATCGTGCGGGTTGGGCCGGATGATGTAGCTGTCGGAATCGTCTGCCATGGCGGCAATATATAGTAGAGCGGGCCGTTCCGCATCGGCACGGTTAACGGCGGCTGAAGAAAATCGCCGCAGATGTTCGATTTAGTTTCGCCGCATTTAAATAGGGTCCGTCTATCGTGCGATGGCGCAGAAAGCGCCCGAGGGCCGACTATGAAAGTCCAATTATTTACAATATTGGTTGCGACCATCGCCTTTGCCAACTTGATATATAAGCCGTCTGCCGACATACAGGCCGCACCCGATCCGATCGACTTCGCCAGCCTCCATACTCAGGCGGCTACCGCATTGCAGCAGTTGCAAAGCGCCCAGGAACACCGTGTCGCCGGGCAGCAGACGTCCACCGCTACGTTTTGACTGTTTTAGTCCAGCGGCTCCAGCTTGATGATCGACGCGCCGTGGTTGCTGCCAACCCAGAACGTCACCGGGCTCGTTGAGTTGTCGACAAACACCCGCCGAATATTGGTACTGCGCGGCAGCAGGTAATTGACGGCCTCGCCCGTCTTGGTGTTGAGCCGCGTCACCTGGTCGCTGGTCATCGAGCCGGTCCAGGCCTCTTCGTTCTTGTCGATGACGACGTCGTAAGGCGCCGACCATCGCGGCGAAACCGGCCATTCCTTGAATTGCTCGGTCTTGGTGTCGAACATGCCGATGCGGTCGCCGCGGAATTCGCCGAACCAGAGCCGGTCCTGCGCGTCCATCGAACCGCGCCGCGGCGCCGACGCCGGCGTCGGGATCGTAAACAGCTTGATCTCGCCGCTTTTGGCGTCGACCCGCCCGATATGGCGCTGGCGGAAGTCGGTGAAGTAGGCGTTGTTCTTGGAGTCCGGGATCACGTCATAGATGTTGTGCGGCTCCGGCGCGTTCTTGAACGGCTCGAAGGTTTCGATTCTGCCGGTGGCGATGTCGAGCCGGTGGATGCCGGCAAAGCCGTTGTTCTGCGCCCAGACCTTGCCATCGACCTGCGCGCTTTGCGGGCTGACCATGTTAATCTGCGCGGCGTCGATGTTCTGCGCACCTTGCAGCGGCCAGAACTGGAACGCTTCCTTCTTGCGGTCGAATTTCATGATGGTGGCTTGGTACATATTGCCAAGCCACAGGTCGCCGCCGCGATCGATGCGCAGACCCAAGCCACCGGTCGGGAAGCCCGGCTTATGCTCGACGATCGGAAATTCGGTGACCTTGCCGGTCTTGGGGTCGAGCCTGCCGAGGTTCTGCTCGCCGAAGCTGGAATACCAGGCGATGCCGTCTTTATCGACGACCACGTCATGCGGCGAGATCGTCTCGCGCGGCAGATCGTATTCGGTATAGATCACGCGGGTCGCCGCGCCGCTCGGCCGCGGCTGGGTCTTGAGCTCGAAATTCCACCGCGGCTGTTTGCTGAGGTTGATGCTGGCGAGAAACTCGGCGGTGGCGCGATAGATCTGGACGCGCGAATCGCCGCGTTCCTCCATCAGACGTTCGGCCTTGCGCAGTTGCGGATGCTGCGGAATGCTCTGGTTCACGTAGCCCTGCATGCGCGGCAGCGTGATCGTCATGTAGTCGTCGGCGGTGTGATTCGAATTCAGCGGCCGAGCGAGCGAGTGGCAGCCGACGCAATTCAGCAACTGGCCCTTCTGCGCATCGGTGCCGGGGATGCTCGCCATCCATTCGGCGTTCGACAGTTGCGACGCCAGATCCTCGGTCTTGCGCAGGGTCAGATTGGCCGTCGCGCTCGTTCCGGCCGAAACTGCGACCGGCTTTGCATTGTCGAGGTCATAGCCGACCGCGCGGATGCGCAGCGCATATTGACCGGGTTCGAGCTTGGATGCCGGGAAGCTGTAGCGGCCGTCTTTGTCGCTCACCACCGTGATGGTGACGTTGCCGCCGTCTTTCTTGGCGCTGACCAGAACGCCTTCGAGCGCGCCTTGCTCGGCGGTGACTTTGCCGGTCAGCGCCGGCGTTTGCGCCATTGCAGCGCCCGTCAGCAACGCGATGAAAAAAACAAAACCGACGCCCGCAGCAATCGCACGGTGACGCATGGCTAGCCCCCCAGATTTTGCGGTATCTTCGTTTCTATGATCGACCGCTTGGCGCCGATAATAGTTGGCAAGGCGTGGCGTCGCTAGGGGTGTCGGTGCTGCCATCGCACTGCAACACAGCGCGCTAGTTGCCGGGGCTGATTGCCACCAAGATCTTGTCCGATGCGACGCCGCTGACTTGCAGCACCAAAGGCGCCGCCGTGAGATCGAGCCGCACGCTTTTGCGCAAGCCGGGGCAATCGCCGCGGCCGGTGCTGCCGACCGAGCGCGCATAGCGGCCGTCCTGCACCACATCGAGCCAGGCTTCCTCGGACAGGGTCACCTGATAGATGCCCGGCTTATCCAGCGCCGGCAGGCGGATCGCGCCGCCGAACCAGCGCTCCGTCTTGGGCTTGCGTTCGGGCGGCATGACGAAGGTGGCCTCCGTCCCCGGCTGTAGCTGCAGCGTGACGGCTGTCTTTGGAACCGCCGCCAGCGTCGTCCCGGCTTTCACCGCCGGCTTGTCCGCGGCGGCAAACTGGGCCTGCTCGCGCGCCAGCGGCCAGGCGAATTTATCGCAGCCGTCGTCGGCCAAAGCGGGAGAGAGCAGGGCGCTGAGCGCAAGGATGCCGAAGACGATGTGCGAGTTTCTCATCACTTCCCCGCAGCAAACCCGTGGCTCACCAAAATCTTTTGTCCCGCCGGCGATACGCTGAATTGCGCGAATGCCTGCGCCGCCGCTGGCGCGCCGTTCATCACCGTCAGTCCGTAGTCGGCGCCGACACCCAGCTTTTCCGGCAGGGCCACGATCTGCTGGCCCGGATTTTCTTGTCTCGCTGCCATCGCATTGGTGCAGTAGGTCAGGAAGACGTCGATGCGGCCTTCCGCGATATGCCAGCCATACACGGTGCGCCCCGCGGGCGGCACGGCGCTGTCGGCGGCGCCGACCAGCAGCAGCGCCTTCTTTTCCAGCGCCGCTTGCGCGCCCGGCTTCAGCGCTTCGGCCTTGCGAAACACCTCGAAGGCATAATCGCCCGATGGATCGGCTTTGGGCGTCGACGATCCGAGCTTCACATTCGGATCGAGCATTTGCTCGAGCAGGTTGGCGCTGTCGACCTTGAGCCCCGGCTTGACCAGCGCGCACAGCCGGTTGCGCGCGAACAAGATGACCGGTCCGCTTTTGCCGGCGTCGTGCAGCGCCTGCGGATGCTCCATGTTGGCGGAGGCAAACAGGTCGGTCTTGGCGCCGCCGGCGATCTCGTTCTTCAGCAGACCGGAGGCGCCCCATTTGCTCTCGACCTTCTTGCCGCTCGCCGCCTCATAGGCCTTGGCGACATCGGTCAAAGCGCCCTTCAGGCTGCCGGCGGCGTAGAGTTGGACGGTCTCTGACATTGCAGGCGCTGTCATAGCGAGCATCGCCAGTGCGATTGCCGGGATGCGCATCACGCGCCCGCGTCGCTGGCATTCGGATAGAACAGTTGCTCGCCGCCGATCTTGTAATCGGCGATGGCCTTCTGGCCTTCCGGCGACACCAGCCAGTCGATGAACTGCTGGCCGAGCTCCTTCTTGACGTTCGGATGCTTCGCCGGGTTCACCAGCATGACGCCGTATTGGTTGAACAGCCGCTTATCGCCTTCGACGGCGATCACGAGGTCGCCGCGATTCTTGAACGAGAGCCAGGTGCCGCGATCCGTGAGCACATAGGAGTTGGCGGCGCTGGCGGTGTTGAGCGCTGCGCCCATGCCCTGGCCGATCGATTTATACCAAGGCCCGTTGTCCTTCTCGATGCCGATGCCGGCCACCTTCCACAGCGCCAGCTCGGCGACATGGGTGCCGGATTTATCGCCGCGCGAGATGAACGGCGCGCCCTTGCCTTTGATGGCTTTCAGCGCCGCGACGATATCCTTGCTGCCTTTGATGCCGGCCGGATCGCTCTTCGGCCCGATCAGCACGAAATCGTTGTACATCACCGGATAGCGCTTCAGGCTAAAGCCTTCGTCGAGGAATTTCAGTTCCGCCGATTTGGCATGCACAAACACCACGTCGGCATCGCCGCGCCGTCCGGTGTCGAGCGCCTGGCCGGTGCCTTGTGACACCACTTTCACCTCGATGCCGGTCTTGGCTTTGAACAGCGGCAGGATGTGACCGAACAGTCCGGAATCCTGGGTCGAAGTCGTTGACGAGACGACAATCGACTTGTCCTGCGCGATGGCGGGCGCGGTGAACGCGAATGCGCCGAGCGCAGCGGCGGCCAGTAATGTGCGACGATTGAACATGAGATCCTCCACCTTGGTTCTTGTGCTTCTGTCATGGCCGGGTTTGACCCGGCCATCTCGCTTAGGTGGGCACGGTGCTTCCCTAAGTGGGATCACCGGGGCAAGCCCGGTGATGACAAGTCTCAACTCACACCAGCAACTCCCCCGCGATGAACTTGCGCGCCTCGGACGTGCGCGGCATCGCGAAAAATTCGTCGGCCGGTGTGTGCTCAATCAGCCGTCCGCGATGCAGCAGCACGATGTCGCCGGCGAGACGTTTGGCCTGGCCGAGATCGTGGGTCGACATCACCACCTTGACGCCGAGCCGGGTGATCGAGCGCACAGTGTCCTCGATGGCGCCGGTGGCGTAGGGATCGAGCGAAGCGGTCGGCTCGTCGAGAAACAGCACGGTCGGCGCGCGTGCCAGTGCGCGCGCCAGCGCCAGCCGCTGCTGCTCGCCGCCGGACAGTCGCCGTGCCGGACGATTTTCCAGTCCCAGCAGCCCGACCAGCGTCAGCAGATCGTGGCGCGGTCCTGCCGTGTCGCGCGCGGCGCATTGGCCGCTTGCAGCGCGTAAAAAAGATTTTCGATGACGCTGCGCCGCAGCATCACCGGCCGCTGGAACATGATGGCGCGTTTGTCTGGCGCCGCCGCTTCGCGGCCGCCCCAGGTGATGCGGCCGTGCGTCGCGGGCATAAGTCCCATGGCCGCGCGCAGCAGGGTCGTCTTTCCCGCGCCGTTGGGGCCTACCAAACAAGTGGTATTACCCCCCGCCAGTGAGACGGAAACGTCGTCTAGGAGTCGGGTTTCCCCGGTAGAGATTGTGACATTCTCAAGGAAAATGGGCAGGTCCGAGACAGGTCCGCGCATGGTCGTCATCCCGCCACGCGTTCGCCGGCGTGGCGCGCACCCCAGGCCAACGCGTTGATCGCAATCACGATAACGATCAACACGATGCCGAGCCCGATCGCCAGCGGTAGGTCGCCTTTGGAGGTTTCCAGCGCAATCGCGGTGGTCATGGTGCGGGTGAAGCCGTCAATATTGCCGCCGACGATCATGATGGCGCCGACTTCCGCGGCCGCCCGGCCGAAGCCCGCCAGCAGCGCCGTCACAAGGGAAAATCGGGCGTCCCAGATCAGCGTCGCGACCCGGCCGGCCGGCCCGACATTCATGGCGGCCAGCTCGTCGCGATACTCGACCCACAGATCCTCGATGGTCTGCCGGCTCAGCGCCGCGATGATCGGAGCGACCAGAATGGTTTGTGCGATCACCATGGCCTGTGGTGTAAAAAGCAGACCCCATGTCCCGAGCGGACCCGAGCGCGACAGCAACAGGAAGACGGCCAGCCCGACCACGACCGGCGGCAGTCCCATCAGCGCGTTGAGCACCACAATGGCGCCCTCGCGGCCGGGAAAGCGGGTCAGTGCCAGCAATGCGCCGAATGGCACGCCGATCAGCGCCGCCAGCAGTACCGCGCTCAGACTGACCGCCAGCGACAGCCAGACGATGGCGAATAGCGCCGGGTCGCCGGTCAGCACCAATTGCAGCGCAGACGTGTCACCGGGCATCGCGAATTCCTAAAAACTGCCGTTTACCGCCGTTTCAGGCCCAAACAGCTCTCTTGCCTATATTGCGCGCCAATTTACAAAGTGGTCAATCTTTGTAATTAGAACATAATAAAACATACACTATTGACGCCCGCTTTTCCCTGGTCGGGACCCGTTGCGGCAAATCACGAAAGTCCGCGTCCGGCCCGTATCTTGGCTTGCCAAAGCCCGCGTCGGTCGCCATGAGCTAGCGACGCAAGATGAGCTGCGACGCAAGTTGCGAGCTTAGGAGGGGTGGTCGAGTGGCTGAAGGCGCACCAGCGCGCTTCGCGCGCGTCTTAGGTAAAAAGGCGTGCGCCTTTGAGTGAGTGTTAGGAGGGGTGGCCGAGTGGCTGAAGGCGCACGCTTGGAAAGCGTGTTTACGGGAAACCGTAACGTGGGTTCGAATCCCACTCCCTCCGCCACCATCCTGTTGCGCAGTTTCGCGAATTTTCGCACAAGATAGGGCGCGCCTTTGCCGGGGCGGCGCCATTTTTTGTTGTCGTTGGGGGCCGTCTTGGCTGAAACCGTCGCTGCGATCCTGGCTGCCCACCGGGCCGGCACTCTGACGCCGGCCGAGACCGTGGCGCGCAGTTATGCCCGCATCCGTGCCCATGGCGATGACGCCATCTTCATCACGCTGCGGCCCGAAGCCGAGGCCGTGGCCGAGGCCCGCGCGCTGACCGACAAAAGCCTGCCGCTGTACGGCATTCCGGTCGCGGTAAAGGACAATATCGACGTCGCCGGGCTGCCGACCACGGCGGCCTGTCCGGCGTTCAAATACAATGCGACAAATGACGCGACGGCCGTGGCGAAGCTGCGCGCGGCCGGCGCGATTATCATCGGCAAAACTAATCTCGATCAGTTCGCGACTGGCCTGGTCGGCGTGCGCTCGCCCTACGGCGTGCCGAAGAACCTGTTCAATCCCGAACTCATTCCGGGCGGCTCGAGCTCGGGCTCGGGCGTCGCAGTCGGCGCGGGCCTGGTGCCTTTGGCGCTCGGCACCGACACCGCCGGCTCAGGCCGCGTACCGGCCGGGATCAACAACATTGTCGGCCTCAAGCCCAGCCTCGGTCTGATCTCGACCCATGGTGTGGTGCCGGCCTGCCGTACACTCGACTGCATCTCGATATTTGCCCTGACCGTCGACGATGCCTGGGCCGCGCTCGGGGCAATGGCCGGCCCGGATGCCGCCGACAGCTATTCGCGCCATCGCCCGGTCGGCACGCCCGGCTCGATGCCGGCGCATGTCACGCTCGGCGTGCCGCTCGCCGGCCAGCGGCTGTTCTTCGGCGATAAGCAATATGAAGCCGGCTACAATGCCGCGCTGGAACGGCTGGCGAAACTCGGCTGCGAGATCGTTGATGTCGATATCGAGCCGTTCTATGAAACTGCGCGGCTGCTTTATGACGGCCCCTGGGTCGCGGAGCGCACCATCACCGCGCGTTCGCTGCTGGCCTCCGCGCCCGATGCGATCCATCCGGTGACCAAGGAAATCATCCTCAGCGGCCTGCGGCCGACCGCGATCGACGCCTTCGCCGCGTTCTACAAGCTGGAGCGGCTGCGCCGCGTCGCCGATTACATCTTCGCGCATCAGGTCGACGTGCTGGCGCTGCCGACCGCGCCGACCACCTATACCGTCCGCCAAGTGCTCGCCGATCCGATCCAGCTCAACAGCCGGCTCGGCACCTACACCAATTTCGTCAATTTGCTCGATCTGTGCGGCTTGGCGCTGCCGGCCTTCATGACCGAAGGGCATGTTCCGTTCGGCATCACGCTGCTGGCGCCGGGTGGCAATGACGCGCGATTGGCCGAGATCGGCCGCGTATTTCACGCCGATACCGGTCTGCCGATGGGCGCGCTCAAGCTGCCGCAGCCGCCGTTGGCGGGCGCCGCGAACACGCCGGCCTCAGGCGAAGTCGCGGTCGCCGTGGTCGGCGCGCATTTGTCCGGCCTGCCGCTCAATGGCGAATTGCACGCGCTCGGCGGCCGTCTGCTCGAAGCGACAAAGACCGCGCCGGATTACAAACTCTACGCGCTCAACGGCACGGTGCCGCCCAAGCCCGGCCTGCTGCGGGTCGGCAGCGGCAAGGGCGCGGCGATCGAGGTTGAAGTCTGGGCGCTGCCGGTGGAAGCCTTCGGCCGTTTCGTCGACGGCATTCCCTCGCCGCTGTCGATCGGCACGCTCAGTTTGTCCGACGGCCGCGGCGTGAAGGGCTTTCTGCTCGAAGCCGCCGCCATCGATGATGCGCGCGATATTTCCAGCTTCGGCGGCTGGCGCGCGTTTTTGGCGAGCGAGAAGGCTTGATTTCCCCTCCCCACCGCTTCGCGGGGGGAGCGTAGCTACAACGTCTCGGTATAGTGCTCGTACTCTTCGCGCACGGTGATGATGTGCGCGAACATCGCCGACGAGGCGATGCCCTGCTCGCCACGCAAAATAGCCTCCACCACGCGATCATGCTCGATATGCGATTTCGCCAGGCGGCCGAGATTGCGGAATTGGGCGCGGCGGAACGGCTGCACCCGTGACCGCGTCGCCAGCGTGATCTCGGCGAGATAGGTATTGTGCGCGCCGGTATAGATGCTGTTGTGAAACGACTCGTTGACCTCGTGATAGTGCTGCGGATCGCCGCTCTGAATCATCACCCGCAGCTCTTCGTGGAAATCCTCCATCACGCGCCGCTCGGCGCTGGTCATGCGCTCGGCGGCAAAGCCGGCGCATAGCGCCTCCAGTTCCGCCATCACCTCGAACATGCCGGCGAGTTGTTCGGCGCTCGGCTGCGCCACCACGGCGGCGCGATGCGCGCGCACTTCGACCAGGCCGCTCGCCACCAGCAGCCGGATCGCTTCGCGCACTGGCGTGCGCGACACCTCGAAGCGCTTTGCCAGCCTCGTTTCGTCGAGCGCGGCGCCCGGCGCCAAGGCGCCGCTGACGATTTCGTCGGCAATCTGCAGCCGCAGTTCCTCGGCTAGCGTCTTGCGCGGCAAGACGATCGCTTGCGTGTTCTGACCGGGGGCCAGCATGCTCATGTGAAGACCTTTGCGCGCGCCGGACTCAAAGCGGTGGATGCGGGATCGCCGCCAGCAGATCGCGGGTATAGCTCGCCTGCGGCGCGACCATAACCTGTTCGGTCGGGCCTTGTTCGACGATCTTGCCGGTTTGCATCACAATAACCCGGTCGCATAACATGCTCACCACGTTGAGATCATGCGATACGAAAAGATAGCTCATGCCAAGCGAATCTTTAAGGTCCTGCAACAGATTAAGCACAACGGCCTGGACCGAGACGTCGAGCGCGGCGGTTGGCTCATCGAGGATAATAAGGTCGGGGTTGAGCGCAATGGCGCGGGCGATGCCGACGCGCGCCTTCTGGCCGCCGGACATCTGGTGCGGAAAGCGGTCGAGAAGATTGAGCGGCAAGCCGACCTGCGTCGCCAGCGCCTCGCAGCGCCCGCGCACCTCGTCGCGCGGGATGCCCCCGAGTTGCAGCAGCGGATCGGCGATGGCGCGCGCCGCGGTGAAGCGCGGGTTGAGACTGTCGGTTGGGTCCTGAAAGACCATTTGGATGCGCTTGCGCAGCGGCAATCGCGCGAAGCTGCGCGCCGGAATCGCACCAATGTCCTCGCCGTCGAACATGATCAGGCCGTCGCTCTTGTCGATCAGCCGCATCACCATCATCGAGGTGGTCGACTTGCCGCAGCCGGATTCGCCGACCAGGCCGACGCTCTCGCCGCGCGCGATGGTGAAACTGATGCCATCGACGGCGCGGAACATATCGGGCTGCACCGCCGGTTTAGGCGCGAAGATCTTGGCCAGCGACGCGGCGCCGCCCTGGCGCGGATATTCCTTCACCAGTTTCTCGATCACCAGCAGCGGCGTTTCGACACCCTTGACCTTTTTCGCCGGCGCCTTGGCTTCGGCGGTCTTGGCCACAGCCTTAGGCCGCGCCGATTCACCTTCCGGCAGCAGGTCACGCAACGTGACGCCCGGCCGCGGCGTCGCCCGCATCAACTTGCGGGTGTAGGCGTGCTCCGGCTTTTTGAAGATCGCGGACGATTGCGCGGTCTCGACGATGTGGCCTTTCTCCATCACCACGACGCGGTCGCAATAAGCGGCGGCGAGCCCGAGATCGTGGGTGATCAGAATGGTCGACATGCCGCGCTCGCGGGTCAACTCAACCACCAGGTCCATCACCGCCTTTTGCGTGGTGACGTCGAGGCCCGTGGTCGGCTCGTCGGCGATCAGCAGTTGCGGCCGGCAGGCGAGCGCCAGCGCGATCACCACACGCTGGCACATGCCGCCGGATAGTTCGAATGGGTAGGCATGATAGCGCTCGCGCGGCCGGGCGATGCGCACCTGCTCCAACACTTCGATCGCCCGCTCGCTGACGGCATCGCTGTCGACCTGGGCGTGCTGCAGCAGCACATCTTCGATCTGATGGCCGACCTTGCGGATCGGGTTGAGCGCCAGCCGCGGGCTCTGGAAGATCATCGACATTTCACGGCCGCGCAAATCGCGCATGTCGCTTTCCGGCGCGGTGCGCAGGTCGAGCCCGCTGAACACCACCGAGCCTTCGGCGATGCTGCCGGCGCGGTCGAGAATCCGCATCACAGCGTAAGAAGTTACCGACTTGCCGGAGCCGGATTCGCCGACGATGCCGAGCGTCTCGCCTTTGGCCAGCGTCAGATTGATATTTTTGACCGCGGTCACCGTGCCGCGCCGCGTCGCGAACTCCACGGTGAGATCGCGAACGTCCAGCAGCGGCATCGAGGTCGGCCGGTTGCGATCCAGCTTGCTCGGCTTTTGAGCTTTCTTGGCCATCACGTCCGCCTTTGCGGGTCGACCAGGTCGCGCAAGCCGTCGCCCAGCAGGTTGAAGCAGAACACCGCAATCATCAGCGCAGCGCCTGGAAACAGCGCGATCCACCACTCGCCGGAGATGATGTTGGCAGCGCCTTCCGCCACCATGATGCCCCACTCCGGCGTCGGCGGCCGCACGCCGAGCCCGATGAATGACAGTCCGGCGGCGTTGAGAATGGCGTAGCCCATGGTCAGTGAGATCTGCACCATCATGATCGGCATGATATTCGGCAGGATATGCGCCAGCAGAATGCGCATATCGCCGTTGCCGGACAGCCGTGCTGCCTGCACGAAGCCCGCCTCGCGCCGGATGTTGGCTTCGGCGCGGGCGACGCGGACATAGAGCGGAAAGTTGACGACCGCGGTGGCGATCACGATGTTGGTGACGGTGTTGCCCAGCGCCGCGACGATGCCCATCGCCAAGACGAACAGCGGAAATGCCATGATGGTGTCGGAGATGCGGCCGACGATGCGGTCGGTCCAGCCGCCGAAAAAGCCAGAGGCGATGCCGGCGAAGCCGCCGAGCGCGAACACCAGCGCCACCGAAGCGATGGCAATGATGAAATCGAGCCGGGTCGCCACGACGACGCGGCTGAAGATGTCGCGGCCGAGCTGGTCGGTGCCGAACCAATGCTTGAGCGACGGCGCGTGCAGCGTCGCCGTGGTGTCGCTCGCCAGCGGGTCGTGCGGCACGATATAGGGGCCGATCAAGGCGCAGAGCGCGATCAAGATGAACAGGCCGAAGGCCAGCCCGGTCACCGGATTTTCAGCGACCACATAGCGCGCGTGGCGGAAGATCGAGTTATTCTCAGGCTTCGGCGCTGCGGCGGCCACCGGGGTTGTGGAGATGTTTTCGTTCATCCGTCCAACCTCACGCGCGGATCGATGACACCGTAGAGAATGTCGATGATCAGATTGAGCACGACGTAGAGCACGGCCATGGTCAGCACGAAGCCCTGTACCGGCGCGAAGTCGGAGGTGATCAGTGCTTCGACGGCGTAAGAGCCGATGCCGGGCCAGGCGAACACTTTCTCGACCAGCACGTTGGCGCCGAGCAGGAACGAGAACACCATGCCGAGCGTGGTGATCACCGGCAGCATGGCATTGCGGAAGGCGTACGTGATAATGACGGTACGGTTGTCGAGGCCTGAGGCGCGCGCGGTACGCACGAATTCGGAGGCCAGCACCGCCAGCATCGAGGCGCGCGTCATGCGCGCGATCGGCGCCAGCGAGAAGATGCCGAGGGTGAAGCCCGGCAGCAGCAACTGGCTCAGCGATGCGCGGAATGTTTCCAGTTTGCCGGTCAGCACGCTGTCGATCAGATAGAAGCCGGTGATCTGGGCCGGCGCGGTGGCGAAGGCGTCAAGCCGGCCGAGCGGCGCCGGCGACCAGCCGAGTTCGAAATAGAACACGTAAACCAGCAGCAGGCCGGTGAAGAACACCGGCAGCGAGACGCCGGCGGTCGCCACCACCCGGCAGGTATGATCGATCCAGGAGCCCTGCTTGACCGCGGCGAGAATGCCGAGCGGCACCGCGATCACCATCGACAGGATCAGACCGAACAGTGTGAGCTCGGCGGAGGCGGGCAGGCGGTTCTTGATCTCGGTGACCACCGGCTGACCGGTGGAGAGCGAATTGCCGAGGTCGCCGTGCACCAGATCGTTCACATAGCGGCCGAACTGTACGATCAGCGGCTTGTCGAGGCCGAGCTTGACGCGGATCTGCTCGATCGCCTGCTTGTCGGCGGCGGGTCCGGCGAAATAGGCCGCGGGATCGCCAGGCAAAGCGCGCGTCAGCAGGAACGTCACGATCACCACCCCGATCAAATTCGGGATGATGAGGACCATACGTTTGGCGATCATACGCAGCATGAAAACTCTCCACCACCACGCCTTTTGAGAAGTCGTGGATGGCCGGGACGAGCCCGGCCATGACGAGTCCGATTAGCCTTTCACGAGCGTGCGGTAGTCGAGCCGGCGGTGGAACCAGTACTGATAGCCGGAGATGTTCTTCTGCGTCGCGACGTTGACGTAGGGCTGATACAGCGGGATGCGCGGCATGTCGGCATAAGCGGTGTCGACGAAACCCTTCACGTCCTTTTCGTAGTTCGCCTTGTCGCCGGTCGCCGCCGCGGTCACGGCGCCATCGATGAAGCCGTCTGTCGTCTTGGACTGATAGCTCATGGTGTTGAAGATCGAATTTTTACCGTGGTAACACCAGATGAAGAAGTATTCCGGGTAGTCGAGCCAGCCCGAGAACACGTTGGTGTAGAGCGGCAGCACTTTCTTGTTCAACTCGGTGCGCCAGTTGGCGCCGGGAATCTTGTTGATGGTGCACTTGATGCCGATCTGGCCCAGGCTTTCTTGCACCAGCACGCAAAGCGGTTCGTTGACGCCGGCAAAGCCAAGGTCGAACGAGATCGTGGTCTCGAAGCCGTTGGGATAGCCGGCTTCCGCCAGCAGCGCCTTGGCCTTGGCGATGTCGATATTGAACTTGTGCGGCTGCGGCCAGGCGACTTGCGTCGCCGCATCGGCCGGCGCGCCGAACATCGGCTTGGCCAGACCGAACAGCACCGCGTCCATGATCTTCTGATACGGAATCGCGTAAGCCACCGCCTGCCGAACTTTAAGATTATCGAACGGCGGGTTCTTGACGTTCATGCCGATGTACTGGATGCCGTTCGAGTACGGCGTCGAAATGATGTTGAGCTTGCCGGCGCTCTTGAGCTCGACGAAATCCTTGTTCGGCAGGTCGTAAGAAATGTCGGCGTCGCCGCGCTCCAGCAGCGCGCGCCGGTTGCCGGATGACGGCACGATGCGCCAGATGATCTTCTTGACCTTGGGCAGGGGGCCGCCGACCCAGGCGTCGTTGCGCTCCAGCACCACTTCGGTGCCGGCCACCCAGCTCGCGACCTTGTAGGCGCCGCTGCCGGCGGTGTTCTGTTTGGTGTATTCGAGACCCCACGGGTCTTTTTCGGTGGCGTTCTTCTTCACCAATTCGGAATTGATGACACAGGGCACCACCACCGCGAGATCGGGGATGGTCAGGCGGTCCTTGCGGGCGAAGTCGACGCGGAACGTATTGTCATCGACGACGACGAATTGTTCCGGCTTGGTCAGCGAGCCGGCGGCCATCTGGAAGGTCGGGAAGCCGCCGACGGTGACGGCGCGGTCGAGCGACCATTTAACGTCCTTGGCGGTGACCGGTGTGCCGTCCTGGAATTTGGCGTTCTTTTTCAGCTTGAAGGTCGCCGACATGTCGCCGACGTTCATGTCTTCGGCAAGTTCGGGCTTGAACTTGTCCTTGTCGTAATAGGCCTTGCCGTCGACCGTCTTCATCTCGTGGCTGATCAGGCGGTCGTAGCAATTCCACGACACCTCGTAGCCGGGCACGTTGGTGCCGACGCCGTGAATATCGAGATTGTTGGGGCCGCTCTCCGAGACGATGAGCAACGTCTCCGCTCGCGATTGAGCTTTGGCCGGCGAGAACACCGCCGGCGCGGCAATCGCGCTGGTGGCGGCGACGGCGGATGCCGATTTCAGAAAATCGCGACGCTTCATGACAAGCTCCCCAAGATGTTCCTGAGGAACGCTTCCGCAAAGGCCGTGCCAGATTCCGTAGCGGAACCGAAGTCCTATAACTGACTGATTTATTTATAAAATGTGCGCCTCACATCGAAACCTGGGCGCTCTAGGGCTGCCTTCTGAATTGCATACAATAGAACAAATTAGACTATTAATTAGGCATTAAGAATTTATACCTTCGTTACATCGCCCGGCCGAACCCGCGTCAGACCACATTCCGGCAGGCGATCTGCACCCGATGACGGCGCACGCGGTCTTCATCGACATCGACGCCGAGACCATGACCTTCGGTCATGTCGACATGGCCGCGCGCTGTTGGGATTGGTTGCGCGGTTATATCCTCGCCGAGAGATGTGTGCGTCAGCGTCAGTCCCCAATCGATGTTGGGAATGACCGACGCGACGTGCAGCGCCGCGGCGCAGGCGATGCTCGACTCGCCGGTCTTGCAGGAAATATTGACGCTCATGCCGAGTCTGCCGCACAGGCGGCCGGCTTCGGTCACGGCGCGAATGCCCCCCAGCTTAATGGCTTTTAAGCTCACTCCACGAGCTGCCCTTCGGTCATGATGGCGCTGGATGTCGGCGAGCGAATGGATGCCCTCGTCGGCGCCGATCGCAATGGCGGCATCGACGGCCGCCACTTTCGCCATCTCGCCGAGATCGTCGGCCATTACCGGCTGCTCGAGGAAATCGACGCCGGCGCCCTTGATGGCGCGGACGTATTCAATGGCCTGCTCGGTGCTGAAGCCCTGGTTGGCGTCAGCGGAAATCAGCAGGCCGCCGCCCAGCACTTGGCAGATGGCGCGGGTGCGCTCGGCGTCCTTGGCCGCGGTATCGACGCCGACCTTGATCTTGTAGGCGACAAAGCCCGCGGCCTTCTTCTTCTTGGCGTCTTCTAAATCGCCGTCGAAACTGCCGCCGGCGATCACGCCCAGCAATGGCATGCGGTTGCGGATTTTGTTGCCGAGCAGCGCATGCACCGGCTTGCCGGCCGCGCGGCCGCTGAGATCGAACAAAGCAATTTCGATGGCGGCCTTGGCGCCGCCATTGCCGTACATGCGGCGGTCCATCGCTATGAGCGCGCCGTCGATGTCGGCGGGATCGCGGCCGCGCAACGCGGGTTCGAGAAAATTCACCGCCGCGACGATGCTCTCGAGCGTGTCGCCGGTCATGCCGGGCGCTGAAGCGGCTTCGCCCCAGCTGACCAGGCCGTTGTCGGCCTCAATACGGACCAGCACATTGTCGGCGCGGTGCACCGTCTCGGTCGCCATAATCACCGGCTTGAGCATCGGCAGGCTGATGGCGATCGGCTCGATGGACTTTATCTTCACAGCCGCTCACTCCGATAATCTGACAAATACGCCCGCCGTCATGATCGATGGCGGCGGGTGCGTCTT
Organism: uncultured Hyphomicrobiales bacterium; assembly: GCA_903878085.1. Lineage (GTDB taxonomy): Bacteria > Pseudomonadota > Alphaproteobacteria > Rhizobiales > Xanthobacteraceae > Pseudolabrys. The sequence goes on along the minus strand of CAIRGJ010000056.1, from coordinate 37,488 downwards.
GCTGCGGCCAGCGTTAGAGTTTTTGGATGCCGGCCTGATTGATGATGTCGCGGAACATGGTGATTTCCTTGTTCACGCGCGCCCAGCAGGCGTCGGCGCCTTTCGGCACGGCCAGAAAACCGGCCTGATACAGCTTTTCTTTCATGCCTGGGCTGTTTAGCGCTTTGAGCGATTCGGTTTCCAGCCATTTGATGGCTTCGGGCGGAGTCTTGGCCGGCGCCAGCAGGCAGCAATCGGTCGGGAATACGAAGCCCTTGTAGCCGGCCTCTTCCATGGTCGGCACATCCGGCAGATCCGGCCAGCGGCTCGGCGCCGACACCGCAAGACATTTCAACGTGCCGGACTTGATGTGCGGCGCCGCCGGCGCCAGCGAGCCCGAACTCATCTGCACGGTGTTGCTGAGCAGCGCCTGCAACGCCTCGCCGCCGCCCTTGAACACCACTTCTTCGAGTGTCGTCAATTTCTCAACCGATTTAAGCACCGCGGCCTGAAGCTGCGGCGACGTTCCGATCGGCGGCGTCGAGATGTTGAACTTGTCGGGGCTTCTCCGCGCGAGTTCGACGAATTCCTTCATCGTCTTCACCGGCAGTTCGGAGCGCACCACGAAGGTGTTGGGCGAACTGGCGAGTTCTGAGACCGCGACGTAATCCTTCACCGGATCGTACGGGATGCTGATGTACAGCGTCGGATTGATCGAGAAGGCGTTGGTCGCCAGCAGGAAAGTGTAGCCGTCGGCCTCGCCGCGCGCGACATAACCCATGCCGATATTGCTGCCGGCGCCACCACGATTTTCGATGATGACGGTCTTGCCGGTCGCTTCCTGGATTGCCGCCGCGACCATGCGCGCGACGATGTCGGAAGGACCGCCCGGTGTGTTGGCTACCACGATTTTGACCGGACGATCAGGGTAGGCGGCGTAAGCCGAACGAAGGCCGAACACGGGTGCGGCGACGCCCGCCGCAAGTGCGCCGGCGCCTTTGATGACGTGACGCCGCGAGATTGGATTGAATTTCGTCATTGTCCTCCCCTTCGTTTTGAACGCATTTTGTTTTTATTGTCTGCGCGACGGACGGAAAGGTAAGCTATTGCGATCATTGGAGCAACGGCGTTAGATGCGCCGGTTCAATGGCTGCCTGCCGGCTCGGCCAATCATCCAATCCACAATCATCATTAGACGGCGCTGAGGGTTGCCCCATCCATGACCGATAACCCAACGCAAACGGCGGCTTCGCGCCAAGTTTCAGCACACGAAAAGAATTGGCGCGACGTCGTGCTGGAGCGCCTGAAGGCCAACGACGTCAAATTGGTCGTTTACGTGCCGGACCGCGTGTTCACGCCGCTGATCAAGGCGATCCACGACGACCCGTATTTCATCACCTTCGCCGCCACGCGCGAGGAAGAAGCCATCGGCATTGTCAGCGGCGCCTGGATGGGCGGCATGCGCAGTGCGGTGCTGATGCAGACCTCAGGCTTTGCAACCATCCCCAACGCGCTGGCCTCGCTGGTGGTGCCGAGCCAAATTCCGGCGCTGATCTTTGTGTCGGAGCGCGGCACGCTCGGCGAGTTCAATCTCGGCCAGGCCATGGTGTGCAAAACCATGCGGCCGGTGCTCGACTCGCTCGGCATGGAGACCCACACCATCACGCGGCAGGACGAACTCGCGTTCATCATCGACCGCTCGATCAAGCAGGCGGTCGCGACGCAGGCCCCTGTCACCTTCATCCTCTCGCCGTTGCTGACCGGCGGCAAAGTTTTCGAGAAGTGAACACCGTCATGAATCAAGGTCCAAGCGGCGCAGTCAGCGCCCAAAACGCTCCCGGTGGCGGAGCCGCCCATAACGCCCCCGGCGACGGAGCCGCCCATAACGCTAAGGTTATGAACCGTTTCGAATTGACCAAGCGGCTGGTCGCCACGCTCAAGCACGACGAGGCGGTGATCGGCGGTATCGGCAACGCCAATTTCGATTTATGGGCGAGCGGCCAGCGGCCGCAGAATTTCTACATGCTAGGCAGCATGGGGCTGACGATCCCGATCGCCTTGGGGGTCGCCATTGCGCAGCCTGAGCGTCACGTGATCGCGCTCGAAGGCGACGGCTCGCTGCTGATGCAGCTCGGCTGCCTTGCGACCGTGGCGATGCTGGCGCCGAAAAATCTCACCATGGTGGTCTGGGACAACGGCGCCTACCAGATCACCGGCAATCAGCCGACGGCGAGTGCCGCCACCGCCGACCTGGTGGCGATCGCGCGCGGCTCGGGGCTCTCGAACAGCAACTGGGCCGCCGACGAAGATGACTTCGATCGGCTGTTCGCCGCGGCCATCAAGGCCGGCGCACCGACCCTGATCGCGGCGCGCATCGACAACAAGCCGGGCGTCGGCGCCACCGAGCGCGACCCGGTTCAAATCCGCGAGCGCTTCATGCGCGGGCTCGGGGTGAAGAAATAGGTTTGCTGCTTATCGTCCGGTCTTGCCGCTGTCCGCCATGATGCCGGCCAGCATTGCCATGCGCACCAGGTCGGACAGGCTGTTGGCCGCCATCTTGGTCATCAGATTGGCGCGATAGATTTCAACCGTGCGCGGGCTGATGCCGAGATCGAAGGCGATGTTCTTGTTGGCGCTGCCGGCCACCAGGCCTTCGAGCACCTGCCGCTCGCGGTTCGACAGCGCGGCAAGCTTGTCTTGAATCTCCACCAAATCGGCCTTGCGCTTGCCGGTGTCGGCTTCCCGGCTGAGAGCCGAGCGCACCGCGGTCAGCAGTTGCTGGCCGTCGAATGGCTTTTCCAGAAAATCGACGGCGCCGATCTTCATCGCCTCCACCGCCAGTGAAATGTCGCCATGCCCGGTGATGACGATCACCGGTAGGTCGGGGCTGGTTTTCACGATGTGACGCAGCAGCTCGATGCCAGTGATCTCCGGCATGCGTACGTCGGTCACGACACAGCCGGAATCGATCTGCGGCAGCACTTCCATGAAAGCCTTGGCCGACTCGAAGGTGCGCGCCGTGATGCCGGCCGCTTTCAGCATGAATTGCAGCGATAGCCGGACGGCATCGTCATCGTCGATGATATAGATGATCGGATCAGGCTGCATCGTCGACATCCCCTGCGCTTACGACTTCCAGCGTGAAATTGAAGATTGTCCCGCCGCCGGGATTTGGTTCGGCCCAAATACGGCCGCCGTGGGCCTCGATGATGGTGCGCGATATCGACAGCCCAACGCCCATGCCCTGTCGCTTGGTGGTGACGAATGGCTGGAATAACTGCTCGGTGATTTCCTTCGCTATCCCTTCGCCGCTGTCGGCGACGCTGATCCTGACCTGATTGCCATCGATCGGCGCGATCGAGATGACGAGTTCGCGCGTCGGCGATGTTTCCATTGCGTCCATCGAGTTACGAATCAGGTTGAGCAGGACCTGCTGGACCTGCACCCGGTCGGCCATCACCAAATCGACCGCGGGATCGAACCGGAATTGCACGCGGATGCCGCGGTCCTTGACGCCAACCAGTGACAGCGCACTCGCTTCCTCGACCAGCTTGGTGACGCTTTCCACTCGCCGCTCGCTTTCGCCGCGCGCGACGAAGTCGCGCAGCCGGCGGATGATCTGACCGGCGCGGATCGCCTGATCGGCAGCGCTGTCCAAGGCGTTGCGCAGCGTCACCGACCGCTCGTCGGTGGCTTCTGCCAGCATGCGCCGCAAGCCTTCGAGGTAATTCGAAATCGCCGATAGCGGCTGATTGAGTTCATGCGCCAGCGTCGATGCCATCTCGCCCATGGCGGTGAGGCGGGAGATATGCACCAGTTCGGACTGCAATTCCTGCAAACGCACCTCGGTCTGCTGGCGCTCGGTCAAATCTCGAATGAAGCCGGTGAAAAACCGCTGATCGCCCGATTTCATTTCGCCGACGGCGAGTTCTATGGGGAAGGTCGAGCCGTCTTTGCGTTGGCCGACGACGACGCGGCCGATGCCGATGATGCGGCGCTCGCCGGTGTTTCGGTATCGCTGCATAAAGCTGTCATGGCCCTCGCGGTACGGCGACGGCATCAGGATCTTGACGTTTTGGCCGACCGTCTCCGACGCGGGGCGGCCGAACAGCCGCTCGGCCGCGCTACTGAAGGACTGCATGATGCCCTTTTCATCGATGACGATCATCGCCTCCGGAACGGTGTCGAGAATCGATTGAAGGTGCGCCTCGCGTGCCAAAGCGTCGCGCGTCATCACGTTGGCGCGCCGGCGGCTGGCGTGAAGCAACTCGCCGCCCCAGGATATGCCGAGGCCGATGACGGCGAAGGCAATGCTGTTGACGATCCCGATACTGAAGAGCGGCGGTGCGTCGGCCAGGACGAGGTACCTTGCGACGATGCTGAGCGCGGTCGCCAGCACGCCGGGCCCGAAGCCGCCGATACCGGCGGTAATCAGCAAGGCCGGCATGAAGGCAAGATAGGCCGCTTCGCTATGCAGCACCGGCTCGAGCAGAACGCGTGCGGCCAGCGTCAGCGCAACCAGGAAGGGTGCGACGCCATATTGCCAAATCCGGCCAGGCTCCACCGGATAAGGCCTCATCTTTATAAGCCCTTGCACCATCAAACGATTTTCCCGTCTGTTTGTTCAGCCTGCCCCCTAAATACCTCCGGGAAACCCCTTAGGGAGATTATCTGAATTTCGACCGCGTGGCCGCGACGGTATCCATGATCATCGAATTTAGCGAGGACACCGCCATGCTTCACCAGACGATGGTCAATCCCGTTTCGATGCGCCAGCCCACGGCTCGTTTCACACGCTCGGTGCCGGCGTTAGCGTCGCAGTCGGGCTTGAGCGCGATTGAATTAATGGGCGCGCCGATGCCATTCGCCCGCAACGCCGAAATCTACGGCGAGAACGAGCCGGCCGAATATCTCTACAAAGTCATCAGCGGCACGGTGCGCACCTACAAGGTGCTCAACGACGGCCGCCGTCAGATCGGCTTCTTCTATCTGCCGGGCGATGTATTCGGTCTCGAAGTCGGCGCCAGACACAGTTTTTCGGCCGAAGCGATCGCAGACTGCAAGGTGCTGGTCATCAGGCGCAGCAACGTCATCGCCTTGGCTGCCCGCGAATCCGACGTCGCCCGCCAGCTCTGGGAAATGACCGCGACCGAACTGCGCCGGGTGCAGGATCACATCATGCTGCTGATCAAGACCGCACAGGAGCGCGTCGCCGGCTTCCTGCTGGAGATGGCTGCACGCTCGCCCGGCGCGACCGAGATCGAACTGCCGATGTCGCGCCAGGACATCGCCGATTATCTCGGCCTGACCATCGAGACCGTTTCCCGCACGCTGACCCAGCTTGAGAATTCCGCGGCGATCGCGGTGCCGACCTCGCGCCGCATCGTGCTGCGCAATCGCGCCGCGCTGACCCGTATGAACGCTTAGCGATCGACGCCGAACGTTGTCCTCCCCGACGTAGGTTCGGCTTCACTGCCCCGGCATAACAATGCCGGGGCATTTTTTATGCCGTCATGTCCATTTGGCGCGGGCCTTGAGACCGGCGGCGGCGTCCGCGGCCTCACGCACGACCTTGTCCTGGTCGAGCGCGGTGAACTGGCCGTTGCGGCGCAGGATGCGGCCGTCAACCACCACCGTATCGACATTCGACGGCTGCGCCAGCATCACCAGTGCGTCGTAGGGATTACCGATCGGCGCCAGATTGCCGTCGGTGGTGCGGACCAGGATCAGATCGGCGCGCTTGCCGGGCGTCAGCGAGCCGGTCTTATCGCCAAAGCCGAGGTCGCGGGCGCCGTCGATGGTGGCGAGCTGGACCAGCCGCTTCATCGTCACTTTATTCTTAGGTCCGAAGCGATGAAGATTGACGGTATGCAGCGTGCGCATGCAGTGGAAGCAATTGCAGTCATAGGTCGTGGTGTGGTCGATCGAGAGGCTCATCTTGACGCCAGCATCCAGCATCTCGACGAACTGGATGTCGCCCGTGCGGCCGGCTTCGCCGACCGGCGAGGTCGAGTAGGTGACGCCGTGCTTGGCCAGCGCTTCGCGGTCCTCGGCGGTGGTGCCGAGCGGGTGCACCAGTTGCACGTCGGGTCCGAGCAGGCCGGCGTCGTTGAGGGTCTTGATCCCGCCGACTCCGGAGGTGTGCATGGTGATCGGCAGGCCGAGATCGCGCGCCGCGCCCCACTCCTTCTTCGCCATGTCCGTATTGATGCCGATGCGGCCTGCATTGAAATTGTCGACACCGCGCGAATTGATGGCGAGCGTCAGCATGCCGTCTCTGCCGACCCAGTCGCGCTTGGCGCGTGGTAAATCGGCGAGATCGATGGTCTTGTCGTTCGGATGCAGCGCCGGATTGCCGTAGGCAAAGCGGCCGCGAATGCCGCTGTCGCGCATTGCGCCCATTTCGGCGTCGGCGTGCGCCGGGCTGCGCACATTGTGCGCCCAGTTCTGCGTGGTGGTGATGCCGGAGGTTAGCGATTGGGCGACGCTGAGCATCACGCTGCGGTAGCTGTCTTGCGGCGTATAGACGAGGCCGCAGGCGGCGGTGACCGGAAAATAGGTCAGCTTTGGATCGTCGGCCTGCATCAGCGGCCGCAGCACGCTGGTCCAGTGATGTAAATGCGTATCGACGAAACCAGGCATGCAGATCATGCCCTTGCCGTCGATGACCTGCGCGCCGGGCGCCGCGACGCTGGCCGCGACCGCGACAATGGCGCCGTCGCGCACATGGACATCGCCGCTTGGCAGATCGCCGATGGCGTCGTCCATCGACAGCACATGCGCGCCGCGAATAACGAATTCACCGCGCGCCGGCAGCGAAGCGGGCGTCGAGGGCGCGGCACCCTGTGCCGAAGCGCCGCGCGGCAGCAGGCCGCTCGTGCCAAGCGCCGCACCAAGCGCCGTGGTCGCAGTGAGAATCGTGCGGCGATTAATGCCGTCTTTGTCCATCGTCTTTCTCCCAAAGTTCCCGCATTGCTCGCGGGTTTTCGAAGGCGTGAAATGGTACCGTCCTTCGGCTGAAAGCTAGCGCCCTGCAAATCGAAAAATCAATTGCGCGGGCCGGCCCAACATTGCTGCCCACCCAGACAATCACTACAATTTTTGAACGCGGCGCTTAGACCGCTGGCCCGGGGGCAACATGACAAACTATGACGGCGTGGTGATCGGTGCCGGTCACAATGGTCTGACCACGGCCGCCTACCTTGGGCGCGCCGGCCTCAAAATCGCGGTGATCGAAGCCAACGCGCGCATCGGCGGCGGCTGCAGCACCGAGGAGCGCATCGCGCCGGGCCACAAGCTTAATCTGCACGCCAATTTCTACATGGGCCTGTCGCATTGCCCGCTGCTCAAGGACCTCGATCTGGCGCGTTACGGATTCTCCTACATCGAGCCGCCAGTGCAACAAGCTGCCGTATTCCGCGACGGCACCTGCATCACAGTGCACAAGGACCTCGACAAGACCTGCGAGTCACTGGCGCGCTTTTCCAAACAAGATGCCGCGACCTTCCGCGAGCTGTGGCATACCTATTGTCTCGAGATGCGGCCGTTGCTGGTGTCGCTGATGTACAGCGCGCCGATGCCGCTCGATCAAATCCTCGACCGCCTCAGCGGCCTGAAGGCGAAGGAACTGCTGTCGCACGCCCAGCACGATCTGTTCAGTGTAGTACGCAAGCATTTCGTCGACGAGCGCATCCGCACGCTGTTCACATCTTATATGCACGTCATCACCACCGAGAACGTGATGGGCGCGGGCATCGTGTTCCCGGCGATCTTCGCCAATATCGCCAGTTTCACCCTGCCGGTCGGCGGCGCGGTGGCGCTGCCTTTGGCGCTCAAGCGCGTCGTCGAGGACTGCGGCGGCATTGTCTTTACTGGCAAGGCGGTCCGCGACATCAAAGTCGAAAGCGGCCGGGCCACCGGCGTGACGCTGTCGGACGGGACGTTTATCGGCGCCAAGCGGTTTGTTGCCAGCGCCATCGACTTTCCGCGCACGGTCGAGATGGCCGGTGAGGAACTGTTCCCCGAGCCGGTGCGCGAGAAGGCGAAAGCCTGGCATTGGGGCAATCACAGTCTGGTCACGTTGCATCTCGCTTTGAAAAATCCGCCGGCCTATCGCGCCGAGAGCTTCGATCCGGCGATGAAGCAGGCCTACAACATCTTCTTCGGCATGGACGACATCGATCAGGTCGCGAGTTGTTTCGACGATTGCGCCGCTAAGAAATTTCCCAAAATTCTGATGGGCAACGGTGCCTGCAACAGCGAGTTCGACCCGAGCTACGCCCCGCAAGGCAAGCACACCGCGTTCTGGTGGCCGTTTGCGCCATATTCGGTCGATGGCGGCCCGGAGAATTGGGACAAGAACCGCGCCGATTACACCCAGCGCATCCTCGAATACTGGCGCGTCTATGCTTCTAATCTCGAAGGCGACAATCTACTCGGCAGCTATCTGTTCACGCCGCTCGATGTCGAACGGCTGAACGCCAATATGCGGCAGGGTGCGGTGCGCATGGGCGCCTATGTTCCCAACCAACTCGGCATCAATCGGCCGCACGCGCTGATGCCCGGTTCGCGTACGCCGGTGGAAGGGCTTTATCTGTGCGGTTCGTCATCGGGCAATGGCGGCGGCGTCAATGGCGCCCCCGGTTATATTGCCGCCAACGCGATTGCCGACGATCTCAAGCTCCAGCGCAGCTGGACGCCGGTTCCGCCGCCTGAATGGGCGCATTAGTCGCTTGACCTGAATCAAGGCCATCTTTCGCGCTGCGTGGTGTCATTGCTCGATCTTGTGGAGGAGCATGCCATGCAAGCCAAGGACATGATGACCGCCGACGTGATTGCGATCGCACCTGACGCGACCGTGCTGCAGGCGGCGCGGCTGATGCTGCAGCATCGTATCAGCGGTCTGCCGGTGATCGACCAATCCGGCAAACTGGTCGGCATCATCTCGGAAGGCGACTTCCTGCGCCGCCGCGAGACCGACACCACACGGCGGCGTTCGCGCTGGCTCGAATTTCTGATGGGCCCCGGCCGCATTGCTGCCGAGTATACCCATTCGCACGGCAGCAAAGTCTCCGAGGTGATGACCGCCGAACTTCACACCGCCGAGGAAACCACGCCGCTCGAAGACATCGTCGAGATGATGGAGCGCTATCGCATCAAACGCGTGCCGGTGCTGCGCGGCGAAAAAATTGTCGGTATCGTCACCCGTTCCAATCTGCTGCGCGCCATGGTCAGCGTGTCGCGTGTTGCGCCGGCAGCGACGACCGATGACGCTGCGATCCGCCAGCGCCTGCTGGCGGAGATGAAACAAGCGGAATGGGCCCCGGCTGCGACCGTCGATGTCGTCGTGCGCGACGGCATCGTCGAACTTTGGGGCGTCATTATCGACGAACGTCAACGCGAAGCGCTCAAGGTCGCGGCCGAAAATATTCCGGGCGTCAAGGCGGTGAAGGATCACCTGGTCTGGGTCGAGCCGATGTCCGGCATGGCGATCGAGCCGAACGATGAGAAGCTGGCGAGTTAGCCGACAAAAACTACGTAGTTTTGATCTTGCTCAATAGGCCGGTTGCAAGGCCGCCGATGATCCCTCTTCTTAAAGAAATTTTGTCCTGGAGGGAGCCATGTCCACAGCCACCCAACCTGCGGCGCGTGTTGTCCCGCAAGCAGTTGAAGCGGAAAAAGGCTGGTTTGCATCGAATTGGGGCCTGTTGGCCGCCATCGCCGCGCTGATTGCAATATTGCTGCTGCCGACGCCGGAGGGGCTGCCGGTCGCCGGCCATCGTATGCTGGCCATTCTCGCCTTCGCCGTCATCATCTGGATGACCGAAGCGATCGACTATGCGGTTTCCGCCATCGTAATCGCGGTCTTGATGGCATTCCTGCTCGGTCTGGCGCCGAGTGTCGCCAATCCGAAGGTCTTGCTCGGAACCAGCGCGGCCCTGACGCTGGCCTTCGGCGGCTTCGCCAATACGGCCTTGGTTCTGGTTGCTGCGGCGCTTTTCCTGGCGGCGGCAATGACCGTGACCGGCCTCGACAAGCGCATCGCGCTCACAATTCTTTCGCGCGTCGGCACCAAGACCAACCATGTCGTCATTGGCACAATCGTCGTCGGCTTCGTGATCGCGCTCATGGTGCCGTCGACCACCGCGCGTGTCGCTTGTCTGGTGCCGATTACGCTCGGCATCATCGCCGCCTTCGGCGTCAACAAGCGCAGCGCCTTCGCCAGCATGCTGATGATCACCACGGTGCAGACTGCCAGCATCTGGAACGTCGGCATCAAGACCGCCGCGGCGCAGAATATGGTTGCCGTCGGCTTCATCGAAAAGGCCTTCAACAAGACGATCACCTGGCTGGACTGGCTGATTGCCGCCGGCCCATTCGCGATTCTGATGTGCATCGCGCTTTACTTCGTCATGACGATCATGATGCCGCCCGAAGTGGCCGAAGTTCCCGGCGGCCGTGACGGCATCCGCAAATCGCTGGCAGCGCTCGGGCCGACCAAAGCCGCCGAGTGGAAGCTGCTGGTGTTGTCGTTGACCTTGATCGCATTCTGGGCGACCGAAGGCATCCTGCACAAATTCGACACCAGCACGACCACGATCACCGCCGTCGCGCTGATGTTCATGCCCGGCTTCGGCATTCTCACCTGGAAAGAGGCTCAGCCACGGATTCCGTGGGGCACCGTTGTGCTGTTCGGCGTCGGTATCAGCCTCGGCACCGCGCTGCTGCAAACCAACGCGGCCACCTGGCTCGCCAATATCGTGGTCGCCGAGTTCGGTCTGAAGAACGCCACTGTGCTCTTCATCCTCGGCGTCATGAGCCTGTTCCTGGTGGTCATCCATCTCGGCTTTGCCAGCGCCACTGCGCTCGCGTCCGCGATGATCCCGATCGTGATCGCGGTGCTCAAGAGCGTGGCGACGCCGGGCATCAACATCATCGGCATGACCATGCTGTTGCAGTTCGTGGTCAGCTTCGGTTTCATCCTGGTGGTGAATGCGCCGCAGAACATGGTCGCCTACGGCACCGAGACCTTTACGGCCCGTGACTTCGTCCGCACTGGCTTCGTGCTGACGATCATCGCATTGGCCCTGGTCATGTTGCTCGGCGCCACCTACTGGCACTGGCTCGGCTACGCCTGACCGGGGCAAAAGCCGTGGCCCGCAGGTCGATAGCCGTTGTGTTCGCTGGAAGCGGCGGCGCCGGGGCGATGACCGCCGGCGCCGTGTTCCTGCGTGCCGCGGCCAATGCCGGCTATTACGGCATGATGACGCAATTGTTCGGCGCGCAAGTGCGTGGCGGCGAGTCCGCCGCGCTCGTGCAGGTTTCGACCGAGCCGATCGAAGCCCAGCCCGACCGCTATGATTTGTTCGTCGCGCTGGACTGGGACAAGGTCGAGCAATTCGCCGCCGAAATCCCACTCGACGAGGCCTCGGTGATCGTTGCCGATCCCGAAGCCGGCGCGGTGCCGGCCGGCATCGCAAAATCGAAGGGCCGCGTCGTTTCATTGAAGATGAGCGATCCGGATGCAATCCGGCTGGAACGGGGCCTGTACGGCAAGCGCGTCAACATGTTCGCCGCCGGTGCGGTCTGCGCGCTTATTGGTGTCGACGCGAAGCACGTGCAGGCGGCAATCGAGAATATTTTCGAAGGCAAAGGCGCCGAGCTGATCGCCGCCAATGTCAAAGGCGCGGTAGCGGGTGCAGCGGCGGCCCCCGGGCTGACGCTGAATTTCCGTCTCGACCAGGCCACGCTTGCGGCGCGCTGGCTGATCAGTGGCAATCAGGCGCTGGCGCTCGGCGCCTTGCGGGCCGGCGTGCGCTTTGTCGGCTGCTATCCGATCACGCCGGCCACCGATCTGGTGGAGTGGCTTGCGCCGCATCTAAAGAAACTCGGCGGGCGGCTGGTGCTGGGCGAGGACGAACTCGCCGCGATCAACCTGGCGCTTGGCGCGTCCTATGCCGGGACACCGGCGATGACGGTCACCTCGGGGCCGGGCTTTTCGCTGATGGTCGAAACCTTGGGGCTTGCGGTCGCGGCCGAGATCCCGATGGTGCTGATCGACGTCATGCGCGCCGGACCTTCAACCGGCATTGCTTCCAAGACCGAGCAGAGCGACGTCAACCTCGCGATCTACGGCGCACACGGCGATGCGCCGCGTGTCGTGCTGGCGCCGATCTCAGTGGCTGACTGCATCAACACCGCCGAATATGCGGTCTATGTCGCCGAATCTCTGCAGCTTCCGGTCATCGTGCTGTCCGATCAATCGCTTGGCCAGGCCACCACCGTAATCGATCCGAGCAGCGAGCGGCCGAAACCGCTGAAGCGGCGCACCAATGGCGTCGCGGCCGACAAGCCGTTCAAGCGCTACGCCATCGGCCCCGATCCGATCACGCCAATGCCGCTGCCCGGCACTCCCGGCCGCGAATGGGTGGCCGAGGGCCTGACCCACAGCGAAGCCGGGTTGCCGGCGAGTGGCGCCGGCGTCCACGTCGCCCAGATCAACAAGCGCGCCAAGAAGGTGCAGCGTTTCGATCCCGGCAAATACTGGGGCGAGAGCTGGGGTGAGGGCGACATTGCGGTGCTGGCCTTCGGCTCGACCATCGGTCCTGCTCGCGCGGCGGCGCGCCGGCTCGCCGCTGCCGGTCATCCGATCCGGGTCATCGCGTTGCGCGTGCTGTCGCCGCTGCCAATGGCTGCACTCGCTCGGGCGCTCGACGGTGTGCACCGCATCATCGTGGTCGAGCAGAACCACGGCGCGCAGCTTTATCATCATCTGATTGGCCAGAAGGCGATCCCGCCGAGCGCGGAAAGCGTGGCACGGCCCGGGCCGCTGCCGTACCGGCCGTCTGAGATTGCCTCATATGTCGTCTAACGGACAACAAACATGAGCGACGCAGCGACCAAACCCGTCCACGATCAGGCGCTATGCGTATTCGCGGCCAAGGATTTTGCTTCCGGCGCGCATCCGGTCTGGTGTCCCGGCTGCGGCGACTACGGCGTGCTCGCGGGGCTCGAACGCGCGCTGGCCACACTCGGCAAGCCGCCGCATGAAGTCGTGCTGGTATCCGGCATCGGCTGTTCGTCGCGTCTGCCCGGCTACATGAGCACTTATGGCTTCCACGGCGTGCACGGCCGCGCGCTGCCGGTCGCCACCGGTATCAAGCTGGTGCGTCCGGAGTTGGAGGTGATCGCCGTCGGCGGCGACGGCGATGGCTATTCGATTGGCGGCAATCATTTCATCCATGCCTGCCGCCGCAATGCCGACATCCTCTATGTGGTGATGGACAACCGCGTCTACGGCATGACCAAAGGCCAGCCGTCGCCGACCACCGAGCCGGACTGGGACAGTGACATCGCACCCGGCGGTATTGGCCTGCGGCCATTCAATCCGCTGGCGATAGCGATTGCCTCCGGCGCGAACTATGTCGCACGCGGATTTTCCGGCGATCCGGATGGGCTCGCAAATCTGATCGTCGACGGCATCCGCTGGCCTGGTTTTGCCTTCATCGAAGTACTGAGCCCCTGCATCACCTTCAGGCCCGAGCAGAGCGAGTGGAAAAAGGTCGTGCGGCCAACGAGCCTCACGATCGAGCAGGACCGCGCTGCGGCGACCGCTTGGTGCTCGGCGACGACGGCTTCAGCATGGGTGTCTTGTACCGTGGCGACCGCGCGGCGGCCGCGCCGGCATTGCAGCCGGAAATCTCGGTTGCCGATATCGAACGCGAATTCGTGATCGGTTGACCTGCGTCAACGACTGCAACCGGGCCGCGCCGCAGGGTGAATCCTGAGAATTCATCCGTGGCAGGAGTTGCGTCATGAAAAGACTTCTTGCTTCCGCCGCCGCGCTCGCCGTTGCCGGCATGATCCTTACCGCGCCCGTGATGGCTCAGCCTGGGCCGGGCTATCCCGATCGCGGCCCCGGCTGGGGGCCGGGCATGATGATGGGCCCCGGTATGATGGGCTGGCGCGGCGCCGGCGGCATGACCGGACTATGCGATCCGCGCGCCGCTGGCATGGCCGAATGGCGGATGGAACGCATCGAGCGCCTGGTCAAGCCGACTGACGCGCAGCGCGCGGCGCTCAACGAACTGCGCACGGCGTCGACCAAGGCGGCCGAAACGATCTCGGCCGCGTGTCCGCGCGAGTTCCCGGCCAGCGCTTCGGCGCGGATGGAAATGATGGAAAAACGCCTCGAGACTATGCTCGCGGCAATGAAAACTGTGCGTCCGGCCTTCGACGCGTTTTACGCCACGCTCAACGACGAGCAGAAGGCGCGCATCAATTCCGGTGGCCCGCGCCACTGGGGCTGGCGGGGCTGGCGTGGATAAAGCGTTGCGCCCTTGACCTGAATCAAGGTTTGCGGTGGGTCCATGACGGATATTTCTCTGCCAGGGCCTTAGCTATTTCCCAGGCCAGCCAGACAACGGAACACCTTCATGGCGAACGCGCCCGCTCCACAAAAAACCATGACCCTCGGCGAAGGCGGTTTGGCCCTGACGATGGGAGGGCTTGCGCTACTGACGATCGTCATCGCGGCCAAGGCCTATACGTCGGAATACGCATTCCACGCCTATCTATTCAGTGCGGCCAGCATTGCCGCGGTGTTTGCCATCATCAACCGCTATTACAGCCGTCCGGCGGAGAAGCCACCGCTCTTCATCGACGGCAAGCCGAACTATAATATGGGTCCGGTCAAGTTTTCGACCGTCGCCGCCATGATCTGGGGCATCGCCGGCTTCACCGTCGGCCTCATCATCGCGCTCCAGCTTGCCTTTCCGGCACTCAATCTCGATCTGCCCTGGACCAGTTTCGGGCGCATGCGTCCGCTGCATACCTCGGCGGTGATCTTCGCCTTCGGCGGCAACGTGCTGATCGCGACGTCGTTTTATGTGGTGCAGCGCACCAGCCGCGCGCGGCTTGCCGGCGACCTGGCGCCGTGGTTCGTCGTGCTCGGTTATAATTTCTTTATTCTGATTGCCGGCACCGGTTATTTGCTCGGCATCACCCAAGGCAAGGAATACGCCGAGCCGGAATGGTATTCTGATCTCTGGTTGACGATTGTGTGGGTGACCTACCTGCTGGTGTTCCTCGCCACCCTGTGGCGGCGCACCGAGCCGCACATTTACGTCGCCAACTGGTTCTATCTCGCCTTTATCGTCACCATTGCGGTGCTGCATCTCGGCAATAACGCGGCGGTGCCGGTGTCTATTTTCTCGCCGAAGTCCTACATCGTCTGGTCCGGCGTGCAGGATGCCATGGTGCAGTGGTGGTACGGCCATAACGCGGTCGGCTTCTTCCTCACCGCCGGCTTCCTCGCCATCATGTATTACTTCATCCCGAAGCGGGCCGACCGGCCGGTCTATTCCTATCGGCTGTCGATCATCCACTTCTGGTCGCTGATCTTTCTCTACATCTGGGCCGGCCCGCATCACCTGCATTACACGGCGTTGCCGGATTGGGCGCAGACGCTGGGCATGACGTTCTCCATCATGCTGTGGATGCCGTCCTGGGGCGGCATGATCAACGGCATCATGACGCTGTCCGGCGCCTGGGACAAATTGCGCACCGATCCGGTGCTGCGCATGATGGTGGTGTCGGTGGCGTTCTACGGCATGTCGACCTT
The DNA here is from genome assembly GCA_903878085.1 of uncultured Hyphomicrobiales bacterium. Taxonomy (GTDB): domain Bacteria; phylum Pseudomonadota; class Alphaproteobacteria; order Rhizobiales; family Xanthobacteraceae; genus Pseudolabrys. The sequence continues at coordinate 21,887 of CAIRGJ010000056.1, read as the reverse complement.
CGAAGGTCCGATGATGTCGGTGAAGATCGTCAACTCGCTCTCGCACTACACCGACTGGACCATCGGCCACGTGCATTCCGGTGCGTTGGGCTGGGTCGGCTACATTTCCTTCGGCGCCATCTACTGCCTGGTGCCGTGGCTGTGGAACAAGCCGCTCTATTCGCTCAAGCTGGTGAACTGGCACTTCTGGCTCTCGACCATCGGCATCGTGTTCTACATCACCGCGATGTGGGTGTCGGGAATTCTGCAAGGCCTGATGTGGCGCGCCTACACCGATCTCGGCTTCCTCGAATATTCCTTCGTCGAGACCGTCGAGGCGATGCATCCCTTCTACATCATCCGCGCACTCGGCGGCTTGCTGTTCCTGTCCGGCGCTTTGCTGATGGCTTGGAATCTTTGGAAAACCGTGAACACGGCGGAATCCGCCGCGCCTGCCGGCCTTGCGCTGGCGCCGGCGGAATAGGCGGAGACGATAATGTCATTCTGGCAAAGACACGCGATTTTCGAGAAAAACTCGATCGTCTTGATCATCGGCATCCTGGTCGTGATCGCGATCGGCGGCCTGGTCGAAATCGTGCCGCTGTTTTATCTCAAAAACACGATCGAGAAGGTCGACGGCGTGCGGCCTTATTCGCCGCTCGAGCTCGCCGGCCGCAACATCTACGTTCGCGAAGGTTGCTATCTGTGCCATTCGCAGATGATCCGGCCGCTGCGCGACGAGGTCGAACGCTACGGGCACTACTCGCTCGCGGTCGAGAGCATGTACGATCGCCCGTTCCAGTGGGGCTCAAAGCGCACCGGACCGGATCTTGCCCGCGTCGGCGGCAAATATTCCGACAGCTGGCACCGCGACCATCTGCGCGATCCGCGCTCGGTGGTGCCGGGCTCGGTCATGCCGAATTATTCGTTCCTGGAGAATACCGATCTTGACTACCAGCACATCGCCGCGGATCTGAAAGTCCAGGCGCTGCTCGGCGTGCCTTACTCGCCGGCGATGATCGAAAACGCGACCAAGGATGTCGTGACCCAGGCCACCGTCGACAGTGCCGACGCCGCCGATCTCGCCAAGCGCTATCCGAAAGTGCTGGCGCGCGACTTCGACGGCAATCCGGACCGGATTAGCGAGGCCGACGCGCTGATCGCCTATCTGCAGCTTTTGGGCACGCAGGTGGATTTCAAACTCTACGACGACAAAGCCAACATCCGGTGACCGCCAAGGACCTCAAGTAATGGACCCAACCTATCGAGCCTTGGCCGAGTTCGCCCAGACCTGGGGGCTGGCCTATTTCGTCGTGATCTTCGCCGCGGCGCTGGCTTACGCGCTGTGGCCGTCGCGCCAGAAGCAATTCGATGAAGCGGCGCGCATGCCGCTGCGGGAGGACTGAGCGGTGTCCCAAGAGCAAGACCATCAAGACCACAAAGAAATCGACGCCGTCACCGGCACCGCGACCACCGGCCACGACTGGGACGGCATTCGCGAGCTCAACACGCCATTGCCGCGCTGGTGGCTCTGGACCTTTTATGCCTGCATCGTCTGGGCAGTCGGCTACTGGGTCGTCTATCCGGCCTGGCCGCTGCTGACCAATTCGACGCAAGGTTTGACCGCCTGGCATGCCCGCAGCGCGGTCGTCGCGGACCTCGAGGAGCTTAAAGTTCAGCGCGGGCCGATGATGGCCAAGCTGTCGAGCGCGTCGGTCGCCGAAATCGTCGCCGATCCGCAGCTCGCCGATTTCGCCCGCGCGGTGGGCCGTCCTGCCTTCGGTGACAACTGTGCGCCCTGTCATGGCGCCGGCGGCGGTGGCGGCAAAGGCTACCCGAACCTCAACGACGACGATTGGCTGTGGGGCGGAAAGTTGGACGCGATCGAGCAGACGATCCGCCATGGCGCGCGGTCGGGCGATAAAGACGATCACGAAGGTAATATGCCGGCGTTCGGCCGTGACGGCATCCTGAAGGCCAAAGAGATCTCGGCGGTGGCCGACCACGTGCGCTCGCTGTCCGGTCTTGCCACGGAGAAGGGCGAGGATCTTGCGCTCGGCAAGAAAGTGTTCGCCGATAATTGCGCGCTGTGCCACGGCCCGGAAGGCAAGGGCAATCGTGAGCTTGGCGCTCCTAACCTCACTGACAAGATTTGGCTCTACGGCTCGGACAAGGCAACCATCATGCAAGGCGTGCAGAACGGCCGTGGCGGCGTGATGCCGGCCTGGCAAGGCCGCCTCAGCGAGCCCACCATCAAGGCGCTGACCGTCTACGTCTACAGCTTCGGCGGCGGCGAAAAGTAAGGGAACTTTCAGGGGGCTACGGCCAATCCTCGGTGCTGTCTCTTGAGACAGATCAATGAGCTATTGCGGTCTTGGCCTAGGGTTTTCGGCTCATCTGTGCGAAGACGAAACAGGCAATGACGGCGCTCGAAGAACTCGTGAAACAATCGGAAGTCCAGCCGGCCAAGGCGCCGGCGGGTGCTGAGGCGCCGCTTCCCCCTGAGTCGGACGACGACATCCCGCTCTATGCGCCGCGGCGCAAGATTTATCCGCAAAGCGTGCAGGGCAGGTTCCGGCGGATCAGATGGGCGGTGCTCGTCGTCACGCTCGGCATCTACTACCTGCTGCCTTTCGTGCGCTGGGATCGCGGCCCGAACGCGCCCGGCCAGGCGGTGCTGATCGATTTTCCCAGCCGCCGCTTCTATTTCTTCTTCATCGAGCTCTGGCCGCAAGAGGTTTATTACCTCACCGGCCTGCTGATTCTGGCGGCGATCGGGCTGTTCCTGATGAACGCGCTCGCCGGCCGGGTGTGGTGCGGCTATCTCTGCCCGCAAACGGTGTGGACCGATCTGTATTTCGCCATCGAGCGCCTCTTCGAAGGTGACCGCCGCGAGCATATGCGCCGCGACACGCAGCCAATGACGGCGGAGAAGTTAGCCCGAAAGGCCGGCAAGCATGCCACCTGGCTGCTGGTGGCGTGGTGGACCGGTGGCGCCTGGGTGCTGTACTTCGCCGACGCGCCGACGCTGGTCAAAGACCTGGCGACCGGCACCGCGCCGTTTGTGGCCTATCTGTGGATTGGCATCCTGACGGCGACGACCTATACGCTCGCCGGTCACATGCGCGAGCAGGTCTGCCTGTATATGTGTCCATGGCCGCGCATTCAGGCGGCGCTGACCGACGAATACGCGCTCAACGTCACCTATCGCTATGACCGCGGTGAGCCGCGCTGCTCGGCCAAGAAAGCCGAACAACTGCGCGCATTGGGCCAGCCGGCCGGCGATTGCGTCGACTGCCTGCAATGCGTCCACGTCTGCCCAACCGGCGTCGATATCCGCGGCGGCGCCAATCTGGGCTGCATCCAGTGCGGCCTGTGCATCGACGCCTGCGACAATGTGATGAGCAAGCTCGGCCGCGCCACGGGGCTGATCGCCTACGACACCGACCTCAATATCAAGCAGCGGATCGAGGGCAAGAAGCCGTTCTTCAAATTGCTGCGAATGCGCACGTTGCTCTACGCCGCCGTGATGGCGGTTGCCGGCGGCATCATGATTTTCACGCTGGCGACCCGCGACAGCGAAGGCATCAGCGTCATCCATGACCGCAATCCGATGTTCGTGCGGCTGTCCGACGGCGCGCTGCGCAATGGCTACGTCATCCGCATCGTCAACAAGCGCCTTAAATATCGCGATTTCATCGTCGCCGTGGACGGCCTGCCGTCGACGCTGGTCGATTACGTCGGCCTGCCGCCGCGCAGCGACAGCCGCCAGCTGGTGACCGTCGGCCCCGACCAGACCCGCGAAGTGCGCGTCGTGGTGACCGACTACAGCTCGATGCCACCGGCGCCCTCGACCACGATTCTGTTTAGACTGATCGACGTCGATTCCGGTGAGGTCGCGGAAATGCGCGACCACTTCTTCGGACCATAAAGGATGACGGCCATGAATACGCCTCGCAAAAAAGGTGAATTGACCGGCCGCGCCGTGCTGCTCTGGCTGGTCGGATTTTTCGGCGTGGTGTTCGCGGTCAACGGCGTGCTGGTGCAGGCCGCCACTTCGACGTTCCGCGGCATGGAGACCGGCAGTTCCTACAAGGCCGGTCTGCTGTTCAAGGCGGATATCGAATCGGCCGAGCGTCAGGATGCGCTGCATTGGCAGATCGACGGCAAACTTAAGCGCGACCGCGCCGGCGAAGCGGTGATCGAGCTCAGCGCGCGCGACGCCAAGGGCGCCGCACTTGCCGGCCTGACCGCTGTCGCGCATTTCGCCCACCCGGCCGACGCGCGGCTCGACCAGACCGTCACGTTGCAAAGCACCGGTCCCGGCGAATTTTACGGGGAGACGCAGGCGCCCGCCGGCCAGTGGGAGTTGATCGTCGATCTGTTCCGCGGCGGCGACCGGCAGTTCCGCTCGCGCAGCCGCGTGACGTTGCGGTAGCGATCATGGGTGCGGGCAGCCCCACATCCGCTCGCCCCCGCGAAAGCCCAGGGCTGCAGATAACAGATATTGAGGTTGTGGCTCTGGATTCCCGCTTGCGCGGGAATGAGCGGAGATAATGTCATGACCGAAGCCCTCGATCTAAGTCTCTATGCCAAGCCGGAAGGGAACGGCACGTTCGGCATGGAGCTGGCGGTCGACGGCATCGCTTGCGGCGCCTGCATTGCAAAGATCGAAGGCGCGGTGAAGCAGTTGCCGGGCGTGACCGAGGCGCGGCTCAATTTCACCAACCGCCGCCTGCACGTCGCCTGGTTGGATGGCGTATTCAGGCCATCGCAAATCCTCACCACGCTCGAACGCATCGGCTATAGCGGCCACCCCTTCGTGCCGTTGCGCGCCGAGCAGGAGGAAGCCGCCGAGGCGCGGCGCCTGACGCGCTGCCTGGCGGTCGCGGGCTTTGCCGCCATGAACGTGATGCTGCTGTCGGTGTCGGTGTGGTCGGGCAACGCCACCGACATCACGCCGGAGACGCGCGACTTTTTCCACTGGGCCTCGGCGCTGATCGCGCTGCCGGCGGCGGCCTATGCTGGCCGGCCATTCTTCGAGAGCGCCTGGCGCGGCATCCGCACGCGCAATCTCAACATGAACGTGCCGATCTCGCTCGGCGTCATTTTGGCGCTCGGCATGTCGGTGGTCGAGACCGCGCACCACGCCACCCACGCCTATTACGATTCTGCGCTGATGCTGCTGTTCTTCCTGCTCTGCGGGCGGACGCTCGATCACGAGATGCGTCGCAAGACGCGGGCCGTTGCCGGCAATCTGGCGGCGTTGAAGGGCGAGACCGCGCACCGCTTCGATGGCGACGAACTGGTGCGCGTGCCGGTGGCGGCGGTCAAAACAGGCGACCGTCTGCTGGTGAAGGCCGGCGAACGCGTGCCGTCCGACGGCACGGTGCTGACCGGAAATTCCGAGATCGACGAAAGCCTGATCACCGGCGAGACCGCGCGCCGCAAGGTGGCCGCCGGCGCCACGATCTATGCCGGCAGTATGAACGATGCCGGCACGCTGACGATGCGGGTGACGGCGGGTGGCGCGGCCACGCTGGTCGACGAGATCGAGAAGCTGCTGGAAAAAGCGGCGAGTGCCAAGTCGCACGCCATGCGGCTCGCCGACCGCGCCGCGCGGGTCTATGCGCCGGTCGTGCATCTGACCGCGGCGTTGACTTGCGCCGGCTGGCTGATCGCGGGCGCCAGCGTTCACGACGCCGTGGTGACGGCGATCGCGGTGCTGATCATCACCTGCCCCTGCGCGCTGGCGCTGGCGATTCCCGCGGTGCAGGTGGTGGCGTCGGGTGCGCTGTTCCGCGCCCGGCTCATCCTCAATTCGGGCGACGCCATCGAGCGGCTGGCGGAAGCCGACACCGTGATCTTCGACAAGACCGGCACGCTGACGCTGCCGGAGCCGCGCGTCGTCAATGCCGCGTCGATCGATCCGGCACTACTGCAACAGGCGGCGCGGCTGGCGCTGTCGAGCCACCATCCGCTGGCGGTGGCGCTGTCGCGCGAAGCGGCGCTGCGCACGCCGTTCGATGGCGCCACCGAAGAACCGGGGCAGGGCGTGCGTGTCATGATCGACGGCGTCGAAGCGCGGCTCGGCAGTGCGTCGTTCTGCGGTGTCACGGAGTCTGCCGCGCCCGAGCCGGGGATGTCGCAAATCTACTTTGCCCACGAGGGGCATAACGCGACTTTCGCCATCAGCCAATGGCTGCGGCCCGATGCCGCCGCTGCCGTGCAATCGCTCAAGGTGCTCGGGCTCGATCTGCGCATTCTGTCCGGCGACCGCAGCGACGCGGTGCGACCGGTGGCCGAGGCGCTCGGCATCCGCGATTGGCTCGGCGAATTAAAGCCGGCCGAAAAAATCGAGATGATCGAAGCGCTCAAAGCGCAGGGCCGCCGCGTGCTGATGGTCGGCGACGGCCTCAACGATGCTCCGGCGCTGGCGGCCGCGCATGTCTCGCTGTCGCCTATCGATGCCGCCGACGTGACGCAAGCGCAGGCCGACGCGGTGTTCCTCGGCGAAAATCTGACGCCGGTGCTGGACGCCATTGTCATTTCCCGCCGCGCCCGGCGGCTGATGACGGAAAACCTCTGGCTCGCGGTGATCTACAATGCCATCGCCGTGCCCGTGGCGATTGCCGGCATGGTGACGCCGCTGATCGCGGCGCTGGCGATGTCGGGCTCATCTTTGCTGGTGACGCTCAATGCCTTGAGAGCGTATAAAGGCAAATCATGAATGTCCTGATCTACATGGTGCCGATCGCGCTCGGCCTCGGCCTTACCGGCCTGTTCGCGTTCCTGTGGGCGTTGCGCAGCGGCCAGTACAGCGACGTCGACGGCGCTGCGCTGCGCGTGCTGTCGGATGACGATATCGAGAAAACGACTTAAGCGGTCGCCGCCACCACCGCGCAGGTGGTGACGATGTCCTCGACGCTTGCCGCGCGCGACAGGTCGCTGATCGGCCGCGCAAAGCCCTGCAGGAACGGACCGACCGCCCGCGCGCCGCCCAGCCATTGCGTCAGCTTGTAGCCAATATTGCCGGAATCCAGATCCGGGAAGATCAGCACATTGGCCTGGCCGGCGACGTCGCTGGGGTCTTTGACTTTCTTCTGCGCCACCGCCGGCACCAGCGCGGCGTCGGCCTGAAACTCGCCGTCGATGGCGAGCGACGGCTCGCGCTGCCGCACCAGTTCGAGCGCCTTGCGCACTTTGTCGACGTGGGCGTGCTGCGCGCTGCCTTTGGTCGAGAACGACAGCATCGCCACGCGCGGCGTCTCGCCGAGCAAAGCCTGCGCGCTGCGCGCCGAGGCGATAGCGATGTCGGCGAGTTCGTGCGCCGTGGGGTCGGCATTGACCGCACAATCGGCGAACACGAAGGGCCGCGGACCTGCCCCAAGAAAATCCGGCACCACGATCAGAAAATAGCTCGACGGCAGCGCGATACCGGCCGTCAGACCCACCGTCATCAATCCGGCTTCGATCACGCGCCGCGTCGGATTGGCGCAGCCTGCCACCATCGCGTCGGCGTCGCCTTGGCGCACCATCATGCCGCCGAAATATAGCGGCTTGCTGGCGAGCCTTGTTGCCATCGCTGGCGTCATGCTGTCGCGCACGCCGGCCAATGCCGCGCCGTATGACGACAGCCGCGCGTCGTTGTGCGGATCGATCGTCGTTATCCCATCGAGTGAGATTCCGGCTTGCGCCGCGACGGTCGCGATGGCGTCCGCAGCGCCGAGCAAGATCGGCTGCGCGATTTTCTCGCTTTTGAGATGCGCGGCGGCGGCGACGATGCGCGCGTCGTCGCCTTCCGGCAAAACAATTTTGCGATACCGCGTGCGTGCGATATCAAACAAGCGATCGAGCAAATCCATGCATCTCACCGCGTGAGAATCTGATTAAGCAGGCCGGAGAAAATCAATGACCGAAACCAACGAACCGATCAAGATTCATCGCGGCCTCACGGGTGTCTATTTCGACCGTTCGCCCTGCACCTTCATCGACGGCAAGGCCGGCGAGCTGCGCTACCGCGGTTATTCGATCCACGATCTTGCCGAGCATTCCAGCTTCGAAGAGACCGCGTGGCTGCTGATGCATGGCGATCTGCCGACCGCGCCGCAATTGGCAAGCCTCGATGCCGAACTCAAAGCCGCGCGGCAATTGCCGGCGCCGGTGCTGGACATCATCCGTTCGATCAGATCCGGCCACCCGATGGACGTGCTGCGCACGGCGGCGTCGGCGCTGGCGGTGTTCGATCCGGAAACCGGCGAAAATTCGCGCGAGGCGACGCTGCGCAAGGCCGTGCGGCTGACCTCGCAGGTGCCGATGATCGTTGCTGTCCATTCGCGCATCCGCGACGGTCTTGAGCCGGTGCCGGCAGACAGCTCGCTCAGCCACGCCGCCAATCTGCTGTGGATGCTCACCGGCAAACGGCCCAGCGTCGACGCGGCGCAGCTGATCGACCGTGATCTCATTCTGCACGCCGAGCATGGCTCCAACGCCTCGTCCTTCGCCGCGCGTGTCGTCGTCGGCACCCAGGCCAATCTGCATGCCGCGATCGTCGCGGCGATTGCCGCGCTGTCGGGGCCGGCGCATGGCGGCGCCGCCGAGGACGTCATGAAAATGGCCGAGGAGATTGGCGATCCGGCCCGCGCCGCCGATTACGTCAAGGACAAGCGCAAAGCCGGCGTCGCCATCACCGGCTTCGGCCATCGCGTCTATCGCGCCGAGGACCCGCGCGCGCGCCATATGCGGGCCGGCGTCGAGCGACTATCCAAGGAAATGGGCCAGCCGAAGTGGTTCGAGATTTTGCAGGCGGTGGTGGCGGCGATGGCGCCTTACGCCCGCCACGGCGTCAATGTGAATGTCGATTTCTATTCCGGCGTCGTCTACCACCTGCTCGGCGTTAAGCGCGATCTGTTCGTGCCGATCTTCGCCATCGGCCGGGTGCCGGGCTGGGTGGTGCAGGTGCTCGAGCAGTTCGAGAACAACATCCTGATCAGGCCGCTCACGCTCTACAATGGCCCCGACGCGCGCACCTATGTATCGGTGGAGAAGCGGTAGCTAGCGTCGTCATTTCCGGACGGCCTCTCGTTTCCCCTCCCCCGCGAGCGCTTGCGAGTGTGGGGAGGGGTCAGGGGTGGGGGCTTTATGCAATCGAGTCCTCCGGACGCCCCCACCCGGTTCGCATCGCTGACGCGATACTCACCACCCTCCCCACGCTGCGCGGGGAGGGAACGGCAATTCCCGCGCGCTGAGAAAACGCCGCCGCTGCGGTCTTTTTCGCCTACATAATCCCATTCTGCGAGACGCTACGCCTCAGTTTCCCCATTGCAGGGTCCAGACCCTCTGTTATCGTATTGAGAATGGCAGTCTCAAATAATGAGACTATGACGAGCGGGCCAACCCGCCGTCAGCCGGCCGCCAAAGCAGCGGCATTCAGGGAGGTTTCGGCCATGCATTGGACGACACGTTCGATCACGCGAAGCTTTGCGTTTGCGTTGGCTGCCACGAGCGCGGTGCTGTACGGCGCCCCGGCCATGGCGGCCGGCTATCCGGAACGGCCGATCGAATTGATCGTGCCGTGGGGCCCAGGCGGCGGCGCCGACCAACTGGCGCGCCTGATCAGCAAGCTTGCCGAGCCCTTGCTCGGCCAGGGCCTGCCGGTCGTCAACGTGCCGGGCGGCACCGGCGGCACCGGCATGGCGAAATTATTGTCGGCGCCGGCCGACGGTTATTCCGCTGCAGTCTACATCGCCGACAGCCACGCGCTGCTCGCCGGCAAATCGCCGCGCTGGACCATGGCCGACATCACGCCGGTGGCGGTGATGATCAAAGGCCCGTCCTTCATCTTCGTGAAGCACGACAGCCCGTACAAAACCTGGGCCGATTTTGAGAAGGCGCTGCGCGACGAACCCGGCAAACTGAAGATCGCGACGCTCGGCTTCGGCAGCGTCGACGATTTCTCGCTCAGCGTCATCGCGCGGAAAGGCTTGAAGTTCGTCCAGGTGCCGTTCTCCAAGCCGAGCGAGCGCTATGTCTCGATCCTCGGCGGCCACGCCGACGCGCTCTATGAGCAGGCCGGCGACGTCGCATCGTTCCTCGACAACAAGCAGATGCGGCCGCTGCTGATTTTCGGCAAGGAACGCCTGCCGGCGTTCAAAGACATCCCGTCGTCCTATGAACTAGGCTTCAACGTCGCGCTGCCGCAGTTCCGCGCCATCGTGGTGCGCTCGGGCACGCCGCCCGAGATCGTCAAAAAGCTGTCGGACACGCTGGCCGCGGTGGCGGCGATGCCGGAATACCAGAAGTTCCTGGTCGATCAGTACGGCGCCGCCGACAGCTTCGTCGATGCGGCCAAGGCGACGCCGTTCATCGACGAACAGCTCGAAGACATGAAGAAAACGATGGCGACGAATTAGGCAAATGCAAAACCATTTGGTCCGTTCGCTGTTGCCTTATGTCGTCGGTTTGGTCATCGCCATAACCCTCTACATTAACGCTGGCCAGTTCGAATACACGCCGCGGGGCGACTTGCTCGGCCCCGGCGCATGGCCGCGTCTCGCCATTCTGCTGATGGGAGCGGCCTGCCTGTACGAACTGGGCCGACGCATCATCGCCGGCAACCGCGACGCCACCGGCTTCATCGAGGTGTTCGATCGCGAGCCGCACACCGACGAGCAGGCCGAGCCGGTCTATCTCAGCCTGTTGATCGGCGGCGTCGTGTTGATGGGCGTCTACGCCGTCGCCGTGCCCTATCTCGGCTTCATCCTCGGCACGTTCCTGTTCCTCGCCGCTTTCATGTATGTCGGCCGCTATCGCGATCATGCCGTGATCTGGGGCGCCAGCGCCGCGGTGACGATCGTCTGCGGCGTGTTGTTCCTGCGCATCGCCTATGTGTCGCTGCCGCGCGGCATCGCGCCGTTCGACAAGATCACCGACATCTTTTTCGCCATACCGGGGCTCTAGGGCAGCATGGATATCATCATCCAACTTGCCCACGGTTTCGTCAGTTGCATGACGCCGATCAACATGGCGATGCTGGTCGTCGGCATCGTCGTCGGACTTCTGATCGGCGTCTTGCCTGGTCTCACGCTGGTAATGGGCGTCGCCCTGGCGCTGCCCTTCACCTACAAAATGGACGTCACCGCCTCGATCGTGCTGCTGACGGCGATGTATGTGTCCGGCACCTATGGCGGCGCCTTCACCGCGATTTTGTTCAGGATACCGGGCGAACCGATCGACGTGCCGATGCTGTGGGACGGTTACACCATGGGCCGCAAAGGCCAGCCGGCCAAAGCGCTGGGCTGGACGCTGGTCTCCGCGCTCGGCGGCGGCCTGCTGTCGGCAGTAGTAATGGTGGCGCTGACCGAGCCGCTGGCGAAATTCGCGCTGCGGTTTTCCTCGCCGGAATATTTCGTCATCGTTTTATTCGGCCTGTTGAGCGTAGTGGCGATCGGCAAAGGCTCGCTCGCCAACGCCTTCATCAGCATGAGCGTCGGTATTCTGATCTCGTCGGTCGGCACCGATCCGATCTACGGCGCATTCCGCTTTACGCTCGGCTCGCCGCTGCTCGCCGACGGCATCGAGTTTCTGGTGGTGATGGTCGGCGCCTATGGCGTCGGCGAGGTGCTGGCGCGGCTGGAAACCGGTTTCGCCACCAAGCCGATTGCCAAGATTTCCGATGCCCATACAGAACTTCCGACCTGGAAGGAAATGGGCGAGGTCAAAGGCATGTTCTTCCGCTCGGCCGTGGTCGGCGATCTGATCGGCCTCTTGCCGGGCGCCGGCGCGACCATCGCGTCGTTCGTCGCCTATGGCATCGAAGCCAAGTTCGGCAAGCGCAAGGCCGAGATGGGCACCGGCATTGCCGAGGGCATCATCGCGCCGCAGGCGGCGGCGACCGCCTCGGTCGGCGGCGCGCTGGTGCATCTCCTGGCGCTCGGCATTCCGGGCTCAGGCGCCACCGCGGTCATCCTCGGCGCCTTCATGCTGCACGGTATCCAGCCCGGCCCGCAGGTGCTGATCAGTTCGTCCGGCATGGTCTACACCATCTTCGCGTCGCTGTTCCTCGGCCTGGTGTTGATGTGCGCGATCGGCTATTTCGCCATCCGGCCGTTAGTGAAGATCCTCGATTTCCCCGAAGCCGTGGTGTCGGCCTATGTGCTGATCCTGTGCTTCATCGGCGCGCTGTCGATCCGCAACAACGTCACCGATCTGTGGCTGATCATCGGCTTCGGCGTGCTCGGCTACGGCTTCGAACGCATGAAGTTTCCGGTGGCGCCTTTGGTGCTCGGCGTGATCCTCGGTCCGATCGCGGAAGAGGCGTTCATGAACACCATGATCAGCTTCTCCAACGACTGGACGGTGTTCTTCACCCGGCCGATCTCCGGCACCATCGTCGCCTTCACCACAATCGTTCTGCTGCTGCCGTCGATCCAGCGTCTCTATCTCCGGCATTTCGCTTCGCCCGCTCCAACCGCCGCCAGGTGATCCATGGCTAGTCAAATAGCTCTTGATGCAAGGTCTGGCGGCGCGCCCGCAACAGGCCGCCGCGCCGCCGCCAAAGCCGCGCCGCATCCGGCTAAGGCCGCCCGCGAACAGAAGCTCGGCGCCACCGCGCGCTCCTTTGCGATCCTCGAACACGTCGCCAATTCGCATAACCCGGTCGACGTGCTCGATATCATCGCCTCGCTGAAGCTGCCGAAGGCGACCGCCTACCGGCTGGTCGACTGGTTCGTCGGCCAAGGCTACCTGTCGCGCGAACCGGGCCGCCGGCGGCTGATCGTCGGCCCCAAGCTCACCAACCTTGCGTTTGGTGCGCTGTCATCGTCGATGCGCAACGACGCCCCGCACGTCGTGCTGCAACGGCTGGTGCGCATGCTGAACGAGACCTGCAACATCGGCACGCTGCTCAACGGCGAGGTGGTCTATCTCGATCGCGTCGAAGCCGAGGACTGGCCGCTGCGGCTGCATTACACCTCGGGCTCGCGCGTGCCGCTGCATTGCAGCGCCATCGGCAAGCTCTATCTGGCGCTGGCGCCAAGCCCACGCCGCAAACGCCTGCTGCAGAGTCTGGATCTGCGCCGCTTCACCGAACGCACCATTACCGAAGGGTCCAAGCTCGACGCCGAACTGCGCCAGATCCGCAAGGAGCAGGTGTCCTTCGATCGCGAGGAATATCTGGCCGGCGTGATTTGCATCGCGGTCCCCGTTCTCGGTAAGAACGGCGAAATACTGGCCGCGCTCGCCATCCAGGCGCCGCAGGCGCGCATGAACGAGCAGGCCGCCCGCAAACATCTGCCGTTGCTGCGGCGGGCCGCCGACGACCTGGCCGAAATCTTTCAGGCCAAATCCTGAAATTCAATAACGAGATCGAAGAAGGACGCTGAGCGATGAAAATGACGACGGAAGAAGCTTTCGTGAAAGTATTGCAGATGCATGGCATCGAGCATGCTTTTGGCATCATCGGCTCGGCCTTCATGCCGATCTCAGACTTGTTCCCGGCAGCCGGCATTACCTTCTGGGACGTCGCGCACGAGACCAATGGCGGTCTCATTTGCGACGGCTACACGCGCACCACCGGCAAGATGGCGATGGCGATCGCGCAGAACGGCCCCGGCATCACCAATTTCGTCACCTGCATGAAGACGGCCTACTGGAACCACACGCCGATGCTGCTGGTCACGCCGCAGGCGGCGAACAAGACCATCGGGCAGGGCGGCTTCCAGGAAGTCGAGCAGATGGCGCTGTTCCGCGACATGGTCTGCTACCAGGAAGAAGTCCGCGATCCGTCGCGCGTCGCCGAAGTCTTGAACCGCGTCATCCTGAAGGCCAAGCGGCTGTCGGCGCCGGCGCAGATCAACATCCCGCGCGACTACTGGACCCAGGTCATCGACATCGTCATGCCGGCGATCGTCGAGTTCGAGCGTCCGGCCGGCGGCGCCAATGCCGTGACGGAAGCGGCGAAGCTGCTGTCGTCCGCGAAATTCCCGGTCATCCTGTCGGGCGCCGGCGTGGTGCTCGCCAATGCCATCCCGGATTGCGCCGCGCTGGCGGAAAAGCTCGATGCGCCGGTGTGCAACAACTACCAGCACAATGACTCATTCCCCGGCAGCCATCCGCTCGCCGTTGGCCCGCTCGGCTATAACGGCTCGAAGGCGGCGATGGAACTGGTCGCCAAAGCCGACGTGGTCTTGTGCCTGGGAACGCGGCTCAATCCGTTCTCGACGCTGCCGGGCTACGGCATCGACTACTGGCCGAAGACCGCCAAAATCATTCAGGTCGATATCAACCCGGATCGCATCGGCCTGACCAAGCCGGTCGCCGTCGGCATTTGCGGCGACGCCAAATTGGTGGCGCAGCAAATCCTCAAGCAGCTGGCGCCGTCGGCCGGCAATGACGGCCGCGACGAGCGCAAGGCGCTGATTCACACCACCAAGTCGCGCTGGCTGCAGACGCTGTCGAGCATGGATCACGAGGATGACGATCCGGGCACCAGCTGGAACGCCGATGCCCGCAAGCGTGACGCCGACCGCATGTCGCCGCGCCAGGCCTGGCGTGCGATCCAGGCCGGGCTGCCGAAGGACGCCATCATCTCCAGCGACATCGGCAACAACTGCGCCATCGGCAACGCCTATCCGACCTTCGAGAAGGGCCGGAAATATCTGGCGCCCGGCCTGTTCGGTCCCTGTGGCTACGGCTTTCCGGCGATCATCGGCGCCAAGATCGGCAATCCGGATACGCCTTGCGTCGGCTTCGCCGGCGACGGCGCCTTCGGCATCTCCATGAGCGAGATGAGCTCGATCGGCCGCGAGGAGTGGCCGGGCATCACCATGGTGGTCTTCCGCAACTACCAGTGGGGCGCCGAGAAGCGCAATTCGATCCTGTGGTACGCCGACAACTTCGTCGGCACCGAGCTCGATCCGCATCTCAGCTACGCCAAGGTCGCGCAAGGCTGCGGCCTCAAGGGCGTCATGGTGAAGACGCAAGCCGAACTCACCGAGGCGCTGCGGCAGTCCTGCGAAGACCAGAAGAAGCGCATCACCACGTTCATCGAGGTGGTGCTGAACCAGGAACTGGGTGAGCCGTTCCGCCGCGACGCCATGAAGAAGCCGGTGGTGGTCGCGGGCATCAAGCGCGAAGACATGCGCCCGCAGGTCGTTTCCTAAGGAGTGAGCATGACCGTCGCAGTCAAAACCCCGGGGGACCCGGCAGCGCTTGCAGTTGTCGACGCGCTGGTGAAGCGCGGCCGCGCCGCGCAGGCGATCTTCGGCCAGGCCGATCAGGCCCACACCGACGAAGCCGTCACCGCGCTGGCGTGGTCGTTGTATAATCCGGCGCACGCCAAGGAACTGGCCGAACTGGCGGTCGCCGACACCAAGCTCGGCAACGTACCCGACAAGATCGTCAAGAAGCAGCGCAAGACGTTTGGTACCTTGCGCGACCTGCTGCGGGTGAAGTCAGTCGGCATCATCGAAGAAGACAAAAAGCGCGGCCTCACGAAATACGCCAAGCCGGTCGGCCTCGTCTGCGCCATCACGCCGTCGACCAATCCGGGCGCCACGCCGGTCAACAAGGCGATGATGGCGATCAAGGGCCGCAACGCCATCATCATCGCGTCGTCGCCGGCCGGCCTGAAGACCACGATGCGCACGGTCGAGCTGATGCGCGCCGAATTGCGCAAGGTCGGCGCGCCGGAAGATCTGGTGCAGATCCTGCCGCCGCCGGCGTCCAAGGACATGACCCAGGCGTTGATGCAGGCGGCCGACCTGATCGTCGCCACCGGCTCGCAGGACAACGTGCGCCGCGCTTATTCCTCAGGCACACCGGCCATCGGCGTCGGTACCGGCAACGTGCCGGTGATCATCGACGAGACCGCCGACCTCGACGACGCGGCGCGCAAGATTTGCGCCTCGAAGATCTTCGACAATGCGACCTCATGCTCGTCGGAAAATTCGGTCGTCATCGTCGACGCCGTCTACGACCGGGCCATCGCCGCGCTGGAGCGCGCCGGCGGCTATATGACCAAGCCGGCGGACAAGGCGCGCATCCAGAGCGCGCTGTGGCCGGACGGCAAGCTGTCGCGCACTTTGATCGCGCGCGACGCCGACGTGCTGGCGCGCGGCTTCGGCCTGCCGAAGGAGGCCGAAGCCAAGAAGTTCTTCATGGTCGAGGAAACCGGTGTCGGCCGCGATTTTCCGTTTTCCGGCGAGAAGCTGGCGCTGGTGCTGACCGTCTACCGCGCCGAGGATTTCGAGGCGGCGATGACGCAGGCCCACGACATTCTCGACCATCAGGGCCGTGGCCACTCGCTCGGCCTGCATACCAAGAACATGGGCCGCGCCCGGCAACTGGCCGAGCGCTCCGACGTGGTGCGCGTGCTAATCAACCAGGCGCATACGTTTGCCAATGGCGGCGGCTTCGACAGCGGGCTGAACTTCACGCTCAGCATGGGCTGCGGCACCTGGGGCGGCAATTCCATCACCGAAAACCTGAACTACATGAACTTCCTCAACATCACCCACCTCGTCACCACCATCCCCGAAGACAAACCGAGCGAAGAAGATCTGTTCGGCTCCTATTGGGCGAAATACGGCAAATGAAATTGTTTGTCGTCCCGGGCGAGCGCAAGTGAGGCCCGGGACCCATACTCCGCGGCCTATCGATAAGTCACGGAGTATGGGTCCCCGCTTTCGCGGGGACGACAACGAGAATGACGGACTGATTATATGAACTTCGAAGAACACGCCGCGAAAACGCTGGTGCTGCAGCCTGCCGGCATTCCCATTCCGCGCGGCATTCAGGTGACGAGCGCAGCGGAGGCCGCCGAGGCCGCGGCGCAGATCGGCCCTTGCGTGGTCAAGGCGCAGGTGCCGACGGGAAAACGCGGCAAGGCGGGCGGCATCAAACTGGCGAATACGCCGGCGGAGGCCGAGCAGGTGGCGTCGCAGATTCTCGGCATGCGGATCGGTGATTACAAAGTCGAGCGCCTGCTGATCGAAGAGCAGGCCAAGATCGCCCGCGAATTCTACGCCGCCGTGCTGTTCGACGCCGCGGCGCGCCAGCCGCTGATCCTGTTCTCGACCGAAGGCGGCATGGACATCGAGGAAATCGCAGCGGAAAAGCCGGACGCGATCCGCCGCCTGCTGGTCGACATCAATAATGTACCGCGCGCGCGCGATATTGCCGCCATGCTCAAGGGTCTCGATCTGGGCGAAGCCCAACCGCAGATCGCCCAGATCATCGATCAACTCTATGCCGCGTTCCGCTCGCGCGACGCCGAACTGCTCGAAATCAACCCACTGGCGCTCTTGGCCGACGGCCGCGTCGTCGCGCTCGACTGCAAGTTCGTGCTCGACGATGCCGCGATCTATCGCCAACCGGACATCGCCGCCGGCGGCGCGGCCAACGCCATGACCGATCTGGAAGCGCGCGGCGCCGCCGCCGGCCTCAAGCTGATCCAGCTCGACGGCAATGTCGGCGTCTTGGCCAACGGCGCGGGGCTGACGATGACGACGATGGACGTTATCAGCCATTACGGCGGCAGGCCCGCCAACTTCCTCGAGATCGGCGGCGAGGCCTATACCAAGTCCGAGATCGCACTCGACCTGGTGCTGTCCAATCCCGGCGTCAAAAGCCTGGTGATCAATTTCTGCGGCGCCTTCGCCCGCACCGACGTGATGGCGGAAGGCGTGGTGAAGGCTTGGGCTAAGCTCAAACCCAAAGTGCCGGTGTTCTTCTCGATCCACGGCACCGGCGAGGACGAGGCGGTGGCGCTGGTGCGCCGCGAACTTGGCATCGAGCCCTACGACTTCATGGAAGATGCCGTCCAGGCGGCGGTAAAGGCGGCGCAATGATCGTCCGCAAAAAAGATCGCGTCGTCGTGCTCGGTATCACCGGCAAGCAGGGCACGTTTTGGACCGAGAAGATGATCGCCTACGGCACCAACGTGGTCGCCGGCATCAATCCCAAGCGCGCCGGCGAAAGCCACATCGGCGTGCCCATTTTCGCCACCACCGCGGAAGCCGCGGCCCACGTCGGCGCCGACGTCGCCGTCATGTTCATTCCGCCGCCGATGGCGCGCGAGGCCGCGGTGTCGGCGGCCGAGGCAAAAGTCAAAACGCTGGTGGTTCTGACCGAGCATATCCCGGCGCAGGACGTGATGGCGATCCACGCCGCCGCCGGGAAGCACGGCACCCGCATCGTCGGCCCGAACACCGCCGGCCTCGTCACCCCCGGCGAAGCCTTCGTCGGCATCATGCCGGCCTTCGTTCGAAGCGTGTTCGCGCCCGGCCGCGTCGGCGTGATCTCGCGCTCGGGCAGTCTCGGCACGCTGGTGTGCCTGAACCTGACGCGCGCCGGCATCGGCCAGTCGGCTTTCATCGGCATCGGCGGTGATCCGATGCTCGGCACCACCACGCGCGACGCGCTCGAGGCGCTCGATAAGGATACCGGCACCGACGCCATCGTCATCGTCGGCGAAATCGGCGGTGCGATGGAAGAAGCGGCGGCGGAATACGCCAAGACCATGAACAAGCCGATGGTGGCCTTCATCGCCGGCGCTGCGGCGCCGCCGAACAAAAAGATGGGCCACGCCGGCGCCATCGTCACCGGCACTGCCGGCGGCTATGCCGGCAAACGCATGGCTCTGGAAAGTGCCGGCGTAGTCGTCGTCGATACGCCTTCGCAAATTGCCGCGGCGGTCGCCGCGGGTCTCGGTGCCGGACGTTCCGGCGGCCCCATCGCCGCCCGTCGGCATTAACAAGGAATTCCTCGTGGCCCTCCCGACCCCGCAAGTCAGCCGTCCCTTTTCCGAAACCGTGATCGACTTTGCGCCCGGCGTTCTGCTGTCGGCGTCGGTGGCGCTCGCCGCCTATCTCGCCGCGCCTTACGTCGCCAAGGCGCTGCCGATCCCGGCGATGGTGCTGGCGCTGGTGATCGGCATCGCGCTCAATCCGCTGGCGAGCCAGCCACGCTTCAAACCCGGCATGGCGTTCTGCGTGCGCACGGTGCTGCGCTGGGCGGTGGCGCTGTTGGGCCTGCGCGTCGCTTTGTCCGACATCGCGGCGCTGGGCATGACCACCGGCGCCATTATCGTGGTGTCGATGATCCTGACGCTGCTGTCCGGCTTTCTGTTCGCGCGCATGAGCGGCCGCAGCGCCGGCTTCGGCGCGCTGGTCGGCTCGGCCACGGCGGTGTGCGGCGCCTCGGCGACGCTCGCCACCTCGACCGTGGTGCCGGATTATCCCGGCAAGGAAGCCGACATCGCCTTCGTCGTGGTCGCGGTCAATGCGCTCGCCACTTTGGCGATGGTGATTTATCCGCCGCTCTGCGTGCTGCTCGGCTTCGACGCGCAGACCACCGGCGTCATGCTGGGCGGCACCATTCACGACGTCGCGCAGGTGGTGGGCGCCGGTTATGCGGTCAACGAGACCGCCGGCAACACCGCGGTCATCGTCAAGCTGTTCCGCGTGTTCCTGCTGCTGCCGGTGGTGCTCGGCGTCGGCTGGTATTTCACCAAACAGGGCGTCAAGCACGGCGAGGCCCGCGTGCCGGTGCCGGTGTTTGCGCTGGTGTTCCTGGCGCTGTGCCTCTTGAACAGCGCCATGCCGTTAATGCCGCCACTGCTGCCGGCGTTCACGCCGCTCAAGGCGATCCTGATCGAATTGTCGAACTGGGGCCTCTTGATCGCTATCGGCGCGCTGGGTCTGGGCACGTCGATTACGACCATCATCGCGCTCGGCTGGCGCCACGTCGCGACCGTCGTCGCCAGCTCGGCGGTGATTTTCGTGATCGTGACCGGCTGTCTGTTGCTGGCGAGGCTCGCCTAGAGCTTCCCCAGCGTCACCGTCTCGAACTCCGCCGGCAGCACGATCTCCAGCAATTCGCAATCGTCGGAATAGCCGAGTACGGAGTGCTTGATGCGCGGCGGTTGCAGCCAGCAGCTGCCGGCCTGAAACGTGTGCACGCCTTCGCCCTCGAATTCGGTTTTGTACCAGCCCTTGAGCACATAGATCATCTGCAGGTCGACGTCGTGCAGATGCGGCGTCGAGACTTCCTCCGCGCGATAGGGCGGAATGAAGCGGATGACGTGGGCCTGCACCACGCCGCCGGTCGCCGGCGCCAGGCCGAGATCGCGGTATTTGGCGTAAGTGCGCAGCCCCTGGTCGAAATCGGCCTCGTTGAGGTGGCTGACGGTGAAGCGCTGTTTCGGCTGCTTCTTGGCCCGCGTTTTCGCTTTCACCGCGCGCCGCGCATTGGTCTTGCGCGTCGCCGCCTTGCGGCTGGCTGGCTTGCGCGCCTGGACTTTCTTGCGCCCCTTGGCCATTGATGCCTCCCCTGTTTCTCTAATTTGACCACGATGTCTGAAGCCATGGAAGAGCCGGAAACGCCAACGATTCGCATCTTTGTCGATGCCGACGCCTGTCCAGTCAAAAACGAGGTCTACCGGGTGGCCGAGCGCTACGGCCTCAAGGTATTCATCGTCGCCAATTCCTTCATGAACGTGCCGCGCAGCGACATGATCGAGCGCGTCATCGTGCCGGACGGCCCGGACATCGCCGATGACTGGATCGCCGAACGTGCCGCGGCAACTGACATCGTCATTACCGCCGACATTCCGCTGGCCGGACGCTGCGTGCGCAATGGCGCGACCGTGATCTCGCCGACCGGCAAGCCGTTCGACGACAATTCCATGGGCATGGCCTTGGCGACCCGCGATCTGATGACCGATCTGCGTTCGGCGGGCGCGGTGACGCGCGGGCCGCCGCCGCTGTCGCGGCAGGACATCTCGCGGTTTTTATCGGCGATGGATCTGGCGGTAACGCGGTTGAAGCGGAAATAGCGGCCCTTGTCCCGGGCGCAGCGCAGCGTGCAACGGTGCGCTGCAGAACCGGGACCGTTACGCATTCGGGATTTGGAAAGGCCCCGGATCTGCGGTGCACCGCTCCGCGCTGCGCCGCGTCCGGGGAAAGCAGAAACTACTCCGCCGCGGTTGCCACGCCGCCATGCGCCTTCGACCATCCGGCCGGATCGTTGATGAACTTCTCGACCTCGGCCAGCATTTTCGGCTCGAACTTGTCGCTCGCCTTGGCCACCGCCAGCACATCTCGCCACGTCGTCAGGTAGTGCATCGTGACGCCGATGTCGGCGAGGATTTTCCGGCCCTCCGGATAGATGTCGTAGAAGAACAACACCGAGCAGTGGTCGCAAGCGCCGCCGGCGTCGCGGATGGCGTTGACGAAGTTGATCTTGCTGCGGCCGTCGGTGGCGAGGTCTTCCACCAGCAGCACGCGCTGGCCCGGCAGCAACTGGCCTTCGATCTGCGAGCCGCGGCCGAAACCTTTGGCCTTCTTGCGCACATATTGCATCGGCAAATTGAGGCGGTCGGCCACCCAGGCGGCGAAGGGAATGCCCGCGGTCTCGCCGCCCGCCACGGCGTCGAGTTTGTCGCGGCCGATATCGTGCTCGATGCCGGACACCATGAAGGTCATCAGCGTCGAGCGCACCTCGGGAAACGAGATCAGCCAGCGCGAGTCGTTATAGACGGGGCTGGCCCAGCCCGACGTGAAGATGAACGGCTTGTCGGTCATGAACCGCACCGCGCCGGTGTCGAGGTACATCCGCGCGGTCAGCTCGGCGATGGTCTTTTTGTCGAGGAAGGTGGAGGTCATGGGCTAACCGATAATCCAGTGCGCCGCCGAAACCAAGCGCCGCCGTGCCGTTATCCATTGCGGAATGCCGCAGTTTCTCATCTCCCCTCCCCCCACGAGCTCTTGCGAGTGGTGGGGAGGGCATAGGCGGCCTTCGGCCGCCATTCTTCACCGTAAGCACGCCGATGCGAAGCATCGGCTATGGATGGGGGGTGATGCGCGACGATTAGAAAGTCCCCCCACCCCGGTTCGCATCGCTCACGC
>CAIRGJ010000055.1 GCA_903878085.1 uncultured Hyphomicrobiales bacterium | reverse complement strand
CCCCCCCCCCTAAAAATATTCGACCGCCGTCAAAGTTCCATTTGCATGCAATTGCCGAACGGCGCAACGCCACCGTGTCACAAATGCGCAAAATGCAAGAAAAATGCCCCATTCCGATATACGGATTATAGGCGTGGGACGTCGCGGCCATCCCGATTGCCGGAATGGCCGCGACGTAAGCCGCGTTAGTTGGTGGCGAAGCAGTACAGCAGGCCGTCGCCGCCGGTGCTGCGCAGGTCGGCCTGGCTGCAGCCGCCTTCGGCACCGCGCGACGGGTGCGACGAGTTCCAGGACTTGGCGACGGGGTCTTCAGTCAAGCCGATGCGGTCGGCGTGGCCAAGCATGACGGCCCCTTGTGTGCTGCTCGTGTAGTTCTTGCAGGTCATGTCCTTGTCGGCCGCAAAAGCCGTGCCGTCCGGCTGCGAGCCGGTGAGGACGTCGTGGCGGTTGGGCGTATCGCCGCGGCCGTTATTCACCTCGCCTTTTTCGGTGAGCACGGTCTGCTTGGTCAGGTTGTTGGCGCCATGCAACTCGGCGACGTCCTTGGCGACGACCGCACCCTTGGCGTTGGTCCAGGGCCCCTTGCCGATGCGATCGCGCGCATTCACCGCGCCGGCGCCTTGGGTCGAGAGATAAGCGTGCCAGGTCTTGGCGCCCGCGCCCGCGGCTTTGCCGAGAGTCTGGCAGTGCGCGTCGGCGCCGGCGAGACCACCGAGATCGGCACCCTTGCCAATCCCGACACTGGTCACAAAGAAGCCCATGGCCGCCTGCTGCGCCTGCGCAACGCTTGGCAGAACTTGCGCAACACTCAACAACGACAGACATGCCGCCAACGGCGCGCCAATTCGAGTCAAAGTCATTTGTATTCCTCCCATGTGGTCCGGCCCGACGCCGTCCATTCGCGAAAGCAAACCCCGCGCGCCAACCGCTATTCCCTATTGGTGACGCTTGTTTGATGAGATCAGCCGAGCTTGGCGCCGTATTGCGCGTCGGTGACCGGCTCCAGCCAGACCACGTGCTCGCCATTCTTGGCTTCCTGCATGGCGATGTGTTCCATGCCGTGCTCGGGCGCAGCGCCGTGCCAGTGCTTTTCGTCCGGCGGAATCCAGACCGTGTCGCCGGCGCGGATTTCACGCACCGGACCGCCCCAGGTTTGCACCCGTCCGACGCCGGAGGTGACATGAAGCGTTTGCCCGAGCGGATGCGTGTGCCAGGCCGTGCGCGCGCCGGGCTCGAACCGCACCCAGGCCGAACGCAGCAGCGCCGGCTCCGGTGCCTGGATGATCGGATCCTGCCACACCGTTCCGGTAAAACTCGGCGCGCCCATCTTTTTCGACGGCCGCGCGCCGCAAGCGATAATGTCCATGTCGATCCTCCCGTTAGTCTTCTTTGTCCTCGAGCGCCCGGCACGCCGCGTTGGCGGTCTTGTCCAGACGGAACACCTTGTCGTCGCTGCCGGCCTTGATGACGACGCCCTCGCCCTGGTCGCAGTCGTGAAACATCGTGATGCCGTTGTCGTTGTTCAGTCGCACGATCAGGCTGTTGGCCGGCGGCATCTTGTCCAAGGCGACGCTGCCGCCGTCGCAATCGACCACGCAGGAGATGGCGTCGCCGGCCATGCAATCGCCCGACGTGCGCAGCAGCCGCTTGTCGCCGCGCCGCGCCACCGACATCGAGAATGTGTAGTAATAGAGATCCTCCGGCGCGGCCTTGCCTTCGGGCTTTGAATCGTAGGCGCTCACACCAAGAAGAAATTTCATCGCGGTGATGCGTTGCTTCGGATGCTCGCGCAAATGCGCGGCGTCATAGCTGCGGACGTAGCAGGCTTTGTTGCCGGGCTGCGCCGGCAGCAGCGCCATCAAGGCGACAAGGCCGGGCGGCGTCTCGGCAGCCGCGGGGCCGCACAACACGGTCAGCGCCAGCATCACCATGCCGATTGTGCAGCCGTTTAGGTCCAAGCGCATAGCGCAGTCTAACAAACAAAAAGCCCGGCGTCGCCGCCGGGCTTATCGTCAAATTCAATTGCCGTCAGGCATCAGGCCGACTGCAGATTGCCCGCCGCCTGCTTGCCGCGCTCGGTGACGATCTCGAAGGAAACCTTCTGACCCTCGTTGAGCGAGCGCATGCCGGCCTTTTCGACCGCCGAGATGTGCACGAACACATCCTTCGAGCCATCATCCGGCTGAATAAAGCCGAAGCCTTTTTGCGTATTGAAAAACTTCACAGTTCCGACGGGCATCTTAGTTCCTTTCACACTTCGTTGAACGCCCGCATGGCGCGGACGGCAACCATCCAGGTTTTAGGGGGTCACTTGAGAAGCTAGCCCTTAAGCCGGGAGCGTTTCAGCAAGGTGAGGCCAGAAACAGGTTGCGGGCGGCGACATAAACGGAAAATGGGGTTTGGTCAACGGCCCCGCCGGACCGGGCGCCGGCCCACGCGCTGGCGGGCTTTATGAATTGGTAATGGGCGGGGGCTATAGTTCAGCGACATTCCCACCGACCGTTAACGGAATGTAAATTATAGACCGCGCCGCTCGAACGGCAGCGGCGAGGCCTCATGAAAGACAAACGCAAAGCGCGTCGCCGGCCAATGCGTTATACCGCTTGGATTGCGCTTGCCCCGGATCAGCTGCACGGCTGCGCGCTGGCCGACATTTCCGACACCGGCGGACGCATCAATGTCGAAAGTTCCGACGCGATCCCGGAAACCTTCACGTTGTGGCTGGCCAGCAACGGCTCGGCGCAGCGCCAATGCCGCGTGGTCTGGCGCCAGCCGCGTCAGATCGGCGTTGCCTTCGACCGGCCCGTGTTCAACGCGGAACAGGCGTCGCTGGTGCCCAAGCTCAGCCTCGGCAGAAAATGCAAGGCCATCGGCACGGATGAAGTAACGCATACCGTGAACGTCGAAACCGAACCGGCAAAGCCGGTCTGACGCGTACGGCCGCAACATTGCGGCCGTACGCCTTTTAAATTTCCAAGCCGCTGCGAGATTTACGCCTGCTGGATGGCCGAGAGCAGCCAACTGCCGCCGCGTGAACGCATGAAGGTCCACAATTCGGTGACTTCGCCCGGGCTGCCGCCTTCGACGGTGCGGCCACTGGCGCGGTCGACCGTGCTGTCGGTCAAGGCAAAGCGCATGGCCACGGTGGCGTAGTCGGCATTGCCCTCGCTCCAGGCTTCCGACAGGTCGCCTTGCAGCAGCTTGACGTCGGTGACGCGGTTGATGACGCCGCGGCTGGCGTTCTCCGAAAGCTGCTCGGAGAAGTAAGACAGCATCTCCGGCGTGACTTCGCGGCGCAGAGCGTTGAGGTCTTCGGCCGTATAGGCCGCCTGCACGTCTTCGAGCAGACGCTCGAAGGCATCGTAGTCGGCCTTGTCGATGGTCAGCACGTCACCGGCCGGCGCGGTGCTAGCGCCGCCGCCGAACATGCCGCCCAGACCGGAAAAGCTCTGACCGGTCGCGGGGTGCGCCGCCGCGTAAGCCGTCTGCGGCGACGAGCGCCGCTGCCACCAGGCAAACAGCAGGCGCGCGACGATCACGACCAGGCCGACTTGCAAAAGCAGGCCGAGGATCGAGGCAAAGCCGCCCATGCCGCCGAACATGCCGTGACCGAACAGCATGCCGAACAGACCGGCGCCGATGAAACCGGCCGCCAGGCCGCCCAGCAATCCGCCGCCGAACAAGCCGCCGCCGAGCAGGCCGGGACGAGTTGCAGCACCGGCCGTCGAAGCCGCACCGGGTTGCGTCATGGTGCGCTGGATCGGCGCCGCAGTCTTGGGCGCTGTGGGTGTGGCCGCCGGCGCGGAGAAGGTCCGCGTGCCGCGGCTACCACCGGAAAAACCGCCGCCAGCGCGTGCATTGGCGTCGCCGGCATCGCCAGCGACAAGAATGAGTGCAGTCGCAATCGCGGCAAGCGCGATCGCCCAGCGGTGACGAAACATCGTGTGGTCCTCCCGGCCAAATCAGCGCCAGGAGAATAGGTAGCGATCCGGGACATTGTAAGGGGCGGCGGGGCCCTGCGCTTTCAAGCCGCAGGCAAAACTGGCTTTATGGTGCAGTGCGCCATTCACACGAATGTCATGCGGCAGTCGCGGAACCACTGGCTACCCACTTCATTAACTCGGCGTGGGGGCCGACGGAGATGGACCATGAAGGCGCCGATCGTTTTGTTGCTGTTAGCGTCGGGTTTCACGCTCGCCGCGCCGGCGCAGGCCAAACTGGTCACCGGCGAACCGCAACAGGTCATCGCCATTTCGCCTGACGACACCGCCGTCGCGACCGGGCCAGCGGGTGCCTTGCTGGAATCGAATTACTTCAACGCGCCACCAGCGCCCTCGACGTTCGGCCAGGGCAATTCGTGCCGCTTGCCACTCAGCCTGTTCGACAAAACGCGGCTGGCGCGCACGTGTTGAGCGAGGCGGAGTATTTCCGCAAATCTATCCCGCCAGCGTCTCCTTCACCTTGGCGACCAGTTGCTTGAGCGTGAACGGCTTGGCCAGAAACTCATATTGCTCTTTGTCCGGCAGGTTCTTGCTGAAAGCTTCTTCGGCATAGCCCGACACGAAAATGATTTTCACTTTCGGGTCGCGCGCGCGCAATTCCTTCAGCAGCGTCGGCCCGTCCATTTCCGGCATCACCACGTCCGACACCACCAGATCGACTTTGCCTTCCTTCTCCAGCACCTCGAGCGCTTCGACGCCGTTGCCGGCCTGCAACACGGTATAGCCGCGTGACGACAGACCGCGCGCATTGAGCCCGCGCAGGCCTTCTTCGTCCTCGACCAGGAGAATAATGCCCTGCCCGGTGAGATCGGCGCTCGCGGCTTTCGCCATGGAATCGGCGGCCGACATCGTCCCCGCGATCGCCGGCGCCTCGGCCGCGGGCAACTGCGCCAGGACTTCTTCCGCGCCCGGGATATGGCGCGGCAGGAAAATGCGGAATGCCGTCTGTCCGGGTCTGGAATCGACGTAGATGAAACCGCCGGTCTGCTTGACGATGCCGTAGACCGTCGACAGGCCGAGCCCGGTGCCTTTGCCGACTTCCTTGGTGGAGAAGAACGGCTCGAATATCCTGTCTTTGATGTCATCAGGAATGCCGGAGCCGCTGTCGGTCACTTCGACCTGCACGTATTCAGCGTTCGGCATGCCCTTGTAGGCGAACTTGGCACAGTCATCGGAGCTGACATTGGCGGTGCGCACCGTCAGCTTGCCGCCGTCCGGCATGGCGTCGCGCGCATTGACCGCGAGATTGACGACGACTTGCTCGAATTGCGACAGATCGACCTTCACCGGCCACAGGTCGCGGCCGTGGACCACGTCCAGAGTTACTTTCTCGCCAATGAGCCGCTTCAGCAGCATGCCGAGATCACCGAGCGTCTCGCCGAGATCGAGCACTTGCGGCCGCAGCGTCTGCTTGCGCGAGAACGCCAGCAGTTGCCGCACCAGCGCCGCGGCGCGGTTGGCGTTCTGCTTGATCTGCATGATGTCCTGGAACGACGGGTCGGTCGGCTTGTGCGCGTTGAGCAGGAAATCGGTCGCCATCATGATGGCCGACAGCACGTTGTTGAAGTCGTGGGCGATGCCGCCGGCGAGCTGGCCGACCGACTCCATCTTCTGCTGCTGGATGATGCGGTTCTCCAGCGTGCGCTGCGCGGTGGTTTCGAGCGCGTAGACGATCGCCGCCTCGCCGTCGCGATCTTCCTCCTCGACCGCGGAGACAAAGAAGCTCCCCCAGCGCTCGTCGCTGCCGGCCAGCTGCGCCTCAACCGGCGCTATGTCGCCCTGCCCTTGAGCCGCCTTGGCGATCGCGCCTTCGAGCGTGGCGCGGTCGCGCTCGTTGACCACGGTCAGGATCGAACGGCTTTCATTGAGCATGCCGTCGAAGCTCGAGGCGAAACGCGCATTGCTGCGCGCGATGCGGCCGTTCTTGTCGACGGTGGCAATCGCCATCGGCGTGTTCTGGAAAAACCGCATGAAGCGCACTTCGGCGGCGCGCTGCGGGTCGGTGCCGTCGTCCTTGGCGCGGTTGAGCACCAGCGTGCGCGAGACGCCCGGCGTGCCGTCGGCGCCGAACGCGACCTTGTGGAACAGCCGCACCGGCACCGGTTTGCCGCCGCGCGTCTTGAGATCGAGATCGACCACCTCGGTCTTCACTTCGCTGGGCGCCGCGGTGAGCGTCGACAGCAGCGCCGCGCCTTCGCCGGCGACAATATCGGTCAGTTTCAACGAACCGACGCCGACCTGCGCCAGATCCTGGTCGAGCCAGTCCGCCAGCGTGGCGTTGAGATAGACGATGTTGCCGGCGGCATCGACCGAGAAGAACCCGGCCGGCGCGTGATCGAGATAATCGATGGCGTGCTGGAGTTCCTGGAACACGTTTTCCTGACGCTCGCGGTCGCGCGTCACGTCGCCGATCGACCACACCGTCAACTTGGCGTCCCGCACGCCAGGCCCAAGCGGGCGCACGCGCAGGCGCAGCCAGCGGCCGGCCTCGCCGGGCTTGCCGGCAATGCGGACTTCCTCCAGCAGGCGGCGGCCTTCGCGCGCCGCCTTCAGCAGCCGGTAGATCGATTCGGAGACATCCGGATCGCCGACGAACACCTGTTCGATCGGCCGCACGTCATTGTTGTCGGCGGCGCCGACCAGATCGAGATAGGTGGCATTGGCGTAGAACACCCGGCCGCTCTGATCGGTCACCAGAACGCCGTCGAAGCCGTTGTCGATCACCGTCTTGAGCAGCGGATTGCCGTTGTCCTTGCTGGTCAAGCGCAGAATGCCGGAGGCCATGGCGAACAGCGCGAAGACGCCGGTAGTTCCCAGTACCGCCAGCAGCGTCAGGATATAGGTCTCGGCGTGCTCGCGGCCGACATAGACCAGCCCGGCGGCGGCCGCGACCAGCGCCAGAGCGACCAGCAGCACCATGCCGACCGAGCCCGCGCGCGGCGCGCTCTGGCTCTTGTCGAAAGCCTGCCGAGCCTGTCCCTCGCTACGGTCCGGCATCGGTTTCACTGCCCGTTCCTGGCCTGCCATGACTCTCCTGCCATGACTCTTGAGTGCCTTAAGCCGCCCTATCGGCGCAAGAGCCTGATTTGGCCAAATCCCGGCCATCCCGCCCTATGGATAATCCCGGGGCTTTAGTTCGGGCGCAGCCCGGTCCGGCGCAGCTTCATGACATAGCCGATCACTTCGGCGACCGCCTTATAATGCTCGGGCGGGATCGGCTCGTCGATCTCGACCGTGGCATGGAGCGCACGGGCGAGCGGCGGGTTTTCCACGATCGGCACCGAATGCTTGGCGCCGATTTCCCTGATCTTCAAGGCCACCGCGTCCATGCCCTTGGCGACGCAAATCGGGGCTTCCATGCCGCGCTCGTATTCCAGTGCGATCGCGTAATGGGTCGGGTTGGTGATGATCACCGCCGCTTTCGGTACCTTCTGCATCATGCGCCGGCGCTGCTTGGTATTGCGCAGCTGCTTCATCTTGCCCTTGATGACCGGATCGCCTTCGTTCTGGCGGTACTCTTCCTTGATCTCCTGCAGCGACATTTTCTGCCGCGCGTACCAGTCGCGGAACTGAAACAGGTAGTCCGCGGCGGCGACCGCGGCGAGCATGGCGGCCACCGCGGTCATCAGCTTGACCGCCAGGGTATAAGTGAGCGGCAGGATCGCCGCCGGGTCGGTCAGCTCCAGGCCTTCGAGCCGGCCCCACTCGGGCCACAGCATCCCGGTCAGCACGCTGCCGATCAGAACGATCTTGACGAGACCCTTGGCCAGATTGACCAGTGCCTGTTTGGAAAACAGCCGCTTCATGCCGGCCATCGGCGAGATCTTGGAGAACTTCGGCGTCAGCGCATCGTAGGACCACACCAGGCGATGCTGCACGATGTTGCCGACGAAGGCCGCCACCGTCAGCACCAGAAACGGAACCGCGACGGCCGCGAGCATCTCCAGGCCGATCTTTTGAAACAAACTCGGCAGCGAGGGACCGTCCATCCTGATGCTGTGGGCATTGGCGAGCAGGCCGCGCATCGTCGTGGTCAGGCCATCGCTCATGCCGCCGGCGAACTGAATCAAGACCAGCGTGGCGCCGGCGATCACGAACCAGGTGTTGACCTCCTGGCTCTTGACGACGTCGCCGCGTTCCAGCGCCTCGTCGAGGCGCTTTTGTGTTGGGTCTTCTGTTTTGTCGCTATTGTCGGCTTCTTCCGCCATGCCCGCTCCGGTCAGCTATGCGGCGCGATATCGCGCAGCACGCCTTCGATATAGTCGTTGAAGGTGCCCATCATGGCTCCGATCACGACAATCAACAGCAGGAAGCCGAGCAGGATCGACAGCGGCAGACCGATGAAGAACACCTGCATCTGCGGCATCAGCCGCGACAACACGCCGAGGCCGAGATTGAACAACAGGCCGAACACCAGAAACGGCGCCGACAGTTGAATGCCGATGCGGAACGACGTCGCGATCACCTTGGTGACGTGCTGGGCGACGTCGCCGACGATCGGCATCTCGCCCGGCGCGAAGATCGTATAGCTGTCGTTGAGCGCCGCGATCACCAGATGATGCAGATCGGTGGCGAAAATCAGCGTGAGACCGAGCACGGTGAGGAAGTTGCCGACCAGCAAGCCCTGCTGGTTCTGGGTCGGATCGACGGCGGTGACAAAGCCGAGACCCATTTGCTGGGCAACGACCGTGCCGGCGACCTGCAACGACGAAATCGCCAGCCGCGCCGTCAAGCCCAGCACCGCGCCGACGATCATTTCCTGGACCAGCACGATCAACACCGGGCCGATCGTGCTCAGATCGACGCTATAGGCCTTTTGATGCGACGGCAGCAGAATGGCCGTCAGCAGCAGCGCGATGGTGAGCCGCACCCGCGCCGGCACCGTCATTTCGCCGATGCCCGGCAACAGCATGATCATGGTGCCGACCCGCGCAAACGTCAGCAGGAACGCGGCTGCGAGCGCGGGCAGGAATGAAACATCGAAGCGCATCTAAGTTTTTTTCTTGCGCATGATCTTATCCGAAAACCGGAGCCCACTTTTCGGGATCATGCCTTAGCCGCTGATGATGCGGGCGGCGATCCGCAGCATCTCGGCGTGCAGCTTGTCGGCCATGAACGGCAGCGCGATCAATAACGACACGAAGATCGCCAGGATCTTCGGCACGAAAGCCAGCGTCATTTCCTGGATTTGCGTCAGCGCCTGCAGCAGCGAGATGGCGACGCCGACCGCAAGGCCCACCAGCATCACCGGCGCCGAGACGATGATCAGCGTATAGATCGCTTCGCGGGCGACATCGAGTACTTCAGGTCCGGTCATTGGGTTCTTTCACGCTGTCCCAGCTTGGGGAAGATCAGATGGGCATCTTCATGATTTCTTCGTAGGCCGCGATCACCTTGTCGCGCACCGCCACCACCGCATCGATGGCGACTTCGGTCTCCGCAACCGCGGTGACCACGTCGACCATGTTGGATTTGCCGTTGACCATGGCGCGGCTTTGCGTGTCGGATTTCTTGCCGGTCTCATTGACCGCGTCCATCGCCTCCTTGAGTACAGAGGTGAAGCTGGTTTGACTTTTGGCGGCGCCGCCAACCGCACCGGCGAGCGCGGCTGACGGATCGGTAAGGCGGGCGATGCTGGAATAGGCGCCGGCGGCGGCGAGTGGTGAAGCCATGATGATCTCGTCCTTATCTCTTTATTTTTCGCGTGAAGCTTTTTACGAAAATCGATTGCCGCGTTTCGCAGATCGCGCGTCAGGCCTTGAGGATGTCGAGGGTGCGCTGGAGCATGCGCCGCGTGGCGCTGATGACGTTGATGTTGGCTTCGTAGGAACGCTGGGCGTCGCGCATGTCGGTCATTTCGACCAGCGGATTGACGTTGGGATATTTGACGTTGCCGTTGGCGTCGGCGGCCGGGTGACCCGGCTCGTATTTCAAACGAAACTCGGATTTGTCGGGGGCCACCTTGCCGACGCCGACGGTGCGGGCATCGAGCGCGCGGTCGAATTCGCTGGTGAAGCTTGCCACCTTGCGCCGGTAGGGATCGGCGCCGGGGCGCGCCGGCGTCGAATCCGCGTTGGCGATGTTCTCCGAGATCACGCGCATACGGCCGGCCTGCGCCCGCAAGCCGGACGCGGCGATCTGCATGCTCTTG
The DNA here is from genome assembly GCA_903878085.1 of uncultured Hyphomicrobiales bacterium. Classification (GTDB taxonomy): domain Bacteria; phylum Pseudomonadota; class Alphaproteobacteria; order Rhizobiales; family Xanthobacteraceae; genus Pseudolabrys. The sequence continues at coordinate 195,069 of CAIRGJ010000055.1, read as the reverse complement.
AGAAAATCCATCGTGTCCTCCTCCGCGCAAATGCTTCGTTAGATTTGCGCGGCTATTGCGTCAGCGTTTGCCGAGCGCGGTCTTGAGAAGATTGAGGCTGCGGGTGTAGAGCGCGGTCGCGCCCTGGTAATCCATTTGATTTGCCGCCACTTTGATCATCTCGTCTTCGAGGTTGACGGCGTTGCCGGTGGGCCGCACTTCGTAGCCGCTCTTGGAATCGGTGCTGAACGACGATCCTGTGCCGCTGAGGGGGCCGATATGGCCGCCCTCGGTGCGCGTCAGCGAAATGTTCGACACCGTGGTGGCGGTGGTCATTTCGGTCGGGTCGGGAAATTTCGGCGCTTTCAGGTCGCGGGCGCGGTAGTTCGGCGTGTCGGCGTTGGCGACGTTCTCCGCCAGCACGCGCTGGCGTTCCTGGGAGTATTGCATCCGGGTCCGCAGCATCGAGAAGATCGGAATGTCGGTGATCGCCATCTTGCCTCCGTGCCGGTTGCCGCACGGGCCAAATCTCGACATGAGACCCGGCCGCGCTAGGCAGACTTTGCCGGGCGTATGGTTAATGGCGGGTAAATATGGCAATGGAACCGACCGGTTCGGCGGCCGTTTACCATTCGCCTTATTCGAAAACGGGCTGCGGGATGTAATACCGCCGGTTTTTTGTTAATGATCTGTTAGTATTCCGGGCGGCAAATAATGCCGAGCGGTGTTAACCATTCGGACGATTCTCGTCCGAGGGGGACGAACGACGGAGCGTCTTAATGTTCGATCTGTTCGGCACTGATATGCCGCTGGCCGCGAAATTCTTCATCGCCTTCGCGGTGGTGCTGGCGTTGATTGGCTTGACCGCCTGGCTGGTGCGCCGCTTCGGCGCCAATCGTCTGGGCGGCGCAAATATGCGCGGTCGTCAGCCGCGGCTGGCCGTGATCGACGCCGCGACCGTCGATGGACGCCGGCGGCTGGTGCTGATCCGCCGCGACAATGTCGAACATTTGTTGATGATCGGCGGTCCGACCGATCTGGTCGTGGAACCCAATATCGTGCGTGCGGTCGGCTCCCGCGAAGTGACCCGCGAACCGGGCCGTTTGGAAACGCCGGCGCGTGCGACGTCTGCCGCCGAAAACGCCTGGCCATTGCAGCCGGTCAGCGAGCCGGCGCCGGTGCCGCCGCCCCGCCCCTATCGCTCGCAGGCGACCGAAGAACCCTGGCATGCGCCCGAGCCCGGCGCGCGCGCCCGCCCCGCCGACAGCCTCACCGGGCTCGCTGCCGAATTGTCGACGCGCCTCAACCCGCCCGAGCCGGCTGCGCCGCCGCCGCGCGCCGAACCGGCCCCGCGCGTTACCGCAGCACCGCCGCCGCCGCCCGAACCCGCGCCGCAGGCCGATCATAATCTCGCGGAGATGGCCCAGCAGCTCGAAGCCGCGCTGCGCCGGCCGCCCGAGAACCGGCCGCCCGTCACCGATCCGTTCGCGACAACCGCCAATGCCGCGCCGCGCACGCCGCCGCGCGATTACAAGTTGCGCGTCGATCCGCGGCTCGAACCGAAGTTCGACGTCAAACCCGAACCCAGACCTGAGCCCAAGTTTGAATCCCGGCCCGAACCGCGGCTGGATTCTCCAGCGCCGCCGACGCCGGGCAAGGGCCCCTACGATAATCTCGAAGAGGAGATGGCCAGCTTGCTCGGCCGTCCGCCAGGAAAAACGTGATAGTTATTTCCGACCGCCGTGTCCGTCTTGTGACGGTGGCGATCGGAGTAGTCGGGCTGATCGCAGCGGCAACCGCGCCCGCTGCCGCGCAGGATATCAGCGTCAATTTCGGCCAAGGCCCCAATAGCGGCCTGACCGAACGCGTCATCCAGATGATCGCGATGCTGACGGTGCTGTCGCTGGCGCCGTCGATCCTGGTGATGATGACGTCGTTCACGCGCATCGTCGTGGTGCTGTCGCTGCTGCGCACCGCGCTCGGCACCGCGACCGCGCCGCCCAACGCCGTGATCGTCTCGCTGGCTTTGTTCCTCACCGCCTTCGTGATGGGTCCGGCGCTGCAAGTTGCCTATGACACCGGCATTCGCCCGCTGGTCGCCAACGAGATCACCGCCCAGCAGGCTTTCGAACGCGGCGTCATTCCGTTGCGCGCCTTCATGCAGAAGAACGTGCGCGAGAAGGACCTCAAACTGTTCGTCGACATGTCGAAAACCGACGTCCCGGCCACGCCCGATGAATTGTCGCTGCGCGTGCTGGTGCCGGCCTTCATGATCTCCGAGCTCAAGCGCGCCTTCGAGATCGGCTTCCTGTTGTTTCTGCCGTTCCTGATCATCGATCTGGTGGTGGCTTCGGTGCTGATGTCGATGGGCATGATGATGCTGCCACCGGTCGTGGTGTCATTGCCGTTCAAGCTCATCTTCTTCGTGCTGGTGGACGGCTGGAGCCTGGTCGCGGGTTCGCTGATCCAGAGCTACGGGACTTAGCGGGCGACCGCGCCAGCCTTCGGCAAACGCGGCCCGATCGATCCGGTCGGCGCCGTGTCCGGCTTGAGCGGCACGCCGGCCGGCACCTTCGGCGGCAGCGGCGAAGTGGCGGCGTCCGGCTTTTTCGGCACGTTCGCGGCGGTTTTTTCGGGCGTCTCCAGCTTCGCCGTCGGGCCTTTCGGCTTTTCGGGCGGCGGCGCAGACGCCGCGGGCGGTAATGCGGCCGCCTCCGGATAGCGCGCGCGCATGTCGTTCAGGAAGCCGTTGAGCGTGTCGACATTCGTCACCCGTTTGGCGACGTCCTGAAATTCAGGCCCGGCGGAGCCGACCGGCGCGCTCACCACATCGAAGGCGCGAGCGTCCGGACCGTCCACCATTTTTGCCGCGTATTTTTCGCGCAGCCGCGACAGGCTGAGCGTCTCCTCGGCGAGCTGATAGGCGGTCGCCGCGCGCAGGATGTCGACGCGCTCGGCGGCAGTTAACGGCGCGAACTCGCGCCAGCGCTCGCCGTACAAGAGCTCAAGGGCCTCGGCCGCCTCGCGCCAGCGCCGCGTCGCCCACAGGATATCCGAGCGCAGGCGCTGCGCCTCATGACCCTTGATATTAGCGATCAATTCCAGCGCCAGATCGTGACGGCCGATGTCCGATATCGCGCGCGCCTCGAGCAACAAGCGCTGATCGCGCAATTCGTTGGCCAGATCCGAGATCCGCGTGTTCTGCAGCGCCGCCAGCGCGCGATCCGGCTTGCGGTTCATCAGATAGATCGTCGCCAGACGGCTCGCGACCTGCGCGCGCCCGGCGCCCTTGAGGCGGTTATCGACCTGGTGCTGCAGCAATTCCGCCGCCTGGTCGAGCAGATCGACCGCCACCAGCCGGTCGGCGAGGCGCCGGATCATCTCGTCGCCGCGCCGCCCGATCGGCGTCAACTCGCGGAAATCGTAGAACAGCCCCAGCGCTTCGATCGGCGGCAGCGCATCGCCCTTGCCGGCGATGAACAAAGTGTCGAACGTCACCGCCGCCTCGTCCTGAATCTTGCGGGTGAGGTCGGAATTGGGATGCGCCATCATCGCCGTGCGCATGGTGTGGAAGGCGTCGCGGTAACGGCCGTCTTCGGTATAAAGATGCGCCAGCAGCTTGAGGCCTTCGACCTCGGTCTCGTCGCCGCGCCAGACCGTGGTGATGGTCTCCAACTCCTGGATGACGTCGCGGCGCGGCATGTCGCCGGCGGCATGCAGCAACATGACCTCGCGTAGACGCCCTTGCGACGCCGAGCGGCGCTCGGTCGATCCGGCCGCGCTGCGATAATTGGCGAGCGCGTCTTGGTTGCGGCCAAGCCCCTCGTTCAGGCGCCCGGTCAGCACCGCGATCGACGGCTCCAGTTCGGGCGGCACGCCGATAGTCTCCAACTCGTTGACCATACGGGTGGCGCCGGGGAAATCGCGCACTTCGATCGAGGCGCGCAGCGCCTGGGCGATCGCCAGGCGTTGCAATTGGATCGGCAGTGTACCGATCGCGGGTCCGAGATTCTTGAATCCGGCGCGGGCTTCGTCCCAGCGGCCCTGCCGCGCCAGCGCGATGGCACGCCATATCGGCGCGTCCTGGAGGCTGCCGACCGCGGGATTGGCCAATTCCTTGAGCGCTTCCTCGGGCCGGTCCAGCAGCACATTGGCGATGGCCTTGAGCACGCTGCCGGTGAGATCCTCGGCGCCGTGATCTTCGGCGAGCGCGACGTCGATCACCGCTTTCGCTTCCGCCGGCATATCCTGCGCCAGATAGAACCGCGCCAGATTGAATCGCGCCGGCTTGCGCTGGGTCGCGGGCGCCCCGGCGGCAAGCCGGATCAATTCGGACTGCCGTTCGCTGAACTTGGCCTGACGGTCGAAACCCCACAATTGCGTATCGAATGTCAGCGCGCGGTAGGCCGGCGTGACCTGCTGCTGGCTGCCCAACGCAGGCGACAGCGATAGTCCGCCGGGACGATTGATCGCGACTTTGTCGGACGCAAGCTCGACCGTGATGTCGTCGGCAATCGGCTGCACCACGACGCCGTGCGTCGACGGCAATGTCCGCAGTTCGACGAAATCCTGCGACTTGATAAAGCCGCGCGCCGGTCCGAGCGCGGTGATCACCAGGATGCGGTCGCCGAAGGCGCGCTCGCCCACCGTGTGGATCTTGCTCGGATCGGCGAATGGAATGGCGATGCTGGCGCGGTCCTTGCCGAGCGCCGAGCGCACCACCGCGAGCGGGCGGGTCGGCACCGTCGTGGCGTCGCCGATATTGAGGATCCAGGCCGGACCGTCCGAATCCAGACTGGCCAGCAGCGGCCGCTCCAGCTTTATGCGCACGATGGCCGCGCCGTCCTGGCCGCGCACGAATTCGGCGCCGCGGATCAACTGGGCCGAGTCGACGGACAATGCGGCGATATCGATCTTGGCGGCGCTGTCGAACACCAGCCATAAGATGTCGGCACGGCGGAAGACCGCGGCGGGCGTCGGCACCGCGAACGGCAATTCAACCCGCAGATTGTCGCCGGCGCGGGTCGCCGTGGCGACGACCGGCGCATCCGGATCGGGCGCAGGCTGGGCTGTTGCCGCCGGCGCCGGCATTTTCTCAGGTGCCTGCGGTGCGGCCGCGGCCATTGCATGCGGCTCTGCCGGCGCGGCAGCGACGGGCGCCGGCGCGGTGGCGACGGACGCGACCTTGGGCGCGGCCGCCGCTGGCGCTGGCGCCGCGGGCGACGGTGAAATCTGTGTGACTTTCGCCGGGGCAGCCGGCGGCGGCGCGGGGGCGTCGGTCAGCGGCGGCGGCGAAGCTGCCTTCGGCGGTTCGGCCGCGGCCGCTTCTTTGACCGGCACCGTCTCCGGCGGCTCGATGGCGGGACGGGCTTCGGGCGTCGCGGCGCCGTGGACGGCGCCTTCCGGGGCCTGTGCTTTGGGCGCAACGCTTGGCTTGACGGCGTTGCGACCGACATCGACCACGATGCTGCCGTCTTCGCGGAACGTGCGCACCTCCGGCGAGCCATTGAGTGTGAAGATCACCGCGGTCGAGGCGAAATCGGTTTCCGCTTCGATCGACTCGAGCGATGGCGGCATTGTCGCCTTGGCATCGGCCAAATCCCATTTGACCTGCTGGTCAAAATTGAGCGTGACCTTGCCGTCGGCGCGTTCCGGGATCACGCCCACCATGTCGGGCAGGTCGAAGATATACCGGATGAAGGTCGGCTGGCTCGCGACCTTGACGCGGATCGTCGGCGCCTGCTTCTGCTTCCCCGCAAGCCGCTGCGTGCGCAGTAGCCGCTCGGCCTCACGCGTGCGCCGGGACAGGTCGTCGACCACCTCCTGCGGCAGGCCGGGCAGGACGCCCTGCCAGGTATTGGGCAGCAGATCGACATAGAGCCGCTCGGCGGCGGGAATCGAATTGACTTTCACCTGACGCGCCAGCGCGATGCGGACCGCTTTGCCGTCCGGATCGAGCCGCGCGGCGCTGACAAACTCCGGCGCGCTGGCATTCATGCGGTCGACCGCGACATTGACCGGCGTGGCGAAGCTGATGACCATGATCGCGCCGGAGATGCGGACCTTGGCCTCGACCTCCTCGTCCATGCGGAAGATCAGCCGCACAAAGCCCTGGTCGGTAATGACACTGAGTTCGCCGGCGACCCGGTCGGCAGCCTTTGCTGCGCCGGCGGCAATCAGCGCAGCCATGAGCAGCAGCACGCCAAGCGCGGCGCGCATCGCCTTCCTGCTGCGGGGCAAAGCGTTCATGAAGCCGATCCAGCCGGCAAAACCGCCGGTCGCGCCAGCCTAGAGTTTCGCGTTTAATGGCGCGTTAACCGTGCAGTTCTAATGCCGATGAGTTTGACGCCGTTTTCCGGGCAAATCGGCCCGGCGGGCGCTCAATTCCCGCTCTGTTTGCCTTCGATCTTGGGCAATTGGTCGACCGCTAGCGCTTTCGGGGTGGCGCTGGCGCGGTTGGCGAGTTCCACGGTGAGCTTCTCGGCGCTTTCCGACGTCATCGCCGCCATGATCTCCGACATCTTGGCCGACTTAATCTGGGTCGCGACTTCGACCAGGATCTTCAAATCGAGCCGATCGAAAATCCGCGCCGCGTCCTTCGATTTCATGTTCTCGTACATCGCGACGATGCTCTTGAAGCGGTCGATTTCGCTCTTGTCGCGGACGCCGATCGCGCTGTTGACGCGCGACTCGATTTCCTTGAGTTCGTTCACCTTGGATTCGACGCGCTTCTCCGCGGCCTTCAGCAGATTTTCGCGCATTTCAATATCGCGACTGCGGCTCTCCAGCTCCTGACGGCGATCCTGCAGCCGCTCCAGCACGGCTCGCTCGCCCGGCGAATTGATCTTGCCCGGCTCCAGCGGATAGGTGCTGCCGCCGACTTCGAGCTTGGCCGCCTCCGGCGGCTTGTCGCTGGTCTTGAGCGGCGGGCCGGCTGCGGGAGCTTTCTCGCCGCCGCCGTGGGCGTCTTCTTTCTTTTCGACGGAGCCCGTGACATCGCTTCGGCTCGCATCGTTGTAGCCGAACATCTCCGCGGCCCAGGGTTTGGCCTGCGACGAACGCGAGGCCGCGGCGACCGGCATGACATTCTGGTCGGCGATGGTGATCTTGGGATAGGCTGGAATATCCTCAGCCTTGGTCGTCTGCATGGCGGGCTTGGCGCGGTTCTGCAGCCGCTCGGCCAGCGTATAGCCGCCGTCGAACACCAGTCCCGAAACCTTGAGCGCGAACAGACAGACCGTCGCCACCAGGACGATCGGAATCAGCCGGAAATCGCGGGCCAAGCGGATCATGCCGCAAGACCGTTAGAATGCCCGTTGGAATGGCCGGCCGCGTTCAAGCGCGCCCGGGTGCGCTCGGCAAAGGCTTGCGCCGCGGCCGCGACCGCTTTCGCGTCAGGCGCTACAGCAACCGGCTCCTCGGCGGCGCGGCCGGCGCCGGCAATGCGCGTGATCTTGGCCAGCAAATCCTCGCCGGCCTTGAGCTGACGCTCGATATCGGTGGACATCTGTTCGCCGCGATTGAGCCGATCGTTCAAAGTCTGCTCGCCCTCGCGCATGGTCGCCTTAAGCCCTCCAATGGCGCGCTCGGCGATTTCGGTGGCGGTGATCAATTCGGAAATGGTGGCGCGCAGCGATTGCTCGTCGGCCTTGAGCAGGCGCAATTGCTTATTGAGCCGCACGCAATAAAGGATCGTGAGCAGCAATAATATCGAGACCATGGTCTCGACCAGAAAGCCGTAGTGATAGCTCACGGGACCTCCATCCGATTGGTCGGCTCGTCGGCCTTCTCGAACATCGCGAAGGTGGTGCGCGGGCGGCGCAGCGGTTTGGCGACGCGCACAGCGACACGGTCGCCGACTTTGCCCATGCGGCCTTCGGTCAGCGTGATGTCGCCGCAGCGCACGCTCACCAAAGCCTCGGCCTTGAGATCGAGCATCAGCGTATCGCCGACATTGAGCGCCATCATCTTGCGCAAAGGCAGTTTCTGCTCGTACAGCACGGCATCGACGTCGATCTGCGCCTGGCCGATTTCGGTGGCGAGATGGCCTTCCCAGATCGGGTCGCGGCCGAACTTCTCGCCCATGAACATCTGCAGCAGCGTGGCGCGGATCGGTTCGATGGTCGCGTAGGGCAGCAGCAATTCGATATTGCCGCCGCGGTCTTCCATATCGATGCGCAGCCGCACCAAAATCGCGGCATTGGCCGGCCGCGAGATCGCGGCAAAGCGCGGATTGGTCTCGAGCCGGTCGATGCTGAATTTCACCGGCGACAGCGGCTTGAAGGCAAGCTCGGCGTCCGCCAGCACCACCTCGATCATGCGCTTGACGAGGTTAGTCTCGATCGTGGTGTAAGGACGGCCCTCGACGCGCACCGTGCTCTGGCCGCGGCGGCCGCCGAGCAGCACGTCGATGATCGAATAGATCAGGCTGGAATTGACAGTGGCCAGCCCGAAATTTTCCCACTCCTCGGCTTTGAAGACCGCGAGGATCGCCGGCAGCGGAATTGAATTGAGATAGTCGCCGAACCGCACCGAGGTGATGCGATCGAGTGAGACTTCGACGTTGTCCGAGGTGAAATTGCGCAACGAGGTCGTCATCAGCCGCACCAGGCGGTCGAAGACGATTTCCAGCATCGGCAGGCGTTCGTAAGACACCATCGCCGAGTCGATGATGGCGCGGATGCCGGAATTGTCGTTGAGCGTGACGTCGCTCAGGCTGAAGCCGAGCAGACTGTCGATTTCTTCCTGATTGAGGATGCGCTCGGCGCCGCCTTTGGCGGACTGGAAACCGCTGCCGTCGTCAACCATCGCCGCCCACTGCGCGGCGGCGTCATCGGTATTGGCGGCCGCCAAACTTTCGGCATTGGCGGACGGCGTGCCGGCGCCGGTCTCCGACTCCAGCGCAACGCCCCACTCGGCCGCCAGCGCGTCTTGGTCGATCTGGGTATTCTGCGCCATCGGCTACAACTCCGTCATGCCCGGCCTTGTGCCGGGCATCCACGTCTTCCGTTCAGCAGTTAAGAAAGTCGTGGATGGCCGGGACAAAGGCGCGCGAAGCGACGCCGGCCTTCGGACGGCTATGCCCGGCCATGACGTCTCTCTCGGAGTCGCGGTCACTGGACGATGATCTCCTTGAACAGCACGGCCGTGATGTGATTGGGCGACACCGAGGCATTGACCCGCCGGGTCAACTCTTCCTTGAGCCGGTACAGTCCGGCGGAGCCGTCGAGATCGGTCGGCCGCAATTCGCGCAAATAGGTCTGGAAGGCATCCATCACGCGCGGCATCAGCGGCTGGATCTTTGCCACCAACTCGGCATCAGGCACTTCGAGCACGATCTTCACTTTGAGATATTGCGTGCGGTCGGTGCCGGCATTCGACAGATTGACCAGCACGTCGGGCAGATCGACGAAGACCGCCGGCTTGACCTCGGCGACCTTGGGCTTCTCGTGGCTCTCGCCGGCAAAGAAGAAGGCATAGCCGCCGTAGCCGCCGCCGAGCACCAGCAGGCCGACCGCGGCGATGATGATCATCTTCAACGGCAACTTTTGCTTGGTCTTGGCTGCCGGCGCGGCGCCATCTTCCGCGTCCTCTTCGGGTTCCGCGTCCTTCTTCTTAGGTTTGGCTGCAGCCATCGAATGACCTCGGTTCGCACATGTTTGGCAGGCCCGCGTGCGGCGTTGCTTCTGCGATACGCCGCGAATGCGCGACCCGCGCCCCCAACCGCAAAACTAGGTGCGTATGGTTAACAGATGCTTTCAACACCGCCCCGAGGCGGCATCTTTTGCCGGGTCAATAGTGAAAACGGCGGTTTTTGCCGTGGCCCGGGACCGCGACAAATTAGGCAACCTATTGATTTAACTTTGTTTATTGCCTTGGCACGGCGGCTGCAATGGAGAGCCTAGCCACCCGGCTTGGGAGAGCCTGGCGGTCATGGTTCGGCGCAGTCGCCCTGGGAGGGGCGATTGATCCGATAGCGAGGGGAGTTACCCGATGCAGAATACACTTCTGATCGGACTGTCGCGTCAGGTCGCGCTGAGCCGCGAACTCGACGTGGTCGCGAACAACATTGCCAACCTGAATACGACCGGCTTCAAGGCCGAGGGTTCGATATTCGAGGAATTTCTCAATTCGAACGCGCGCGCCGATCAAAGCGGCAACCGCGTCAGCTTCGTGCGCGACCGCGGCACCTGGCACGATCTCAGCGCCGGCCCGGTCGAGAAGACCGGCAACCCGCTCGACGTCGCCATCGACGGCAACGCATTGCTGGTCGTGCAGTCGCCGCGCGGCGAACGCTACACGCGCAACGGCTCGATGCAGATCAACGCCCAAGGCCAGTTGGTGACCACCGAAGGCAATCCGGTGCTCGGCGAAGCCGGGCCGATCACCTTCCAGCCGACCGACAACCAGGTTTCGATCAGCGGCGACGGCACCGTCAGCGTGCGCGAAGGCAACGGCAAGACGGATTCGCAGCGCGGCAAGCTGCGGCTGGTATCGGTCGCCAACGCACAGAATTTGCAGAAGGACGGCGGCAGCACCTTCTCGATCGCCGGCGAGACGCCGCAAGCGACCAAGACATCGCGCGTCGTGCAAGGCGCGATTGAAAAATCCAACGTGCGCGCGGTCGTCGAGATGACGCGCATGATCGAAGTGACGCGCAGCTATACGCAAGTCGCCAATATGCTGTCGCAGCAAGCCGACATGCAGAAGTCGTCGATGAATAAGCTTGCCGACGTACCGAACTGAACGCTGAGGGATCTAGTACATGCGAGCTCTTCACACCGCGGCGACCGGGATGCAGGCCCAGGAACTCAATGTTCAGGTCATCTCCAACAACATCGCCAACATGCGCACCACCGGCTACAAACGCCAGCGCGCCGAATTCCAGGATCTGCTGTACGAGCACGTCAGCCGCGTCGGCACGCAGACCTCGGCGTCGGGCAACATCCTGCCGGTCGGCATCGATCTCGGCGGCGGCGTCAAGACCGTCGGCACGCCGCGCCTGATGACGCAAGGCACGCTGTCGGCCACCGGCAGCACGCTCGACATTGCCATCCGCGGCGACGGCTTCTTCAAGATCCAGCTGCCGGACGGCTCCTACTCCTACACCCGCGACGGCTCGTTCCAGATGGACGCGCAGGGCCGTATCGTCACCGCGCAGGGCAACGTCGTGCAGCCGGCGATCACGATCCCGGCGAATTCCAGCGGATTGACGATCAACGCGCAAGGCCAGGTGTCGGTCACGGCGGCAGGCAGCACCACGCCGACCGTGCTCGGCCAGATACAACTGACGCGCTTCATCAATCAGGCCGGCCTGCTGTCGGTCGGCGACAACATGTTCACCGAGACCCCCGCCTCCGGCACGCCGCAAGACGCGCTGCCGGGCGTCGATGGCGTCGGCGACCTGCAGCAAGGCAATCTCGAACAGGCCAACGTCGAGGCCGTGAGCGAGATCTCCGATCTGATCGCCGCGCAACGCGCCTATGAAATGAACGGCAAGGTCATCACCGCCGCCGACCAGATGCTGTCGGCAACATCCAACCTGATGCGCTGAGGCAAAATCATGATCCGTCTCTGCACCGCAGTTCTTGCAAGCATGCTCACCGTCGGCGCAGCCAGCGCGCAAACGCTGCCGCCGCTCGACCAGCAACGGCCGGTGCTGCGCGCCGAAGCGACCATCACCGGCGACATCGTGCGCATCGGCGATCTGGTCGATCGCGCCGGCATCATCGCCAATGTGCCGATCTTCCGCGCCCCCGACCTCGGCGCCACCGGCACGGTGTCGGCCGATACGGTGGTCGAGGCGGTTCGCGCCCATGCGCTGATCGGGCTCGATACCAACGGCCTGAGCGAAGTGATCGTGACCCGCGCCAGCCGCACCATCCCGGCCAAGCAGGTCGAGGACACCGTCGCCACCGCGCTGTCCAAGCAATTCTCGCTCGGCGACGCCAAGAACATCGCGATCAGCTTCGAGCGCGAGATGCGCGCGATCCAGGTCGAGCCGAACGCCCAGGGCGAGCCGCGGGTGTCGCGCGTCACTTACGACGCGCGCACCGGCCACTTCGACGCCACCGTCGAAATTCCGACCGGCGCCGTCAATCGCGGCATGTTGCGGCTGAGCGGCCGCGCCGTCCCCGCCGTCGACGTCGTCACCGTATTGCACCCGATCGAACGCGGCGCGGTGCTCAAGGACGGCGACGTCGGAATCGAGCGGCGCGCCCGCGCCGATGTCGGCCGCGACATCGTTGTCGATCTCAGCCAAGCGGTCGGCTTAGCCGCCCGCGCCGCGTTGCAGCCCGGCCGCCCGCTGCGCTCTGCCGAGCTGATGAAGCCCGAGCTGGTGTCGCGCAATGAAACTGTGACGCTGGTGTTTGAAATTCCCGGCATCCTGCTGACGGTGCGCGGCAAGGCGCTCGATGGCGGCGCCGAAGGCGACACCATCAGTGTCCTCAACGAGCAATCCAAACGCACCGTGCAAGGCGTCGTGGTCGGTCCCGGCCGCGTCATGATCAGCAGCCGTCAGCCCAAGCTTGCCGCCAACCTTTCTCCGAGTAACGCCGACGCGCGCTAAGCGCCCGAGCAAAATGTGAAAGTGATGCCGATGAATGTTATTATTGTGTTGCGTCATGCGGTCCTGGCCACGATCGCGACGTCGTTGCTGAGCGGTTGTGCCGCCTTCGACCGGCTGAAGAATGTCGGCGAACAGCCGGCGCTCTCCGCGGTCGATAATCCGACGGCGCGGCCGGGCTACAAGCCGGTGCAGATGCCGATGCCGGCGGCGCAGCCGGCCTCGTACAATCCGAATTCGTTGTGGCGCAACGGCTCGCGCGCCTTCTTCAAGGATCAGCGCGCCCACCAGGTCGGTGACATCCTCACGGTCAAGGTCAACATCACCGACAAGGCCAACATCGCCAACGAGACCCAGCGCAGCCGGGCGAACAAGGAAGATTCCGGCGTCACCGATTTCCTCGGCAGCAAGACGATCCCGACGCCGGCTACCGCGATCCTGCCCGGCCGCATCCTCACCGCCGACTCGAGCTCGTCGAGCGACGGCAAGGGCTCGGTCAACCGCCAGGAGGCGTTGTCGACCAACGTCGCGGGCGTCGTCACGCAGGTGCTGCCGAACGGCAACATGGTGGTCGAAGGCCGCCAGGAGATCCGGGTCAATTTCGAAATCCGCGAACTGATCGTTGCCGGCGTGGTGCGGCCCGAGGATATCGAAAGCGACAACACCATCGACAGCAACAAGATCGCGCAGGCCCGCATCGCCTATGGCGGCCGCGGCCAGATCACCGACGTGCAACAGCCGCGCTACGGCCAGCAGGTGCTCGACGTGGTGCTGCCGTTCTAGCGCGCAATATTTTGAAAGCGGCGACCGACCGGTTCGAACGCCAAGGATTTACCCGTCAGTAGCGTGGCTTAACGACCTCCCCCGCCGTTTCGCGTCTCGCGAGCGTAAAACGGCGTCAACGACGCGGCCTCCGGATGCTCCCCACCCGGAGGCCGTGTGCGTTTTGAGGGGCAAGTGCGACGAGGCGGAGAGCGGATTTCAATTCAAGATGGAGGGGCGGCTTAGGGATGCGGTTGCCGGCGCTTCCTGAATCTGGAATAAATTCAGCCGCGCCCTTGACCGTAGTCCTTTCTAGGATTATGATCTGCCTCGCTTGGCTCAATGAGGGGCGTCTTCTAGGGACGTCTTGAAGATGAAGCCAGGTGCGGCGCCTGCGGGCGGGGTTCGTAACCCCGAACTCGGGAGGCTCCGGGGAACCGTCCGCTCCCACTACGGGGGACTGCCTTGAATGGCTGGACGCGGTGCAGACGAAGGTGGACGAAAGTCTGCCGGATCGGGGGGCCACGAGGCCTCCGTCGGCACCCGGAAGCACGGTCCCGGGGACAGAAAAGCCGCTTGTGGAGCGCCGAGGGGCGCAGCGCATCTCGCCAGATGCGCACACGCCTCGCCAGGCGTGGACTGATGGTTGCGCCTCGCGGCGCTCCATCCCCTCGCTTTTTGCGAGGGGCAAGGAAAGGGAAGACGGCCTGCCCGGGGCCGATAAAGAATACGGGCGGCGAAGCGTTGGCTAATAGCTGTTTGAAAATTGAATCGATGAGCACGCGACACACTGAGTGTCATGCCCGGGCTTGACCCGGGCATCCATGAGTAGCGTCAGCGCATGAAGGATTCACGTAAGCCTGCCTTTGGCGCGCAATCTCATGGATTGCCGGGTCATAGGCGAGCGAAAGCGACGCCGTCCTTTGGACGGCTTTGCCCGGCAATGACAGAGATGTGCCAACAAAAACGGCCGGGGAAATCCCCGGCCATTTGAATTCTTGCGCTTCGCCCTGCCCTCAATCGTCGCGATAGATCCGCTCGCGCCGCTCGTGGCGTTCCTGCGCTTCGACCGACAGCGTGGCGATCGGGCGCGCTTCCAGCCGGCGCAGCGAGATCGGCTCGCCGGTCTCTTCGCAGTAGCCGTAGGTGCCATCGTCGATGCGGACCAGCGCCTCGTCGATCTTGGCGATCAGTTTGCGCTGGCGATCACGGGAGCGCAGCTCGATGGCCCGGTCGGTCTCGGAAGAGGCACGATCCGCAAGATCGGGATGGTTCTGGTTCTCTTCCTGAAGATGAACCAGCGTTTCCTTGGCTTCTTTCAGAATGTCGTCACGCCACGCCTGCAGCCGTTTGCGGAAGTAGTCCCGCTGCCGTTCGTTCATGAACGGCTCCTTGTCCGACGGCTTGTAGGTTTTCGTCTTGGCCAACATGCCAGTGACTCCCCTGACTTCTCTTATCGTTAGAGCGAAGTCTTAACCCCCGCGCGGCGAGCTTATATACGCGTGCCGCTGCTGCGACAATATCGCAGCTAGCCCGGGAGGCCTGTCAGATTAGTGTGACAATTCAATGACTTAATGATTTCGTGGAACTCGGCCTGGGACTTTAGGCCTGCCGGCGCCCGGCTTTTGCCAGTTCCACGGCGACCCGGAGGTCGATTTCGCCCAAAACCGTGTCCAGCCCGGCATCGCCGGAGCCTTCGGTCAGGCCTTCGGACGCGACTTTGAGGCGGGCCAGCGTCGAGCTGTCGATGCTGCCGTCCAATACCGCGACCTTGAGGGCATCGAGCACGTCGAGGGCATTACGGCCTTTGGCGACCGCGCGCTTCTTGCGCTCGGCCGGGTCGTCGACGCCTTGCAGCGCCATCAGCGCGTCGAGCGTCGAAACCGAACGGAGTGAGCTGGTGGCGGCCGTATTGCGCGGCGCCTCTTCCTCGCTGACGGAAAATCCACCGGCGGCGGGACGGCGCGCGGATTTAGGCGCGGACGCGAGCGCGGCTCCATTCGGTCCGTAGATGCGCATGGCGAGTAGCCCCACCGGAAATCGTATCGGTCCCCGAGCCCTGAGACTGCGCGGTTATGGTTAATGCGCCGTAAACGTCCCGGCAGTTTTTGCCGGACGGGACGTTTAATGCCGGGCGCCGGGCCGGCGCGTTTCGCGGCGGCGATTCCAAATCTTCAACGCTGCCAGAGTCTTGAGTAGCGTCCGCGGGTTGGCACGGCGCTCGCATATTAGATGACAGCCACCGTCACATTGGGGAGCAGTGATGACGAGGACCTTGCTGGCCGCATTCCGTGCGGCGCTACTCATCTGTCTGTTCGTCCCGGGGAGTGCCGGGGCGACCTCGCGCATCAAGGACCTCGCGAATATCGAGGGCGTGCGCCAGAACCAGCTCATTGGGTACGGCCTCGTGGTCGGACTCAACGGCACAGGTGACACTCTCAACAATATCCCCTTCACCAAACAGTCGCTGACCGCGATGCTGGAACGTCTCGGCGTCAACGTCCGCGGCCAAACGCTGCGCACCGGCAACGTCGCGGCAGTGATGGTAACGGCCAACCTGCCCCCGTTCGGCACCCAGGGCACCCGTATTGATGTCACGGTATCGGCTCTCGGCGACAGCAAGAGCCTGCAAGGCGGCGTGCTGCTGGTCACCCCGCTGCTCGGCGCCGACGGCAATGTCTACGCGGTCGCGCAAGGGTCGGTGGCGATCGGCGGTTTTCAGGCCGAAGGCGAAGCCGCCAAGATCGTGCGCGGCGTGCCGACCGTCGGCCGCATCTCCAACGGCGCGCTGATCGAGCGCGAAATCGAATTCACCCTCAACAAGCTCAGCCAGCTACGCATGGCGTTGCGCAACCCCGATTTCACCACCGCCAAGCGCATCGCCGCCGCCATCAATGACTTCATCGGCGTGCCGACCGCCGAGCCGCTGGATCCGGGCACGATCGGCATCACGATACCGCAGCAATACCGCGGCAACGTGATCTCGCTGCTCACCGAGATCGAACAGCTCCAGGTCGAGCCCGACCTCGCCGCCAAGATCGTGATCGACGAACGCTCCGGCATCATCGTCATGGGCCGCGACGTGCGGGTGTCGATGGTAGCGGTGGCGCAGGGTAACTTGACCGTCACCATTACCGAGAGCGCCCAGGTCAGCCAGCCGTCGCCGTTCTCGCGCGGCGGCACGACCCAGGTCGTTCCCCGCACGCGGATCGGCGTGCAGGAGGACGGCAAGAAGCTGGCGCTGGTGCGCGATGGCGTCTCGCTGCAGCAACTGGTCGATGGCCTCAACTCGCTCGGCATCGGCCCGCGCGACATGATCGCCATCCTGCAAGCGATCAAAGCCGCCGGCGCGATCCAAGCCGATATCGAGGTGATGTGATGGCCGGCATCGCATCCCTCACCGCGCCCGGCCTGAGCCCGCTCGATCTGCTCAATGCCAAGAAGCCGGCAGTGGCCAACCAGTCCGACGTCACCAAGGCGGCGAGCCCTTCCGACGCCACCAAGGCGAAAGCCAAGGCGTCGTCGCAGGACTTCGAAGCGGTGTTTCTCAATTCGATGTTCCAGCAGATGTTCACCGGCATTGGCGGCGACGGCCCGTTCGGCGGCAGCGGCGCGACTGGCGTGTGGCGCTCTTTTCTCACCGACGAATACGCCAAGTCCTTCGCCAAGTCGGGCGGCATCGGCATTGCCGATCAGGTCTACAAGAGTCTGATCGCGCATCAGGAGGCCAGAGCGTGAGCGCACCCCAGCCGCAAACCCCGATCAAGACCACCAGCGACGCCGAGCGCGCCATCGCAAACCTGAACATGATCATGGATCGATTGGTGGAAACCGTCGAACAGGAGACGGCGCGCGCGCGCGCCGGCAAGCTGCGCGATGCGACTGAACTCGACGACACCAAGCTCGAACTGGCCAGGCACTATTTCGCGGCAACCGAACGCGTCAAAGCCGCCAAGAACATCGTCGCCCAAGCGCTTCCCCAAGCGCTCGATGGATTGCGCAAACGTCATGAGGCGTTTCAGGTCCTGCTGCAGACCAATCTGACGGTGCTGGCAACGGCCCACGCCGTCGCCGAAGGCATCGTCCGCGGCGTCTCGGCCGAACTCGCGCGCAAACGCGCACCCTCAACGTATGGCGCCAACGGCCGGGCCAATATGCCGAGCAGCAAAACCGGCCAGCCGATGTCGGTCTGCCGCTCGCTCTAGATATTGTGAATTTGACGGCGGCCGCGCCGGCTGTCACGCCGCGCGATGTTCTGCGGCAATCAAGCGGTCGTCGAAAGCTTAATGCCGGTCACCGAGTCAATGCGAGTCCCGTCGGCCATCGTGAGAATATTGTTTTTGGTATCGAGGTATGACCCATTGACCATTTGAATGATCATTTTCGGGTCGACGTATTTGATCCCGGTCGTAATGTCGTACTGCGTGCCGTTCGCCGACGTCATGAGATTAGTGGTGGTGTCGATGAAGGAGCCGTCCGGCATATAGATGATTGGATCGAGCACGTTCTTCTGCTGAACCTGACTTTGGGTGTCCTGCAGCGACTTCAACGCATCTTGCAGCTTCTGCCCTTGCTCTTGCTTTTGCCGCACGCTCGCCTGCTGCGCGATCAGGCTGGAATAGCTGGTAACGCTGGTCTGCGCGATGGTCGCCAAGGCGTTGGCGTTGGCCGTGCTGTTGGTAATAAACGTACTGACGCTGCCGTCATTGCCAGCGGCGGCGGCCGACAGCATGCCCAGCAGGCCGCCTTGGTTCTCTTGGTTCTTGATATTGACGAGCGTGGTCTGCAGCCAATTCGACTGACCCGCCGCAGTCGCGCCGTGTACTGCACTCGAAATTGCGTTTAGACTCGATACTGACATGACGCGCAAAACATAAGCCGCGACAGTTAAGAATTCGTGTGCATTAGGAAATTGTTAATGCGCTATTTCCGGCGCGCTGTATCGGCTCGCCAGTTCGCTCCGCGTTGTGAAGCGGCTTTTTGAGCGCGAGTTTGTCGCGCTTTAACTTCCCCGCGTCGACCGCGCTGCGCCTATACCTTTTGACTCAAACGTTAACGAGATCCGCCACGAAGCATAAGTCATTAACCATGATTTTTTACGTGTCGTTTGGAGCCGTGTGCGAAGACATTAGCCGATCCACGGGATCGCTTACGCGAAACTGCCAGTACGGCAAATAGACCCAGAAAGGTACTAAGATGTCCGACATCGTTCTTTCCTCCGGCGTGCGTTCGAACTTGCTGCAGTTGCAGCAGACTTCGGACCTGATCGGGTCCACCCAGACCAAGCTTGCGACCGGCAAGCGCGTCAACTCGGCCCTCGATAATCCGAACAACTTCTTCACTGCGCAGGGCCTCAATAACCGCGCCAACGACCTGAGCAACCTGCTGGACTCGATGTCCAACGGTATCAACACGATTCAGGCGGCCAACAACGGCATCTCGGCGATCACCAAACTGGTGCAGTCGGCGCAGTCGTTGACCAGCCAGGCCCAGCAGACCTCCGACACGACGGTCCGCGCCAGCCTTGCCACGCAGTTCGACGCCCTTCTGACCCAGGTCGGCCAGCTCGCCAGTGACTCGGGCTTCAACGGCATCAACCTGCTTGGTGGCGACACCCTGACCGTCAAGCTGAACGAAACCAACACCTCCAGCACGGCCGTGGTCGGCGTCAACTACACCAACGCCAACAACGCCCCGCTCAGCATCGCTAACTCGACCAACTCCTGGGCTGGCACCTCCGACATTTCTGCGGCCAGCACCGCCCTGACCACAGCGCTCACCTCGCTGCGTTCGGAGTCGCAGGCTCTCGGTGCCAGCTTGACGACCGTTCAGGTTCGTCAGGACTTCACCAAGGCGACCATCAACACGCTGCAGACCGGCTCAGCCGATCTTACCCTGGCCGATTCGAACCAGGAAGGCGCCAACCTGCTCGCGTTGCAGACCCGCCAGCAGCTGTCGACGACCGCCCTGTCGCTCGCGTCGCAGGCCGATCAGAACGTTCTGAAGCTGTTCCAGTAAGCCTCGGAATAGTCCAAGCTCAAGCGGCGGCCTTCGGGCCGCCGTTTTTTTTTTGGTTTCGCGCTTATGGTTAATCAATGGTTGCTGGATAATATGTCGTCAGACACAACAATCTGCCTTGCGCAAAACGAAGGCAATCCGCGCGCGTCCAAAATTCATTATTAATAATAGGACGATACGTTCGGCTTCAGCCTGCGACGAGAAGGTGGAATTAGTTTATGTACAGTGCCACGCGCCTCTATAAGACGGTTTCAGAGAAGATTGCCTCCCCGCGCGCTACGGAAGCCGATTTGCTCCTGGACGCCGCCCTTCGGCTGCTGAAAGTTCAGGACAATTGGGAATTGAAAAGCGCCAATGACCTTAACGATGCACTTCGCTACAATCGCATGCTTTGGACCATCTTCATTTCGACAGTGACTAAATCCGATAACCCATTGCCACAGGCCATCAGGCAAAACGTGGCGAACCTGGGAATTTTCGTGATGAAGCACACGATCGCGATCTTGGCGGAGCCAAAACCGGAAAAAATATCCCCCCTGATCGAGATCAACCGCAACCTTGCCGCCGGGCTGGCCAGCGCCGCCTGACCTACCGAGGCCAGCCTAAAGGCTGGCGTACGCGTAGGCCTTGAGCTTCTCGCGATATTTCTCGACCGGGAAAGCTATCGAAGCGCGGCCCCGCAGATGCGGCACGCGGCTGATGTCCATCGACCTCGCAAGCTTGCGAATATAGAAGAGTTCTTCCCGCGTCTGGATTCCGAACGCCGCGAATTCCTTTTTCCCGTCGCTGAAATCCTGCTCACTGGTAGCCTCGTGGAAGCGAGCCTTCCAAGACGAGTCCTCCGGCGTCGCGTCAAGCCCCGCGCCCTCACCGAAGGGCACTTTCGTGCGATCCCGAATGAGGGCCGGAAGCTCGTCGGGATAGAGATCGTAGATCTCCCGAAGAACTTTCTTGCCGACGACCTGGCCGCCGACGTTACCCACAAGCGCTGACGGATCGGCATTCAGGGCGAAGTTCACGACCGACGGATCGAGAAATGGCTCTCGGGTCTCGAGTTGATAGTGCATCGAACATCGATCGACCCGCTGCAGGCTGATGCGATGCATGAGGCTGAGACATTCGTTCCGCAGCGACTGGCCTACGACAATGTCATCCTGGAAGGCGATTTCGAGCGGCGGGTACCCGCAGAACAATTCGTCGGCGCCCTCCCCGCACAAGGCGACGCGAAAGCCGTCTTTGTGAATTCTCTCCGAAACGGCAAGCGAGCAGACTGCGCCGCGAACCAAATTCGGCTCAAAAGACTCGGTAATGGCGACAACATCGTCGATCAGCGAAAAGACCTGATCGCTATCCGCGTCGAACGGCACGCAACGAAGGTCGAAGCCGGTCCGATCGGCGTATTCAGCAGCGTATCGATAGTCCGGCGCATTTTGACCACCGACGAAATAGCCTGGCGCTTCTGGACGAAAGCGGCGCGTGTAGTGCGCGATCAGCGTACTGTCGATACCGCCGCTGAACATGGTTGCGACCGGAAGATTGTCCGGCAGACGCGTCTGCACCGCATCGCTGAGAAGGCCATCTAGCGATCTCGCGCCGCCCGCCAGAGGCGCAATCGTCGGCACGCCAATGGAGGTCGCGAAAGGCGCGCAGGTATTGCGGCTTAACATATAGCCTGGCGGCAACAGCATGACGTCGCCAACCTCGGCGGCGTCAAGTAACGGTCGCATCTCGGAGCAGAACAAGTAGCTGGATTTCGACTGAATAACGTAAAGCGGCTTAACGCCAAACGGGTCGCGCGCCGCGAGAAAGCTCCCGGTGACCGTATCGATCGCAACGAAGGCAAACATCCCTACGAACTTGCCGAGCGCTGCCGGCCCCCAGGCCTGCAAAGCGTTCGCGAGGACCTCGGTGTCCGACTCCGTCTTGAAGACGATGCCATGCTCTTGCAGATCGCGCCTCAACTCGCGGTAATTGTAGATTTCGCCGTTGAATGCGACCGCGATACGCCCATCGGACGAAAGCTGGGGTTGAATGGCGTGTTCGGCATCGACGATACGCAGGCGACGCGTGCACATCGCGCTATTGAGCCGCGGAGAGAAGATTGGGTCCGTTATATCTCCCCGGTGGAGAATCCCGCCAATGAGTTGCCGAACAACCGCTTCGCGATCCGGCCAGTCGATCGCTACCGCGATTCCGCACATTGCAGTCTTCCTTCGGGGGAATTCTCAGACGCCAAGCTTCCACCCTGGATGGTGGAAGCTGTATTTGGCCGCACAGCAGGCCGCCCCGTTCATTGTTCCACATGAAGCGTTAACCATAGGTTTCGGATTGGTGTCGCTTCAGAGACCTCCCTACTTCCCGCAGCTCCGCCAAGCGCGCCCAATGATGCTATTTTTCAGGCGCGGAACACTCATGGTTAATTATTGATTAATGTCACGGTCATTAACGTTCCATCAACCCTAACAATTCATTATCGCCGTCAAGCGATTTGACCACGCAGGCAAGGAGTCTGCCATGAGCGATATTGTTCTCTCGAGCGGCGTTCGATCCAATCTTCTGCAATTGCAGCAGACGTCGGAGCTGATCACGTCCACGCAGACAAAGCTTGCCACCGGCAAGCGGGTCAATTCCGCGCTCGATAATCCGATCAATTACTTCACGGCCCAGGGCCTGAATGTCCGCGCTAACGACCTCAATGCGCTGCTCGACACCATGACGACCGGCATCAACACCATCCAAGCCGCCAACAACGGCATCACGGCGATCACCAAGCTGGTTCAGTCGGCCCAATCCCTGGTCAGTCAGGCACAACAGACGACCGATCCCACCGTGCGCGCCACTCTGGCCGCGCAATACGATGCGCTTCGAGGTCAAATCGATCTGCTTTCCTCCGACTCCGGCTTCAATGGCGTTAACCTGATCGGAAACAGCAACCTTACGATCACGCTCAATGAAACCGGAAGCTCGAATGTCGTCATCAGCGGCTATGACGACACAACTGCCGGTGCGCTTGCGATGAGCGCATCGACCAATAGCTGGGCATCCAACAGCGATATTACAGCCGCCGGCGCCCAGTTGACGACGTCGCTGGTCACCTTGCGGTCGCAATCGCAGGCGCTGAGTTCGAATCTACAAACCGTACAAATTCGTCAAGATTTTACCAAGGCGATGATCAATACCTTGAACACCGGCGCTGACGGGCTTACGCTCGCCGACAGCAACGAGGAAGGCGCGAACCTTCTCGCTCTGCAGACCCGCCAGCAACTATCGACCACGGCGCTATCGCTCGCCTCTCAGGCCGACCAGAACGTTCTGAAGCTTTTCCAGTAACCTAGCGCGTTAGGTCCGAGGCAGAACTCTTTCTCGACGCCGGCCGCGATTGACGATTTGCCGCAAGGAGCGGCGTCCCATGGGCCTCAAAGTCGAACTTAAGCCTGGCGAACGATTCGTCCTCGGCGAATGCATCGTCACCAATGGCGATCAGCGCACACGGCTGCTCATCGAAGGCAAAGCGCCGATCCTGCGCGAGAAGGATATCATGACGCCGGCTCAGGCGGATACGCCGGCCAAGCGCATCTATTTCGTCGTTCAACTGATGTACACGGCGCGCGATCCAATCGCGCACCACGAGACCTATTTCACGCTGATGCGCGAGCTTGTACAGGCAGTGCCCAGCACGTGGCCGCATATCGAAGCGATCAGCAATCACATCATGGCCGGTGAAATGTACAAGGCGCTCAAGAGCGCAAAGATTCTAATTGCCTACGAAAAGGACCTGCTGGATCATGCGACACGCGACGGACGCGTACGGCAAGATCGCAAGACAGACCGGAAATCCGCGTGATCTGGAAGCCGATCTGCTGTTGGACGCGGCGAGGCGGCTGCAGGCTATTCGCGACGGCTGGGATGACCGCCGCCCGGAGCTACACGCGGCGCTGATTAATAACCGCACGCTGTGGTCGATCTTTGTAACGTCGGCGACCAGCCCTAAAAACCCATTGCCCGCCGATGTGCGCCAGAATATCGCCAATCTCGGAATATTCGTATTCAAGCAGACCATCGCGCTCCAGGCCGATCCGACTCCGGAAAAGCTCGACTCCCTGATCAGCATTAATCGCGAGCTGGCGGCGGGGCTGATCGCACGCGCGGCCGAACCGCCAAGCCGCACCAGCAGCGCCGGGTGAGGCTGCAAGCTATTTTAGATAATTGACCAGGCTGGTCTGAAACAGCATCGCCGTGGTCTGCATCGAAGCCTGCATGCGCGTCTGCAATGCCAGCAATTCGGTGCCGACCTGCTCGTTCGAAACGCCCTGGATCTGCTGCAGGAAATCGCCCAGCGTCGCGCTGGTCTGGCTGTGCCGGTCTTTCGCAGCCTTCATCGCCGTTTGCGCGCTGGCCAGATCGGTCGCGATGTTGGTGAGAGTCTGATCGCCGGGTGCGCCGCTCAGATTGGTGTTGAGCCTTTGGTTGAGCGCCGCGCTCAACTGCGCCGCGTTGGGATCGCTCGCCGATATCGGCAGCGCGGCCAACGTCGCGGTGTTTTGCACGACGGCACGAAAACCCTGCTCGTTGGCGCGCGCGCCATAGGAGATCGACAGAGACGTGTCGATACCGGCAGTGGCAGTCCCTCGCGCGGAGCCGGTGCCTGCTTCGCCGGTGTACCAGATCACGGAATTGGCAGCCGTGCCGGCGGTCATACTGGTGGCCGTGTTGAATGGCGGACCATTGACCCGCTGCGGCGGATTATTGAGGTCGGCGTCAAAGAAGTCGTTGGAAGCCGCGACTGCGGACGCCGCCGTAAGCGACGTCGCACCGAGCGTGGAAACCCCGGCGGTGATCGCGTTCTTCAGATTGAGCGCCGTATCGGCCGGCGTGGCGCCGATACTGAACTGACCGGTCCCTGGGGACGAACTGGCGGTGGCGGTCAGCGTCATATTCTGGCTGGTGCCGTCGGGCAGATTGAACCGCAACGAAACCGTGTCTCCGGCGTTCGGATTACCACCGGACAAGTCGATATCCAAGGAAGCCGGCGAACCGGTTGGGCCGGTGACGATGGCGCCGTTCAGATTTGACGTCACAGACGCAAGTTTGAAGCCGAACGGCGAGGTCGAATCTTCCGCAACCGATACATCGGTTGCGCTGGGCTGGCTGACCACCAGGCGGCCGAGGCCGTCGGCACCGAGATCCGCCTGGGTGCGCTCGGAAATCAACTGCTTGAGGCCAGCCTTGCTGCCATCGCCATTGAGAATATGGTCGGTGGTTTCGACCGCCGGCTGGTCGGTGGCGCGGCCCGAAAACAGATAACGGCCACCAGCCTGAGTGTTGAGCAAGCTGAGCAATTGGTCGAGGGAGGACTGTGCGGTCTGCTGCGCAACGCTCGGCCCGAAGCCGTTTCCGGTGGTATTCGCCTGCACCATCGCCGCCTTCACATTGCTGGAGATGGACGTCATCTGGCCGAGCGCCGTGTTCATCAGATTGATGCGGGTGCCCACATTGGCAATCGTGCTGTCGTAGCCGCCGATCGCCGAGAGTTGCGCGTTTAAGCTGACCGTGATGCCGCGGTCGAGGCCCAATCCTGCATAAGTCGACGACTTCTGGCCGGTGCTGAGCTGACGCTGCAAGTCGTCGAACTGGGCACGCATGCCGACCAATTGCTGGATCGCAATTCCCGCTGAGCCACCGACTGTTGAGACACTCATAGCATCCTCACATCTTCATCAAAGTGTCGAACATGTCCTTGACCGTCGACAGCACCCGCGCATTGGCAGCGTAGGCGTTCTGCAACGTCAGCAACGTCGCCATCTCCTGGTCGACGTTCACGCTAGAGCCATCGTTGAAACGCTGCTGCAAAGAGGACAACACCACGTCCTGGCCCTGCTTGAGATTGTTAGCGGAGTCAGCGGCTTCGCCCTGCTGGCTGATGACCTGCCGCAGGAACTTCGAGATCGAACCTGAAAATGGCGTGCTGGCGCTGCCGATGCCGGTATCCGGCGAAAATTGCAGCGAACCGGCCGTGAGCTGTTGAAAAATGAAATCCGGGCGCGTGCTGTCGCCGGCCGCAGTGCCAGTCTGATAGCTGACGAGTTTCGACGGATCGGCCAGCAGCGCCGCATTGATTGAAATGCGCCCGGCAAAGCCGATGCTCTGCGAACCCAGCGCGGTTGTTGCCCCGGTATAAGGCTGCGTGCCATCGGTGAAAAACGGCAGTTCGGCGCTGCCGCCGAGCAGTGAAGTCGCGGTTTTGGTCGTCGACACGGACGTGACATCGACGATGTTGCCGGCGCCATCGTCAAGCACTTCCAGCGTGTTGCCGGAGGGGTTCGACGCCACCAATCCGGTGCCGCCGAGCGCCGCGGTGATCTGCGCCATTACCGAGCCGATGCCGCCGGCAAAATTGACGCCGACCACCTTGTCGTTCGGCGAAGCGGTCGCGTCATTGGACAACGGCAAGGCGGTTGTATCGTCGACCCGGACAAGAGAGATGGTGTGGGCCGTTTGGGTCAGCGAATCTGTGTAGTTGATTGTAATCTTGTTGCCGGCCGACATGCCGCTAATGTCGACGTCGAATCCATTCTGCAGGCCCGACGTCGCACTGGTGCCGGCGGTGGTCTTGTCCGACAGCGCACTGGCCATGCCGGCAGCGACCGCATCGATCTGGCTTTGAGCCTGCACCAGTTCCTGATCGCGCATCTGCAGATAGGCCGCGATCTTCCCCGAACGGACGGAATGCGACTCGATCAAATCGACCGAACTGCCGTTTGGCGAGAGCAGCGAGAGTGTGCCGACCGTGCACTTGGTCGGATCCGCGCTCCAAGTAGCAGCCGCAGTCATCATGCCCTGCGGGTTGAAATTGATCTTCGACGCTTGGGTACCGACTAGTTGAATGCCCGAATTGGTGAAAATGGAAATCTGGCCATCTGTATTCTTGATAACGTTGATGTCCATCAACTGCGACAGTTGATCGACATAGGTATCGCGCTGATCCATCAGCGTAGCGGTAGCGCCATCGGCGGCGGGGGAAGCGGCAATTCTTAGATTGAGGCTGGCGATTTGACTCATCGCCTGGTTGGCCTTGGTCACCGCATCGGAGATGCCAAGCTCGGCGTCACCACGCAAAGCCTGGATGCTGTGGCTCGATTGGTTGAGCTGCTGCGTCAACAACTGCGCGGCGCTGATTACCGCGCTGCGCGCAGCCGGATCGTCTGGGCTGCTCGATAATGTTTGCAGGGCCGTGGTGAAGCTGTTGTAGACGCTTTCCAGCGTGTTGCCGGACCCCGGCGTCCCGTATACGTCCTGCAATTGCTTATAGGCCTGAGCGAGCGTATCGGCATAAGTCGCGCCGGAATTCTCCACCCGCAATTGGCGCTGCACGTAGGTATCGAGTTCGCGCTGAATACCGGTAACGTTGACGCTGATGCCGGTATCGTTGCCCGCGGTGGCAACCTGCGAGACCGTCTTGCGGATGTAGCCCGGGGTGTTGGCATTGGCGACGTTGGCCGAGACCAGCGCCAAACCGGCCTGGTTGGCCTTCAGTCCCGAAATTGCCGCCGAAAGAGCCTGAGTTAGACTCATGGCCGGCCGCCGTTCCTATTGTTGCGCGGGCCCGGCACCGCTACCGCAACATGCTCAGGAGGTCCTGAACCATCTGGTTGCTTGTCGTGATCACCTTGGTATTGGCCGAATACGCCTGTTGGGTAACGATCAGCTTGGTGAATTCGTCGGCGATGTCGGTATTCGAACCCTCGAGCGAAGAACCGGAGATTTTACCGGGCGCGGTGTAAGTCGGACCGCCGGATTCCGCGGTTTGTTCGAAGGCGCCGCCGTCGATGCGCTTGAGCATGTTGGCGCCACTGAAGTTCGCCAGTGTGATCTCGGCGAGGTCGATGGTGCGGCCGTTCGAATAGGTGCCGGCGACGCGCCCTTTATCGGTTACCGCGACGGACTCAAGCGAGCCAGCGGAGAAACCGTTTTGCTGCAGCAAGTTGACTTGGGCAGTTCCGTTGGAATCGGCGAACTGGGTGATGCCGCCGGAGCTGTGCGACATTTGGATATTGCCGAGCGCGACCCCGTCGACCGTCACATTCGCCAGCGTCAAGGAGTTGACCGCGGGGTTGAGCTGGCCGTCGGCGCCAAACGTGTAATTGACCCCGGCATTTGTCCAAGCCGGCTGGGTGCCGGTTGCAGTCGAATTGGACTGATAGAATAAATTCCAGGTATTGCTGTGTCCGGCGCCCAGCGTGGTTGAATCCGTCTTGGCCCAGCGCAACTGGATGTTCACCCCGGACCCCGACGTGTCGTATGCCGTCACGGCGCCGCCCGCGATCGATTCCTTGAGGAACGTCGAAACGTCGTTCGCTATCACGGTACCGTTTGACGGCAGCCCGATCGGCGTATGAATGCCGAAGTTGCTGGCGGTCGCGGTGCCGCCGATCGCGATGGTGTCGGTCAAATTCGAGGCGGTGATGGTGACATTTCCGGTGGCCGGATTGGTAGCAGCAATGCCGCCAG
This sequence comes from uncultured Hyphomicrobiales bacterium, assembly GCA_903878085.1. Taxonomy (GTDB): domain Bacteria; phylum Pseudomonadota; class Alphaproteobacteria; order Rhizobiales; family Xanthobacteraceae; genus Pseudolabrys. Next base: position 167,234 of record CAIRGJ010000055.1, on the reverse strand, counting down.
CGAGACCGGCCAGGGCGGTGTTCAGTTGAGCCATAGTCGCGACCTGGCCAACGCCGGTGCCGAAAACGACCGACAGCGGCGCATTGCTGCCGACCGTAAAGGTCAGGGTCTGCCCGGTGGATGCCGCACTCTGCGTCAGCAAATTGGTTGCGTTGGTGGTGCCGGCAGATAGGCCGAGTTCGCCCAGCAGCGCCAGCGTGCTACCGCTGCCGATGGCGATGTTCGTCAACGCATCGGTGCTGGTCAGCACTAGTTTATTGGAGCTGTCGAGCGTCGCGCCGACATTGGTGGTGCCGGTCGCGCCATTGATGGCCCCCATGATCGCCACCATGCCGTCGCCGGGGTTGATGGTGATTGGCGTCCCGTTGATATTGAGCGTGCCGCCGGCGGAGCTCAACGACGTAAGCACCTGTGAACCCGTCAGCACCGCCGCGGCGTCGCCCGACAAGGTTGCTCCGCTACCAATAATCTTGGCTGCGGCACCCGCGCCAACCACCGGGTTGGCCGCGAAGTTCGACTGATTCAACAACTCCGAGCCGACCACGCCGGTTTGGTGGTCCTGCGTCAGCGGGTAGCTCGCCAGGTTGGCACGGTAGTCGATATGGGTTGTCGCTTCGGCGGGCAAGAATCCGTTTTGAAATTGCAGCATCGTCGGGACACTGCCGGTCAGGTTGCCGGTGGTGGAGTCGATCGGGATGCCCATCAGGTAGTATCCGGCGCCGTTGACCAGATAGCCGCTCTTATCGATCTGGAAGTCGCCGCGGCGGCTGAAGTTGTCGACGCCGGTGAACGACGGACGGTTGTCGGTGAATGAATCCGGCTTCTGCACCACGAAGAAGCCCTGGCCGTTGATCGCCATGTAGGTCGATACCGAGGCGCTCTTGATATCGCCCTGCACCGTATTGGTTGAGGAGGAACTGGCAACGACGTCGCCGGACAATTGCTGCGTCGGAGATCCGTCCGGAATCAAATCCTCAAAACTGGTGTCGATCCGTTTGAATGCCGTAGTTTGCGAGTTGGCGATGTTGCCCGAGATGTTCTGCAGCGCGTACGACTGCGCCCGCATTCCACCCACCGCCGTGGTGAGCGCACCGAAAATACCCATGACTCATTCTCCACTGTGGTCCGCGCGAATGCCGGTAATGGCCCGCAGTCACGATCCCTCGCAGAGACCTTCGCAATACCCATGCCATTAAATTTGTATAGTTATATCAGTTGGTTATACGAATACGGCGGCCCGCCAGGGGCCGCCGTAACGGGTCTTTCCTGCCGGAAAGCGGCAGATCTTGCCGGGTACTTAAGTGGCCGACGTGCCGCCCGGAATGAACTTCATCGCCACGCCATTCATACAATAGCGCAGGCCGGTCGGCTTCGGTCCATCGTCGAACACATGACCAAGATGGCCGGCGCAACGGCTGCAATGCACCTCGGTCCGCGTCATGAAGAACGAGCGGTCGGTCGTGGTTTCCGCCGCGTTCGGCAGCGGCTGATAGAAGCTTGGCCAGCCAGTGCCGCTTTCAAACTTGGTGTCGGATGAGAATAGAGGCAGATCGCAGCCGGCGCAGGCGAAGGTGCCTTTGCGCTTCTCGTGATTGAGCGCGCTGGTTCCGGCGCGCTCGGTGCCGTGCTTGCGCAGCACATCGAACTGCGCCGGCGAGAGACGCTGCTTCCATTCCGCATCGCTCAGATGCTTGAAATCGGCGATCCTTTCGGTTGTCGTCATTGTTTGTGCCCTTCCGTATCGGCTCGTGACCGCGAGCGCACCAAGCGCCACGCCGGCCGTCAACAGCGCCCGTCGATCGATCATCAGCTGTCTCCCTTGTGTGCGCCCCACAGCTGCTCCAGCCGCTGATCGCGGCCACAATTCCAGCGGTAGAATTTGTATTTCGTCGGATTCTTCTTGTAGAAATCCTGGTGGTAGTCCTCGGCCGCATAGAACGGCCCCGCGTCCACGATCTCGGTGAACACTGGCTGCTTCAACTCGGCTTCGATCTTCTTCTTCGACGCCTCCGCGAGCTTTCGCTCCGCGTCGTTGCGAACGAAAATTGCAGTACGGTACTGGCTGCCGTGATCGCAGAACTGCTGGTTCTTCACCGTCGGATCGATGGTGCGCCAGTAGAACCTGAGCAACTGTTCGTAGGAAACCTGACTCGGGTCGTAGATCACCTCGACCGCCTCGGCGTGCCCGGTGCCGCCGGCCGATACTCGCTCATAGCCCGGATTGGGCACCTTGCCGCCGGTGTAGCCGGAGGTGGTCGCTACCACGCCTTTGACCTTGTCGAAGTCGGATTCGATGCACCAGAAACAGCCCCCGGCGAAAGTGGCGACGGCCTGCCCCAGCCCGGGTTGCGGCGCGCTCTGGGCCGCGGCTACGCCAACCGCTGCCAAAAACACTGCAAAAGCGAGCAGAAATCGCGGCATCCGAACCTCCCGAATATCAGCGTCTCTCGGTCCCTGAGTTATAGATTTTACCCGCAATAGCCATTCAACTTGCCATCACTCGGCTATCACGTTGATGCGAGGCCGATTTCGCTCGCGCAGGCGCTTGCGTTCTATGAGAGCGGGAAATTGGCGGAGACCGAGCGGCTCTCGCTTAAGCGACGGCGAGACGCCCAGGCAGTTCCGGTTTATCCGCGCGCCACAGCCGTTCGTCCGGCGGGATTGGATAAAAGCCGTTCCACTCGGTGAGCCTTTCCTTGTACTGCGCGACATAAGCCTCGTCGCTCAGGGCCTCGATGTTTTCGAGGTCGAGCTCGGTGCCTATCCGATGATAAACATCCAGATTGCTCAAGTCCGGAATCGGCAGCGCGCCGCGCTTGAGGTCGTTCCACATCTGCCGGTACAGATTCTCAAGATGGCCCACCAGGCTCGGCGTGTCGAACAGCGCGCATGTCGGCAGCGACGCTGCCAGCTTCGCCTTGATCGCCGCCAATTTCTCGGGGTTCGTGCCGTAGGCCACGGCTTCCTCGACAAAAGCTTCCGGCGTCGCGCATATCAATTCCGACACGCCGGCCGAGCGCACCAGACTGGCGCAAACACGCGACGCAAAGCTGCGTCCCGGCATGGTCACGATCGGCACGCCCCGCCACAGCGCATCGGCCGCCGTGGTGTGAGCGCCATAGGGCAGACTGTCGAGGAACAGGTCCGCCAGCGGATAACGGGCGAGATGCTCCGGATTAGGCTTATTCTCGGCGAAGATCAGCCGCTCCGGCGCGACGCCGGACTCAGCCGCCACCTTGCGCAGCCGATCGCAGGCCTCCGCTCCGCCGCCGAGCAGCCACATCACGCTGCCGGGCACCCGGTTCAGTATCGTCATCCAGCGCTGAAAGCCGCGCGGCTTAATTTTTTGCATACCGTTGAACGAACAAAACACGAAGGCATTCTCGGGCAGCCCCGCTTCGGCGCGCGTCGGACGATGCGCAGCGATCGGCCTCTTGCGGTCGTTGGGCTGATAGCACGGCAGCCGCAGCACCTTCTCGGAGTAATAGATCTCGTCGGCCTCGGGGATGATGGTCTCATCCGCGATGATGTAGTGGTGATAGGGCGTACCCATCGTGCCGGGAAAGCCGAACCAATTGACCGCGATCGGCGCGGGCTTGCGCGCAAATACCTTGGTGCGCGCGTCCCGAGTATAGCCGTTGAGATCGACGATGATGTCGATGCCGTCGGCCGCGATCCGGGCCGCAGCCTTGTCGTCATCGAGCCCCTTAAGATCGACCCAGTGGTCGACGGCGTTCTTGATACGCTGTTGCGTAGCGTCGGGACGGTCGATGCCGCAATAGTAGGCGAATATCTCGAAACTCTCGCGGTCGTGGGTTTCCATCACGTCGGTCATGGCAAAGCCGACCGCGTGGCCGCGCAGATCGGACGACACGTAACCGATGCGGAGCTTGTTGGCGTTACGGTTTGACTGCGTCGGCGTCGCCGGTTTTGGCATGCCGATCGCGTTCACCGCATAATCATAGGCTCGTGCCAATTGGTACATCGGATCGTCGGCGTGGCAGGCCAGCGACAGCGAGGAGATGCTCGCGTTCAGGTCCTTGCGGCTGACCCGCTCCCATTCAGCGACCACCGGCCATTTGCATTGCCGCTGTCGTAACGAGATCCAATGCTGGATCGCTTCCGGCTGCTGCACATTGATATCGAGGCTTTGCCTGAGCGCATCTTCGGCGGCGGCATCGCTCTGGGCTGTTTCCAACACGCGGGCTATCTGTTGCAGCGCCGTGGTCTTGTGCGCTACGGAATCCCCATTGACGTTCGACAAGATCTTGCACAGCGTCATCCACTGCGCCACGGCTGGGCCGGTTTGACCGGAGTCTTCGAGCGCGCGCCCGAGATTGATGTAAGACGGCTGAAAATCCGGCTTGAGCCGCGTGCATTCGCGCAGGGCGTTGATCGCGCCGGTGCGGTCCTCAATCGCGGTAAGCGCGACGCCGTAATTGTAATAGACCGCGAACAGTAGTTCGTTGTCGGCATTAAAGGCGATCCAGGCCTTGTAGATTTCGATAGACAGCGCTCGTTGATTTAGAGAATCGAGCGTCGTCGCCGTTTTGAACAGATCGACGACGGAAAGCTGCTTCGCAGTCGCCCGGCTGATGGCGTCTTTGTACATTTCGACAATGTTATTTAAGTCGGCGGCCGGCAAAGTCATGGTGGCGTCCTATAGGCGTTGAACACGATCATGCGGCCTCCCCGCATGGAGACCGGTTTCGGGTACGCTCTACAAAACGCGGTACTTTACGCCTTACTTAGCTTCCTCGGCGGACTGCCCGGGTGCCGCTGGCGGGCCCGTGGCAGTTCGTTTCAGCCGACCGGCTAACCGATCAGGGTCACCAGCGCGCTCACTTGGTCGATAGACATCGCTTCGATCTGGGCCGCTATAAACGAGTTTCCTTGAGTCGTCGTTAGGGCATTGATCTCTGCGACCGTGAGGCCGCCAATCGCGGCTGTGCTGAGCGCCGGCAGGGCAGTTGTGCTGGACAGCGCCGCGAAGTGGGTCGTCGTCAGCCCGGCGATCTGCGCTGAGGTCAAGGCACCGGCAGTAGCCGCCGTAAAGGCCGCTATTTCCGTGGTGGTCAGCGAGTTGACTTGGCCGACCGACAAGGCGCTCACCCCAGTGGCAGTGAAGGCCGCGACCTGCGTGGTGGTCAAGTTGGTGATGTTGGTCGTAGTCAGTCCGGCCGCCTGGGTACCGGTCAGCCGCGCGACGTTGACCGCGTCGAGGTTGGTGGTGTTCAGGTTGTTGAGCTGGGTCGTGGTCAGGCCCTGCACCTGCGTGGTGGAGAGCGCGCCGACCTGCGTGGTCGAGAGGCTATTGAGCACGGTCGTCGTCAGACCGCCGATCTGGGTCGCGGTCAGGGCGTTGGCCTGCGTCGTCGACAGCGCCTGCAGTTCGGTCGCGGTCAAGGCACCGATTTCGCCCGTCGTCAGCACGCCAACCTGGGTCGAAGTGAATTGGGTAACCTGGGTAGTCGTAAATGCCTGGATTTGCGCGATTAAAAGCGCGCTCATGACGCTCGATGATAAAGCCGCAACCTGGGTTGCGGCGAGTTGATTCAGATCTGTGGAGTTGAGTGCATTGACTTGGGTCGCCTTCAACGCGGCCACTTGGCTCGTGTTCAGGGCGCTAATGTCGGTCGTCGTCAGCGCCTGAATTGCGGCTACCGATAGACCCGAAATCTGATTGGGGGTCAGCGACGAGACAATTGAAGTCATCAAACGCACTCCTGTGCGACACAGCTACCGACGTCCCATCCCTGTTGAATGGATACCAAACGCCCAGCCGTGCAGAACTTCACACAGACAAGTTAATCGACTCTAACTCGAGCCAAATTCGTTTCTGGCAAATTAACCTCCGTTAAAATTCTTCACCATCTGGATTGAGTCTCTGCTCCTGAGATAGATAGCGCAGCTGCAAATCAACCAATCTGCGTCGCCATGGTCTCTTGAGCGCCGCGCCGACCGTCTGGCGGGCGCCGCCGTGCTACGCTAGCCTGCGACCAACCTTGAAAAGAAAATGAGTCGTTCAATGCGCTTTGAAGGCACCGATGCTTACGTCGCAACCGACGACCTCAAGATTGCGGTCAATGCCGCTATCACGCTCGAGCGGCCGCTGCTGGTCAAAGGAGAACCCGGCACCGGCAAGACCGTGCTGGCGCTGGAGATCGCCAAAGGCCTCGGCGCGCCGCTGCTCGAATGGCACGTCAAATCCACCACCAAGGCGATGCAGGGCCTTTACGAGTATGATGCGGTGTCGCGGTTGCGCGACAGTCAGCTTGGCGACGCCCGTGTGCAGGACATCCGCAACTACATCAAGCGCGGCAGAATGTGGGATGCCTTTATATCCGACGAGCGCCCGGTGCTGCTGATCGACGAGATCGACAAGGCCGACATCGAGTTCCCCAACGACCTGCTGCTCGAACTCGACCGCATGGAGTTCTACGTCTACGAGACCGGCGAGACGGTGAAGGCGCGGCGCCGGCCCATCGTCATCATCACCTCGAACAACGAGAAGGAGCTGCCCGATGCTTTCCTGCGCCGCTGTTTCTTCCACTACATCCGCTTCCCCGACCCCGGCACCATGACCGCGATCATCGACGTGCATTTTCCGGGCATCAAACAGCGCCTGGTCTCGGAAGCGCTTAAATTGTTCTACGAGATCCGCGACGTGCCGGGCATCAAGAAGAAGCCATCGACCTCGGAACTGCTCGACTGGCTGAAATTGCTGATGGTCGAGGATATCGGCCCGGAAACCTTACGCGAGCGCGACCCAAAAAAGCTCATTCCGCCGCTGCATGGCGCGTTGCTGAAAAACGAGCAAGACGTGCATTTGTTCGAACGCCTCGCTTTTATGGCGCGACGCGAAGGGCGATAACACCTCAGTTTTCGGGCCTGTCCGCATCGGGCGCTTCAGGCGCGGCCGGCTTTTTCGCGGTTTTCTTTTCGGGCTTCGCAGCGGGCGGTTTCACGGGCTTTTCCGGCTCCGTCGCAGCAGGCTCAACCGCGGCAACGCTCGCATCCAGCCAACCCTGCTCGCGCGCGAAGCCCAGCACCTTGTCGCCAATGGCGCGGCCAAGCCGCCGCGCCTGCGCCTCGACCTCGGACGACAGCTTTTCCGGCGCGGCCCTCTGGTCGGCAAGCGCAGCAGCAATCGCAGCGTCCTGGCCGGTGGCAAGCTTGGCGTTGACCGCGGGCCCGCGTCCGGCGGAAGCCTCGGCGGTGAATGCCGTCAGCTGCCGCTTCCCGCCCGACAAAATCTTCACGTCCGCTACGACATTGGACCGACCGGTGCCGAAGCCGATTTGCTCGCTGATCGGTTTCGGCTTCTTGTCGCTCGGCGCGGGCTCTGTGCCGCGCAGCGTCCCGCCGACCAGCACCGCGCCGTCGCTGAGCGCCACGCCGTCCGCGCCGCCCGGCTGCGCATCGAGCCCGGCGCCACGCAGCGTTGCGACGATGCTGGCAACGATCTCCTCGTTGACCCGCTCGAGAGTGCGCGGCTTGCGCTCAAACGTTGGAAAGCCACCGATTTTGCGTTCGAGCCGCGTGGTATAGGCGCGGTCGATCGCGGTCACGCCATCGGCGAACACAAAGTCGGTGACGACGATGGTCTTCGGCCGCGCCACGGTCGTGGAGCCGCCGAGGCCCCCCAGCGACGAATTGGCGCAGCCGGTCAGCAGCAGCGCAGCGAAGCAAGCAAAGGCAAAACGCATGGCGATGGGATTCTCAACGAGACAGGATGACGAACCCTACCACAACGGCTTAATGTCGAACGAGTAGGTCGCGCCGAGGCCTAGCTGAATTTGATCGCGCTTGCCATAGCGGATCACGAGCGGTGCGTTGGCGGCGTCCCCGGCCAGCCGCTCGTATTCGACGAACATGTGCGTCGCCCATTGCGGTGACCATTCGTAGCGCGCCTGGGCGCCGGCGCCGAATGACTGAAATCCGCCGCGGGCGTCGTAAACCGGCAATCCGGACCCCGCCGACTGCGCCGGCGTGATGCTGAAATAGGGGTTGGTGTAAGCCGATGTTGCCACCGTCATGCGCGGCCCGCCGGACAAAGTGAGCCGCGGCGATACCGGCACCACCAGGTCGGCGGTGATATCCGACACCAGGCCATGATGGCCGCCAAAACCTTGCCGCAACTCGACTCGGGTGCGCAGCCAATCGGTCGCCCAGTATTCCGCAAAGGCGCCCGCCTCGAAGGCCCAGCCGATATCGCCAAGACCGCGCAGATTGCTGTTGTCGCCTTCGTTGCGGGCGAACCTGACTTTGGTGGTGGGGCCTGCGATGAAGCGCCCGTAATCGAGAACGCCGAAGCTAAAGCCGTCGCGCGGGCTGCGGAAACTGGCCGGCTTGCCGGCACGGCGGACATCGAACATCGGGAACGGACGCAACATCGTGTTGCTCGAGCCTTCGTAGGCCGGCATCACGCGGCCTTCGACGCCCAGCGTGACCGTCCAGTCATTGGTCGACGGCGCGAGCTTGGTCTGCGCTTGTGCGCCACCGGTTAGCGCTATGAGAAGTACGGCCACGGCGGCCGGCAACCATCGCATTCTCAGCCTCACCTTTCGGTCTATAGCCGAACCCCTGATCGCAGTTTGATGCAATCTTATCAATGGCTGGTTGCTCAACGCTTACGCTAGATCAAAAGTTCAATCGCTACTCGGCGGCGCTTTGATCCGCGCTTGGGCCGGAACTTTATTCCGGTGCGGGCTTTTCCGCCGGTTTGACCGATGTTGCACGCGCCGCAAGCCGCTGCTGCCGGCGCCTGCGCGCCCGCTCCCGGTAACGCGCCAGGCCATGCCCGACGCGCTCGATCGGTCGCGATCCCCAATAGATGCCCTGCGCCAGCACGCTGCCGAGCAGGCCGCCGGCCCAAACCAGCTCGTAGGGCGCAAACAACCGCCAGGTCTGATCGCCATCGACGAGCCCGCGCGCGACCAGTTCGCCGCCCATCGCCGACGTGTTGAGGCCATGGCCGCCAAAGCCGCTCGCCAGCCAGACGCCGGGTTCGATCTCGCCGACTTGCGGCATGCGATGGATGGTGCGGCCGAGCGTGCCGCGCCACAAATGTGCGATCTCGATCTTGCCGAGCGCGGGGAAATTGCGCCGGATGTCAGCGGCGAGCCCGCGCCCGATCCCGTGCGGCTCGGCTTGCCAAGCGCGCATCCGTCCCGACCATTGCAGACGATCTCCGCCGACAATGCGGTAATGATTATCGGCACGATTGGTATCGCTGACCGCGCCGCGATAGCGCACCATGTCAGCTAGGCCTGCGATCGGCTCCGTCACCATCACATAGGTCGTGACCGGTAACAGCGTCGCCGCCAGCCGCGGCATCAACGCGCCGAGATGGATATTGCCGGCAAGCACGACCTGCCCTGCCCGCACCATCCCGCCCGGCGTACCGATTCGCTTGCGCACGCCGGCACCATCCAGCGTGACCGCAGGCGTGGCTTCGAAGATGCGCGCGCCGGCCTTCTCGGCAAGCGCCGCGAGGCCAAGCGCATAATTGAGCGGTTGAATGTGGAAGGCGTTGCGATAATGCACGGCGTTGAAGTAGCGCGAATTCGGCAGCACCTCGCGCACGCGCTCGGTCGGCCAGGTTTCGACATCGGCACCGATCCAGCGCAGGCGCTCGACCAACGTATCGAGCTCGCCGGCATTGTCGGTCTTGGACACGTGCAGCCAGCCCGGGACCGCATCGACCCCCGGCAAGGCGTTGTCCGCGATCGTACGGCTGACATACGCGAGGCCCTGCTCCGAGAGTTCCCAGAGCTGCTTGGCATGGTCGAGCCCGACGCGCTCGACGATATCGTCGATACCGGCGCCGAAGCCGGGGAGGACAAAGCCGGTATTGCGCCCGGAAGCTGCCCATCCGACATGACCGGCCTCCAGGACCGCCACCGACCAGCCGCGCAGCGCGATTTCGCGCGCCGCCGTGAGACCCGCAAGTCCTGCCCCGACCACGCAAACATCGACATCGAGATCGAAATTCAGGCGCGGGCGCTCGGGACTTGCCACCCGTGTCGCCTCATACCAGCCCGGAGCCGTTGGATCGGTGTCGCTCATGAGTTCCTGTTAGCTAATTTACAGCGCGCTGGCCACGGCGCGTCCTGACGCCTTATAACGCAGCATGCGCCGCCTGATCCTGTTCCGTCACGCCAAGGCCGAGCCCTCCGAACCGGGCATGCAAGACCGCGCCCGCTCGCTGGTCGACCGCGGCCGCAAGGATGCCGCCAAAATCGGCGCCTACATGAAGAGCCACGCTTTGGTCCCCGACCGGGTGGTGATTTCGCCGGCTGCCCGCACCCAGGAAACCTGGAAATTCACCGCCGCGGCGTTCCGACCGGCACCCGGGGCAACGTCGGCCGACCAACTTTACGACGCGACACCGCACGCAATTTTCGCGCTGATCAAGGATGCGCCGGCGGCCGCCCATACGCTGATGGTGGTCGGCCACAATCCGGGGCTGCACGAGGTCGCGCTGATGCTGATTGCGTCGGGCGACATCGACGCGCGCGAGCGGTTGCGCGAGAAACTGCCAACCGCGGGCCTCGTCATCATCGACTTCGCTTTCGACGACTGGAGCAAGCTGCATCCGCAGTCCGGCCGGCTGGAACGCTTCGTATCGCCGAAGTCGCTGGAAACCGGGACCAATTAACGCCCTCTCCCCGCGCATGATCCCGAAAAGCGGGTACCGGTTTTCCGATAAGATCATGCGCAAGCAAAAAACTTAGAAACGTGCCATGATTGACGCCTCGAAACGCAACGAGGGGCGCTGTCATGTACAAACAGATCCTGGTCCCGATCGACCTCGCCGACACCGATTTGGTGAAACCCGCCATCACTACCGCCGTGTCGATGGCGAAGGCCTCCGGCGGATCGGTGCGGCTGGTCAATGTGCTGCCGATGACGCCCGTGATGCTGGCGGAATATGTGCCGCCGGATTTCGACGTGCAGCAACGCAAGTCATCGGAGGAAGCGCTCGCCATCATCGCGCGAGAATGCGGACTTGATCCCGCGCATGTATCGTGGACGGTGCGGCAAGGCGGCATCTATCACGAGGTTCTCGAACAGGCGAAAGCCATCAACGCCGATCTGATCGTGATGAGTTCTCATCGACCGGCGATGCGCACATATTTCCTTGGCTCCAACGCCGGCCATGTCGTGCGCTACGCCAAATGTTCAGTGCTGGTGGTACGCAACACGCAGGCAAATGGAAAATAACGCGAAGCAAACATCTCAACGGTTTGCAGCTCAAGCTTTCGGCAGCAACATGTCCGGCAGCGCGTCCACGCCGTAAGAGCCCGGCTTGTTGCGGCGGAGGAAATTTCCGCCGTGCCACCCGAACAGCGCGATGAAAATTGCGACGAATGCTGCCCCCGCGATCGCATCGGATTGCACCGCGCGCGCCGCCAGCACAACAAGACAGAGCATCACGACCGCGAAGACCGCGACGCCCGCCCAATAAAGCGGCGGACTGCTGCCGCGCAGGTACTGCGGCGCCGCGCCGGCTTGTGTCAGCCGCCGGTGCAGTTCGGCGACGAAGGCCGCATACGGGCTGTCGAGCCGCTCCTGATCGAACATGCTCTTCCACGACGTCGAGACGATCTGCAGCTTGGGCGCACCGTCGCCCCAAATCTCCGTGACAAAGCGATAAGACTGCATATTGGCCGGGCGGTAGGATAGCCGCACGAAGCGCACCTGGCCGAACGGCAGGCGGCCCGATTGCCGTCCGGCCCGCCATTCGATGGCATTGCCGGCCAGCGTGAACTCCCAGGGCGCGCCCAGGAGCGACGGCCGATAGGTATATGTGAGACTGTCGCCCGCCAATTCCGTGCCGGTTGCCGGGCTCATAAGTGACTTTCCGATGACAATGCCGCAACAAATGCGGCTTTAGCCGTGAATTCGTCCATTAACCATGCTGGCGGTCTGGAGCGGCCGGGGCTACGGCAGCACGCCACGAGTGTTCCAATCGCCAAAGATATATAATATCTTAATTGAGCTTTCGTGGCATGCGTAGGCATTGTCGGTGAGTATCGGTTGGAGGCGTTGTCATGGCGAAGTTGTCGGACCTGTTTGGCCGGAAGGGCGACGACGCCGGCAAGTATCCGTCGCGTAACGGCAACGGCAACCACATCAACGTCGAGAGCTTTTCCGATGCCGGTTCGCGCATGGGCGAGGAAAACGAGGCGCTGCGCAATCTGCTGAGCGACACCGGCCGCAAGATCGGCGAACTCGACGAACTCAAGGAAGCCTTCGAAAAGATCGTCGCCCCCTTCAATAGCACGCTGCGCGCGCTTGAACTGGAAAAGTCGCAGACGCTTGGTCTCACCGGCATGCTGGAAGAGTCGCGGGCGGCTTACGAGACGCTGCGCACCGAATTCTACCAAGTCGAACGCAAGGCCACCGCGCTCGAAGCCGAATCCGAACGGCTGCGCGAAGACCTCGAGCTGTCGCGTGAAGCCAATCGCGGGCTGGAAAGCACGCAGATTGAAATGTCGAACGACATTTCCGCGCGCCTTACCCAGATTTCCGAACTCGAGCGCCAGCTGGAGCACGAGACCACCGAGCGCCGCCTCGTCACCGAAGCCCGCCGTACCTTGCAGGACCAGTTCGACGCCGGCGAGCAGCGCATCAGCGAGCTCGAAGGCGAACTCGCGGCCGCGCAGGAAAAGCTGGCTCTGCTCGAAGACGAGAAGCGCTCGCTGCAATTGGCCATCGATCAGGCGCTCAACGAGACCGCCCGCCTCACCCGCCGCCTCACCGAGAGCGAGAACACCTTGACCGCGACCCGCGCCCAGCTCGGCAAGGTCGAGGCCAGCTTCGCCGAAGCCCATGCCGAACGCGGCCGTCTCGGCGCCGCACTCGATGAATCCAAGGAACAGCATCAGGCCGAACGCAACAGCCTGAACATGCGGCTCGACGCGCTGCAATCGCGCGCCGCCACCGCCGAGCGGCTGTTGACCGAAGCCCGGCAGAACCTGCTCGCCCGCACCGAAGAAGTCCGCGCCTTCGACCGCAAATCGGTGGAAGCCACCATCGGCCGCAACAATTCGGAAAAGCGGCTGGCGCAGATCGAGGCCGCGCATGAAGCGCGCGACCGTCAGATCAAGGATCTCGAAGCCGCCCGCACCGCGCTGACCGAGCGCAACAACGCCATCACCAAGACGCTGAAGATCCGCGAAACGGCTCTGGCCCGCGCCGAAGAGAAGATCGCGGCGCTGAGCGAGCGCAACGGCCATCTCGAAGCCGACGTCCAGGTCAGCCGCACCAATATCAAAAAGCGCGTCGAGGACCTCAACTCAGCGCTGCAACGCGAGCGCATGGAACGCGCAGTGGTCGAAGGCGCGCTGGAAGCCGCGCGCAAGGATAATTCGCGCCTGCAAAGCGAAGTCGCGGCCTTGCGCTCGACGCTGCGGCGCGGAGTTCCGCTCGACGAAGCTCCGATCATGCCGGGCGACGCGGCCAACGACGAAGTTTCGCCCAAGGGCAAGAAAAAGGGCGCGGAAACCGCTTAAGCGACAGCCGGCCGCAGCTAAACATTTTTCCATCTACGGAGCGCGGGGCCTCGGTCCCGCGTTCTTTTTTATGCGGCACATGTTCCGCGCCGGCGAGAAGAACGTCGCCGTCCCGTTCGATGCGCTGGCCGTCAGTCGTAGAACGCCGGTGCGTGCTTGAGCGTATCGGTCTGCGCCTTGTCGTGATTGATCCAGAGCTGGGCTTTTTCCTTGGCCATCACATCAGCCATGCGCACCATCGAGGCGGCGGTCTTGTCCTTGTCGACATTGCCGGCGGGCACGCGGCGATTGTCCCAGTTGTCCTTGAAGTGCACCGCATCGCCCGACAGCAGCAGCGCGCCAGTCTTCGGCAATTTCACCAGCAGCGACTGATGCCCGGGCGTATGGCCCGGCGTCGCGATCAGCGTCACGCTGCCATCGCCGAACACGTCGTGGTCGCCTTCGAATTTGTTGACCGGATGCTCGGGCTTGAAGCGGCCGACGCCAAGCGGCAGCGGCCAATCATATTCGGCCTTCTGCACCAGCAACGTCGATTGCGGAAACAACTCGACATTGCCGACGTGGTCGGGGTGGGTATGCGAGATCGCGACATATTTGATGTCCGACGGTTTGACGCCGAGCGCTTCGAGCTGCCCAGCCAGCGTTTTCGGCTTGCGCCAATTCGGCCCGCCATTGGTCGGCGGCGGCCCTTCGGGCTTGCCGGCAATGGCGTCGGTGACGCCGGTATCCCACAGCAGCCAGACATTGCTGGCGTGATGGATCAAATAGCAATTATCCACCACATCCATCGGTTTGTTGACGTTCTCGCCGGGTGTCCAGCGCGACATGTCGGCGGCAGTGCCCTGGCCGCAATCGAGAATGTAGAGTTTGTCGATCCCGCTTTTGCCCTGGGCGAAGGCCAGGCTTGGGGTGAGCAGCAACGCAGCGACGGCAATCGATCGAGCGAAGGACATGGTCGTCTCCCGGGCCTATGACAACATTGGCGACAGCGACTATACCAACCCCATGCGCACCGTGATCATCCTAGGACTGGTCGGCTTGTTTGGGCTCCTTGGCCTGGCGATCTGGTTCGCCGGCAGCAGCTTCATGCATATGAGCGGCGACCCGATCCCGCTTTATGGCTACGTCGCCATCGCCGGCGGCGTATCGGTTTCGCTGCTGGTCGGCGGCGGCCTGATGGCCCTGGTTTTCTACTCAAATCGCCACGGTTATGACGACGATGTCAGCGGAAAACCGCGATAATTCCCGAGGGTTACCGCACTGCACGCGCGTTTCCTGAAATTTCCACATCGCACTTGCGGCTTTGGCCGGGCCAGCATGGGCTGTGGACAAGTTTGACTCAACCCGTAAGTTTGGCGTCTTTTATACGGCCGAAACATTAAGTTACGCGCGCCGCTTCGGCGGCGCTGCTACCGAATAGGCTGGGCAAAAATAAAAAGGCTGCGTCTTGCGGCCTAAACGGGGGACGAAATCATGTGGAATCAAGTCTACAATCCGCTCAACAGCGCCTTCCTGTCGACCTGCGCTGCGGCGCTTCCGGTCGTCACGCTGCTGGTGCTGATCGCATCCAATAAGGTCAAGGCGCACATTGCAGCGGTCATCGCCCTGATCGTTGCCAACCTCGTGGTCATCGTCATCTTCGGGATGCCGGCCGACATGTCGTTGCGCGCGACGGTGCTCGGCGCCGTCACCGGCTTCTTCCCAATCGGCTGGATCGTGCTCAACGTCATCTTCCTTTACCGGCTGACGGTCGAGAGAGGCGTGTTTGAAACCTTGCAGACCACGATCGGCGGCGTCACCGAGGATCGCCGGCTGCAACTGCTGCTGATTGCCTTCTGTTTCGGCGCGTTCTTCGAAGGCGCCTCCGGCTTCGGCACGCCAGTCGCGGTCACTGCTGCCATTCTGATGGGGCTCGGCTTCTCGCCGCTGGCAGCGGCCGGCCTGTCGCTGATCGCCAATACCGCACCGGTCGCTTATGGCGCACTCGGCACCCCGATCGCGGGCCTGGCGAGCGTCACCGGCATCGATCCGTTCCTGCTCGGCGCGATGGTCGGACGGCAATTGCCGTTCTTCTCGCTGATCGTGCCGTTCTGGCTGATCTGGGCGTTCGCGGGCTGGAAGGGCATGAAGGACATCTGGCCGGCAATTCTCGTTACCGGCGTTTCCTTCGCGGTGCCGCAGTTCCTGATCTCCAACTACATCAATCCCTGGATCGTCGACATTGGCGCCTCGCTGGTCTCGATGGCCTGTCTGATCCTGTTCCTAAAGGTCTGGAAACCGAAGGTCATCTGGACCTCGCCGGCGCTGCGCAGCAAGGACGACTCGGCCGCCACGATGGCGCCCAAGCCGGTCAGCAAGAAGCCCAAGCCGACCACCGCTCAGGTGTGGTTCTCGCTGATGCCCTGGATCATCGTCTGCATCATCCTGCTGCTGTGGGGCACCAACTTCTTCAAGGGCATTGTGAATCCTTGGGCGACCTGGGCCTACGACGTCCCCGGCCTCGACAAGATGATCAACAAGGTGGCGCCGGTCGTTTCCAAGCCGACCGCGGAACGCGCTCAGTTCCTGTTCACCTGGCTGTCCTACACCGGCTCCGGCATGCTGATCGCGGCGATCATCTCCGGCACCTTGATGGGCTTCTCGCCGGTCAAGCTGGTGGTTGAATACAGCAAGACCCTCAAGATCTGCGCCTATTCGTTGCTCACCATCTCGGCGATGTTGGCAATCGGTACGTTGACCCGGTTGTCGGGGGTCGATGCCACGCTGGGCTTAGCCTTTGCCGGCACCGGCGTGCTCTACCCGTTCTTCGGAACCCTGCTCGGTTGGTTGGGCGTCGCGCTGACCGGATCGGACACCTCGTCCAACATCCTGTTCGGCAACTTGCAGAAGATCACCTCCGAACAGCTCGGCCTGTCGCCGATCCTGATGGGCGCCGCCAACTCGTCCGGCGGCGTCATGGGCAAGATGATCGATGCGCAATCGATCGTGGTCGCCTCGACCGCAACCAACTGGTTCGGCCACGAAGGTTCGATCCTGCGCTTCGTGTTCGGGCACTCGATCGCGCTGGCCTGCCTGGTCGGCGTGCTGGTCATGCTGCAGGCTTACGTCTTCCCGTGGATGATCGTCACCCCTTGATGATCGCCCAATAAGCGCCTGCTTTTGCAGGTCGCCGCAACACAGCCCTGCATCGAAAGATGCAGGGCTTTTTCTTGAGTCGCGCTATATAATCCGACCTTCAAACCCGACCGGAAAACCTCATGAACAAGACCATCGTCCAGGAACAATTCGGCAAGACCGCCGCGAGCTATCTCACCTCGACGCCGCACGCGCTCGGCAAAAGCCTGCAGCGGCTGGTCGATCTCACCAAGCCGCAAAAGAACTGGCGTGTGCTCGACGTCGCCACCGGCGGCGGTCACGTCGCCTACACTTTCGCGCCGCATGTCGAGCGCGTCTGGGCCACCGACATCACCCAGGAAATGCTCGATATGGTGAAGGGCGAAGCCGCCAAGCGCGGCCTCGCCAATGTCCGCACCGCTTACGCCAAGGCCGAGGCGCTGCCGTTCGAAGACGAAAGCTTCGATCTGGTCACCTGCCGGATCGCGCCGCATCATTTCGACTCGATCGCGGAATTTCTCGGCGAAGTGCATCGCGTGCTCAAGCCGAGCGGCGTGTTCGCGGTGGTCGATAACGTCGTGCCGGAAGGCGCCGTCGGCGACTACGTCAACGCTTTCGAGCGCTTCCGCGATCCGAGCCATCTGCGCGCCTGGCCGATGGAAGAATGGCGCGCGGCGCTGAAAAAAGCCGGCTTCACGATCGGCCACGAAGAACAGATCTTCAAGACGATGGAATTCAAGAGTTGGGCCGCCCGCCACAACACCGACATGCAGAACTTCCTGCGCGCAATGCTGGCCTTGGCGACGCCCGACGTCGTGACGGTCATGGAGCCGAAAAACGTGGAAGGCCCCGACCTCACCTTCCGCCTCTGCGAAGGTTTGTTTATCGCGAAGAAGGCTTAGCTCTCTCGCCGTCGCCCTGAGGTGGCGGCCCTCGAAGGGCCAAGTTCTTGAAGAATTGGGCCCGTTCATCCTTCGAGGCTCGCGGAGCCTGTCATCGGGCCGCGCATCGCGCGGACCTGTTGGCTCGCACCTCACGACGACGGGATCGCCAAAACAAAACCGCCGGTGCTTTTCAGCACCGGCGGTTTTTCGTTGAAGACGAAGTCGCTGTATCGGCGGACTACATCATCTTCCTTTTGTGGTGACGCATTTTGCCGTGGTGCATCGGCTTGCCCGGTTCCCATTCCGGATGCGCGTCCCAGACGGCGTTGACCACCAGGCCGCCGACGATCGGGACCACGCAGGAGCCGACCAGGACATGCGCTTCGCGCATGGTGAGCGGACGGTTGAGCACGACGGTCGCAACGATCGGCGAAACCGCGGCGCAGCCGATTGTGGTGGCGCCCCAGGCGCCGAGGCGGGTCAAGCCGGCACCGCTGCCATTGGTGTCCCAGCCGTTCCAGCGCCAATTATTGAGGGCGAAGAAAGCGGCGCTCGATGCCGCGCCGACGCCGATCGCAACAACCGCGAGCTTTTTCTTGTCGTGGTGGTAGCCGCCGCCCGCTTGGGCGCTCTGGCTGGCGAAGCTAAAGGCCGCGACGATCGCGGCAAAAATAGCAAGTTTGCGGTTCATCCCTAGGTCTCCCGGTGGTCCGTTCTGGACGAGAGTCGATATGTGGGCCGCTTCCTCTGCCAAGTCGAGGCGACGGCGCGCCGGCCGGATAAGTTATTCACAGGCCATGGAACGCATAATGGGACCCATATTTGCGGCCGAAAGCACTCGTGAACGCCAATTTCGCCCACCCCCAGCGCCGCCCCTGCTGCAAACCAAGAAATATGACAACCACCTGATAAAACACAATCTTTTGCGCCATCGACCAGGCTCTTAACCATCTGTTTACCAAGCCGCTCCAAATTGAGACAGAGATTGGTTTTCAAGTGATTCGGCGTCGCTTCAGCCGGGCGGATCGGCGCAATAAAGGATCACTCGATGAGCAAATTTGGGGGCTTTTTCGCCCGCAAAGCCGGTCTGTTCGACAGCCCGTCAGAGCCTACACCCGTCACTTCGATCGGCAACGTCACTGCCAATAATAGGGCCAATGTCACGGCCATCACGGCCTTGCCCGACAATCCGCTTGAACTCGACGAGGAGCTGTTCTCCGCGCTCGGCGCCCAGATCGGCGGCGACAATGAGTCGCTGCGCAATTTGATGCTCGATGCCACGGCCAAGATCGGTGAACTCGACACCATCAAAGCCGCAGTCGGCAAGCTGGTCGACCCGCTGAGCAAGACGTTGCGCGCTCTGGAGGCCGAAAAGTCCGAAAAGATCAACTTGCAGACGGTGCTGGCCAATACCCGTACCGCCTACGGCAAGTTGCGCAACGAAGTCGCCGAGATGGAGAAGAAGACGGCGGCGTCCGAGCAGCAATGCAAGGCGCTACGCCAGGAAATCGCCACCACGCAGAGCCTGCTGCGCTCGACCGAAACCACCAAGGCCGAAATCTCCATCGACATCGCCGCACGCCGCGCCCAGATCGTCGAGCTGGAATCGCGCCTCGCCCAGGAGAACGGCGAAAACAGGTCGCTGCGCGAGGAGAACCGCCGGCTCGACGAGCGGCTCGCCGCCACCGATAAGCGTATCATCGCGCTTGAATCCGACATCAATGCCGCGCGCCAGCGATTGCAGACGGCCGAAGACGAAAAGCGGGCGCAGCAGACCTCGCTCAACAAGGCCAGCGCCGACGTGGCGCGGCTGTCGCGCAAGTTGACCGAGACCGAAGCCAGCCTGAACGCCGCGCAGGGCCGCCTGCGTCACGTCGAAGCCAATTTCGTCGAAGCCAGCACCGAACGTTCGCGGCTGGTCGCCGCGCTCGATGAAGCCAATGAGCGTCATGCGCACGAGCTGTCCAACCAGCATATGCGCTTCGACGCACTGCAGGCGCGCGCCACCTCGACCGAGAACCTGCTGGTCGAGGCCCGCGAGCACCTGCTCGCCCGCGCCGAGGAAATCCGCAACTACGACCGCAGCGCCGGCGAACTCGCCCTTGAGCGCGATGCCTTTCAGTCGCGCGTGTCGGATCTGGAAGCCGATCGTATCCAGCGCGAATCCGAACTGAGCGAACTCGATCAGGCTCGCACCTCCCTGGCCGAGCGCAGCACCACATTGGCCCGCGCCTATGCCACCAAGGAAGCCGCGCTGACCCGCGCCGAGGATACCATCGCCGCGATCCACGCCCGCGTCGCCGATCTGGAAAACGCCCGCGTCGCCGACCAACAGGCGCACGAGCAACAGGTCGAGGAACTCAACGCCGCACTGCGCCGCGAGAAACTCGAGCGGGCGGTGGTCGAAGGCGCGCTGGAAACCGGCCGCAAGGACTTCTCGCGCCTGATGCGCGAAGTCATGGCCCTGCAGCGCAGCAAGCAGGAAGCGGAAGAGCCCGGGCAACCGCGCGCCGCTAACGCCGCCTAGCGGCAGCGCTCAGACGGTCAATCCAACAAGACACGTCCACGGACAATCTGCTGCATCGCCGGGCCAAAAGCCCGGCGATGTTGTTTTTGGGCTCGAAATCCGGCCAAATGTGATTGATTTATCGCAAAGCGGCGTCTTGCCAAGCGGCGCTAACATAATTTTATCATCCTGGCGGGGGCCAGCGGCCTAAGTCGAGTTCAAGTTTATGCCATATCGCGTCAATAACGATCTGCCGCCGTCCGTGCGCCATCACCTGCCCGACCACGCGCAGGACATTTACCGTGAGGCGTTCAACCACGCCTTTATGGCCCATGCCGGCGAAACCGATCTGGAAAAGCGCGCCCATATGATCGCCTGGGCCGCGGTCAAACGCGGTTACGTCAAGCAAGGCGAGGCTTGGGTTGCGCGTGAAATGGCCGCGTCATGACCCCATCCCTGGCGCTCGCCGAACGCAATGTGCCGCGTTACACGTCGTACCCGACTGCGCCGCATTTCTCCGCCGCCGTCAGCCCGGAACGCTATGGCGAGTGGCTCGCGGCAGTGCCGCCCGAGGCGCGGCTGTCGCTTTATATCCACGTCCCGTTCTGCACCGAGCTTTGCCATTATTGCGGCTGCAACACCCGTGCCGTGCGCAAGCGGGCGCCGATTGACGATTACGCCGAACTCCTGATCAAGGAGATCGCGTTGCTCGCGAACCTGTCGGGGCGCAAGCTCACGCATCTGCACTGGGGCGGCGGCACACCGTCGATCCTCGGCCCAGAATGGCTGGAGACGATCGCGGCCAGTCTCGCTTCTCGCTTCGACCTGTCGGAGTTGAAGGAACACGCCATCGAACTCGACCCGCGCCAGCTCGATAAGCCGCTGGTGCGCACGCTGGCCGCCATCGGCGTCAATCGCGCCAGCCTCGGCATGCAGGATGCCAACCCGCATGTGCAGCAGGCCATCGGCCGGGTCCAGCCGTTCGAACTGGTCGAGCGCGCCGCGGGTTGGCTGCGCGAGGCCGGCATCGCCAACCTCAACCTCGATTTGATGTACGGCCTGCCGGAGCAGACCACGCGCGACGCCGCGCGCAGCGCCGAGTTGGCCGTTTCGCTCAAGCCGCAGCGGCTCGCGCTGTTCGGATACGCGCATGTGCCGTGGTTCAAGAGCCATCAGCGGCTGATCGACGAGGCCAGCCTTCCCGGCCCTTCGGAGCGGCTCGAGCAAGCGCAGGCCGCGGCCGAGACGCTGATCAGTTTCGGCTACCAGGCCATCGGCCTCGATCATTTCGCCTTGCCGTCCGACGAGCTTTGCGCCGCCACCCGCGAGCACCGCCTGCACCGCAATTTTCAGGGCTATACGACCGACGACGCCGACGCGCTGATCGGGCTGGGCGCCAGCTCTATCGGCAAACTGCCGCAGGGTTTCGTGCAGAACGCGCCCGATCTCGGCGGCTATTCGCGTAGCGTCGCTGCCGGGCGCTTCCCCATCGTGAAGGGTCTGATCCTGTCGGATGACGACCGCCTGCGCGCGGCGATCATTGAGCGGTTGATGTGCGATCTGGCGGTCGATCTCGACGCATTTGGCGGCACGGCGCGCTTTGCCGCCGAGATCGAGACACTTGAGCCGCTCGCCGGCCAAGGCCTGCTTCAAATCGACGGCGCGCGCATCACGATGACCGAACAAGGCCGGCCGTATGTGCGGATCGCCGCCGCGGCCTTCGACACTTATCTCGCGGCCAGCCAGAAGAAACATTCGGTGGCGGTGTAAGGACGGCCGTGTAACGGAACGCCTCCCCACCCTCCCCTGTTCAGGGGAGGGCAAGGGAGATACTTCTTTTTATTTTTAACGCAACAAACGCTGAACGCGACCAACGCCGAACACAACGACGCTACAAAACCCTAGCCGCGCTCTTTCGCCCGCTTGGCGAGTTTAAATCGCGGTCCGTTGGAGCAGAAGGCGGGCGGCGCCGCGACGGCCTTGGGCGCGCGCGCCAGCCAATCCGTGCACATGGTATCCGCGTCGCAACGCTGGCAGGCATCGACCGCCTGAGCCAGCAGCGACACCCCGGTCGGCCATGCCGCGGGAGCCGTGTTAAGCCCCAGCCGCTCGGTCATCGCGCCCATGTTACGCGCATGGTCGGGGTTTGGCTGCGGTGCGCTGGTGAGCATGGCCTGATCTTTCTTCGATTGGATCATGGTTTGCTATCATTCCCAGAATCGCGAGGTCCGCCTTGATCCAGCGCAACTATGTTCATTGCCGTACACATTTTGGAATCGGCCGGTAGAGACCAGCCGGCGTCAATCGACTACGTATTTGCCCGTAGGATAACCATGTGCTCCGCAAGGCTGACACCCTGCCTGGCACAGACGACAATCCGCCCCGCTTTATAATCGATCAATCACGCATATGCAGGCGCACCATTGCGCAAATTCCGACGCAGGCGGCCGGCTAGCGCACCAATTCCCGCATCGCGCGATCGAGACCGTCCAGCGTCAGCGGATACATCCGCCCGCCCATCAGCTGCTGCACCAGCTTGATCGAATAGGTGAAATCCCACTCGGCTTCCGGCACCGGATTGAGCCAGACGCAGGCCGGATAGGTTCGCGTCACGCGCTCCAGCCAGGTCGCGCCCGGCTCGTCGTTGTAATGCTCAACCGAGCCGCCCGGCGCCGTGATCTCGTAAGGCGACATCGCGGCGTCGCCGACGATCACGACTTTGTAGTCGTGCGGATAAGTGTGCAGCAGGTCCCAGGTCGGCGTGACGGCGGTGAAGCGGCGGCGGTTTTCCTTCCACACTTTCTCGTACAGGCAATTGTGGAAGTAGAAATGCTCCATGTGCTTGAACTCGGTGCGCGTCGCCGAGAACAGTTCTTCGGTCGCCTTGATGTGTTCGTCCATCGAGCCGCCGATGTCGAAGAACAGCAGCACCTTTACCGCGTTGTGCCGCTCCGGCCGCATGTGGATGTCGAGATAACCCTTGTGTGCGGTGCCCTGGATGGTGCCGTCGAGATCGAGCTCGTCGGGCGCGCCGGTGCGGGCGAACTTGCGCAGGCGGCGTAGCGCCAGCTTGATATTGCGGGTGCCGAGTTCGGCCCCGTCGTCGAGGTCCTTGAACTCGCGCTTGTCCCAGACTTTCACCGCGCGCTTGTGGGTGCTTTCGCCGCCGATGCGGATGCCTTCGGGGTTGTAACCGCCATTGCCAAACGGCGAGGTGCCGCCGGTGCCTATCCACTTCGAGCCGCCCTGGTGACGGCCCTTCTGCTCGGCCAGCCGCTTCTTCAGCGTCTCGAGCAATTTCTCGAGGCCGCCCATGGCCTCGATCTGCTTCTTCTCGTCTTCGGTGAGAAATTTATCGGCGAGTTTCTTGAGCCACTCCGCCGGGATCTCGGCTTCGACGCCGTCGCCGAGCATCTCGAGGCCCTTGAACACGTGGCCGAACACGCGGTCGAACTTGTCGAGATTGCGCTCGTCCTTCACCAGCGTGGCGCGCGACAGATAATAGAAATCCTCGACCCGGCGGAACGCCAGATCGGCCTGCATCGCCTCCATCAGCGTCAGGTATTCGCGCAAGCTCACCGGCACGCCGGCGGATTTCAGTTCGGTGAAAAAATTGACGAACATCGAGGCCTCAACCGCAATGCAACATTCATGCTGCAGCGCGGCTGAGGCTAGCACAATCGCTGCATTTCGCCCTAGCCCGCGCGCGGCCGAAACGGTAATGAGGCACAACAATAAAAAACGAAAGTGAATGCGATTCGGGGGATTCAAATGCTGCCGCTGCACGACCGCGCCCGCTGGGCGCTTGCTATCGTGTTGTCGATGACGGTCCTGATCGCGCCGGCGGTCTGGAATCATTTCCCGCTGCTGCAATACGATACCGGCGGCTATCTGGCGCGCTGGTACGAGGGCACCTTGGTGCCGAGCCGCGCCGTCGTTTACGGCCTCATTCTCAATCTGGGTGTACCGCTGTCGTTCTGGCCGGTGGTGCTGGGTCAGTCCGCGCTCACGGTCTGGATTACCGCGCTGATGCTGCGTGCACATGGCCTCGGCGAGCGGCCGGGGCTCCTGCTCGGCACCATCGCCGTGCTGTCGGCGCTCACCAGCTTGCCCTGGCTGACCGCGATCCTGCTCACGGATATCTTCTGCGGCCTCGGCGTCTTCGCGCTTTATCTGCTGCTGATGCGCAACGAAGCCTTGAGCGGGCCGGAGCGCGTCGGCCTGATCGTACTGACCGCGGTCGCCGCGGCGACCCATAGCGCCACCATCGCCGTGCTGGCCGCGTTGCTCGTGGCGGCAACGCTGCTCTGGCTATTTAACCGCGCGCGCATGCCGGCCGCCAATCTGCGGCGCGGCCTCATCGCGCTGGTGCTCGGTGCCCTGATGGTGTTCGCCGCCGACTACGCCGTCGCCAAGCGGCTGGCCTGGACGCCGGGCGGCTTCGCCTTGTCCTTCGGCCGCATGTTGCAGGATGGCATTGTCAAAAAATATCTCGACGAGCACTGCCCCAATCCGGCGCTGCGGCTCTGCGCCTACAAGAACGAGCTTCCGAACGACGCCGACGTCTGGTTCTGGGGCAGCAAGCTGTTCGACAGCCTCGGCCGCTTCGCCGGACTTGGCAAAGAGATGGAGAAGATCGCGGTCGACAGCCTGATCCAGTATCCGGTGCTGCAGGCCGAGACCGCCGCCATCGCCACCGCCAAGCAACTGGTCGCCGTGCACACCGGCGAAGGCGTGGTGCACTGGGTCTGGCACACCTACTTCATCATCCATGACTTCACACCGCGGCTTGAGCCGGAGATGTGGGCGGCGCGCCAGCAGCGCGGCGAAATCTCGTTCGCCGCCATCAACGCCCTGCAATATCCGCTGGCGCTGCTGTCGATCGCGCTGCTGCCGGTGCTGCTGCTGCTGGCGCGGCACAATAAAGTGCCGCCCGACATCGCCGAACTGGCCGCTTGGGTCAGTCTCACCTTGCTGGCCAATGCCTTTGTCTGCGGCGCCCTGTCCAACCCGCATGACCGCTACGGCGCCCGCGTGGTCTGGCTCGCCAGCTTCGCCGTCGCCCTCGCCGCACTCCGCGCCTATCAGCGCCACGCCGCGGTCCGCGGCATTTTGCCCGCCTCGCGCTAAAAGCTTGAACTAAAGCGCCCCACCTGCGTTGATTGCGGCAAGCGATCTCGGGTTTACCCGAGATCGGCGACCGATTTGCCCAAGTCGGCTATAGTCGATTTGAGCGGCCGGTTACGGCCGCATTGTGGGGCGCGTAATGAGCGACGTATTGCCTGCCGGACCAACGGCGCGCTTGGGTGTCGCGACGGCGGCCGCCAAATTTCAACAGACCAAGTCCCAGCAGAATATCTTGGTGTGGACGCTCGCCAGCGGCGCCATGGTGCTGGCGCTGATGCTGCCGGCGCTGTGGAACGGCTTTCCGCTGATCTTTCCCGACACTGGCGGCTATCTGACGCGGCCGATCGAAGGCGCGCTGACCATCGGCCGCTCGGCGCTGTACGGCCTGTTCCTCTATGCCGGTGTGCCGCTGTCGTTCTGGCCCAATGCGCTGATCCAGTCGGGCCTCACGGTCTGGCTGATCGTCCTGACGCTGCGCGCGAGCGGATTGGGCGGGCGGCCGTGGCTCGCGCTCGGCATCGTCGCGATGCTCACCGTCTGCACCAGCCTGCCGTGGTTCACGGGTCAATTGATGCCCGACATTCTGTTTCCGGCCGCGGTGCTGGCGCTCTATTTGCTCGCATTCCGCGCCGGGCAGTTGCGACGCTGGGAGCGCCCCGCACTCATCGCCGTCATCGTCTTCGCGATCCCCAGCCACATGGCCGCCGCCGGTATGTGCGTCGGCGTCATCGCCGCATTGTGGCTGCTGTCGCGCTTCAAGCGGCTGGCGCTGCCGCGTCCGCGCCTGTGGCTGGCGACCGGCGCGGTCGCCGCCGGCGTTGCGTTTTGCCCGGTGTCGAACGTCGCCATCACCGGCAATTTCGCTTTGACGCCCGGCGGCGCGAGCTTCCTGTTCGGCCGTCTCCTCGAGGACGGCATCGTCACCCGCTACCTCAACGATCAATGCCCCGATCCGTCTCTGAAGCTATGCGCCCTGAAGGGGCAATTGCCGGACGATGCCGATGGCTGGCTGTGGGGCGACAACACCTTCAACCGGCTTGGCTACGAAGCCTGGGAGCCGGAGGAGAAAGTGGTCATCCTGGCGACTCTCGCGCGGTACCCGATCATGCATGCGGTGACCGCGGTGGCCGCTACGCTCAAGCAATTCGTGTCGTTCCATACCGAGATCAGCATCAACGACAACGAGCCGACAATCGCGACGTTCGCCGACCGCGTCCCGCAACTTTATCCGCATTTCATGCGCGCGCGGCAGCAGGCCGATCGCTTCAACGTTGCGCCGCTCAATTGGCTTTATGTGCCGGTGGCGGCGCTCGCCATCGCCGGATTAGGCGCGGTCTTGATCTGGCGGCGCCGGCTCGTGGTAGCGCCGGAGCTTGCGGCGCTTTGCCTGACCATCCTGCTGGCGCTGGCCGCCAACGCCGCGATCTGCGGCATCTTTTCGCATCCGGTCGGCCGCTATCAGAGCCGGCTGGTGCCGCTGGCGCCCTTGGCCATCGTCATGCTGATCGCGCGGCGGCGCGCGATAACTCCCTTGGGCCAGCCCTCGATATAGCCTAGACTGGCGCGGCCAGTTCACGGCCCGGATTCTCTCATGTCAGTGGTGCTTCGCGTCTGCGCGCATCGTCTATGCGCCGGCTTCGTTACCGTCATGCTTGCGTGCGGAATGACCGCAACAGCCAGGGCAGACGTCATGAAGGAGCTCGTTCCGACCGGCAAGCTGCGCGTCGCCATCGCCATTGCGCCGTCGCCTTCCGCGCTCTACGCGCTGAAAGACGCCAACACCGGAAAATTCCGCGGCGTCACCGTCGACCTTGGCAACGCGCTGGCCAAGAAGCTCGGCGTCCAGGCCGAGTTCATCCCGCACCTCGCCTCGGGCGAAATCCAGAACTCCGCGGCGGCCAATAAGTGGGACGTCAGCTTCATGCCGGTCGACGACGAGCGCAGGAAATTCGTCGACTTCGGCAATGCCTATCACCTGCTGCAGAGCACCTATTTGGTCGCGCCGAACGCCAAGCTTGCGTCGGTCGAGGAAGCCAATGCGCCCGGCCTGCGCATCGGCGGCGCGGCCAACACCGCCACCTTCCGCGCCGCGCAACGCACCGCGCCGCAGGCGACTTTCGTCACCTTTGCAGGCGTCGCCGCCGCGGTCGACGCCATGAAGGCCGGCGAGATCGACGCGATCGCCCTGTCGCGCGAATCGCTCGGTGGCATCGTCACGCAAATTCCAGGTTCCCGCGTCCTTGACGGCGGCTTCCTCAATTCATCGACCGCGGTGGCTGTGCCCAAAGGCAAGCCGGACGCACTCGTCTATGTCAGTCAGTTCATCGAGGACGCCAAAGCCTCCGGCCTGGTGCGAAAGTCGTTCGACGCCATGAATTTGCAGAATTCACAGGTCGCGCCCGCCGGCATGAAACCGTAATATCCCTTCCGAATAGCCTGCCTTCCCATCCCCTGGAGTTAATCGAATGGCCGACGCTGCCGTGCTGCAACAACTTGCCCCCACCGGAAAACTGCGTATTGCCGTAGCCGTAGCACCTTCGCCCTCCGCGCAATTCGCCGTCAAGGATGGCGACACCTTCAAGGGCGTCTCCGTGATCCTCGGCCAGGCGCTGGCGAAAAAGCTCGGCGTGCCGGCGGTGATCGTGCCGCACGCCGCCTCGGGCGAAATCCAGAATTCCGCCGCCGACAATAAATGGGACGTCGCCTTTCTGCCGGTCGATGCCGAGCGCAAGAAGTTCGTCGACTTCGGCAGCGCCTATCATCTGCTGCAAAGCACCTTCCTGGTCGCGCCCGGCTCCAAGATGCAGTCGGTGAAAGATGCCGACGCCGCCGGCATCGGCATTGGCGGCGTCGCCAATACCGCGACGTTCCGCGCCGCCACCGCCTCGACGCCGAAGGCGACCCACGTCGAATTCAAGGGCGTCGATATCGCCACGCAGGCGATGCTCGATGGCAAAATTGACGCGATCGCGCTGTCACGCGAGTCGCTCGGCGGCCTGGTCGCCAAGGTGCCGGGCTCGCGCATTCTCGACGACGCATTCCTGAACTCCACCACCGCAGTCTGCGTGCCGAAAAACAAACCGGCGGCGCTGGCCTATGCCAGTGAGTTCGTCGAGGAAGCCAAAGCCTCGGGCTTGGTGCGTAGCGCGCTCGACGAGATGGGCTTGAAGTCGTCGATCATCGCGCCAGCGGGGATGAAAGGCTGAGCCGCCTTGCGGTGAAAGCGCTTGCTCACGGCACCGGCGCCCGGCTATGGGAACCGCGAAGAGGTGACCTTTGAACGAGCAAACAGCCGCGAAGCCGCGCAAGCCGACGCCGCAATTGGCCGATTATCCGCACCGGGTGCGCGACACCATCCGTTACGCCGATCTCGATCCGCAGGGCCACGTCAACAACGCGGTGTTCGCGACCTACTTCGAGTCCGGCCGTGTCGCCATATTCCGTGAGCCCGACCTCGGCATTGGCGTGCCGAACGCCACTTTCGTATTGGTCCGCCAAGAAATCGATTTCTTGAAAGAGCTGCGCTGGCCGGGCGATGTCGAAATCGGCACCGCGCTTGCCGAATTCGGCCGCTCATCGTTCACGGTGGTGCAAACCATCTTCAACGGCGACATCTGCGCGGCAGCCGGCCGCGCCACGCTGGTGATGATGGATACGGTGACCCGCCGCGCCAGCCCGTTGACGGAAGAAGCGATGGCAAAGCTGTCGCCGTGGAAATATCGCGGGGTCTAGAATTTCGGCCGCTCGTCTCCGCGAAAGCGGGGACCCATATAAGGCGAGATGAGATCGTTGCCCTGGATCCCCGCTTACGCGGGATTGAGCGGGGTCCGTTACGCCTGCTTCTCCGGCGTCATCACCACCAGGCCGTCGAGCGCCTCCGTGACTTTAATCTGGCACGACAGCCGCGAATTCGGCCGCACATCGTAGCCGAAATCCAGCATGTCCTCTTCCATCGGCGACGGCTCGCCAGTCTTCGCGCGCCAGGCCTCGTCGACATAGACGTGACAGGTGGCGCAAGCGCAGGCGCCGCCGCATTCCGCTTCGATGCCGGGAATGTTGTTGCGGATGGCCGCTTCCATCACGGTCGAGCCGACCTCGGCGTCGATGGTGCGCGCGGTTCCGGTGTAATCTTTGTAGGTGATCTTCGGCATGGGAAGGATAATGGACTGACGGCGCCGGATTGGCGCGCGGCTCATATATCGGCATTCTTTCCGCCACGCCATCCCTCGCCGTGCTCAGCCTTCCCGTAGCAATTCCGCGATCAGCACACGCGCCTCGTCCACCGCCGCCGCCAGCCGGTCGATGGCTTGGCTGCATTCTGCGGCCGATCCTGTCGCTGCAATCTGCGCGGCATCCGCGGTCCGCGCCACGCGGCCGGCGCCGATGCCGGCGGCCGAACCTTTCAGCGTATGCGCCAAGCTTGCGACCGCGCTGGGTTCGCCGCCGCGCATGCGCGCGATCAGGATCGTCGCCTGCCGGTCGAACAAGTCCAGCACCTCGCGCTCGAGGCTGCGGTCGCCGAAGGTCATGCGCGTGAGATGGCCGCGGTCGATCGCCGCTTCCGGCGCGTCGGCCGATGCCCATTCGCGCGCCAATGCCGTCGGTGTCGTCATACCCGTTCTCCCCGAAACTCTGTGGCTCCGTTTTCGCGTCGGAGTTTGACGTGGACAGGGCCAATGCCGGGTAAATGCGCGGCCGCCAAAACCGCGGATGGTTAAGCGCGCTGTAACCGCACCTGCAATGGGCAGCTGTGTTGCCCTTGTTGGCCGCATCGTGGCCGCAATTGGGCGGACATGATCGGGCGCGATACTTCGGGGGCGCCGGCTGCATCATGGTTAACCGCCGTTAACGATGATGAAAAAGTCCTTACCAAGTCGGTTTCCTTCGCGTTGCCAAGGCGATAGGATGAAATGCTAAGGCTACGTGGGGGCTTCTTGCCGATTTTCGTAAAAGGCTCCCGAGGTTTCAGCGCTCGTGGCGCGACCCTGTTGCATTGACGGGGCCGCGACAAATTTCAGTGCGGCGTAAAAACGAGGCGACGACCGATATGGCGAACAATCCGCAGAAGGCCAAGGACGCGACCGATGAGGCGTTGTCCGCCATCAAGGAAGCGATGATCATCCGCCAGAGCGATCCGCGCACGCCAACATCTTTTGCATCGGCCACGGACGCGCCGACGTCACCGATCGCCGCCGATCTGTTTCACGAAGACAGCCCCAGCGCCGCCTGGAGCGCCGACGACAATTCGCCGCGCGCGGCCAACGACGACCGCGCCAATATCGGACAAATCCTGCAGACGCTGCGCCGCCGCCCGGCGCGCATGCCCTATGTCATCGCCACCATCGCCGCCTTTGCCTGGATCGCCGGCGGCCTCGCCACTACCTATCTGTTCCGCGACGAATTGCTGACCATGATCGCGACCCCGCGTCTGGGCGTCGCCGCTTTTGCCTGCATCGGCAGCGCCATCGTCGTGCCGGTGATCTTCTTCTACGTCATCGCCCACATGTTCAGCCGTTCGCAAGACATGCGCCTGGTCGCCGAATCGATGGCGGAAGTCGCCATGCGTCTGGCGCAGCCGGAAACATCCGCGCGCGAGTCGATCGTCTCCGTCGGCCAAGCCATCCGCCGCGAAGTCGCCGCCATGGGCGACGGCGTCGAACGCGCGCTGGCGCGCGCCGCCGAGCTCGAAGCTTTGGTGCACAACGAAGTCTCGGCGCTGGAGCGCGCCTATAACGACAACGAAGTGCGCATCCGCGATCTGCTCAGCGAATTGTCAAACCAGCGCGAGACCCTGGTCAGCCAGGCCGAACAGGTGCGCAATTCCATCGCCTCCGTGCATCTCGACCTCGCCCACGACATCACCTCGGTCGGCGATATGGTCGCCGACAAAGTCAACGAAGTCGCGCAGCGCGTCACCCGTTCGCTCACCGAAAAGGGCGAGCGCATCACGCTGGCGCTCGGCCATGCCGGCGATTCCATGATCGATGCCTTGAGTGAGCGCGGCTCGACCTTGCTCGACCGCCTGGAGACCACCAGCGACAAGGCCACCACCGCGATCGGCTCGGCCAGCGACCGCCTGACCGCCAGCCTCAGCTTCAAGACCGAACACGTCCACGACGAATTCGCCGATCTCAGCACGCGCCTGCAGCAGATGATGACGGCGCGGCTCGATCAGGTCGCGCAGGGCTTTGCCACCAAGGCGGCGCACACCATCGAGTCCATGGGCGCGCGCTCCGAGCAGTTCACCCATGCCATCGCCGACACCTCGGCACGCATGCAGGAATCGATCGCCGCCCGCGCCGGCGAGGTCAACGCGGCGCTGCGCTCAACCGGCGATTCGCTGGTGCTCGATCTCAGCCTGCGCGGCGGCGATGTCGTCTCCAAGATGGAGCAGACCGGCGCGCGCATCACCGACACCATCGTCACCCGCAGCAACAATATCGCCGATACCTTCCGCGACAGCGCGGAAACCTTGGTCACGACGCTCAACAGCCGCGGCGACGCGGTCAAGGACATGCTGGCGGCGCGCCTGCAAGCCTTCGAAGACATGTTCAACCACGGCGGCACCGAGCTGACCGAGAAGATTTCCCGCGACTCGACCACGCTCGGCAATCTGGTCACCCGCCACATCGCCGAGTTCGACAACACCGTGAAAACCTACGGCGGCGAACTGGTCGAACGGCTCGGCCAGCGCACCCAGGACGTCGCCAGCGCGCTGCGCAATTATCTCGACACCCTCGACCAGCGCGTCAGCGGCCGCACCACCGAACTCAACAGCACCCTCGATGCGCGGCTGGCGCAGTTCGAGGAACTGCTCGGCACCCGCGTCACGGCGCTGGCCCAGACCTTGAATGACGGCGGCCGCGACGTCGTCGGCGCGCTCGATAAGCGCATCACCGAAGTCGCCGGCACCATCACCGCCCGCGGCAACGAAGTCGCCGAGGCCATCGGCAACACCACCACCAACCTCGACGAGAAGCTGGGCGCGCGCGCGCTCGAGGTCGCCAACAACCTCGACAGCCGCATCGGCCGGTTCGAGGAACTGCTGGTCGGCCGCGCCGAGACCGTCACCGAGCAGATCGAAACCCGCACCAAGGCCGCCGCCGACGCGCTGCATTCGCGCATGGAGCAGCTTACCCAGGCGATCACCGTCAACTCGTCGGAGGCCGAACGCTCGCTCAGCGCGCTCGCGCTGTCGACCACCAGCGCGATCCGCAACAGCGCCAACGAAGCCGAGCGGACATTGACCGGCGTCAGCGACGAGGTCGCCCGCAGCTTCGTCGGCAAGGCCGAGGAGATCGCCAACGCCGTCAGCCATCGCACCAATGAGATGACCGCGATCCTGTCCGACAAGAGCGGCGGCGTGTTGTCCGCGATCGTCGAGAAGGGCGCACAGTTCGCCAGCGACATCACCAAGGCGACCGACAGCGCGATGGCCTCGATCGAGGAAAAGGGCTTCGCCTTCACGCGCAACATGATGGACAACGGCACCGAAATCACCCGCATGATCAATACCGCGGGCGAAACCGCCAGCAGCAACGTCAACCGCACCCTGACCGACCTCAGCGAGACCGCGCAGAAGGCGATCGCCGCCTCCAAGGAGATGACGACCTCGACCGTCACCGAGATGCTGGAAACCCACAACATGCTGCGCGCCGACACCACCGCTCTGTTCGAGCGGCTGCGCGAGGCCAACATCATGTTGCAGGAGGTGCTGTCCGGCTCGCACGAGAACATGAGCGCGCTGGAAAACACGCTGATGCTGCGGGTGTCGGATTTTGTCACCGCCATGAACGAGGTTAGCGCCGCGACCGGCGTCGCCACCGACCGCGTCGAGCGCAACATCACGAATTTCCGCGACGTCACCACGCATGTCATCAGCGACCTCGGCCAATTGGCCGTGCAGTTCGACGCCCACGGCCGCGATCTGGCCAAGGCCGCCGAGTTGGTTGACAGCAGCAACCAGCGCAGCGAAGACTCCATCAACGAGCGCCGCGTGCAGCTTGACTCGCTGGTCTCCACCCTCGACATCCGCACCGAGGACCTCGAGCAGCGGCTCAAGCGCTTCTCCGGCCTGCTCGACGAGTCGCTCGAAGTCGCCTCGTCGCGTGCCCGCGACGTCGCCCGCGTGGTGTCGGAAGCCAGCGCCGAAGGTTCGCGCGCCATCGGCGACGTCGTCCGTGTCGTGTCGGAGGCCAGCGCCGAAGGCACCCGCGCCGTCGGCGACGTGGCCCGTGCGGTCGCCGACGCCGGCACCGAGAGCACCCGCGCCATCGCCGAGCAATATGACCGCGTGCGCGAGAGCGCCGAGGAAGAGCGCCAGCGCGCCGCCGAAGCCATGCGCTCGATTTACGATCAGTCGGCCGGCGACACCCAGTCGTTGTTTACCGACGCCAATGAGCGCTTCGCCGACGCGGTCGCCGGCATGAAGCAAATGGCCGGTGAGATGCAGCGCGAACTGGAGCAAACCCGCGTCGCCACTCAGCGCGAACTGGAAGCCATGCGCGCGCAGATGGCGCGCGAACTCGAAGCCACCCGCACCGAATTGCGCCGCGGCGTGTTCGACCTCCCCCAGGAAACCGCCGACAGCGCCGCGCAGATGCGCCGCGTCATCGTCGATCAGATCGAGGCCCTGGCCGAGTTGAACCGCATCGTCGCGCGCCACGGCCGCAACCTCGACGCGGTCGAGCCGGTGCAGCGCCGCGAAGAACCGGCGCTCGCCATTGTCGGCGGCCGCCACAACGTCGCGCCGCCGCGGCAGGAATTGCGCCAAGAAACGCGGCAAGAATCGCGGCCTGAACCGCGCCAAGAACCCCGGCAAGAACCCCGGCATGAGCCGCGTCAGGAGCGTCAAGAAACGCCGGCGCCGCGGCCGATCCCGCGCAGCGAGCCGGTGAACTTTGCGCCGGCCGCGCGCCGCGCCGAAGCGCCCGCGCTCAGCCCCACCCAGGCTGTGGCCGGCCGTGGCTGGCTCAGCGATCTGCTCAACCGCGCCTCACGCGAGGAACCCGAGCAGCCCCGCGACTATGCGCGCGAGCCGCAGCGCGACACCCTGCGCGAGACGCCGCGCGCGCCGGAAGAGCGCACCGCCCGCCACTCCATCGAGTCGCTGGATTCGCTCTCGGTCGACATCGCCCGCATGATCGACCACGACGCCGCCGCCGATTTGTGGGACCGCTACAAGCGCGGCGAACGCAACGTCTTCACGCGCAGGCTCTACACCTTACAGGGCCAGCAGGCGTTCGACGAGATCCGCAAGAAGTACCGCAGCGACCGCGAATTCAAGCTGACGGTCGACCGCTATATCGGCGAGTTCGAGCGGCTGCTCGACGAGGTCTCGCGCGACGACCGCGGCCAGGTGGTGGCCCGCACCTATCTGACGTCGGAAACCGGCAAGGTCTACACCATGCTGGCCCACGCCGCCGGCCGGTTCGATTAAGAAAACGCGAATGCATTAACGCAAACGGGCGCCCTCACCGGCGCCCGTTTTGTTTTAGGTTCGGCGGCGTCCGCCGCTATCTCTTTTTTGCCGCTGCCGAGGCGTCCTTGCTGTCCTTCGGATCCGGCGCCGAACCGCCCCAGATGATCCGGCTCGGATTGGCGTCGAAGTTCTTCGCCGCCTTGTCGATCGTGGTCAGCGTCCGTGCCCCGGTTTTGGCCAACCGCCCGATGTAGACGGTCAGTTCCTCGGTGCGCTTGTCGAGATTGTCCGCCAGCGTCTTGATCGAGCGCGCCGCCTCGTTGATCTCGCCGCTCTTACCGTCCTTGCCGCCTGACAGGCTCTCGAGGCCGACCACGATATTATCGATGCGGTCGGCGTTGCGGCCGAGCGCGCCGGTGAATTTGTCGATGCTCGCCAGCGAGTTGTCGATGTGCTCGGAGTTGCGAACCAGCGTCGCGCTGAACTTGTCGATGTTATCGAGCGCACTCTTGATCGATTTCTGATTTTCCTCGATGAGTTCCTGCACCTTGCGCAGCGCGTCGCGCGCCGCCTGCGTCACGTCCTGGGTGGCGCCGGGCGGCGCCTGCAGCAGCGGGGAATCATCCTTAGCGTTCTTGGCGCCGACCAACACCGGCTTTTTCGGATCGCCGCCCTTGAGCGACAGCGCCGAAATGCCGGTCAGGCCCTGAAACTCCAGCCCGATCTCGGTGTCGGCGCGGACCGCGACGTTCTTGTCGATCGAGATGCCGGCTATCACCTGCTTCGGCTTCTCGGGGTCGAGCTTGAGCGCGGTCACTTCGCCGATCTTGATGCCGTTGAACAGCACGGTCGCGCCGGTGCGCAGACCCGACACCGAGCCTTCGAACTGCACGCGATAGAACGCGCGCTCGCCGGTGCCGCCGATGTTCTGGAACCAGTAGACGAAGCCGAACACGCCGAGCACAATGGCCAGCGTGAACGCTCCGATCAGGACATAGTTCGCTCTGGTTTCCATACCTACTCCAGAATCGGCCCCGGCCGGGCCGGGATCGATCTTATCTCATTTACGTGACGGCTCTGCCAACCGCGCCCGTTTCCCATGGAAATAGGCCTTCAGCCACGGGTGTTCGGACGCCAGCATGGTCTCCATGGGCCCTGCGGCGATGACTTTGCCGTCGGCCAGAACCGCAATCCGGTCGCAGACCGTGTGCAGGCTGTCGAGATCGTGAGTTACCATGAAAACCGTTAGGCCTAAAGTCCGCTGCAATGTGGCGATCAGCGTATCGAAGTCGCCCGCCCCGATCGGATCGAGCCCCGAGGTCGGCTCGTCCAGGAACACGATTTCCGGGTCGAGCGCGAGCGCGCGGGCCAGCGCCACGCGCTTGGTCATGCCGCCGGATAGTTCCGAGGGGAACTTGTCGCAGACGGATGCGTCGAGCCCGACCATTTCAAGCTTGGCCACCGCCAGTTCGTCGAGCAGCCGCTGCGACAGATTGAGATATTCGCGCACCGGGAACTCGAGGTTCTCCTTCACCGTCAGCGAGGAGAACAGCGCGCCCTGCTGAAACAGAATGCCCCAGCGCCGCTCGACCGCCCGGCGCTCGGCGTCGGTCGCCGCGCCCATGTCGGTGCCGAACACCTTGATGGTGCCCTGGCGCTTGTGGATGAGGCCGATGATGGTGCGCATCAGTACCGACTTGCCGGCGCCGGAGCCGCCAACGAAGCCCAACACCTCGCCGCGATAGACGTCGAGATCGACGTGATTGAGCACAACGTGACTGCCGAAGCCGGCGACCACGTCGCGCACTTCGATGACGACATCCTTACGGTTAGATTTGGGCTGTTGCGCCATCGCTCACATCCCGATCGACGCAAAGAAGATGGCGAACAGGCCATCCAGCACGATGACCAGGAAAATCGATTCCACCACCGAGGCCGTGGTCTGCAAGCCCAGCGATTCCGCCGAGCCCTTGACCGCCAGGCCCTCGACACAAGCCACCACGCCGACGATCAGCGCCATGAACGGCGCCTTGATCATGCCGACCTGAAAGGTGTTGAGCGCAATGGCTTCCTTCAAACGGGATAAGAAGATGTCGGGATCGATGCCGCCATAGAGCCAGCACACCAGGCCGCCGCCATAGAGCGCGGCCATCGAGCCGAGGAAGGTCAATATCGGCACGCCGATGATCAATGCCGCGATCCGCGGCAGGATCAGCACTTCGATCGGATCGAAGCCCATGGTGCGCAGCGCGTCAATCTCCTCGCGCATCTTCATCGAGCCGAGCTCGGCGGTGTAGGCCGAGCCGGAGCGGCCGGCCACCATGATGGCGACGATCAGCACGCCCAACTCGCGCAGCACCAGGATGCCGACCATGTCGACGACGTAGACGTCAGCGCCGAATTTGCGGAAATGAAACAAACCCTGCTGCGCGATAATGCAGCCGATCAGAAACGTGATCAGCAGAATAATCGGCACCGCGCGCCAGGCGACGTTGTCGAGTTGGTGCACCATCGAGGTGAAACGAAAGCTGCGCGGGTGCGCCATGACGCGCAACAGCGCGACGACCACGGCGCCAAAGAGGTTGACGATCGACGCGATCGAGGTGCCGACCGAAACCATGGTGATGCCGATCGACTCCATCGCGTAAGCGAGTGAGTTGGCACGCCGGTGCGGCATTGCGTCTAGCTTGACGTTATGCACCTCATCCATCAGCGCGCGATAGTCTTCGGCAAGCCCGGTGACGTTGGTCTGGCAGCCGCGCGCCGTGAAACTGCGCACCAGCCGCTCCAAGAGCCAGGCGCCGAAGGTGTCGAGGCGCTGGATGCCGGCCATGTCGATATCGACGCGTTTGGCGCCGGCGTTTTGCCGCGCCGCGTGATCGATTTGCGTTTCGAGCATGGCCGCGTTCTTGGCGACCCAAGCACCACCGGCGGCGAGCTTGAGTTGCTCGCCTTCTGCCTTTTCGTCGAGCAGCGTATCGCTCACGCGTCTTGCCTCAATATCGCTTACCGGGCCTAAAAATGGCGGCCGTTAACAACCATACTTGACCCAGGCTTGCGAACCTGTCGAGGGTCTGCCCGGACCGGCCGATATCCCCAGGTGCTTGAACTTGTCGCATTATTTGACCCTTAGCCTGATGACAGAGCGGTGGCCGATCGCCGGGACCTTCGCCATCAGCCGCGGCGCCAAGACCGAGGCGGTCGTGGTCGTGGCCGAGTTGGCCGAGGGCTCGTTCAAGGGCCGCGGCGAGTGCGTCCCCTATGCCCGGTATGGTGAGAGTGTCGCCAGCGTCACCGCCGCCATCGAGGCCATTCGGCTGCGTCTGGCCGCGGGGCTGACGCGCCAGGCGCTACAAAGTGCCATGCCGGCCGGCGCCGCGCGTAATGCGGTCGATTGCGCGCTCTGGGACCTCGAGGCCAAGCGCAGCGGCAAAAGGGCCTATGAGCTCGCCGGGCTGCCCACCCCCCAGCCGCTCACCACCGCCTTCACGATTTCGATTGCCGCCCCGGCCGCGATGGCCAAGGCCGCCGCCGCGGCGTCCGGCCGGGCGCTGCTCAAGGTCAAGCTCGGCGGCAATGCCGAGGATGGCGGCGACGCCGCCCGGATCGCCGCCGTCCGGGCCGCAGCCCCCAAGGCGACCCTGATCGTCGACGCCAATGAGGGCTGGACCGAGGATAATCTCGCCGGCCATTTGGCCGCCTGCGCGCAGGCCGGCGTGGTGCTGGTCGAGCAGCCGCTGCCGGAAGGCCAGGACCAGGCGCTGGCCACCATCGAGCGCCCAATCCCGGTCTGCGCCGACGAGAGCGTTCATGACCGCAGTTCACTTTCCGGGCTCAAAGGCAAATACGACGCCGTCAACATCAAGCTCGACAAGACCGGCGGCCTGACCGAGGCGCTGGCAATGGCGGCGGACGCC
This sequence comes from uncultured Hyphomicrobiales bacterium, assembly GCA_903878085.1. Lineage (GTDB taxonomy): Bacteria > Pseudomonadota > Alphaproteobacteria > Rhizobiales > Xanthobacteraceae > Pseudolabrys. The sequence goes on along the minus strand of CAIRGJ010000055.1, from coordinate 128,742 downwards.
GAGCAGGCCGGCTTTGCGATCATGGCCGGCTGCATGGTGGCGACCTCGCTGGCCATGGCGCCGGCGGTGCTGCTGGCGCAGCGCGCACGCTTCGTCGATCTCGACGGTCCGCTGCTGCTGGCCAAGGATCGCGACGGCGGCCTGCGTTACCGCGACAGCCTGGTGTTTCCGCCGGAAGCCACATTTTGGGGTTAGCGGACCTTGCCTGCCGAAGCATCCAGCGGGGTTTTGCTTTGGCCAGCGGCGCTATTTTACATTTAATATCAGTGGTTTGATCTGCCTCAAGGCGGCGGCCCCCGAGCCCCTTATGAATACGATTCCGGATTTAGACACTGCGCGATCACCAAGGGCTCCGCCGCAATGCCGAATTCTGTCAAAGTCGTCCAACACCTCCTCGCCTACGCCAAACTGTGCCGCGACATCGCCGCCGCCAGTTGGGACGAGAAAAACGCGCAAAAGCTCGAGGAAATGGCCGTGGCCTGTGAGCGTTCCGCGGCCAGCACCGACGCGCGCCCTCCCGCCGGTGCCCTACACTGATTTTGGCACCGATGCGGCGCCGCAACACTCCGCAAGTTCCTGCCGCCGTTCTCCAAATGTGCCGTTAATTTCCGTTAACCATACCTTCCCGATATCGCTCCGATCGGCTTACAATTGGTTAACGTCCGGTTAATCTCGCCTCGCGGGTAACGAGGTGCGGACGTTAACGGGGTTAGGGTGATGCGTTTTCGGGGCCTGTTGCTCTGCGCTGCGCTGCTAGCGTCCAGTTTGACGCCGGCTTCCGCCACCATGCGCATCGCCGAAGACCGCGGCGGCCAGATCGGCCACTACCTGCAAGCTTTCGGCATGCTGCGCTCAACCGGCGAGCGTGTCGTCATCGACGGCAACTGCCTGTCGGCCTGCACCCTGGTGCTCGGCATCATCCCGCCGGCCCGCGTCTGCGCGACCCAGCGCGCCCGCTTCGGCTTCCACGCCGCGTGGATGCCGGACGGGGATGGCAATGTCGTCACCAGCCCGCTCGGCACCCAGGCGTTGTGGAATATCTATCCCAACCAGGTGCGGCGCTGGATCAACCGCAACGGCGGGCTGTCGCGCAAGATGATCTATCTGCAAGGCCGCGCGCTGGACGGCATCGTCGCCAGTTGCGAGCAACCGGTGCGCCGCGTGCAGGCGCGCTCAACCCGGCGCATCACCACCGGCTCGCTTCGCGACCACAGCGCAAGCGCCGCCAACGACCGCCGCTAGCGCCATCGCCATAAAAGCGAAGCTGCCGAAGGCCGCAAACAGCACGCCCGAAATCGCCGTGACGCCAGCCATCACCAGACCGATGACGATCGCAAGATAGCCTTGCGCCGTCGCTGCTTGGCCGGGCGGCGCATGCCGCACGACAAATCCGATCGTACCGAGATGCGTCGCGCCGAACGACAGCGCGTGCAGCAGCATCAGCCACGGCAGCGCCAGGAACGGCGGATCGAACGCCATGCCGGTCCAGCGCAAGGCCGCGCCGATCGCGCCGACCATCAACAGCACCGTCGGCGTGAAGAACGGCGGCAGCCGCGCCGACAGCGCGAACAACACGATCTCCGCCGCCACGCCCAGCGCCCACAACGCCGCGATCACGGTGCCGTCGAGCCCGGCGCTGCGCCATTGCACCGCGGTGAAGCCGTAGAACATCGCGTGGCTGCCCTGGATCAGGCTGGCCGCCGCCACCACCGCGATGAAAGCCGGATCGCGCAACAAGGCCGGCCGCACACGCTGCGGTTCGCTGGAGGGCACCGCCGCGACCGACACCGGCATCAGTGCGAACGACACCAGCGCCGTGCCGCAGCTCGCGATCACGATCATCCAGATGATGTGGCGCGCGGAAATGAGATCGGCGGCGACGCCGGCCACGAGATTACCGAGAATGAAGGTCGCCGAGCCCCACAGCCGCACCGGGCCGTAGGCCTTGCCGCGCGCGATCAGGCCCTTTGAGGCATAGGTATCCGACAGCGGCATCAGCGGCATGAAGCCGATCGAGGCGAAGGTGTAAGCCAGCATGATGGCGATGGCGCCTTCGGCCAGTCCCATCAGCCCGTAGCCGACCGCGGCAATACAGGCCGTGACGATGATCGCCTGGCGCAACATATCGTGCCGGTCGGCGGTGCGCGTCGCCAGCGGGATGGTCAGAACCCGCAGCAGCATCGGCGCCGCCAGCACCACCCCGATGGTCGCCGGGTCCAGCCCCTTGGCCTTCAGCCAGACCGGCAGGAAGGGTTGGCTGATACCGGCGACGATGAAAAACGCTCCATAAAGCGCCGAAACCCGCGGCGTAAAGCCGATTTTGTGCAGGAAAGGCAGCATAAGGCCTGGGTTCTTGGATTGGGGCTGCGGGAGAACTAGCCGAATCAAGCAGGCTGATTGATAAACTGACAGCCTGGGGAATGCACTGATGGCGAGCCGCTCGCTGGCGACCGATAAATCCGCGCTCGGCCCTTCGGCGGGCCTGCGCGAAGAGGACTACCGCACGTTCTGCGCGGCGCTGGAATCGACCCAACGCGGCCGCGACTTCCTCGTCGAATACGCGCGCCGCAACCGCAACGCCGATACCGAGATGCTGCTCGACTCGCTCGACCGCATCGAGAACATGATGCGCGCGGAAGGCGCGGCGCGCGATCGCTTGCAAGACGAGTTGCGCGTGCTGCTGATCGCCATTCGCCTGGCGCGCCCCGACATCAATTCGGCAACGGCACTGACCAAGGCGGCGCGGCTGGTCGATCTGCTCGACATGATGGAACGCCGCATCGACGCCATGGTCGAGAACAAGGACCTGCCGCCGATCACGGAAGAACCTTTGCCCGTGCCGGCGGCGCTCAGCGTCGTGCCGCGCCCGGACGAACCGGAATTGCCGATCCCGTCTTTCGCCAGCGTGCAGCCGCCGCCGATCGCGCTGGTGCAAGAGGTCACGATCCAGCAACTGACGATCCAAGAAGTCACGCGTCGAGAACCGCCGAAGCAGGCAACGCCGCAGCAACAGCTGCCGAAGCCCGAGCCGGTCACCCAACAAGCCGCTATACAAAAACCGGCGCACCAGCATCCCGCGCCACCAGAAACCGCGATCCAGGTTCTGGCCAAACAAGCGGCTCTGATCGAAGCGCGGCGCAAGCTGCCCGCCGAGCCCTACCCGCTGTTCGCCGAAGAAGACGCCGCCGCGCCGTCGAACACGCCTGAGGAAAAATGGCTGCCGGATTTCGGCGCCGACGAGGCGCAGATCATCCACACCCGGCCGGTGCGCGCGATGGCCTTCATGCCGGAGGTCGCCTTTATCGGCGCGCCGCCGGTGGCAAAGGCCGAAGCCGCCGCGCCGGTCGTTGGCAAAGCCGCGGTTGTCGCGCCGGTTGAGATCGCCGCCGCGCCGCAGCGTGACGCTGTCGCCGCGCGCGAGGAACTAAGCGCCCCAGCCCGCGATAAAATGCTCGGACAACTGCGCGACCATCCGCTCGCCGCGATCATGTCGCTGAGCGAAGAAGAGCGGATTGCGTTGTTTACCTAAGCAATCAACTTCGCAAACAATTCCGCGTCGACATTGCCGCCGGATAGAATCGCGACCACGACCTTGCCCTTGACCTCGAGCTTGCCGGCGAGCAGCGCCGCCAGCCCGATGGCGCCGCCAGGCTCCACCACCAGCTTCAATTCCTCGAAGGCATAGCGCACCGCGCGGCCGACTTCGGCGTCGCTGGCGGTGAGGCCCTGCCCGATCAATCTGCTGGTGATCGGAAAGGTCAGTTCGCCCGGCGTCGCCGTCATCAGCGCATCGCAGATGGTGCCGCTCATGCGCGCATTGGCCTCGCGCTTGCCGCTGGCAAATGAGCGCGCGGTGTCGTCGAAACCTTCCGGCTCGGCGGTGTAGATCTTGGCCTGCGGCACGCGAGCCTTGATGCCAAGCGATGTGCCGGCCGCCAGCCCGCCGCCCGACGCGCCGATCACCACGATCTCGGGCGTGAGGTTAAGTTGCGCCAGTTGCTCGACGATCTCGGCGCCGATGGTGCCCTGGCCGGCGATGATCAGCGGATCGTCATAAGGCGGCACCAGCGTCGCGCCGCGCTCGTCGACCAGCTTCTTTGCCATCGCGGCGCGGTCTTGCGTGTTGCGGTCGTACAGAATGACCTCGGCGCCCAGCGCCTTGGTGCGCTCGCGCTTGGCGCGCGGCGCATCGCTCGGCATCACGATGGTGGCGCGCATGCCGAGGAGCTTGGCCGCCGCCGCCACGCCCTGCGCGTGGTTGCCGGACGAATAGGCCACGACGCCGGCGGCGCGGCGCTCCGGCGGGATCGACGAAATCTTGTTGTAGGCGCCGCGGAACTTGAACGAGCCGGTGCGCTGCAGCGTCTCGGCTTTCAGGAACACTCGCGCGCCTAAGAGGTCGTCGAGCACCGCGGCATTGATCAGCGGGGTTTTGACAGCAACGCCGAGGAGCCGCTTGGCCGCGGCCTCGATATCGGCGGCGGTCGGGAGAATCCTGGTGTCGATGGCGCCCATAGGGTGAAGGCTACAGCGAAATCGCCGCTGCTGGAAAGGTGCGTTTACGCCGCGATTTTGCGCCCGGCTTTGCGCGGCCTTCTCTCCCGCCAGGCCCGCGCGCCTTCGGTGACGTGATTGAGGAATATCCGCGCGCTGCTTTGCCAGGTCAGACGCTCGGCGAAGGCGCGGCATTCCTCGCGCGAGCATTCCAGCGCGGCGAGGCAGGCGCGCGCCAAATCCTCGTCCAGCGCGCCAACCGGCGCATCGCCGATCACGTCGCGCGGCGCCGCCGCAGGAAAGGCTGCGACCGGCACACCGCTGGCCAGAGCTTCCAGCAGCACCAGGCCGAAAGTGTCGGTCCAGCTCGGGAACACGAACACGTCGGCGGCGGCGTAAAGCTCGGCCAGCGCCTCGCCCTGTTTGGAGCCGACGAACACCGCGTCGGGATATTGCCGTGCCAATTGACCGCGCGCCGGCCCATCGCCGACCACCACTTTGCTGCCCGGCAAATCCAGTTTCAAAAACGCGTCGATGTTTTTCTCCACCGCCAGCCGTCCGACAGTCAGGAAAATCGGCCGCGGGAGATTGAGGATCGTATCCAAATCCTTGAACGTATTGCGCGGCCGGAACAGCTGCGCATCGACGCCGCGCGGCCACAGCTTCACCGAACCGAAGCCGCGACTGCCCAGCTCATTCATCAGCGTCGGTGTCGCCGCCAGCACCGCGGCGCTGCTGCCGTGAAAACGCCGCAGCCATGACCAGGCGACGTCGGCGGTCCAGCGCTCCGGCATCGGCAACCGGCTGGCGAGATAATCGGGGAAGCGGGTGTGGAAGCTCGTCGTGAAAGGCATGCCGCGCTTCATGCAGACCCGGCGCACCGCGTGCCCGATCGGCCCCTCGGTCGCGACATGGACGGCATCGGCACGGGTGCGGTCGAGCCGCCGCTCAATGTCGCCGGGGCCGGTCAGCGCCAGGCGAATCTCCGGATAACCCGGCATCGGCAGCGTCCAGAAGCCTTCCGGGGACAGAAATTCCAGATCGGTATCGAGCACGTGCGCCTCGCGCGCCACATGGTTGAGCGTGCGCACCACGCCGTTGACTTGCGGGTGCCAGGCATCGGTGGCGACGAGGATTTTCATTTTGTCTCCCGCTCATTCCCGCGAAAGCGGGAATCCAGAGCTTTCAAACTTGAAGTGCTTGTCGCCCTGGGGCCCCGCTTTCGCGGGGACGAGCGGCTGATGGCACTCACGCCGCCTTCGACTGCGCTGTCAGCTGCGGCGGCTCGATCTCGTCGCCGGTCTTGGTCCAGGTGATGATCTCGAACTGGCCGTCGTCGCGCTCGCCGATCGCGGTGCAGCTCTCGACCCAATCGCCGCAGTTGATGTAGCGCGGGCCGAAATCGTCATGGATGGCGGCGGTGTGGATATGGCCGCAGATCACGCCGTCAACTTGGTGATGCTTAGCCTCGGTGGCCAGCGCCTTTTCGAAGGCGCCGATATAGTTGACCGCGTTCTTGACCTTCAGCTTGGCCCATTGCGACAGCGACCAATAGGGTGCGCCCAGCACGCGGCGCGCCAGATTGAAGAAGCGGTTGGCCGTGAGCGCGAGATCATAAGCTTTGTCACCAAGCAGCGCGAGCCAGCGCGCTTGCGTCACCACCAGATCGAACATGTCGCCATGCACGACCAGGTAGCGCTTGCCGTCGGCGCCCTCGTGGATGGTGTTTTCCACCACCTCGATACCGCCGAAATGCGTGCCGTAATAGCCGCGCAAAAATTCGTCGTGGTTGCCGGGAATGTAGATCAACCGCGCGCCCTTGCGCGCCTGGCGCAGCAGTTTCTGCACCACATCGTTGTGCGGCTGCGGCCAATACCACGACGAGCGCAGCGCCCAGCCGTCGACAATGTCGCCGACCAGATAGAGCGTGTCGGCTTCGTGGTGCCGCAGGAAGTTCAGCAGCCGGTCGGCCTGGCATCCGCGCGTGCCGAGATGCACGTCGGAGATGAAAAGCGCGCGATAGCGCTTCGGGACGGGGTCCGTCACGATGGGGCAATTTCCAATTCAGGGATCATGGGCGCAGCCATTAGCAGAGGGTGATTTCAGTTTTATGACAGCGGTGTTTACCTAAAAAACACTCTCATCGACGCTTACGCCGCAACGCTTTGCCGTTCGAGACGCTTGAAACGCACCAGCGTGTAGACCCCGAACGGCTTGACCTTGCGCCGTTCGATCAGCTCGGCGCCGCCGTGGCCGGTGGCCCAATCGGCAAGCCGCTGGAACGGAAATTCCGGCCGCAGCCCCACCGCGTGCGCTTTTTTCGCCAACAGACGTTCGACCGCAGCGGCGAGGCCGCGCTCGGAATAGAGATGATTGACCAAAATGATCTGGCCGCCCGGCTTGACCACGCGCGCGCATTCGGAGAGCACGCGCTCGGGGTCCTGCACCAGCGTGATGACGAACTGACCGACGACGCAGTCGAAGCTCGCGTCCTCGAAACGCAGATTGTGCGCGTCCATCACCGCCAGACCCTTGACGAAGGGATAGCGCCCGGTCGCCGCCTTCAGGCGCGCCCGCGCGATCATCGGCTCCGAGATGTCGATGCCGGTGATCTCGGTCGTATTGTCGTAGTCGTCGAACGACAGGCCGGTGCCGACGCCGATTTCGAGAATTTGCCCGCCGGCCTCCCGCGCGGCAAATTTCGCGGCTTGCGCCGCGGCGCGCCGGCCGTTGATGAAGATCGGCCCACACAGCCTGTCGTAGATCGGCGCCCAGTGCGCGTAGGCCTTTTCCATCACCTGACTGTTGGGATCGCGTGGCTGCGTGCGTGTCATGAGAACCCCGAATCGATCTGCTGCCCGATCCGTTCGAGGTAGCAAGCCAATGCAACAGTTCGGCGACAGACCTTGACGCCCCCGCTGCCGCCACTAACACTCACGTCAACAAAACGTCACACACTTGAGGAACCGCCATGGATCTCGGAATTGCCGGCCGCAAGGCCATCGTCTGCGCATCGAGCCGTGGTCTCGGCAAAGCCTGCGCGCGCGCGCTGGCCGAAGCCGGCTGCGAGGTCGTGATCAACGGCCGCGACGCCAAGACGCTCAACGCCACCGCGGGGGAACTCGCCAGCCTGACCGGCGCCAAGATCATCCCGGTGATCGCCGACGTCGCCACGCCCGAGGGTCAGAAGGCGCTGTTTGCCGCCTGCCCGCAGCCCGACATCCTGGTCAACAATAATGCCGGCCCGCCGCTGCGCGATTTCCGCGAACTGACGCGCCAGCAGATGCTCGACGGCGTCACCGCCAACATGATCGTGGCGATCGAGTTGATCCAGAAGGCCATCGAGCCGATGCTGTCGCGCCATTTCGGCCGCATTATCAACATCACCTCCGGTTCGGTGAAGGCGCCGATCGCAGGCCTTGATCTGTCGTCGGGCGCGCGCGCCGGTCTCACCGCCTTCGTCGCCGGCGTCGCCCGCACCGTCGCCGACAAGAACGTCACCATCAATTCGATCTTGCCGGGCGCCTTCGACACCGACCGGCTGCGCGGCACGCTCAGCAAGCACGCCGAAGCCAAAGGCAAGAGCATCGCGCAGGTCGCCGCCGACCGCATCGCCACGATCCCGGCGCGGCGTTTTGGTGACCCCGCAGAATTCGGCGCCGCCTGCGCGTTTTTGTGCTCGGCGCAGGCCGGCTACATCACCGGGCAGAATCTGCTGATCGACGGCGGCAGCTTTACCGGCGCGTTTTAGATTCCAAATCCGTTCGTCCCCGCGAAAGCGGGGACCCAGTCCTTTGCTTGCTGGATTCCCGCTGGAGCCTGCCCCCGCGCAGGCGGGGGCGGGAATGAGCGATGTGTGGCGAATCAAAAAGGCCGGCGTTTCCGCCGGCCTTTTCGTTGGCGCGTTTGCTTGCGCTTATTTGGTAATCAGCGCCGTCCGCGTCACCGGCGTTACGTTGTCCCACTGATAGCGCAGCGCGAGCGAGATGATGTGGATGTTCGACGACACCGAGCCGATATAGGTGCCGGTGCTGTTGAACCACGGATTGCCCGAGGTGGCGCTGATGTTGATCGGCGTGTTCTTCACGTCGATGTAAGAGTAGCCGACATCGAAGCTCAGCCCGCGGATGTCGGGCGACTTGTAGGTCGCGCCGATCGAGTACCACATACGGTCGTTGTCGGGCAGGCGCGGCGTACGCACGCCGTCGGTGATCGGGCTCTTTTCGTAGGCGATACCGGCGCGCAGCGTGGTTCTCGGATCCCAGGCATATTCGCCGCCGAGCGAATAGAAGGAGCCGTTGCTGTACTGGAACGGCAGCGTGATGGCCGCGGTGGCGCTGGCCATTGCCGGCGTGCCGGCCGACGTATTGACGATCGCGGTTCCGATGCGGCCCCAGCCGGACCACTCGAAGCCGGCGAGCAGCGTGAATTGATCGCCGATGCGCTGACGCAGGCCGACGCTCAACTGATCCGGCAGATTAAGCGTGGTGTTGATGCCGCCCGGCGTCGATCCCGCGATCGTGGACGAGAATGCCAGGGTGCCGTCGATCTTCTGATTGATCGCCGAGCGATAGCCGATGCCGATGGTGGTGGTCGGCGTCGGCGTGATGGTGGTGCCGAGGGTGAAGCCGTAGCCGTAGCCGCTGCCGCCAAGGACGCCGTTGTTGGTCGGGAACGCGCCAGTCAGCAAGTTGTAAGTGACCGACATGTACTGGACCTGCACACCGGCGGCGACGCTGATCATGTCGCTGAACTTGTAGGCGATCGATGGCGAAGCGTTGAGGGTCCTGACGCTCGAGTTCTGGCCGTAGCCGGCGCCGGCCCACTGGGTCGGGAAAGCAACCGCCAGACCGAAGGGTGAATTGACCGACATGCCGAGCCACAGCTTGTCGGTGAGCTGCCAGCTCGAATAGGTCGCCGGCACCGCCGCGGCCTGACCGGAATTGCTCACCCCTTGAGCGAAGGACGGGATCAAGCCGCCGAGCGAGGTGTTCAAGGAACTGGTGCTATAGGTCTGCGACGCATTCGGGATGATCGCGGTGCCGTCCACTTCGAAGGCCTTGCCCGCGAACTGCGTCATAGTCGCCGGATTCCAGTACATCGACGACAGCGCACCGCCCGCGGCGGTGCCGGCGAATGACGATCCCTGTCCAGCGGCGCTCTGTTCGCGCAACGCAAAACCGCCGGCATTTGCGGCGGTGGTCGCAGCCAGCAACACAGCGGCGCCGCTGCACGCCAACAAAACGGACTTCAGGTTACGAAAAGACATATGACCGACCCCCTACTTGCCGCACCTTTATGCAGATCGGCGCTGGCTTCCTCGGTATCGTGACGAGTCTCTAGGCAGCGGGCAATCATTCGCGCCCCTGGAATCACACTCTAGTTGCGATTCCGGCACAATTTCCGCCGGTGTGGCCGCCCCGCCACAGGCCTGCGACTGGGCGCCGTAGCTCCGGTTGGAAGCGAAAGCGCCGGTAAATTCAAAGCCTTGGATGTATTTCGGGCGTGATGCCGGCCCTAGCCGACGAAAGCCACGCCCAGCCGTGTTGCAGTGCGCCATATCACCCGGCAGGCCTGCCGCAGGTGATCCGACTCGATCACCAGCACGAATTCGTCGGGAATGCCCACCTGGCTGGTGACCTCGAGCAAGGCCCCCGCCTCAGACAGATTGCGCACCCGGCAGTCGATGGCGGCGGCGCGATTGAACACGATGCTGCCGGCCTTCAGGGTGCGATGGCGCGACATCTTGCGCCGCTCGACCGGCTCGGCGGCCGCCAAAACCGGAGCTTCCATCTCATCGCTGCGATTCATCTGTCCCTCCATCGGTGGCAGCGGGCTTAAGGCGCTGCGGTCAGCCGGCCGTGGTCATGAACGAGCAACGGGGAAATTGTAGCCGCAACGGTTTATCCGACCGTGAAACTGATCGCCAAAAGACGAATGATGCCGTTAGCAATCGCTAACCATCGCGGTCCCGCGGCTCTCGCGTATTTTATTCGCAATTTACGGAAGCGCGGGGAACGGCCGGGGTTAGACTCAAGGCGCAATCTAATATGTGCACGTCAACACCGGATACCCGCCATGCTCGAATGGCTCACCCACGACTGGCAGTTTTTCGGCATGACCGGCCAGATCTGGATGCCGGTGATCGGCGCAGCGCTGCTGCTTTACACGGTCATCATGCTGGCCGTGCGGCGGCGCGGAACGCGCTAGTCTACGCCGTCTCGACCGGCAACAGCGCCCGCGACGACAGTTCCTGCTTGAAAGTGCCCATCGCCTCTTCAATCAGCACCGCGCTATTGGCTTTTTCAAGCTTGCGCAGCAGCACCTTCAAGGTCGGATCCTTGTCGCGGATCACCCAGCGCCGTGTGAATACCTGCGCGTCGTAGAACGACGTGATGCGCACCGGGCGCGCCACCGCGGGCAGCCGGGCGTCGAAATGCTGGGTGAAGGGAATCGTCATGGGATACTGGAACTTTGCTGAATGAAGATTGTGCAATTACCATGCGCGTTCCAGCGTGCGATTGATACGGCCGCTGTGGATTAGTACGCGATATTTTGCGGCATGGTTTTAAGCGGTGGTGGAGTACAGGTAGTGGTGGAGTACAGGTAATTGTGTAACGGACCCGTTCCGGCCATATAACGCGTCATGGCACACGACCACCACGATCACGCCGACCACGATCACGCGCATCACGATGCTGCGCACAACCATGACCACGCGCACGACGACGACCACGGATATGGCCACGTCCATATCCCGGCGGATTTCGGCGGTGCCTTTGCCGTGGCAACGCTGCTGAATTTAGCGCTGGTCGTGGTGCAGGTGATCTACGGCCTGTCGGCGCATTCCATCGCCTTGTTGGCCGATGCCGGCCACAATTTCGGCGATGCGCTGGCTTTGCTGCTGGCCTGGGGCGCGCATGTTCTGGGACGAAGGCTGCCGACCGAACGCTTCACCTACGGCCTGCGTTCGGCGTCCATTCTCTCGGCGCTGATCAACGCGGTGATGATGCTGGTGACCACCGGCGCCATTGCCTGGGAAGCCATCCGGCGCTTCGCCGATCCCGGCGAGGTCGCAGGATTCACCGTCATGGTGGTCGCAGCGCTGGGCATCGCCATCAACGGCGTGTCGGCCTGGTTCCTGATGGCCGGGCGCAAGGGCGATCTCAATGTGCGCGGTGCGTTCCTGCATCTGGTTGCCGACGCCGCGGTCAGCGCCGCCGTGGTGCTGGCCGGCGCCATCATTCTTCTGTTCGGCTGGAACTGGGTCGATCCGCTGATGAGCCTGGTGGTCTCGGCCGTCATCGTCTGTGGCTCGTGGGCGCTGCTGCGCGAGTCGCTGCAACTGACGATGAACGCCGTGCCGCCGGCGATCGAACCGTCCGACGTTTGCGGCTATCTCGAAACCTTGCCCGGCGTCGCCAGCATCCACGATCTGCACATCTGGGCGATGAGCACCACCGAGAATGCGCTGACGTGTCATCTTGTGATGCCGCAAGGCCATCCCGGCGACGCCTTCATCGCGCGCGTGTCGGACGAGTTGGAGCACCGCTTCAAAATCAGACACCCGACATTCCAGATCGAACTCGCCGATGCCGGCCCCTGCCCGCTGGCGCCGGCGCACGTGGTGTGAAGCCTCTGGCGCGGCGTTCGCCGACGCGCCATATTTCGGTCATGGCCACGCGCTCCTGCAAACCCGACGCCGATTTCAAGAAGCTTTGGCAGACGCTGATGCCCGGTACGCCGATGCCGGCCTGCGGCGCGTCGGAGGACAAGAGCGCAAAGGCGGCGGAAAAGACCGCGACGGATTCGGACGCCGCCGCACCAAAGCAACCGCGCGATTGACCGGGCTGATTAAAAAAAAAGCCCCGGCACAATTGCGCCGGGGCTTTTTCGTCTTGCCGGGGCTCAGACAATAATCCCGGCAATTGCTATCGGCGCGCTACTTGAGCTGCGTCGAAATGGATTTGAATTTCCCGTTTAGTCCGGTGCCGAGGCCGTTGATGACGGAAATGATGGCAAGGGAAATGCCGGCCGCGACCAAGCCATACTCGATGGCGGTCGCGCCGGATTCGTCTTTGAAAAAGCGCGCAAGCTGGCAGCGCATTGCGATATCTCCCGTCGCCCGCCGGGGGCTCGAGTGGATATCCTTCTGGATGGTCAAGGAAGCGGCGCGAGCTTCTGCCGCGCACTGCCCCGATATAGGCGGCGCCCCTTACCAATTCAAAAAATTATATCATAAACAGTGAGTTAAGCCTGAGCCGTCATTCCGCTTCGGCCGCAACGGATTTTAAGCCGGCCGGCCGTTGGGTCGTAGGTCAGCTTGATAAGAGGCCGCCTGCCCCGACCTAGCGGCCTTGGGGAATCAAGGGCATATTGCCCCGATGAGCAAAAGCCCTCGTATCATCTTCCATCCCAAGCGAATCGCCGAAGGCGACTGGCAAATCGAGGCTCACTGCCCGGGGGCGGAAATTCGCTATATCGCGGGTCTTACGAGCAAGGCCGACATTGACGATTGGATGAATGGAAGCCGCAAAATAGCTTGGCTGCGGTCCCAAGGTTACGCGAAATGAACGCCAAGCCTTCCAAGCGCCCCCGCTAACCACGCGCAGGCCGCAGCGATTCACTCAATCCCCTGCCCCCTGAATGTGTTCCTGTTTCAAGCGACCCGCCTCTGGCCGTTGACAGGACTATCGGCCTATGCTTATAGTCCTTCTATCCCGTCCCGTCTACGAGGGGCGTTTGATCAGCGTCGTCAGACGCGGGACGGGGAGCGGTGGCCGGACGGGGCGTTGGAGATACGACGCAAACACCCGACCGGCGGTTCAAGCCGCTTCGTCCCGGCGTGCATGCCGCACGCCACGGGTCCGCTGATGGCGGCGACCGGGCAATCATCAGATTTGCCCCCGCGCCGTCTGGGCCCATAGCGGTGGATAGACGTCTTACTGAATCAAAAGGCGTCTGAAAGGTCATTCCACCGGGGGCGATGCGGAGCAAACCTATAAACATCGCGCGCGGGACGCCGGAGACTTGGCGGACTTGCGGTTATACGGATTTCGACAAGCCTCGATGTCGCGAGGCGTCGAGGTCCGTGGGTCCGTTGAGGACCCGGCGTTCCGCGCGCCCTCGTTCTCTTAAGGGAGCGCGCCTGATTTCAAGCGACGGCCTGCCCGGGGCCGCTAAAGAATACGGGCGATGACGCATGTCTGCTCCACACATGTCTGCCCCACACATGTCTGCCCCACCCTTGCCCCCCGCCCCCTCCCCGTCGCATGATCCCCCCGAACTGCCATCCCACACGTACTCAAAAACAAACGTTCAAGGAAAAGTCTCATGAAGCTCGTCCGCTATGGCGCAGCCGGCCGCGAAAAACCCGGCATCATCGGTGAAGACGGCAAAATCCGCGATCTGTCGCGCATCGTGAAGGACATTGACGGCGCCATGCTGGCCTCCGGCGGCCTCGCCAAGATCAAGAAGGCCAATTTGAAGAGAATGAAGCCGGTCCCCGGCAAGCCGCGGCTAGGCCCCTGCGTCGGCAATGTGCGCAACTTCATCGCCATCGGCCTGAACTACTCGGACCACGCCGCCGAGGCCGGCATGCCGGTGCCGAAAGAGCCGATCATCTTCAACAAGGCGCCGAGCTGCATCGTCGGCCCCAACGACGACACCATCATCCCGAAGGATTCGCTCAAGCTCGACTGGGAAATCGAGATCGGCATCGTCATCGGCAAGCGCGCGCGGTATCTCACCAAGGAAAACACCAAGGCGGCCATCGCCGGCTATTTCCTGTCGAACGACGTGTCCGAGCGCAATTTCCAGATCGAGCGTTCCGGCGGTCAGTGGAACAAAGGCAAAGGCTGCGAGACCTTTGGCCCGATCGGCCCGTGGTTCGTCACCAAGGACGAAATCAAGGATCCACAGAATCTCGACATGTGGCTCGACGTCAACGGCGAGAAGCGTCAGCGCGGCAACACCAAGACCATGATCTTCGGCTGCGAACACCTGGTCTGGTACTGCTCGCAGTTCTTCGTCATGGAGCCGGGCGACATCATCATCACCGGCACGCCGCCGGGCGTCGGGCTTGGTATGAAGCCCACGCCGCAGTTCCTCAAGGCCGGCGACGTCGTCACGCTCGGCATCGACAAGCTCGGCGAGCAGAAACAGAAGATCGTGGCGGGCAAGTACTAAGCACGCCGCTAAATAAAAGAGCCCCGGGCGCAGTGCCCGGGGCTAAGTTGTTTGGAGTCCGCTCAGTAGGTCGTGTCGATCAGAAGCGGTAGTTGAGGCCGACCCGCACCAGGTTGGTCTTGAACTTGATGTCGTTGGCGACGGCGCAGGTGCCTGCCGGGCAGGTCGCCTTGCCGATATCGGCGTAGAGATATTCAACTTTGGCCGACCAGGCGCCGAGAAAGGCGTATTCAACGCCGGCACCCAGCGCGTAACCGATATTGGTCTTGGTCACCGAAGCGGTGCCTGACGTGCCCTTGATGTTGCCGAAGGCCGCGCCGCCGGTCAGGTAGGGCAGCCAGTTGCTCCAGCCGGCATAACCGATGCGGCCGCGCGCGGTGCCGAACCAGTCATTCTTGGTTTCGCAGGACGCCGGGCAGTTGGTGGTGGTGCTGCCCTTCATGCCGCTCCAATCCAGATCGCCTTCGAGGCCCCAGACCCAGCTTCCGGTCTGGAAGTTATAGCCGAGGGTGCCGCCGGCCATCCCGCCGGTGACGTTGAAGTCGCCGGTGGTAACGGCGCCCGCACTCCAGTTCGACTTTCCGAAGCCGTAGGCTCCGTTCAGACCGACATAGAAGCCACTCCAATTTGCGTAGGACGGCGACGTATAGGCCGGCGCCTTGTAGGTCGGCGATGGCAGATCGGCCGCGCGAACCGCGATCGGCGACGCGAGGATGGCGGCAGCAACAATGCCGGCGCCGAAGAATTTCGAAATCATGGGTATCCCCCAACCAAATCGGCCATGTCCTGATCGTCGCCACTCAAGACGCAGTCCCTCGATTGCGAACGGCTGCCGCCGCTCGCCCGATGCGGGCGCACGCTGAAGTGACGAAGGGGTGCGGACGACAGTGACCGAAATTTCCGCCGACCCGAATTGCAACGTACCGGAGTATGGTCAGCGCCCGGTTAATTCAGGTTGCGCAATGCAGCTTGATATATAAAACATAAAAACCCCGGGCGATGAGCCCGGGGCTTTAGAATTCGCGAGTGAAGGCCGTCGATCAGAAGCGGTAGTTGACGCCAAGCCGGACCAGGTTGGTCTTGAACTTGATGTCGTTGTCGACGCCGCAGGTGCCGGCCGGGCACGTCGCCTTGCCGAGATCGGCATAGAGATATTCGACCTTGGCCGACCAGGCGCCAAGGAAGGCGTATTCGACGCCAGCGCCCAGTGCGTAGCCGATCTTGCTCTTGGTGACCGACGCGGCGCCGGACGTACCCTTGATGTCGCCGAAGGCCGCGCCGCCGGTCAGATACGGCAGCCAGTTGCCCCAGCCCGCATAACCGAGACGGCCACGCGCGGTACCGAACCAGTCGTGTTTGGTTTCGCATGTCGCCGGGCAGTTGGTGGAGGAGCTGCCCTTCATGCCGCTCCAATCCAGATCGCCTTCGATACCCCAGACCCAGGTGCCGGTCTGGAAATTATAGCCCGCGGTACCGCCCGCCATGGCGCCGGTAACATTGAAGTCGCCGGTCGTGACGGCGCCGGCCGACCAATTCGATTTGCCGAAGCCGTAACCGCCGTTGATACCGACATAGAAGCCGGTCCAATTCGCGTAAGCCGGCGCCGTATAGGCCGGCGACTTATAGGTGCCACGATTCAGATCGGCGGATTGCGCGGCGATCGGCGCGATCAGCAATGCGGCGACGGCGATGCCGGCGCGGATGGTCTTGGTCATCATTTTTAGCGGCCCTTTACTAAACAAGTGAGAGTGACAAGCGAGCGAATGCCCGCGCAAACGGTTCAGTCCGCGCACACGACCGAGCGCGTACACCCGCATCAAACAGCACAGGTTTGGTTAATGGCCGGTAAACCATAAAAAGCGGCGAAATGACGCGGCTTTCCCGGGCTCCGGCGAAACGCGTCAGCCGCGCGCGCGCAAGACCGCTTCGATCGACACCCGCGACCACGGCGCGTTGCGCTCGCGGAACGCCGTGTAGGAATCGTGCACTTTGCCGGAGATCGCGTTGCGCTGCGCAAGTTCGCCGAGCACATCGACCGCCTGCTTGCGCGCGGCGGCGACCAGATCGTCCGGAAACGCCGCGAGCTTGACGCCGTGATCCTTGATCAGCGCGGCCAGTGCGCGGCCGTTGAGTTGCTCCATCTCGGCCAGCGCGTAATTCGCTTCCGTCGCGCAGGCATGCGCGACGATGGCCTTAAGGTCGGAGGGCAGCGCGTCCCACGCCTGCAGCGAGACGATGCACTCGCCGGTGCCGTTCGGCTTGTTGAAGCCCGGATAATAATAGAACGGCGCGACGCGATAGAAGCCGAGCGCGATGTCGGTGCCCGGCCCGACGAATTCGGCGCCGTCGATCACGCCGGATTGCAGACTGGTGAGGATTTCCGCCGGCGGCGTGGTCTGCGGCGTGGCGCCGAGGCGGCGATAGACCTCGCCGCCGAGGCCGAGCGAGCGCAGCTTGAGCCCGCGCAGATCGCCGAGGCTCGCGACCTCGCGGCGAAACCAGCCGCCCATGCAGACGCCGGTATTGCCACCCATAAATGGTTTAACACCAAAAGGCGCATAGAGTTCGTCCCACAGTGCCTGCCCGCCGCCGGCCTCGATCCAGGCGACGTGCTCGGCCGGCGTCAATCCAAACGGCACCGTGGTATAGAACGCCGCCGCCGGCATCTTGCCCTGCCAGTAGAACGACGCGGTGTGGCCGATCTCGGCAACGCCATTGCCGACCGCGCCCAGGACTTCAAAGGCCGGCACCACTTCGCCGGCCGCCGACACGGAAATATCGAGCCGACCGCCGGACAGCGTGCGAATGCGCTCCGCCACCCGCTCCGCCGACATGCCCGGCCCCGGCAGCCGCTTCGGCCATGATGTCACCATGCGCCACTTCACGGTTTGTGCCCGCGCCACGTTCGGCGCAGCGATGATACCGGCAGCAGCGGCGCCGGCGGCCAGCGTGAAATTGCGGCGTGTCGTCATTCGTCGCTCCATTGCGCAAAAAAATGATGCAGTGGTCCGCTGCCGTGCCCAACCGTCAATTGATCGGTCGCGGCGATGGCAGTCGTGACATAGGCCTTGGCGTCATGCGCCGCGGCCGCGAGATCGAGCCCTTTGGCGAGACCGGCGGCAATCGCCGATGACAGCGTGCAGCCGGTGCCATGCGTATTCCTGGTGGCAATCCGTCTCGCCGAAAGCCGGATCACGTCGCCCTCACCGATCAGCAGATCGACGCTCTCGACGCCGTCGCCGTGGCCGCCCTTGATCAGGACATTGCGCGCGCCGAGCGCCAGCAGTTCACGCGCCTGCACTTCCATTTCGCGCTCGTTGCGTGCGACCGAGGCGCCTAGCAGCGCGGCGGCTTCGGGTAGATTGGGCGTCAGCACCAGTGCCTTCGGGATGAGTTCGTTGCGCAAGGCGACGATCGCATCTTCTGCCAGCAGCCTGTCGCCCGAGGTCGCGACCATCACCGGGTCGAGCACGATGTTGCGCGCCTTGTGGCCTTCGAGTGCGGCGGCCACCGTCCTGATCGCCACGGCCCGGGACAGCATGCCGATCTTGACCGCGGCGACATCGAGGTCGGAAAATACCGCGTCGATCTGCGCCGCGATGAAGTCCGCCGGCACATCGTGAATGGCCGTCACGCCCTTGGTGTTCTGCGCGGTCAGCGCTGCGATCACCGACGCGCCATAGACGCCGAGCGCGGCGAAAGTCTTGAGGTCCGCCTGAATGCCGGCGCCGCCGCTCGAATCAGAACCGGCAATGGTGACGGCAATCGGTGTCATGATTTTTTGCTCAAGATTTGCCTCGCCTTACCAGCGCGGCGTCCACGCCGCTCAGCAGGTCGCGCGCGGCAAGCGTCGGATCGGCCGCCAGCGACAGCGCCGAAATCACCGCGACACCATCGGCGCCTTGCGCGATCACGTCGCCGGCGTTGCTCTGATTGATGCCGGCAATGGCGCAGATCGGAAATTTCGGATCGCGCGCGCGAATCGCCTGCACCAGCGCCCCCAACCCGGACAACCCGATCGGCGTCTGGGCGTCGTCCTTGGAGGCCGTGCCGTAGACGCCGCCGATCGCCACATAATCGAGCATGTCGAGCGGCGCGGCCTTGGCCTGCGCCACCGTCTTGATGCTCAGACCGATGATCGCGGTGCGGCCGAGCAGCAGCCGCGCGTCCGCGGGCGACATGTCGTCCTGGCCGATATGCACGCCGTCCGCTTCCACCGCGAGCGCGACATCGACGCGGTCGTTGATCAGCAACGGAATATTCAGAGGCGCCAGCACCGCCGTCAGCTCGCGCGCTTCCTCGACCATGGTCCGCGTCGAGCCGTGCTTGTCGCGCAGTTGCACCAGCGTCACGCTGCCGGCAATGCGGGTCGCCAGATCGCCGAGCGAACGGCCGCCGGCGACGGCGGGATCGATGACGGCATAGAGACGAAGATCGACGTTCATGAAATAGCCTTTTCAACTTCCGTTCGATAAAATTTGACGTGAGCGTGCGCGATGAGCCTTTGCCCATCGAGATTATGGAGCTCATCGAGAATGCCAACGGCGAAACTGCCGGGGCCTTGCGCCTTCGCCGCCGCAAGTTCGCCGGCAACGCCAATCATGACGAGCCCCGCGACGGTCGCGCGCCAGGCATCCGGCTCGACGCCGAGACAGGCCCCGATCAGCGCCGACGCGGCGCAGCCCATCGCCGTCACCTTGGCCATCAGCGGATGGCCGTTGTCGATCAGCGCAACGCGTTCGCCGTCGGCGACGAGATCGGTCTCGCCCGACAGTCCGACAATGATTTTGCAGTCGCGGGCATAGGCGCCGGCCGCGGTACGCGTCGGTTCGCACGCCGCCAGCGTGGCAAATTCGGCGTGATTGAGCCGCACGACTTTCGGCGCGAGGAAGATCAGATCGCGGGCATAATTCGCGCGCTGGGCGCTGCGATCGACAAACACCGGATCGAGCACCCAAGGCAGGCCGTTGCGCGCGGCGGTATCGACCGCGATCCCGGTCGCCTCGCGCCGCTCGCGGTCGAAGGTGCCGAGATTGACCAAAAGCGCGTCGCTGCGCGCGACGAAAGCGCCGATCTCCTCGCCCGATAGCGTCATCGACGGCACCGCGCCCGCGGCCAGCAGCACATTGGCGGTGAAATTCTGCGCCACGGCGTTGGTGACGCAGTGAACGCGCGGCGCGCGCATGCGCAGGCGCTCAAGCACCGCGGCCGCGATGTGCGCCGCATTCACCGGCGACGAGGCGTCGCGCACGGCAGCGTCGGAGTTGTGCATCTCTTCTCCCTCCGCCGGCATGACCCGGATCAGGTTCGTTGGGTTAGCCCGGACGGCCTCTCAGTCCGGCGACGGCCGGACACCCCACGAGATTGCTCGGAAATACCTAATCCGCGTCGCTTTCCAAGGCAAGCCCGCCACGGACTTTTGCGGCTTGCATGTCAGCGGTCTTTTTGCTGGATTGCCTGCAACCGGAGCGCAAGCGATGACCCCGTTTTTTGTTCAGATCAAGTGCGAGCTCAGCAAGGCCTATCAGGTCGCCAACGAGCTCGCCGAAGCCGAAATCGCCTCCGAGATTTATTCGACCGCCGGCGATTTCGACCTGCTGGTGAAATTCTACGTCGAGGCCGGCACCGACATCGGCCATTTCGTCAACGAGAAGGTGCACTGCATCGCCGGCATCAAGGACACCCGGACGATCATCACCTTCAAGGCGTTTCAGACGTAAGGCGGTCCGTATTGGGCCGACAACCGACATCACGCCTGCATTTCTAAAAGACGAAAGAGGCCGCCAACGAGCGGCGGCCTCTCAGTATTGCCGGACTTGAAACTTCGGCTACGCCTTAGTGGAAGTGATGCCGGTGATGCCGGCGGTGGTGCCACCTATGGTGCCGGCGATGGTCGCCATCGGCAAAAGCAGGGTGAGCAACGGCATGAACCACAAGGACTGTGGCCAAGACAGCGCCGACGACGACGGCGGCGACCACTGCACCGTTAGCGTGACTCGGCGTTGGGGATGCGATTGTGCCGGCCGCAATAACCGTCGCCGCACTCAGAGCCAAGAGCGTTTTTCTCATTGAATCCTCCATGTGAATTTAATCACCATACTGCCGACCGGTAGCGCAACGTTTTGATAAGGATCAAAACATCAGGTGCGGCATAGTGCGCTCAAAGCTTAGATTTCCGGCCTTCGCGGGCCTTCCGCCTCGCGCCGACGCTGGATGCCGATTTGCCGTTCGCGCCAGATCACGAATAGCCCGGCGCCGGCGACGATGCTCGCCCCAACATAGACGAGGCCGCTGGGCAACTCGCCGAACAGCCAGTAGCCGAGCAGCAGCGCCCATAGCATCGAGGTGTAATCGAACGGCGCCACCACCGAGGCGGCGGCATAGCGGTAGCTTTCGGTGAGGAAAATGTGGGCGATGCCGCCGAAGACGCCCGTCGCGACCAGCATCAACAATTCGGAGCCGGTCGGCGTGTGCCAGGCGAATGGCAGCGTCACCAGACCGGCCAGCGCGGTCACCAGCGAGAAATAAAACACGATCGACGATGTGGTTTCGCTTTGCGTCAGCCGCCGCGTCTGGATCACGGTGCCAGCGTTGCAGAACGCCGAAATCAGCGCGAATATCGAGCCAACGGTCGCCACGGCCATCGCACCGGAGGTGACGTAGTGGCTGAGGTCGAGATGCGGGATCAGCATCACGATGACGCCGGCAAAGCCGACCAGCACCGCGGTCCAGCGGTAGAACCGCACGCGCTCCTTCAGGATGATCGCCGCCAGCGCCACCGTGATCAGCGGCGAGGCGAAGGAAATCGCGGTGGCGTCGGCCAAAGGCAGCCGCTGCAATGCCGAGAAATTGGTAAACATGCCGCCAACGCTGAGCGCGCCGCGGCCAAGCTGGCCGAACACCCGGTTGGTGCGCACCGCCTCCATCAGTTCGCCGCGAAGCGCATAGATCAACAAGACCGGAGGAATCGCGCAGGCGCTGCGGAAGAACACCAGTTGGCCGACCGGCGTCACCTCGCTCAACTGGCGAACCAAGGCGGACAAAGCGGCAAACAATAGCGCTGAGATCAGCTTGAAGCCGATGGCCTTGAACAGATTCATTCCAACAATTCCCGGCGGCAGCCTCTACATAGCCGCGATAGCCGGTGGAATGAAAGCGGAACTACTGTTTTTTCTTCGGCGCGTGGCCTTCGACCGCCGGCAGCGACTTGACGTAGACCGCCATGGCCTCGCGGTCGGCTTGCGTAAGTTGTGAGGTGTTGCGCACCACGTCGACCATGTTGCCGCCGACACGGTCGGCGTCCGGCGTCATGCCGGTCTCGAGCGTTTCGGCGATGTCGGCCACCGACCAGTTCTTGAGTTTGAACTGGGTGATGTTGGGCACGCCGCCCTGCCCGTCCGGCGCCGGCCCGCCGGTAAAGCGCAGTCCGCGCTCAATTCCGCCGAGCGCATTGCGTGGCGAATGACACTCGGCACAGTGGCCGGCACCGTTGACCAGATAGGCGCCGCGATTCCATTGCGCCGTCTGCCCCAGCTCCGGCTTGAACGGCGCGCCGTCGAGAAACAAGAGCTTCCAGCCGCCGAGCAACCGCCGGATGTTGAACGGAAACGGCAGATCGTGATCCCGCACGCTGCCGGCGATCGGCGGCAGCGTCTTGAGATAAGCGAACAGATCGCGCAGGTCGTCGAACGTGACGCGCTGATAGGATGCGTAGGGAAACGCCGGATAGTAATGCTCGCCGGACGGCGACGTGCCCTTGTTGAGAGCGGTGACGAATTGCGCTTCGCTCCAGCCGCCGATGCCGTCTTGTCGATCGGACGAGATGTTCGGCACATAGAAAGTACCGAAGGGCGAATTTAGCGCCAGGCCACCGCCGAGCCT
Source organism: uncultured Hyphomicrobiales bacterium (assembly GCA_903878085.1). Taxonomy (GTDB): domain Bacteria; phylum Pseudomonadota; class Alphaproteobacteria; order Rhizobiales; family Xanthobacteraceae; genus Pseudolabrys. The sequence goes on along the minus strand of CAIRGJ010000055.1, from coordinate 106,179 downwards.
GGTCCGGTCTTCTTGCTTCGGCACCGCGTGACAGGAGGCGCAGCCGCCGATCTGAAACATGGTCTTGCCATTGGCGAGGTCGGGCACATGGGCGCCGAGCGCGCTTGCTGGCACGGTCTGCGGAATGGTGAGGAACCAGAACGCCGCAAGTCCAAGCACAGCGCAAACCGTCGCCAGCACGATCAGCTTCTTCATCATGCGCATTCCCCGCCGCACCTCATAGCGCAAACAAAACACCGGCGCGACTGGCACGCGCCGGCGTCATGCACGAAATCCGTGCTCGTATTATTGCCGCGGCGCGCGGTAATCTTCGTGACAGTTGTCGCAAGTCTTGCCGACGACCGCGATCGCGGCCTTGAGGCCGTCGAGCGATTCTACTGCCTTGGCGCGATTGTCCGCCGCGGCTTTGCCGAAGGCCGTGGCTTTGTCATCGAAGTCTTTCTTGTTGTCCCAGATCTTCGGCATCGCGCGGGTCTCGCCGCCGGTCTTGGAACTGTCGGGAAACAGGCCGGGCAATTTTTTCGCCGTCTCGGCCCATTGATCGAAAGCCGCGTTGACGATGGCGGCGTCGAAGGCCGCGTTGCCGCGGATCATCCCGGTCACGTTGCGCGCGTTGTCGTTGTTGCCCTTCATCAGTGCCTTGCGGGCGGCGATCGGGTCTTGCTGCGCAACGACCGCCGTCGCGCCTAGGGCGAGCACGGCGAAGGCCGCTGCCGCAAACACCGTAGCTAATTTCATGAAGCCCTCCGAGACCTGGATTAAGTCAGTCTTCGGCAAACCCCATGCTGGCCGGTTTATTCCACTGCACCAATTGAGATCCGACGCCGCAGCCGGGATCAGGACGCCGCGATCGGCGCCGGCAGATCAAGCAGACGACGATTTTCGTGCTTTTTCAATGGCTTGCCAGACCTTCTGCGGCGTCGCCGGCATGTCGATATGGCGGATGCCGTAGGCGCGCCACAGGGCGTCGACGACCGCATTCATGACCGCCGGACATGAACCGATGGCGCCGGCCTCGCCCGCGCCTTTGACGCCGAGCGGGTTGGTCTTGCACGGCGTGTTGCGCGTTTCGAACACGAAGTCCGGCGCGTCGAGTGCGCGCGGCATGGCGTAGTCCATGAAGCTGGCGCTGAGCAGTTGCCCCGACTGAACGTCGTAGACCGTGTCTTCCATCAGCGCCTGGCCGATGCCCTGCATCGCGCCGCCATGGACCTGGCCAGCCAGCATCAGCGGATTGAGCGTAGCGCCGAAGTCATCGACGATCACGTATTTCATGATCGTGGTGATGCCGGTGTCGGGATCGATCTCGACCTCGGCGATGTGGGTGCCATTCGGATAAGTCGGCGGCTCATTGGAAAACTCGTTCGCCGCCTTAAGCTTGTCCGGGCTCGCCTTGGGATGCGCGGCGATGTCGGCAAAGGAAATCGCGCGGTCGGTGCCGGCAATACGCACGGCGCCGTTGGCGATTTCCAGATCGCCAACTGCGGCTTCCAGAGCATCGGCGGCGATCTCCTTGAGCTGGCCGGCCAGCGTCTTGCTGGCGCGGTCGACCGAGACGCCGCCGATCGGGATCGAACTCGAGCCGCCGGTGCCGGCGCCGGTGGCGATGCGGTCGGTATCGCCCTGCACCACGCGCACCAGTTCGGGCGGCAGGTCGAGGTGATCGGCGACAAGCTGCGCGTAAGACGTGGCGTGGCCCTGCCCGGTCGATTGCGAGCCGATCAGCACGGTGACGCCGCCGTCTTTGTCGAGATTGATGGTCGCGGTTTCCGGCCCATTATTGCCGCAGGCTTCGATATAGGTCGCCATGCCGATGCCGCGCAGTTTGCCGGCGCGCTTGGCCGCCGTGGCGCGTTTGGGGAAACCAGCCCAATCGACGATCTCCTGCGCGTGCACCATGCAGCCTGCGAAATCGCCGGAATCGTAGATTTTGCCGGTCGGGGTTTTATACGGCAGCGCCTTCGGCTTGATGAGATTCCTGCGGCGCAGCGCGTCGGGCGCCATGCCGATCTCGAGCGCCGCGGCATCGACCGCGCGCTCGATCAGATAGGAGGCTTCCGGCCGGCCGGCGCCGCGGTAGGCGTCAACCGGAACGGTGTTGGTGAAGGTCGCGCGCAACCGCGCGTGCGCCACCGGAATGTCGTAGGCACCGGTCGCCATGCCGAGGCCGAGCCAGGGAATGTACGGCGCGTAGCACGACAGATAGGCGCCCATGTCGGCGATGATATCGAGATCGAGCGCGAGGAAGCGCCCCTTGTCGTCGAGCGCGAGTTTTGCCGTCGAGATGTTGTCGCGGCCGTGGCTGTCGCCCAGAAAATGTTCGCTGCGGTCGGCAACCCACTTCACTGGCTTGCGCAGGCGCTCCGCCGCCACTGCGGCCAGCGCGTATTCGCGATAGGGAAACAATTTGGTGCCGAAGCCGCCGCCGACGTCCGGCGTGATCACGCGCATCTTTTCCGGCGGCAGTTTCATCACCGCGCCGCCGATAATGTCGCGGATGATGTGGCTGCCCTGGCTGCCCAGCGTCAGCGTGTAGCGGTCGCCGTCATATTCCGCGATGACGCCGCGGGTATCCATGTAGTTGGTGACGAGGCGCTGATTGACGATGGTGAGCGACACCGTGCGCGCGGCCTGCGCGAAGGCCTGCTTGGTTGCGGCGGCGTCGCCCATCGACGTTTCGAACGCCAGATTGCCCGGCTGATCGGCCCAGACCGGAGCCGCGCCGAATTTAAGCGCCGCCAGCGCACCGATCACGTGCGGCAACGGCTGCCAATCGACCGTGATCGCCTCGGCGCCATCCTTGGCGGCGTTGAGCGTGTCGGCGACGACAAAGGCGATGGCATCGCCGACATGCTTGACCACATCCTTGGCCAGGATCGGATAATGCGGCACCTTGATCGCGACGTCCGGCAAGACGCCGGGGGTCGGCAGCGGACCAAGCCCGGTAATATCGGCGGCGGTGAGCACCAGCCGCACGCCCTTCATGGCGCGCACACGCGCCAGATCGGAAATGCCGAACCGCGCATGCGCATGCGGCGAGCGCAGCACGACGGCGTGCAAAGTCGCGTCGGGCGCGACATCGGCGACGTAGCGTCCGGCCCCGCGCAGCAGCGCATCGTCTTCCTTACGGGTCAGCGCCTGTCCGAAGCCGAATTTCATCGCGCTCACTCGATCGGTTTGCCCGCGGGTTGCGGATGCTGCCGGCCGGCGCGGACCGCGACCCAGCGCGACACCACGTAGAACACCGGCGTGAAGATAAGACCAAATATGGTCACGCCGATCATACCGGAAAATACCGCCGTGCCCAGCGACTGACGCAATTCCGCGCCGGCGCCGATCGCGAAAGCCATCGGGGTCACGCCGAGGATGAAGGCGAACGACGTCATGAGAATCGGCCGCAGCCGCAGATGCGCGGCTTCGACCGCCGCCGCGAAGCGGTCGCGGCCGGCGTCTTCGAGTTGCTTGGCAAACTCGACGATCAGAATGGCGTTCTTGGCGGCAAGGCCGATCAAAACGATAAACCCGACTTGCGTCAGAATATTATTATCCTGGCTGCGTATCACGACGCCGACGATGGACGCGATGAGGCTCATCGGCACGATCAGGATGACCGCAAGCGGCAGCGTCAGACTTTCGAACTGCGCGGCCAGCACCAGAAACACGAACACCACCGCCAGCACGAAGGCGAAGATCGCCGTACTGCCGGCGCGCAGTTGCTGGAAGGCCAGCGTGGTCCACTCGAAGGAGAAGCCCTCCGGTAGCGTCTCCGCCGCAAGTTTTTCCATGATCTGCATCGCCTGGCCCTGGCTATAGCCGGGCGCCGCGCTGCCATCGAGTTCGGCCGCGGGATACAGGTTATAGCGCGGCACGCGATAAGGTCCGGTCACGCTGCGCACCGTCGTGAACGCGCCAAGCGGCACCGTATCGCCGGTGTTGTTGCGCACGCGGATGTTCAAGACGTCTTTGCTATCGGCACGATAGTCGGCCGAGGCCTGCGCCACCACGCGGTAGGTTCGTCCGAACAAATTGAAGTCGTTGACGTAGGCCGAGCCGAGGTAAATCTGCAGCGCGGCGAACACGTCCGGAACATTGATCCCGAGCAACTGCGCCTTGGTGCGATCGATGTCGAGATAAAGTTGCGGCGTCGTGTTCTCGAACAGCGAATAGACCTGAACGAGGCCCGGCGTCTGTGCCGCGCGGCCCATCATCGCGTAAACGGCGCCCTGCAAAGCGCCCGGCCCGCGGCCGCCGCGATCTTCCACCATCATGCGGAAGCCGCCGGCATTGCCGATGCCCGACACCGGCGGCGGCGCGGCGACAAAGATCATCGCCTCCTGGATCGCCGCGAGCCGCATGAACAACTGGCCCTGAATCGCCGCGGCCGATTGGCCGGGATCGGCGGCGCGCTTGTCGAACGGATCGAGCGTCACGAAGATCGCGCCCGCGTTCGGCGAGTTGGTGAAGGTGGCGCCGGAGAATCCGACGATGTTCACGGCATGGGCGACGCCCGGCACCTTGAGGGCAATATCGACGGCGCGCCGGTTGACGTCATCGGTGCGCGCCAGCGAAGCGGCCGGCGGAAGCTGCGTCACGATGATCAGGTAGCCACGGTCGAGCTGCGGGATGAAGCCGATCGGCGTTTTGCGGAACTCGTTAAGCCCGAACACGACGACGCCGGCATAGACGACCAGCATCAGCACGGCAAAACGCACCGTCCGTGCCGCCAGCCAGCCATAGCCGCGCGTCAGCTTGTCGAAATAGCGGTTGAACAGGTCGAAGAAGGCGTAGATCGGCCTGCTCCACCAATAGTGTTTCGGCATCTCTTGCGGCGGCTTGAGTAGCAGGCTGCACAGCGCCGGCGACAGCGTCAGCGACACGATCAGCGAGATAATCGTAGCGCCCGCGATCGTGAGCGCGAACTGCCGGTAGAATTGGCCGGAAATGCCGGTGATGAAGGCGGACGGCACGAACACCGAGATCAGCACCAGCGTGATCGCTATCAGTGCGGCGCCGACCTCGTCCATACTCTTGATCGCCGCGTCGTGCGGCGTCAGCCCGGCCTCGATATTGCGCTGGACGTTCTCCACCACCACGATGGCGTCGTCCACGACGATGCCGATGGCGAGTACGAGGCCGAACAGCGACAGGTTATTGAGCGTGAATCCGAAGATCGACATGAAGAAGAACGTGCCGACCAGCGACACCGGAATGGCGATCAGGGGGATGACCGCGGCGCGCCAGGTCTGCAGGAACAGGATGACCACCAGCACGACGAGGAGGATCGCTTCGGTAATGGTGTCGCGGACGGCGTCCACCGACTCCTGGATGAACTGGGTCGGATTATAGACGATGGTGTATTTCAGGCCGGCGGGAAACCGCTTCGCCAAGTCGTCCATGGTCGCGATGATGGCCTTGGCGGTCGACAGTGCATTCGAGCCGGGGCGCTGGAAAATGCCGAGCGCAATCGCCGGGTCGCGATCGAGGTAGGAATTGGTCGAATAATCCTGTGCCGCAAGTTCCGTTCGCGCGATGTCCTTTATCCGCACGACCGCGGTCGCAGTCTGCTTGACCACGATATTCCCGAACTCGTCGGGATTGGCGAGCCGCCCTTGCGTCTGCACGTTGATCTGGAACGCACCGGGCTTGTCCACTGGCGGCTGGTTCAAGACGCCGGAGGCGACCTGCACGTTCTGGCCCTGCAGGGCCAAGACGACATCGCCCGCGGTCAATCCCACCGATTGCAGCCGGTCGGGATCGAGCCAGATCCGCATCGCGTAGTCGCGGCTGCCAAACACGATAAGGGAGCCCACGCCGTCGACACGGGTCACCGCGTCGGTGATTTCAAGTGTGGCGTAGTTCGAGATAAACAGCGTGTCGCGCGATTTATCGGGCGAATAGAGATGCACGACCATCATCAGGTCGGACGAACTCTTGTTGACCGTGACGCCGATATTGCGGACGTCGGCCGGCAGGCGCGGCTGCGCGATGGCAACGCGATTCTGCACCTGCACCTGCGCGATATCGAGGTTGGTGCCGATATCGAAGGTCACCGAAACCGAGAACCGTCCATCCGCCGTCGAGTTCGACGACAGATAGATCATGTTCTCGACGCCGTTGATCTGCTGCTCGATCGGCGCCACCACGGTCGAGGCCACGATGTCGGCGCCGGCGCCCGGATATTGCCCGGTGACGGTGATCGTCGGCGGCGCGATTTCCGGATATTGCGCGATGGGCAGCCGTACGAATGCGACGGCGCCCAGGATCACGATGACGATCGAGACCACGGAAGCGAAGATCGGCCGGTCGATAAAGAAGTGCGAAATGCGCATTTGATTTTTCTTGTGATCTTTATTGGGCTATTTCGCGCCTTGCGGCGGGCCGCCTGGTGCGGCGGGCGCCGCGCCCTGCTCCTGCGGCGTCACCTTCTGGCCGGGCCGCGCCCGCATCAGCCCGTTCACCACCACCCGGTCGTCGGCGCTCAGGCCTTCTTTGATCACGCGCATGCCATCCGGCATGACCTGCCCGAGCGTCACGTATTTCGGCGCGATGGCATTGTCGGCGTTGACGACCGTTGCGAACTTGCGCGCCTGTTCCGTACCGATGGCCGCGTCCGGCACCAGCAGCGCCTCGTAAGCCGGCGAAGCCGGCACCCGGACCCGCGCGAACATGCCGGGCGTGAACACGCCGTTGGAATTGCCGAACACCGCGCGGCCGCGAATGGTGCCGGTTGCGCGATCGATCACGTTGTCGACGAAATCGATGCTGCCGTCATGAACGAATTCAGCTTCGTCAATCAGCTTGAGCGACACCTTTGTCCCGGCGCCGCGGCTGGCGATATCCTGCCCCGTTTTGGCAAGCCGCTCGTAACGCAGATACGAGGTCTCATCGAACGTGAACTCAAACCGGATCGGATCGGTCGATACGATGGTGGCCAGCAACGTGGTGTTGCCGGTGGCGCCGCCGGTGACGAGATTGCCCGGCGACACGCGCCGGTCGCCGATGCGGCCGTTGATCGGCGCGCGCAACTCGGTGAACTCGAGGTCGAGCTCGGAGGTGCGCTGCGCGGCTTCCGCGTTGCTGACCGAAGCCTGCGCATTGCGGAACGCTTGCGAGCGCTGCTCGAAGGTCTGATCGGTGATGGTCTTGTCGCGCACCAGTTGCTGGCCGCGCGTATAATCGGCTTCGGTGAAAGAGAGATTGGATTTGGCCTGGGTCACGTTGGCGCGCGCCTGGTCCACCGCGTTCTGGAACGGGCGCTTGTCGATGGTGAACAGCAGATCGCCCTGCTTGACGGTCTGGCCGTCCTTGAAATGCACGCCTTCGAGATAGCCGGAGACGCGGGCGCGCACTTCCACCGAGTTCACCGCGACAAAGCGGCCGACATATTCGTCGAAGTCGAAAACCTCGCGCTTGACCGGCTTGGCCACCGTGACCGGCGGCGGCGGCGGGGCGCCGGGCGGCTTCTGGCCCTCGCCGCAGCCCACGACGAAAGTCGCAAGCGTCAGCGCGACCGCGGCGCGGCGCAAGGCGCCAGATGAGGGCGAAGTGTCTGATTTCTGGGGACTATTCATGGGTCGTGGCCGGGCCTTCGGGGAAAGTTCCCCCTATCGTTGGGGAGCAGTTATGTCCACCTGGCCGCATTGCAACGGGACCGGTGGATTGTTCAGCGCGACCGTGACCGAAATGTCGCAAGCCACTGCCGCCCAAATAAAGCAAGCACGATGCCACCGTAAACGGCGGCGCCGATGGCCGCCAGCAGCGCCAGGGCTGCCAGATGGCCGATACCGTGCCAGTCTGTTAACAACTGCGTGACCGGCGCGGCGCAGAGCCACAACACCACGGCCAGCGCCAGCCCCGCCGCCGCGAGCTTGACCGCCGATTGCCGCAGCCGCTCGTCGATCTTGATGTGCCCGGCGCGAAGGCCAAACCACACCACCAGGCCGAGATTAATCCAGGCGCCGATCGAGGTCGCCAGCGCCAGCCCGACTTGCGCCAGCGGCCCCATCAACAGGAATTTGAACGCGATGTTGACCGCGGCGGCGAGCAGCGCCGCCTTCACCGGGGTCGCGGTGTCGCCGCGCGCAAAGAATGTCGCGATCGCGCTGCGGATCAGCACAAAGGGCAACAGCCCGAAGGCATAGGCCGACAGCGTGCGGCCGGCGGCGAGCGCATCGGCGGCGGTGAAGGCGCCGCGCACGAACAGCGCGCGCATGATCAGGTCGGGAACGATGAAGAACGCCGCAACGCAGGGAATCGACAGCAGCAGCGTGAACTCGATGGCGCGATTCTGCGCGTGCGACGCGCCGGTAATGTCGCCCGCGGCGAGCCGCCGCGACATCTCGGGTAAAATGACGGTGCCGGCCGCGATGCCGATCACACCGATGGGAAGCTGGTTGATGCGGTCGGCATAATACAGCGCCGACAGCGCGCCGGCCGGCAGGAAGCTGGCGATGATGGTGTCGGCGAACAAAGCAAGCTGCACGCCGGCGGAGCCAATCGTCGCCGGACCCAGCGCGCGGAAAAACTGCCGCACATCGACATCGAGCTTCGGCCAGCGAAACAGCGGCAAGGCGCCGGCGCGTTTGGCGGCGCCGGCGACCAGCAGAAATTCCAGCACGCCGGCCAGCAGCACGCCCCAGGCCGCGGCGTGCCCGGCGGTCGGGAAGAACGCCGCCAGCGTCAGCGCCATCACCAGTGCGATGTTGAGCAGAATCGGCGCGGCTGCCGCGGCGGCGAAACGCTGCAATGCGTTGAGGATGCCGCCGTAGAGCGTCACCAGCGTGATCAGCAGCAGATAAGGGAAGGTGATGCGCGTCAGTTCGACCGCCAGCCCATAACGGCTCGGATCGTTGACCAGGCCCGGCGCCAGCACATCGATCACTGCCGGCGTGAAGATCAGCGCCACCGCCAGCAGTAATATCTGGCTCGCCAGCAGCAGCGTGAAGATACGGTCGGCGAACAGGCCGGCCCGGTGCGCCCCGCTTTGCTCGCGAATGCGGGCATAGGCCGGCACGAAAGCGGCGTTGAAGGCGCCCTCGGCGAAAATCGCGCGGAAATGATTGGGCAGCCGCAGCGCGACGAAGAAGGCATCGGCCACCGGACCGGCGCCGAGCACCGCCGCCAGGATGATGTCGCGCACAAAGCCGGTGACCCGCGACAGCAGCGTGAAACCACCCACCGTGAGCATGCGATCGATCATCGATGTTCTGCCATCGGGCTGAAAACGCTTGTCGTGAATGGACTTAGACCTTAGGCGACGTTACCGATAGTCAGGCCGGGGTAACTGACTTAAGACGATTCCCGGCCCACACCTAGCGCCCGCGATTAAAGCCGGACAAAGTCGAAACCATGCCCTCGCCGATTATCCCCATCCTGCTGGCCGGTGGCGCCGGAACAAGGCTTTGGCCGGTGTCGCGCGACGCTCTGCCCAAGCAGTTCCTGCCTTTGGTCGGCGAACGCTCGACCTATCAGGAAACCCTGCTGCGGGTGAAAGACCCGATGTTCGCAGCCCCCATCGTCATCACCGGGCCGAACTTCCATTTCTTCGCCCGCCGCCAGGCCGAGGAAGTCGGCGTCGATGTGACCGTGGTGATCGAGCCGATGCGGCGGGACTCAGGCCCGGCGATTGCCGCGGCGACCGAGGTGGCGCGCCAGCGCGACCCCGACGCCGTGGTGCTGGCGCTGGCCGCCGATCACATCATTCTCGACGTGCCCGAGTTCCGCGCCACCTGTCTGGCCGGCCGCGAGGCCGCCGACGCCGGACGTATCGTCACCTTCGGCATCAAGCCGACCGAACCCAAAACCAGCTTCGGCTATATCCTGCGCGGCGAGCCCGTCGGCAGCAACGGCGTGCATGCGGTCAAGCGCTTCGTCGAAAAGCCGGACGCCGCCACCGCCGCCCGCTATGTGCTCGACGGCTACCTGTGGAATTCCGGTAACTTCCTGTTCCGCGCCGACGTGCTGCTGGCCGAACTCGCCCGCCTCGAGCCGGAGATGGCCGACGCCATCGTCGCGGCCGTCAACAATGCGACCAACGATCTCGGCTTCCTGCGCCTGCAGCCGGAGGCCTTCGCCCGCGCGCCGCAGAAATCGATCGACTATGCGGTGATGGAGAAGACCGACTGCGCCGCCGTGATCGAGGGCTCGTTCCGCTGGTCGGACATCGGCAGTTGGGACGCGCTGTTCGACATCACGCCGACCGACAAGTCGGGCAACATCGTGCAGGGCCCCGTGGTGACGATGGATGTCAGCGGCAGCGTCGTGCACTCCGACGGCCGCCTCACCGCCGTGGTCGGCGTCAGCGACATGGTGATCGTGAGCACGTCCGACGCGGTGATGGTGGTGCCGCGCGCGCGATCGCAGGAGGTGCGCGAGCTGGTCGCCAAGCTCAAGGCCGCCAATCGCGCCGAGGCCACTGACCACAAGCGCGTGCACCGGCCGTGGGGCTATTACGAATCCATCGATATCGGCGCGCGATTCCAGGTCAAGCGCATCGTCGTCATCCCCGGCGGCATCCTGTCGCTGCAGAAGCACCGCCACCGCTCCGAGCATTGGATCGTCGTGCATGGCACGGCGGAAGTCACCATCAACGACACGGTTCGCGACGTTCATGAAAACGAGTCGGTCTATCTGCCGATCGGCAGCGTCCACCGCATGGCCAATCGCGGCAAGATCCCGCTCGAGCTGATCGAGGTGCAGACTGGCAGCTATCTCGGTGAAGACGACATCGAGCGCATCGAGGATGTCTACAAACGGACGTGAACGTCAGACCTGCGGCGCAGCCGCAAGTCCGCGTATCTTGGTCGCCGATATATTTTCGGTGGCTTCGTCGAGGACGATACGTTCGACGCTGTAGCCGACGTCGCGGCCGTAGAACACATTGGTGATATTCGGCAGCGGCACCACCACGAACCGCCCATCGTAGCCTGTAGCGCGGCCTCGATGCGTTGCTTCACCGCAAAAAATGGCAATGGATTTTTTGCGTCGAGCCCATGCGTGTCGCGCACGGCGATACAAACCTGGCCGACGCGCCGTAATCCTTCTTCGATCAAACGCTGATGGCCGGTATGAAACGGCTGGTAGCGGCCGATGAACAAGGCCGTCGGCTTCTGCGGGTCGAAGGCCGGGCGCAGTCGCGCCAGAATCTGCTCGGCCCAATATTGCGGCGTGCCTTCCGCAGTGACGGCCAGATCGAACCGCTCCGGCGCAACGAACATCCGGTTGGTGTCTTCGAAGCGGCCCGCGGCGATACGATCGACCCAGATGACGAAGGCCTCGCCGAAGGCGGCGCGTGTCTCCGGCGTGGGACAGATGAAATCGGCGATGACGGTGCCGCCGGCTTCGACCACACGGTCACACATCCAGCCCATGCGGCGGGCATGCTCGACGCGGTCCTCGTGGCTGAAACCGAGGTCGCGCGAAAGATTGGCCCTGACCGCATCGGCATTGAAAACCACCGCGTTCAGCAGCGGGGCAAGCGCATTGGCCAGCGTGGTCTTGCCGGCGCCCGGCAGGCCTAAGATGAGAATCTTGCGCTGCACGTTACCCCCGTCACCGATGGCCGGATAACGCTTCCGGCACAGACAGAAGTGTAATGGATTATCTTGGCCTAGTCAGGGTTGTATCGGCTGAAATTGGACTTTCCGGCCGGCGACCGGGGCTGTCTATCGTCTAGGCGGCCTTCAGCGCCCGGCGCACGGCGGCAATGATGCGGTCCTGCGTCGGCTCATCGAGATAGGGGTGCATCGGCAGGCTGATCACCTCGCCGGCCAGCCGCGCGCTCACGGCGACGCCGCCTTTGCCGACCGGATAATGCTTGTAGGCCGTCTGGAGGTGCAGCGGGATCGGATAATAGATCGCGGTCGGGACGCCTTCTGCCTTGAGCGACGCCGCCAGCGCATCGCGGCGGCCGCCGGAAACGCGCAAGGTGTATTGCGCCCATACCGAGGTCATGCCCGCGGGCACCGTAGGCGTTATCGCAACATCGGCGAGACCGTCGGCATAGCGCCGTGCCACGCGATCGCGGGCTATTATTTCGTCGGGGAAGATTTTCAACTTTTCGATCAGCACCGCGGCCTGAATGGTGTCGAGGCGCGAGGCCAGACCGATACGGATGTTGTCGTAACGGTCGCTGCCGTGGCCGTGCATGCGCAGGCTGCGCATGATGTCGGCCATCTCGGCGTCGTCGGTCATCACCGCGCCGCCGTCGCCGTAGCAGCCAAGGGGCTTCGCCGGAAAGAAGCTGGTCGCGGTGGCGTGGCCGAACGTGCCGAGCCGGCGGTTGTTGAAGGTCGCGCCAAAGCCCTGCGCGGCGTCATCGAGAATGAACAGGCCTTCCGCCTCGGCCGCCGCGGCGACCGCGGCATGATCGGCGGCGAGACCGAACAGATCGACCGGGATCACCGCCTTGGGCTTGAGCCCCAGGCCTTTCGCAGTTTCGATCGCGCCGGCGATGGCCTTGGCGTTGATATTGAAGGTGGTTTCATCGACATCGACGAACACCGGCGTTGCTCCAACCAGCGCCGCGACTTCGGCCGTCGCGCAGAACGTGAATGACGGACAGATCACCGCATCGCCCGGCCCGATGCCGCGCGCACGCAACGCAAGCACCAATGCATCCGTGCCGCTGGCGCAAGAGACGACGTGCTTGGCGCCGCAGAACGCCGCCAACTCGGCCTCGAAGGTCCGCACTTCCGGCCCGAGAATGAATTGGCAATGGTCGACGACACGCGCGATCGCAGTGTCGACCGCGCTGCCGAGACGGCGGCGCTGAGCGGCGAGGTCGATGAACGCAATAGCGGGAAGATCGGTTCTCAGATTCATGAAAGCGTCCGAATTGAAATGCGCGCGCTGGTCAGCCGGCGACGGCGCGCGGGCCCTTGCGTTGTGCGGGCGCGGCGGTGGCGGGGCGTGCATCGAGGCATTGGATGGCGATTTCAAGGCTGGCGACGCCCTGTTCGCCGGTGACCGCTGGCGGTTCGCCCGAGCGGACCGCGCTCACGAAGGCAAGCAACTCGGCGCGCAACGGCTCGGCGTGGCCGACCGAAAGGTGCCGCATCGAATAGCTGCCGTCGGGCTGAAAGCCGAAGCATTCCGTGACCTGGCGGGTGAGCAGGTCGCCCTGCACATATTTGCCGCGCGTCGCGACGATGACGTTGCGCGCCTTGAACGGCGTCAGCCAGTTGGTGTTGATATGGGCGAGCACGCCCGATGCCGTGCGGAATTGCAGCAGCGCGATGTCCTCGCGCTCGGCGACCGCGCTGGAAAGCTGCGGCTGCACCTCGATGATATCGCTGTCGGTGAACCAGCGGATCAGATCGATGTCGTGCACCGCGAGATCGATCACGACGCCGACATTCGACATGCGCGGCGGAAACGGACCCACCCGCGTGATGGCGATGGAAAGAATGTCCTCGCCGCGGATTGCTTCCTTGATGGCTTCGACCGCCGGATTGAAGCGCTCGACGTGACCGACCATCAAGGTCAGCCCGGCGCGGCGCGCCGCGTTGATGATTTCGTTGCCCTCTTCGACCGAGGACGCGATCGGCTTTTCCACCATGACGTGGACGCCGCGGCCAAGGCATTCGAGCGCGATGTCGCGATGCAGATGGGTCGGGCCGGCAATCGTGACCGCGTCGAGCTTGAGATCGAGCAATTCGGAAACCGTGGCGACAGCGGCGCAGCCCAAAGTGTCGGCGACAAAATCGGCCTGCTTGCGGTCCGGATCGGCGACGCCGACCAATTTGACGTCCGGCAAACCGGCGAACACGCGGGCATGGTTGCTGCCCATGACGCCGACGCCAATGACGCCGACACGTAAGGTTTTTTCCGAAGCCGGTACTGCAGCCTGCGTCATCGCTTAACGACGTCCCCTGAACAGGTTAATTGCGCCCCATCCTCACCTAGCACGCTCGAATGCGGCTGGCGACCCTGCGGGAAAACGCCACGAACACGTTTTGATTCAAAGCGTTACAAGTGAAAAATGAGCCCGTGCGATCCGACTCAGGGCCTGTTCACACCGGCCCCGCGCAGGTCGCCGGTTACCAGTTCGGCCACCAGGTCGTCGAACTTAACCCGGTGCCGCCAACCCAGCCTGGCGCGCGCCTTCGAGGCGTCACCGACCAGGACGTCGACCTCGGTCGGGCGGAAATAGCGCGGGTCGACCTTGATCAGCTCCTTGCCACTGGCCTCGTCGATCCCGACTTCGTCGGCGCCCGCGCCGCGCCACGCGATGCGGCGGCCGACTACCGCAAAGGCGCGCTCGACGAATTCGCGCACCGAGTGCGCCTCGCCGGTCGCCAGCACATAGTCGTCGGGCTGGTCCTGTTGCAGCATCATCCACATGCCTTCGACGTAATCGCGGGCATGGCCCCAATCGCGCCGCGCGTTGAGATTGCCGATGAAGAGTTGCTGCTGTTGGCCGGCTTCGATCGCCGCCACCGCGCGAGATTTTGCGCGTGACGAAAGTTTCGCCGCGCACCGGGCTTTCGTGGTTGAACAGGATGCCGTTCGAGGCATGGATGCCGTAGGCCTCGCGATAATTCACCGTGATCCGATGCGCATAGAGCTTGGCGGCGGCATAGGGACTGCGCGGCGAAAACGGCGTGCTCTCGTTTTGCGGCGCCGGCGCATTGCCGAACATCTCCGACGTCGAGGCCTGATAGAAACGCACGCTGCGTTCCATATGCAGAATGCGCAGCGCCTCCAGCACGCGTAGCGTGCCGAGCGCGTCGGCATTGGCGGTGTATTCCGGGGTCTCGAAGCTAACCTGGACGTGGCTTTGCGCGGCGAGATTGTAAATCTCGGTCGGCTTCGTTTCCTGAATCAAGCGGATCAGATTGGTGGCGTCGGTCATATCGCCGTAGTGCAGGAAGAACCAGCCGTTCTCGACATGCGGATCGAGATAGAGATGATCGACGCGCTCGGTGTTGAGCGAGGATGACCGGCGTTTGACGCCGTGGACCAGGTAACCCTTGGCCAGCAAGAAATCGGCGAGATAGGCGCCGTCCTGGCCCGTAATCCCCGTGATCAGTGCGATCTTGTCAGCCATTGCCAGCGTCCAGCCAAAATCCGGACGCCTACTATCTCACAACCTGTGGTAGGAGCGATACCATTCTATAAACCGCCCGATGCCCTCGCCGATCGGGGCCGCCGGCTTGAAATCGACGTCGCGCATCAGATCGTCGACATCGGCATAAGTCGCCGGCACGTCGCCGGGCTGCATCGGCACCAGTTCGCGAATGGCCTTCTTGCCGAGCTTTTCTTCCAAGAGCCGCACGACTTCCAGCAGCTCCACCGGATTGTTGTTGCCGATGTTGTAGACGCGCCACGGCGCCGAGCTCGAGCCGGGGTCCGGCGCGTCGCCCGAATAGGCCGGATTGCCCGACGGCGCGCGATCGATCAGCCGTTCGATCGACTCCACCACGTCATCGACATAAGTGAAGTCACGCCGCATGTTGCCGTGATTGAACAGCTTGATCGGCTCGCCGGCCGCGATCGCCTTGGCGAAAATCCACATCGCCATGTCGGGGCGGCCCCACGGCCCATAGACGGTGAAAAACCGCAGGCCGGTCGTCGGCAGCTTGAACAGATGCGCATAAGAATGCGCCATCAGTTCATTCGCCTTCTTCGAGGCGCCATACAGGCTCAGCGGATGATCGACATTCTCGTGGATCGAAAACGGCATCTTGGTATTCGAGCCGTAGACCGACGACGATGACGCGAACAGCAAATGCTTGCAGCCATGGTGGCGGCAGCCTTCGAGAATATTGGTGAAGCCGACAATATTGGAATCGATATAAGCGTGCGGGTCGACCAGCGAATGCCGCACGCCGGCTTGCGCCGCGAGATGCACGACGTAGGGAAACCGGCGCATCGTGAATAAGCGCGCCATTTCGGCGCGGTCGGCGAGATCGAGCCGCACAAACTCAAAGCCCTTGAACTTGGCCAGTTCGGCGAGCCGCGCGTCTTTGAGCTTCGGATCGTAATAGGCGTTCAGATTGTCGAGGCCGACCACGGCCTTGCCGCCTTCCAACAGCCGGCGCGCGACGTGATAGCCGATGAAGCCCGCCGCGCCGGTAACAAGGATGGGACCGTCAGCCATGGGCATGGTTCCGCAAAGTCATGGCACGCATTATAGCCGCCACAGATCGACGCCGTCAGGTTTCTGGGCGCGATCGAGCTTGGATTTGACGTCGAGCACGACGCCCTGCCCGCCTTTGAGCAACCCGGCCATCATCGGCCAGCCGCCGCTGACGTAATCCTTGTGCGCGACCGCCAGAATCACGGCGTCGGCCGGCGCCAGCTTCTCAAGCGGCGTCAGGGCAATGCCATATTCCTGAACCGTCTCTTCCGGCAGCGCGATCGGATCGTGCACCTGCACGCTGACGCCGGCACGGCCGAGCGCGCGGGCGATATCGACGACCTTGGAATTGCGGATGTCGGGGACGTTCTCCTTGAAGGTCAGCCCCAGGATGGTCACCGTTGCCTTGTCGGCGCCGCGCTGGTGCAGAGCCTGCAGGCATTCGCGCGCGACGTGCTCGCCCATGCCGTCATTGATATGCCGCCCCGCCAGAATGATCTCGGGACGATAGCCGGCCTTCTCGGCGCGGAACGTCAGATAATAAGGGTCGACGCCGATGCAGTGGCCGCCGACCAGCCCCGGCTCGAACTTCATGAAATTCCATTTGGTCGCGGCGGCGGCCAGCACATCGCCGGTATCGATGCCGAGTTGGCGGAAAACCGCCGATAGTTCGTTCATGAAGGCGATGTTGAGATCGCGCTGCGTGTTCTCGATGACCTTGGCCGCCTCGGCGACCTTGATCGACGGCGCGCGATGAATGCCCGCCGTCACCACCGAACCGTAGACATTGGCGACGATGTCGAGGGTGCGCGCATCGAGCGCCGAGACCACTTTGGTGATGGTCTCGAAGCGGTGGTTCTTGTCGCCGGGATTGATGCGCTCGGGCGAATAGCCGACGGAAAAATCCGGACCCGCCTTCAGGCCGGAAGTTTTCTCCAGCACCGGGATGCAGTCTTCCTCGACGGCGCCGGGATAGACCGTCGATTCATAGACCACGATATCGCCGCGCTTGAGCGCGCCGCCGACGGTCTTGGACGCCGCCAGCATGGCGCTCAAATCCGGACGGCGCTCGGCGTCGATCGGCGTCGGCACGGTGACGATATAAAAGTCGGAATCGGCAAGGCGCGCCGGATCGCTTTCGTAGCGCAGCGCCGGCTGCTTGAGATCGGCCGGCTCGACTTCGCGGGTGCGGTCGTGGCCCGCGCGCAATTCGCCGATCCGCTTGCCGTCGATGTCGAAGCCTGTCACCGGCGCGCCGGAGCGCGCAAATGCCACGGCGACCGGCAGGCCGACATAGCCGAGGCCGATCACCGCGATTTTTCGTGAGTGCGCCACGCTTGCCCCTGGATTTGTGAGGCTGTTTAGACGGCTATCCGGTTGGAATGCAATGGCTTTGCGCTTTGGTCCAGCAGCTTGGCGTAAAGCGCGACGATCTCAGCGCCAATGCGATGCTCCGAGAACTCCGCTTCCACGAGGGCGCGACCGGCTTCGCCGAAGCGGCGCCTCATCTCACCGTCGCCGGCCAATCGATCGATCGCATCCGCCAGCGCAGCGGCATCGTCGGCCGGCACCAGCAGCGCGTTCACGTTCGGACGCGCGATCTCGCGGCAGCCCGGCACGTCGGTGGCGACAATTGGCCGGCCGCAGGCCGCAGCCTCGAGCAGGCTTTTCGGCAGACCCTCGCGCCTCGACGGCAAAACCGCGATGTGCGCAATGCGCCAGACTTCGCGGATGTCGTCGATGTGGCCGAGCACGTAGAGACCGTCGACCTGTTTCCACGAATCGATCTCGCTTGGCGGGATCGACGCCGGATTGGCGGGATCGGGTTCGCCGGCCAGCACGAAGCGGATGGCGCGGCCGCGCTGGATGAGAATCTTGTGGGCTTCGACCAGCGACCGCACGCCTTTGTCGGCCAGGAACCGCCCGACAAAGCCTACGGTGATCATGCCCGGAGGTTCGGGCAGCGGCGTCAGTTGCTCGGTATCGACGCCGGAGCCCGGAATGAGAAAAATACGACTCTGGTCGATGCCGAGCGCCGTCACCGCGGCGCGGTCGTCGGGGTTCTGCACCAGCACCGCGTTGCGCGGACGGTTGAGCAGCGCGCGCATCAGCATCCGCATCGCAAAACCCGTGGCGCGCGCCCGCACCGTGCGCGAGGTGAAGGCAAAGCCCAGTCCCGCCATCGCGTGAAGCTTCACAATCGGCAAGCCGACGCCGGCAAGCGCGCCGATGATCGCCGGCTGCACGCCGACATGGTGCACGATGTCCGGCTTGAGTCGCCGGTACAGCGCGCGGATTTCGCCGATGATCCGGAGCAGGTCTTGCGGATGCGCGCTGCCGCGCCGCCAGTTCAGCGCATGCAGCGTAAAGCCATAGGACTTGATCGCCGCGCCGCCGTCGACGACATTGGTCGCGACGTGGACCTCATAGCCGGCGCGCAGCGCGGCGCAAGCCATCGGCAGGCGATGCGACAGGAAGTACCAGTCCTCGGTCACGAGATAGACGAGCACCGGCTTGGCGCGCGGCATGGGGGTCAAAGCCATTGATCTTTCCGAGCGAAACTGTCCTATGACGGCTGAAATTCGCGCCACCGCCCCGGGAAACGGCTTTGCTGATCCGATGAAGTCGCGATTCTTTTATCATTTCCTGCCGTATCTCGCCTGCCTTCTAGCATGCTCGGCCGTCAATCTGTTCTATTTCCCGTCGACGACGGTTTTCCCCGACGAACAAAGAATTTTGGCGTCGGCCGTCCGGCTCGCAGCAACCGGCGAATTCTGGGTCTGGGGCGACCGCGCCTGGGAAATGCCCGGAACAGCTTTGTTCTACACACCGGCGGTTTGGTTGTTCGGACCTCAAGCCGCCATCTTACCAATACGGTTCGCTCAATCCGTCCTGCTGCTAATCCAGTGCGGCCTCGTGGCGCTCATTACCCGGCGGCTGTTCCGCAACGGTCAGGCACCCTACATCGCAGCTAGCGTCACGGCGCTGTATCCATTCTTTATCTTCTATCAAGGCCTGCTGCTCAGCGAGACGTTGTTCGACACGCTGCTGCTCGCCAGCATCGCGGCCCTATTTTGGTGGCGCGATCGCGGATTTCGGATCGACGCGGCGCTCGTCGTGGTTAGTCTTTGTTTTGCTTTGGCGACGTTGACCAAAGCAACGCTCACGATCTTGCCGCCACTGTTGATTGCCGCGACGGCATGGACCGCGGGCGCCACCATACGCCGTTCATTGGCTATTCTGGCGGCGGCAGCGTGTCTTTATGCGGCTTTGCTCAGCCCCTGGTGGATCCGTAATGCCACGTTGCTTCACACCTTTATTCCATTCACAACCAGCTCCGCGCAAAACCTCTATCTCGGCAACAACCCGCACAACCTAACGGCGGGCGCCAGTTGGGCGACGGACGTCGATTATGCGTTCACCCAAAAATTGTTGGCGCTTCCTGACGAGATCGAAAGGCAGCGCATATTCGGCAAGTTGGCCGTCGATTACATCAAGCAGGAACCGGCGGCGTTTGCGATTGCGGCCGGACGAAAATTTCTTCGCTTCTGGAACATTGTGCCCAACGCCGATGACTTCAAAGCTGGTCTCTATGCGCTCATAAGCGCCGTCAGTTTCGGACCGGTTCTCATGCTGGCATTGCTTTGCGTCGGACGGCGCTGGCGGCAATGGCGTGCGCTTTCGCCGCTATATCTGATCATTGGCTATTTCACGCTTCTGCACATCGTCACCATCGCGTCGCTGCGATATCGGCTGCCGCTTGAACCGCTGCTCATCGTGCTGGCCGCCGAACCTCTTGCCGCGATCGTCGCATTCGTTCGCCAGCGATACGCTACCATCCGGACGGTGCGAACTTGAACGGCGCGGTTGTCGAATTCTCCGGCGAGCGTTAAGCAGGGTGCGGTTACGCGCGACGGCTCGGGCTCCTGGACACGATTATGTGCGGCATCGCAGGCGTTTTGACTTCGGCAGGCGGGTCGCGCGAGACGCTTGAGCGCGGCGCTGCCGCCATGGCCGACAGCCTGGCCCATCGCGGCCCCGACGATCACGGCGTCTGGAGCGATCCGGAAGCCGGCATTGCGCTCACCCACCGGCGGCTTTCCATCGTCGATCTGTCGCCCGCCGGTCATCAGCCGATGACGTCGGCCGACGGCCGCTTTGTCATCAGCTACAACGGCGAAGTTTATAATTTCCAGGAACTGCGCCTTGAGCTTGAGGGCCGCGGCGTCAGCTTCCGTGGCCATTCCGACACCGAGGTGATGCTGGAAGCATTTTCCGCTTACGGCGTTACGCCGACGATCAAGCGCCTGATCGGCATGTTCGCGCTTGCCGTCTGGGACCGCCGCGACCGGTCGCTGATGCTGGTGCGCGACCGGCTCGGCATCAAGCCGGTGTATTGGGCGAAGTTCGACAAATTGTTTCTGTTCGGCTCCGAGCTCAAAGCCTTGCGCGCCTATCCGGGCTGGCAGCCGCGCATCGACCGGCCGGCCGTCGCTTCGTTCATGCGCTTCAATTACGTCCCTGCGCCGCTGACGATTTATCAGGGCGTGCACAAGCTCGAACCCGGCTCGATCCTGACGCTGCCGTTGAACGGCGAGCCGCGCATCGAGAAATATTGGGACGCACGCGAAGTCGCCCGCGCCGGGCTGGCCAATCCCCTCCATGCCAGCGACGCGGAACTCACCGACCAACTCGAAACCTTGCTGCAGGACGCGGTTCGCCGCCGCATGGTCGCCGACGTGCCGGTCGGCGCGTTCCTGTCCGGCGGCGTCGATTCCTCGACCATTGCCGCGCTGATGCAGACGGCGAATGCCGGACCGGTACGGACCTATACGATCGGTTTCGATCTGCCGGGCTATAACGAAGCGGTCCATGCCGCCGCGGTCGCCCGGCATCTCGGCACGCAGCACACCGAGATGATCGTGACGCCGCAACAGGCGCTCGACGTCATCCCGCGGCTGCCCGAATTCTACGACGAGCCGTTCGCCGACTCGTCGCAAATCCCGACCTTTTTGGTGTCGCAGATGACGCGCCGGCACGTCACGGTGGCACTATCCGGCGACGGCGGCGACGAGCTGTTTGGCGGCTATAATCGCTATCAATTCGCCGACCGCTATTGGTCGAAACTGATGCAACTGCCGTTGGCGGTGCGCCAATCGCTGGCCGCGGCGCTGACGGGCCTGTCGCCCGATCAGTGGACCCGGCTGGCGGGACTCGTCCCCGGCCGTGGCACGCCGGCGCAGGTCGGCGACAAAATTCATAAATTCGCACGCGCGCTCAGGGCCAAGGACGAGGCGGGCGTCTATCGCCAACTGGTCAGCCATTGGGACCCCGCCGATCTGATGCCGGACGTCGCGGAGCCTGGCGTCAGCGGGCTCGACACGTCGGTCCCCGGACTGGTCGAGCGCATGCAGCTCACCGACACCATCACTTACTTGCCGGACGACATCCTCACCAAAGTCGATCGCGCCAGTATGGCCTTCGCGCTCGAAGCCCGCGTGCCACTGATCGATCATCGCGTGGTGGAATTTTCCTGGCGTCTGCCGCGCGAGGCGAAAATCCGCGGCGGCGTCAGCAAATGGCTGCTGCGGCAGGTGCTCTATCGCCACGTGCCGCGCGAATTGATCGAGCGGCCAAAGATGGGATTCAGCATTCCGCTGGCCGGCTGGCTGCGCGGACCGTTGCGTGGCTGGGCGGAATCTCTGTTGTCCGAAAGCCGCCTGCGCGACGCCGGGTTGCTCGATGTGCAACGCGTGCGCCGCTGCTGGCAGGAACACCTCAGCGGCCGGCACAGCCATGAACATCGGCTCTGGAACGTGTTGATGCTGGAAGCCTGGCGCGAACGGTGGGGCGGCTAGCCTCAAGCGGCGGCGACCGATTCCATATCCAGGCTGACGCGAACCTTGCGGCCGAGAAGATCCAGCAGGATCGTGACGCGCTCATTGTCGGTCATGCCTTCGAACATGCCGAGCGTGCCGCTGAACGCGCCGTCGAGGACCCGAAGTTCTTCGCCCAGCCGGAACGGCCGCGGATTTAGTTTGATGAGGCCACTCTCGTCTTCGCGCTGCTTCAGCGCATCGACGATGCTGTCTTGCACCACGGCGGGCGCAGTACCGTTGCAGATCAGGCGCGCGACACCGATGGTCGACTGGATCGACAGCCAGCGTTGCGTTGCCATATCGACGGAGACGAACAAATAGCGCAGAAACAGCGGTGCGGTGACGGTCTCGACGCGGCGGGCGTGGCGACGGCGTTTAAGGAAACGCGGCAGATAGATCTGAAAGCCTTGCCGGCCAAGCTGCTCGGCCGCTTTCGCCTCGGCTCGCGGATGTGTCTGGGCGACGTACCACCGCGAACCACTCTCGTCGATCGTTTGGCGTTGCGTTGAATTCGGGTCGCGGTCAAAAGCGGCAACTTCAGGCATACTCGGATCCTACGTTCAGGTTGTATTTGATACCGCCCTCGCCTTGACGTCAAAGAAAAGCGTTGCCTAAACATTGACTAAGCCTTTGGAAATTCTAATTAATATGACATAATCAAAAGCAATGACCGCCGCCTCCGACTTGTCCAATTTCGAAAAATTCTTGTTTATCGCGGCCGCGGCCGCGGTGATCTGCGCGCTGTTCATCGTCGTATTGCGGCCGGTGCTGATGCGTTACGCGCTGGCGCGTCCGAACGCGCGCTCCTCGCACCGCGAGCCGACACCGCAGGGCGGCGGCATTGCTGTGGTTGCCGCCATCACCATCGTGCTCGCGGCCGTAGCGATCCTGGTCCCGGGACTCCTGAGCGATGCGCCGCGCCTGGCCATCGTATTCGCAGCGTTCCTCGGGCTAGCCGTGGTCGGCGCCACCGACGATGTGCGGCCGATGGAGGCCATTCCACGCCTGCTATTTCAGGCGGCCGCGGTACTCGTCGTCATGGCGACAATGCCGGCCGAGATACGGATTTTTTCCGAGCTGCCCTGGTGGCTCGAGCGCGCGCTGATGCTGATCGGCATTCTCTGGTTCGTGAACCTGGTCAACTTCATGGACGGCCTCGACTGGATGGTGGTGGCCGAGGTCGTGCCGGTGTCGGCGGCGCTGATCGCGATCGGCGTCATGGGCGGCCTGCCCGGCGACGCGACGACGGTCGCGCTGGCGCTGCTCGGCGCCATCATCGGCTTTGCACCGTTCAACCGGCCGGTGGCGCGGTTGTTTCTTGGCGACGTCGGCAGCCTGCCGATCGGTCTGCTGCTGGCGTGGCTGCTGGTACTGGTCGCGGGCCACGGTCACATCGTCGCGGCAATATTATTGCCGCTATATTTCATCGCCGACACGACGATCACGCTGCTGCGCCGGACCGTCGCCGGCGAGTCCATCATGCAGGCCCACCGCAGCCATTTCTATCAGCGCGCTACCGACGGCGGCTTCAGCGTCAGTCAGATCGTCGGGCGGATTTTCGCGGTGAACGTTGTGCTGGCGCTGCTGGCACTGAGCACCTTGGTCACCGCGTCGCGCGTTGTGCATCTCGGCGCGCTGGCGGCGGGCTGCCTGCTGGTGGCGGCGCTGCTCTGGCGCTTCGCGCGCGGCAAACGCTGATCAGGCCAGCGCCTGATCGGCCGCGGCGATCACCTGCGCCGCCGGCAACTCATCAAGACAGGCGCTGTAACTCGTGAGCCGCCGTTCGCAGCCCTCGAGCTGGCAGGGCATGCACGGCAGCGCGTTCTGCACCAGCCAGACGTTGCCGCGGCGCTGGATCGCGCCGGCTGCTGGCCACGATTCATCGAGCCCGGCGGCCGGCCACGGCCCCCACAGCCGCGGGTCGGTCGGTCCGTAGATCGCGACGGTGGGAATTCCGGTCGCGGCGGCCAGGTGCGTCACCGACGTATCGGGGCCGACATAGACGCGCGCCTTCGACAACAAACCCGTGAGCTGCGGCCAATTGAGCTGGCCATCGACACGCGTCACTCTTGCGCCGGTCCAGACCTCGTCGAGATAGCGCCGCTCGCCCGCATCGGGACCGCCGGTCGCGATCACGGAAAGGCCACGCGCGGCCAGTGCCACGGCGAGATCGCGCCAGCCTTGCGCGGTCCATTGCTTGTAGCGAAAAAACGGCGCCGCATGGATCACCGCGTAAGGTCCCGCCGGCGCTCCACTGAATTGGTCTGGTTTGGGCGCGACCAGTTCGGGCACGCGCGCGATGCCGAGGCCATCGGCCAGCCGCAACATCTGCTCGACGCGATGCACGCCCTGCACAATATCGACGCTGCGGTGAAGCAGCGCGCGCTTCACCCGGCCGGTGAACCGATCTTCCACCGGTGCAACGCGCCTGCGCCCGGCGATCACGGCAAACCCGGTCGGCCGGTCGCCCGATTGCGTCGAGATCGCGAGATCGTATTGGCGCCACAGCCGCGCCGCCAACGCCAGACTTTGCCAGGCGGCAGGGCGCGGCGGCATGGTGACGACGCCGTTGATATCCGGATTGCCGGCAAGAATGCCGGCGGTGTCGGCAAACACCAGCGCTTCGATGCGCGCCTCGGGCCACGCCCGCCGCAGACTGCGAATCAGCGGCGTCGTCAGCAGGACGTCGCCGAGTCGGCGCAGAGCGACCACCAGAATGCGTGGCTTTGCGGGCAGCTTGATCCGGCTCATGACGGCCGATGTCTCAATACGGCGCCGCCGGCGACGCCGACGCCCACCACATAGACCCAGCCCTGGCCAAAATCGAACAGATGCGAGTTGAACAGCGAGCCGACGATGTTCTGCACCACCACCACAAAGCCGATCCATTCTGCCAGACCGGACCCGCGGAACAGCAGCAGATGCGCGATCCACATCGCCCACAGCACCACCGCGCCGGCAAGGCCCAACTGGATCGCGACCGCGAAAGTCTGGTTGTGCGGATTGGTCGTGGCTGTGGCGGCCGAGCCCGTCCCGCCGCTCACCGCCTTGGCGAACAGCGACGGGATGGTGCCGGTGCCGTGGCCGATTACCGGCGCTTCGCGAATGAAGGCTATCGACTTTTTATAGAATTCGAGGCGCTCGCCCGACGAGTTTCTTTCGTCATTTGCCGTGTAATTCTCGTAGTCGGTCCAAAGCTGCGTCGTGCGGTCGCGCAATTGCGGCGATGAAGTCCAGCCGATACCGCCAATCACGGCCGCGGCGGCAAACAGCACGACGATACCTTTGGCGCTGAGCGTTCTGACGGCGAGCAGCACCAACAGCACAAGAATAATCACCAGCGCGGTGCGGCCGGTCGCGACAAATAAAATGTTGGCGAGAAAGCCGAGCGTCAGCGCCAGCAAGCCGAGCAGCCAAAGCCAGCGCCGGCGCGTGTAAGCGTCGATCGCCAGATACAGCAGACCGAAGATGCAGGTGACGAACTCGCCGCTCTGCGTCGCCGCGTTCTTCAGCGGCACCGCGGCGTCGCGGGTGAACAGAAACGCCGTGCCCGGCCACAGATAAAACACCGACGACAGCAGGAAGACCGCCACGCAAACGCCGAGATAGGCGCCGAAGACACACCCCGCGCGATCGGTTCGGCGGAACTGCACCAGCAGCAGCGGGATCACCAGCAATTTGAAGAACGAGTCGAGGCCCTTCCACCGCTCAAACCATGTGACGTCGGCCCACAACGTGCCGAGAATGCCGAGCACGACCAGCAGCACCGGCAGGCCGCTGGCCGGCGTCATGAGTTCGCGGCGCAGGCTGGCCCAATCCAGTGTCGGGATCAGCACCAGCAGCCATATCACTATCAGGATCGCGGTCGTGGACGTCGACAGCGGCAGCGAAGCGGCCACGGCGACCGCCAACCAATCGGCCGCGATGGCCAAGCGATGGAAATGTTTTCCGGTTCCCGCCAGCGGCATCGCTCAACCCGTGGCTTTGGTTGCGCCGGCCGGCGCCAGCGCCGAAAGCCCGCGTTGCGCCACGATGCGGTCGCTGCCGGCGATGGTAGCGAGCTTGCGCTCGTTATCGTTCAACTGCGAACGGTCGGCCTCGGCATGCCAGAGATGGATCACGCCGGTGGCGAAGGTGCCGTCCTTGCGGCGCACGCCAGCGCGCAACAGGCGCAGGATCAGATCGGAATCTTCCTTGCCCCAGCCGCTGTAGTCGGCATCGAAACCGTCGACGCGGTCGAGATCGCTGCGCCAGATCGCCAGATTGCAGGAGCGTGCGCCTTGCCATTGGTCGCGCCGCATCGTGCGCAACGGCCCAAGCGGCAGAT
The DNA here is from genome assembly GCA_903878085.1 of uncultured Hyphomicrobiales bacterium. Classification (GTDB taxonomy): domain Bacteria; phylum Pseudomonadota; class Alphaproteobacteria; order Rhizobiales; family Xanthobacteraceae; genus Pseudolabrys. The sequence goes on along the minus strand of CAIRGJ010000055.1, from coordinate 79,892 downwards.
GCAACAAAGCCGACACCCGGTTGACGCCACCGGCGAGCCGTTGCGCCATCCAGCGGGCAAGATTCCAGGTTTCCGGCGTCAGTTTTTCGGCGAGCACCTTTACGGTGAGCTCGGGCGACAGCAGCACACGGTTGCCGGTGACGAAGGCGCCGCGCTCGGCCAGCCGGCGATGGGTCGCGACGAAGCCCGGGCGGACGATGCAGTCGCCGTCCAGGAAGATCACATAGGCGCCGCGTGACACCAGCACCGCGCGATTGCGAATTTCCGCCGCGCGAAATCCGGCATCCGGGTGCCAGACGTGTTCGACGCGATGCCCGACTTTGGCCTGCCAGGCCTTGACCATATTTGCGGTCGCCGGGCCCGAGCCATCGTCGGCCACCACGACCTCGAAGTCCGCATCGCTCTGCCGCGCCAGCGATCGCAGCACCGCCTCGAGCGCGTCCTCGCGGTTATAGGTGGTGACGATGACGGAAATCAGCTCAGCCACGGTTGTCCTCTGGGTGGTGCAGGCTTTAGCCGAAGTCTCAGTTAACGACAAATCCCTAGGGCGGGCCCGCCTCGCAATGTTAACTTGGGAGCGCTCGCGTCTCTAGCGCCACAGGCAGCCGTTCGACCATGCAGAAGATATCCGCCTATATCCTCAGTTATAACGAGGCCGAAAAGATCGAGGCCGCCGTCTCCAGTGTGCTGTGGGCCGACGAGGTGGTGGTGATCGATTCGTTCAGCACCGATCGCACCGCGGAAATCGCCACCTCGCTGGGTGCCCGCGTGGTCGAAGTGCCGTTCAATGGCTTCGGCGAATTGCGCAACCGCGCCATCGAGGCCTGCAAATACGATTGGATCTTCAGCCTGGACTCCGACGAGCGCTGCACTGAGGAAGTCCGCGACGAAATCCTGGGGCTGATGGCCGGCACGCCGCCGCACGATGTCTATCTGGTGCCGCGCCGCAGCTACATGATGGGCCGCTGGATCGAAGGCTCGGGCTGGTATCCGAATTTCCGCCAGCCACAACTGTTCCGCAAAAGCTGCATGCGCTACACGCTTGAGCCGGTGCACGAAGGCTATGAAGTCCTGAACGGCAAGCCGGTCGGCACGCTGACGAACGCGGTGTGGCAATTCCCGTTCCGCAATCTCGAAGAAGTCATCAAGAAGATGAACCGCTACTCCTCGCTCGGCGTGCCGAAGCTCGCCGGCAAGCGCGTCTCGATGGCGAGCGCGCTCGGCCACGGCCTGTGGTCCTTCATCAAGCACTACATCTTCAAGCGCGGCTTCATCGACGGCTGGGCGGGCTTCGTCATCGCGTTCGGAAATTTCGAAGGCACGTTCTATCGCTACGCCAAGCGCTACGAGGAGACGCAAGACTGGCAGCCGCCACCGACCAAGCCGGTTCGACGCGAACCTACTTGAGCGTGCGTGAACGCTCAACCATCGACGACGTCGACTGGCCGGGCACGAGATCAATCAGGATCACCTCGCCGCCGAGCGCCTCGACGATGGCATGGCCGACCACGTCCTCGCGTTTGTAGTCGCTGCCCTTGACCAAAATGGTCGGCTTGACGCGCGCGATCAGTTTTTCCGGCGTGTCCTCGTCGAACACCACGACCAGATCGACCGCTTCCAGCGCAGCCAAGACTTCGGCGCGCGACTGCACCGGCTGCACCGGACGCCCCGCGCCTTTGAGCCGCGTCACCGAACCGTCGCCGTTCAAGCCGACCACCAGGCGGTCGCAAGATGCGCGCGCGCCGGCCAGCAATTTGACGTGGCCGGGATGCAACAGATCGAAGCAGCCATTGGTGAAGCCGATGCGCAGCCCCGCCTTGCGCCATTCCGCCATGTGCTCGTCGAGCAGCGCCCAGTCGAACACGATCTTTTCCTCGGACGCGAGCGTGGCGGTCGGGAGGATGCGCGAGCGCAATTCAGCAACGGAAAGCGTCGCAGTGCCACGTTTGCCGACCACCACCGCAGCAGCGGCATTGGCGGCGCGCATCGCGGATTCAAAGTCGGCCTGCATCGCCAGCATCGCCGACAGCACCGCCATCACAGTATCGCCGGCGCCGGAAACGTCGCGCACGCGCACCGGATAGGCCGGCACATGAACGGCCGTGCCGTCACGCACCAGGGTCATGCCGGCCTCGCTGCGCGTCACCAGCACAGCCTGCGCGCCCAGCGCGCGGCCGAGACCCGCTGCCGCTTCAGCGACCTCGTCGTCGGTTTGCGCGGCGCTGCCGGTGGCTTCGGCAAGCTCCTGCCGGTTCGGCGTGATCATCGTCGCGCCTTTGTAAATGCTGTAATCACGACCTTTCGGATCAACCAGAACCGGCTTGCCGAGTCTGTTGGCGGCCTCGATCACGGCGCGCACGACACGCGGCGTCAGCGCGCCCTTGGCGTAATCGGACAGCACCACCGCGCCGGCGCGCGGCATCGCCTTGATGGCATGACCGATCAGAGCGTCTTCGCTGGCGGCATCGACCGGCGCGGCCACCTCCCAGTCGGCACGCAACAGATGCGCCGAATGGTGTTCCGACACGAAGCGGACTTTGCGCGTGGTCTGGCGCGTCGTGTCGACAGCGAGATGAAATTCGATCAGCGGATGCGTGGCGAGCGCCTTGGTCAAGGCCGTGCCGGCTTCGTCGTCTCCGACCACGCCAACGAATATGCAACGCGTGCCGAGCGACACCAGATTGCGCGCCACATTGCCGGCGCCGCCGACCATGACCTCCGTCCGCTTGACGGCGATGACCGGCGTCGCCGCTTCCGGCGAGATGCGCGTCACGTCGCCATAGACGAATTCGTCGAGCATCAGGTCGCCGATGCAGAGCACGGTCTGGTCGGCCAGATCGGTCAGATGCTTGTCAAAATCGAACATCATTTTGTCCTGCGCATGATCTTATCCGAAAACCGGTGCCCACTTTTCGGGATCATGCGCTACTTATACCGGTCGTCGCGATCGAGATAGCCGGTGACGTATTGGCCGACGGCGGTCTCGAGCGGCATGAAGCCGACGTTATAACCCGCGCGGCGCAGATTCTCGACGCTGCCTTGTGTGAAATACTGGTATTGGCCGCGGATATTCTCCGGCATGTCGACAAATTCAATGTTCTCCGGCCGTTTCATCGCCTTGAACATCGACCCGATCATGTCGCGGAAACTTTCCGCCTTGCCGGTGCCGACGTTAAAGATGCCATTGGCCGAGGTCGTATCGAGCGCCCAGCGCAGCACCGCGACCGCGTCGTCGACATAGATGAAATCGCGGCGCTGGTCGCCGTCGGCGATGCCGTCGCGGTGCGACTTGAACAGCCGCACCGGTTGCCCCGCCTTGGCGCTGTCGAACACCTTGGCCAGCACGCTTGCCATCGCGCCCTTGTGGTACTCGTTCGGGCCATAGACGTTGAAAAATTTCAGGCCGGTCCAGCGCGGCGGCAGTTTTTGTTTTTTGACGTAGCGGTCGACCAGCGCCAGGTCGAACAGGTGCTTGCTCCAGCCGTAGAGATTGAGCGGCTTGAGCTGGCGCAGAGCCGGCAGCGACCAGTCGTCGACAAAGCCTTGCGTGCCGTCGCCGTAGGTCGCCGCCGACGAGGCGTATATGAAGGGCGTTCGGGTTTCGGTGCACCAGTCCAGCAGCCGCAGCGACAGCCGGAAGTTATTTTCCATCACCAGATCGCCGTCGGTGGCGGTGGTGTCGGAAATGGCGCCCATATGGATGACGGCGTCGAGCTTGCGGCCCTCGAGCCATTTCGTGAGCTCGGCCGGGGGCACCAGGTCGGCGACCTGATGCTTGGCCAGATTGCGCCATTTGGCGTCGACCTTGCCCAGGAGGTCGTTGACCACGACGTCGGTCGCGCCAGTCTCATTGAGGCTGGCGACGACGTTCGAGCCGATGAAACCGGCGCCGCCGGTAACCAAAAACATGCCCTACCCTCATGAACGGGGCCACCTTTGCCCCAGACGGGGGAAAGGCGCAAATACTAGGCGCCAAAGCTGCGCAAATGGCGCTGGAAACGGTAAACAGGGCCGCTAGACAGGTTCTGCCCCCGCAGGCTAACGCCTGTTTACGGGCCTTACAGGCGCCGATAATCGGAACCTATGACCCCAATTATCCCCTCCCGCGCACCCATTCTGATCGTCCCCTACGTCTGGATCGGGGACTTCGTCCGCGTCCATTCGGTGGTGAAGCTCTTGCGCGCGCAGGCCCCGAACCGGCCGGTGGACATGGTCTCCAGTTCGCTGTGCGCGCCTCTGGCCGATTACATGCCGGGCGTGCGGCGGGCCATCGTCATCGACCTGCCGCGCCGCCGCCTGGGTGTGGCGCTGCAACGCGACCTCGCCGCCCGGCTCCGCGCCGAGCATTACGGCCAGGCGCTGGTGATGTCGCGCAAATGGAAAGCGGCGCTGGCGCCGTGGCTCGCCGGTATTCCGCTGCGCACCGGCTTTGCCGGCGAAGCGCGCTTCGGCCTGATCAACGACATGCGCTGGGGCGAGCGCGCCCTGCCCCGCATGATCGACCAGATGGGCGCACTGGCCTTGCCGGATGGCGCGGCTTTGCCCGCAGAATGGCCGCTGCCGGAATTGCGCGTGCCCGGCGACGAAGTCGCCCGCTGGCGCGCGCAACGCGGGCTCACTACTGAGGCAGGCCCTATCGTGACATTGTCGCCCGGCGCGGTCGGCGCCGGCAAAGCCTGGCCGGTGCAGCACTACGCCGAACTGGCGCGCGCGCTGGCCAAGGACGGCGCGTCGATTTGGGTCCTCGGCGGCCCGAGCGAGGCCTCGGCGGCAAGACAAATTGCCGAAACCGGCGGCGCGCGCGTGCGCGACCTCACCGGCAGCGATTTGCGCAATGCAATTCTGGCGCTGGCGGCCGCCGACGTTTCCGTCACCAACGATTCCGGCTTGATGCATATTTCGGCGGCGATCGGCACGCCGACCGTCGCGATCTTCGGGCCGACCAGCCCCTGGCATTGGAAACCGCTCAACCCGGTCGCCGCCATCCTTGAGCCGCCGGGCGACGAGGCCTCTCGCCTGCGCGCGCGCACCGAGGGCAACGATGCCGTCGCCCACCACCGCACCGACGACGTGACCGTGGAAAGCGTCCTCGCTGCCGTGCGCGGCGTGCTGGGACGGTCAAAAGTCCTTTAATCCCCTGAGCTTAGGCCGTTAACGCTTGTCCTGCCGTGAACCTGACGGGCCGCTTATTCCGTGCTATCAAACCGGCGACGATGAAGGACGCCGCATGGCCAAGCCCAAACAAGCCGACAAGCCGGCCAACATGACCGACCGCGCCCAGGCTTCAATCGAATCCGCCCTGCGCACGCTCGACGCCGAAGGCAGCGGCATCGACGCGCTGGCGGTTGCATTGCGCGACGGCCTCGGCGCGTCCTTCGCCGCGGCCATCGACCTGATCCACGCCGCGCAAGGCCGCGTCGTCGTCACCGGCATGGGCAAGTCGGGCCATGTCGGCCACAAGATCGCCTCGACCTTCGCCTCCACCGGCACGCCGGCGCTGTTCGTGCATCCGGCCGAAGCCAGCCACGGCGATCTCGGCATGATCACCAAGAATGACGTAATCCTGGCGCTGTCGTGGTCCGGCGAAACCGCCGAGTTGAAAAACCTCACCGACTTCTCGCGGCGCTATCACATCGGCCTGATCGCCATGACCGCGAGCGCGGAATCGACGCTGGCAAAAGCCGCCGACGTCGTGCTGACGCTGCCACAGGCCAGCGAGGCCTGCCCGCACAATCTGGCGCCAACCACCTCGGCGCTGATGCAGCTCGCACTCGGCGACGCCTTGGCGATTGCGATGCTGGAAAGCCGCGGCTTCACCGCCATCGATTTCGGCATGCTGCATCCTGGCGGCAAGCTCGGCGCGCTGTTGAAGACCGTGCGCGACATGATGCATTCGGGCGAACAGGTGCCGCTGGCGCGGCTCGGTACGGCGATGTCCGAGGCCATTCTCGAAATGTCGGCCAAGGGCTTTGGCTGCATCGGCATCACCGATGCGAATGCGCGGCTGGTCGGCATCATCACCGACGGCGATTTGCGCCGTAACATGCGCAATAATCTGCTCGATGCGCGGGTCGACGACGTGATGACGCGCAACCCAAAGACCGTACGGCCCGATCAGCTCATCAGCGAGACGCTGGACATCCTCAACTCGCTGAAAGTGACCGCGCTGTTTGCGGTCGAGGCCGGCAAGCCGGTCGGCGTCATCCACGTGCACGACCTGCTGCGCGCCGGCGCGGCGTGAGTCCAAGCGTCACCAACGGCACTGATACGGATTCGATACTGACAGCGCGTCATAAATCAAGGTTGCCGGGCTAACCGCTCGTCATCGCCCCTGTGGCGTCGCAGACCGACGACCATTGCTCCTCGCGACATGTCCGCTAAGGGCCATGAGCGAACGTCGATGACATTGGCCGCTTAAGCATGACATTGGCTACGGTCTCAAGCACACCGGCTTTGTTAATCCGGCAGGCCGCTCTGACAGTTAGGCATTCGCGGGTGAAGTATTGGCAGCAATGATGGTGCTCGCGTCGGAATTAGGGCAATTCGATCAGATCGCCGCGCGCTCGCGGCTCAGCACGTCGCGGTTGATGTAACTAAGCAACGATACTTGGGGTTCTGAGCCCCCGTCCTTGTTTCTGGCGGTCACACCTGAGACACTAAGCCATATATTTCGCGGCCATTCGCCGCTATTGGTTGCATCGCGGTGCGATAAAGTCAGGGGGCTGAGGCGTGAGCTGCGGACAGGGGCCGATCGAGGCGATCCGCAAGCGGGCTTGCACCATCCGTGCTGCCGCCATGATTGCCGCTGCGCTCGTCGCATTGGTCGCCGGCACGAGCCGTGATGCCCACGCGCAAGTAGTGGCGCCGGCCGTGACCTCGGTCTCGCCGAACAGCGGTCCCACAGCGGGCGGCACGACGGTAACCGTCACCGGCACCAACTTCACCGGCGCGACGGCAGTGAATTTCGGCGGCACTAACGCGACCACATTCGCCGTCAACAGCGCGACCTCGATCACCGCGACCTCGCCGGCCGGGACCGGCACGGTGGACGTGACGGTGACGACGCCGGGCGGCACCAGCACCACCAGTACAGCGGACCAGTTCACCTATACGACGCCGGCACCGACCGTAACTAATGTCAGCCCTAACTCCGGCCCACCCGCCGGCGGCACCAGCGTGACCATCACCGGCACCAACTTCACCGGCGCGACGGCAGTGAAGTTCGGCGGCACTAACGCGACCACATTCGCCGTCAACAGCGCGACCTCGATCACCGCGACCTCGCCGGCCGGGACCGGCACGGTGGACGTGACGGTGACGACGCCGGGCGGCACCAGCGCGACCGGCGCGGCCGACCAGTTTACCTATGCGCTGGTGACGACCACGGTAGCGCTGTCATCGTCGCAAAACCCGTCAAGCTTTGGGCAATCGGTGACGTTCACGGTGAGGGTGACCGGGAGTGCGCCGACCGGGACGGTGACCTTCTTCGACGGCGCCTCGCAGATCGGCACGGGAACGCTGGCGGCCGGCACGGCCACCTTCACGACGTCTTCGCTCGCCGCGGGCAGCCATTCGATCACAGCGAGATACGGCGGCGACGCCAACAATGTCGCCAGCAACTCGTCTGCATTGACGCAGATCGTCAATGGCACGGCCGACAGCGCCAAGCTGCGCGGATTACAGGTCTCCGTGACGCCGATGATCGCGCAAATATCGGGGCAGGCCATTGTCGGCGCGATCGACAGCGCGATCGATGCCGGCTTCACCGACAACCCGCCGGGTCTCACGCCCAATGGCGGCGGCTTCACGTTCAATATCGCTCTGGGTCAGCCCGCGGCCGGCAACATTGGCGGTGGCGGCAACGGGGCGGGCAGCAGGGGCGGAACCGGCCCGGGCAGCCTCGCCAACGGGCGGCAAGGCGGCAATGGCGCGCCGCCCGGCACGCGGCTGATTGACATGTCGGCAATTCCGCTGCCGCCTGGCTCGGGCATGCCGCCAATTGGCGAAACGCGGTTTTCGCCGGACGACGTGGTGATGCAGTTCGGCCCCGGCGTAACGGCGCAGCAAATCGCAGCCATCGCCCAGCGTTTCGGCCTTACCCTTGTGTCGCAGCAAACCGTCGGCATGCTGGGCCGCACGGTTTACACCTTCCGCATCGCCAATGGGCAATCCGTGCGCGCGATGATCCGCACGGTCGACGCCGCCCGGCTTAATGCCACAGTGCAGCCCAGTTACATCTTTGGCCTGACCCAGGATAAAAACGATCCCAATGCCGATCCAGGCGATCCGGCGCAATACGCCTTGAAAAAATTGCGTCTCCCCGACGCGCACCGCATCACCAAGGGTGACAATGTCATCGTTGCGGTGATCGATTCGGAAATCGACGCCAACCAACCCGATCTCGCCGGCACGGTCACCGACCGGTACGACGCCGGCTGCGGTGCGTCCGCCCCAGATGTCCACGGCACCGGCATGGCCGGCGCGATCGCGTCCCACGTCCATCTGTTGGGTGTCGCCCCGCGTGCACACATCATCGCGATCTGCGCCTTCGGCGGTGTCGGCCAGCCCAAAGCGACCACGGTCAAGATTATCAATGGACTCGATTACGCGATCCAACACGGTGCCAGGATCGTCAACATGAGCTTTGCTGGGCCGCCCGATCCGGCACTCTCGCAGGCGCTGCAGATTGCCCGCGAGAAGGGGATACTTTTGATCGCCGCCGCCGGTAATAACGGCCCGAAATCACCGCCACTTTATCCGGGCGCAGATCGAAGCGTGATGGCCGTCACCGCAACCGACGAAAACGATCGCCTATTCAGCGGTGCCAACCAGGGGGATTACGTCACCGTCGCGGCGCCGGGCGTCAATGTTTTGGTGCCGGCGCCCGGCGGGAGCATGCAGTTCACAACCGGCACCTCGGTCGCGACCGCCAATGTGAGCGGCGTTGCGGCATTGCTGATGGCCCACAAACCGTCGCTCAAGCCGGAAGAGATTCGCTCCATCCTGGTGACGACGGCCCAGCATCTCGGATCCCGCGGTATCAATCCGCAATTCGGAGCCGGCCTTGTCGATCCGGTCAAGGCGCTCGAATTGGCGGTTTCGGAGAAGCGGGCTTCGCTACAGGACGACGTCGATCGCTTCGTCGCTTCGCCCGATGCAAGCGGCAAACGCGTCGATGACGATTTCACCGCGCTCGCCTATGCCGGCACGGGCGGCATGGTGACCAAGGCGCCGCCGCCTGCCGCGCCGTCGCGCGCCTGGCTTGCCTGGATCGACGTGCGCGGCACCGATTTCAACCGCAACACGGTCGGCAGCGATCTCAAGGGTGTGCAGGTCAACGCCATCGCCGGGCTCACGCGCAGGTTAACGCCGAACTTTCTGGTCGGCGTGCTCGCCGGCTACGAGCATTTCAACTATACCTCGCAGGCGTTTAACGGCGTGCTCAAGGGCGACGGCTGGACCACCGGCGCCTATCTCGGCTGGCGCTTTGCGCCCAACCTGCGCTTCGACGCCGCGGCGGCGCGGTCGGATATTCTTGTCAACGATGTCGCCGGCACGGCGGCGGGCAACTTTACGGGCCATCGCTGGCTCACCAGCGTCAGCGTGACCGGGATGTATGGCTGGCAATCGTTCGTGCTCGAACCCTCGGCGCGGGTCTACGCGCTGTGGGAGCATGAGAACGGCTACACCGACAGCCTCGGCACCTTGCAAAGCGACCGCAATTTCGCGACCGGCCGGGCGAGCGGCGGCCTCAAGGTGAGCTATCCGTTCGCCTGGTCGAGCACCGTGAACCTGGCGCCCTATGCCGGGCTGTACGGCGACTATTACTTCGCGCGCGACGACGCGCTTACCGCCGGGCTCAACACCGTGCCGCTGCTTGAAGGCTGGTCGGCGCGCGTTACGGGAGGCGTCGCGGCGACATTCGGCGGCGGCGCTCAAATTGCCGCCGGCGGCGAATATGGCGGCATCGGCAGCAACACCCACATCTGGACCTGGCGCGTGCGCGGCAGATTGCCGTTCTGACGCCGCGACTCCCGTCGTATTGAGCGTTTTCAATAGACGATGTCCTGTGGGGTGCAAGCCAAACGAATTGCGCTCGACGCGCTGTGCCTGACCGCGTAAACGCGACCGCATCTCCGTCCTCAAGGTAGAGCACGAGCACCTATCACAGAGGGTACACAATGGCTGCTATGGGTCAAAAGCCGACATCGCAAGACGCCTGCGCGAGGCCCGGCGCCATCACCTCGGCGGCCTTGTCAGCACCCGCTCGATGCGCTTGTCCGGCACCAGCCACATCAGCGCGACCAGAATAAAGATCGCCTGCGCGATCCACTGGTTGACGAAGGAAAGCGGAAGCGCCGAGGCATAGAACACGACCGATAGTTTTCCTTTGTAGTCCTTGCCGATCGCCTTCGCCAAAAGCGAGTCTGCGCCATCCTCGTGGATGATGGCGCTGGACAGAATCCAATAGGCGATGCCCGCCATCATCAACACCGCGCCGTAAAGCGCCGTCGGCAGCGCGGCGAAATGGTTCTCGCCCATCCAGCCCGTGACAAACGGGAACAGCGACAGCCAAAAAAGCAGATGCAGATTCGCCCACAGCACGCCGCCGCTGACATGCTTCACGGTGTGCAGCATGTGATGATGGTTGTTCCAGTAAATGCCGATATAGACGAAGCTCAGCACGTAGCTGAAAAACACGGGCATCAAGGGCAGCAGCGCCGCGAGATCTTCGCCGTGCGGCACTTTCAGCTCGAGCACCATGATCGTGATGATGATAGCCATCACGCCATCGCTGAAAGCTTCCAGCCGCCCCTTATGCATTCAGCCGCCGCCTGTTTTGCCGTTCGCCTTATTTCGGCGTGATGCCCGCGGCCGCCAACAGCTTGCCGTAGCGCTCCGCATCGGCGCGGATCATGGCGTCGAACTGCTCGGGCGTGTTCGCGACCGGAACTGCGCCCAGCGCCTCCAACCGCTTCTGAACCTCGGGCTCCTTCACGATCTTTGCGATATCGTCGCTGATCTTTTTCAAGATCGGCGCCGGTGTCTTGGCCGGCGCCATCAGGCCGAACCATGAATCATATTTGTAGTCCGGCAGACCGGATTCCGCGAAGGTCGGGACATCCGGCAGAGACGCGCTGCGCTGCGGCGTTGCGATCGCCACGGCGCGAACCTTGCCGGCTTGGATGAAGCTGAGAGCGGTGCCGAGAAACGCCATGCTCAATTGCGAATCGCCGCGCATCAGGCTCGTCAGCTGCTCCGGCGTGCCCCGGTAGGGAATGTGCATGATGTCGATAGCGGCCGTCTGCTTGAGGAGTTCGCCGGCGATATAGTTCGAGCTCGCCAGCCCCGCCGACGCGAAGTTCAGCGTGCCCGGCTTGGCTTTGGCCAGCGCGATGAATTCCTTGAGATTATTGGCCGGCACGTCCGTCGCCACGATCAGGACCAGCGGCACGGAGGCAACCTCGGTGATGCCGGAAAAGCTCGCGATCGGGTCGATCGGCAGATCTTTGTTGAGGGCGCTGAGAATGGTGTGGCCGTTGGAGGTCAGCATCAGGGTGTAGCCGTCGGCTGTGCTATTCGCGGCGCTGATGGTTCCGGAAATGCCCGGCTTGTTTTCGACGATAACCGTCTGGCCCCAAAGCGGGCCGAGCTTTTCGGCCAGAATGCGCGCGAGAATGTCGGTGTTGCTGCCGGCGGAGAACGGAACGACGATTTTGACGATTTGCGTCGGGTAGGCCGCCTGGGCCAGGGCGCCGGACAAGGGCATCAGCATCGAAACGACACACGCAAAGATCATTCTACCGAATTTCATGGCGTCCTCGGGTTGTATTATCCGTCAGCATTTCCCTGGCTTCTAAGCACAGAGCTGTAAAGGAGCAAACGATTTCGGCGGTTCAGCGGGCCAATCGCGCCACCGCGCCGGCGACGGCTTCGACCGCCGGCGGCAGCCCTTGCGCACCCAGCACCGCGAGTGGCCCGCTTCCGACCGGCTTCGTCAAACTCGGATCGCTGCCGGCAAAGATCGCGACCAGCGGCACGCCGAGCGCGGCCGCCAGATGCAGAAGGCCCGTGTCGACACCGACAACGAATTCGGCGCCAGCGATGAGACGCGCGACGCTGTCGAGCGGCTGGCGCTCGGGAACCCGCGCATTTGGCAAAGCGGAAGCGAGGCGCTCGCTGCGTATACGCTCTTGTTCGCTGCCCCACGGCAACACCAGTTCAAGACCATCGCGGCCAAGCGCATTGCCAAGCGCAATCCAATTGGCTTCCGCCCATTGCTTTTCCACCCGCGCGGTGGCGTGGAGAAAAATCGCGGTGCGCGGACCGGGCGCAGTCAAGCGCGCACGGTCGAGGCCGAAATCTGGCGCGCCCTGCGGTTCATAGCCAAGCGCCCTGCCCGTCAGAATCCGATTGCGGTCGACGGCGTGCAGATCGCGGCTGACGCGGTGGCGAATATCGTAGAACGCCGAGGCCAGCGATTCCTTGATGCTGCGGCTGTCGTAGCCGTGACGCTGGCCTTGCGCGAAGCGGCTCATGATCGCGGTCCGCAACAGGCCCTGGCTGTCGACTACCTCGTCGTAAACCTTGGAACCGATTGAACGCAGGTTCCCTGCGATTTCGCGCAGCGTCGCCGGCGCGTAGAGCGACTTGCGCCAGCGCCGCCAGGCCACCGGCACGACCTCGTCGACCGCCGGATGCAGCCGTACCAGCGGCGCAAAAGTCTCCTCGACCAGCCAGGCAAAGCGGTCGCCGGGGCGATGCTTCCGCGCCTCGGTCAAGGCCGGCATGTGATGGATCACATCGCCCAGCGAAGAGGTCTTGATGAAAAGGATGTCGGCCATGCTGGGTCTTATCAAAGGCGCCCGCTTTTCGGGATCATGCGCGTACTCGTATACCGGCCATTAAGCATGGCCGCCATAACCCTGCCACTTCTTGCGCAGCCTAAAGGGTCGTTCACGGTCGGCGGCTAAGATTTTCGGATATCGAGGGCATTAAGCATGACAATCCTGGTCACGGGCGGCGCCGGCTATATCGGCAGCCATATGGTGCATGAACTGATCGACGCCGGCGAGCCGGTGGTCGTGCTCGACAATCTGTCGACCGGTTTCCGCTTCCTGATTCCAGGCTCGGTGCCCTTCGTCGCCGGCTCGACCGGCGACCGCGACCTGGTGAAGAAGACCATCGAGCGTTACGGCGTCACCGCCATCATTCACTTTGCCGCCTCGGTCGTGGTGCCCGATTCGATCAGCAACCCGCTCAGCTACTACCGCAACAACACGATGAACACCTGCATGCTGCTCGACGTCGCGATCGAATGCGGCGTGCGGCAGTTCATCTTCTCGTCCACGGCCGCCGTCTACGGCAACGCCGAGCAAAATCCCGTGCCGGAAAACATCGCCACCGCGCCGATCTCGCCTTACGGCACCTCGAAGCTGATGTCGGAGATCATGCTACACGATGCCGGCAAGGCGCACGGCTTGCGCTTCGTCATCCTGCGCTATTTCAACGTCGCCGGCGCCGATCCGAAGCTGCGCACCGGACAATCGACCGCGGGCGCGACGCATCTGATCAAGGTCGCCTGCGAGGCCGCACTCGGCAAGCGGCCGAAGATGGACATCTACGGCACCGATTTTCCGACGCCGGACGGCACCGGCATTCGCGACTATATCCACGTCAGCGACCTGGCACGCGCGCATTCGGCAGCGCTCGGCTATCTGCGCCGCGGCGGCGACAGCAGGACGTTCAATTGCGGCTACGGCAAAGGCTCGTCGGTGCTTGAAGTGATCGACGCGGTGCGGCGCATCAGCGGGCGCGACTTCCCGGTCGAGATTTGCGGCCGGCGCGCCGGCGATCCGGCAGCGCTGGTGGCCAATGTCGACCGCATCCGCGCGACGCTGGAGTGGCGGCCGCAATACCAGGACCTCGACACCATCGTGGCGCACGCTTTCGCGTGGGAACGGCGGCTTTCCAGCAAGCGCGAAACCGCGGTGGCCTGAACACCGCCAAGTTGCGGTTTTCACACCCCTTTTATACACCTTTTGGCTTGAAATCTTCGCTCCCAGCGGGCAGGAAACCCCTGCCCCTGGGCGACACGTCGTTGCGCATGATCCTGGCCCAAAACCGGTAGCACTTTCGGCGTCTCAAGCTGCCAAACGAACCCGACAGAGGGTGGATGAAAGATCTCACTTCCCGACCGGAAGAAGACGAGCGCTACCGCCCCGCCGCCTTGATCCGCCGGTTGCTGACGGAGCAAGGCCTCGTGCATTGGCGCAAGTACGCCGTGGCCTTCGTGCTGATGGCGCTGTCGGCCGCCTGCACCGCCTTGAGCGCCTATCTGATCGGCGACGTCATCAACCAGGCTTACGTCAACAAGAACCTGCCCGGCATCGTGCTGCTCGGCGGCATCACCGCCGCGCTATTCGCCGTCAAAGGCATCGCCACTTACGGCCACAGCGTTCTGCTGTCGCATATCGGCAACCGGATCGTCGCCAATAACCAGCGCGCGGTGTTCGCCAAGCTCCTCAACGAAGGCCTGAGCTTTTTCTCCGACCGGCATTCGACCGAATTCATCGCGCGGCTGTCGACCGGCGCCGCGTCGGCAACGCAGGTGATCAACCTGCTGGTCATCTCGTTCGGCCGCGACCTGCTGTCCTTGATCGGCCTGGTCACCGTCATGGTGGTGCAGGACCCACTGATGTCGTTCTTCGCCTTCGTGGTGGCGCCGCCGGCGTTCCTGGTGCTGCGCAAGCTGGTGCGACGCGTCTATTCGATCGCGCGCACCCAATTCCACGGCGGCACTCGTATTCTGGAGACGTTGCAGGAAACGCTGCAGGGCATCCGCATCGTCAAGGCCTTCACGCTCGAAGACACCATGCGCGAGCGCTTCAATCGCAATGTCGCGGCGGTCGAGCATGAAGCCAACAAGATGGCGCGCGTCTCCGCCCGGGCCAGCCCGTTGATGGAAACGCTGGGCGGCTGCGCCATCGCCATCGCCATTACCTACGGCGGCTACCGCGTGATCGACACCGGCGCGACGCCGGGGCAGTTTTTCTCCTTCATCACCGCATTCCTGCTGGCCTACGAGCCGGCCAAACGCCTGGCGCGGCTCAACATCGAGCTCAACAGCGCGCTGGTCGGCGTGCGCGTGCTGTTCGAGGTGATCGACAGCCCACCAAGCGAACCGGTCGATACCAACATGCCGCCGTTGCGGGTCGATACCGCGCGGCTGCAGCTCGACGACGTCAGTTTCCATTATCGCAGCGATGAATCGGTGTTGCGCGGCATGAGCTTCACCGCCGAGCCCGGCCAATTGACCGCCTTGGTCGGACCGTCGGGCGGCGGCAAGTCCACGGTGTTCAGCCTGCTCATGCGGTTCTACGACACCGAGCGCGGCAGAATCGTCATCGACGGCCAGGACATCAGCACGGTGTCGCGCCGTTCGCTGCGCCAGCACATCGCCTATGTCGGGCAGGACGTGTTCCTGTTCCGCGGCACGGTGCGCGAGAACATCGCCTTCGGCAGGCCGGGCGCCAGCGAGGACGAGATCGTCGCCGCGGCCAAGGCCGCCTATGCGCATGATTTCATCATGACGTTCCCGCGCGGCTACGACACGCCGGTCGGCGAGCACGGCCTGCAATTGTCGGGCGGTCAGCGCCAGCGCGTCGCGATCGCGCGCGCGCTGATCAAGAATGCGCCGATCATTCTGCTCGACGAGGCCACCGCGGCGCTGGATTCCGAATCCGAACTGCAGGTGCGCGAAGCGATGGACCGCCTCTGCAAAGGCAAGACCACGCTGGCGATCGCGCACCGGCTGCACACCATCTCACATGCCGACCGCATCTATGTGATCGAGGACGGCCGCGCGGTGGAATCCGGCCGGCACGACGAGTTGCTGCGCAAGGACGGCCGCTATGCGGCGTTCTACCGGCTGCAGCTCAAGCAGCAGGAAGCCCGGCCGCCGGTCGCCGAAGCCGCGGTTACCGGTTGATCGCATGAGCGCGGATCCGCAGGCGACGACCCTGACGCCGCCTGAATTGAGCGTGATCGTTCCGACGTTCAATGAATCCGAGAACCTGCCCGTCCTGGTCGAGCGGCTGCGCGCGGCGCTGCAAGGCGTCGCCTGGGAAATGATCGTGGTCGACGACGATTCGCCGGACGGCACTGCTGAGGTCGCACGCCGAATTGGCGCCAGCGACATCCGCATCCGCTGCCTGCGCCGGGTCGGACGGCGCGGCCTGTCCGGCGCCTGCCTGGAAGGCATGCTGGCGAGCCAGGCGCGTTTTGCCGCGGTGATCGATGCCGACCTGCAGCACGACGAGACACTGCTCCTGCCGATGCTGATGAAAATGCGCGAGGGCGCGACCGACGTGGTGATCGGGACCCGCTATGCCGAAGGCGGCAGCACCGGCACATTCTCGAGCGGGCGCAGATGGATCAGCGTCACCGCCACCCGCGTCGCCAACATCGTGCTCGGCCGCAAGCTGTCCGATCCGCTCAGCGGCTTTTTCATGCTGCGCCGCGACGTGGTCGAAGGCATCGCGCCGAAACTGTCGACGCAAGGCTTCAAGATCCTGCTCGACATCGTCTCGACCGCGGGCAAGTCGCTGCGCATCGCGGAATTGCCGTACACGTTCAGTTCGCGCCTCCAGGGCGCGAGCAAGCTCGATACGCGCGTCGCGCTCGATTACGCCGGTCTGTTGCTGGCCAAGGCGACGCGCAATCTGCTGTCGCTGCGCTTTATCTTTTTCTGCCTGGTCGGATTGACCGGCATCGTCGTGCACTTCGCCGTGCTGTGGACGGGCGTGACGCTGCTCGGGCTGTCATTCGAATGGGCGCAGACGCTGGCGATAGCGGTCGCCATCGCCAACAATTTCGCGCTCAACAACGCCATCACCTATCGCGACCAGCGTCTGACCGGCGTCAACTACATCACCGGCCTGCTGCTGTTCTACGTGATCTCCAGCATCGGTGCGATTTCCAACCTCAGCGTCGGCACCTGGCTGTTCGGCCACGAGCAGACCTGGTGGCTCGCCGGTCTTGGCGGCGCGGCGATGAGCGTGGTGTGGAATTACGCCGTGTCGTCGATGATGGTCTGGCGCCGCTAGGCCGTGCTCGTTTGCCGCACGTCGCCGCGCAAGATCACGAAGGCCAGGAAGACCAGCAGCACCAGCGCGCTCAGCACCAGGAAATTGTGCTGGTACGACCACTCGGTCATGAAATGACCGGCGATATCGTTCGACGTGGCCGTGCCGAGGATAAAGCTCAGCCCCATCGTCACGATGGCCGGCATGCGCAGCGAACGGTCGCGCACCGCCAGACCGATCACCGTCATGTAGGGCAAAACCAGCAGGATGTAATGATAGCGGCTGGTCATCGGCGACAGCATCAGCATGCTGATGACCAGGATCGAACCGTCGACGGCGACGAAATCGGCGCGGCGCGCCGAGCGCAACATCAGCAAACCGACGATGGCCACATAGACGGCGCAGAGCGTGTACAGCATGGCTTCGCCGTGCGCGGCCGCCGAAGTGCCGGCCACCATGCGCGCCACCGTGCCGCGGAACGAGTGGTTGAGAATGTTGGCGCCCATCCAGGTCTGCCAGAACGACGCGCCGGTTTGTTCGTGCGTCAGCGCAGGCGTGACGATCTGCCGGATCCAGTTCTCGAGATAATGCGGGTGCAGGCCGTTGAGCGCGTTGTAGGCGTCGGGCGACAGCCACAGCGCTACGAACACGACGGTGAATATCGCGGCCGCTACGTATCGGCGCTTGACCACGAGGTAGGGCAGGAACACCAGCGGCGTCGCCTTGATCGCGGCGGCCAGCGCCAGCAAGGCGCCGGAGACAAGGCTACGGTTCCGCACGATGCCCCACAGCCCGAGGAACACGATGAAAGCCGCCAGCGTGTCGTAGGCTTGATACTCGAACACCGCGAGCACGAATTTGAGGCTGACGATGACGGTGACGATGCGCAGCCAGGCCAGCTCGATCTGGCTCCAGCGCCCGGGCAGCAGCCGCAGCACCAGTTGCTCACAAACCCAGAAGCAGCCGACCGTCGCCGCGAGCGAGATCAGGTACCAGACCGCGATGCGCGGCCCCATCGGCAGCCAGGAAAATGGCGCCATCAGAAACGCGAAAGCCGGCGGATAGCTGAACAGCTCGGCGCAGACGCGCAGCGGCTCGCCATGCAGCACGCATTCGCCGCCCTGCGGGTAGACCTCCATGCCGACGGTGTCTTTGGCGAAGCGCCGGTAATAGGCTGCCGCAGCGACGGCAAGACCGATCCAGGGGCCGTAGCGGCGCAGCGCGGTATCGCGCGCCAGCCAGCCCTCCAACGCATCCCCCCACATCAGTTTCAGCCTTGTTCGACGCGCTCAAATGCGATACGCGGTGCCCTTCAGAAGCTCGCTATACCTTCCATCATCACAATTTCAAAGGCAAACCCGTCATGAGCGCGGACTACGTCATTCCCGCCGCCACGCAAGCGGTGATCGCGGTCGCCGGCACGTCGAAGACCTTCCCGGTGCGCCGCATCTGGTGCGTCGGCCGCAACTACATCGAGCACATCCGCGAGATGGGCCAGGACGAGCGCCTGCCGCCGTTCTATTTCGCCAAGCCCGCCGATGCGATCGTGGCGGACGGCGGCACCGTGCCCTATCCGTCGCTGACCAAGGACATGCACCACGAGGTCGAGCTGGTGGTCGCGCTCAAGAGCGGCGGCCGCAACATTCCGGTCGCCAAGGCCAATGACTGCATCTACGGCTATGCGGTCGGCATCGACCTCACCCGCCGCGACCTGCAGATCGCCTCGCGCGACCTGAAGCGGCCGTGGGAAATCGGCAAGGCCTTCGACCACTCGGCGCCCTGCGGCCCGATCAAGCCGGCGTCCGAAACCGGCCATCCCAAGGCCGGCAAGATCACCCTCACGTGCAACGGCAAGCTCCGTCAGGACGGCGATCTCAACCAATTGATCTGGAACGTGCCGGAAATCATCTCCAATTTGTCGGAGATGGTCTCGCTGGAAGCCGGCGACATCATCATGACCGGCACGCCCGCGGGCGTCGCCGCCACGGTCGCCGGCGACAGACTGGAATGCGAAGTCGAAGGCATCGGCAAGCTGACCGTGACCATCGGCCAGCCGCTGACCTAACCCGACACCAGCACAGAGTCAGTCCAAAATGGCGGCCGGAAGGGAACTTCCGGTCGTCTGCGCGATTAACGAATTGTAAAAATTCGGGGTGTCATACTGCGGTCCTTACGTTGCTGGGACAGCGTGGGACTTTAGACAATGGGCCAAATCTTCCAGGCTAAACCGTACCCTTTTGCCCGCGTGGCCGACGCCGCCACGATGGCCGAAACGATCATGCAGTTTTCGCCGGCGAGCGACGCCGATGCACTCAAGCTGCTGCGCACCGGCTTTCCCGACTCCCCGCTGAGCATGCGGGTCGCGGCGCTGGACTTGCTGATGCGGCACAAACCGCGCGGCCGCAACGGTTACATTCCCAGATAAGCCTGGCGCACGCGGTCGTCGCCGAGCAGCGCCTCGCCCGAGCCGGCGAGCGTGATGCGGCCGTTCTCCAAGACATAAGCGTGGCTGGCGAGCTTCAACGACACCGCCACGTTCTGCTCCACCAGCACGCAGGTCAGGCCTTCTCGATTGAGGTCGCGCACCGTCTGCAGCACGCTCTGCACGATGGTCGGCGCCAAGCCCAGCGACGGCTCGTCGAACATCACCAGATCGGGCGAGCCCATCAGGCAACGGCCGATGGCGAGCATCTGCTGCTCGCCGCCCGACAGCGTGCCGGCGGCCTGCTGACGCCGCTCGATCAACACCGGAAACATCGCATAGATGCGCTCAAGATTCTTGGCGCGCTCGGCGCGCGCGCGCGGCAGCATCGCGCCCATCTCCAGATTTTCGGCGACCGACAGCGTCGGGAAAACCTGACGGCCCTCGGCGACCTGGCCGATGCCGAGATCGCAGACCCTGTGGCTCGGCCAGCCGGCAATATCGAGGCCGCGGAAGTAGACGTGGCCGCGCGTCGGCTTGTGCATGCCGGCGATGGTGCGGATCAGCGAGGTCTTGCCGGCACCGTTGGCGCCGACGATGGCGACGATGGCGCCCTCCTCGATCTCGATCGAGACGCCGTCGAGCGCCTGGGCGTCGCCGTAGAACACGTCGAGGTTTTCAACGCGGAGCATCACGCTTTTTCCCTGCGCATGATCTGATCCGAAAACGGGTTCCCGCTTTTTGGGATCATGCGACGTCCTCCGCCCCGAGGTACGAGTGAATGACCGCCGGGTCGCGCACCACTTGCTGCGGCGACCCTTGAGCGATCGACGCGCCGTGGTGCAGCACTAGAATTTGCCCGGCCAGCGCCATCACCGCGCGCATGACGTGCTCGATCAGCAGAATCGTCAGCCCGGTTTCGCGGTTGAGTTCCTGAAGAATTGAAACAATGCGGTCCATTTCGGTCGGCCGCAGGCCCGCCATCACTTCGTCGAGCAGCAACAGTTTCGGGTCGGTGGCGAGCGCGCGCGCCACTTCCAGCCGCTTGCGGTCCGGCAAGGTCAGCGACGAGGCGCGTTGCGCGCGCTTGTCGTAAAGATCGAGGCGGCGCAGCACGTCCTGCGCATGAGCGCGGGCGTCGCTGACGTGATGGCGATGCAGCAGCGCGCCGACGATGACATTGTCCTCGACGCTCAAGGCCGGAAACGGCCGCACGATCTGATAGGTGCGGCCGATGCCGCGCTGGCAGATCTTGTCGGGCTTGAGCCCGTCGATGCGCTCGCCGGCGAAGGTGATGGCGCCGCCGTCGGGCGCAAACACGCCGGCGATCATATTGAACAGCGTGGTCTTGCCGGCGCCGTTGGGCCCGATCACGGCGAAGATGCCGCCTTGCGGCACCTCGAACGACAGCCGGTCGACCGCGAGAAGCCCGCGGAAGCGCTTGCTGATGCCATCGACCTTGAGCAGCGCGCTCATGACTTTGGCTCCAAACCAAGCAGGCGCTTGAGCCAAGGCCAGACTCCGTCCGGCCGCAGCGTGATGATGATCATCAACGTCAGGCCGTAGAACACCGCCTTGGTGCCCGGCAGATCGACGCCGAATTTGGCGGTCAGTGCGATCAGCGCTTCGCCGAGCGGCGTCAGGATGAAGGCGCCGACGATGGGCCCGAAGATGGTGCCGAGGCCGCCGATCACCGGCGCCAGGATGATCTCGATCGAGCGGCCGATATCGAAGGCCTGCGCCGGGAACAGACTATTGTAATAGAAGGCGAGAAACACGCCGCCAATTGCCGTCATGCTGGCCGAGATCAAGACCGCGATCATCTTGGCGCGGAAGGCGCCGACGCCGAGCGACAGCGCGGCTTCCTGGTCCTCGCGCACCGCCAGCCACTGGTAGCCCAAGCGCGAGCGCGCCAGCCAGGCGGTCAGCAGCGCGCCGCCGGCGGCCAGTGCCAGGCCGAGATAATAAAACAGCAGCGGCCCGCCGCGCAGATTCCACCACTCGTGGGTGCGCTGCTCTTCGTAGAGCAAAAACAAGCCGCCCGGACCGCCGGTGAAGCTCATATTGTCAAAGGCGATGCGGGTGAATTCGGCGAAGGCAATCGTCAGCAGCGCGAAGTAGACACCTTCGATGCCGAAGCGGAAACCGAGCCAGCCGATCACCGCGCCGAATGCGGCAGCGACCGCGACGCCGGCGAAGACGCCGATCCAGGGGCCGATGCCGAAATAGAACCACAGCAGCGCCGCGACATAGCCGCCCAGCCCGGCATAGAGCGCGTGGCCGAGCGATAACTGCCCGGCATAGCCCATCATGATGTTCCAGGCCTGGCCGACAAAGGCGAAGTAGAAGATCAGGATCAAGACCGACATGAAATAACGGTCGAGCGCGGCCGGCGCGACCAGCAGCGCCGCCAACAGCACCAACAGGATGACGCGGCCGCGCGCGGGTATCGCCGTCCACATGTCCTTCATGCGCGGCGGCCCATCAGGCCCTGCGGCCGCAGCACCAACACCGCCACCAGCAGCGCGAAGGAGAACATGCTCTTCATCGACGGCGCGAAGAAGAAGCTCGCCATCGCCTCCGACACGCCAATCAGCACGCCGCCGACCAAGGCGCCGGTCATCGAGCCGAGACCGCCGATGATGACGATGGTGAAGGCGAGCAGCGTGAAGGACTGCGCCAGAGACGGGCTGGCATCGGCAATCGTCACCATCAGCGAGCCGGCGGCGCCGACGCAGGCCAAGCCGATGCCGAAGGTCACCGCATAGAGCCGCTTGACGTTGAGACCGACGACGCCGGCGCCGGTGAGATTGTCGGCGCAGGCGCGGATGGCCGTGCCGGTCGTGGTATAGCGGAAGAAGGCAAACAACGCCGCCGACACCAGCAGCGCCGCGACCGCGGAATAGACTCGCGCCGTGTCGATGAACAGCGGGCCGATTTCGAAACTGTCGAGCGAATACGGCAGATTAGTCGGCCGCGCGTCGGGCCCGAAGATCATCAGCAGGCCGTTGACGATGATGATGGCCAGACCGACCAGCAGGATGAACTGCTCATGCTCGGAACGGCCGACAAAACGATTGACCAGCGTGATCTGCAGGAAATAGCCGATCGCGAAGAAAGCCAGTGCGATCGGCAGCAGCGAAATCAGCGGGTCAAGGCCTAAGCCGACGAACAGCAGATAAGTGGCGTACATGGCGACCACGGCGAACTCACCGTGCGCGAAATTCACCACCCGCACCACGCCGAAGATGACCGACAGGCCGAGCGCCATCAGCCCATACATGAGCCCGGTCAGCACGCCCTGAATGACGACGTTGAGGACAATCGCGAGGTTCATGCTTTGGCGAACCGGCCATTCATCCTTATCCGCAAGCGATCAGGTCCGCTTCTGCCAGCCGGGAATCGGCAGCACCGGCGCAGCGGTCGCGACATCGGCCGGCAGCGTCACCGTAGGCGTCCGGTGGAAATTCTGCACCGCCGCCGAGGGAATACCGACGTTCTGGCCCTTGTCGTCGAACTTGATGGCGGGGCCGATCATGACGTGCTCGGCGATGTTGGTCTCGCGCACCGCCTTCATCAACTCGGTGCCATCGGCGGTGCCGGCCTTCTTGAACGCGGCGGCCGCGACCAGCAGAGCCTCGAAGGTGAAGCCGACATTGAAGCACTCGACCGCGAAGCGGAAATTCGGATAGGCCGGCTTGAAGGCGGCTTCAAGCGCCTGCGTCATCTTCGATTTCGGATTGGCCCAGGGCAAGTTGTACAAGGCATAATCCGACAGCGGGCCGAGCGCCTGGTAGAACTCCTCGTCGTAGAGGCCGGGCGAGCCGGGCGAGATGATGCCCTTCGGCTCGAAGCGCTGGCGCACCATGTCGCGCACCATCTTGATGGCATCGGCAGCGCGTGTGACCACGATCAGTAGATCTGGATTGAGCGCGCGCACCTTGGTGATTTCGACCGACAGGTCTTGCGCCTTGGGATCGTAGGCGATCGACTCCAGCAACTTGAACGGCAGGCCCGCGGTCGGGAAGATCTTGTCCATCGCGCCGCGCTGCGCCGTGCCGAAGGTGTCGTTGGCGTGGAGAAATACCGCGGTCTTGGCGTCGAGCTTGGTGACCTCCAGCTCATCCTTGATCAGCTTGAGGCCATTGGTCACCAGCATGCCGCCGGTCGGGAAGTTGCGCACCAGGAATTTGTAGCCCTGCTCGGTCAATTGCGGCGCGGCGCCGATATTGACGATGAGCGGAATTTTGCGCTGCTCGCAGACCTGCGCCATGGCCAGCGTCGAGGCGGAGTCGAAGGCGCCGACCACGACCTGCGCGCCGTCATTGATGGCGCGCTCGGTTTGGGTGCGCGCGACATCGGCGTTGGATTCGCAATCGATATGGACCAGTTCCACCTTGTGCCCGTAATCGGCAAGCACCTTGGGCGCGATCAGCGCGCCGCGGTGGCAGCTCTGGCCGGCGGGCGCGAGATAGCCCGAGCGCGGCAGGACGACGGCGATCTTCAGGGCGGCGCTCTGGGCACGCACGATGTTGAACGGCGCGGTGCCAGCGACAAAGCCGGCGGCACCGAGGCCGGCGGTGAAATTGCGGCGGGTTGTACGTGTCATTGAAGTCCTCCCCTGGTCAGCACTGAGGCTGTTGGCACCGATGATGCCGGATTTGTTCGCATACTTACAAGCCGGAAAAAGGACTATGCCAAGAGCCTTTCGACGGCAGCCGCGATCCGCAACAGCCTGCGATCTTGGCCATTGCGCGCAATCAACATTAGCCCGACCGGCAAGCCACCCTCGCGCGGCAACGGCAATGAGACGGCACAACAATCGAGGAAATTGACGATGGTGGTATTGCGCAAGATCAAGGCATTGCGCGCCAGGAAAGCCTTGGGCTCGGCAACCTCATCGAGCCGCGGCGCAACGATCGGCGTGGTCGGCATCGCCAGCACGTCGAGATCGGCGAGCCGCGCGTCCATGGCGCGGATGAGCGCGGCGCGCGCCTGCAGGGTGTCGATATAATCGGCGGACGAAATGTCACGGCCGCGTTCGGTGCGGCGGACAATGACCGGATCGATATCGGCGGCGCGGCGGGCCAGCCGGTCGCGGTGGATGGCATAGGCCTCGGCGACCAGGATGCTGGTGCGGGACAACACCTGCATTACCTCGTCGAGCAGCGGCAGCACCTCATTGGAGAGCCGCGCCCCGGCCTTTTCCAGCCGGTCCAGCGCCTGCGGAAAACGCTTGCCGACGGTGTCGTCGAGGGTCTCCAGCGGCAGACCTTGGGCAACGCCGATGCGCAAGCCCGCGAGCGGCGCAGCATCGAGCGTCCAAGCCGCCTCACCCGCCATCACCGCGTCGGCCTTGGCGCAATCGGCAATATTGCGCGCCAGCGGGCCGATGGAATCGAGCGTGCCGGACAAAGGGAACGCGCCCGTGGTCGGCACGCGCTGGCGGCTCGGCTTGAAGCCGGTGACGCCGCACAGCGCCGCCGGAATGCGCACCGAACCGCCGGTGTCGGTGCCGATGCCGATGTCGCACATGCCATCGGCGACCGCGACGGCGGCGCCCGACGACGACCCGCCCGGCACGCGGGCGCGGTCGGCCGGATTGCCCGGCGTGCCGAAATGCGGATTGACGCCGATGCCGGTGAAGGCGAATTCCGACATATTGGTCTTGGCGATAATCACCGCGCCGGCGGCGCGCAGCCGCTGCACGATGGGCGCGTCGCTTGTCGCGGGTTTGCCCTCGTCGGCCAAAACTTTGGAACCGGCGCGCGTCACCTCGCCGGCGACGTCGAACAAATCCTTGATTGTAACGATGGCGCCATCGAGCGGCCCGAGCGAAATCCCGGCTTCGACGCGGGCGTCGGCGGCCTGGGCCGCAGCCAAAGCCTGGTCGCGATAGACGGTGAGGCAGGCGCGCGCACCCTCGCCCGCGGCATCGTCGATGCGGGTCAGTGCGGCGTCGAGACGGTCACAAGACGACGTCATGCGCGCAACCCGCCTTTTTCTTCGATGAACTTGGCGATCTCGTCGACGCCTTTGCCCTCACGCAGATTGGTGAACACGAAGGGCCGCGCATGGCGCATCTTCTTGGCGTCGCGGTCCATCACCTCGAGCGAGGCGCCGACGTAAGGCGCGAGATCGATCTTGTTGATGACCAGCAGATCGGAACGCGTGATGCCGGGACCGCCCTTGGACGGGATCTTGTCGCCGGCGGCGACGTCGATGACATAGATCGTCAAATCGGCGAGTTCCGGCGAAAAGGTCGCGGCCAGATTGTCGCCGCCGGATTCGATCAGCACCAGATCGAGGTCGGGAAACTTGGCGCGCATCTCGGCGACCGCGGCGAGATTGATCGAGGCATCCTCGCGGATCGCGGTGTGCGGACAGCCGCCGGTTTCGACGCCAGCGATGCGTTCGGCCGGCAGCGCGCCCGAGCGCACCAGATATTCGGCGTCCCACTTGGTGTAGATGTCGTTGGTGATGGCGGCGATCTGGTATTTGTCGCGCAGTTTCTTGCACAGCAGGTCCATCAGCGCGGTCTTGCCGGAACCGACCGGACCGCCGACGCCAACGCGCAAAGGCCCATGAGGATTGGGGCCGTGAGGATTATTCATTTCGGACTTTCCTTTTCGTCCCTCCATTTCGGTCATTCCGAGACGGCGCGCAAGCGCTCTCCGCTGTCATTGCCGGGCATAGCCGTCCAAAGGACGGCGTCGCTTCGCTCGCCTATGACCCGGCAATCCATGAGGGGGCACCGCAAAGAAAATCTTACGTGAGGATTTTGTACCCGGCGGCTCATCATGGATGCCCGGGTCAAGCCCGGGCATGACAAAGAGAGAGTGCGACGGCGGGCGATAGGCGCACCTCCGCGTTCTCGCGGCGCGTTGCGCGCCCGAGCTATGGCCACGACGCCCCCTCCCCGGAGGCGCATCCCCGCGAGTAGCGGGGACGGTGGAGCGGACCCGATCTCGGGTTTACCCGAGATCGGGCGTATTATTTGCGCAAGTCGGGTAAACCCGACTTGCGATGGCGCCAGAGGCTTGCGAGGCCCCTTGAGGCCAGCCTTGCGATCGGCCGGCCTGCACGCCCACGGCCTTGCTCCCTGTTACCAGGGGAGGCCGCTTACGGGGCGTGCGCGCCCAATGACGTAGGGCGCAGCGCCTCCCGGCGCTCCACCTCAGGTCACCGCCCTTGGCCAGCCGGCGCTCGAGACGCCGCCCGGTGAGGGCCTCGCATTTGGGTATACAATCATAGGACTATTGTCAAGTGTGCGTCAGCACCAACCAGGCGAAGGCTAAGGCCAGCAGCAGGCACAACGGCCCGTAATAGCGCCGGTCAAGCCGCGCGAAGGGCTGCTGCGCGAAACGCTTCCGCCACGCCGGGACGTAAGCGGCGATGCCGCGGCCCGTGAAAACCAAAGTAACGGCCGCGCCCGCAAGCATCACCAGCAGTGGCGGCAGCGGCACTGCGATGACACCCGCCAGCAGCAATGCCACCAAGCCTGCGGCGAAGATCGCCCCAGCCGCGCGCAGACATTCCACCAGCGACGGCATATGACTGCGTCCGGTGGCGCCAATCACAAGCGCGACCAGCCCGCGCTCATCGCGCGCCGGCCAGCGCAAGCCGAAGCCCCAGGCGGCATGCAACAGCGCGATCACGGACAAAATGACGAAGGCTGCGACGGCGATTGCGGTCATGACCTGAACAACCTCGTATACTGCGTCTCGTGCCGCGCGCTGGCGAGGTCGGCGCGGAAGGCGGACGAGCCGAGGTCGTCGAGCTTGGCGCTGAGCGCGCGCTGCACCGTCGCGGTGACGGCGGCTTCGAGAGCGGCCAGCACGCGCTGGCCGTCGCTCTGGCCGAGCGGGATGAGCCGCACGCCGGCCGACACCCAATTGGCGGCAACCGCTTGCAGATAGGCGGCGAGCGCGGGTTCGACCGCGATGCCGTGGCCGGCTGACGCCACGGCGACCGCGACCGGATAGGCGACGGGACCGTTCCAGATCGTCTTCAGCTTTTCGATTGCCGCGCAGATCCAGGCGGCGCGCGTCGCCTCGACGAAGGCATTGCCCTGCGCGGTGGTTTCCAGATGGCGCTCCTTCGACGGCGCGAAAGCGGCGGCGAGTTCGGCGACGTCGTGTAGCGCCTTGTCGTCGGCGTCGCGAACCGCGCGATGCGCATGCGCGAACAGCACGGCGTCGCAGAAGCCGCCGCCTTCAACGAGCATGACGCCGAGCCACGCCTTGAGCATCTCGGCATCCTTGATGTCGCCCGCTTCGACCGCCCATTCGATGCCGCTCGAATACGAGAACGCACCGACAGGAAACGACGGCGACAGCCAGGCCATCAGGCGGTAGAGCGCGGACGATGGCATCGCGGCATCATCCGCCATGATCGTGGCCGTGATGATGCGCGTGGCCATGTTCATGCGATGGCGTCGGCGATTCCGGATCGAACGCGGCATCGACCGGCGTGAGATGCGCGCCCAAGCCGCGCAGCATGTCCTCGAGCACGTGATCGCGGCGGATGCGGATTTCGCCGGCGACGATCTGCACGTCGGTGTGGCGGTTGCCGAGGTGCCAGGCCAGCCGCACGGTGTCGAGCGCGGAGCCTGCGGAAATCTCGATCAGCTGCTCGGCTTCGCCGCTGACCAGCACGATGCTGCCGTCGTCCAATACCAGCCCGTCGCCGTCGCGCAGGCTGACGGGCTTTTCGACGTCGAGCAGGAATTGCGTGCCGTTCTCAGCCGTCATGACAATGCGCCGCCGGTTGCGGTCGCCGGCGTCGAGCGTAACGCGGTCGCGCGCGGTGGTGGCGTCCCATTCGGCGGCGGATTTGATGGAGGCGACGCGGTGCATGAGGCGACTTTACTCTATCATTGGCGGAGGGGCGACCTTCCTGCCCCGGACGCGGTGCAGCGCGAGCCATAAGCGCGTTTACGCGCGTCTGCGACGCGCTATGGCGAAGTGATGCACCGCTGAGCCGGGGCCGTTCCACATTCCGAATTCGGAAAGGTCCCGGGCGCAGCGCACCACTTCGTGCTGCGCCCGGGACAGGTGGCCATCAAAACAAGAAATACCTTTGCGCCATCGGCAGCACGTCGGCCGGGGCGCAGGTGAGCAATTCGCCGTCGGCGCGCACCTCGTAGGTCTCCGGATCGACCTCGATGTTGGGCGTGGCGTCGTTGTGGATCATGCTTTTCTTGTCGATGTCGCGGGTGTGCTCGACGGCGACGAACTGCTTGTCGACGCCCAGCCGCTTGCGCAGATCGCTCCTGGCCGCCGCCTTCGAGACGAACACCAGCGACGAGGCGGTGAGCGCCTTGCCGAAGGCGCCGAACATCGGCCGGTAATGCACCGGCTGCGGCGTCGGGATCGAGGCGTTGGGATCGCCCATCTGCGCCGCGACGATAGTGCCGGCCTTGATGACCATGTCCGGCTTGACGCCGAAGAAGGCCGGCGTCCAGATCACCAGATCGGCGAGCTTGCCCTTCTCGACCGAGCCGATGTGCTTGCTCACGCCATGCGCGATGGCCGGATTGATGGTGTATTTGGCGACGTAGCGCTTGACGCGCTTGTTGTCGTTATTGCCCTTCTCGCCCGGCAATGCGCCACGCTGCTTCTTCATCTTGTCGGCGGTCTGCCAGGTGCGGATGATGACTTCGCCGAGCCGCCCCATGGCCTGCGAGTCCGACGACATCATCGACAGCGCGCCGAGGTCGTGCAGGATGTCTTCGGCAGCAATCGTTTCCTTGCGGATGCGGCTTTCGGCAAACGACAGGTCTTCGGCAATCGACGGATCGAGATGGTGGCACACCATCAGCATGTCGAGATGTTCGTCGAGCGTGTTGACGGTGTAAGGCCGCGTCGGATTGGTCGACGACGGCAGCACGTTCTTGAGGCCCGCGACCTTGATGATGTCCGGCGCGTGGCCGCCGCCGGCGCCTTCGGTGTGGAAGGCGTGGATGGTGCGGCCCTTGAAGGCCTTGATAGTGTCTTCGACGAAGCCGGATTCATTCAACGTGTCGGAGTGGATCATCACCTGCACGTCGTATTTTTCCGCCACCGACAGGCAGCAGTCGATCGCGGCCGGCGTGGTGCCCCAGTCCTCGTGCAGCTTGAGCGAACAGGCGCCGGCCTTGATCATTTCCTCAAGCGCCGCCGGGCGCGAAGCATTGCCCTTGCCGGCAAAGCCGAGGTTCACCGGAAACGCATCCGCCGCCTGGATCATGCGCGCGAGATGCCACGGGCCGGGCGTGCAGGTCGTCGCATTGGTGCCGGCCGCGGGCCCGGTGCCGCCACCGAGCATCGAGGTAACGCCGGAGTTAAGCGCCTCCTCGACCTGCTGCGGGCAGATGAAATGGATGTGGGTGTCGAAGCCGCCGGCGGTGAGAATCTTGCCCTCGCCGGCGATGATCTCGGTGCCGGGACCGATGATGATGGTGACGCCGGGCTGGATGTCGGGATTCCCCGCTTTGCCGATGGCGTAGATGCGGCCTTCCTTGATGCCGACGTCGGCTTTGACGATGCCCCAATGATCGAGGATCAGCGCATTGGTGATGACGGTGTCGACGGCGCCCTGCTTGTTGGTGATTTGCGATTGGCCCATGCCGTCGCGGATCACTTTGCCGCCGCCGAATTTCACCTCTTCGCCGTAGACGGTGAAATCCTTTTCGACCTCGATGATGAGATCGGTATCGGCCAGCCGCACGCGGTCGCCGGTGGTCGGACCGAACATGTCGGCATAGGCCCTGCGTTTCATTTTGACGGACATGGCCTAAAGCTTCCCCATCACATCGCCGCGGAACCCGTAGACCGTGCGCTTGCCGGCGAGCGCCACCAGCGTGACGTCGCGGGTTTGCCCCGGCTCAAAACGCACCGCGGTGCCGGCGGCGATATCGAGCCGCATGCCGCGCGCTTTTTTGCGGTCAAACTTCAGCGCCGGGTTGGTCTCGAAGAAATGATAATGCGAGCCGACCTGGATCGGCCGGTCGCCCGAATTGGCGACGGTGATCGTCACGGTCTTGCGGCCGGCGTTGAGCTCTATGTCGCCGTCCTTGATGAACATTTCGCCGGGGATCATCAGATCGCTCCCAACGCCAGCGCGCCACCAACGACGATGCACACGGCGCCGGCCACACGGATCACGGGCCGCAACTGCGCGCGCGCCATGAGTTGCGCAAAACCGATGCCGGTGAGATGCAGCGTCGCGGTGGCGAGCGCGAAGCCCGCCATGTATTCGAGGCCGCCGATGGACTCAGTGACTTCGCTGCCATGCGCGTGGCCATGCAGCAGCGCGAAGACGCCGACGAGGACAGCGCCCGCCGCCACCGGCAGATCGACCGCCAGCGTCACCATCAGGCCGAGCACCACGACGGAAGCGAGAATGCCCGGCTCGACCAAGGGCAGCGCCACGTGCGCCATGCCGAGCGCGCCGCCCACCAGCATCACGCCGACGAAGGCCGCGGGCCAGGCCCACAAGGCACGCCCCCCTTTGAGCGCCGCCCACAGGCCGACCGCGACCATCACCGCGATGTGGTCGATGCCGCCGAGCGGATGCGCGATGCCGGCCGCGAACGATGAGGCTTCAAGATGACCGGGATGGGCGAAGGCCGGGCTCACGCCGAGAGCGACAAGGGCGGCAACGGACAACAAACGTTTCATGAGCATGGGTCCTTTCAGCGGATCGGATTGTGCACGGTGACGAGCTTGGTGCCGTCGGGGAATGTGGCTTCAACCTGGATGTCGTGGATCATCTCGGAGATGCCATCCATCACCTGGTCGCGGGTGAGGACATAGGCGCCTTTCTGCATCAGCTCGGCGACGCTTTTGCCGTCGCGCGCGCCTTCCATGATGAAGTCGCTGATGATCGCCACCGCTTCCGGATGGTTGAGCTTGACGCCGCGCTCCAGTCGCCTGCGCGCCACGATCGCGGCCATGGCGATCAGCAATTTGTCTTTTTCCCGCGGCGTTAAGTTCATCGTTTCCTCAATCGAAAGCTATTGGAGCCAAAGCCGCGGCACCTGGGCGCCGAGCGCCGCCAGCACCGCGATCAGATCGTGGCGCAGCGTCGCGCCGTCCTTGGCGCAAAGCCGCGCCACCGCGATGCCGTTCCAGGCCGAGATGCCGACCTCGCTTTGGAAAGTTTCGCCGAGCGCGCGCACTTCTTCAAGCTTTGGCGCAAGCTCACCGTCGCCGCCGGGCGCGCACAACACGGTGGCGAAAGCGATGCCGCCATTCATGACGGCAGCCTGGCCAAGTTTTCCGGCAATGGCGCCGTCGAGCCGCGCGGTGTCGGCGTAAATCAGTCTGCCGCCACGGCGGACGCGCCAGCGGTCGGCCAGATAACCCTGCTTCATCGCCTCGCCATGCGCGGCACGGCCCAGCACCACGGCTTCGGCCATCAGCAGCGAGGCGCCGGGGGCGAGGTCGATATCAATGCTGCGCGATAGGCGCGCGCTGTCGAACAGAATGGTCTCCTGCGGCAGCCAAGCGAGGCTGGCGCCCGCCGCCAGATCGAGCCGGACCGACATTTCGGCGTCCGGCCCGTTCGAGCGGTAGACCTTTTCCGCCGCCGCGGTGCCGGCGATCAGGCGCGCGCCCGCTTCCAATGCGATGTCGATGGCAAAACGGTCGCCGCCGGTCATGCCGCCGCCGGTGTTGACGATGACGGCTTCCAGCGCCTCCGGCGCGGCATTGGGAAAGCGCACGCGCAGCGAGCCGTCTTCGTGCACGAGTTTGCGGCGGGTGCGGCCGGCGGCTACGGCGACGCTCAGCGCGATGTGGCCGGTCGCGCGGTTGGCGGCGAAGATGTCGTGTTGTGTCGACACAATTGCTGACCTGTTCCCTCCCCCCTTGTGGGGGAGGGTTTGGGTGGGGGGTGGTAGTATGTGGTGACTGCGGTCATTCAGCAAACGACTACCCCCACCCGCCCGCCTTCGGCGGTTGACCTCCCCACAAGGGGGAGGTGAAGAATGAATCAAATCGCCAGCGCGCGCTTGATCGCCGCCTCGTCCATATTGGCCTTGTCGCTCTCGTAGACGATGGCGCCGCGGTCCATCACCACCAGATGGTCGCCAAGCTCCTGAGCAAAATCGAGATATTGCTCGACCAGCACGATGGCCATTTCCTTGAGCGAGCGCAGATAACTGATGGCGCGGCCGATATCCTTGATGATCGAGGGCTGGATGCCTTCGGTCGGCTCGTCGAGCAGCAAGAGCCGCGGCCGCATCGTCAAAGCGCGGCCGATCGCCAATTGTTGCTGCTGACCGCCGGACAGGTCGCCGCCGCGGCGGCCGAGCATCGAGCGCAGCACCGGGAACAGGTTGAAAACGTCGTCCGGCACCGTGCGCTGGTCGCGCTTGAGCGGGGCAAAGCCGGTCTCGAGGTTTTCCTCGACCGTCAGCAGCGGGAAAATCTCGCGGCCCTGCGGCACAAAGGCGATGCCGCTGCGCGCGCGCTCGACCGTCGGCAATTTGGTGATGTCGGTGCCGCCGAGCGAGATCGTGCCGGCGCTGACCGGTTTCTGCCCGACGATGGCGCGCAACAGGCTGGTCTTGCCGACGCCGTTGCGGCCGAGCACGCAGGTCACCTTGCCGACCTCGGCTTTCAGCGACACGCCGCGCAGCGCCTGCGCCGCGCCGTAATGCAGGTTGATGTTATTGACGTCGAGCATGGCTTATTCTTTCCAGCGCATGATCTTGTCCGAAAACCGGTGCCCACTTTTCGGGATCATGCGCTATCGCCCCAAATACACTTCAACGACGCGGTCGTTGGTCGAGACTTGATCGATGGTGCCTTCGGCCAGTACCGAGCCTTCGTGCAGGCACGTCACCTTGACGCCGAGCTCGCGCACGAAATGCATGTCGTGCTCGACCACGACCACGGTCTTGGTCCGGTTGATTTCCTTGAGCAGCTCGGCGGTCTGCTGCGTCTCGGCGTCGGTCATGCCGGCGACCGGCTCGTCGACCAGCAACAGCTTGGGCTCCTGCGCCAGCAGCATGCCGATCTCCAGCCACTGCTTTTGGCCATGCGACAGGCTGCCGGCGATGCGCGAACGCAAGCCCTTGAGGCGGACGGTGTCGAGCACCTCGTCGATGCGCTTCTCCTGCGGGCTCGACGACTGCCACAGCAGCGCCGCGCGCACGCCACGGTCGTTCTTGAGCGCCAGCAGCAGATTGTCCTCGACGGTGTGCATGTCGAACACCGTCGGCTTCTGGAATTTGCGGCCGATGCCAAGACCGGCGATTTCGGTTTCGTCGAGCTTGGACAGATCGTGGGTGCCGGCCTCGAAGTAGACCTCGCCGGTGTCGGGCCGGGTCTTGCCGGTGACGACGTCCATCATGGTGGTCTTGCCGGCGCCGTTCGGGCCGATAATGGCCCGCATCTCGCCCGGCTCGATGATGAACGACAATTCGTTGAGCGCCTTGAAGCCGTCGAACGACACGGAAATGCCGTCGAGATACAGCAGCGCCGAGGTGGTCTGCTTGTCGACCTTTTTCGTAAGATTGCTATCAAATTTGTTTTCGGTCATGCGCCCTACTCCGCCGCCGAGGCCGACGGCATGGAGCCGTCTTCCTTGGCCGCACTCTTGGCGTTTTCTTCCAACGCTTCGGCGCGCTTGCTGCGCCAGGCATTGTAGGTGCCGATGATGCCGCGCGGCATCAGCAGCGTGGTGCCGATGAACAGCCCGCCCAGCATGAACAGCCAATAAGGCGCGAGGAATCCGGAGGTGAAGAAGGTCTTGGCGTAGTTGACGACGAAGGCGCCGAGCACGGCGCCGGTGAGCGTGCCGCGGCCGCCAACCGCGACCCAGATCACCGCTTCGATCGAATTGGCCGGCGCGAATTCGCCCGGATTGATGATGCCGACCTGCGGCACGTAGAGCGCGCCGGCAACGCCCGCCATGCAAGCCGAGACCGTGAACACGAACAGCTTATAGGCCTCGACGCGATAGCCGAGGAAGCGCGTGCGCGATTCCGCGTCGCGGATCGCCACCAGCACCATGCCGAACTTGGAGGTGACGATGGCGCGGCACAGCAGGAAGCAGATCGCCAGCATCAGGCAAGAGATCACCAGCAGCGAATTGCGGGTGCCGTCTGCCTGCACGTTGAAGCCGAGGATATCCTTGAAATCGGTCAGGCCGTTGTTGCCGCCGAAGCCGAAATTATTGCGGAAGAAGCCGAGCAGCAGCGCGTAAGTCATCGCCTGGGTGATGATCGACAGATAAACGCCGGTGACGCGGCTGCGGAACGCGAACCAGCCGAACACGAAGGCGAGCAAGCCCGGCACCAGCAGCACCATCAGCGCTGCGTAAGCGAAATGATTGAAGCCGTACCAGAACACGGGCAGTTCCGAATAATTCAGGAACACCATAAAGTCGGGCAGGATCGGATTGGCGTAGACGCCGCGGCTGCCGATCTGGCGCATCAGGTACATGCCCATGGCGTAGCCGCCGAGCGCGAAGAAGGCGCCGTGGCCGAGCGACAGGATGCCGACATAGCCCCAGATCAGGTCGATCGAGAGCGCCAGCAGGCCGTAGCAGATATATTTGCCGAACAGCGCGACGAAGTAAGTCGAGACATGCAGCGCCGAGCCGTCCGGCACCAGCAGATTGAGCACCGGAATAGTGATGGCAAACGCCGCCAGCAGTACCAGGAACAGCGTCGCGCCGCGGTCGAGCAGCCGAATGAGCGGATGCGACTTCATGCTTGGCCTCCGCGTGTCCCGGGCGCAATGCAGCGCGATGCGCTGCTTTGCAGAACCGGGACCTTCGCAGAGCCGGTGTCCGTAGCGATCCCGGATCCGCGGTGCACCGCTGCGCGCGGCACCGCGTCCGGGAAAAGGTGAAAGATCGACACGATACTCATGCCTCGATCGCCCTGCCCTTGAGCGCGAACATGCCGCGCGGCCGTTTCTGGATGAACAGAATGATGAACACCAGGATGGCGATCTTGGCGAGCACCGCGCCGGCGAAGGGCTCGAGGAACTTGTTGGCGATGCCGAGCGTCAGCGCGCCGACCAGCGTGCCCCACAGATTGCCGACGCCGCCAAACACCACGACCATGAAGCTGTCGATGATGTAGCCCTGCCCCAAATTCGGGCTGACGTTATCGATCTGCGACAGCGCCACGCCGGCGATGCCGGCAATGCCGGAGCCGAGCCCGAAGGTGAGCGCGTCGATGCGCGCGGTGCGGATGCCGACCGCAGCGGCCATCGAGCGGTTCTGCGTCACGGCGCGCATTTCCAGGCCGAGTCGCGTGAAGCGCAGCATGCCGAGAAGTGCGACAAACACGATCCCGGTGAAGACGATGATCCAGAGCCGGTTATAGGTGATCAGAATGCCGCCGAGATCGAAGGCGCCGGACATCCACGACGGATTGCCGACTTCCTTGTTGGTCGGGCCGAAGCTGCCGCGCACCGCCTGCTGCAGAACGAGCGAGATGCCCCAGGTGGCGAGCAGTGTTTCCAGCGGCCGGCCGTAGAGGAAGCGGATGACTGTGCGTTCGATCAGGATGCCGACGGAGGCGGCGACGAGAAACGCCAGCGGCAGCGCGATGACGAGCGAATAGTCGAACAGCGCCGGGTTCTTGGTGCGGATCAGCTCCTGCACGACGTAAGTCACGTAGGCCCCGAGCATCACCATCTCGCCGTGCGCCATGTTGATGACGCCCATCACGCCGAAGGTGATGGCCAGGCCGATGGCCGCAAGCAGCAGCACCGAGCCGAGCGACAGCCCGTACCAGAGGTTCTGCACCGTGTTCCAGATCGCCAGCGTGCGCTGGATCTTGGCGCTGGCGGCGACCGCCGCGGCATGCACGTCGGGGGACTGGTTGGCCGGCAAGCCGTCGATCAATCCCAGCGCATCCTGATCGCCGCGCGCGCTGATGACGGCGACGGCCGCGATCTTGTCGGCGTCGCTGCTGTCTTCCGCGGTCAAGACGACGGCGGCGCGGGCTTCTACCATCGCCCGCTTCACTTTTGGATTGGCTTCGCTGGCCAGCGCCTTGTCGAGCGCCGGCAGCACGCTGGCTTCGCGCGACTTGAACACCGCCTGCGCCGCCTCGTAACGGCGGTTCGGATTGGGCGCCATCAGCGTCAGCGCGCCGTTGGCGGCATCGATGACGCCGCGCAACCGGTTATTGACGCGGACGGTGTCGATGTCGTCGGGGGCTGCGCCTTCGACCGGCTTGCCGGTGGCGGCGTCAACCACCTTGTCGTCGGCGGTCTTGATGAAGACCTTCTTGTCCTTGGCGCTGAACTGCAGGCGCCCGTCTTGCAACGCGGCGATCAAGGGCGCCGCCAGCGGACTGCCGCTGGTCGCGACCTCGGTCACGGCGTCAGCGGTGTCGCTGTAATCGTCGGTGGTAAATTTCTCGAGGGCGTCTTCATAAGGTCCGGCATGTGCCACGCTTGAAGCGGCAAACATGCCGATGACCAGGGCCAGTGCGATGAAGCAAACGGCGAACCGACGCATTTCAATCCATTCCCGGCAGTAAACTTGACGCAAGGTTCCGAAAAGCGGTTCCCAGTTTTCGGGATTATGCGCGCTTGAAGGAAAAGGGAGGCGGCGGTTGGGCCGCCTCCCTCTCATTCGTCAGAACACGGGGATCAGGAGCCCGAACCGCCGCACTTCTTGGTGACGGTGTTGTAGTTGCCGCACTTGAGCTTGACCCAGTCGGATTCGAGATCCTTCGAGCCCGGCAGGAAGTCGGACCAGGCATCGCCCGGGACCAGACCCTTGCTCTTCCACACCACATCGAACTGGCCGTCGCCTTTGATTTCGCCGACGAAGACCGGTTTGGTGATGTGATGGTTCGGCAGCATGGTCGAGGTGCCGCCCGTGAGGTTCGGCGCCGTGATGCCGGGCAGCGCGTCGATGACCTTGTCGGCGTCGGTGGACTTCACCTTCTCAACCGCCTTCACCCACATCGCGAAACCGATGACGTGAGCTTCCATCGGATCGTTGGTGGTGCGCTTGGGGTTCTTGGTGAAAGCCTGCCAGTCCTTGATGAACTTGGCGTTGGCCGGGGTCTTGATCGACTCGAAGTAGTTCCAGGCGGCCAAGTGGCCAAGCAGCGGCTTGGTGTCGAGGCCGGCGAGTTCTTCTTCACCGACCGAGAACGCCACGACCGGAATGTCGGTCGCCTTGACGCCCTGGTTGCCGAGCTCCTTGTAGAACGGAACGTTGGCGTCGCCGTTGATGGTCGAAACCACCGCGGTCTTCTTGCCGGCCGAGCCGAACTTCTTGATGTCCGACACGATCGTCTGCCAGTCACTATGACCAAATGGCGTGTAGTTGATCATGATGTCTTCTTGCTTGACGCCCTTCTGCTTCAGGTAGGCCTCAAGGATCTTGTTGGTGGTGCGCGGATAGACGTAGTCGGTGCCCGCGAGCACCCAGCGCTTCACCGAACCGCCGTCCTTGCTCATCAGATAGTCGACGGCCGGAATGGCCTGCTGGTTCGGAGCGGCGCCCGTGTAGAACACGTTGCGCTCGGACTCTTCGCCTTCGTACTGCACCGGATAGAACAGGATCGAATTGAGCTCCTTGAACACCGGCAGCACCGACTTGCGCGACACCGAGGTCCAGCAGCCGAACACCGCGGCAACCTTGTTCTTGGCGATCAGTTCGCGGGCTTTTTCCGCAAACAGCGGCCAGTTCGAAGCCGGATCGACCACGACCGCCTCAAGCTTCTTGCCGAGCAGACCGCCTTTCTTGTTCTGCTCGTCGATCAGAAACAGCATCGTATCCTTCAGCGTGGTTTCGCTGATGGCCATGGTGCCGGACAGTGAATGAAGAATGCCGACCTTGATGGTGTCTTGGGCGCTGGCGGACTGGATCG
Source organism: uncultured Hyphomicrobiales bacterium (assembly GCA_903878085.1). Taxonomy (GTDB): domain Bacteria; phylum Pseudomonadota; class Alphaproteobacteria; order Rhizobiales; family Xanthobacteraceae; genus Pseudolabrys. The sequence continues at coordinate 41,539 of CAIRGJ010000055.1, read as the reverse complement.
CTCCAGTGGCCGCAACCGCCAATCCCGCCGCCGCCGAAAGCCACGTACGTGCCTTCGGCCGCATGACGGTCGCTTGAATAGATCTGAACATGAGTGGAGTCCCCTGCGTTTGACGCGCGCGATGTCCCGGCGAACTTCCGCGCAAGGCGTCAAATCGCAAGCCCTGTGCCAAGGCGTCATGAAGGGAGTAAGTTATTGATATTAAGCATGTATGAGGCATAACTGGCGGCCTGCCTATTATTAGGTCAGGAGCGTATGGCTAAATAATAGGCAAACTTGGCTCTTTATTCGCCATTGTGTACAGCGGCCTAGCCAATCGACAATTCGCGACAGGCCGGCGGCCTCAGGGCGTCAGAATTCCAGGTAGACCGCCTTGATCTGTTGGCGGAGCCAAGCGTGCTTGCTGTCTTTGTGCATGCGCGCATGCCACACCATGTTGGTGGCGATTTTTCCGACATCGATCGGGACCCGGCGTTTGATCAACCCGAACGACTTTTCAAAAACGTCCGACGCCAGTTTGGTGAACACGCCGATCATGTTGCTGCGGGCCAGCATGTCCGGCACCGCCGTGAAATTTGTCACGGCGATCAAAGCATGGCGCGTCAATTTGTGACGCATCAAAAGTTCATCGAAGATCGCTATTCGTCCGCCAGTCGCGCTCACGATCAGATGCGGATAGGACAGAACGGACTTGATATTGAATTTCGCGTTCTGGATGGGATGACCCGCACGGAATACGCAATTGAGATCCTCGTCCAACAGGAACTCCGCATGAAGGTGCCGGGGCTTGTCGTCGAACCAGCCGAGCGCCAGATCGATCGAGTCGTTGTCGAGCAAATCGAGCGCTTGCTGCCGGTCGGCCGTTAGCACCTGCAAGGCCATGTTCGGCGCCAGCCGCTGCAAACGATCGAGCAGCGGCGGGACGACAGCGAGCGTCAGCCGATCCGGCATGCTGACACGGTAGACGCCGCTGGCGACCGACGCGTCAAACGGACCCTCGTCGAAAATCTCGCCTTCAAGCGCCGCCAGAGTGTTGCGCAGCGGCTTTCGAAGAGACTCCGCGCGAGGCGTGAGCACCATGCCGTTGGCGCCGCGCACCAGCAGATCGTCCTTCAAGGCGACCCGCAATCGGCGAAGGGCATTGCTGACCGCGGGCTGCGAACGGCCGAGCAGTTCCCCGGCACGGGTCACGTTGCGCTCCTTAATCAGAGCGTCGAGTACCTTCAGCAAATTGAGGTCGAAATTGCGCAGGGTCATCGCGATCCATCATTCATCATATGAATGAAGAGAATTTATACTATCGATTTGGAAAATAAGCCAAGGTGGCCGACACATCGGCACCAACGACAATCAGGGAGGGCCGTCTGTGCAGTCTTCACGCCGCGAGATTCTAGCCGCAACCGCCGCTTTGGGCGCGTTTATGGCCGCGCCGCCGGCCCGCGCCGCCGCGCCTCAAGCCGGCCAGCAAGCGCCTGCGTTCTACCGCTACAAGGTCGGCAGCATCGAGATCACCGTCGTCAATGACGGGGTCAGCCGCATGCCGATCACCGACGATTTCGTCGGCAATGCGAGCAAGAGCGACGTCAACGCCGCGCTTGAAGCGTCTTTTCTTGAAAAGGACTTTTACGCGGGTCCCTACAACCCGATTATCGTCAATACCGGCGCGAAGCTCGCCCTCGTCGATACCGGCACCGGTGAAACAGGCTTCCAGTCGAGCAAAGGGCTCAACGGCAGGCTCCTGCTCAACCTTGCCGCCGCCGGGTTCGACGTGAAGGACATCGATGCCGTCATCATCTCGCACTATCACGGCGATCACATCAACGGTCTGCTCAAAGCCGACAATTCGCTCGCCTTTCCCAATGCGGAAATTCTGGTGCCCGCTCAAGAGCACAAATTCTGGATGGACGATGGCGAGATGAGCCGCGCGACCAAGCCTCGGGTCGTGTTCGGTTTCAAGAACGTGCGGCGCCTCATGACGCCTGACATTCTGAAGCGGGTGCGCACTTATGACTGGGACAAGGAAGTCATCCCAGGCGTGACCGCCATCGCGACCCCGGGACATACGCCGGGCCATACGTCGCACGTCGTTGCGTCGGGAAACAGCAAGGTCTACGTCCAAGCCGACGTCACCCACGCGCCGTTCCTGTTCGCGCGCCATCCGGAGTGGCATTTCATGCTGGATGTCGACCCGGTCGCGGCCGAAGCGACACGCCGCAAGGTGTACGATATGCTGGTGGCCGAGAGGATGCTGGTGCAAGGCTTCCACTATCCGTTTCCGGCGGTTGGACATGTCGAGAAAAGTGGATCCGGCTACCGCGAGGTTCTCGTCAACTGGAACCCGACGATTTGAGCGGCGCGATCAATCAAACAACAACAACGCTCGAGGAAAACTAACATGAAAATAGACATGTCTTCGCCGCTGGCGCTTGCCGCCGCTGCCGCGTTCCTAGCCTGCGCGACCATCGGTGGCGCGAACGCCGCCGACTATCCGACGCGCCAGATCACACTGATCGTCCCCTTTACGCCCGCGGGCGGCGTCGACGCGATGGCGCGCGTGGTGGCGCAGAAACTGTCGGAAGCATTCAAGCAGCAGGTCGTGGTCGAGAATCGTCCCGGCGGCGGCGGCACCATCGGCACGCGCGCGGTCGCGCGCGCCGCGCCGGACGGCTACACGCTGCTGCTCGGTCACACCGGCACGATTTCGATCAACCCGAGTCTCTACGTCAATCTTCCGATGGACCCGCGCAAGGACTTCGAAGCGATCGGCCTGATCGCCTCCATGCCGGTGGCGCTGCTCGCGCATCCGAGCTTCGCACCGAAAACCATCGCCGAGATCATCGCACTCGCCAAAAAGGACCCGGGCAAGCTGAACATCGGCACCTCGGCGGTCGGCACCGGCGGCTATATGAGCGCGGAACTTTTCAAATCCGAAGCCGGCGTCGATGTCGCCATCATTCCCTACAAGGGTACCGCGCCGGTGATGAATGACTTGCTTGGTGGGCATGTCCCGGTCGCGTTCGGGGTGCTGCCGCCCGCGCTCGGCAATATCGCATCCGGCAACCTGCGGGTCATCGCCGTCACGAGCAAGAAGCGTTTCTCCGGGCTGCCGGATGTCCCGACCTTCGCCGAAGCCGGCTTGCCCGGTTTCGACGGCTCGCTTCACTACGGGTTGCTGGCGCCGAAAGGCACGCCCAAGGACATCGTCGACAAGCTCAGCGCCGAATTGAGCAAGCTGGTCACCACCGACGAGGTCAAGCAGCGCATCCAGTTCGAAGGCGGCGATCCCCTGACGTCGACGGCGGCCGAATACGCCGACGATATCGACAAAGAAGAGAAGAAATGGGGCTCTCTCGTGCGCAAGCTCAACCTGAAAGTCGAGTAGCCCCAGCTTTCGGGCTGGACATCCGCAGCGAGATGAGAGATCGAGCGTCAGCTGGCGCGTTTAATTCAACGCGCCAGCGCAGTATGATGAGCGAATAAGAGGAACGACGATGGCCGAGCAAAAAACCGGGCTGGTTATCACGGCCCACCCAGGGGATTTCGTCTGGCGCGCTGGCGGCGCCGTCGCGCTGCACGCCAAGAAAGGCTACCGCGTCAAGATCGTCTGCATGTCGTTCGGCGAGCGCGGCGAGAGCCAGTTCGCCTGGAAGGAAGCCGGCGCGACGATGGCTAGCGTGAAGGCCGGCCGCAAGGATGAGGCCGAACGCGCGGCGGCCCTGCTCGGCGCCGAGATCGAGTTCTTCGACTGTGGCGACTACCCGCTCAAGCTCAACGAGCAGCACTTCGACCGCATGGTCGACATTTATCGCGAAATGAACCCCTCCTTCGTGCTGACCCACGCACTCGAGGACCCGTATAATTTCGATCATCCGAACGCCGCGCATTTCGCGCAGGAGACCCGCGTGGTGGCGCAGGCCATGGGACATAAGCCCGGCGCGAAATACAAATACTCGGCGCCGCCGGTGTTCCTGTTCGAGCCGCACCAGCCTGAGCAGTGCAACTACAAGCCCGACCTCATTCTCAAGATCGACGAGGTGTGGGAACAGAAATACAAGGCGTTCCAGATTCTCGCCGCGCAGAAGCACCTGTGGGGTTACTACGAACGCGTCGCGCTCAACCGCGGCATCCAGGGCTCGCGCAACACCGGCGTGCCGATGACATACGGCGAAGCCTATCAAACGCTGTTCCCGCGCGTCACCGAAACGCTCGGCTGAGTCCGGAAGGAGACCCCATGAGAAACGTCGTTGTCCGCAATATCAAACGGGCCGATAGCAAGGCGATGGCGACTTTCGAAAAGCTCGGCGTATCGACCACGCACGAAGCGCTCGGCCGCTACGGCCTGATGAAGCCCTATATGCGGCCGATCTGGGCCGGCGCCTCGATCGCCGGTCCCGCGGTCACCATTTTGGCGCAGCCCGGCGATAACTGGATGATCCATGTCGCCATCGAGCAGTGCCAGCCCGGCGACATCGTCGTGCTCGGCTGCACCGCCGACAATACCGACGGCATGTTCGGCGACCTGCTCGCCACCTCGCTGAAGGCGCGCGGCGTCAAGGGCCTCGTCATCGATGCCGGCTGCCGCGACGTCGCCACGCTCAAGGAGATGGGTTTCCCGGTATGGTCGCGTGCGATCTCGTCCAAGGGCACCGTCAAGGCGACGCTGGGTTCGGTCAATATTCCCGTCGTTTGCGCAGGCGTGAATGTCGAGCCGGGCGATGCAGTGGTCGCCGACGATGACGGCGTCGTCGTCGTGCCGAAGAAGTACGTCGTCGAGACCGCGGCCAAGGCGCAGAAGCGGTTCGATGACGAAGACGCCAAGCGTCAGAAACTCGCCTCCGGAATTCTCGGTCTCGACATGTACAATATGCGCGAGCCGCTGGCGAAGGCGGGACTAATTTACGTCGATAATCCGGAAGATGTTTGAACACGTCGTTATTGCGCATAACGATATTTTATTGACGAGAACGAATTAGCATCGAGCCCGGCAACACCTAAAATTGTCGAGAAAAATCAATCCGCATTTTTTTCGACCGCGCTTTACGCTTGCCGCTATTCAAAATTTCTATTCGTAATTTCACGGAAAATTTTCGAGAGCCGATAAAGCCTCGCTTAAGAGGCGTGCGGTAGCGTGGTAACGCTCACCCAATCTCGGAGTGTCGTTTTATGGTGGACCTATTGGTATTTCTGCAAGACGAAAGCGGCGCGACGGCTATCGAATACGGGCTGATCGCCGCTGGAATCTCGGTTGCGATTATCGCCGCGGTCAATGGCCTCGGCACCAGCCTCAACGCAACGTTCCAGAGCGTCTCCACCCAGCTCAAGTGACCACACCACTTCGGCAGAGGTTGAGACTGACAGAAGCCGCCGGCGATGGCGGCTTCTTTTTTGGTTGAACGGCATTGCCCAGAAGCGGCCAACCAAGCCGCTAGGCTTTCGGCATCGCTTCCGCGATGGCGCCGCGTACCGCCGCGTAGCATTCGCACGACGACTTTTCTAAGCCCTTGCGGTCGACAATGCGGATCACGCCGCGCTTGTAGGTGATCAGGCCTTCTTCCTGCAGCTTGTTGGCGCTGCCCGAGACGCTGGTGCGGCGCACACCCAGCATGTGCGAGAGAAACTCCTGCGTCAGATTCAAGGTATCGTCGCCAACTGCGTCCTGCGCCTGCAGCAACCAGCGGCACATGCGCGCTTCGACCGGATGCAGCGCCTGGCAGGCGGCGGATTGCTGCGCCTGAAAATACATGACCGCCTGATAGCCGTTGATCAGAATGCGCAACTCGTCGCTGGCATCATAGGCCTTCTTGAAGTTGCGCACGCTAATTCGCAGCGCCTCGCCGCTGATCTGCATCACCGCATGGCCCTGCGCGCGCCAGCCGCGCACGCCAAGATAGCCGCCGACAAAGCCTTCGGGGCCGACAATACCGGCCTCGATCGCCTCGCCACTTTTCAGCACGGCGAGCATCGACACCATGCCGCTGATGGGGAAGTAGACGTTGGCGATCGTCTCGCCGGGTTCGTGGAGCACCGTGCCCTGCGGGAGCTTCACCTTGCGGGCATGCGGCTCAATTAACGCCAGCGACTTGGCGGAAAGCTGACGCAATATGCCATTGGCTAGGATCGGGCTTAGTCTGGCATCCATTACGGTTCTCCGAGCTCCCGTCGGATGGGAGCGGAAACCGCAACAGTTTCACCAGCGCGCCGAATCAGCGCCGTGCTGCGGATATAAATTGACTAATGCGAAGGCGCCTCCCTTCGTCTGTCGGTTAGCGGACAGACGTGTCGACTGTCCCTATCGGGCAAACCGGGCATAAATAGATATATTGTGTCGTGTGCCGGACACCTTGGACCCTATGTGGGGCAAGTCAATGACCGATCGGCGCTGCGCGCCATCGTGAACCGTGCGACCGCCTAATTTGATCCATGTCATGAGGACGGATCGCATTGCTATTAGGCTTGATTTGCCGGGCTTCTCAGCGGGAGCTGCCGTTATGCCAGCCCATGAACGCCAAGCGACCCATATCCATGAAATGATGGAACATTTAGGAATTGAGCCTGGTTGCGGTGCAATCTCGCGCTGGAGTCTCAGCTACACCACCGCGTTCCACCGCTGCGAAAACTGTGCCGACAAACAGAACTGCCGCGACTGGCTGGCGGCCATAGCGACGGCAAACTTCGCGCCGCGCTTTTGCCCAAACGCCGATATCTTGTTTGAAATGCAGATCGAGCAGCCGGGCGTTGGACGCTGGGACCATCCCGTTACGCCGGCAACGGCACGCCCGGACGAAATTTGATCGCGGCGAGCACGCCGACGGCGACGAAGACCACCAGCGCCACGCCTTGCGCGACGATAAAATGCGTGTTGACCGGATCGGCGAAAGGCGGGCCGACCATCGGCGCCGCTGCGTTAAGGAACGGCACCTTCTCGAACGACTGCACGATCAGCACGAAAACATTGAACCAGAACGCGGCGACCGCGGTCACCACATAGAGCCTGCGCCAGGCGCCTGCGAGATGCTTGGCGTAGAGCGCGATCAGCGCGACGATCAGCAGCAGGCATGAGATGACGCCGGTGCCTATGGCCGGCGTAAAGCCGTGAATCGGAAACATGAAGCCGGTCGCGCTGGTCAGCACCGTGAACAGCAGGCATATCGCGGTCCAGCCGGGCAACCGCTTATTGCCAATCATGCCGAACATGACGATGAAGCTGGTCACGATCGCAATTAGCGTGATGACGACGTGAATTGTCGTAAAGGCGGAAGTCGACAGTCCGATGATCATGACATCCCCCGGATATAGCCGGCATTGTGATGTTACGCCCGCGGCCGGACTTTCGCCAAGCCGGGGCTCATGATTTTTTGTCGTGCGACGGCACGCGCGTCGTCAGCGTTGGAACCGCAATGACAGCCGTCGTCAGCGGTTAGCCGCGCTCCACGGCGCGATGCGGCGGCCGACCCATTTCAACAACGACGTCAGCGACACGCCGAGCACCATCAGCACAATCACCGGCACGAAGACCTTGTCCATCTCGAACACATTAGCGTAGCGCGTGATCATGAAGCCGAGGCCGGAAATGGTGGTGTAGAACTCGGCGATGATCATGCCGATCAGGCCGCGGCCAATGGCCAGGCGAATGCCGGCGACGATATAGGGCACCGCGAACGGAATCAGCACGTCCTGCCACATCCGCCACTCGTTGGAGCGGAACGAGCGCGCCACTTCGAGCATGTTCTTGTCGCATTCGCGCACGCCCTGATAGGTGTTGATCAGGACGGGGAACACCGCGAACAGAAACACCACGATGATTTTGGCCTTGAGATAAATGCCGAACCACAGCACCAATAGCGGCACCACCGCGACCAGCGGCGTGGCGTAAAGCGCATTGATCGGCAAGTCGAGCGCCCAATCCAGCCGCCGGAACCGTGCCATCGCGATGCCGAGCGGAATGCCGACGACGAGTGACGCGCTCAGACCGTAGGCCATGACCTCCAGACTCTGTCCAAGGTAATATGGCAATTCGCCGGAGACGGTGACGTCGTAGAACGCCACGGCGATTTTCGACGGATAGGTGAAGAAGATCGGGCTGATGAACGGCCCGACGATCTCCCAGACAATCAAAATGAGCACGACGAAGCCGTAGCGGAAAAACGCCGGCTGCTCCCACCAGGTGGCTGCCGGCTTGACCGGAACCGATGCCGCGGCCGCGCCGGTTTGAACGTGGTTGACGACGCTCATCAGAACGCCGCCGTCGGGCAGACTGGGCCCTTCCATTCGCCGACCTGCTCGATCGCTTTTTTGGCGAAGGTAGTATCGACGATGTCCTCGTATTTCGGCGTCTTGCCTTCCTTGATGTTGCCGATCTTAGTCATCAGGTCGGCGGTGAAATCCACGCGCTCGGCACCCAGCCCGCTATTGGCGTCCCAGATGCAATTCTTCACCATGAAGTCGAAGCTCTCGGACAGAATCTTCTCCGGATAGCCGGTCTGCTTGACCAGGATCGGCATGATCTTGGCCTTGTCCGTGTACATGATGCGGGTCGCCTCGATGTTGGCCGTGACCACGGCCTGCACCATCGCCGGATTCGCGGCGATGGTTTTTTCGGTCGCCGACAGGAAAGTATAAAGCGTCTTCGGCTGCAGCTCCCACATCCGGCCAATGGCATGCAGGTCCGGCACTTTGCTTATCGCGAACATTTCCTGCTCGACGTGCAGGATCGCTGTATCGACCTGGTTGGCCACCAGCGCGGGCACGTCTTCGCTGGCGATGCTGACGAAGTTCACCTCCTTGGGGTCGATCTTGGCGGCGCGCAGCACGCTGCGGCTGAGCAAGTCGGCAAAACCGCCCGGTTCCTGGATGCCGATGCGCTTGCCCTTGAGATCCGCCACGGTCTTGATGTCGCCGCGCACCACCATCGAGGCCTCGAACTTCGGCAGATTGGCGGACAGCGCCTTCACCGCAGCGCCATTGGCGCGGCCGATGATGGTCGGCGCGCCGGGCGTCAGTCCCAGATCGATGTTGCCGGCGAGAAGTGCGCGATAGACCTTCACGCCGTCGCCCAGCGAGACGATGTCGACATCGAGGCCGGCTTTTTTGTAGAGGCCGAGTTCCTTGGCGACGATCACCGGCATGTGGACGATATTGGGCGGCGACGTCGGAATGCCAATGGTGATCTTGGTCTGCGCGTTGGCGGCGCCCGGCAGCGTCAGCGCCACCGCGGCGACGGCCGCAAGCGTGCAATAGAGTGTGCGCATATGAATCCTCCCAGATTGTTTTTTGACCCGCCCGAATGCGCCCCCACGACAATCGGATCGACCGCGGCTTGGCCGCTGGCGTGTAATTGTGCCCGATCACACCGCCAAAAACAACGAACCTGGCCTGCCTAATCCCGGCCCGACCGCCCTTATTCGACCCCGATATTTGGCCTTTGACCAGGACTGGGGTCATGGCGTTAATAGCGCCCGAAAACGACTCTAAAAGCGAGATGCCCTTTGCCAAGCGAACCGATCCACGACATCGCCCATCTCGGCCATGTCGAAATGCTGACGCCGAAATTCGATGATAGCGTCAAGTTCTTCGTCGACGTCATGGGCATGACCGTCAGCGGCGAAAAGGGCGATAGCGTCTATCTGCGCGGCTGGGACGATTACGAGCGCTATTCGCTCAAGCTGACCGCGTCCAAGACCTCGGGCATGGCGCATTGCGCCTTCCGCACCCGCTCGCCGCAGGCGCTGGAGCGGCGCGCCGCCGCGCTCAAGGGTTCTGGTTTCGATGTCGGCTGGAGCGACGGCGATCTCGGCCACGGCAAGACCTTCGTCTGCAAGGATCCCGACGGCCACGTCATCGAGCTTTATTACGACACCGAATGGTATGAGCCGCCAGCCGACAAAAAGCCGGCGCTGAAGAACCAGGCGCAACGTTACCCGGCGCGCGGCTGCAATGTGCGGCGCATCGACCACTTCAACGGCCTGGCCGCCGACATCAAGGCCAACCGCGAATTCTTCCAGAACTATCTCGGTTTCATGCTGACCGAGCAGATCGTGCTCGACGACGGCACCGAGGCCGGCATGTGGATGACGGCGACCAACAAGTCCTACGACTTCGCCTATACGCGCGACCACACAGGCACCAAAGGCCGCTTCCATCACGTCACCTATGCGCTGGACTCCCGCGAGGACATCCTGCGCGCCGCCGATATTTTCCTCGAGAACGGCGTGTTCATCGAGACCGGACCGCACAAGCACGCGGTGCAGCAGACGTTCTTTCTTTACGTCTACGAGCCGGGCGGCAATCGCGTCGAAGTCGCCTGCGCCGGCGCGCGCCTGGTGCTGGCGCCGGACTGGAAGCCGATTACCTGGACCGAGACCGAGCGCAAGAAGGGCCAGGCCTGGGGCCTGCAGACCATCGCCTCGTTCCATACCCACGGCACGCCGCCGGTTGAGCATAAGTAGCCGGGACGCATAGGACGCCGTCCCGAAACCGATTTGAATTGAAGGCACCTTCCAAGGACCGGACACGACCATGACCCGCCGCAATACCCCACGCATTTCCTTCATCGGTTTCGGCGAAGCCGGACAGGCGATCGCCTCCGGCCTGCGCGAGGGCGGCATCGAGCAGATCGCGGCCTGGGACATTTTGTTTCCGGAAGCCGCCGGCGAGAAGCTCAAGGCCGCGGCAGAGAAATACGGCGTGCGAGCGGCGACATCGGCCGCCGACGCAGTGGCGGAAACCGATATGATCATCTCCGCGGTGACCGCCGCATCGAGCCTCGAGGCGGCCCGCTCGGTCGCGCCGCATCTGCGAGGCAACCCCTATTATCTCGACATCAACTCAGTATCGCCCGGCCGCAAGCAGGACACCGCCAAGCTGCTCGGCGACAAAGCCCGCTATGTCGATGTCGCGGTCATCGCGCCGATCCATCCCAAGCGCCACCAGACGCCGCTGTTGATCGCCGGCCCGCATGCCGACGCGGTCGCCCCGCTGCTCGGCGAGTTGGAGATGAAGCTGACCGTGGTTCCTGGCGAGACCGGCCAGGCGGCGGCGATCAAGATGATCCGCAGCGTGATGATCAAGGGCATGGAGGCGCTGACGCTGGAATGCTTTCTCGCCGCCTCGCGCGCCGGGCTCTTGGAGGAAGTCACCGCCTCGCTGAAGAACAATTACCCGACGCTCGATTTCACCAAGGTCGCCGACTACAACATCGAACGCATGGCGAGCCATGGCGAACGCCGCGCCGCCGAGATGGAAGAATCATCGCTGACCTTGCGTGAGCTCGGCCTCGAGCCGCTGATGGTCGACGCCACCGTCAAGCGCCAGCGCGAGATGGGGGCACTGGGCAAGCACGACAAAGTGCGCGAAACGCTGGCCAGCGACCGCGCCGTGATGCTCAACGCCATCAGCGCGGCGGCGAAGGATCGGCATTAGCCTGTTCAATAACAAAACGGACCGCTGGATCGCAGCGGCCCGTTTGTCTTTTTGAAAGCGTGTCCGCCTTATTTCTTCCGCGGCGGAATTTGCAGCAGTTCCGTGAGCTGTTCCTTGGTCAGCGGCTTGTCGAGGAATTTCAGGCCGACCGCATCGCGGACCGCGCCGTCGAGATCGGCGAAAGCGTCGCTCTGCAAGGTGGCTTTCGGCTGGAATTCGTCCATCGACTGCTTGAGCAGGTCGACCGGCAGCTTCATCTTGACCGAATACATCTCGATCGCTTTCGGGTCGACATACATCCAGTCCGCCGCCTCGCGATAGGCTTCCATGAAGCGCATGATCGCTTCACGCTTGGTCTTGAGCGCCTCCGAATTGACGATCAACACGCGCACCGTCTGGCCGCGCAGCGACGGCACATCGCTGCCGCGCGCCACGATGCGAATCTTGCCTTCCTTGATCTCCTTCAATCCGAACGGCGGCGCCGCCCAGCCGATATCGATCTGGCCGGACATCACCGCCGTCAGCGTGGCGGGGGGGCCGCCGGTGGCGACCGGCTTGGCCTTGGCGCCGAGCTCGCTGGTGAAGGCGACGACGATGTTGTTCGAGCTGGAACCGTTGGTCGAATAGGCAATCGAAGTTTCGGGCGTGGCGTCTTTCAGGCTATTGATCTTGGAGTCGGCCTTGACGTACCAATACAGATCGCCGGTGCCGGTGAAAGCCGGCGCCAGGATGCGGATTGGCGCACCTTTCGAGAAAGCCCGCATCACGCCGGCGGCGCCGACGCCGCCGCCGATGTCGGCGCTCCCTGAGATCACCGCCTGGATGGTTTCGCCGGCACCCTGGGTGCCTACAACATCAAGCACCAGTCCGTGCTTCTTGAAGATGCCAGCGTCCTGGCCGAGCGTCGGCGGCTGGTTTTCCCAGTTATTGATCTGGCCCATCGCGACCTTGAGCTGGTCTTCCGCCAAAGCCGGTGCGGCGGCGCAGGCCAGCAGCCCGAGCGCAGCTGCAATTCTCTTGAAATTCCTCATCGCATTCCTCCCTGAAAGTCTTTTCTATTGTTGGTGTGGCGCCCCCACGTGGGCGGCATTCAACACAAGTGCCGCCCACGGGGAAAGGCCAAAATGCTAGCGGCGCTTCTTCTTGCTGCTGCTTTTCTTGACGGCAGGCTTTCGCGGCTTGGCCGGCGCGGCCTTCTTGGCGGCCGGCACGCCGCCGGCTTTGGCGACCCGCATCGACCAATATTCCCACGACCGCGTCAAGCCGGTGGTCTTGGAGCTGATCGATCCCGCGAGATTGGCTTCGCCCGCAGACAGCGACTCGATGTTGCTGCCGATGCTGAGCGCCTGCACCTGATAGGCGGCGTTGCGTGCCGAGAACACGGTGCGGAATACGCAGTCTTTCACGCTGGTGCCGGCGACGGTGACGCCGTGCCGGCGCATCAGCACCATCATGCCTTTCCCCATTGCGCGGGCGAGCGAAGCGCCCTCTTCCGGCTTGATCACCAGCATGTTGGTGTCGCCGAATTCGTCGTGCTGATCCCAAAACGGCGGCTTGATGCCGCCGACCGCGCCGAGATGGAACACCGGCACATAATCGATGCGGTTGGCCAAGAGCGGCATGAAAGCCGGGCAATGGTGATGGCATACCGACATCACGTCCGGCCGCGCTTTAAAGATTTCGCCGTGGATCACGCGTTCGGAATATTGCCCGACGCCCGGCTCGCGGATCGGATTGGAATCGAGGTCGTATTCGATGAAGTCGTCCGGCGTCACCAGTTCGGGCGCGCGCGACCGCGACAGAAAGTAGCGGTTCGGGTTGTCGGGGTGACGCATGCTGACATGGCCGAAGGCATCGATGATGCCCTCGTTGGCGACGATGCGGTTGGCGAGCGAAAGTTCGGCACGGGCTTCGGCGATTTTATTGGCCACTGACGTTTCCTCTTCTTGGACGATGACGTGTCGCAGACGGCGATGAATCCGACTGTATAAGAGCCGCCAATGTATAAACAGCCGGGCGCACGCTTCAAGCCCGTGCGCGCAGCACTGACGCTTCCGCGCGCAGCGCGGTCACAAGGCGTTGCGCGACCGGCGTAAGGGGTACGTTTCGGCGCGTCCGCAAAACGATCTCGCGCGCGAAATGCGGCTTTCGCAAGGGAACACAGGCGAGCTGTCCAGCGGCGAGCTCCAATTTCATCAATCGGGGCGACGAAATTGACACGCTGTCGGTCCGCATCACCAGCGATCGCAATGCGAGGATCGAATTGGTGGTCACGTAATTCTCAGGCCAAGGCACATTCTCGGCGATGAACAGCGCCTCGATGTGGCGCCACATGCCGGTTTGCGCGCTGGGAAGCACCCAACGTGCGTCGCGCAACTCCTTCAGGCTGACGGTCTTGCGGCGCGCCAGCGGATTTTGCGGACGAACGATGACGACGGAAACGTCATGCAGCATGACTTCGCGCGCCACGTCGGGGGGATCGCCCTGCAGCCCGGCTGGGCTGACCACCACGTCGAGTTCGCCCGTCCGCAGCCCTTGCATAAGCTGGTCGTCGGGGCGCTCGAAAATCTGCACCAAAATATTAGGGCTATCATCGCCGATCTGCGCGATCGCGTTCGGCACGAGTTCGACGCAGGCCAGCGGCGATGCGCCGACGGCCAATAGGCCCTCCAGTCCCTGTTTCTTGAGCCGCACATCATCGGACGCGCGAGCAAGTAGCGCCGTCAGCGCCTGGGCATGTGCCGCCAGCAGCCGGCCGTAATCGGTCAAGGCGGCGCCGTTCCGGCCGCGCTCGAGCACGCGCACACCGAGAGCTTTTTCTAACAGCGACATGCTGCTCGACAGCGCGGGCTGCGAAATGCCGCGTGCCGCCGCGGCCTTCGTGAAGGAGCCGGACTCAGCGATGCTCAGCAGTTCGAGCAGGCGTTTGGGATCGACAGCCATAAGCTCAACTTATGAAAGACCGCATTGTTCGTATTGGACATGATCGAAGCCGCCACGTCAATTTGCGCCTTGAGGAAACGAACAAGGAGACGCAACAATGAGCGGGCGACACGTTTATCTCGTCGGCAGCGTGCCCATGACCGACGCCCGGGAGGTCTTCGAGACGGTGAGCGCGGCGCTTGGTTCCTCCCTGCTGACGTTGCCCGATGGAGAGACAGGAGAACGGCTGGATTGGATCACGTGGCTCGAACCCGTGTTCGCAAACAATCCGGCTTTCGAACCTTCCCCCGAGACTTTCCAATTGCATGGTCTCGCGGCCAAACATCGCCGCTATCGGCTCAAGCCCGGCGTCTCGATAAAGGACGTCAAATTCGACAATCTGTTTTACGCCGACGTCGCCAAGCGTTCCTATGCGACTTTTGCCGCACTCAAGCGCCAAGGCAAGATACCCGCGCAGGTGAAATTCCAGGTCGATCTGGTGCCGGCGCACTCGGTAATCTGGCTGTTCGTGCAGGAGGATCTGCAACGCGCCATCGACCCGATCTACAATGACGCGGTGCTGCGCGAAATCGACAAGATCGCGGCAGCCATCCCGCATGATGAGCTGGCCATTCAGTTCGACATTGCTTCCGCGGTCTTTGCCCGGCTCGAGCGAAGCCAGCCCGGCCCTTACTGCAACACCAAGGAAGAGATGCAGGAAACATTCTCCAGCATCGTTATTCGCCTTGCGGAGCATGTGCCTGCCGACATCGATCTTCTCTTTCATTTTTGTTACGGCGACGCTGGGCACCGCCATGTCGTCGAGCCGACCCATATGGGCGATATGGTGGACTATGCGAACCGCCTGGTGGTACGCCTCAAGCGACCGATCGCGCAAATCCATATGCCGGTACCGCGCGACCGCATAGACTCGGCTTATTTCGAGCCGCTACGCCGACTGAAACTCAATCCGAGAACAGGTCTGTGCCTTGGGCTGGTGCACTATACCGACGGCGTCGAGGGCACAAAGAAACGTCTCGCTGCCGCGAAACAATTCGTCGAGAACTTCGCAATCGCCACCGAATGCGGGTTCGGCCGGCGCGATCCCGCGACGATACCGGAGCTGTTGCGCATCCATGCCGAAATCGCAACGCTCGACTGAGGGCCTGAGTTCGAACGGGCCAAACTTCTGTTTCGTGCCGCGCTGTCCCGTACAACAGGACACGCGGCATGAAACACCACAACGGCATTCAGAAATGCCGTGTATTAGGCAAGACCGCATTGAAATAGTAGCTTGTGCGCTTGACAGACGACGCTGATTGGGGACGCTTCACCATCATGAACGCGCCCGCACAGATCGTCGTCGACAACGTCAGTCATATGTATCGGCCGCCACGCGGCCGGGAGGTGCTGGCGCTCGACCAGATCTCGCTCGAGGTGGCAAATCGTGAATTCATAGCGCTACTTGGGCCCTCCGGTTGCGGCAAGTCGACGCTGCTTTACCTGATCGGCGGCTTTCTGCCGGTCGAAACAGGCATGATCCGCGTCGATGGCACGCCGGTCGTCGGCCCCGGTCCCGACCGCGGCATCGTGTTCCAGCATTTCGCCTTGTTTCCGTGGAAAACCGTGCGCGGCAACATCCTCTACGGCCTCGAGCGCCAGGGCATGGCCAAGGACGAGCGCGAAAAGCGCGCGATGGACTTCATCCACCTGGTCGGGCTGGCCGGCTTCGAGGACAGCTACCCCTCGCAACTGTCCGGCGGCATGAAGCAGCGCACCGCGATCGCCCGCACGCTGGCCTTCGACCCCAAGATCCTGCTGATGGACGAGCCGTTCGGCGCGCTCGACGCCCAGACCCGCGGCCTGATGCAGGCCGAATTGCTGCGCATTTGGCAGCGCACGCCGAAGACCGTGATTTTTGTCACCCACGACGTGCAGGAGGCGGTCTATCTCGCCGACCGGGTCGCCGTGATGTCGGCCCGGCCGGGACGGATCAAGACCATCATCGACACCAAGTTCGACAAGACCGATCCCCACATCCACAAGGCCAAGGCTTTCGTCGAGAAGGTCGATGAAATCTGGGACCTGGTGCGCGACGAGGCCATCAAGGCGCAGGGTAACCGCGTGCCATGACAAAGGCGCTGATCCGCTACAGCCCCCTCCTCATCCTGGCCATTGCCTGGGAGCTGACGGCACGGCTGGAACTGGTCTCGACCACGGCGCTGCCGCCGCTGTCCGACGTGATCGCCGCCTGGATCGACATGATCAAGGACGGCGAACTGATTACCAACGGCGCGTCGTCGCTGTACCGCGCCTTCGCCGGCCTGGCGCTGGCGATTCTGATCGGCGGCGCGCTCGGCATCGGCATGGCGTGGTGGAAGCCGGTGAATGTGCTGCTCGCGCCGATCGTGGAGATCTTCTATCCGCTGCCGAAATCGGCGCTGATCCCGGTCACCGTGATCTGGCTCGGCTTCGGCGACGGCTCCAAGATTCTGCTGATCTTTCTCGGCTGCATGCTGCCGGTGACCATCGGCGCCTTCAACGGCGCGCGCGCCAGCGAGCAAGTGCTGGTCTGGTCGGCGCGCAGCATGGGCGCCAGCAAGATGCGCATGCTGTGGGACGTGGTACTGCCGAGCGCGATGCCGGAACTGCTCAACGGCGTGCGTACCGCGCTGGCGTTGTCGTTCATACTCCTTGTTTCATCCGAACTCATCGTGGCGCAGAAAGGCTTCGGCTATCTGATCGGCTCGCTCGGCGCCAACGGCTCTTATGACGCGATGTATGCCGTGGTGCTGACGGTGGCGTTTCTCGGCTTCGCCGCCGACCGGCTTTATCTATTGATCACGCGTTGGACCTTCGCATGGCGCATGTAGCCCCAGCCGAGACGGACGAAGCGCCGGTGCTGCGCCTGGCGCGCACGCTGCTGTGGGGCTTCGCGCGGATCTTTTCCGTCGTGCTGTTGCTGGTCGTGTGGGAAGCGCTGTCGCGCAGCGGCAAGTTCACGCCCTATCAATTGCCGGCGCCGAGCGCGGTGCTGGAACGCATCTGGAGCGACGGCGTATCGGGCGATCTCGCCATCAACACCGCGCTGACGTTGTACCGCGCGCTGGTCAGCTTCGCGATCTGCGCGGTCGGCGGCGTTCTCATCGGCATGGCGATGACGCGCAGCAAAATCGCCAACTGGTTTTTCGACCCGATCATCTCGGTCGGCTTTCCGATGCCCAAGATCGCCTTCCTGCCCGTGGTGATCCTGTGGCTCGGCGTCTACGACGTGTCGAAGATCACCATCATCGTGATCGACGCCATCTTTCCGGTGATCGCGGCCACCGTGATCGCCATCCAGAACGTAGAACGCGAATTCATCTGGTCGGCGCGCAACATGGGCGCCACCAACCGCGAGGTGCTGACCCAGATCGTGCTGCCGGCGGCGATGCCGCAGATCATGACCGGACTTCAGGTCGCGTTGCCGCTGACGCTGATCGTCGCCGTCGTCGCCGAAATGCTGATGGGCGGCTACGGGCTCGGCGGCGCCATGATGACCGCCTCGCGCTTTGCCAATTCGACCGGCGTGTTCGCCGGCATCGTCGAAATCGCGGTGATCGGCTACGTGATGGTCAAGGCGATGGCGATGGTCCGGCGACGGCTGCTGATCTGGCACCAGGAAGCCAACGACCCGACCACGGCGTAAGGCACCGTTGCACTACAATCCAAGCGTCTGCCTGACCCAACGCTGCATACGCTCCCCATTCAGGAACGCGATGACAACGGGCTCGACGGCGGCGGGTTGCCCATCGTCGACCACGACCGTCGCCACCAGAGCGTCACTATTGTTGTTATAGGCAATTGAAATCGCCGTTGCGCGCGGGCGGGTTGGATTGGCAATGGTACCGGCTATTGCATAAGCCCGCAGCCGTCCCTTCATCCACGCAACGTCGATCTCACGGCCGTCGCCGAGCGCGGCGGGGGCGCCACTCATAAAGTCGAAGTCGCTAAGCCTTTCGAGTTCGTTGTCGTCGGCAACGCCCACGGTGCTGCTGCAGAAACCGATCTTCGAACGGATATAGAGTTTAAGGTCAGCACCGCAGTCCTTAGCCTTGCACTGGAAGGCCGTGCCCTCCCCCCACTGATCCATCGGGAACGGCCACTTCGTCTCGATCCATGCCGGATGATCGGCAGCGACAGGGCTTGCGCCCTGCCGCGGTGGAACAAGATAGAACAGCAACGCAGCCACGGCGCCGAGCCCAAAGGCAGCAGCAACTGTTGCAGCAGATCTTATCCCTGCAAGTCTCATCGCGCACCCACTGATAAAGCGCGCGTCAGTTGGCGGGCAGCCCCGCAATGTCGCGCGCCGCTCCGGTCACTGCGAGAATGTGAAGTCCGGTGCTCGCCCGGTCGACGACGTAGATATAGCCGCGATCGTCGATCTCCACATTGTTGCTCTGGATCGCGACCTTGCATCGGTCCTGACCGTTGACCTTGATGCAACGCTTGTCGGTGGCCTCGGTGATCGACGGAATGAAGTAGCCAACTTCCTTGGGATGATAAGGATCGCGAATATCGATCGCGCGCACGCCGGCATTGAACCAAGTGATAAAGGCGAGCTTCCTGAAAAATACCGGCGCCATGCTTTCATTGGAGGAATGCGAGCCGAAGCGGCCGCCGCGCGTGCAAAAATTTCCGCTTTCCTCCGGCACCGAATAGCTCGACACCACCATCGGCTTGGCCTCGACCGTCGCGTCGACGAACCAGATCATTTGCCGGGCTTCGCCGGGCTGGCACTCGTTGATCAGCCCTTCGTCGACGATCATGACCATGTCGCGTTGGCTGGCGAACTTGTCGCTGGCAAATTGCGGAATCGTCATCTTGCCCAACGGATAAGTGGTATGCGCGCCGTTCAGCGGCGACATTTCCATTTCGCCGATGACCGGGGCCCGCAGGTTTTCCGGCGTCGGCTCTTTCGGGCCGTTGATCAGCTTGCCGCGATCGATGATCTGCAGAACGCCGCCTTTGTTGGTGCCGTAACCGAAATAGACGCGGTTGCCGTCCGGCCCCGTCGAGATCATCCCGTGCAATTCCGTCGGCACCTTGCCCGCCGAACCTGGCTCCTGTCCCGGCAGACCGAATTCACGAATTTTAACGGGCTTCGCCGGATCGCTGAGGTCATAGACCTCGGTCATGCGACGCACGCGCCAGGTCGAAACGCCGGACACCAGAAAGGCGATGCCGGTTTTGCACTCCCACCAGCTTTTATGGGTATCCTTGAGGCCTTCGAGACGAACGATCAGCTTGGGATTAGCCGGATCGGCGACGTTCCAAATCTCATGCGCCGCGCCGCCAAAGGTGCGCAGCAGATAGACCGCGGTCGCATCGCCCTTTGGCAGATCCTTGCCATCGCAGACACGGGTCATCTGCCCGCCGCCGGCCTCATAAGTTCCCTCCTGCCCTGGGAGATGGCGCAAATAGACCGGATGCGCCGGATCGGTCACATCCACGATGGAGGTGCCATTGAATTCGGCCTGACCGGTCATGGGATTGACGGGCTTCGGCACATCGTCGGTACCGCCGTGGTGGCCGATATAGGCGATCCAGCGGTTGCCCTGATGATGAATGGTCGGCTGGTAGGCCGAGCGTCCTTGCAGGTCGTTGGTGCCGACCAGCCGCATATTCGACGCTTCCGGCGGGTCACCGATCTTGGGCGCTTCTGCCGCGACCGCTCCATTGACGAGCAAAGCAGCGACAATCGCCGCGAAACCGGGCTTAAGACCCCATGATTCAACGGGGCCGCCTAAACGACACGTCATCGCTTCCTCCAAACTTTTTGAATTCTTTGAGGCGATGATAGCGCACGGGGCGCGCGCCTCCAATCACCTCAGCGATGGGTCCGCGTTCAGACCGGTGGAAACCCGAATATTTCCGCCGGGTTGTCGACAAAGATCAGCTTACGCTTGGCTTCGTCTGGAACCCAATCCAGCATCATGTCCAAGAGCGCGACGTCGTTGGGCATCGGCTTAAAATATTGCGGATGCGGCCAGTCCGAGCCCCACAGCAGGCGGTTCGGTGCGTGCTCGACCAGTTTCTTCACCAATGGATCGACGTCCGAGAATGGGAAGTTATCCTGTTTGGAAATGCGAGGCGACAACTTCACCCAGCAGCGTCCGGTGTCCAGGCATTCGAGGATGAACTTGAAGCCCTCGCCGTCGATGCCCTTGGCTGGATCGACACCACCCATGTGCTCGAGCACGAAACGGCCCGGCGTCTTCAGGATCAGCGGCTTCCAGTGATCCTGCGCTGCATCGTCGGCCTTATGCAGATAGTGCATCGACCAGCCGCGCTCGCCGGTGCGCGCCACCATGCGCTGATCGATGTTTTTGTCGAGCCGCCAGGTAACGCGATAACCGACCACGCCCACTTTGGTGAGGATATCGAGTTCGCCGTCGGTGATGCCGGACCATGGCACGACCACCGAGCGGATGCGGTCCGGCAAGCGGCACTGCGCGTGCAGCGCAATCTCGTAATTGTTCTCGTACATCATCGAGAGAACATGAAGGCCGCGCGAAAATCCCAACGCGCTTTGCAGCTTCAGCCAATCGTCGATGGTGGTGTCCTCAAACTGCAGATGTCCGAAGACGTTATCCGGTTTGGTCGGAAACAGCTTTTTCGGACCGATGAAGTGAAAATGCGTGTCGCAGGAGCCCGGCGGCAAGACCAATTTCGGCTTCGGATAATTGCGGTCGATTTTCGGAGAAAACGGGCGGGTATCGGTTGTCGTGTTCACTCAGTCACCTTGATGTTGGCTTGCTTCATAACTTCGGTCCACTTTTGCGTTTCCCTTTCGAGGAAGCTCGCGAATTCCTGCGGCGTACTGCCCTGCGCGCTTGAACCCAAGTTCGCGAGCCTGTCGACAACCTCCTGTTTGGCTAGAGCGGCACGGATCGCCGCGCTCAATTTATTGACGACAGCCACCGGCGTGCCAATCGGCGCAAAGACGCCGTTGAACGTAATACCCTGCACGTCCGGATAGCCGGCCTCGGCGATGGTCGGCACGTCGGGCAGCGACGGCGCGCGTTTTGGACCGAGGATAGCCAAGGCACGGAGGTTGCCCGCCTTCAATTGCTGCGCGGTATCGACAAGTTGAAGAATACCGACGTCGACGTGCCCAGCCATCAGGTCGATCACGGCGGGCGCATTGCCGCGATAGTGGATCTCGGTCCAGGTGATGCCGGTCCTTATCTTCAGCAGCTCACCCATGAAATGGTTGATGCTGGCGACGCTGTCGGCGGCGACCGTGAGCTTTCCCGGATTGTCGCGCGAATACTTGACCAACTCCGCGACGGTTTTGACCGGAAGCTTCGGCGTGACGACCAGCGTGTTCGTCGCCACGGCGAGCGTGCTGACCGGGGTGAACACCTTTTGCCATTGGTACGGCGGCTTCGGCATGGTCATCGGGCCGAGCATTACCGGCCCGTTGGAACCGACAAACAAAGTGTGGCCATCGGGCGCGGAACGGGCAACGAAGTCACCCGCAATCGTTCCTCCGCCGCCTGGACGATTTTCGACAATCACAGGCTGGCCCAGTGAATCACCGAGGCCGGATTGGAGCGCGCGGGCGCTGATGTCGACATTGCCGCCGGCGGCATAGGGCACAACGAGAACGATCGGCCGGTTCGGAAAGTCCTGCGCGGAAACCGGGGCGGCGAACATGGCGAACAGCGCAGCGCCCACAAGCCAAGGTGTCAGGTGCATCGTCTTTTTCCTTTTTGCTCTCGATGCGACGGTTGGCGAATGGTAGGCATTTGCCGGTCCGATTTGAAGCCCGGACGCGTTTTATCCGGATTGTCGAATTCGGCTCGCGCAACCGCTGAACTTGTATCCGATTGTCGAAGGAATTTCACATGACTACGCCGTCTTCGCTGGTTCGCCCGCAAGGTTCGCGCGAGCGGACCTTGGATGAAGTGAAGGCCGAGGTGCTTCGCCGCGCCGGCCGGATCAATCCGGTCGAAAGCATCCGGCGCGAGGACGCTGAGGCGGTTGTGAATGCCCTCACGAGTCTCGATCGCAATCATTGGGCAGAACAATGGTGCAAGATCGGTCTCGCCTATGAAACCAAGGGCGATGAACGCGCAGCTGCGGGCGCTGGCGGAACAGAACTGAGCGAGCTCTACACCCTCGGCTTCGATGCATGCCGCGTCGGCCGCTATCCCGCGCCGATCTCGCCAGGTCAACTCGATGCCTACCGGCATTCGATACGAATTTTTCGCAAGGCGGCAAAATATTTAGAGCCGAAGCTCGAGATCATCGAGTTGCCCTTCGAAGGCAAGACCCTGGTCGGCTATCTGCAAATGCCGCCGGGTGTCGCCAAGCCCCGGCTTGTCATGCATTGGGGCGGCGTCGACGGCTGGAAAGAAGATCGCCTGCACGCGAGCGAATTGATCATGGACGCAGGCCTCGCCTCGCTGTCGATCGATATGCCGGGCAGCGGTGAAAACCCGGTGCTGTTCAGCGATGAGGCGGCCGAGCGCACCTATATTACGTGGATGGATTACGTGCAGAAGTGTTCCGACGTCGACGGTGGCCGCCTTGGCGTCTGGGGCGGCAGCTTCGGCGCCTATTGGGCGGCGCGGCTTGCCTTGACCTTCCCCGATCGCATCGGCGCCGCCGTCTTCCACGGCGGCAACATTCACTATGGATTTCAAAAAGAGTGGCTGGTCCCTGCCTTCACCACTGGCGGCGCATCCTATCTGTTTGGAGCGGCGAGCCTGCTCGACGCCCGCGGCCGCGCCATGGGCACGAAGACCCTCGACGAATTCCTCGAAGCCGCGCCGCGCTTCTCGCTCAAGACGATGGGGCTGCTTGATAAGACGTCGGCGCCCTTGCTCGCCGTCAACGGCAAGCTCGACGATCAGGCGCCCATCGACGACGTCTATTTGCTGATGGAGTATGGCAATCCGAAATCGGCGCGCGTCTACCCCGAAGGCCTGCACATGGGGCGCACCGCGGGACTGGCCTACGGCGAAATCCTCAACGTGATTGTCGGCTGGCTGAAGCAGCAGCTAACGCGCTAGGCCGCCCGCGCGTAACCTCGCCGAGCGGCCTGCGATTTTGTTAGGCGCGGACGATCAGTTCTTCTGCTGCGCGGTCTGGTTCTGCGGATTCGCCGCGAGATAGTCCTGATAGGTCTTGCCGGCGAAGTTATTCGGAGCCTGAATTTCGCTGGCTTGCGCGGGAGCACCATCGACCGGCGCGCTCGCCATTTCCTTGGTGCAGAGATCCTTGAACACCACAGCGCCTTCCGGCGTGTAGCTCTTCCACAGGCAGGTGCAGGGACCTTCGGTCACGGTCTGCACCAGGCCGACCGGGCGGACATAGCCGCGCTCGTAAATGCGGTGGATGCGGACGTGGTCGTGGAAGTGCGGGCCGCGGAAATGCGGCGGCGGCAGGCGATGCACCGGCGGGCGCAGGTTGACGTGGCCGCCGCGCTGATTGACGGCGGCGTCGGCGGAACCGGCGATGAAGGCGGTGGCAGCAAGCGTGGCGACGGTGGCGAGGCCGAGGATGAATTTGCGGGACATGGTCGTTCTCCGGGGTTGAATGAAGCGGCGATAACCATGGGTCGCCGGCCGCCGGAAAAAGGTTCACGCCCAAAATAGCGGCGCGGAGATGTACCGCATGGCGGTCAAAATGGACCGCCAAGCGGCTTGCCAAAATCGGTTGGACGCCCGACAATCTTTTCTCTTTCGCGGCGTGAAGCTTGCCAGTCGAACGCGCAAGCCCGGCGGAATTTTGGGAGGATAAAATGCGACTTTTGAAACTCGCCAAGTTCGGTGCCTTGGCCGGCGTGTGTGCCCTCGGCCTGCTCAGTGCCGCGCCCGCCAATAGCGCGGAGCCGGTCAAAATCCGGATGGGATGGGTGGCCCCGGTCGCCAATTGGGGCTCGATCCTGCTGGAGAAGAAGGACCTCGCCAAGCACATGGGCAAGTCCTACGTGCTCGAAACCATCCGCTATCAAGGCACGCCGCAGATGATCACGGCGATCGCCAATAACGAGCTGGAAATCTCCAACCTGGCCTATTCCTCGCTCGCCATCGCGATTGAGAATGCCGGGCTCGACGACATCCGCGTCATCGCCGACGAATTCCAGGACGGCGTGCCCGGCCATTTCACCTCGCAATATTACGTCCGCAAGGACTCTGGCATCAAAAAGGTCGAGGACCTCAAGGGCAAGGTGATCGGCACCAATGGCGGCGGCAGCGCCGTCGACGTCGCCATCCGCGCCATGCTCAAGAAGCACGGCCTGGAGGAAAAGCGCGACTACACCATGCTGGAAGCGCCCCTGCCCGCCATGCCGGCCATGCTGCTGGAAAAGAAGGCCGACCTGATCCCGGCGGTGCTGCCCTTCGCGCTCAATCCCAAGCTCAAAGAAGAAGGTCTTGTCCTTTTCGAGCAGAAGGAAGCGCTCGGCATCACCCAGATGATCTCGTGGAACGCCCGCAAAGGCTTCATCGAGAAGAACCGCGCCGCCATGGTCGATTTCATGGAAGACATGCTGGTGATCACCCGCTGGTATATCGACCCCAAGAACCACGATGAGGTCACCCAGATCGCCTCGAAGATCACCAAGGCGCCGGCCGCGAACTTCGGCTGGCTGTTCACCAAGGCCGACACCTATCGCGACCCCGACCTGATCCCCAACCTCGAGGCGCTGCAGCGCAATGTCGACACCACGCGCGAGCTTGGTTTCGTGAAAAAGAAGATCGATATCAATGCCTACTCGGATTTGAGCTTGGTCCGGGAAGCGGCAAAACGCCTCAAATAGGCGCGGCAACCGACTATATCTTGCGTGCCATGAGCCCCGGGAACCCCATTCCCGGGGCTCAATCGCATTAAGGTGTGGTGCGGCCGGATTATGGTTAATTTTTGCTTTACAAAATAGCAAAAACCGGAAAAACTAAGGCAGTGGCTTAACTTACATGGTTAACGGGGCTTGAAGATGAAACTCCTGTACAAAGCATTAGGCGGTGCTTTGCTGGTCGTCGGACTAGCGAACATCGTGCCGACCCCGGCCGCTGCTGGGACCTACTATGACTCGGTTTGTAACTGCCGGCGACCGGACTCCGAATACAACACCCGGCGCGTCGAGCGGGCACCGGCCCAGGTGAGGACCCACACCCGGTATGTGGATCACACCCGGGAAGTGAAGCGCACAAACCTGGTTCAGGAAAACCGCCTGGTCGTGCACGTGAAACCGGTCATCAACCGGGAAGTCGTCGTGCATCGCCAGAATACGGTGATCCGCAACATCACCCTGCACAAGGTCAACACCACCAACAAACTGCAGGTTGAGAACCGCAACGAAACCGTCAACCGCTACGCGCAGGGTTCGACCCGCGTCGTCAACGAGCGTCGCGAAGTTCGCGGCGTGAACTGTAACTGCGGTTACGGCGGCAACGGTTCGCGCGACTACAGCGGCAACGAAGAAGGCGGTCAGGTTTCCTACCGCTACTAGGACCTGATTTCGTCTCGTTAGAAACCAGACCGCCTCGCCGAGTGACCGGCGAGGCGGTTTTTCTTTGGGCAGACGCCTTTAGCGCTAGATTCGGGTGATCGGGATCGCGCCCAGATAGTCGGGTTTGCCAACCGCCACGCCGCAGGAGCGCGCGCAGGCATAGGCCGCGGTCAGGTGGAAATAGAAATTCGGCAACATGAAGTGATTGAGATAGTCGGCGCCGACCATCTGGCCCTTGTTGGTCGGCCCCAGCGGAAACGTGATCTCGCGCTCGGCCGACGCATCGATCGCCTTGGCGTCGAGGGTCTTGAGAAACGCCACGGTCTTGGCCAGCCGTTCCTTGAGCTGGTCGATGGTGGTCTCGGTATCCTCGAATTTCGGCGGCTCAACTCCGGCCAGACGCGCCGAGCCGTTTTTGGCCTGGTCGGCTGTGACCTGCACCTGGCGGACAAGCGCGAACATATCCGGCGCCAAGCGCCAGCCGAGCAGCACAGACGGATCTATTTTCTTCGCGGCTGCGTGAGCCGCAGCCTTGTCGAGCACAGCCGACAACGCATTGAGACCGATCTCGAAGACCGGCAGGGAAGCCTGGGACATTGTAAACGGCATAAGTCTGGATCCTTGGACGATTGTTGTTCTGGCAAAGGCCAGCGCGCGGGACGTTGCACGCAATGGCCCGGCCGATCAATCGCGCCCAGGTCAATAATTCGCGACTGCCAATTGGAATAGCGCGCTACAGCTCGGCCCACTGCCGCAGCAGGTTATGATAAACCGAGGTCAATTCGACGACCGAGGCATGCTCGGGGTGATCGCGGTTCAGTTTGATGATTCCCATGTCCATGTCGAACAGCAGCGAACGCTTGCTCTCGTCGCGGATCATGCTCTGGGTCCAGAAGAACGAGGCGATCCGCGAGCCGCGCGTGATCGGTGTCACGTTGTGCAGCGACGTCGCCGGATAGACGATCATGTCGCCGGCCGGCAGTTTGACGGTGTGCTGGCCGTAGGTGTCCTCGACCACCAGTTCGCCGCCGTCATAATCCTCGGGCCCGGAGATAAACAAAGTCGACGACACGTCGGTGCGAATGCGGATGCCGTTGGCATGGCCGCGGATCGAATTGTCGACGTGCGAACCGAAGGTCATGCCGGCGTCGTAGCGATTGAACAGCGGTGGAAACACTTGCTTCGGCAGCACCGCCGACATGAACAGATTGCTGCGCGCCAAAGCCTCGATCACCATGGTGCCGAGTTCGCGCGCTTCCGGCGCTGTCTCCGGAAGCTGAAGATTTTTCTTCACCTGTGCCGACTGATGCCCGGCGGTGGCGCGGCCATCGATCCAGGCCGCGCGGGTCATCACGTCGCGGCAGCGCGCCACCTGCTCGGCCGTCAGAACATTGGGGATGTGGATCATCATGATAATATGCCCCTACCCCTACCAGCGATATCGGTAAGACAACGAGGCCGAGCGGCCCGACCCCGGCACGGCGTGGCCGGCATAGTACTGCGCGTAATACAGCACGTCGGTGATGTTGTAGATGTTGAGCTGGATGGTCGACTTGGGATCGACTTTGTAGCTGACCATTGCGTCGAACTTCCAGAATTCCGGCACGTAGGCGGTGTTCTGCGTGTTGGCGAAAGCATCCGACTGATACGTCGTGCCGCCGCCGATCGTGAGACCGTGCGGCAGTTCGTAGCTGGTCCATAGCGTGATGTTGTTGCGCGGAGCGTTCGGAAGCCAGCGGCCGAGTTGCGCGGGATCGCTGTTCTGGACGATGCGCGTGTCGATATAGCTGTAGCCGGCCGTGATCTGCCACTTGTCGGTGAGCTTGCCGGCAACGCCGAACTCCACGCCCTGCGAACGCGCAAGACCGTCGAGGATCTGGATCGCCGCGGCGCCTGTCACCGTCGGATCGAGCGGGACGCGCAAGTTGGTCTTGTCGATCCGGAACACGGCGCCGGTCAGGCTGAGCTGGCTGTCGAGCACGTCGACTTTGACGCCGGCCTCGTAGGATACGTTCTTTTCCGGCGCCAGCGACACGGTGCCGGTCGACAAGGTGCCGAGCTCGGCCGATGGATTGTACGAATTTCCGTACGCGACATAGAGGCTCGAATTCGCCGTCGGATGATAGACGCCGCCGAAGCGGTAGCTGAACATATTGTCGGTGCTTTTAAGGTCGTTCTGACCGGCGGCCGCGCTGGCATCGACGTAGTGCGTCGCATAGCGGTCGAAACGCAGCGACGCGAGCAGCTCGAAATACTTCGTGACCTTCATCTGATCGGAGGCGTAGGCGGCAAGGTTGGTCGACAACGTGCTGTTTGGCGCCACCACCGTGAAGCCCGTGGCCGCGACGCCGCCCGCCGACGGATAGGACAGGCTGGTGTAACAGGCCGGCGACGTGGCGACGCACAGATCGGTGCGCGTCTGGCTCCGCGTTTCGCGCGACAACTCGACGCCGGTCGCGACCGTGTGATTGACAATGCCGGTATCGAATTTGCCGGTGAGGTCGGTCTGGTTGACGGCGTACGTCGCGTCGGTTTCGCGTTCGCGGCGTTCGCGGGCGAGCGTCATTGAATCCACCGGATAGCCGATGCCCAGGCCGCCGGCGCCGGCCGTCGTTCCGCTGGTGAAAGCCTGGCCCGCGGCATTGCCGAGGCCGCGCGGCGCGGTGACGCGCGAGAAACGATCGTTGTCGATATAGCGCGTGCCGTTGGTCAGCTTGAAATTGTTGCCGATGTCGCGTTCGACGGTGGCGGTCAGGATGTGGGTTTCGGTATTGACGATGTCGCGCATCGGCCCGGTGGCGATGCCGAACCAGTTCTGGCGGTTGATCGGCACCGGCGTGGTTGCCGAACCGTTGCCGTAGTAGCCGGGATTGACCAGCGCACCAGTCTTGGTGCTGTAGCCGGGCTGCGGCAGATAAGGCACGCCGTAGTCCGGCGCGCCTTCTTCGCCCTGGTAGATGTAGGACAGCGTTGCCTTGGTGTCGTCGTCGAGCGGCGCGCTGATCGACGGCGCAACGCCCCAGCGCTTGGTCCAGACATTGTCGCGGGTCGGCGTCGGCTGATCCTGATAGAGCAACGCAATCCGGCCGGAGACGTTGCCCTTTTTGCCGCTGGCGTCGACGTCGGCGCGATAGCCGCCGACGGACGTGCCGGTCGCGGTGCCTTCGACATAGGTCGAACCGGTCGGCAGCTTGGTGACATTGTTGATCGCGCCGCCGGTCGAACCGCGGCCGAAGGCGAAGGCTGACGGACCTTTGTAGACCTCGACCCGGTCGGTGTTGAACAGATCGCGGCTGTACCAGCCCGGATCGCGGAAACCATCGCGGAAGATGTCGCCGCGCGCGGCGAAGCCGCGGATGATCGGACTGTCGCCCTGTTGGCCACCCTCGCCGGCGCTGAACGTGATGCCGGGCACCGTGCGCAGTGCGTCTTCCATGCTGACGGCGCGCTTTTCCTGGATGACCTGTTGCGTCACGACGTTGACCGTCTGCGGCGTGTCTTTGAGCGGGGTCTGCAGACGGTTGATCGACTGCTGGGTAGCCTGATAGCCGCCACTCTGGTCGCCGGTGACGTCGATAGTCGGCAACTGCATGCCGGACTCCTGGCCCGACGCCACGGTGGCCCCCATCAGCGATGCCAGACTGACCGCCGCCAATAATGAGGCGCGGTTGCCGGATTGAAAGCGGGTGTTTTCGTAAGCGGGGCTCGAACCGAACTGCGACTTGATCTGGGTTTCGACCCGGATGTGGCCGTCGCTCGATTTCACGACCACTGGCGCGGCGCCACGATGACTGAAAGCTTCGGACCGAATACTTGACGTAATGCTGTTCATCTCGACGCCCCTGACTGATTACTATACTTTAGAATCACAATAATCAGTACGATTATTGGTTATATTTGAAACCATGATCTGTATTCTGCGTCAAGAACTATTGATTTTATGGTATTATTCTTTAATTAGAATATTTCTAAACTACTTTATACTGTTTGGAATACTTAAAAACTGCAATTTTTCCGCATTTTTTTGTTTTCATCGTCGCCAAGGCTGCTATAGGTGCCCCACCTGCCGACCAACCCGGGCATCGATATGCGCGCCGCAACTCTCCGCCGCCTCTGGCTCAATGTTCATTTGTGGATCGGCGTCGGATTGGCCGTGCTGCTGATCCCGATCTCGATGTCCGGCGGGCTGCTGGTCTGGCACGACGAGATCGACACGCTGATCAATCCACAGCGTTATGCGGTGACCGGCGCGCAGGCGGCATTGCCGCCGGGCGTCTACCTCGCCAAGGCCGCCGAGGCGGTGGCCAAGGAGCCTGGCGACTTACGGGCGACGATGCTGCGCTATCCGGAGCCGGGCTGGCCGGTGCGCGTGATGGCGCGGGGCCAATCGCGCGACGGCGGCGGGCCGCCGCGCACCGTGACGGTCTTCCTCGATCCGCCAACTGGCGCAATCCTCGACGTGATGGATTTCCGCGCCTCTTTCATCGGCTTCCTGCATGTATTCCACGAGAATCTGACGCTTCCGCAGTACAATGGCCGGCAGATCGTCGGCTGGGCCGGCGTCGGCATGCTGACGCTGTCGCTCACCGGCATCTGGCTGTGGTGGCCGCGAAACCGCGGTTTCCTACGCGGCCTGCGCTGGACGCGGTCGCCATACGTCACCTTCAACCTGCATCATTTGCTGGGCTTCTGGATTGCGCTGCCGCTGGCGGCGGTGTCGCTTACCGGCATCTACCTCTCGTTTCCGCAGACAGGACGGGAGTTCATGTCTTCGGTCGCGGCCATGGCGCCTAACGCGCGCGCCGGCTTCGGCGGCGATGTCGTGCTGCAGACCACGCTCAACGCCGACCGCGCGCTCGAGATCGCACGGCAGGCCGAGCCGAACACCAATCCGACAACTTTGTTTCTCCCGGTGCAGGCGCGCGGCGAAGGCGCGCGTAGCGCAGCCTGGCGTGTGCAGCTGACGCTCGCCGCCAACGACGAAACGGTGACCGTGATGGTCGATGACCGCAGCGGGCGCGCCGTATCGACCATCGTTCCGCAATCCGGTGACCGCGCGGCGTCCTGGATCCGCTGGATTCATGAAGGCAGTCACAGCGGCCCGGTGTGGGCGATTATCGTGTTTCTGACCGGCATATTCCCGACGATTTTCGCGGTCACCGGCATCATTATGTGGCTGCGCAAGCGTGCCGGCCGCAAGACCGTCAAAAGCGGGGCCGCACAATTGCGGCCTGCGGAATGACGCAAATGCGTTACAATGTGACCCTAGGCAAGTGGACCGGCAAAATGAGCTTTGGCGAAATGCACCGTAATCGTCGCAATTCCTGGCTGCCGCTCGTGGCGCTTGCCGTTGGCTTGCTGCTGCCCGCTTTTGCCCTGGCGCAAACGCCGGAGCCGGCCGCTTCCGACGTTCTGCTCAAGCTGCCGCGCGATCTGTCGCCCTGGGGCATGTTCATGGCCGCCGACATCGTCGTCAAAGCCGTGATGGTCGGGCTGGTGTTCGCATCGGTGCTGACCTGGACCATCTGGTTCGCCAAGGCGATCGAACTGTTCGCCGCCCGCCGCCGCTTGGGCGAAGCGATTGCCGCGCTCGGCGCAGCGCGCGCCTGGAGCGACGTGCGCGATCTGCAAGGCGGCAAGGACGCGGCCTCGACGCTGATCGGCGCCGCCGATACCGAGTTGCGGCAATCGGCCGACGCACTGTCGCCGGACGGCGTGAAAGAGCGCATCGCCTCGCGGCTGGAGCGATTAGAGGCCGCCGCCGGACGGCAAATGATCCGCGGCACCGGCATTCTCGCCACCATCGGCGCCACCGCCCCCTTCGTCGGCCTGTTCGGCACGGTATGGGGCATCATGAACGCCTTCATCGGCATTTCGAAATCGCACACCACCAATCTCGCGGTGGTGGCACCCGGCATCGCCGAAGCGCTTCTCGCCACTGCGCTCGGCCTGGTCGCGGCGATCCCGGCGGTGGTGATGTACAACATGTTCTCGCGTTGGATCGCCGGCTATCGCGCGCTGCACGCCGACGCCTCGGCGGAAATCCTGCGCCTAATCAGCCGCGATCTCGATCGCGGTGCTTTCAATCGCCCGGCCGAACGGCGGCGTGGCGTGGCGGCGGCCGAGTGACACCATGAGCGTACGTCTCGACCACGGCGACGATGCCTTAAGCGAAGTCCACGAGATCAACGTCACGCCGTTCATCGACGTGATCTTGGTGCTGCTGATCATTTTCATGATCGCGGCGCCGTTGGCCACCGTGGATATCTCGGTCGATCTGCCGGCGGCCAATGCCGAGCGTAGTTCGCGGCCCGACAAGCCGCTGTTCCTGACGCTCAAATCGGATCTGAGCCTGACGCTCGACAATGATGCGGTGAACCGCGCTGCGCTCGCGCCTTCGCTCGACAAGGCGGCGTCCGGC
The DNA here is from genome assembly GCA_903878085.1 of uncultured Hyphomicrobiales bacterium. Lineage (GTDB taxonomy): Bacteria > Pseudomonadota > Alphaproteobacteria > Rhizobiales > Xanthobacteraceae > Pseudolabrys. The sequence continues at coordinate 9,275 of CAIRGJ010000055.1, read as the reverse complement.
GACAAAGAGCAACGCCTATTCCTGCGCGCCGATAAGGCCGTGCCCTATGGCGACCTAATGACGCTGATGAACGAGCTGCGCAGCGCAGGATATTTGCATGTCGCGCTGGTCGGCTTGGAAGCCGACAAGCCATGACCGCCGACCGCGCCGCAGCGGCGCCACGGCGTTGGCCGGACTCGGCGCGCTGGGCCATTTGCTTTGTGCTGGCGTTATCCTTTCACGGCGCCGGCGCCGCGGCGCTACTGGCGAAGTGGAACGAAAGCTCCGACTTGATGGCGAACGCCCCGCTGATCATGATCGATCTGGCGCCGGTCGCGGTCGCGCCAACGACCGTTCCCAACGACGCCCCCCCCGATCAACTCGCGAGTCGCCCCGAAGAGCCGGAGCCCGAACCGGTAAAGCCCATTGAAAAAGTCGAGTTGCCGCCGCCTGAAGTGGCAAAGCCGGACGTCGTGTTGCCACCGCCGCCAAAAATGATCGAAAAGCCGAAAGAGCCCAACCCAAAGCAGAAGAAACAATCTGTCGCCCGTGCGCCGAGCGCCGCCGATCAGCAAGCGGCTAGTGCCGCGGCACCATCGCCGGGTGCGGCCGGCAACTCAAATGCAGCGGATTGGCGCTCGCAACTGGTATCGCGGCTCGAGCGCTACAAGCGCTATCCGTCCGAAGCACAATCGCGTGGCGAGGCCGGCGTCGCACAACTTGCATTTTCGATCGATCGCAGCGGCGGCGTGCACAACGCTCGCATCGTGCACAGTTCGGGCTCCAGCCTGCTCGATCGCGAAACGCTGACGCTGGTCGAGCGCGCGCAGCCATTGCCGCCACCGCCGCCGGAAGTTTCCGGTTCGCAGATCGCGATCGTCGTGCCGATCCGCTACAACATGCGCTAAGCGCATCGCATTTAATTAAAATTTTAGCTTTAACCATAACGCCAAGCGAAGGGGCAATAACGCGCGCCTTAACTTGCAACTGCGCCGATTAAGCAGACAAGATACGTGGGTTAACCACACGGCAGCACGCTGCACTTCTTTAGTAGCGTGAAGCGGTAAGAGACAACAGGCTAGGCAAGTCCCGGCTGATGAGTCGGCAGGAAGTGGCAACATGAAGCGATCGATCTCAACCTTGGTCATTTGTGTTTTCGCGCTCGGCGTCGCTGCGCCGGCGCATGCGACCGGTGAAAAGCGCGTCGAACGCTTCGCCAACACCGAACCGCTCGAGACGATGGCGCGCAGCCGCACCGACGCCGCCGAAGCGGCGGCACAGGTGCCCGGCGCCTCCGGCGTGCTGCTCGAAGCGCTCCGCTGGCGCGGCCGCACCGCCAAACAGCTCGGTCTCCCGACCCAGCTGTGGTGCGCCGATTTCATGAATTTCGTGCTGCATAAAGCCGGCGGCAACGGCACCAAATCGCGCGCCGCCCGCTCCTTCCTCGACTTCGGCAAGAAGCTCGATGGCCCGCGCGTCGGCGCCATCGCCATCATGTACCGCAAAGGTCCCAATAGCGGCCACGTCGGCGTCGTGCGCGGCACCGACGGCCAGGGCAACCCGATCGTGGTGTCGGGCAATCACGGCCCCACGGTGACGCAGTCGGTCTATCCTAAGGCAAAGGTCATGGCCTACGTGATGCCGCCCGACTACGTGCTTGAGGAAATGGCCGCCAACGCCCGCGCCGCCGCGCTCAAGTAACCGCCCTCTCTCATCTTCAAATGCTTGTGGCCGCGACGATTCAGATTCGTCGCGGCCACAAACATTTTGCGGTTCGACATGGCAATCGCGTTAACCCGAATTCATTAATGCGTTCTACGCAAAGCAGCGGTGCAGATTAATGTTAATCCGGGCAATACCTGCGCTCCTGCGACTCTCGCCGCCATTTTCAATCTAAATTCCCACTTGGATTCAGAAACCTAGTCCGGCGCAGCAGTCTGTGACCGGGCGAATGAGGTGGTATGAACTGGGGAGCGCGACAATTCTGCATTTGTGCGGCGACAGCGGCTTTGCTGTCGGCGGCGCCCCATGCGCTCGCCGCAACGCGCGAGGAAATAAAGACCTGCGCGAGCGAGGACGTTTCCGCCGATCTTCGTATCGAAAACTGCACCGCGATCATCGACCAGCAGTCGTCGAAACCCGCCACCAAGAAGAAGCACAACGCCGACGCTGATAACGAAGTCAGCGCCAAGGAAAAGGCCGCCGCCTATTTCAACCGCGGCAAAGCCTATCGCATCAAAAGCGACGCCGACCGCGCGATCCGCGATTTCGATGAAGGAATCAAGCTCAATCCGAGCAATGCCGACGCCTATTTCAACCGTGCTTTGGTGTTCCGCGACCGCGGCGATGCCGATCGCGCACGCCAGGACCTCGAGCAGACGATCAAATACGACAAGCACAATGCCGTCGCGCTCAGCACGCTCAGCCACCTCTATTACGACAAACGCGATTACGAACACGCCATCTCCAGCCTGAATATTGCGATCGGCTTGAACCAGAATTCGGCGCTGGCTTATTTCAACCGCGGCATGGCGTACCGCGCCAAGGGCGAGCCCGACCGCGCCATTCCCGACTACGACCGCGCCATCAAACTCAATGGCAACGACGCCGTGGCCTATCACAGCCGCGGCCTCGCCTATCGCGATATCCGCGACTACGAACGCGCAATCCAAGACTTCGACCAGGCGATCAAGATCAATCCGGAATTCATCTTGGCGCTCAACGACCGCGGCATCGCCTACGCCGCGAAAGGCAACGTCGAGCGCGCAATTCAGGATTTCGACCAGGCCATTCTGCTCGATCCGCGCGACGGCTTTGCCTACAACAACCGCGGCCTTGCCTACCGCAACCGCGGCGAAATCGACCGCGCCATCAAGGACTACGATCAGGCCATTCTGCTCAACGGTAATTACGTGCTGGCCTATTACAATCGCGGCAACGCGTTCTACGACAAACGCGACTACGACCGGGCCATTCAGAACTACGACCAGGCCATCCGGCTGGATAGCGAATATGCGCTCGCCTATTATGACCGCGGCGTGTCGTATTTCGAGAAACACGAATACGACATGGCGATGCGCGACTTGTCCCAGGCGATCAAGCTCGACCCCAAGGATTCGCTGTCGTATTACAACCGCGGCATTACGTACGCCGCCCTCCGCGAGCCCGACAAGGCAATCGCAGATTTTGACCAGTCGATCCGGATCGATCCGAAGAACGCGCTGGCCTTCTACAATCGTGGTCAAGCGCTCCACGCCAAGGGCGACGATGAGCGCGCCATTGGCGACTTTACGCAGGCCATCAAATCCGATCCGAAGCAGGCGTTGGCTTACTATCATCGCGGCATGGCCTATCGCGGCCGCAGTGATAACGAGCGCGCGTTGGCCGATCTAGACCAGGCGATCAAGCTCGACGGCACCAACGCCTTTGCCTTTTTCGAACGAGGCAACGCATTATACGACAAGCGCGACTATGACCGTGCCATTGCCGACCTCAACCAGGCGATCAACAGCAAACCTGATTACACCGCCGCCTTCAACGTCCGCGGGCTGGCCTATAACGGCAAAGGCGACAGCGACCGCGCCATCGCCGACTTCGATCAAGCGCTGCGCATCGATCCGAAGTTCGCCGCCGCCTTGAGCAACCGCGGCGACACGTTCCAGAAGAAGCAGAATTACGACCGCGCCATTGCCGACTTCGATCAGGCGATCAAGGCCAATCCGAACTATGCCGGCGCCTATTTGAGCCGCGGCCTCGCCTATCAAGACAAGAAGGACTACGCGAACGCCGTGAACGACTTCACGGCCGCGCTCAAGCTCGACCCGAAGAACGCGGCCGCCTACAATGCGCGCGGTTTCAGCTATCTCAATCTGCGCGAGGATGACCGGATCTTCCCGGATTTCGACCTGGCCATCAAGCTCAACCCAAATTTTGCTGCCGCCTATTACAACCGCGGCATGGCGCATTTCGAGCGCCGCGAATTAGACGCCGCCATCGCCGATTTGACCCAGGCCATCCGGATCGACCCGCGCGATGCGCTGGCGGCCCACGGCCGCAGCGTCGCCTATCGCGAACGGCGCGACTTCGACCGCGCCATCGCCGATTTCGATCAAGCGCTGCGGCTCGACCCGAAACTCACCGCTGGCTATGTCGATCGCGGCAATGCCTATCAGCAGAAGGGCGACTACACTCTCGCCACCCGCGATTACGATCTCGCCATCAAGCTCGATCCGAAATATGCGGCGGCCTTCACGGAGCGCGGCAATACCTACGCCGCGCGCGGCATGATCGACCGCGCATTGCAGGACTTCGAGCAGGCGATCAAATTCAACCCGACTTATGCCGGTGTGTTCAACAGTCGCGCAATTCTGTTCCAGCGCAAAGGCGACCTCGCCCGGGCGATCGGCGACCTCGATCAGGCCATCAAGCTCGATCCCGGATTCGCGGCCGCACTCAATAATCGCGGCAATATCTATCAGAACAAAGGCGAGCTCGACCGCGCCGTCGCCGACTATGACCGCGCCATCAAGGCCAATCCGCGCTACGACGTCGCGCTCAACAGCCGCGGCATGGCGTTCAAAGCCAAAGGCGAGACGGAGCGCGCGCTCAAGGACTTCGAGCAGGCGGTTTCCATCAATGCCGGCTTTGCGCTGGCGCTGCTCAACCGCGGTGAGGCGCTGGAAGCCCTCGGCTTTCACGACCGGGCGCTCAAGGATCTCGACCAGGTCATCCGGCTCAATAGCGGCAACGCCTCGGCGTATAATTCACGCGGCTTGGCGCTGAGCAACATGCGCAGCTACGACCGCGCGCTCGACGACTTCAGCCAGGCGATCAGGCTCGACGGCAAATTGGCGCCGCCCTACAACAACCGCGGCCTGGTCTATCGCGCCAAGGGCGACAACGATCGCGCCATCGCCGACTTCAGCCAGGCGGCCAAGATCGACCCGAACTACGCGCTGGCCTTCAGCAACCGTGGCAACGCCTTTTTCGACAAGCGCGACTACACGCGCGCCATTGACGACCTCAGCCAGTCGATCAAGCTGAACCCGAATTATGTGCGGGCGTTCTACGACCGCGGCATTGCCTATGGCGCCAAGGGCGACACCGAACATGCCATCCAGGACTTTGACCACGCGATCAAGCTCGATCCGAAGAACGCCATTGCGCTCAACAATCGCGGTCTCGCCTATCGCACCAAGGGCGACAGCGACCGCGCGGTGGCCGACTTCGCCGAAGCGATCAAGCTGAACGAGAATTACGCCGGCGCCTATTACAACCGCGCCAATGCCTATTTCGACAAGAACGACCATGACCGCGCCATCGCCGACTTCAGCCAGGCGATCAAGCTCGATGGCAAGGATTCATTCGCCTATCACGACCGCGGCATCGCGTTTTACGAAAAGCACGACTTCGAACACGCCATCAGCGACTTTGAAGCCGCGATCAAGATCAATTCGAACTATAGCTTTGCCTCGAGCCCGCGCGGCAACGATGTCAGGGGCCAGCGCGGCTACGACCGCGGCGCCATGGAGCTGGCGCAACCGATCCGGCTGAGCCCGATTTTCGCGCTGGCCTATAACGACCGCGGCATCAACTTCGCCTCGAAGAACGATCTCGACCGCGCCACTGCCGACTTCGACCGCGCCATCAAGATCAATCCGAACTTCTCGGCGGCCTACTACAATCGCGGCAATACGTTCTTCCAGCGGCGCAATTACGACAAGGCCATCGCCAACTACGATCAGGCCATCCGGCTCAATCCGCAGGACGCCATGGCTTTTTACGATCGCGGCGTCGCGCGCTATGAACGCGAGGACTACGACCGCGCCATCCAGGATTTCGATCAGACCGCCAAGCTCGACGGCAAGAACGCCAACGCTTTCTACAATCGTGGCATCGCCTATCACGAGAAGCACGATTACGACCGCGCCATCGAGGACTACAGCCAGGCGGTCAAGCTCAATCCCAAGCTGGCGCAGGCTTACAGCGCCCGCGGCAACGCGCTTGCCGGCAAAGGCGATTTCGACAAAGCGGTCGGCGACCTGAGCCAGGCGATAAAGCTCAATCCCGATCAGGCCCTCAGCTATAACGACCGCGGCGTCGCCTACGGGCTCAAGGGCGAGCCCGACCGCGCCATTGCCGACTTCGACCAGGCAGTCGCGCTCAATGCGCAATACGCGCCGACCTTCAACAACCGCGCCATCGCCTATGCGGCCAAGAGCCAGCTCGATCGTGCCATTGCCGATTACGACCAGGCGGTGAAGCTCAATGGCGGCTATGCGATCGCCTTCTATAACCGCGGCAACGCCAAATACGACAAAGGCGACTATGCCGCCGCCGTCGCCGACTATGATAGCACCGTCAAGATCAATCCGGCCGATGCCCTGGCCTTCAACAACCGCGGCAACGCCAATGCCAACCGGCGCGATTTCGACCGCGCCATTGCCGACCTCAGCCAGGCGCTCAAGCTCAGTCCCGACTATGCCCAGGGTTACAACGACCGCGGCGTCGCCTATGCCGCCAAAGGAGACGTCGACCGCGCGCTTGCCGATTTCGAGCAGGCGGTGAAATTCGACGGCCGCAACAGCCTCGCCTTCTACAACCGTGGCCTGGCGCTACGCGACAAGCACGACCTCGATCGCGCCATCCAGAGCTTCGACCAGGCCATCAAGCTCAACCCGAATTATGCGGTGGCCTATTACAATCGCGGCAACGCGCTGGAATTCAAGCGCGACTACGACCGCGCCATCGCCGATTTCGACGCCGCGCTGAAGCTCGATCCCGGCTTCGCCGTGGCGCTCTATGACCGCGCACTTAGCTACGGCGCCAAGGGCGACAATGACCGCGCCATCGCCGATTTCAACGACATGCTGAAACTCGACCCCGCCAACGCCATGGCGTTTTTCAATCGCGGCATCGCCTACCGGCTCAAGGGCGATATTGATCGCGCCATCGCCGACTTCGGCGAAGCGGTGAAGCTCGACGCCAAGTTCTCGCTCGGCTTCTATCAGCGCGGCAACGCCTATTACGAAAAGCGCGACTTCGACCGCGCTATCGCCGATTTCGGCGAGGCGATCCGCTTCAACCCCAATTTCGACCTGGCCTACTATCACCGCGGCCTTAGCCTTCGCGACAAACGCGACTACGACCGCGCCATCCTCGATTTCGGCCAGGCGATCCGGCTGGACGGCAAGAACGCAGCGGCTTTCGGCAATCGCGGCTTGGTTTACCGATTGAAAGGCGACCTGGAGCACGCTATCGCCGATTTCGACCAGGCGCTGCGGCTGAACCCAGGCGCCTCAGGCACCTTCACCGATCGCGGCACCAGCCACGGCATGCGCGGCGACAATGACCGCGCCATCGCCGATTTCGATGCCGCGCTCAAGCTCGATCCGAAAGACGCCGTCGCGTTCAACAACCGCGGCTTCGCCTATCGCAATAAGGGGGACGCGGATCGCGCCATCGCCGATTTTGGCGAGGCGATCAAGCTCAATGCCAATTACATGGTCGCGCTCTACAATCGCGCCAACGCCTATTACGAAAAGCGCGACTTCGACCGCGCCATCAAGGATTTCGACGCCGCGATCAAGCTCGATCCGAATTATGCCGCCGCCTACAACGCGCGGGGCCTCGCCCGCGACAACAAGAGCGAGTTCGACGTCGCGATCGTGGATTTCAACCAGGCCATCAAGCTCGATCCGAAGAACGCGCGGGCCTTCAATAATCGCGGCTTCGCCTATCGCAACCGCGGCGAATTCGACCGCGCGGTCGCCGATTACAACCAGGCGCTGGCGATCAGCCCGAATTATGCGCTGGCGCTCTACAATCGCGCCTTCGCCTATTACGACAAGCGCGATTTCGAACGTGCCACCCAGGACATGAACCAGGCGATCAAGCTCAACCCGAACTTCGCCACCGCCTTCGTCGACCGCGGCATCGTCGCCTACGATAAGAACGATTACGACCGCACCGCCGTCACCGCCGACACCGTGAGCAAGGCGAAACCTGCTTATGCGGTGACCTTCAGCGGGCGCGGCAGCGCTTACGAGAACCGCCGCGAGGGCGACCGCATTATCCAGGAAGCCAACCAGCCGATCCGCAACAACCAGTACAATGCTTACGCCTACTCGCCGGAGACTTTCCCGGCGGTGGGCCCGGAGGCTGCGGCGCCTGAACCGGCCGCCGCGTTAGCGCCGGCGCCGCGCGCACAAGCGCCGGTGGCGAAAGAAGTGGTCGCGGCCAAAGAAGCACCGGCCGTCAAACAGCCCGGCGCCGAGCAACAGGCCGATGTGCCGATGCCGCAGGCCAATCCGCAGCGCACCAAGCCGGCGCAGCAGACCGAACACGTCCAGGACCGCAAACAAGAGCGCGCTCAGCACCGGCCCGCATCCCGCCAGGGCGCACGCAAAGATGCGCGGCAACTCGGCAGGCAGAGCCGTGCCCAGGACAGGACGCAAGGTCCGCAAAGGGATTGGCGGCAGGACGACCGCCGCGCGCGGCCACGCGATCGCGAAATTCTGGGAATTCTCCGCTAGCGCCGCGGACTAGCTCTGCCGGCGCGCGGGAGCCGTCGACTTCTCAGCAGTGCGGCCCCCTTCCCCGATAATGCGGCCCAGCATCACCAGCACCGGGCCCGGCAGTCTGGCCGCTGCAATGCGTTGCGGCAGTTCGCTAATCGGCGCAGCGACGACCTGCTGGTCGGGCCGCGTCGCGCGAGAGATCGCCAGCGATGGCGTGCGCGGATCGAGGCCTTCGGCGGTGGCCTTGGCGACCAGCGCTTCAAGGGTCTTCACTGGCATATAGATCGCCGTGGCGGTCGTTGGATCGGCGAGACTGCGCCAGTCGATATCGTCCGGCAGTTTGCCGCTGCGGGCGTGCCCAGTGACGTATTGCAGCCGCCGCGAGTTGTCGCGATCTGTCAACGGAATACCGAGCTTCGCCGCTGCGCCCTGCGCCGCGGTAATGCCTGGCACTACATCCACCGTAATGTTGGCCGCCTTGCAGGCGTCGATTTCTTCCGCCGCGCGGCCGAAGATCAGCGGATCGCCGCCCTTGAGCCGAATGACGCGCTTGCCTTGCTTCGCCAGACTGACCATCAGCGTATTGATGTCGTCTTGTTTGCACGACGGACCAAACCCGGTCTTGCCGACCAGCATCTTGCGCGCTTCGCGGCGGGCAAAATCAAGCACGTCGCGCGACACCAGATCGTCGAACAGAATGACGTCGGCCGATTGCAGCGCGCGCACCGCGCGCAGCGTCAACAACTCCGGATCGCCCGGCCCGGCCCCGACCAGCGT
>CAIRGJ010000054.1 GCA_903878085.1 uncultured Hyphomicrobiales bacterium | reverse complement strand
TCGGCTACAAACCGCCGGCCCCAGAGGCTCTACAATGGCCGGCTTCGCAACCCGGACCAGCTTCGCCGGCCACCCCAGCCGTAGCGCCACGACTGGTCATGCACTAACATTCAACCCGGACCACCTAATGGGGGCTGGCCATTAGGCACGTCGCTATTTCAACGTCGCTCGCCGGCCCGCCAAATAAGCGAAGCCGTCGGATTTTTGAGGTCCGACGGCTTCTCGCCTGGACAGAGTGGCTTAACAAAATGCCCAAGGCTGTGGGTAGAATAACACCAACCTCGTAGGCCCTATCGCGGGTCTTGGAGCTTTGGTTAATGCGGCTGAGAAAACATTTATCGTCAAAGCGATGCGCATATTTGGTACGTTTTGACCGGAATGGTGCGGTTCCCGTTCACACCGTCCGCAGCCTACGCCGCACAACCTCCAGCCGCCGCACGGGCTCGATCGGCGCCACGACGCCGTCCATCAGCGCGCGCCGCGTGTTCCAGTTTTAGGGATCCGGAAACGTATCGGGCGGCAAATCGCTATTGGCGATCCACTCAATGCTCTTCGGTAACTCGCCGTCGGTTTCGATGAATTCTTTCACCGCCAGCCAAGCATCGGCATAGGGAATATAAAGACCGACAGGCATTGGATCGTTGTGTAATGTGCGGACCCATTCACGCAATTTCGTGAGATCACCCTTCGAACTGAAGGCGCCCCGATCGTCTCCTCCAGTTTTTAGGTAATATAAAAAAACGCCGAGCTCAGGATGGCCACACATTTCGAGGCGAATATCAATTCGGCCGGTACCCGGGCGTAGATGTCCGGTGTTGTTAAGTCCTTCGATTGCCAAGAACGCCCCGTCATTGCCAGTCTGAAAAAACCACCGTTTGCCGGGCGGAGAGAGAAAATACGGCCGAAGCTTTTCCAGTGCCGGCCAGTCAAAACTATGCTCGGAATTAAAATCGGAACGTTTGCGCATCTTTATTTAACCCACACACCGCCGCGCATTGTCTTAGGCACGCGAGACGGCCCAATGAAAGTCACGGTTGGGTCGCCGAGTTCTAGCCCGACAAGCGGCAAAATTCTATCGCAGCTTGAGCACATTGGCCGGTCGACGTGAACCTCAAGACTTTGCCCCGCGAGCGAACCTCCATTTTCTCTTGCCGCCCGCAAAAGCGTGGTCGTTTCGGCATGAAATACCGCGTCATTCGGTCTCTGCCCAACGTTTTCTCTGGCCATATCGTCAGGGTACTTTGCTATGAGATCACCACGCAACCGTTCGGCAGCCACCACATCGCGATCTCTAAATTCAGGTGAGTCCGAACTAATGCCATAAATGGCAACTTCATTCACTTCAGTGTAGGCAACGGTCCCTTCTTTTTGCCCAAACATATCGCGCAAAAGATTGCGGTCGCGGAAAAGCTTAATGGCGTGCCGTGCAGCTTCTATCGCGATAGCAAGTTTCGACCTCGGGCCGAGTCGAGGCGTGTCCGAGGACGTGAGCCGGACTCGTTGGCCTGCGCCGGTATCCGTCCAACGGCCAATCTCATCGCGCAGCTGGGCTGGATTGTAATTGTATTTCAGCGCCCGCGCATGGCGGTGCATCGCAAGTTAAAATCGCGTTGCGTCCCTGAGCCACTTCAGACGCACCAGGCCGGACTGCATCGCGCGCAGCGCGTGCAGCCGTTGAACCTCGAGTTCGATCGTCATCATGGGCGGCGCTCACACCGTCCGCCGCCGGCGCCGCACAACCTCCAGCCTTCGCACCACCTCCACCGGCTCGACAACGCCGCCCATCAGCGCGCGCCAGTCCCGCTCGGCGCGCGCACGCGCGAACGAAGCTTTGGCTGGGGAGGATGTCTGTCGGCGAGCGCGAGGCTGCGCACCCATTCGGCGCCGGCGCGGGTTTTACCGGCGCCGCGGCCGCCGAGGATCAGCCAGGTGGTCCAGTCGGCGCCGCTGTTGGCGCGTTCTGGCGGAAGCTGGTGGTCGTGGGCGAAGGCGCGGAAATCGCTCTTAAGGGCCGCGGCTTGCTTCTGTTCCAGCGCCAGCAGCAACTCCGTCACAATCTCTGCCTTCGTCGCCGGTTCGAGCGTCGATAAGCGCGTGTAAGCGCCGCGCCAGCTCAAAACGGAGTTCGTCAAGGTCGAGGGGAATGGCGTCGTCTTCGGTTTCATGGGGCAGAGTCACTTCATCGGGCTTGGTGAGCGCTGACATCTCTTCCAGGGTGCGGCCGACAGCGGCGAGCGTGCGGGCGCTGTGTTCCGCGCCGCCCTCATCGGCGGGTCCGGCCTTGTCGAGGACGCGCTGGACCCCGTCGAGCGTCTGCGCAACCAAGTCTTGGATGCGCGCGGCATTGGCGCTGCGCATCTCGGCCTCGTTTGCATCCGCGATCGCCGGCGCCGGGTTCGCGGCCGCAACCGGCGCGGTGGCCACCAGCGCGCGGTCGGTCGGCAGACGGGGCACGCTGCGCGGCGTCCAGTTCCATTCGAGGATCCAGCGCTCCAAAGTGCGGCGTGAAACGCCCATCATCACTGCGATGTCCGGCACCGGCGTCAACGTCAATTCGTAAAGCTGCTTGGCCTCGGCGATGCGTTCCGGCGCGATGTAGATTTTCGGCGTTGGCATGGCGAACCTCCCCGCCCATAAAAAAAGCGCCGGCGAAACCGGCGCGTCACTTATTGTCAAGCTCGAGTCTTGTTGCGTCTAGACTTGCCGTCGCTTTAGTGCGTCGACAGCCACGCGATGACGATCAGCACCACGATGGCGGCAATCAGCAGGCCTTGCGCCAGCCGTGTCGTGGAGCGCGGTTGATCGGGCATGTCGGATAAATCCGGAAGGGCTGCAGCGTCGCGGCGACCTTCGCGGTTTTGATGCGTGCGCTCAAGCTAAAAGCCGATGCACCATCAAAAACTTTCGCGATAACGCCCGACGCGCGTGTCATAACGATTGTTAGTAGCGCACCGCATCGAAATTTATCGCTTGCGTCATCGCCGCCTCATGCGTGGCAAAGAAAGCCGTTCTCAACCTGCGGCATTCCACGTTCGCCTGACGGCATTGCGCCGCTTCACGCGGGAAACAACGCATAACCGCCGCCGCTTCGATTGCCGAACAAGCGCAACGTGCGGCCCGCAAAGCCGCCGCCGGAACGCAAGTGTGGAGCATGCGGTAAACATACCGCGGCAGCGCGACGGTGTCAATATAGTCCTAGGACTTTTTTTCAACTATTTTAAGCGCTGGTCTTCATCAGGCCCGATGACCGCGCCCGGCGCCGCAAGACCAAGAAACAGGACCAAGAAGAATGAACTGGCGCCACTCAAGAACACGGCGCTCGCCGCGCTTGAACGCCGCGACGACGACGGGCGCGGCAGATCAATCGGCCAGATCGAGCAGATTCTCTGGTGGCATCCCACAAGGTTGCCATCGAATGCGCTGGCATCGCGCCGATGTCGCAACGTTTGTCCGTTGCCGAACGATCTCAGCCGGTTCCGCCGGTATGATCGTAGGGCCAGAATTAATCTGGCGAAGTGACGACTCGTTAAAGTCTGGGGCGCAATGTCAGGTTGTGTACAGAGTAGAGTGCAGCCCCGGTCGAGCGCGCCCCCAACCTCCTAAAGTGCCGGCCGGGGTTTCAAGGACGACAAGGCGACCAGAAAGGTCTCTGCAAGGCCGATCAGAAACAGCGGCGAAAATGGCGGTCTCGATTTTCGGAGTGCCAGCCGTGGCCGACTATCGTTTTTATACTTTGACCGAAGAAGGCCACATCGCGAGGCCGCCGGGACTTTATTGGCTACCGGACGATGCCGCCGCCGTGAAGCGCGCCAAGTTGATCATCAACGAAAGTCCGATCGAGGTTTGGCAAGGCGCCCGCGTCGTGGTGCGTCTTGTGCCCGAGCACGATTGAGTTCGCGCCGAACGGCGTCCGAACGCAAATCTGGAGCATGCGGTAAACTTAGCGGACCAGCGCGACGGTGTCAATATAGTCCTAGGACTTTTTTCAAATTATCCTGCGTCCGGCCGGGGGTGCCCAGCGGCGGCATCATTCTACCGGCGATTTAGCCGCCATTTTTATGCAACTTATCGGCGGCCCGCGCGTTAACCTTCCGATTCCACACAATTTACAGGCGCGATCGGCGTGCGGGGGCTCGATGATCGAATTGTCGGAATACGAAGCTGAACGGCTTCTCGAGATTGCGCGACAGTCCTTCCGACTCGCCGCCGCCTCGGTCAACGTCAACGATATCGAACACCATGCCGGCGTGGGGCGCGATTACCTGCGTCGCGCGCACCAGGCCGCGGAGTTGACTGACACCGAACCGAGCCTTTGGCGAAAGGCCGGAGGTTTCGATGAGTAACCGTTTTGACAAGTTGGCGCCGGACGACCGTGCCACGCGGCGCAGGACCATGAAGGATGAAATGGCGGCGCTCAAAAACTTGGCGATCGCCAAGCTTGAACGGCGCGGCTACGAAGTGCCGCGGCAAGACAACGTCGCAAATCCGGCAAATACTCAGGCGGCATCCGACCAAGCCGCGGACGGCATCGCCCGCTTCGTTACCTCGCTAGCGCCTCATCCAAACGGATTGGGCAATTCGACGCCGAACGCGGCGCTCAGCAAGGCCCGCACGATTTGGTAGGCGATCAAGCCGGCCGTCGCCAATCCGGCCAGCCCCATCAACACCATGATGACCAGACCGCCGAAACGGTTGCCCGCGGTGTCGTGCTTAACCTTGGCATTGTGTTGCTTGTTGTTTGGCATCGGCGGCCTTTGTCGGTGACGCCGCCTGTCTGCCCGCATTCCGCGCGCGCCGCAAACATGGCCACGCAAATCTGGAGCGTGCGGGTAACCTAGCGCACCAGCGCGACGGTGTCAATATAGTCCTAGGACTTTTTTTGGCGATTATCCCTTCTTTGCGGATTAGACCTAGGGATTTTTGTCTTTTTTGTTTATTCCCTATCGCATGCAGCAAGGCCGCCTATGGCTTGTCGCCGACCCAAACGTGGATTTTGTCTGAATCATATGCATCTGGATTCACGACATTAACTAGTGACGCCGTAATGCCCTTATCTTTTAGCGCGCTGACAAGAGTATCGGCTGCTGATTTAAACGGTTCTCCAGATGGCTGTGGCCACAACACCCAAACCCCCGCAACTGATCTAGCTCCTCCAACTTTAGATCGACTAATACGATCAAACTGTGGGACCTCTGGCCGTGGAGGTTGCTCTTTCCAGCCAGCAAGCAGCAACGCATTTTCTATTTTGTCTAATAATTTCATGATTTCGATGCGCGGGGTCATCTCCAGATCAAAATGCATTCCGGCAAACGGTTTTAATTTATCTGCTATTTCTTTCTGCTGGGTGTCGGTTAAGTCGCGTGGCGCTATTCGCGTTTCCAGTTCTATGATTTTGGATTGCTGCGCGTTGCTAATGCCTTTGTCAAATACAAATAGCGAGATGGTGCACAATGATTCGATGGCTATGCCTACAATTACAAGCCATTTAGCTACACGATGGACGGCGGCTGAATACTCGCTGGATTCAAATATAATTCCTGCACCGACAGCAATGCCAGCGACAACAGATGTTGTTAAGAGAACGACGTGGGGCCAGAACGGATCAACTGCACCGGAAAGTAGTGCGTTTAAATACGTCAGCATCGCAGCAATTCTTTCTTGGCTATTTGCCGTTTCCGTGGGGCTTGCAGCTTTAGCGCATAGTTTAGTTGCTCTTTGGCGAGAACATCATTCCAAAGGACAACGCTAAAATGGCAACTCCAATTGCACCTCTCGTTTTCTGGCGAATGTCCCAGGAGCCTGAAGCGGTCGCCAGTTCTTGCGCCTCAGCATCCTGCTATCGCCACTCCGAAGATATTGGCGTTGCCGCGATTATTGTATTTGAACTGACATTCCGCAATGTAGAGCGGACTTTGTTCGCATTATCTTGAGAGACAAAGCCCAGCCCGCCTATTTCGGCGTCTCGGCGTGACAGGCGCGGGTCCAGTCGGTCCAGATCCAGCCGCACTTGGTGCAGCCGCCCAGCGACAGACCCAGCACGGCAAGGCAGAGAATCGTGGCGAGACGTTTGCTCATGGCGGCAAGTCTAGCCGGTTGCACCGTCGCGGGCGAGCCCTTTGACCTCGCGCAATGACCTTGCCGCCCGGCCGCCTAGGGTGGCCGCATGAGCGACAAGTCCGCCACCGCCGGCCCCCACGCATTGCGGCGCCAGCTCGGCCTGCCGCTGCTGGTGCTGTACGGCGTCGGCATCACCATCGGGGCCGGCATCTACGTGCTGATCGGCGCGGTCGCCGGGCACGCCGGCCGCTCCGCGCCGTGGTCGTTCCTGCTCGCCGGTCTGGCGATGGCCTTCACCGTCGGCTCCTATGCCGAACTCGCCACGCGCTTTCCGGTCAGCGCCGGCCCCGCCGCCTATGTGCGCGCGGCTTTCGCGTCGCGGCTCGCCTCGACGCTGACCGGCCTGTTGACCATCCTGATCGGCATCGTGTCGTCGGCGACCGTCGCACTTGGCGCCGCCGGTTACATCGCGCAGTTCGTCGATTGGCCGCAATCGGCGATCCTGCTGCTGGTGGTGAGCGCGCTCGGCGCCGTCGCCTGTTGGGGCATTCTGGAGTCGGTGCTGCTGGCGAGCCTGTTTACGTTGATCGAAGCCGGCGGGCTGGCCGCCATCGTCGTTGCCGCGATCACTGCCGATCTGCCGTTCGCGCAGGCTTTGCTGACGCCGCCGCCGTTCGATGCGCAGGTGCTGTCCGGTATCGCCTATGCCAGCCTGCTGGCGTTCTTCGCCTTCATCGGTTTCGAAGGCCTCGCCAGTATGGTGGAAGAAGCCAAGGCGCCGCATCGCGATCTGCCGCGCGCCATGGTGCTGACGCTGCTGATCTCCGGCGCGCTTTATCTGACGGTCGCCGCGGTCGCGGTCACCGCGGTGCCGCTGGCTGAGCTGGCCGCCTCGCCGGCCCCGTTGAGCCTGGTGTTCCGCGCCGTCGCCGATATCGATCCGCTGGCGATCAGCGCCATCGCCATCGTCGCCACGCTCAACACCATCCTGGCGCAGATGACGATGGCGGCGCGGGTGGTGTACGGCTTGGCCAAACAAGGCGACCTGCCCGGCGCCGTCGGCCGCGTGCATCCGCGCACCGCGACGCCGATTCTCGCCACGGCGTTGATCGTCGCGGCGACACTCGCGCTGGCTTTGCTGGTGCCGTTCGAGCGCCTGGCGGAAGGCACGTCGCTGGCGACGCTCGCCGTGTTCGCGCTGGTCAATCTATCGCTGTTGCGCCTGCGCCAGCGCCGGGTGCACAGCCCCGGTCCGCACGTACGCGTCCCGCTCTGGGTGCCGGCGGTGGGCCTCGCCACCTGTGTGGCGATGATGATGGCGGCGGCGTTCGGCTAAACGCCCTAAGCCTTCTCCGGCACCGGCCGCTGATCGAAGCCGATGGCAAACACCGTCGTGCCCTTGGCGTCGGCGACGCTCATCGACCAGCCTGACAGGTCCTGAATGTGCGGCTCGCACATCGCCGCCTTCAACTCACGCACCTGTTTGCTGGCATGCGCCCGCGCAGCCGCGAGTCCACTCAATTCAAAACCGAGGTTATCGGTGAATTGGCGCTTCCCATCCGAGAAGTGAAAAAAATAGCGGGGCATTGCGACTGTCCCGGTGCGGGAAACCCGAAAGTCCCCTCACTAAGCAAAGCTCAATGACAGCGATATAACCAGCTACTTTTAGTTGTGTTTATTGGTCGACTGCCGCATACGGCGAGTAACGATTATTTCGCGGCGCCATCGAAACGCTTGCGCGCTTCCTGGATGTCGGGCCGGTGCGTGCGCGCCCACAAGCCAAGCCCGCTGACCGGCTCCAGCAAAGAGCGGCCGAGGCCGGTCAATTCGTAATCCACCCGCGGCGGCACGGTCGCAAATACCGTGCGCGTCACCAGCCCGTCGCGCTCGAGCGCGCGCAGCGTCAACGTCAGCATGCGTTGCGAAATGCTGCCGAGCGCGCGGCGCAATTCGTTGAAGCGCTTCGGCCCGTCGCCCAAGGTCGAGACCACCAGCACGGTCCACTTGTCGCCGACCCGCGCCAGCACCTCGCTGACCGCCCGGCAGTCCTCGGGCACATGCAGGGTACCGGGTATGGCGCCTGTGCCTTCTTGCGTGTTTTTGGCGGTCATCTATCTAGCCTCAGTAATCATTCGTAACCATCAGAAGCTAGAGGTTCCCATGTCAAAATTCAAGCTCGGCATCATCGTCGGCAGCAACCGCAAGGACTCGATCAACCGCAAGCTGGCGCAGGCTTTGGCCAAGCTCGGCGGCGCCGCCTTCGAGCCCGCCTTCATCCGCATCGACGATCTGCCACTCTATAATCAAGATCTGGAAGCCGATCTGCCGGGCGAGGTATCGCGCTTCAAGGCGCATATCGCGGATTCCGACGCGCTGTTGTTCGTCACGCCCGAGCACAGCCGCTCGATCCCGGCCGTACTCAAGAACGCGATCGATTGGGGTATGCGACCGTGGGGCAAGACGTCGTGGCCGAACAAGCCAGCCGCCGTCACCGGCACTTCGCCGGGCGCGATCGGCAGCGCCATTGTGCAGCAACATCTGAAAGCGGTGCTCGGCGCGCAGGGCCTGCACCTGATGGGCGGCGAGGCCTATATTCAGTTCAAGCCTGAGCTGATCGACGCCGAAAGCAACGTCGCCGACGACAGCGTGCGCCAATTCCTGCAGGCCTTCGTCGACCAGTTCGTCGCTTTCGCCGGCAAATTCGTGAAGTAACGGAACAAACCAACAGAGAGGCAGTCATGTCGATCCGCCCGGTCAAGCGCATCGTCCAATCCACCCCCACTTTGGAAGGCGCCGGCGTCAAGCTGCGCCGCGCCTTCGGCTTCGGCGACACCGCCGAGACCGATCCGTTCCTGCTGCTCGATGATTTCCGCAACGACCGGCCGCAGGATTATCTCGCAGGCTTCCCGTGGCATCCGCACCGCGGCATCGAGACCGTCACATATATCTTGGAAGGCACGGTCGAACATCGCGACAGTCTCGGCAGTCACGGCACGCTTGGTAAAGGCGATGTGCAATGGATGACGGCCGGCCGCGGCATCATGCATCAGGAGATGCCGCAAGGCGACGCGCAAGGCCGCATGCACGGCTTCCAGCTGTGGGCCAATCTGCCGTCGTCGCTGAAGATGACGGCGCCGCGCTATCAGGACATCACGGCGGCCGCGGTTCCGGAGATCACCGACGATGACGGCACCCATGTGCGCGTCGTCTGCGGCGACTTCTGGGGCAAAAAGGGCCCGGTCGAAGGCGTCGCCGCCGATCCGCGCTATCTCGACATCTCGGTGCCGCCGGGAAAACGCAAGACCTTCAAGGTCGAGATCGAGCGCCATGCCTTCGCTTATGTGTTCGAGGGCGATGGCCGCTTCGCCTATGCCTCGAAGCCGCTCGGTGTGCTGACCGAAAAGCAGGTCGACGGCGAAGAGATCTTGTTCCGCGAGCCGGCCGGCGATCGTTCGCTGGTGCTGTTCGATTCAGGCGACGAGGTCACGGTGCAGGCTGGCGACAAAGGCATCCGCTTCCTGCTGGTGTCCGGCAAGCCGATCGAAGAGCCGGTCGCCTGGCACGGGCCCATCGTCATGAACACGCAAGCCGAGCTGCATCAGGCGATAACGGAATTGCGCAACGGCAGCTTCATCAAGGACTAGTAGTCCGATTCTAACATTCGCATCCCTTTCCGGCAGGCTCTGTTGCGAATGTTAGAATCAAAGGACCACTAGCAAATATGGGATTCTAGTGGAGCTTTGGATTTGACATTCGCTTCGCGACCCCGCGGCTGGGTGGGTAGCGAATGTCAAATCCGCTCCACTAGGGCGTGGACTCATAAACCAACGGCCAATTGCCGACGTGAATGCGCCGCGCAATGTCCATTATTGGGGGGTAATGCAAACAGGACGTGGATGCGCCGCGACGTCTGCTTTTGACGAAATGGACATCGACTGCTTGTTCAATCGCCGTGTCATCTTGTCGTTCTGGGCGAGCTAGGCGAGCACGATCTTGAGCGAGTGCTTCGTCTACAAGGCGGGTGAGAAGTTATACCGCAACGCACAATTGTCTTGTTGCGATGCACCAATAATGTATGGTTGGCTGAAGACTGAGACGCGAAAGATCGAAATTCATGAGCAAAAACAACAACGAAGCCTGGAATACCAAGTATGGTCCTCGCCGCGTCCGGCAAGACGCGCCGACGCTTGAGGAGGCGATTGCCGCCGCCCAGGGCTTGTCTGACGAACTCGACGAGCAGGCCGAAATCGCGGCCTCGCTAATCGGGCTGCCGTGCGATCAGGTCCGCACCGAGTTGCTGAAGGTCACCTCGCCGCGCAAGGACGTCATCAAATCCGTCGCGTTTGTGGGGCCGGCCTCGGCGCCGCGCACCATCGTGGTCGAGCGCAAACCGACCCGCCGCGTGATCTCAGCGGCGGATCGCACGACCCGGCCTGCATTGAGCGGTCCGCGTGGAACGTCATTGGCGAGCAGTCGGTAAGCCTGCGCTAAGCAACGCGGACGTGCCGAATGTCCGCTGTTCTGGCGCAAAGCGGACATTGACTAACCGCTGCTCACCCATCTCTATTTATGAGTAGACAGCCTCGGCCGCGTCCGTGCGAAGCCGTTCCTAAGCTTTGACCTTGTAGAGCGCGAGCGGATTGTCCCAGAACGTCCGCCGCGCCAATTCCGGCCCCAGCACGCGCTCGATCAGGTCGATGTCGGCGGCAAGAAACGGCCGCTCGGCGCGAGTCGACGGCAGATCGGTGCCGAACACCAGCGCACCGGGGTTCTTCCGCGCGATGCTTTCAAGCGTCTTCGGGATGTCGACCTTGGTGCGGCCAAAGCCGGTCGCCTTCACTTTGCAGCCGGCCGCCACCAGATCGAGCAGCACCGGCACCCCCGCCTCGGTCATGCCGAGATGATCGATGGCGATCTGCGGCAGCTTGGAAAGCCGGTCGACGTGCGGCTTGAGCGCCGCCGCGTCGGCGTAGATTTCGGCGTGCCAGCCGGCGACCGCGTGACAGCGTATCGCCAGCGCCACGATATCGTCGATGTTGTCGATGCGGCCACGGAGGATATTGAAGCGAACCGCCCGCACGCCGAGGGCGCCGAGTTTCGCGATCTCCGCATCCGGATAATCGTTTGGGATCTGGGTCACACCGGCCCAGCCGGTGCCGAGCTTGCCCAGCGTGTCGATCAGATAGGTCTGGTCATTGGCTTGGAAAGAGCCGGAAACGACCGCGCCGGCCACCACGCCGAGCGGTTTGACCTGCGCCAAATAGTCCTCCAGCGGAAAAGAGGGCGGCGTGTAGCCCTGGTTCGGCACGATCGGAAAGCGCGGATCGATGATATGGCAATGACTGTCGAACAGCCGCCGTTGCTGCGCGTGGCCCGTGCCGGCGCTGAGTGCGACCGCGGCACCGCCGGCTAGAAACTCACGGCGGGTTGTCCGCATGGCATCAGTCCTTTCCCGGGATTCCCGGATGAACGCCGAACGACACACAAGCGTAGCGATTTCCCAGATTGCCTGAAAGCCAAGCGCAAGGTGTGAAGTTCAGGAAATGTCCTAGATGAAATCCGCCGTGACGTCCGCTTCGGGTCGCGCGTCAAACTAATGAATACCCAGGCCGAACGACAGCAGGCCGCCGTCGAACGACGCAACGGCGGCATTATGAAGGACTAAATTTCAGCCGCTGAAATCTAAGCCTCCGGCACCGCCGATAAATACGGCACATCCGCGCCCCGAGCAGGCTTCCGCCTCTGGGGGCGCGATGATACCGTTAGTGCATCGGGAAACGCTGCAACTGGCTTCGTCCATCCACGACAAGAAGGGATGACGGGCCTTCAATCGGGAGGATGGCTCATGAGATTTTCAAGGACCGTATTGCTCTTAGGCACGGCGCTGTCGCTCGCTACGGCGGCGCCTGCGCTGGCCGAAGACCTCAACATCGGCTTCATCGCGCCGATGACCGGCGGCTTTGCCCAGGTCGGCAAGGACATGGTCGACGGCTTTCAGATGTATCTCGACGAGGTCAACGGCGACTTCGCCGGCGCCAAAGTGAAACTGATCGTCGAAGACGATCAGGCCAAGCCAGACCTTGGCGTCACCAAGGCCAAGAAGCTCATTCTCAGCGACAAGGTGCAGATGTTCGTCGGCGGCGTGCTGGCCTCGACCGGCTACGCGCTGGCGCCGGTCAGCACCACCGAGAAGACGGTCTACCTCGCCTCGATTCCGGCCTCCGACGACCTGACGCAACGCGACGCCAGCAAGTATCCGTATTTCTTCCGCACCGGCTGGTCGAGCTCGCAGCCGCATCATGCGCTCGGCGCCTGGGCCTGCGACCAAGGTTACAAAAAAGTCGTCACGGTCGCCGCCGATTACGCATTCGGTTACGAGGCGGCTGGCGGCTTTCAGAAAGCCTTCGAGGATTGCGGCGGCAAGGTGATCCAGAAGATCTGGCCGACGCTCGGCAACAAGGACTTCGGACCGTACATCAGCACGATCAAAGGCGACGCCGACGCGGTGTTCTCGTTGATGGTGGGACCGATGGCAGCGCAGTTCCCCAAGCAGTTACGCGCGGCCGGCTACAAAAAGACGATTCTCGGCGGCGGCACCAGCTATGACGAGTTCGCCTTGCCCTTCATGTCCGATGAAGTCATCGGCGACTTCTCGGCGTTGCAATACAGCGCCGCGCTGGAGACGCCAGCCAACGAAAAGTTCGTCAAGGCCTACCGCGCCAAATACGGCAAGGTGCCGTCCTACTTCTCGGAGAGCAACTATTCGACCGCGAAGATGATCCACGAAGTCTACAAAAAGACTGGCGGCAAATGGCCGGGTGCCGAAGACTTCCTCAAGATGATGTCCGCGCTCAAGATCGACACGCCGCGCGGCCCCGTCTCGTTCGACGAAATGCGCAACCCGGTCCAGGACATCTACATCAAGAAGGTCGAGAAGAAGCAGTTGTTCGGCTACGACAAACCGGAGCTCTGGAACACCGTGGTCAAGACCTATCCGAAGGTCAGCCAGTTCTGGACCTACGGCAAAGAAAAATTCCTGGCGCAGCCGGTCTACAGCCGCGACTTCCCGCCCTGCAAGTTCTGCGAATAACAGCGGCGAACTCTAAGCGCTAGAAAGTGGAAACCCCGGCCTTCGCGCCGGGGTTTTTGCTTTTCGCCTTGTTGCGCGACCAAGACCTTACTGCGCAACAAAGACCTTACTGCGCAACCAAGACGCCTTTGGTCTCGGGGCGAAAGTCGTCGAAGAAATTATAACGGCCGGGCGCGAGCGGCCGCAGCCGTATCGTGCCTTCACTGTTGCCCACGACAACTTTTTCAACGCGGAGCGTGATGCTCTCGAACTCCATCGGAATCGGGTCAAGATTCTTGACGATCAGGATGATTGGCTTGTTGGCCGGCGCGTGAATTTCCGCCGGCTGGAAACGATGATCTCTGACCGAGACCTGAATGGTCACGGCCTCTTGCGCGCGTGCTCCGCCACCAAAACAAATTAGCGCCGCCACGATCGGCAACACGACGCGGCTTATGTTGATTGCTGTCATCGTTTTGAAACCTCGCTGACTTGATGTGTTGCCGAGCGGTCCGTTTGGTGGCGGGCCGCCGGCCTAGAACTCCACGGCCACTTTGAGCTTGGCGCGATGGCGGGAGAATTCCGCGAGATTGAGCGGGCTTGCGCCGCCAATCTCGGTGCCGGCGATCTGCGCGTTCCACGCCGCCGTCATGAAAGCCTTGCGGGTCAACTGCACATGCAAGGTGGGGCCGATAAACACGGCGTCGCCGGTATAATTGTTAGGCCCGATGCTGTCGTAGTGCCGCAAATACCAAAGCTCGGCGCCGACCGTCACTGTCGGCACCACCCGATAGGCCAGCGCCGTCGAGCCGCCGAATGTCGATTCGTTTGTCCACACGCCGTCGGCGCGGGTCGTTTCCGGCTCGTACAGAAGATTAACCGCAAGAAACAGCCGGTTTTCGATGAGCGCCGTGTCAAAGGCGAGCTTGGTCTCGAACTCGTAATTGGTAACCCGCGCGCCGCTGGTTTCATCGATGCGGCGCCAGACCGGCTCGACCGAAAGCGTGATGCCAACCGGCGACGACGGGCCGCGGTCGAGCAACAGATACCTGAACTCGCCGAACATGCCGCCGAAGGCCGCCTGCTTGCGGTCGTCAAGATCGGTGACGTTCTGGATGTTGTGCGTTGCGACCAGGGCGCCGAATTCCAATTGAATGAACTGTGTCGGCGTATGCTCGAACTCGAGTTTTCTCTCCGTCGCCGAATATTTGCCGTCGCGCTTACCGAAGCGGCCGATGGTCTCAATGGAGACTTCCTTCTCGCCTTCCAACCCGATCCCGGACCCCTCGGTGAATCCGAAAATATATTTGGTTTCGATTTCGCCAAACGCGCTGTCTTGCGCACGGGCCGGGTGAGCATTCGCGCAGCAGAACAATATTGCCGCTCCCGCCAACGCCGCCCGGCTATAGCTGAAGGCGCCCACGCGCGATCGCGCGCAAGAGTTGGCGGGCATGAACGCACTTCGATACATGAATAGTCACCCCAAGCTCCGCGGCGATGGTCACGCCGCATCGGTAGTTGGAGACCGACAATTATTCTGAGTCAACAGATGAAACAAATATTGGAATGACTCTAAAAAGCTTTGCAGATGACAGCTCAGTAAAAACGTCTTCGTATTACTTTATAACGATCCCAATGTATCGCCTGGCACGCTAATCACGCCGACGGGATCGGCGTCGCCGGCGCCGACGGTGCGGTCGCGCCGCCGGACGGCGGCGTTGGGCCCTTCAATGGGCGTTGCTCCATCGAGATCAGGAATGCCATGCCGAAGGTGAGCACCAGCGCGCAAGCCAGGAACACGAAGCGGAACGCGAAGCTCAGCTCATTGGCCGACGCCGTGCGCGCCAGCATCTCGACCGACATGCCCGTGACGCCGCCGAGCCCGCCGAGCACGATTGCGCCCAGCACTGCGACCACCAACGCCGAGAACAGCGCGCGGAAGAAATTTGCCGCGCCGGTGGCGACGCCCATCTGCGAGCGCGACACCGCGTTCTGCAAGGATACGGTCGAGACCGGAAACACCGTGCCCAAGCCGGCGCCGATAACCGTCAGCAGCAGCAGCACCAGCGCAATCGGCATCGAGCCCGGCCAGATGGCGAGCGGACCGAGCGCCAAGATCGCGACGGTCAGCCCGATCAGCGGCATGCGCTTGTAATGCTCCATATGCATCATCAAGCGGCCGGTGGCGGTGGAGGACGCCACGGTGGCGCTCATCAGCGGGATCAAGGCCATGCCGGATTGGCTGGCCGACAGATGCAGCACCACTTCGAAATACAGCGGCACAAAGATCGTCATGCCGACCACCGTGCCCATGTTGCAGGCGCCGGCCAGCGCCGCGCAGCGCACCACCGGATTGCCGAGCACGGTCAGCGGCAAGAACGGCTCGACGGTCGACACCAGCCGCCACGCGAACAGCCCCCACAACACCGCGGAGCCCAGGAGCAGCGCGCCGATCGGGCCTGAGATCCAATCGTAATTCCGGCCGCCCCACGACAGCGCCAGCAGCAGGGCCACCGAGGCCGCGATCATCAGGCCGGCGCCGATGATGTCGAGCCGGTGCTTGCGCGGCACGTAAGGCACCAGGCGCAGCACGCTCGACGTCATGCCGAGCGCGACCAGGCCGAGCGGCAGGTTGATCCAGAAGATGAACGACCAGTCGAGATGCTCGGTGAGAAAGCCGCCAAGCACCGGCCCGCCGACCGACGAGGTCGCAAACACCGCGCCGATGTAGCCCTGATAGCGGCCGCGTTCGCGCGGGGAGACGATGTCGGCGATGATGGTCTGCGCCAGCGCCATCAGCCCGCCGCCGCCGAGCCCTTGCAGCGCGCGGGCCAAAATCAGCAAGGTCATGCTGGGCGCCAGCGCGCAGGCGATCGAGCCGGCGACGAAGATGCCGATCGCCGTGAGCATCACGCCGCGCCGGCCGTAGATGTCCGACAGCTTGCCGTAGAGCGGCGTCGACGCGGTGCCGGTCAAGAGATAGGCGGTCACCACCCAGGACAGATCGTTGAGGTTGTTGAAACGCCGGCCGATGGTCGGCAGCGCGGTGGCGACGATGGTCTGGTCCAAGGCGCCTAAAAACATCGTCAGCATGATGCCGACCACGATGGCCTTGACCTCGGGATGCGTCAGCGCGCGCGCCGGCGGCGCGTGGTGCTTAGGCTTGGGGTGTCGCGTAGTCATGACGGGCTTGATGCCGCGCGCGGACCGTCTTTGCAATGGGGAACAGCGCGGGGGGTGGTATGAGGCTGCGCTCAAGCGCAAACTTCGCGCATGAATCGAATCGGTACGCGGAACTTTCTCGCTTTGCTGCTCGGCCTTGTGCTGACGGCGCCGGCCGCGGCCCGCGACAGGCTGCCATCCGGCTTCGTCTATCTGCGCGATATCGACCCGAGCATCGCGCAGGACATGCGCTACGCCTCGCACGACAATTTCACCGGCCAGCCGCTGCCGGGCTACGACGCGCCGGAATGCGTGCTGCGCCGCGACGTGGCGCTGGCCTTGCGCAAGGTGCAGGCCGATCTCGCGCGCATCGCGCATGATCCCGAAAAGTGGGAACCGGTTTTCGGAAAAGATCATGCGCCAGGAGAAAGACTCAGCCTCAAGACTTACGACTGCTACCGCCCCACCCGCGCCGTCGCCGCCATGGCGCGCTGGGCTAACGATGGCGCGCGCTCCGACCCGACCAGGCGGTTTTATCCGGCGCTGGAGAAACGCAGGCTGTTCGGGCTCGGCTACATCGCCGCGCAGTCGGCGCATTCGACCGGCACCGCGATCGATCTGACGCTGGTCCGCCTGCCCGCCGCAACGCCGCCGCCGTTCGATGCGCGCGCCACCTATGGCCCCTGCACGGGACCTGCGGCGCAACGCGCGCCCGACAATTCGCTCGACATGGGCACCGGATTCGACTGCTTCGACGGCAAGAGCTCCGCATTTGCCAGCAACATCACGTCCGAGCAGAACCACGGCCGCGTCGTTCTGCTCGAGGCCATGCGCCGGCACGGCTTCAAGAATTACTTCCGCGAATGGTGGCACTTCACCTATGGCCCGCACCCGCGGCAGGCCTACGATGTCCCTATTACGCGCTAGCGCCCCTGTCATCCTCGGCCAGCAGCGCTTGCCAGCATTGCACCGCGACGTCCACGGTGCGGATGAAAAGGCCCTCGATCCGGCCATTGGTGGGCTGCCCTTTGGCGCGGCAGGCATCACGATACGCCCTGAGGTCTTTGACAGTTCGATTAACCGTCGCGATGGCGGCAATCTGACGTTCGCACCGCTGCGCCGCCGCGGCCTGCGCCATGGCTTTGCACCCAAGCTGCGCCGCCACACCGCAACCGGCGGCGGCGCGAAGGCGGCCGGCGCGGTCGGTCGCCTTGAGCCCGGTGGCGAACGGCTTGTCTTTGTCGTCGCGGCGGATGAAGCGCCCGCCGGCGCCCGTCACCGGCGCGAAGTCCGGCGACGGCCACCGTTCGCGATTGGCAGCGGCGGCAGCCAAATCTTGTTCATGGCCGCGTGGCGCCACGCGATAGCGCCGCTTCCAGTGATGCTTCTCGACGTATTTGTAGATCGTGCGCTCGGTGACGCCGGCCACCGCTGCAATCTCGCGCACCGGCACGGCTGAGTCCTCGTACAACGCGCGGACCCGCGCGGTGAGGTCATTCTTCTCCCCTCCCCCGCGAGCACTTGCGAGCAGTGGGGAGGGGTCGGGGGTGGGGGTCGCTGAGGTGGGGGTGGTCGCTGCGCTCGCCGCTGGCGCGGCCTTCGCAGCCAACCTGTAATAATTCTCGCGCGCCTGCGCGCGCACCGATGAGCGGCGGGTCATGGCAACCGGATTCAATTGTGGAGGATATGCAGAGATTAGCGGAGCAGCGTTATGGTGTCAAGGACTAACGTCCTATAGTGCCTATGGGGCCACCGGGTGGCTTGGATACTCATCATACGTCCTATCTCCAAGCATCCGTCCCGTCGCCTTCTTCCGCTTCCCGCCCCACTGCTTGAAGAAAAACGCGACATTCTGGCGCTGGCAGGCGTCGCGCAAGTCCTCGACCCACCAAGTTTCCATCGGCCGCGCGCGCGGGCCGGATTCGCCGCCGACGATCGCCCAATGAATACCGCTCAAATCCGGATCGACGATCGGGCCGAGCAGCGGCTCGAACGAAATGAAGCGAATGTGCGCCGGCACCCGGCGCAGCAGGTCTATGCGATCAAGATAATCTTCGCTCTCGACCGAGGTCCCGAGCCAGACATTCGGAAGTGTCGGGAACTCGGGCTTGGACAGGATTTCCAGCATGCGTTCAGGCCGCTTGGTCAGAACCTGGAACGAATGCCAATGCGCCCGCTCCATCACGCGCCAGACCTTACCGATGAATTTCTCGTCTGCTTTGTCCTGGAACAGGTCCGACATCGAATTGACGAAGATGCGCTGCGGCTTCTTCCAAGCGAGCGGCGCGGTAAGGGCCGTCTTGTCGATGTTCACGCGGCCAGTCCAAACATGGCGCTTGCCGGATTTGCGCGTGGTGCCAGCGTATTTCGCCATGCCCATCGCCTGCAGCCGCGCCGCCATTCGCATGGCGTAGCAATTGGTGCAGCCGGGCGAGAGCACCGAGCAACCGGCGATTGGATTCCACGTCGCTTCGGTCCATTCGATGTCGGATGCGGCCATCAGACTAAGCCTTTGTCGCCCAGCCAGCGAGTTTGGTCGTTAGCGCTTTCGCCTTTGGCGATGGATTGGCGCAAGCGAAGCACAGAAGATACATAGTCTGGTCCTTGCTATTGGTCAGGCGAACGGACGCATTCATCACAGTCGGAAAGATCGTGCGCAACCGGTCGAGATAGAATTTTTCTAGCTTCATCGGGTTGGCGTCCTTCACGGTCTTGCTGCGTGACCCTTCAAAAAGATCGGGGGCCTCTTCAGTCCGATAAAATGCGGAACGCCACTCCTTTGTACCAAGGCTTCGATCCAAAGTTTCCTGCCATTCCTGCGGAATGTCGCCTGATTTCGTTAACAGACGATTCAAGCCCATGCCGGACGGAAATAAGACCCAGACATCAAGCGCCCTGGTACCCGCAATGCCCACTAGCGTGCCCCATGTCACCTGCAGCCCGTAAGGATCGAGAAAGACGACACCGCGCGTGCTGCGCCAGTTGATTTGCTTACACAATGCAGCGATCGCATCATTTGCGTCGTCGTTGACAATTTCGATGTTGCGGCTCGGGAATTCCGATTTGAGTCCAGAAAGGTCGCTGGCCCGTCGCGTTGCTCGCTCGATGAGAACATAACGATGAAATGGCGGGTCAACTTCGAGCGCGATACGCGCTGAGCCTTTCGCCACAGCATCAAAATCCGGAAGATCGAGGAGCGGCAGGGTTTCGCGCCGTTTATCAGTTCGGTCGCCAGTCCCGGCAAATGCATCGATATACACACGCTGAAAAGCCTGATTCTTCAACGCTTGCGCATACATTTCCAAATAGCGGCGAACGACCGAAAGCTTCCGCTCTGTCCATACCCCGCCGAACGCATGCGCCATTTGGGCACCCCGTGTTCTTTATTTGTTCTATAACACGGCAGAGTTGAAATCAAGACTCGTGTCTTCCTGTTTGTTCTTCAACCCGCCACCACACTAATCCGTGCCGCCGCCCGCGACTTGGGCTTCTTGCGAATGACGATCTCGATGTCGCGGTCGAGCGCGGTCAGTAAGGTCATCAGCCGCTCAACCGAAAACCCTTCAATCTTGTAATGGCGTAGCGCCGATATCTTGGGCTGGTTGAGGCGGAGCTGTGCGGCCGCCGCTGCTTGCGTCATCCGCCGCGCGTCGATGATGGTGTTGAGGGCATAGGCCAGCTGTAGCTTGGTCTGCCGCTCCTCCGCATCCGGCAGCCCTAAATCCGTAAACACATTGCCGCTGCCGCGGATGATGTCGTCCGGGGCGGGCTTCTTCGCGATATAGCGCTTCATGCTGCGACTTTATCCCAATATTGGGATGTGGACCAGGAGAGCTTAACGCGCACCGGCCCTAAGCATCACGCCTTCTTCTTCGCGGCCTCTTTTTCATCTAACGGCGCCACCTTCGCCTTCGCCCCCCTCGGCCACTGCCCCGGCCAGCTCACAATGTAATCCTCGAGCTTCTCGTCCGGCACGTATTTCTCGTTGGCCGAGACGCGGCCGCGCACCGAGATGCGGGCGGCGTGCACCGTCTCCGGGTCGCCGGACACCAGCGGGTGCCACCAATACAGGTCGCGGCCGTCGGCGATCAGGCGATAGCCGCAAGTCGGCGGCAGCCAGGTCAGCCGTTTGACGTTGCGCGGCGTCAGCCGCACGCAATCCTTCACCTTCGACTGGCGGCGCGGGTAGTCGGTGCAGCGGCAGGTCTGGCCGTCCAACAGCCTACAGCCGACGTCGGTGAACACCGTCTCGTTGGTGTCCTCGTCGATCAGCTTGTTCAGGCAGCAGCGGCCGCAGCCGTCGCACAGGCTCTCCCACTCGGCCTGGGTCATCTCGGCCATGGTCTTGGTGCGCCAGAACGGCGCCGGGGCGGTCTTGTCATCGGACATCGGGAATCCTTCGCCGGCCTTGTAGCCGCTCGCCCCGGTTCCGTCATGGTCGGACTTAGGCCGGACTGGGGACATGTTCCGCCGCCTGTTGCGGGCCGGGGGGGCACCGATTCAGCCCTAATTCACCCCCAATTTGCATTCACCTTGGCGTGCATTAACCCCTGTAAGGCATTGGCCGTTGGCGCCGCGATCGGCTAAATTGCGGCTTCGCCGGGCGACAGCCTGGCCTGCCCCCTGAAAAGAGCGACTCAAAGCCTTGCGCGATCTATTTCCCGAGAACTGGAAGCCCAATCTCAAGAAGCGGCTGCTCGGGCTCGACGCCTGGGTCGACTTCAGCCTGTTCCGCTCGCTCTCGGGCGTGCGCGAGGGCTATGAGCGGTTTTCCACCTTCATGGACCGCTTCCACGTCGCCGGCTGGCGGCGCTGGCTCACCGAACTGACCTCGGAAGCGGCGAGCTTGGGCACCATCGGCATGCTGCTGATGCTGGCGCTCGCGGTGCCGGCGTTTCAGATGACCTCGGACGACGACTGGCTGAAGAAGTCGGACCTGGCGGTGACGTTTTTGGACCGCTACGGCAATGAAGTCGGCTCGCGCGGCATCAAGCACAACGACTCGGTGCCGCTCGACCAGTTCCCGGACAGTCTGATCAAGGCCGTGCTCGCCACCGAGGACCGGCGCTTCTACGAGCATTTCGGCATCGATATCGCCGGCACCGCGCGCGCGCTCGTCACCAATGCGCGCGCCGGCGGCGTCGTGCAGGGCGGCTCGTCGCTGTCGCAACAGCTGGCCAAGAATTTGTTTCTGTCGAACGAGCGCACGCTCGACCGCAAGATCAAGGAAGCCTTCCTGGCGATGTGGCTGGAAGCGCGCCTGACCAAGAACGAGATTTTGAAGCTGTATCTCGACCGCGCCTATATGGGCGGCGGCGCCTTCGGCGTCGACGCGGCGGCGCAGTATTATTTCAACAAGTCGGCGCGTGACGTCAGTCTCGCCGAGGGCGCGATGCTCGCCGGCCTGTTCAAGGCGCCGACCAAGTTCGCGCCGCACGTCAATCTGCCGGCCGCGCGCGCCCGCGCCAACGTCGTCTTGGATAATCTGGTGGAAGCCGGATTCATGACGGAGGGTCAGGTGTTCGGCGCCCGCCGCCGTCCCGCCACCCCCGTCGATCGCCGCGACGAACGCTCACCGAATTACTATCTCGATTGGGCCTTCGACGAAATGAAGAAGCTCGTCGATACGTTGCCGAAGTCGATGACCGAACGCGTCTTCGTGGTGCGGACCGCGCTCGACACCAATATGCAAAAGGTCGCCGACGCCGCGGTGGAGAATTCGCTGCGCCAATACGGCCAAGAATATCACGCCACCCAGGCGGCTTCGGTGCTGATGGAGGTGGACGGCTCGGTGCGCGCCATGGTGGGCGGCCGCGATTATGGCGCCAGCCAGTTCAATCGCGCCACCGACGCGATGCGCCAGCCCGGCTCATCGTTCAAACCCTATGTTTACACCACCGCGCTGATGCATGGCTTCAAGCCGACGTCGATCGTGGTCGATGCGCCGATCTGTCTCGGCAACTGGTGCCCGCACAACTACGGCGGCGGCTACGGCGGATCGATGACGCTGATCTCGGCGCTGACGCACTCGGTCAATACCGTCGCGGTGCGGTTGTCGGTCGCCATCGGCGACGGCAATCCGAAACTTGGCCGCAACCGCATCGTCGAAACCGCGCGCAAATTTGGCATCTATACGCCGCTGCCAGACACGCCATCGCTGCCAATTGGCGCAGACGAAGTGAACGTGCTCGAGCATACCGGCGCCTATGCCACCTTCCCCAATCTCGGCAAGGCCGTGACGCCGCATGCCATCCTTGAGGTGCGGACCGGCGGCGGCGACCTGGTCTGGCGTTTCGACCGCGACGGCCCGAAACCGCGGCAGGTCATTCCGGCCAGTGTCGCCGCCGACATGATCAAGATGATGAACAGCGTCGTCGAAAACGGCACCGCACGCCGCGCCCGCCTCGACGGCATCGCCGCCGCGGGCAAGACCGGCACCACCAACGCGTATCGCGATGCCTGGTTCATGGGCTACACTGGCAACTTCGTGTGCGGCATCTGGTTCGGCAATGACGACTACAGTTCGACCAACCGCATGACCGGCGGCGCGCTGCCGGCAATGACCTGGCACACAATCATGGAATATGCCCATCAAGGCGCCGAGATAAAGCAGCTCCCGGGCGTCGCGGTGCCATCGGTCAAGCAGCAGCCGGCGGTGGCCGACGCGAAGTCGAAATCCGGCGAGCCGCCACCGCCACGTCCGGCCGTGCTGTCCCGGCGCGGGGCCGATATTCTGGTTCGCGTCGAACGCATGATGGATGACGCGCAGCGCGCCTTGGGGCCATCAATTCCGACGGTTTCGACCGAGAAGAAGAAGCAGGTTTCGGTCCAGGAAACCGGCCGCGCCATCGCCGCCACATTAGAGGATCGGCCGCTCGGCAGCCGGAACTGATTAGCCGCTGCGCCGCAGCCAGCGTAGTCTCCCACTCGCGAATCAAACTTCCCCACCACCAGCGGATCGATCGTGCGGCTGCTTCTCGGATCGCTGTTTGCCCTTGCTGTCGCCGCCCTGGTCGGCCTCGGCGCGACGTATTTTGCCCTCACCCGCGGCGCAGCCTTCGGCTCGCTCACCATCGGCACCTGGACCGCTTGGCCGAAAACCGGCACGTTAGACGCCGACCCCTATGCCCGGGCGACGATTGCGCGGACCGGACAACTGCCGGTCGCGCTCGGCGACGGCGTGTCGTTCACCACCCAAACCGACGACACCGGCAAGATCCTCGACGGCCGCTGCAACGTCGCGGTGTCCGGCGTCACACCCGCCGCGCGCTTCTGGACGCTGACGCTGTATAACGTCGATGGCCAACTCGCCGCGAACTCGGTCACCCGCTACGGCTTCACCAGCCAGGAAATCGTCCGCCACGCCGACGGCAGTTTCGAGATCGCCATCGGGCCGCGCGCCAATCCTGGCAACTGGCTACCGACCGGCGGCGTCGAACGCTATGCGCTGGTGCTGCGCTTCTACGACACCGCAGTTGGCGTTTCGACCAAGGCAGGCCGCGAAGTTCCAATGCCGGCGGTAGAGACAAGGAGCTGTCCATGATCCGGTGGCTGCTCTTGTTGCTCGGCGGCGCGCTGCTCGGCGGGATCGTGCATCTCGCGACCGTCATCATCATGCCACGCACGGCGACCCAGGACGCTTATTCGCGTTTGTCCAAGCTCGCGCCGGTCAATACCGTCACCGCGCTGCCCGAGTCGACACCGGACACCGCGCCGCTTCCGTTTATGGATCCGGCCTTCGCCAGCGCGGTCTGCCGCTACGATCTTTCGCAAGGCTCGCTGAAACTCACCGTGCCGGTCAGCCTCGCTTATACGTCGGTGTCGTTTTATACGCGCTTTGGCGTGGCATATTACGCGATCAACGACCGCGCCGCCGGCCGCCGCGTCATCGAACTGGAACTGATGACCGCCGATCAGCACGGCCAATTGCCCGAGGACGAGGAAATCACCGCCGCCGACCGGCTGATCGTGGAATCGCCGACGCTGACCGGATTGATCGCGATCCGGGCGCTGGCGCCGGAACCTGGCTTGATCGCGATGGCACAGAACACCATCGCCGCGGCACGATGCGTGCGGCAGGACGACGCCAAGGCTTCGGATAGCAAGCCGGCGCGCTGATCGCGCGTGGAGTCATAAGCGCGCAACCATATTCGGTTTGATGCGCGTTTGACGAATGCCAGATAGTCGTCTGTAGGTTTGACATACCGAGTCGCGATGCGCGACTCTCGACTTTCTTCTGAGGAGAATAACTTGGATCTTGGTCTTAAAGACAGAGTTGCCATTGTCACCGGCGGCAGCCGCGGTATCGGCAAAGCGTGCGCCAAGGAACTGCTGGCCGAAGGCGCCATCGCCGTTCTCGTCAGTCAAAGTCCGGAGAACAACACTGCCACCGTGCGTGAGTTCGAGAAGATATATCCTGGCCGCGTCATTGGAATACCGACCGACGTCAACGACGATGCCGCCATTGGCGCGATGACGGCGCAAGTCATCAAGACGCTCGGCCGCATCGACATCCTGGTGAACGCCGCCGCGACGGTGATCCCGGAAGACTTTTTCAAGATGGACGATTCCCATCTGTCGAATCTGCTGAATCAAAAATTCAATGCGGCCGCCCGCTGCATCCGTCACGTCGTGCCGCACATGCGCAAGCGAAAATGGGGCCGCATCATCAATCTATCCGGCCTCGCCGGTCGGCAGCCGCACTTCACCGTCGTGCCTGCCGCGCTCAACAATGCCGCGATGCTCAATCTGACCAAGTCGCTCGCAGCCGAGTTGGCCAAGGACAATATCCTAATCAATGCTGTCGTGCCCTACATCATCAATACCGAACGGCAAGACGAGACGATGAAGGAATGGGCGACAATGACTGGTCAGACCGAGGAAGAAGTCCGCAAGCAGCGTGTTTCGAAGGTCCCGGTGGGGCGGATGGGCCGCCCGGAAGAGGCTGCCGCGGTCGTCGCCTTTATGGCTTCGGAGCGCGCAAGCTACGTCGTCGGCACCGCCTGGTATGTCGATGGCGGCGGCTCGATGTCGCTCTGAGGGCCAATGACCTTTCACCAGAAGTAAAGATGCGAAAAGGAAACGCCATGAACATCCCTCGCCGCCGATTTCTTCAACTAGCCGCCGGCGCCGCTGTACTTCCTACGGCGACGCGCATGGCATTTGCCGATACTTACCCGTCACGGCCGGTGCATCTCGTCGCCGGCTTCGCAGCCGGCTCGGCATCCGACATCAATGCGCGTCTTGTCGGCCAGTGGCTGTCGGAACGGCTCGGCCAACCTTTCATCGTCGATAATCGCGCGGGCGCCGGCGGCAATATCGCCAGCGAGTTCGTCGTGCGGGCGCCGGCGGATGGTTACACGCTGCTCTATGCGTCGACCGCGATTGCCATCAACACGACGCTCTACGCGGGCAAGCTTAGTTTCAACGCGCAGACGGATCTTGCGCCGGTCGCAGGCGTCGTCCGCACACCGGTGGTGATGGAGGTCAATCGCGATCTCCCGGTCAAGACCGTCCCCGAATTCATCGCCTACGCCAAGGCTAATCCGGGCAAGATCAATATGGCAACCATAGGCGCCGGCAGCCTCCAGCACCTGTGTGGCGAGTATTTCAAGATGATGACCGGGATCGACATGGTACCGGTACACTATCGCGGCGCGGCGCAGGCCATCCCCGATCTGATGGCCGGCCGCGTTCAGGTCATGTTCGACATTGTCGTTTCGTCGCTGTCATACATCAATGCCGGACAGCTCCGGCCGATCGCACTTGCCACGCCGGCACGGCACGAACTGCTGCCGGGCGTCCCGACGATCGCCGAATTCATTCCCGGCTTCGAAGCGGGCGGTTGGCAGGGCGTTTGCGCACCGAGCAAGACGCCGGCCGACATCGTCGACAAGCTCAATCGAGAAATCAATACGGTGCTTGGCGATGCCAAATTAAAAACGCGGCTCGTCGAGCTTGGCGGTCAACCGACCCCCGGCACGGCAGCAGACTTCGGCAAGTTTATTGCGACCGAAACCGACAAATGGGGCAAGGTGGTCCGCGAAGCCGGCCTCAAGTCGGATTGAACGCGCGTACGGCTATGACGGTATCTGCCATTTGTCGGCTATTTGCTCATGGCGCTCTTGGCGCGTCGTCCGGCATGGGGCCGCAAAGTACTGCATAATGGACGGTTGCGGGCGGCTGATTTGTGACGACGCGCCCTAGCGTGCGTTCGCCAGGCTCTGTTCACGCGCCCAGGGCAGCATCGGTGTGCGATAGCGCGCAATCGACGCCTGCAATTGATTAAGCGATTGTTCGACCTCGACTGCTTGCGGCGACGGCGTCATGACCACCAGCCGCTCGAGCGCGAAGCGATAGGCCGAGACGCGCTGGCCCAACCTCGCGCGCACCAGCGCGATCAAGGATGCGTTCTCGCGCATGCGGCGAAGCGCCTGTTCGCGTTCGCCCGGAGACAGGTCGCGCACATAAGACAGGCTTTTCCTGCGTTTCTGATCGATGTCGGTCACGCGCGAGGCCATTTCGAAGAACCCCGGCAGCCGCGTCACGTCGTTACGAATGTCTTCGGTGAGCTGCGCGTAGCGCGCCGCCGGCGAACGATAGCGCGAGCTCAACAGGTAGTCGGCATAACTGGTCCGCGTCATGCCGGCGGTGCCGGCCATGCCATATTCAAGCGCCACGGCATAAGGTTGCTGCCGTTCGTAAGGCGGCTCGATCAGTGGGAATGCCAGATCGCGGAGCTGGCGCTCATCGTCAGTTAGTTCGAAACTCGATGATGGGTTGGGAGCGGCGGCGGCGGGGCCTAGCCAGTCGTGGATATCATCGCGCACCAGCATCGGACGCACTTCGCCGAAGTCGCGGTTGGCGGTGCAGCCTGCGAGCAGCGCCAAGGCCGCCATCGCCAACATGCGGCGGCGCCACATTGTATAGCTCAGCGCGCGACGCGACGGCGGCGGCGGCGGCCAGCGCTGTTGCCGGTGTTCGGTTCGAGGCCATTGCTTCCGTCCGGATCGCGCTCGATCCGGATCACCGGAAGAATAATCACGGTCGCGGATTCGGTATGTGCGTCGATGTACCGGCCGCCACGCGCGTATCCCGCCTCGTCGGGAAATTGGATGACTTCGCCCATTTCAGTCCCCTATTCCTTCCCGGCATGAAATCCGGGTCGGCGTCTTTAATTAAGGGGTTGCAAGGTTAACGCTCTGCTAACGCTGGCCGACTAATCTGACGCATCATAGTTCCGTAAAAGTGCGTATCCGCAATGATGAAGCTACCCGACTACCCCCATCTCGATGGCCTGGTCGACCTCGCATGCCGCGACGGCGTCGATATCCGCCCGACGCTGCTGCGGGTTCTGACCGACCTCTATGTGCAGAAGCCGTCACACAGCACGGACGAAGAAGCCCAATATGTCGAGCTTGCGCTGGGCCTGATCGACAGCGTCGATGCGCCGACCCGCGCCGCGGTCGCAGCCAGCCTCGCCAAATATCCTGCGGCCCCCGCCGCGATCCTGCGCAAACTCGGCAGTGCCGAGCAGCTAGCACCCGACGGCGAGATCGATGATCTCATCGAGCGGTTTTTCACCGCCGCCGCGCCGGAGCGCCGCGCGATCCTCGGCGGCCTCGAGGTTCCGGACGCGCCGTCGCGCGGATCGGCGCCGCCCGCGGGCGAATTGATCCGCCGCCTGGAGACCGCGGCACTGCAGCGCAATGCCGGCGAGTTCAGCCGCGTGCTCGAACGGGCGCTCGGAGTCAGTCCGGAACTGGCCGAGCGGATCACGCGCGATCATTCCGGCGAGCCGATCGTGATTGCGGCCAAGGCGCTAGGCATGTCGGCCGCGGTGGTCCAGCGCATCTTGCTGTTCCTCGACCCGGCGATTGGACAATCGGTCGAGCGGGTCCACGACCTCGCGCGTCTGTTTGACGACCTGGCGCCGGAAACCGCAGATCGCATGCTCTCGATGTGGCGCAAATCGGCATCGCAACCTCAAAGAGCGCCCAAGCGCACCTACGAGCCGATGCATTGGGACGACGAGCGCCGCAGCGCCCGGTCGCTGGCGACCTCGACCGTACGCCGCCGGGTGTCCCGCAGCGACGACCAGTCACGCACCCGCAATAGCGGGCGCTAGACCAGCGCATCGTCGAGAAAATTCCGCCCGGTGCGATCCTCGACTTCGAGAATCCAGAGATCGGGGTCGTAGCGGATCTCGCGCACCAGCCGCGTCTCGACATCGGCGTCGGCGGCCGGCGCCTCGCGTCCGAGGATGACGGTGAACAAGCGCCCCGCCGGGTTGGCGTCCTCAAACACGGCCTGCGGCGCCGGACCATACAGCGTGCTGGTGCCGTCGAGCCGGGCGACCTTGATATAGACCGCGCCCGCCTCCTCCGCGCCGCGGCGGCGCACGGCGGCGAATGCCCCCTCGACAAAGCAGCGCCGCACATAGGCCGCGACCCAGATACCGGATTTCAAGCGCATGGGGTTTACTAGCACATCGCATGATCCCGAAAAGTGGGAACCGGTTTTCGGACAAGATCATGCGTAAGAAAAAGTGCCGCGCCGCTATTCGAGCAGGCGGCCCGTCATCGAGGCGAGTTCGCGCACGACCCGGTCGGAAATCTGGCCGGTCACCGGCAGACGGTGGTCGCGCTCGAATTTCTCGATCGCCGTCCGCGTGTCCGGATCGTATTGCCCGGTGGGCTTGATCTGGCCGTAGCCGAAGTCGGACAGCGCGCGCTGGATTGCCAGCACCCGCTTGGACGGCGCGATCAATTCGGCAATTGGATCGTTGCGCACCGGCTCTGCGGCACGGCTCACTTTCGCGCCGGACGACAAAATCGCGCGCAGCAGCAGATCGCCCGGCTCGGGATTGATCCGCACACCGGCGGTCTGGATGAAATCGCGGGTCGCGGCGTCGGTCTTGGCGCCCCAGATGCCATCGACCACGCCGTCATAGAAGCCGCGGCGGCCTAACTCGCGCTGGATATTGCCGACAAGCTGCTCACGGCTCTGCGCCGACGGCTCCGGCGCAGCACTGGTTTGAGAAAGATTGGGCTGCACCATCGGCTGCGCGATCGCCGGCCGCGGCGGCGGCACCGGTGTTTCCTGGTGCTGGATCGGCCGCGTGGCAAAAATCGGCGCCGGATGCGGGCCCTTTTGCAGGAACAGCGCATTGGTGGAAATCGAAATCATGGC
The DNA here is from genome assembly GCA_903878085.1 of uncultured Hyphomicrobiales bacterium. GTDB lineage: Bacteria > Pseudomonadota > Alphaproteobacteria > Rhizobiales > Xanthobacteraceae > Pseudolabrys. Next base: position 58,666 of record CAIRGJ010000054.1, on the reverse strand, counting down.
GATCGTCGCCATCAAGACGCCGACGAACTCGCGCGGGTGACGGCCGATCGCCGCCGCCAGCCTGCCGGCGCCATTGCTTTCCATAACTGGTTCTTGTCGGCTTCGCTTACGCACTCTTCTTCACCGGAATTCTGGCGGCCACCGCAAATTCGCTCGCCCGTTGGGTGACGAGCTTGATCGGATCGGCCACGCCCTTGATGCCCTCGTAATCGACCGGCAGTTGCACGGTGATCCGCGTGCCTTCGTTCAACCGGCTGCGGATATCGATATCGCCGCCGTGCAGTTGCACGAGGCCCTTGACGATGGACAGGCCAAGACCGGAGCCATCGTGCTTGCGGTCGTAGGATGCGCGCGCCTGGAAGAAAGCCTCGCCGAGCCGCGGCAGATCGTCCTCGCCGATGCCGACGCCGGTGTCCTCCACCGAGACGGTGAATGTCGAACCTTCGCAGGCAGCACTGACCGTCACCTTGCCGCCGCGCGGCGTAAACTTGATGGCGTTGGAGATCAGGTTGATTAGAATTTGGTTGAGCGCGCGCCGATCCACCACAATTTCGGGCAACTCTGCGATTCTCGTCTTGAGTTCGACGCCGGCATCGCGCGCCTTCAGTGCCAGCAAATCGCAACATCCGGCGATCGCTTGCGTCGGCACGAACGGCTCCGGCGCGATCTCGAAATTGCCGGTTTCCATTTTCGACATATCGAGAATGCCGTTGACCACCGACAGCAGGTGACGGCCGGACTCGTTGATCACCTTGGCGTATTCAACCTTGCGCGCATCGTCGAGCACCAGCGATTCATCGAACATCATTTCGGAGAAGCCGATGATGGCGTTGAGGGGCGTGCGCAGTTCGTGGCTCATGGTGGCGAGGAAGCGGCTTTTGGCGGCATTGGCCCGCTCGGATTCGGCCCGCGCGATTTCAATGGCGCGCTCCTGCGTCTTGCGATCGCTGACATCGCGCAGCACCGCAACCACCTCGCGCTCGCCGGCGCTTGCGGTTTCCGCCACACGGTCGAAAGGCCGGCAGCGCATTTCCACCCAAACGAAGCGACCGGCCTGGGCCTCACCGTCAGCGCCGCGACGGATGCGGAATTCGACCGAACGGACCTCGCCGAGCGCGGCAGCGTCTGCCAGCGCCGTCAGATAGGCGGGCCGGTCGCCGACATGCACGCGCTCGAACAGGCCGTGGCCGGCGAGTTCGCCGGTGGCAACGCCAAACAGCGTCTCCGCCGCCGGCGAGACAAACAACACCGCGCCATTGCGCCCGTGGCGCGTGATGACGTCGGTGATATTGCGTGCCAGCAGCCGGTAACGGTCTTCCTCGGCATAGAGCAGCCAGAACGTGGTGCGCGCCAGAGACTCGGCGCCGAGCGCAAGGCCGGTGGCATAGAGCGCGGCCGAGATAATGCCGAGGGCTGCGAGCGCGCCATGCTCATTGGCCTCCGCCGCCGCGGGCGGCAGCAGGCCCGTGGCGCTGAAGATCAGCAGCAGTCCGGCAGCGATCAGGGCAAAGGTCGAGGCCAGCGCCACCACGCGGCGCGACGCCGACAACGCGGCTTCGAGCGGCACCAGCACCAGCCAGATCGCGGCGAACGAGCCGATGCCGCCGGTGCACCAGGCGACAACGCCGACCAGACCGGTGAGCGAGAGCGACGATAAGATGTGTGCGCTTTCGTAGCGGCCGGTACGCGACAGGAAGTAGGCGATCAGGATAGGCGCAACCAGCCAGGCGAAGACGCCGGCCTCGAGCGCGCTCGGCACGCCGCGAAACGCGATATAGACCGGAAAGCTCGCCAGCGCGGCGAAGCTGCCGAGCAGGCGCGGCGCAATGAAGGCGCGATGGCGCGCCGCGGTCAGCGCATCCTGCTGCGCCGCCGGGTGCACCAGCGCCTCGACATAGCTCCACACTGGTGTGAGAAAACTCACGGTTCCTGTCCACGCCTTTACGACGCGCCCCTTTTTTCAATCTTGAAACTAGCCAGCGCCGCTTAAGCGAACGCTAAAGCCGGACGGCGGCAGCGCCGCTTCCGGCGTTCGCACGGGATTTTCGAATGATCACACGCGCCATTCGGCAGGCATGGTGAAATTTCGGTTGCCGCAAACCGTATTCAGGCCGGTTGCGGCGAAATCCTTACCGCTGCGGTAACCATACCGTATGGCGGGAAACTCCCCGCGCACCTGGCCGCGTCTTTCGATCGTTAAAATTTTAATCAAATTCGGTCTTCTCGCATTTGACTCAAACTTGCATCGTATTCGCGTCGATTTAGCCCAAAAACGTCGCTTCATTGCCAACGACAGCTTCAAGCTGGGCTGCTAGATTTTAATTCAAGACGGCGGGAAAAGCCGTTGGGGATAATGGGTGGGTCATGTTCTTTTTGTTGCGCATGGCGTTCTGGCTAACCGTCGTTTGTGTGCTGCTGCCGAGCGGCAGCAACACACCATCTCCGGACGCCCAGATCGACGCGACGCAAGCCGCATCATTGGCAACCGCCGCGGTGTCGGACGTTCGCGGCTTCTGCGGCCGTCAGCCCGACGCTTGCGAAGTCGGCGGCAAAGTCGCGGTCGCAATCGGCCACAAAGCCGAAGCCGGGGCGCGTACGCTGATCGAGTTCATCAGCGCCAAGGTCAATGACAAGTCGGCGCCGGCCGAGAAGGCCTCGCCCAAATTCGCGCCCGGTCAAAATGTGCAATACGGCGCGCCGAACGGAACGCTGACGCAAGGCGATATGGCCCCGACCTGGCACGCGCCGGTGCCGTTGCCGCCCCGCCGCGAGGCCCGCCCAGCAGCCTAAGCAAGCCGTAGCCTCCGCCGCCGTTCGAGCCTATATACCCCGTTTGCAACGGCTCGAACGGATCCCATAAGCGGATAATGGCTATATCGATCGACGACATCATCGAGAATTTCGCCCTGCTCGACGAGTGGGATGATCGCTATCGCTATGTCATCGAACTCGGCCGCACTCTGCCGCCGTTGCCGGACAGCGCGCACACCGATGCCAACAAGGTGCAAGGCTGCGCCAGTCAGGTCTGGCTGGTCACGCATGTCACTCCGGACGGCGCCGGCGGGCCTGTGCTGACGTTCGAGGGCGACAGCGATGCGCATATCGTGCGCGGCCTGGTCGCGATTTTATTGGCGCTTTATTCGGGCAAGACCGCACGGGAGATTCTGGCGACCGACGCGCTGGAGCTGTTCGAACGCATCCGCTTGCGCGACGGCCTCACGCCGCAGCGCTCGAATGGGCTGCGCTCGATGGTCGAGCGGGTCCGCGCCGAAGCCGCACTCGCCGACGCGGCGTAAATACCCCGTCATTCGACAATAAAAGCCGCACCCTCGGCGAGCCAGGTGCGCACCGGCGCATGCCCCCGGCCCGTGGCCTTGGCGGCGTAGCCGTAATGGCGAGCCAACCGATCCAATGCGAGTTGCAGGACGATCTTGGCCGACCGCGTCGGCCAAGCGCGCTCGCGTTCGATGCCTTCGAGCCCTTTGAGGAAACAGCAGACATCGACCAGCAAGCCGGAAAATTCCGGACCGGCCGCATCGAGCGCCTGGCGCACGCGCTGGCGCGACGCGATCATCGTCTCGGTAAAAGTGCCGGCGCGCCCGCCGCCGCGGTCCGAGGAGATCGGGCTGGCCCAGTTCGACGTGGTGCGCGGCATCAGATCGGCCCGGGTGAAATCGGCGCGCAGCCGTTCGCCCGCCTGCAATTGGTGCGGTTCGATCAAGGGCCGCCCGTCGCGGCCGCGCCTTCGCGCCAGCCAGGCCAACGGACTTTCCGCGTCGTCGATGGTGACGTTGGCGGAGCCGCTTTCGGTCGCGATCTGGCGCTGCGCCAGAGCGAGGTGCTGACCACGAAATTCATTGATGGCTGGCTGCTGGCTTTCAGGCGGCCGCGCCGCGTGCTTTCTAATCTTGCCGCTCATCGCCGCACCTCGCCCCGCACTTGCGGCGGCGCCTGCGGCGCCTCCAGGATGCCGCGCGCCAGATCGACACAGATGCTTTCGAGCGTGTCGAGCAGGCGGTCGATGGCGGGGTCGTCGCGGCGCTGTTCGACGATCCGGCAGGCATGCGCGGCGGTGGTGCGGTCGCGACGGAACAGCCGGCCGGTGGACTTGAAATCCAACCGCAACACGACATGGGCGAGATACATCGCGCTCTGCCGTGCGAAGGCGACGGTGGCGGACCCCCGCGACGGCGCCCTCACCTTGTCGACCGCAACCGCAAAGGCCGCCGCGGTCGCGGCCTCCACCAGCCAGCAGACTCTGGCGAGGTCGTTTCGTGGCGGCCGGCGCCGAAAGCGTTGCTTGTCAGGGGCGGCTTCGGCGAGCTGCATCGGCAATCTCCTTGGTAGGATTATTTGCCAGATCATCGCCGATTTCTAGCCCGCGGGGATAAGTTTTTTATCCTACAATTAAATTACTGGTTTTACTGATGATTTTAAACGTCGGCGTGGCCGAAGGCACGCGGCTCTAGGACTCGCGTCCAAAATGGTGAGTCGCCCGCAACGGCGAGGCCGCGTCGACGGGATCCGACTGACCCACGATCAAAGCGTGTCGTGCTTGCTGCCTTGCCTACTTGGCGCGGCGGCGGCGCTGCTGGCCGAGCCCCATCTGCTTGGCCAATTGCGAGCGGGCGGCGGCGTAATTCGGCGCCACCATCGGGTAGTCGGCGCCGAGGCCCCACTTCTCGCGGTATTGCTCGGGCGTCATGTTGTACTGGGTGCGCAGATGGCGCTTGAGCGACTTGAATTTTTTGCCGTCCTCGAGACAGACGATGTGTTCCGGCGTCACCGATTTCTTCACCGACGCCGCGGGTTTGAGCTGCTCGGCCGGCGCATCGCCGGATTTGCCCGAAACCCGCGACAAGGCGGCATGGATCTGGCTGATCAGGCTCGGGATCTCGCTGGCGGGAACGGTGTTATTACTGACATAAGCGGAGACGATTTCCGCGGTCAGCTCAATGTAATTTCCGGTGGCCGGAGTGTCGATCATCGCAAATGCCCTCGCAATAATTTTCGGCCCAAAATCCTATATTTAAACTTTACTAGCGGTCTTCAATCATCGCAAGCAAAACATCGCCATAAGGCGCGTTAGACTTGCGGGTTTTCTGTGATGTTATTGAATACACGTCGAGATTGACCGGCTGGCCGGTCCGAGCTGCGAGCCCGAGGCGCGTGCCTATGGGTGCTTTTCCAGATGGCTGCGCAGTTCGTTGATCGAGGCGAAACGCAGCGTGCCTTGCGGCAGTTCGGCTTCGATCGATCCGTCGACATAGAGCGTGTAGCCCATGCCATCGACCACGCCGGATTTCAGGATGGCGACCGACTGGGGCTCTTCCTCAACGGCCGCGGGCCGTTCCGGCTCGGCCTGAGGCGCAGGCTCGGAAACGGGGGCCTCGGCCACGTGGCTATCGGCGTCCTTGGCTGGCCTGCCGTCCGCCGGCCACATCGCGTCGAAGTAGGTGGTGGCCGACTTGCGCGCGGGCTCCGCGCTCGGACGCGGCGACGGACGCCAGCCGGCATTGAGCATCGGCTCGGGGCGGCGTTCCGCGACCGCCGAGGCATGACCGAAAACATGCCCCTCGGTCATGTCTCGATTGGCACCTTCAGTCATGTCTCGATTGGTGCCCTCGGTCATGTCGCGATTGGCGTCGTCGGTAATGTCGCGATTGGCGCGCTCGATCGTGTCGCGATTGGGCGTTGAGCTGCCGGCGGTCGGGTGCCGCGGCGAGAGCGAAATTTCGTCTTCGACGGCAACGTCGGACTCTTCCGGATTGCGCAAAGCCGGTGCGAATGACTGCGCCGCGCCCTCGTCAGCCAGGTCACCGGCCGGCGTCGCGGCGCCGGTCTCGGGCTTCGGCTTGGACGGAAACGGAACGCGGCTCGGCGGCGCCATGTCGCGCGAGCCCGCGGCGCCAAACATGTCCAGCGGACGCGGCGGACGAGCGGGGGAGCGGGTCGCCAGGGCTTCGGCGAGGCGTTGCAGCTGCGCCACCACCACACCCAGGCTGGCGACGATCAAACCGCCGACAAGGGCCGTAACCCCTGAAATAATCAGCGTGTTTCCAAAGCTGAATTCATTGACCGGAATGCCAAAGCCGATCATCACGACACCAGCCACAGCGGCAACGGCGCCGACCGCATACAAAATACCCGACATACGCATACGATCCTCTACTAGACCGGAAAACCGCTAAGCTCTTCTAATATGAGACAATTCTCGCTTTTTCCGGCATTTGCGGCAACTGTTAATGTTAAAATACCATTCAATGCCTTCAAACTTCATTAATGCTGATCTTCCAGGCACTTAAACCGCATCCACACCGCCGGCGGCGGGAAAACTCGGCGCCAAAAACACCCTCTCCAAGCCTTGCGCGAGGGTGGAATCCCCCCTATTCCGCCCCACCGCAAAAGGTTGCTCCGATGCGCGCCAACGCCTAACTAGCTTAATAGGGGAACTCTCCAGGTACATGCCGGTTTCATTCAGAGGCTGGCCTATTCCGCAAGTCATCGTTGGTCGATCGAGGAGGATCTGATGTCGTTCACGCTGCCCGAGCTGCCCTATTCCCATGACGCGCTGGCGCCGTATATGTCGCGCGAAACGCTCGAATATCATCACGACAAGCACCACAAGGCCTATGTCGATAACGGCAACAAGCTGCTGGCCGGCAGCGGCCTGGAAGACAAATCGCTCGAAGAGATCGTGAAGGGCTCGTTCGGCAAGAACGCCGGCCTCTTCAACAATGCGGGCCAGCACTACAATCACCTGCATTTCTGGAAATGGATGAAGCCGAACGGCGGCGGCGACAAGCTTCCGGGCAAGCTCGCGGCCAAGATCGATTCCGATCTCGGCGGCCTCGCCAAGTTCAAGGAAGACTTCACGCAAGCCGGCATCACCCAGTTCGGCTCCGGCTGGGCCTGGCTGACGGTGAAAGACGGCAAGCTCGCCGTGGCCAAGACGCCGAACGGCGAGAGCCCGCTGGTGCATGGCGCGACGCCGATCCTCGGCTGCGACGTCTGGGAGCACTCCTACTACATCGACTATCGCAATCGCCGCCCCGATTATCTCAAAGCGTTCCTCGATCACCTGGTGAACTGGGAATACGTGGAAGAGACGTTCGCCGCCGCGACCAAGTAACATTCTTAGGTCATCGACGATGCAAGACATGCGGTCGGCAAATTATTTTGCCGACCGTTTTGCGCTTGTCGTGCTGGCCATCGTCGCGATCGCCGCGCTGTTCACGTTTCGCGACTACGGTCTCGGCTGGGACGATTACACCCATTCGCAATATGGCGACCTGTTGCTCAAGCTTTACGGCTCGGGCTTTACCGACACGGCCGCACTGTCCTTCGTCAATTTGTACAAATACGGCGGCGGCTTCGACATGGCGGCGGCGCTCGCCGCCAAAGTCTTGCCGTTCGATCTGTTCGAGACGCGCCGCCTCGTCGGCGCCGCGATCGGCATTGTCGGCCTGTTTGTCACGTGGCGGCTCGCCCGCCGCTTAGGCGGATCTTCCGGCGGACCGGTGGCCGGGCTTGCGGCCTTGATCCTCCTGGCAACGTGCCCGTTGTTCTATGGCCACATGTTCATCAACGCGAAAGACGCGCCGTTCGCGACCGCGATCGTGATCCTGTTGTTCGGGATCGTGCGCACCCTCGACGAATATCCGCGGCCGAACGTGCGCACCGTCGTGATTATTGGCGTCGGTCTTGGCCTCGCGTTCGGCACTCGAATTCTGGCCGGCATCGCGGCGCCCGCCGCAGCGGCCGCGTTGCTGCTGATCGTCGCAACCGACGTCCGGACGCGCGGCTGGAAGCTCGCCACTCAACGCTGCGGGCAATTCATCTGGATCATGCTGCCGGCTTTGGCGCTCGGTTATCTGATCATGGGCCTGTTGTGGCCCTGGTCAATCGTCTCGCCGCTCAATCCATTGCGCGCGGCGGAATACTTCGACACGTTTTTCGAAAAGCCGTGGGAAGAATTGTACGAGGGCCGGCAAATTCCGGTCCCGAACATGCCGCCAAGCTACCTGCCGCATTTGTTCGTGTTGACGCTGCCTGAGGTCATGCTGGCGCTTGGCGCGTTCGGCTTCGTCAGCATCCTGCTGCTCACGTTGCGCAAGGAAGTGATCATCAACAGACGCGCCAGTCTGCTGATGCTGGCGTTGACGACCATTCTGCCGATCGCCGTCGCGATGGTGATGCGGCCGGCGCTTTACAACGGTGTGCGGCATTTCATCTTTGTGGTGCCGCCCTTCGCAGCCGTCGGCGGGCTTGCTTTTGCCTGGATCGCCGACCGAATCCGCCGCTACGGACGACTTGCGCTCGGCCTCCTGACCGCCGTGTTTATCGGCGGCGTTGCCTTGCCGATCGTCGAGATCGTGCGCCTGCATCCGTTCGAATATACGTCGTTCAACGCGGCGTCGGGCGGCGTGCGCATGGCGCGCGACAACTACATGCTGGATTATTGGGGGCTCGCCTTCAAACAGGCGGCCATCGAGCTGCGCGGCAGGCTCGCCGCTGCGAGCGAGAAGCCGCCCGCCGGACGGCGCTGGGTGGTCGCGATCTGCGGCCCGCAATCGACGGCGGAGGTCGATCTCGGGCCGCAATTCGAAACCACCTTCGACCAGAAGAAAGCCGACTTCGCCATGGCGCTCGGCACGTTCTATTGTCGGCATTTGCAAGCGCCGATCATGGCCACCGTCGAGCGCGAAGGCGTGGTCTACACCACCGTGTACGATTTCCGCGGCCGCGCCGCCGAGCCGCTGACGACCACGCCGCCGCCGTGAGATACGAGATTTAGCCAAACGAGATTGATGCGCGGCGGTTGGCCAACGTCCACTTTGCCCCTGGCGCGCTTCGATGTTGCTTGTTGTGGCGGCTCTCGCCGTCAGGGCTAACGTACCCGGTAGAGCGCGTGCTTCCGATTGTGGGTGAAGGGCCGCACCTCACGGGGCCAGCGTCCGGCTTCGACAGCCTCCGCCCATTCGCGGCTCACCAGAACGTGCGGACCGTCGATCTCGTAGAGAGCGCTATGGCGCGGGCCATCGGGGGCTACTCGCTTTTCTTCGCCACCGATGCTCACCGTGAACGGCTCACCTTCAATGCGCATGACGGCATGCACGCCCGGCACCTTCAAGAGATTGGGCACATGCTCAGTGTCGTAGACATCGTTGAATAGCGCCTCCTTTTCAGGGTCCACGTCCATGCTGGCGACGAACAGATACTTGGATTTGATTGGCATCGAATCTTTCTTCGCTTGCTTCGCTTGCTTCGCTTGCTTCGCTTGCTTCGCTTGCTTCGCTTGCTTCGCTTGCTTCGCTTGCTGCGGTTGCCGCACTTTGCGGCAATAGAGCCCGTGGTGTGCCGATCAACCCGGCTCCATGCCCTTTGCCTTGATCACCGCCAGCGCGGCCGGCGCAGCGAGAAATTTGATGAATGCCTTGGCCGCATCGGGTTCCTTGCTGGCCACCGCCACGGCGGCCGAGAAGTAAGTGTAGGACTGACTGTCCGGCGGCAGCGGTCCGACAAGCTCGGCGTTGGCATAGGGTAGAATCTCGCTGATCTGCGTCATGCCGATTTCAACGTCGCCATTGGCGGCCGCTTCGCCGGCCGGGCCCTGCAACAGTTTGAGCTTGGGTTTGAGCTCGTCGGCAATGCCGAGTTTCTCGAACAAGCTTTTGAGATAGACGCCGCTAGCGCCTCCTGCCGTGAAGCCGATAGATTTGGCATTGAGGAGCGCCCGCTTGAAGGCCTCCGTCGTGCCGATATCGGGCTTCGGCGCGCCTTTGCGGATGGCAACGCCGATCCCCGCGTGCGCGATGGTCGTGCGCGTCGTATCGAGCTTTCCTTCTTTCGCGAGGCCGTCGGTGATCGGCACCGTGAGGATGGCAACGTCAAATGCCGCGCCCTGATCGATTTGTGTTTTCAACACCGCGGCCGGAGCGATGCCAACAGCGACTTTGTTGCCCGTTGCTTTCTCGAATTGCGGCACGAGCTCCTCAAGAACCGTCTTCACGGCTGTTGAGGCCAACACCTTGATCTCCGCTGCCTGAGCCTGAGCCGCCAGAAGCGGCAATGCCAGTCCGACGATCGCAGCGATCGCACGTTGAATTTTCATGATGTCCTCCCGGGGACTTATGTCGGATGCTCGAACGGCTCCGCTCATTTTCAATTTGTTCGGAAAGTGTCGCGCCCTGTCTGCGCTACGTCAAGGCAGCGATAAACGTTAGGACCGCTTCGGGCCAAAAGTGGACATGACTGGAAACAGCGCGTTCGCGAGAAGCTGCTGACCCAAGCAGCAGCAGCCAAGAGGGACCGCCGATCGTATCTCCGATCGGCCGCTAGTCGGCGACGATTTTCCCGGTTTCGACCACCGCATTCCAGCGTTGCAGTTCGCCCGCCAGGAAGGCCGCAAACTCGGCCCCGGTGCCGGCAACGACATCAAAGCCGATATCGTTGAACTGCTTCTTGATCTCCGGTGCACTGGCCGCCGCGATCAGTGCGGATTCCAATCTGCCCCGCACATCCGCCGGCAAGCCTTTCGGCGCGGCCGCAGCCTGCCAGGAATAAACAATCAGGTCGGCCACGCCGGCCTCGGCGGTGGTCGGCACATCCGGCAGCGCGGCGCTACGCTTTTCGCTGGTGACCGCCAGCGCCTTCAGCTTGCCGGCCCTGATCTGCTGGGCAACCGCACCCATATTTTGAAACGACACGTTGGCGTGTCCGCCCATCAGATCGTTGATGGCTGGCCCGCCGCCTTTGTAGGGCACATGGATGCCTGTCGTCGCGGTTTTTTGCCAGAACAACGCGGCGGTCAAATGGTCGGAAGACCCCGTACCCGATGAAGCAAAGGTCACCTTGTTTGGATTGGCCTTGAGGTACGCAATCAATTCCTTGACGTTATTGGCGGGAAAGTCCGGGCTCGCTACCAAGACATTGGGCGTGCGCACAATCACCGACAGCAGATCGAAATCCTTGAGCGGCTCGTATTTGAGATTTTTGTACAGCGCCGGATTGATGGCATAGACGCCGATCGATCCAATCAACAAAGTGTAGCCGTCCGGCTTGGCCAGTTTGACGCTGGCGGCGCCGATGCCGCCATTGGCGCCGGCACGGTTTTCGATGATGACGGGCTTGCCGATGCGCTCCGACAGGCTGTTGCCGGTCAGGCGCGCCGTGACATCGGAGGCGCCGCCGGGCGGAAACGGCACCACGATGGTGATGTTTTGCTCCGGGTAACTCGCCGCTTGCGTCGGCACGGCCGCGGTCACGCCGAGCACGAGCGCAATTGCTGCGCATAGGGCCTTGGCTTTCATCGATCCCCCCCGGCAAGATTTTGATTATTTTTATGCAACCGATGCATCAATTAAGGTCGCTCATGCATCGGCTGTCAATCGACCGGCAAGATCGGGAGCGGATTGAAGGCAGGCAGGCCGCGCAGCCGAGAGGCTGATCGCCCCGCCGCCCGGAGACAGCCCGGTTTTAAAGCCCGCCAATCCCTGCCAAGATGACGGCAACTAGGGACGGAAAAACCGGAGGGCAAAAATGCCTCGTCGTAAAAAATTAAATAGATCCAAGAAACTTGGCGTCCTCGCCGTGCTGCTCGCCACGGCATTTGCGGTCAGCGGCGCGTGCGCGCAGGACTATCCATCGCACGGCGTCTCGCTGATCGTGCCCTACCCGGCCGGCGGCGGCGTCGACACGGTCGGCCGCATCGTCGCGCAAAGGCTGGGCGAAGCCCTCAACCAACAGGTGCTGGTCTTGAACCGCCCCGGCGCAGGCTCGGTGATCGGCGTGCGCGACGGCGCCAAGGCCGCGCCCGACGGCTACACGCTGCTGATGCTGGTCACCGGCGCCAGCCTGCCGCCCGACACCGGTTACGACCTGGCGAAAGATTTTGCTCCGGTCAGCCTGATCGCGTCCATTCCCATCGTCATTATGTCGAACCCCGACGTGCCGGCGAAATCCATGAAGGACATCGTAGCGCTTGCCAAGAAGGACCCGGGCAAGGTCACGATCGGCACACCGCCATCGCCGACGCTCAATTATTTCGGCGCCGAGCAATTCAAATCGCTGACCGGCACCGACGTCACCATCGTGACCTACAAAGGCACCGGACCGCTGACCAACGATCTGCTCGGCGGCCATGTGATGTTTGCCTTCAACACGCTGCCGCCGGCGATCGGCAATATCCAGGCTGGCAAGCTGCGCGCCATCGCTGTCGCCTCGCCTGAGCGACTGTCCGCCATCCCGGATGTTCCGACCACCGCCGAATCCGGCATGCCGGCGCTCGATATCGTGCAGTACTACGGCGTCGTGGCGCCGGCCGGAACGCCAAAGCCCATCGTCGACCGGCTCAATAAAGAGCTGCGCGGTATCGTGAACTCCGACGACTTCAAGAAACGCATTGCCGCCGCGGGCGGCGGGCCTATCGCCAGCACACCGGCCGAATATGCCGCCAACATTGCGCGCGAAGAAGGCAAATGGGCCGCGCTGATCAAGAAGCTCGGCTTGAAGGTGGAGCAGTGAAAAGCATTGTCGGCACCTGGCGGCTTTGCAAGACGGCGGCGCATGACGACGCCGGCAAGCCGATGCATCCGCCCTATGGCGACAAGCCGCGCGGGCTTCTGGTGTTCTATCCCGACAAACGCATGATGTCGGTGCTGTGCGACGGCCGCGGCGCGTTACCCGAAGGAGAGACGGTGCGCGAATATAATTCGTACTGCGGCAACTACGATTATGACGGTAAGACGCTGGTCACGCACGTCGACGCCTCGGCCGACCCCAAACGCGTCGGCGGCGACCAGACCCGTTTCACGCATTTCGACGGCGAGCTGCTGGTGCTCACACAAAAGCCGCGGCTCTGGCAGGGCGTGATGCAGCATCGCGAATTGTATTGGGAACGGATCGCCGACGCGGCGATCTAGCTTTGGCGCATGATCTTATCCGAAAACCGCCTCACACTTTTCGGGATCATGCGCTGACCTGATACTTGATCGGTTTCCCCGCCAGCACCGCGCGGCAGTTGTCGAGGATCGTTTCGATCTCGTCGACGATGCCGGTGCGTGAACCGCCGGCCAGATGCGGCGTCATGATGACGTTGCGCAGTTTGGCGTAGCGGTCCGATAGCGGGCGCGGCTCTTCGTAATGCACGTCGAGGCCGGCGCCGGCGATCACGCCCGTGGTCAGCGCGGTGTAGAGCGCGTCCTCGTCCACCATGCGGCCGCGGCTTGTGTTGATGAAATAAGCCGTCTTCTTCATCTGCGCGAAGGTCGCTTCACCGATCAGCCCTTTGTTCTCCGGCAGATTATTGGCGTGCATCGAGACAAAGTCGGCTTCGGCCAAAAGCTTTGGCACGGCGGCGTATTCGACGCCGAGGCGCTGCTCCTGCTCGACCGGCAGACGGTTGCGGTTGGCATAGAGCACGCGGGCGCCGAAGCCGCGCGCCATGCCGGCCGCGAGCGACCCGACCTCACCCAGCCCGATGATTCCGACGGTTTTGTTGAATAGCCCGCCGAGATTGGGAATGCCGGCGTAGTTATAGGCGACGCCGTTTTCGGGATGCACGCGGGCGCGATCCCAGCGGTCATGGCGCACGGCGTCGTCGGCTTCGATCAGATGCTTGGACAGCGCCAGCATCAGCAGGATGGCGTGCTCGGCGGTGTATTGCATCGTCTTGCGCGGCAGGCAGGAGACTTTGACGCCGCGCGCCGCCGCGGCCTTGAGATCGATGGCGTCGGGCCGCGCGCCGATGCGCTGGATCAGCTTGAGTTTCGGATTGGCGGCGAGCAAGGCGGCATCGATGACGCCGCGCCGGAAGATCAGGATCGAGGCATCGCTGCCCGCGCGGACGTCGAGCTTGGCCGACATCGGGATCAACGTCACGCCGTCGGCCTCATGCAGACCATTGCCGGCCGCATAGACGCGGCCGATGTCCATGTCCTCGGGCAGGAAAAAGTCGCGCACCCATTGGTCGGTGATCTCGCCCGGGCCGCCGAGCGCGTATCGCGCCATGCGGATGACGTGATCGTCGTCGAGAATGGCGATCGTGATGGGCGCGGGCATGGCGTATTTTTCTACTGTCATGTTACTTCGGCGCGCAGGCTGCGGTGCGGTCTTTGACCAGGCAGGATGCCCGGGGGATGCCCAGTCTCGTGTAATTGGTGACTTGCCAGCCGTCGTTCTGCTTTTCGAACATCGAAAAGCCGAAGCTCCCCGGCATGTGCATCCCGCTCTGCACCGTCACGCCATTGACGGTCCATCCGGCGGGATCGGTTACCGTGCCGGGATTAAGGATGTCGCCACTGTTGCCCGAGACGATCTGCACCGGCAGGTTCTGATAATTCAACACCTGAAACAGGTGGTGATGGCCCGACAAGATCAGCGTGACGCTATCGGGGATCGCGCCGCTGGCGGCGACGGCAAGCGTCTTGCTGTCGCCGATCAGCTTGCCGGAAAAGGTTCCACCGGGGCTCCAGATCGGACGATGCTGCAAGATCCAGGTTGGCCCCGCCGTCGCCTCGGCCAAGGAACGATATTGCTCGCGGTATAACTGAGCTTGCGCTTCATCGACCCGTTCTTCCCGCGCCGTGGCGACGTCGATCACGGCAAGTGAGAGCCCGCGCAACCGGACGATGAACGGCTTGCCGATTCCGTTGCAGCCTTTCGCTACGTCAAACGCGTAGGGCTCCAGCGCCCGGCTCCAGCCTTGTCCGCCGCGCTCGCAGTCTTCGTGATTGCCGCGCACGAACACCCAGGGCGACACTTTCAGCAACGTATCGGCGGGGGCAAAGAAGTCAGCCCGCCACACTGGCCAGTTGTCGCCGTACGGACTGCCGGCGCACCCAGCCTCGCCCGCGGGACAGGGCGTCTCGCGGTAATGATAGTCGCCGACATGGATCACCAGATCGGGCTTTTGTTGCGCGACCACGTCCGCGATCAGACGGAACGGCCATTGCTGCGGATCGTTGCAGGCCTGCACCGCCTGTCCCTTCAAGCGGCATCCGGTGTCGCCGATGACGGCAATGCGCTTTAGTTCGGCGCGCGGCAGCGCCAGCGGAACGCCCGCGATCGTGGCGGACCGCGCGTCGGCCGCTATCGGCAACGCGCACATGGTGACGGGGTATTGCGTGCCGGGAGCGGCGCGGATCGTCATCGCCTTGCCGACGCCGTCCACTTCGGCGGCCGGGCACGCCGCCTGATCGGTGACGGCGCGCGCCTCCAGGCCATCCGGCGCGTATTGCAGCCAGTGATAGGTCTCTGCGGATGCGGCGGACGCTGTCGCGACGAGCGCGATACACAATAAAATTGTCCGGCGCATTGTTATCGTTCAACCATGCGAAAACGCCCAGTACAGTTCGCGCGCCCTGCGATACAGCGGACCGGGCTGCAACGAGCGCTGATCGATGCGGTTGATCGGCATCACCTTGGAATAATTGCCGGACGAGAAGATCTCGTCGGCCGTCCCCAGGTCTTTATAAGTGAGCGTTGTCTCCAAAACCTCGACACCGGCGTCGCGCAGCAACTTGATCACGCGCTGGCGCGTGATGCCGTTGAGGAAGGTGCCGTTCGGCGTAGGCGTCAGCACCACGCCGTCTTTGCCGATGAACAGATTGGCGGTGGCGAGCTCAGCGACATTGCCGAGCACGTCGCGCACCACGCAATTGGCGAAACCTCGGGCATTCGCTTCCATCAACGCGCGGGCATTGTTCGGATAGAGGCAGCCGGCCTTGGCGTCGACCGGCATGGTCTCGGCGCTCGGCTTGCGATAGGGCGACAGCGTGATGGAGAAGCCCTCCGGCGGACGCATCGGCGCCTCATAGAGCGTCAGACACCATTGCGTGGAGTCCGGATCGGGCGCGACCAGCAGCGGACCGTTGCGCTCGGCCCAATACATCGGACGCACATAGAGCGCCGCATCTGTGTCAAATCGCTTGATGCCGTCGCGGGCCAGCCCGACCCAGTCTTCGGTCGAAACCACCGGCTTGAGAAACATCGTGGTGGCCGAGGCATTGACCCGGGCGCAATGCAGATCGAGGTCGGGCGTCACCTGTTCAAAAGTGCGCGCACCGTCGAACACCGACGAGCCCAGCCAGGCGGCATGCGAGCGAGCGCCCATGATCGGGATATTGCCCTCGTGCCAATCGCCTTTGTAAAACGTCCAGGTTTTGGACCAGTCCGGCGCCGCCATACTCACTCCCCTGCATCCGTTTGTTATTATGTGCGCTAGCATAGCCGCGTAGCCGGGAGGATACCATGTCGTCCATCTTCGTGTTCGACGCCTATGGCACGCTGCTCGACGTGCACGCGGCGATTGCACGGTGCCGCACCGAGGCCGGCCCAGAGGCGGACCGCCTGTCGGAGATCTGGCGCACCAAGCAACTCGAATACAGCTGGACGCTGACGCTCGCCGGTCACTACGTGGATTTCTGGACGCTGACCCAACGCGCATTGGACTACGCGCTGGCGCGCGTGCCGACGGTCGACAAGGCGCTGAAAGCCCGGTTACTCGACGCCTATTTCACCCTCGATGCGTTTCCCGACGCTCTGCCCACGCTGCGCGCGCTGAAGGCCAAAGGCCACAAGACCGGCATTCTCTCCAACGGCTCGCCGCCCATGCTCAAGGCCGCGGTCGAGGCCGCGGGTCTCGCCGCCGATCTCGACGCCGTGCTGTCGGTTGACGGGCTGAAAATGTTCAAGCCGCGGCCGGAGGTCTACGCTCTCGCCACCGGCCATTTCAAATGTGCGGCCAGCGATGTCACGTTTGTGTCGTCGAACCGCTGGGACGTGATGGGCGCGACTGCCTTCGGCTTTTCCGCTTATTGGATCAATCGCGCCAAGATGCCCGACGAATACCCAGACTTTGCGCCGCAGCAGATCTTGCACGACCTCAACGGCTTGGCCGCTGTGGTGTAATTGCCACAATCCGGGGGTAGCGGAGGCCACCCTCGCCGCCTATATGCGTTGTCCCGCCACGAAACGCGTGTCCATGCCGCCGATCATTTCTATCAATAATTTGTCGAAGACCTATGCGACCGGTTTCCGGGCGCTCAAGGACATCAATCTCGACATCCGCCGCGGCGAGATTTTCGCATTGCTCGGCCCCAATGGCGCCGGCAAGACCACGCTGATCGGCATCGTCTGCGGCATTCTCAATCCGTCACAGGGCACCGTCACGGTCGACGGCCACGACATCATCACGGACTACCGCGCCACGCGCTCGCTGATCGGGCTGGTGCCGCAGGAACTGCACACCGACGCTTTCGAAAGCGTGTGGGCGACGGTCAGCTTCAGCCGCGGCCTGTTCAACAAGCCGAAGAATCCCGCTTACATCGAAAAAATTCTTCGCGCGCTGTCGCTGTGGGATAAGAAAGACAGCAAGATCATGACGCTGTCGGGTGGCATGAAGCGGCGTGTGCTGATCGCCAAGGCGCTATCGCACGAGCCGCAGGTGCTGTTCCTCGACGAGCCGACCGCGGGCGTCGATGTCGAGCTGCGCAAGGACATGTGGCAGGTGGTGCGCGATTTGCGCGACTCCGGCGTGACCATTATTCTGACCACGCATTACATCGAAGAAGCCGAGGACATGGCCGACCGCGTCGGCGTCATCAGCAAAGGCGAAATCGTCCTGGTCGAGGAAAAGGCCGAGCTGATGCGCAAGCTCGGCAAGAAGCAGCTGATCCTGCACTTGCAGAAGAAGCTCGACGTGCTGCCGCCGCAGCTTACCGCGCATAACCTGACGCTGGCCAAAGACGGTACCGAACTGGTGTTCACCTATGACACGCAAGCCGAGCGCACCGGCGTGACCGCGATGCTCAGCGCGGTGAGCGCCGCCGACATCCGGTTCCGCGACCTGCACACCACGCAGAGTTCGCTGGAAGATATTTTCGTCGGACTGGTGAGCGAGCGATGATGAACCTGCGAGCCGCCGGCGCAATCTACAAGTTCGAGATGTCACGCACCGCGCGCACCGTCTGGCAGAGCATCGTCTCGCCGGTGCTGTCGACCTCGCTGTATTTCGTGGTGTTCGGCGCGGCGATCGGCTCGCGCATCACGCAGATCGAGGGCGTGAATTACGGCGCCTTCATCGTGCCCGGCCTGATCATGCTGACGCTGCTGACGCAGAGCACCATGAACGCCTCGTTCGGGATCTATTTCCCGCGTTTTACCGGCACGATCTACGAAATCCTGTCGGCGCCGGTGTCGGCCTTCGAAATCGTGCTGGGTTATGTCGGCGCGGCCGCGACCAAGTCGATCATTCTCGGGCTGATCATTCTGGCGACGTCGTTTCTGTTCGTGCCGCTGCACATCGCCCACCCGTTCTGGATGCTGGCCTTCCTGGTGCTGACGGCCGTCACTTTCAGCCTGCTCGGCTTCATCATCGGCATCTGGGCCGACGGCTTCGAGAAGCTGCAGATCATCCCGCTGCTGATCATCACGCCGCTGACATTCCTCGGCGGCACCTTCTATTCCACCAGCGTGCTGCCGCCGATCTGGCAGAAAATCACGCTGTTCAATCCGGTGGTCTATCTAATCAGCGGCTTTCGCTGGAGTTTCTTCGAGATTTCCGACGTCAGCCCGAGCGTCAGTATCGCCATGACGCTGCTTTTCCTGGCCATTTGCCTTGCCGCGGTTTGGTGGATATTCAGGACCGGCTATAGGCTCAAGAACTGACCGGTCGACCCCCGGCCCCGACTCGTGCGATATAGCCCAGCCTGTCTAATTGGCTGCGACCCTGGATAGAAATTGTGTCGCATGGCGCCGGTTCGTTGGCGCCATGGCGAAAAGGTTGAGGTTGATGGCAAGTTCCGCGAACGAAATCGTCGAAATGATTAAGAGCAGAATTTCCTTTCCCCGCGAGGCGCTGGAGCTGTCGGAGCCGCTCGACACGCTCGGGCTCGATTCCATGGAAGTGGTGTCGTTGACCTTCGATCTCGAAGAGAAATTCAACATCACCATTCCCTTCAATGCCAATACCGACATTCAAAGCAAAACCGTGGGCGACCTCATTAATACGGTCGATCAGCTGATTGCCGCGAAGGCACAGCCGGCTTGAACCGGGTCGTCATCACCGGGCTCGGCGTTATCTCGTCGATCGGGCAATCGACCGACGATTATTGGAGCGCTCTGGTTGCCGGCCGGTCGGGTTTCGCACCGGCGACGCTGGGAACCTCCGCGCAGGCGACCGACAAAGTCGTAGGCGAGGTGAAGGGCTTCGATCCGGCGGCGCATTTCGAGCGGGGCCAACTCCTCCTGCTCGACCGCGTCTCGCAATTCGCCGTGGTTGCCGCGCGCCAGGCGATAAAGCAGGCAGGCCTCGATCTGCAGGGTGAGACCGCCGAGCGCACCGCAGCCATCATCGGCACCGGATCTGGCGGCCATACGACCGTCGACGACAGCTTCCACCGGCTCTATGCCGAGAACGCCCAGCGCCTGCATCCGCTGACCATCCCCAAGGCCATGATCAGCGCGCCCGCCAGCCAGGTCTCGCTTCACCTCGGCATCAAAGGCCCGGCTTTCGCGATTTCATCAGCCTGCGCCTCATCGACCCATGCCATAGGCGTCGCCTTCCACATGGTGCGCAGCGGCAGCGTGACCTGCGCCGTGACCGGCGGCGCCGAAGCCAGCATCACTTTCGGCGCCATGAAGGGCTGGGAGGCGATGCGCATCATGTCGTCCGACACCTGCCGGCCGTTCTCCAAGGATCGCAAGGGCATGGTGATCGGCGAAGGCGCGGCGGTGCTGGTGCTGGAGACGCTCGCGCACGCACAGGCGCGCAGCGCGGATATTTTGGCCGAAGTCGTCGGCTTTGGCATGAGTGCCGACGCCAAAGACCTGACCGCGCCCGATCCGAACGGCATGGCCCGCGCCATCACCGGCGCGCTGAACGATGCCAAGCTGTCGCCGGATCAGATCGACTACGTCAACGCGCACGGTACCGGCACCGTCGCCAATGACCTCGCCGAGACCGCGGCATTGCATTCGAGCTTCGGCGCCCATGCGGGCAAGCTCGCCGTGTCGTCGACTAAGTCGGTGGTCGGGCACGCGCTCGGCGCCGGCGGCGCGCTGGAGTTCGTCGCCGCGATCATGGCGATCCGCGACGGCGTCGCGCCGCCGACCATGAATTATCTGGGAGCCGATGACGGCTGCGACCTCGATTATGTGCCGAACGAAGCGCGCCGCATGAAAGTCGGCGCGGCCATCAGCAATTCGTTTGCCTTCGGCGGCCTGAACGCGGTGCTGGCCGCGCGGGCTTTCACCGGCTGACGCCTAGCCCGCCAATTCCTCGCGCAGGATTTCCAGCTCCAACCATTGCTCTTCGGCGGCGGCGAGCTTGCGTTGGGTCTCAGCGAGATCGCCGGTGACCTTCTCGAAGCCGGTGCGGTCACGCAGATAGAACTGCGGGTCGTCGAGCTTGGTCTGCAGCTCATTGGCCTTCTGGTTCAAGGCGGCCATGGTCTTGGGCAACGTTTCCAGAGCGTGCTTTTCCTTGAATTTCATCTTGCGCTTGATGATTTGCGGTTCCGCCGCGGGGGCGCCTTTGGAAACCTTTGCCGTCTCCGACTTGCCCCCATCGCGCGTCAGATCGGCGCCGCGCTGCGCCAGCATGTCGGAATAGCCGCCGGCATATTCGATCCAGCGGCCGTCGCCTTCCGGCGCGATCACGCCGCTGACCAGACGATCGAGGAAATCGCGGTCATGGCTGATCAGCAGCACGGTGCCGGGATATTCGCCGATCATGTCCTCGAGCACGTCGAGGGTTTCCATATCGAGATCGTTGGTCGGCTCATCGAGGATCAGCAGGTTCGACGGCTTGGCCAGCGCCTGCGCCAGCATCAGCCGGCCGCGCTCGCCGCCCGACAGCTTGCCGAGCGGGGTGCGCGCCTGCTCGGACGAGAACAGGAAGTCTTTCATGTAGCTGATGACGTGCTTGGCCACACCGTTGACCGAGACGGTGTCGCCGTCGCCGCCGGTCAGCGCCTGCTTGACCGTGACGTTGGGATCGAGGCTGTCGCGATGCTGGTTGAGCGTGGCGATCGCCAGCGTCGAGCCGAGCCGCACCGTGCCAGTGTCGGGCGCCAGGATGCCGGTCAGCATGCTGATCAGCGTGGTCTTGCCGCTGCCGTTCGGCCCGACGATGCCGATGCGATCGCCGCGCTGAATGCGGATCGAGAAATCGCTGACGATGGCGCGGTCGCCGTAGCTCTTGCCGATGTTCTTGGCCTCGATCACCAGCGCGCCGGACGGCGACGCGGAGCCTGCGGTGATGGTGGCATCGCCCGCGGAGGCGCGATAGGTGCGGCGATTTTCGCGCAGCGCCTGCAACTGGCCGACGCGGCGCATGTTGCGCTTGCGCCGCCCGGTGACGCCGTAACGCATCCAGTGTTCTTCGGCGACAATCTTGCGGTCGAGCTTGTGCTGCTCGCGCTCTTCCTCGGCCAACAGCATGTCGCGCCATTCCTCGAAATGCGCAAAGCCGCGCTCGATGCGGCGCGTGCAGCCGCGGTCGAGCCAAACGGTCGAGCGCGACAGCGTCGAGAGAAAGCGCCGGTCGTGGCTGATGATGACCAACGCGGTGCGGCGCGCGTCGAGATCGCGCTCCAGCCATTCGATGGTGGTGAGATCGAGATGGTTGGTCGGCTCGTCGAGCAGCAGGATATCGGGCGACGGCGCCAGCACATAGGCGAGCGACACGCGGCGCGCCTCGCCGCCGGACAGATTCGCCGGATGCTCCGCGCCGGTGAGGCCGAGTTCCTCGATCAGATGGCGGGCGATGTAGGGATCGTCGGTCGGCTTCAGCCCGGACTCGACATAGGCCAGAGTGGTGGTGAAGCTGCCGAAGTTCGGCTCCTGCGCCAGATAGCGCACCACGGCGCCGGGCTGCACGAACACCGTGCCGCGGTCCGGCTCGACCACCTTGGCGGCGATCTTCAGCAGCGTCGATTTGCCCGAGCCGTTGCGGCCGACCAGCGACACGCGCTCGCCGGTCGAGACCGACAATTCCGCGCTGGTGAGCAGCGGCGTACCGCCGAAAGTCAGGGCGATGTCTTTGAGTTGCAGAAGGGGGGGAGCCATGGCGCTTTGTCTTAATCTCTGGCGGCGCGCAGATATGATGTCACGCACCGCTTCGGTTTCGCGATGCGTTACAGGCCTAAACCGGCGTAGTCAAAGGCTAATGAATCTCCGGCGACGCCATCGGCTCACTTGCGGCTGGCTAGAGGCAAAGACGGCTGATTATGTTGCCCCGTTTGTCTTTCAGCACGCGAGGACATTCGATAATCTTGAGACGCTCCTTGGCTTCTTCGTTGCCGAGCGCCGCAGCCTTTTCAAAGTAGGATTTGGCGACGTTATCGTCTTGCGGCCCGCCGCGCCCGAGTTGGGCAAAGGCGCCGCTCCAAACCATCGCTTGAACATGCCCCTGAGCCGCGGCCTTCTCGAACAAGGAACGCGCGGCAACATCGTCCTTCGGACCACCCGTGCCCTCCGCCAAGAGCAGGCCATATTGATACTGGGCTTCCGGCGAACTGGCGTCGGCCGCCTTCGACAGCATGACGCGCGCGGCGGCGGGATCCGCCGATATGCCGCCGCCGTTGGAAAGGCCTGCGAGATTTGCGACGCCGCGCGGATTGCCGGCGGCGGCGGCGCGCTCGAACAGCTTGCGCGCCTGCGCCTCGTCTCTGGCCACGCCTTTTCCGGTGCCGAGCAGCACGCCGAGCTCGACCATCGCCGACGTGTTGCCCTTGTCGACGGCCTTGCGGTAAGCGGCGACCGCTTCCGGCAATTGGCTATTGGCGGCGTAGGCACGGCCGAGCTGGAACAGCGCGCGGCGCGATCCGGCGGACGCGATCTTGCAGAACTTGATCGCAGTCTCG
Organism: uncultured Hyphomicrobiales bacterium; assembly: GCA_903878085.1. Lineage (GTDB taxonomy): Bacteria > Pseudomonadota > Alphaproteobacteria > Rhizobiales > Xanthobacteraceae > Pseudolabrys. The sequence goes on along the minus strand of CAIRGJ010000054.1, from coordinate 35,798 downwards.
ACGTCCGACGGCGCGATGACGGCTGTGCCTTTCACGTCTTTCGGCTTGTCCGGATCGGCGGGATCGGCGGCGAGCCGGTCGCACAACACGAGATCGGCCGATTGGGCGTAGGCAGAAGAACAATGCACCGCGGCGATGGCAAGCGCCGCCAGGCCGATCATGATCGCGCCAGATCGCTTCATCGTCACCCTCCGCCCTAGCCAGTCGAAAGCGCGTCGAGAATGCGCGCCCAGCTGCGGATGCCTTTATGATAGCAGGTCAGGTCGAACTTCTCGTTCGGCGAATGCACACGGTCGTCGTCGAGGGCAAAGCCGACCAGCAGCGAATCCATACCGAGCACGTTCTTGAAATCGGCGACGATCGGGATTGAGCCGCCGGCGCCGACCGCTACTGCCTTCTTGCCCCACTCCTCGCCCAGCACCTCGCGCGCCTTGTTGAGCGCCGGATTGTCGAACGACAGCTGCAACGCCGCCGCCAGACCGAAATTGCCGAACTCGACACTGCAATCCGACGGCAGCCGCGCCTTGACGAAGGCGCGGAAGTTGTCGCGGATTTTTTGCGGGTCCTGCGTGCCGACCAGACGGAACGACACCTTGGCCGAAGCCTGGCCGGGGATCACGGTCTTGGCGCCGTCGCCGGTGTAGCCGCCGATGATGCCGTTGAGCTCGGCGGTCGGCCGCGTGGTGACCAGCTCGATCAGCATGCGGTCCTTCTCGCCGGATGGAATTTTCAACCCGATGGGCCCGAGGAACTTCTCCGGCGTCAGATCGAGCGCCTTGAGGTCGGCCTTGATGTCGTCCGGCAGTTCCTCCACGCCGTCGTAGAAACCGGGAATGGTGACGCGGCCATTGTCGTCCCACATCGCGCCGAGGATCTTGGCCAGCAGCCGGATCGGGTTCTGCGCGGCGCCGCCGAACACGCCGGAATGCAAATCCCTATCCGCACACGTTATCTTGACGTCCTCGTAGACCAGCCCGCGCAGCGAGGTGGTGATCGCCGGCGTCTTCTGGTCCCACATCGCGGTGTCGCAGACTAAAGCGAGGTCGAGTTTCAACTCCTCGGCGTTGTCGCGGACGAATTTGAACAGATGCTGCGAGCCGCACTCCTCCTCGCCCTCGATCATCATGGTGATCGGCAGCGGCAGCTTGCCGGTGACCGCCTTGAAGGCGCGGCAGGCCTCGATGAAGGTCATGGCCTGGCCCTTATCGTCGCAGGCGCCGCGCGCCACGATGATCTTGCGGCCGTCGGGCAGCGTCTCGATGCGCGGCTCGAACGGCGGCGTCTTCCAGAGATTGAGCGGATCGACCGGCTGCACGTCGTAATGACCGTAAAACAGCACGCGCGGACCCGATAATCCGCTGGATTTGCCGACCACCACCGGATGGCCCTCGGTCGGGCGCACCGTTGCGTCAAAACCGATAGATTTGAGGTCGGCGGCGACGTGCTCGGCGGCCTCCCGGCACTGCGGCGCGAAGGCCGGATCGGTCGATACCGAGGCAATGCGGAGCAAAGCGAACAGCCGCTCGACGCTTCCGTCGATATCCTGGTCAATGCGGCTCAACACCGCGTCGAGTGTGCTCATATCGGGCTCCTTATTGGTCGCTGCCACGCTAGCAATGCTGCCGCGGTGTGAAAAGCCGTGTTTGGACGTGTCTGGCCGGCGGCAGACGATGGCATTTTCATGCTTTGCTTTACGAAACTCTAAGTTTAAGCCTTCCCTATTCGGCGTCGGCTTGAACTTTTATTGATCGTAAGTCTAAAACGCCGCCCGCGATCGAGCGCAACAACGGCGCGGCACCAAACTTGTAGCTTGCCGTTATCACCATTTTACTTGACTAGTACCTGGACTTGCGCGCAACGCCGGACGTCGCGACTAAAAGCGCAGCAACATGACAACGCATCGCGCTTGTCATCTTCGCGCACTGCGTTCAATATAAAGCCAAGCCGCCTTTCAGTGCGGACGCATGAGGGGACCATGGAAGAACTGATCGGACGTCTCGTTGCCAATGTCGGCGTCGACAGAGCTGTCGCGGAAAAGTCCGTCGGCATCATCCTGGACTTCCTGCGCAAGGAAGGCCCCCCCGATAAGGTGCAAGCCCTCGTCGACAAGCTTCCCGGCGCGGAAGCCTTGATCGCGCAGCAGGCGGACGCCGGCGGCGGCATGTTCAGCATGGGCGGGCTCATGGGCGCCGGCAGCAAAATGATGGCGGCCGGCCTCAGCATGGGTCAGGTGCAGGGCGTCACTAAGGAAGTTATTGCCTTTGCCCGCGAAAAGGCCGGCGAAGATACGGTCGGCGAGATTGTCGGCGCCATTCCGGGTTTAAGCCAGTTCGTTTGAACCACGGTCCGGTTCGCACTCTAAATTTAGCAGCACATTAGGAGACCCTGGATGTCCTATCCCATCACCGATATTGGGGGAATCGACGACGATGTCGCCAAGACCCTGAAGTCGGCGGGCATCCGGTCGACCGCAAAACTGCTTGAGATCGCGCGCACGGTGAAGGGCCGCAAGATTCTGGCCGAAAAGACCGGCTTTGCCGAAAAGCAATTGCTGTGCTGGGCCAATGTCGCCGACCGCATGCGCATCAAGGGCATCAGCCGGGAATATGCCGAACTGTTGCAGGCCGCCGGCGTCGATACCGTGAAGGAACTTCGGTATCGCAGTCCGGCCAACCTCGCCAAGGCGATGGCCGAGGCCAACAAGAAGCGCAAAATGGTCCGCCTGCTGCCGTCCGAGAAAGTCGTGATCCGCTGGATCGAGAATGCCCAGAAGCTGGATTTGAAGATCAAGTACTGACTGTCCCGGCCTGCTTGACAGCGTTTCCGGGACCGCGCAAAGCCAGCGTTATGGCGCTTGCCCGCACCATCGCAACACCTGCCGAAGCCGCCGCAACAGCGTCTGATGCGCTTGCCGCGCTGCTCAAACTCGGCCGGCCGCTGGTCATGGGCATTCTCAACGTCACCCCGGATTCTTTCTCGGACGGCGGCCGTTTCATCGATCCGGCGACGGCGATCGCGCATGGCGCCAAAATGGCGCAACAGGGCGCCGATATCCTTGATATCGGGGCGGAATCGACGCGACCCTATGGTGGCGCCAAGCCGGTATCGCAAGACGACGAGGTGGCGCGGCTGGCGCCGGTTCTGCCCGCGGTGGCCAAGCTCGGCCTGCCGATCTCGATCGATACCGTCAAAGCGCCCGTCGCCCGCTGGGCGCTCGACCACGGCGCTACCATCGTCAACGACGTCTGGGGCCTGCAGCGCGACCCGGACATGGCGGCGCTCATCGCCGAGCGCGGCGTGCCGGTGATCGTGATGCACAATCGCGACAGCGCCGACGCAAGCCTCGACATCATCGCTGACGTCGTGGCGTTTTTCGCGCGCTCGCTGGAGATCGCCGAGCGCGCCGGCATCGCGCGCGAGAAAATCGTGCTCGATCCGGGCATCGGTTTCGGCAAGACGCCCGAGCAAAGCATCCGCTGCCTCGCCCGGCTTGCCGACTTTAAGCGTTTCGGCTTGCCGCTGCTAGTCGGCGCCTCGCGCAAGCGCTTCATCAATACCGTGACGCCGTCGGCGACGGACGACCGTATCGGCGGCTCGATCGCCAGTCACCTCTTGGCGGCTTCGAGCGGCGCTGTCATCATCCGCGCGCACGACGTCAAAGAGACAGTACAGGCGCTGCGGGTTGCCGCGGCTATCGAGGCGGCACGATGAGCGATCGCATTTTTATCAAGGCCCTGTCGTTGCACGCCTATCACGGCGTCTTGGCCTACGAAAGCAAGGTTGGGCAAAGCTTTTCGATCGATCTCGAATTGGAAATAGACCTGTCCGATGCCGCACGCTCGGACAAGGTCATGGATACGGTTTCCTATGACAAGGTCGCCGAGTGCGCCAGCAATGCGTTTTGCGCCAAGCCTTACAAGCTGATCGAAGCCGCCGCCGGCAACGTGGCTAACGCCGTGCTCACGGCATTTCCGCGCGTGCAATCGATCCAGGTGACGATTCACAAGCCGCATGCGCCGATTGCCGCCATCTTCAGCGATGTCGGCGTGACGCTGACGCGTAAACGCGCCAAATCATGACCGAGGCCCTTCTCGCGCTCGGCGGCAATGTCGGGAACAGCCGCGCCATCCTCGACCGCGCCGTGACCCTGCTGTGCGAACGCGGCGATATCGTGCTGAAAGCGCGCTCGGCCGACTACCTGACGCCGCCCTGGGGGTTCAAATACCAGCCGCCCTTCGTCAATCTCGCCCTCTTGGTCGAGACTTCGCTCTCCCCGCGCGATCTGCTGGCGCGCGGCCAGGAAGTCGAGCTGCAGCTCGGCCGCGACCGCGCCCATGAGAAGCGCTGGGGCCCGCGCACCGCCGACGTCGACATCATCGCCTACGGCGATCTGGAGATCGACGAGTTGGGCCTGACTTTGCCGCACCCCCGGCTGTTCGAGCGGGCTTTCGTGCTCCGCCCGCTCGCCGAAATCGCGCCGGACCGCGTCATCGCCGGCAAGACGGTGCGCGAGGCGCTCGCCGCGGTCGATACCGCCGGGATCAAGCGGCTGCCGCCGCAATCATGAGGGGCATGCAATTTGCTTTACCTCAATAGCGCCGCCGCGCTGTCTGTGCCATTTTCAAGCCAATGACCACCGAATTGCCCCTCGCGACCGAGTTTCCGCCCGCCACCCAGGCGGAATGGCGCAAGCTTGTCGATGCCGCGCTCAAAGGCGCCTCGTTCGACAAAAAGCTGGTGACCCAAACCTACGACGGCCTGCGGGTCGAGCCGCTGTACCCGCGCGCCGCCGGGGCCTCGCCTATCGCCGGGCGCGTGCCGGGGACCGCCTGGGCGCTGATGCAGCGGGTCGACCATCCCGATCCGGCGGCGGCCAACAAGCAGGCGCTGGACGATCTGATGAACGGCGCGACCGGGCTGACGGTCGTCATGGCAGGCTCGGTCAGCGCCAATGGCTACGGCCTCGACGCCTCGGCGGCGACGATCGAGCGCGTGTTCAAGGACATCGAACTCGACGCCGGCATCACCATCGATTTCAACTTGAGCCCGCCGACACGGCTGGCGGCGCAGCACTTCGCCGCGCTGGTGAAAAGCCGCAAGATAGCGCCAGCCTCGGTCGGCCTGCGCGCCAGCCTCAATCCGATCGGCGGCTTCGCCGCGACCGGCACCGCGCCGCGGCCCTGGAGCGACGTGTCGCGCAATTTCAGCGGCCTGGTGCGCGAACTGGCCGATCAGGGATTTGCCGGGCCCTTTGCGGTGGCCGATGGCCGCATCGTTCACAATGCCGGCGGCTCCGAAGCGCAGGAACTCAGCTTTGCGATTGCCGGCGCCGTCGAATATCTGCGCGCGCTTGAAGCAAGCGGCCTACCGCTCGAGGCCGCGCGCGGCATGATCTATTTTCGGCTCGCCGCCGACGCCGACGAATTCATCACCATCGCCAAGTTTCGTGCGTTGCGGAAACTGTGGGCGCGGGTCGAAGAGGCCTGCGGTCTGACGCCGAAGCCTACTTACGTCGCCGCCGAGACGGCGTGGCGGATGATGACCAAACGCGACGCCGACGTGAACATGCTGCGCATGACGCTGGCGGTGGCAGCGGCCGGCCTCGGCGGCGCCGACAGCATCGTGGCCTTGCCACATACCGCACCGTTCGGCCTGCCCGATGCCTTTGCCCGACGGGTCGCGCGCAACACCCAGCTCATTCTGCTGGAGGAGAGCAATCTGGCGAAGGTCGCCGATCCGGCCGCCGGCTCCGGCGCCATCGAGGGCCTGACCAGCAAATTTTGCGCCGCCGCCTGGGTGCAGTTTCAGGAGATCGAGGCCGCCGGCGGCTGCTGGGCGGCGCTTGAGCGCCGGGTCATCCAGCGCAACGTCGCAGGCGTGCGCGCCGAGCGCGAAAAGGCGGTCGCACGGCGCAAGGACGCGATCACCGGCACCAGCGATTACCCCAATCTCGGTGAGAAGACGGCGAAGGTGCTGGATGTCGCACCGGCCGCTCCGCCGAAAGAGAGCGCGGTTGCCGTCACCACCGAAGCGCTGCCGCGCATCCGCCTGGCCGAACCGTTCGAGCGCTTGCGCGACGCATCCGACCGCATGTTGATGAAGACCGGGGCGCGGCCGAAGCTGTTTCTGGCGACGCTCGGCACCCTGCCCGACTTCACCGCGCGCGCGATGTTCGCCAAGAATTTTTACGAGGCCGGTGGCATCGAGACGCCGGGCCATGACGGCTTCAAGGATCAGGCCGAGATGGTGGCCGCGTTCAAAAAGTCGGGCGCCAAAATTGCCTGCCTGTGCTCGTCGGATAAGATTTATGCCGTTGAGGCCGTCGCGGCGGCCAAGGCCCTGACTGCGGCGGGAGCCATCGTGCATCTGGCCGGCAGGCCGGGCGAACTGGAGGCTGCGCTGACCGAGGCCGGTGCAAAAACCTTCGTATTCATGGGCTGCGATGTGGTGGCGACGTTGCAGGCGGCCCATGATATTCTGGGGGCCAAATGAGCAAGGTCCCGAACTTCGCCACGGTAAATTTCGCCGATGCCGCGCCCACACCGGCAGCGGCGGCCGGCGCACCCTGGATGACGCCCGAAGGCATCCCGGTGAAGCCCTCATTCGGCGAGGCCGATCTCGCCGGCATCGATTTCCTCGACACTTTTCCCGGCAAGGCGCCGTTCCTGCGCGGGCCTTATCCTGCGATGTACGCGGCGCAGCCCTGGACCATCCGGCAATATGCCGGCTTCTCCACCGCGGAAGATTCCAACGCCTTTTACCGGCGCAATCTCGCTGCCGGGCAGAAAGGCCTGTCGATCGCCTTCGATCTCGCCACGCATCGCGGCTATGACTCGGATCATCCACGCGTCGCCGGCGACGTCGGCATGGCGGGCGTCGCCATCGACTCGATTTACGACATGCGTACGCTGTTCTCCGGCATCCCGCTCGACCAGATGAGCGTGTCGATGACCATGAACGGCGCGGTGCTGCCGGTGCTGGCGCTCTACGTCGTCGCCGCCGAAGAGCAAGGCGTGCCGCACGCCAAGCTGTCGGGCACGATCCAGAACGACATCCTCAAAGAATTCATGGTGCGCAACACCTATATCTATCCGCCCGGCCCGAGCATCCGCATCATCTCCGACATCTTCGCCTATACGTCCGCCGAGATGCCGAAGTTCAATTCGATTTCGGTGTCCGGCTATCACATGCAGGAAGCCGGCGCGACGCAGGACCTCGAACTGGCTTACACGCTGGCCGACGGCGTCGAATATGTCCGCGCCGGGTTGAAGGCCGGCCTCACCATCGATCAGTTTGCCCCACGGGTTAGCTTCTTCTGGGCGATCGGCATGAACTACTTCATGGAGATCGCCAAGATGCGCGCCGCGCGCATGATCTGGACGAAACTGATGAAGCCGTTCAACCCGCAGGACGCGCGCTCGCTGTCGCTGCGCACGCATTGCCAGACCTCGGGCTGGTCGCTGGCGGCGCAGGACGTGTTCAACAACGTGTCGCGCACCATGATCGAGGCGATGGCGGCAACCCAAGGCCAGACCCAGTCGCTGCACACCAATGCGCTCGACGAGGCGCTCGCCCTGCCGACCGATTTCTCCGCCCGCATCGCCCGCAATACCCAGATCGTCTTGCAACAGGAAGCCGGCGCCACCCGCATCGTCGATCCCTGGGGCGGTTCTTATTATGTCGAGAAGCTCACCTACGATCTCGCGCGCAAGGCCTGGGGCCACATCGAGGAAATCGAAGCGCTCGGCGGCATGACCAAGGCAATCGAGGCCGGCATTCCGAAGCTGCGTATCGAGGAAGCCTCTGCCAAGACCCAGGCGCGGATCGACGCCGGCGTGCAGTCGGTGATCGGCGTCAACAAATATCAACCGACCGAAGAAGCGCCGATCGACGTGCTCAAGATCGACAACACCGCCGTGCGCAACATGCAGCTCGACAAGCTCAAGCGGCTGCGTGAGGAGCGCGACCCGGTCGTGCTGCAGGAAGCGCTCGATGCGCTGACACGGGCCGCCGATGGCGGCAACGGCAATCTGCTGGCGCTGGCCATCGACGCCGCGCGCGCCAAGGCCACGGTCGGCGAGATTTCCATGGCGCTGGAGAAGGTCTATGGCCGCCATCGTGCCGAGATCAAAGCCATCACCGGGGTCTACAAGCGGGAGGTCGGCATGACCGGCGCCGTCGAACGCGTGCGCGTGGCCGTCGAAGCCTTCGAGGCCGCCGAGGGCCGCCGCCCGCGCCTCCTGGTCGCCAAGATCGGCCAGGACGGCCACGACCGTGGCCAGAAAGTGATCGCCTCGGCCTTTGCTGATCTGGGCTTCGACGTCGATATCGGGCCGCTGTTCGCGACGCCACAGGAGGCCGCCAGACAGGCGGTCGAGAACGACGTTCACATTCTCGGCGTGTCGTCGCTCGCCGCCGCGCATCTGACGCTGGTGCCCGAGCTCAAGAAGGAACTGGCCGCGCAGGGCCGCGACGACATCATGATCGTGGTCGGCGGCGTGGTGCCGCCGCAAGATTACGACGCGCTGATGAAGGGAGGCTGCGAGGCCATCTTTCCGCCCGGCACGGTGATTTCCGAAGCCGCCGAAAAGCTGCTCAAGACGCTGCACCACCGCCTCGGCCACGATCAGCAGGCGGCGGAGTGAAGACGTTCCGTATTGCGCTGGCCGCGCTTTGCGTCCTTTCGTTGGCAGGCTGCATCGACTCCGCCGCCCCGATCCTGAAGGATTCGAAGGCGCTGTTTGGACCGACGTTAAAGCTGCAACTCTACACCTTGCACAACGGCTTCGCGGCGGACCCCGAGCGCGTGGATTACGCCTGGGACGGCGCGCTGTATGCACCCGTCCCCGGCGGTGCGAAGGGCTATGATGCCTTCTCGGTGCACCCGTTCAAAGCCGGCACCTTCATTATCCAGAGCCGGCCGGCGGGCAATCCTCGCAAGACCGAATACGCCGTTCTGCGCAAGCTTACCGACGGCGTCTTCCAGGTGATTCCGATCGACGAAGCAGATGCCAGCAAGAAAACCCGCGCGGTCTATTGCGGCAAAGCGAATGGCGCAGCCTGCCGGGTCGAGACGCGCGGCCAACTGTTCGCCTTCGCGCGCGCGACCGCGGCACGCCCGAAGGACAAAGGCGGGCTTGTGATCCGCCTGCCCGACGATGCCGACAGGAAAGACAAATAGCTTCACATGATGCGGCCGCTTTTCATAACCTCTCTTGTCCTGGCCGCACTCATAAGCGTGCCATTGGGCGTGTCCGGCGCGAACGCGGCCGATGAGAAGCCCGCCTTCACAATCAATATCCGCTCGATCGAGGCCAGCGTCACCATCGCCGATGAATTGAAAGCCTTTCCCGGCCTGTTCGAAAACCTGCTTGCCGAGGGCCGGCGCGACGTGGCGAAGCAACGCGTGCAGGCCGACAAAGATCGCAAGGACACGCCTGACCTCTTTGCGGACGGCCGGCACTACGATTTCGAGCGCAGTTATACGCAGCGTTCGGAGATCGGGCGGTATGTCAGCATCCAGCGTGACGACTATTTCAATGGCCTTGGCGCGCACCCTAACAGTATCACCAACACCATCCTGTGGGATGCGAAGGCGAAAAAACGCATCAGCATCCGGCCATTCTTCAAGGAGACCGCACCGGGCGGACGGGCGCTGACGAAAATTGCCAAGGCGATCCGCGCCACTCTTGCCGTCGAGAAGAAGGCGCGCGGCGCGGACGAGGTCGATCCGGAGACCGACTTCGAATTGGGGCATGTTGAGCCTGACCTGCTCAAGATCGGCCCCGTCGCCCTTGTGCCGTCGACCGAGAAGGACAAAAGCGCCGGCCTGATCTTTTATTATTCCGCCTACGCCGTCGGCTCCTATGCCGAAGGGCCCTACAGCGCCTATGTGCCTTGGACTGTGTTCAAGGACGACTTGTCGGGCGAAGGTACCGCGTTGTTCGGCGGCGAACGGCCGACCGCCGATGCCGAGAAGGACAACAATTGAGCGGCAGCGTCATGAAACCGCCCGCGAATGTTTCAGCCCTCACAGCCGCCATCCGCAGCGGCGACCGCGCGACCTTGGCGCGCGCCATCACGCTGATCGAGAGCAAGCGCGCCGACCACCGCAAGACCGCGCACCTGCTGGTGCAGGAATTGCTGCCGGCGACCGGCAAGGCGGTGCGGCTCGGCATCACCGGCGCGCCCGGCGCCGGCAAATCGACCACCATCGATACGCTCGGCACTTATCTCACCGCGCAAGGCCATAAGGTCGCGGTGCTGGCGGTCGATCCGTCGTCGAGCCGCACCGGCGGCTCGATCCTCGGCGACAAGACGCGGATGGCGCAGCTTGCCGTCGACCCCAACGCCTTCATCCGGCCCTCGCCTTCCTCCGGCACACTCGGCGGCGTCGCCGCCAAGACGCGTGAAACGATGCTGCTGTGCGAGGCCGCCGGCTACGACGTGCTGATCGTCGAGACCGTCGGCGTCGGCCAGTCGGAAACCACCGTCGCCGACATGACCGATTTCTTCCTGGTGCTGATGGTCGCCGGCGCCGGCGACGAATTGCAGGGCATCAAAAAGGGTATCGTCGAACTCGCCGACATGATCGCGGTCAACAAGGCCGATGGCGACAATATCGGGCGCGCCACGATGGCGGCGGCGGACTATCGCGGCGCGCTGCATATCCTCGCGCCGCGCTCGCCGACCTGGTCGCCGCCGGTGCTGACCTATTCGGCGCTCACTGGAAACGGCATCGACAAACTTTGGGCGCAGGTGCTCGACCACAAGGAAAAGATGACCGCGTCGGGCGAATTGGCCGCGCGGCGGCGCGAACAGCAGGTCAAATGGATGTGGACCATGCTGGAGGAGCGGCTCACCGCGCGGCTGCGCAGCGATCCCACGGTCCGTGCCAAGGTGCGGCAGGCGGAGACCGCGGTCGCCGCCGGCAGACTGGCGCCGACGATTGCCGTGGAAGAAATTGCGCAGTTGCTGGGGGTGTAAGCTGTCGTCCCGGCCAAGCGAAGCGCGAGCCGGGACCCATAACCGCCGGCCTATCGAGAGCGCACGGAGTACGGGTCCCCGCTTTCGCGGGGACGACAGGTAGAGACAAAACGATGCCCACCATCCTCATCACAGGCTTTGGACCGTTTCCCGGCGCACCGTTCAACCCGACCGGGCCGCTGGTGGAGCGGCTGGCGCGCGTGAAGCGCCCGGGCGTCAAAATCGTCACGCATATTTTCGAGACCAGTTACAAAGCCGTTGACCGCGATCTGCCGAAGCTCATGGCCCGCTACAAACCCGATGCGCTGCTGATGTTCGGGCTGGCGACGCGCGCCCGTATCATCCGCATCGAGACGCGCGCGCAGAATGCGCTGGCAGCCTTGCCTGACGCAGCGGGCCGAACGCCGAAGCGCGCCGCCATCGCCAAAGGCAAAGCCGAGGCGCAGCCGATGGCGCTGCCATCGCATCTGATATTGCAAGCCATCCGCACAACCGGCCTGCGGGCACGGCTGTCGCGCGATGCGGGGCAGTATCTGTGCAATTATCTGTGCTGGCGCGCGACGGAAGCGACCACGAGCAGGAATGGACCGCGGTTGGCCGCCTTCGTGCATGTGCCGCTGGTCGCGGAAAAGCCGGTCAAGACGGTCAAGAAGAAGTTCACTTTTGACGATCTCGTGATCGCCGGCGAGGCCGCTCTCCGCGTAGTGGCCAAGACTTGCCACGATTAGGCCGGAAAGCGTGCCTATCTACGGGACATGCCCACCCGCCGTTTCAGCCGCCGCACCGCCATCATGCTCACCATCTTCGCCATCTTCCTCGTCCCCCTGCTCGCCCGGGGCGCGCTTTACGCCGTCGGCAACAGCCCGCGCAGCTATCGCGACGCCGATTGGTCCAGCACCGGCGTATTGCCACCGGCGCGGCAATACGAGCCGGCCCGCGTCGTCGTCTTCACCGGCACCACCGGCGCCTGGAAGGGCGTGTTCTCGGTGCATAGCTGGATCGTGCTCAAGCGCGCGGGCGCCCGCGAATGGACCCGCTACGACGTGGTCGGCTGGGGCATGCCTTTGCGCACCAATGGCTGGCCGGCCGACGGCCGCTGGTACGGCAACATACCGGTGGCGATCGCCGACGTATCCGGGCCGGACGCCGAAGGCATGATCCCCAAGATCGAAGCCGCCGTGCGCGACTACACCTATAGCCGCGCCGGCGACTACCGCATCTGGCCGGGCCCCAACAGCAACAGCTTCACCGCCACGGTGCTGCGCGCCGTGCCGGAACTCGGCGTGGCGCTGCCGCCGAACGCGGTTGGCCGCGATTTCCGCCCGGGCCTTTATGCCGGGCTGACCGACAGCGGCACCGGCGTCGAGGTGAACCTGAACGGCTTTGCCGGCATCAAGCTGGCCTGGGCGGAGGGCCTCGAAGTCAATTTGCTCGGGCTGGTCGCTGGCCTCGACCTGCGCCATCCGGCGCTGAAGCTGCCGGGCTTCGGACGCATCGGCATCGAAGCCCCGATCGGCAGCGCACTGGCGAAATAGCGCACGACGACCTCACGCCGATGTGGCGTGACGCGCGGCCGTGCCGCATGGCAAGTTGACAGGGCACTCAGAGAGACTTGGCCCATGCGCGATATGCTGCCGCTGCTCGACAAGATTTCGTTTCCCGCGATCAAGCGCGGGACGCTCGACACGTTGCAGGTTAATGTCGGCTATCGCTGCAACCAGTCGTGCTTCCATTGCCACGTCAATGCCGGACCGACGCGACCTGAGGAAATGACCGGCGACGTCGCCGACCTGGTCCTGCAGTTTATCGAACGCCGGCGGATCGCGACGCTCGACATCACCGGCGGCGCGCCCGAACTCAACGCGCATTTCCGGCATTTAGTGATCGGGGCCCGCAGACTCGGCGTCAAGGTGATGGACCGCTGCAACCTCACGATTCTGGAGCAGCCGGGCCAGGAAGACCTCGCGGGGTTTCTCGCTGCTAACAACGTCGAAGTCGTCGCCTCAATGCCGTGTTATCTCCAAGACAATGTCGAACGCCAGCGCGGCAAAGGCGTGTTCGACGCCTCGGTCCGCGGCCTAAAGAAGCTCAATGCGTTCGGCTACGGCCGCGATCCAAAGCTGCCGCTCAACCTCGTCTATAACCCGCAAGGGCCGTCGCTGCCGCCAGCGCAAGTGGCGCTTGAGGACGACTACAAACGTATTCTCGGCGCCAACCATGGCATCGTGTTCAACCAACTGTTCGTGCTGGCGAACATGCCGATCCAGCGCTTCGGCTCGACGCTGGTGACTAACGGCGAATTCGAGGGTTATCTCGATCTGCTGCAGCACGCGCATCTGGACGCCAATCTCGACGGCGTGATGTGCCGCAACCTGATCTCGGTCGATTGGCGTGGCTTTGTCTATGACTGCGACTTCAATCAGATGCTCGATCTGCCGCTGGGAGATGGCGCTGGCGGGCGCGTGCATCTGTCGGACCTGCTCGACGCGGAGATCGCCGGCCGCAACATCCGCGTTGCCGGCCATTGCTACGGCTGTACCGCCGGCCAGGGCTCGAGCTGCGGCGGCGCCCTGAAAGAGGCGGCGGAATGAACGCCGCCGCGCCGACGCTCTCTATCGTCATGCCGGTGCTCGACGAGGCTGCGGGGATCGTCGCCGCGCTCACGGCATTGGCGCCTTTGCGGGCACGCGGCGTCGAGGTGATCATCGCCGACGGCGGCAGCAAAGACGGCACGCCCGACATCGCGCGCGCCCTCGCCGATCATGTGATTACCGCGCCACGCGGCCGCGCGTTGCAGATGAATACCGGGGCTGCGACCGCGCAGGGCGAAGTCTTGCTGTTCCTGCATGCCGATACGCAGCTTCCCGCTGACGCCGACCGGCTGATATTGGACGGTCTCGCCCGCACCGGCTGCCTCTGGGGCCGCTTCGACATTCGCATCGAGGGCGGCGGGCCGTTCGGCCTGATCTCCTTGACGATGAACGGGCGGTCGCGCCTGACGGGGATCGCCACCGGCGATCAGGCGATGTTCGTGACCCGCGCGGCCTTCGAGGCCGCTGGCGGTTATCCGGCCATCGCGCTGATGGAAGACATTGCAATGTCGGCGCGGCTCAAACGCCTGGGCCGCCCGCTTTGTTTGCGCGCGCGCGTCACCACGTCGCCGCGGCGCTGGCGCAAGCATGGCGTCTTTCGCACCGTGCTGCTGATGTGGTCGTTGCGGCTGCGCTATTTCTTTGGCGCCGATCCCGGCGCGCTGGCGCAGGCCTACGGCTATCGCCACGCCGGGAATTGACGGGGATTTCCACGCCGTCCGCTTGTCAGCCCTTGGCGGCCGCGGGCGCCCAAAGCTTGGGCCCGGCGCGGGCATATTGCACAGGCCGCGCCACGTCGGCGCCGAGCGCCTTGGCGGCGTGCCAGCCCCAATGCGGGTCGTCGAGGAAGCAACGCGCCATCGCCACCATGTCGGCTTCGCCTTTGGCCACGATCTCTTCGGCATGCTCGGGCTTCACGATCAGCCCGACCGCGCGAACCGGAATGCCGGCCTCTTTCTTCACGCGCGCCGCGATCGGCACGTTGAAGCCAGGCTCGGTCGGATTGTGGATGCCGCCGGCGACGCCGCCCGACGACACGCAGATGAAGTCGATACCCTCGGCCTTGAGCAGCTTGGCAATGGCGACGGCGTCGTCCGGGGTGAGCCCGCCCTCGCGCCAATCGCTGCCGGTGATGCGTGCGCCAAGCACGACATTCTTCGGCACCACCGCGCGCACCGCGCGGGCCACCGACAGCGGAAACCGCATGCGGTTCTCGAACGAACCGCCATATTGATCGGTGCGCTTGTTGGACAAAGGCGACATGAAGCCATGCATCAGATAGCCGTGCGCCATGTGCAGCTCGACTTCCTCGAAACCGATGCGCACCGCACGCTGGAACGATGACACGAAGGCATCGCGGACGCGGTTCAGGTCGGCTTCGGTCGCCTCGTGCGGCGCATGCCAGCCGTCGCCGAACGGGATCGGCGACGCCGCAATGGTCTCCCAGGGATCCTGGCCGGTCCGGAGCGAGCCGCCGCCCTCCCAGGGCTTCTGCGCCGACGCCTTGCGGCCGGCATGCGCGATCTGGATACCGAACTTGGCGGTGCCGGCGCGGCGGCACTGCGAAATCACGCGCGCCAGAGCGGCTTCGTTGTCGTCGGAATACAGCCCCACGCAGCCGTGGGTGATGCGGGCGGAGCGCTCGACGTGGGTCGCCTCCACCACCACCAGCGCGGCGCCGGAATTGGCCAGCATGCCGAGATGCATCAGGTGCCAGTCATTGGCGCAGCCGTCGTCGGCTGAGTACTGGCACATCGGCGATACGACGATGCGGTTGGCAAGCTCCAGGCCTGCCAGTTTGTAAGGTGAAAACAGCGCACTGCTCATGATGATTGACTCATGGGAATGTACCAACTCGATGTGGGAGCCGCTGGCGGAACGCCTAAGGCTGCTGGATGGACTTCAGATAGGCAATAATGGCACCGACCTCGTCGGCGTCAAACTTGAGTTCCGGCATATCAGGGTGCCCGGACATGAGGCCCTCGCCCAGGGCCTCCTCCAGGGATTCGATCGGATAGCGCTTGCCAAGGGCGCGAAACGCCACGGCGGCCTTGTCCGGACTGCTGCCGGTGCGGCCGACGGCGTGGCAGCGCCCGCAATCGCGCGTCAGCAGCGTCTCACCCTGTTTGAGGTCTTGGGCGGCGGCGGGCGTCATGGCCGCGACGAGCGCCACTAAAGCGGCAAAGCCGGCGGTTCGGATCATGCGGCGGAACGAAACTTGTCGTCACGCTGCGGCATTTGCTCGGACAAAATCTGGTCCGACAGCGCCCGATCGGCCAGATTGCTCCAGACCTTGGCCGCCTTGACCACGTCGCGCATGCGCTCGGCGAACTCTTCCGGCGTGTAGTAGTGCTGCCACCGCCCGCTGCGATACAGCTCGGTGAAGTAGGCAAGCCGGCGATCAGCGAGATCGCGCCATTTCTGAGAGATCTGGTTAAGGCGGAGTCCGCCTTGCACGGCTGGCATAGATGGTCCGAGGCGAGAGCCGAATCGTCAAACGCCCGATCCATTATGAATCGATGACGACCGTCAGTTGCACAAATGACGCCTACGCACAGTGTGGATAACTCGAACAATGTAAGCTGATTCGCTAATGATTCAAAGAGGCTAGCGATCCCCTAAAGCCGAATTCGCAATTTGTGCGCCAGTTCGCCAATAACGCCGCGGCGGAACAACAGCACGCAGGCCACAAAAATCACGCCCTGAATCACCAGCACCCACTCGCCCAGCGCGGCGAGCTTGTACTGCATGACCAGGATCACGAAGGAGCCGACGATCGGCCCGAAGATGGTGCCGAGGCCGCCGACCAGGGTCATCAGCACCACCTCGCCCGACATCGGCCAGTTAACGTCGGTGAGCGACGCCAATTGCAGCACGATCGCCTTGGTGGCGCCGGCCGCGCCCGCCAACGTCGCCGACAGCACGAAGGCGACCAGCTTGTAGCGGTCGGTCTTGTAGCCGAGCGAAATCGCGCGCTGCTCGTTCTCGCGAATTGCCTTGAGCACTTCGCCAAACGGCGAATGCACGATGCGATAGATCGACAGGAAGCCGGCGAGGAAGATCACCAGCACGACGACGTACATCGCCATTTCGTTTTTCAGATCGATCAAGCCGAACAGATGGCCGCGCGGCACCGCCTGGATGCCATCCTCGCCGCCGGTGAATTTCGCCTGCAGCGCGAAGAAGAACATCATCTGCGCCAGCGCCAGGGTGATCATGGCGAAGTAGATGCCCTGGCGGCGGATCGCGAGCGAACCGGCCAGCAGCCCGAGCAATGCCGCCGTTGCCGTGCCGGCGAGGATCGCCAGTTCCGGCGTCAAGCCCCAGGCCTTGGCGGCATAAGCCGACAGGTAGCTGCCCCAGCCGAAATACAGCGCATGGCCAAACGACAGCAGGCCGACATAGCCGATCAGCAGATTGAAGGCGCAGGCGAACAGCGCAAAGCACATCACCTGCATCAGGAACAGCGGATAGGTCACGAACGGCGCGACCACCAGGCCGGCGACCATGATCACAAAGAGAATGGTCGCGGCATTGCTGCGTGCCGCCGAGGGCGGCGCGGCAATCGGGCTTTCGACCGGTTCGGCGACGCGCTGTTCCATCACGCTCTCCGTCCGAACAGGCCCGCCGGCCGCACCAGCAGCACGATCGCCATGATGACGAAGATCACCGTGTTCGACGCTTCCGGAAAGAACACTTTGGTAAGGCCTTCGACGACGCCGAGTCCGAAGCCGGTGAGGATGGCGCCCAGGATCGAGCCCATGCCGCCAATCACCACCACCGCAAACACCACGATGATCAGTTCGGAGCCCATCTGCGGCGACACGTTATAGATCGGCGCCGCCATCACGCCGGCGAACGCGGCCAGCGCCACGCCGAAGCCGTAAGTCAGCGTGATCATGCGCGGCACGTTGATGCCGAAGGCGCGTACCAGCGCCGGATTCTCGGTGGCGGCGCGCAAATAAGCGCCAAGCCGCGTGCGCTCGATGACGAACCAAGTCGCGAAGCAGACGGTGGCCGAGGCGACGATGACCCAGGCGCGATAATTGGGCAGGAACATGAAGCCGAGATTGCGCCCGCCTTGCAGCGATTCTGGCACGGTATAAGGCAGACCGGCGGAGCCGAAATAATGCCGCGCGACACCCTCGATGATCAGCGCCAGGCCGAAGGTAAGCAGCAGGCCGTAAAGGTGGTCGAGCTTGTACAGCCATTGCAGCAGCAACCGCTCGATGAGGACGCCAGTGACGCCGACCAGAATGGGCGCGACGATCAGCGCCACCCAATAGTTCATTCCGGAAAACTGCAGCAACAGATAAGCCGCGAAAGCGCCCATCATGTATTGGGCGCCGTGGCTGAAATTGATGATGTTGAGCATGCCGAAGATCACGGCCAGCCCGAGGCTCAGCAACGCATAGAACGAGCCGTTGATCAGCCCGATCAGGAGCTGGCCAAACAGCGCAGTCGAGGGGATGCATTTTCCCCCGAGAATGACAGGCAGGCAGATCTCAAACATCGATCATCCGTGTCGTTGCAGGGGGCGGGCTCGCTGAACCCGCCCCCGTGCGACTGTTGTCAGGTTAGCCGCTGACCAGCGGGCACTTGCCTTCGCTGAGCGGACGGAAGGCTTCGTTCGCCGGAATGGTGGCGCGTACGTTGTAGAAGTCGCCGGGATATTTGGAGTCAGCCGGCTTCTTCACTTCGTACAGATAGGCCGGGTGGATCTTGCGACCGTCGGCGCGGATCGAACCCTTGCCGAACAGCGGATCGTCCGTTGGCATTTCCTTCATCTTCGCCGTGACCGCCTTGCCGTCCGGGCTGCCGCCCATCGCCGCGCGGGCTTTCAGGTAATGCAGAATGCCGCTGTAGACGCCGGCGTGGATCATGGTCGGGAACTTGCCGGGCGCGTTACGCTCGGCCTGCCAGCGCTTGGTCCAGGCGCGGTTGGCATCGTTCTGGTCCCAGTACCAGGTCTCGGTCAGCGCCAGACCTTGCGCGGTCGCAAGGCCGAGAGCGTTGACGTCGCTGGCAAACACCAGCAGACCGGCCAGACTCTGGCCGCCCTTGACGATGCCGAATTCCGCCGCCTGCTTGATCGAGTTGATGGTGTCGCCGCCGGCGTTCGCCAGACCGATGACCTTGGCCTTGGACGACTGTGCCTGCAGCAGGAACGACGAGAAGTCGTTGGTGTTGAGCGGGTGGCGCACCTTGCCGAGCACCTTGCCGCCGTTTTTCTCGACCACCGCAATGGTGTCGGTTTCGAGCGCGTGACCGAAGGCATAATCGGCGGTGAGGAAGAACCAGGTATCGCCACCGGTCTTCACCATCGCCTTGCCGGTACCGTTGGCGAGCATCCAGGTGTCGTAGGTCCAGTGGATGGTGTTGGCGTTGCACTTCTCGCCGGTCAGGGTCGAAGCGGCGGCGCCGGACACGATGAACAGCTTGTTCTTCTGGCTGGCGATCTGGCTGACCGCGAGCGCCACACCCGAGTTCGGCGTGTCGATGATCATGTCGACCTTGTCGACATCGAACCACTGGTTGGCGATCTGCGAGCCGACGTCCGGCTTGTTCTGGTGGTCGCCGCTGATCAACTCAACTTTGACATTGGGATTGGTCTTGGCGAAGTCGGCGATGGCGAGCTTGGCCGCCGCGACCGAGCCCGGGCCGCCGATGTCGGCGTAGAGGCTCGACATGTCGCTGAGCACGCCGATCTTCACATCGATTTGCTGGGCATTGGCGACGCCGCAGCCGAGCACGGCGGCGAGTGCCGCCATCCCTAGAACTTTCTTCATTGCACGCTTCCTTCTTGTTAAGTCACACAGTTCGTCGAACGTTAACCGCTCACCAGCGGACAACCGCCGTCTTTGAGCGGGCGGAATGCCTGATCGGCGGGAATAGTGGCGCGGACTTTGTAGAAGTCGCCGAAATATTTCGATTCCGACGGCTTCTTCACCTCAAACAGATAGGCCGGGTGAATCTTGCGGCCGTCGGCGCGGATGGTGCCTTTGCCGAACAGCGGATCGTCGGTCGGCTCTTTCTTCATCTCGGCCACGACGGCCTTGCCATCGGCGGCGCTTTTCAGCGCGGCAACCGCCTTGAGATAATGCAGCGTGCCGGCATAGACCCCGGCCTGGTTCATGGTCGGCACCTTGTCGGTGGTCTTGCGCTCGGCCATCCAACGCTTGGTCCAGGCGCGGTTATTGTCGTTCTGGTCCCAATACCAGGTCTCGGTGAAGATCAGGCCCTGCGCGGCCTGCAGACCCAGCGCGTTGATGTCGCTGGCGAAGACCAGCAAGCCGGCGAGGCTCTGGCCGCCCTTGACGATGCCGAACTCGGCCGCCTGCTTGATCGAGTTGATGGTGTCGCCGCCGGCATTGGCGAGCCCGATCACCTTGGCCTTTGACGCCTGCGCCTGCAGCAGGAACGACGAGAAGTCGTTGGTGTTGATCGGATGGCGCACCTTGCCGAGCACCTTGCCGCCGTTGGCTTCCACCACCGCGGCGGTGTCGCGCTCCAGCGCATGGCCGAAAGCATAGTCCGAGGTGAGGAAGAACCAGGTGTCGCCGCCGGTCTTCACGATCGCCTTGCCGGTGCCGTTGGCCAGCATCCAGGTGTCATAGGTCCAGTGCACGGTATTGGGGCTGCACTTGGCGCCGGTGAGGTCCGACGACGCCGGGCCCGAGCCGACAAACACCTTGTTCTTCTGCCGGCTGACTTCGCTGATGGCGAGCGCGACGCCCGAGTTCGGCACGTCGATGATGATGTCGACCTTGTCGACGTCGTACCACTGGTTGGCGATGTTGGTGCCGACATCGGCTTTGTTCTGGTGATCGCCGCCGACGACCTCGACCTTCACGTTGGGATGATCCTTCATGAAGTCGGCTGCCGCCATTTTTGCCGCAGTAACCGAGCCGGGTCCGGTAACGTCGGCATAAAGGCTCGACATGTCGGTCAGCACCCCGACCTTGACGTTGATTTGCTGGGCAGCGGCAGTACCGCAAGCGAAGATGGCGGCCAAGGCCGCAAGACTGATTGTCTTGTTCATTGCGAATTCCCTCCCTGCTTTTGTTTCCAACATTTCGGCTTATTGATTGCCGATCGCCTGTCTCAAACCCCTAGATAGTCGTGCAGCTTCTCCACATTGGCATCCAGTTCGGCATTGGCGAACTGGTCGATGATACGCCCATGTTCCATGACGTAGTAGCGATCCGCGACGGTCGAGGCGAAGCGAAAATTCTGTTCCACCAGCAGAATGGTGAAGCCCTGCTCTTTCAGCGCACGGATGGTCTTGCCGATCTGCTGGATGATGACGGGCGCGAGGCCCTCGGTCGGCTCGTCGAGCAGGAGAAGTCTGGCGCCGGTGCGCAAAATGCGGCCGATCGCAAGCATCTGCTGTTCGCCGCCGGACAGTTTGGTGCCCTGGCTGGAGCCGAGCCGTTCCTTCAGGTTCGGAAACAGTTCGAAGATTTGATTGAGCGAAAGCCCGCCCGCTTTGACCACCGGCGGCAGCAGCAGATTTTCCTCGACGCTGAGGCTGGCGAAAATCCCGCGTTCCTCGGGACAGATCGCAATACCGGCGCGCGCGATCTGATTGGCGGCGCTGCCGATCAATTCGCGGCCTTCGAAGCGCACCGAGCCGGAGCGCTGGCCGACCATGCCCATGATCGATTTCAACGTCGTGGTCTTGCCGGCGCCGTTACGGCCGAGCAGCGTCACGACCTCGCCTTCGCGAACGTCGAAATTCACGCCGTGCAGAATGTGCGATTCGCCGTACCAGGCTTGCAGGTCCTTGATCGCGAGCAAGGGCGCGGTGACGTCAAGCATGTCCCGTCCCCATATAGGCTTCGCGCACTTCCGGATTTTTCGACACCGTCTCGTAATCGCCCTCGGCCAAAACGCGGCCGCGCGTCAGCACGGTGATGGTGTGGGACAGATCGGATACCACCGACAGATTATGCTCGACCATCAGCACGGTGCGGTCGGCGGCGACGCGTTTGATCAGCTGCGCTATGCGATCGATGTCCTCGTGGCCCATGCCGGCGGTCGGCTCGTCGAGCAGCAACATTTCCGGATCGAGCGCCAGCGTGGTGGCGATTTCGAGCGCGCGCTTGCGGCCATAGGGCAACTCAACCGCCGCCCAGTCGGCGAAAGACGTCAGGCCGACGTCCTCGATCAGTTCCATCGCCCGGCCGTTGAGGTCGTTGAGCGTCGAGGCCGAGCGCCAGAAATCGAACGAGCCGCCGCGGGCGCGCTGCAACGCGATGCGCACGTTTTCCAGCACGCTCATATGCGGGAACACCGCCGATATCTGAAACGAGCGGACCAGGCCGAGCCGCGCCACGTCGGCCGGCTGCAACGTGGTGATGTCCTGGCCCTTGAACAGAATGCGGCCGCGGGTCGGGCTGAGGAATTTGGTGAGCAGATTGAAGCAGGTGGTCTTGCCGGCGCCGTTGGGGCCGATCAACGCGTGGATCGTTCCACGCTTGACGCGCAGGCTAACGCCATTGACGGCGGTAAATCCGGCAAATTCCTTGGTCAGATCCTCGGTCTCGAGGATCAAGTCATCACTCATCACACGGCGTTCCCCACCACTCTTATTCTCGGCATGTTTTCACATGACGGCAAGAGTTTATAAGGTTCTGGTATTCCACATAAATCGCATGTTGCAAATAAGACTTTGCGACTGGAACTGCCCATGGTTGAGGCATTCCAGCCGCGGGATTGACGGCCTTGCGGACCGCTTGATGACAGCTCTTAAAAGAACACCGGAAATTCCGGCGCCTTGACGGGATCGGCGCCCGCGCCTTCGACATTCGGCGTGGCGTATTGGATGAAACTGTCGGGCAGCGTCGCACCCCAATAGGTGCCGGTGCCGCGCTCTTCCTCGTTCCAAGTCACCGGCTCCCAGTCGGGCGCAAACACCAGGAAGCTGCCGGAATAGATTTCCACGCGATTGCCGCCCGGTTCGTAGGTGTACAGATAGAAGCCCTGCGAATTGTTGTGCTTGGACGGCCCGGCCTCGATGAAGATGCCGTTCTCGGTGAAGAGGTCGGCGGCGCGCATGACGTCGTCGCGATTGTCCACCCACAGCGAGAAGTGATGCAACCGCCCGTGCGCGCCCTTCACATCCACCACGTAAGCGAGTTCGTGATGCACCGCGGTCGGGCTCATCCAGGAGCCGATCTCGGTCTTGCCCTGGTCGTAGCGCACCTGCTCACGCAACTGGAAGCCGAGCAGTTCCTGGGAGAATTTGCGGTTGGCCTCGACGTCCTTGGCGAGCAGCGCCAGATGATCGATGCGCCGCACGCAGACCCCGCGGCCGGTGTACTTCTGCGGCAGATTCTTGAGCGTGGAATGCAGTTCCGGGGGCGCGACGAATTTCTCTTCCTCGTAATAGATTTCCATGACGTGGCCGTCGGGATCGTGAAAACGGTACGAGCGTCCGCGCCCGAAATCGCCATTGGTCCAGCCGATGCCGAGGCCCGCCTCGCCGATGACCTTGGCGCGCCGCTCCAGCGCCTGCGGGCTGGTGGTGCGCCACGACACGCAACCGACACCGTTCGTCGCCGCTTTGGTGAGCTTCAGCGTGCTGGTGGCGTAATCGCCGTAGCCGCGAAGATAAATCGACGGCCCCGCCTCATGCACCGGCTCCATGCCGAGCAGATCACGAAAGTACCAGAGACTTTTGTCCAGCACCGGCGTGAATAATTCAACGCTGCCCAGATGCGCGATGTCGTGAAGCGGTTCGGCTTGTGCCGCCATAAATGGCCTCCCTTGGTTCCCATCGCAACTATTGGGAGATTAAGGAGGCCGCGCTTTGATCTAGCGCAAGGTCTTGCTCGCCAAACCCGGGACGCGCGCCCCGGTACGGCGGATTATGGCTTAAACCGCTTGCACAGCGCGTCAGCGTTCTTGGCGAGCAGACCGACGTCGGCGCCGACCGCGACGAACAGATAGCCCCAGTCGATGTAGCGCCTAGCCTCTTCCTCGTTGCCGGTCAGCATGCCGGCCGGCTTGCCGACCTTCGTGAGCCGGTCGACCGCGTCCTTGATCGCCTTTTGTACGTCCGGGTGCTGCGGATTGCCGAGATGGCCGAGCGAGGCGGCGAGATCGGACGGGCCGATGAACACGCCATCGATACCGGGGACTTCGGCGATGGCTTCGAGTTCGCTCAGCGCGGCGCGGGTTTCGACCTGCACCAGCACGCAGATTTCATCGTTAGCCTTGCCGAGATAGCCGGGGGTGCGGCCATAGCGGCTGGCGCGCGCGGCGACCGAGACGCCGCGAATGCCGTGCGGCGGATAGCGCGTCGAGGCGACCGCGGCGCGGGCTTCCTCGGCGTTCTGCACGTAGGGAAACAGCAGCGACTGCGCGCCGATGTCGAGGCAGCGCTTGGCCAGCACCGCATCGTTCCAGGCCGGGCGGATGATCGGCGTCGTCGGGCCGCCCTGCATCGCCTGCAACTGGCCAAGCAGATTGGGAATCTCGTTCGGCGAATGCTCGGTGTCGAGCAGCATCCAGTCGAAGCCACTGTCGCCGATGATCTCGGCCGCGATATTGCTGCACAGGCTCGACCACAGACCGATCTGGAGTTTGCCGGCGGCGAGATTGTGCTTGAAGGCGTTGCGTTGCATGGCTGCCGCTTTCCCTAGATGAACTGAATGGCGATGCCGCCGAGCGGGCCGAAGTCGGCATGCAGCGTATCGCCTTTTTGCGCGAACACCACGCGGGTGAACGAGCCGGCGAGCACGATGTGGCCGGGCTCCAGCGCGGTGCCGACGGTACCGAGCTTGTTGGCGAGCCAGGCGACGCCGAGCGCCGGGTGGCCGAGCACGCCGGCCGCCAAGCCCGTCTCCTCGATTTCGGAGTTGCGGTACATGATGCCGCCGACCCAGCGCAGATCGACGTCCAATGGTCCGACCGGACGGCCGCCGAGCGCGATGCCGGCCGCGGCGCCGTTGTCTGCGACGGTGTCGAAAATCTTGCGCTGATCCTGAATGCGGGCGTCGACGATCTCGATCGCCGGGATGACATATTCGGTGGCGCGCAACACGTCAGCGAGCCCAATGCCCGGGCCGAGCAGCCGCTTGCCCATGACGAAAGCCAGTTCGACCTCGACCCGCGGTTTGCAGTAATCGGCGTGCTTCACCTTGGCGCCGTCGGCGATCATCTGGTCGTCGAGGATGAAGCCGAAATCCGGCTCATCGATCATCGACGAACGCTGCATCGCCTTGGAGGTCAGGCCCACTTTGTGGCCGATCAGCTTGGCGCCGGCCGCGATCTTGCGGTTCGCGACCTCGGTCGAGATCGCATAGGAATCCTCGATGGTGATGCCGGGAAAGGTCACCGACAGCTGGACCGCCTGTTTGCGTTCCTTTTGCGCCGCCATGAGAATATCGGCCGCTTTGCTGCGATCGGCATTGGAAAGCATTGGTCGTCCCTCCCCGTTTCTTTGCCGTGATCCTGTAGCGGTTCTGACCGCAGGCTTGCAACCGGCTCAGCCTGCGAAAGATCAGTAGTGCGGCGGCGGCTCCTGTTCGCCGGGCGAGCCTGCGCTATCGCGGACATCCTGGAGTTGTTCGTCCAGCCGCTTGGCCTGACGGATCAGCATTTCGATCTGCTTCCACTGATCCGTGATGGTGGCATTGAGATCCTCCAGCATCCGGTCCTGGTGCGCGAGCCGCGTTTCCAGCGTATCGATCCGTGCTTCCAGCGCCTCAATTTTATGCATGCTTTTAGTCCGTCCGACGCAGGTTGCGGCAACGCGACCATGTCGCCGAAAGCCTGCCTAAATCAACCCTTGCCGCCGCCTTGCAGGGGCAAAGTCACTGGCGGTACGAAGCAAAAATGTTAAAAGAGACTATGAATTTCGACACCATTATCCGCGGCGGCACGATCGCAACCGCGTCCGACACGTTTTCCTGCGACGTCGGCATCAGCGGCGGCAAGATCACAGCCTTGGGCGCCGATCTCGGCAACGCCGGCGAGATCGTGGACGCCAGCGGCCTTTTGGTGCTGCCGGGCGGCATCGACAGCCACGTCCATATCGCCCAGCCGTCCGGCCCGGGCATCGTAATGGCGGACGATTTCGCCTCCGCGACGCGCTCGGCGGCGTTCGGCGGCAACACCATGGTGCTGCCCTTCGCCATGCAGCAGAAGGGCGAGAGCCTGCGCGAAGTCGTGAAGCAGTATCACGCCAAGGCCGACGGCCAGTGTTACGTCGACGTCTCGTTCCATCTCATCATTGCCGACGCCACCGACAGCGTGCTCGGCCAGGAACTGCCGGCGCTGGTCAATGACGGTTACACTTCGTTCAAGGTGTTCATGACCTATGAGGGTCTGGCGCTGTCCGACATGGAGATGCTCAAGGTGATGAGCGTGGCGCGCGAAACCGGCGCGCTGGTGATGGTGCATGCCGAGAACTACGACGCCATCCGTTTCCTCACCGACCGGCTGGAGCAGGCGGGCAAAACCGGAACCAAATATCACGGCGTCTCGCGGCCGATCGCGGTCGAACGCGAAGCGACCCACCGCGCGATATCGCTCGCCGAATTGATCGACGTGCCGATCATGATCGTGCACGTGTCGAACCGCGAGGCGATGGACGAGATCGCCCGCGCCCGCCGCCGCGGCCTCAAGATCTACGGCGAGACCTGCCCACAATATCTGATGCTAACGGAGCAAGACCTCGACGGCCTCAATATGGAGGGCGCGAAGTATGTCTGCTCGCCGCCGCCGCGCGACAAGGCCAGCCAGGCGGCTTGCTGGGAAGGTTTGCAGCAGGGCATCTTCTCGCTGTTCTCGTCGGACCACTGCCCATTCAAGTACGACGATCCGCAGGGCAAATTATTGCCCAAGGGCAAGACCAGTTTCCGCTGGGTGCCGAACGGCATTCCCGGCATCGAGACGCGGCTGCCGATCTTGTTTTCCGAAGGCGTTTCCAAAGGCCGCATCACGCTGAACGAATTCGTCGCGCTGACCGCGACCAATCACGCCAAGACCTACGGGCTTTATCCAAAGAAAGGCACTATCGCCGTCGGCTGCGACGCCGACATCGCGATCTGGGACCCGAAGCGGCAAGAAACCATTTCGCAAAAGCTGATGCACGGCGGCTGCGACTATACGCCCTACGAAGGCATCGCGGTCACTGGCTGGCCGGTGTCGACCATGGTGCGCGGCCAATTCGTGGTGCGCGACGGCAAGCTCACCGGCAAGCTCGGCGCCGGCGATTATATCGCGCGCGAGAAGTCGGAGTTGGCAAAGCCTTCGGCAGCGGTTTAAGTTCCGTCTCGATTTTTTCGGAGGGGGACTTATGAGCGCTTACGTTATTTTCGACGTCGATATCCGCGATCCGGCGAAGTATCAGGAATTCATGGCCGGCGTGAAGCCCGCTTTGGAACAGGCCGGCGCCAAATATCTGGCGCGCGGCGGCGCCCACAAAGTCTACGAAGGCGACTGGCAACCGCGCCGCATCGTCCTCTTGGAATTCCCCACCGTCGCAGCGTGGGAAGGCTTCTACAACGGCCCGACCTATCAGGGCCTCAAGCATATCCGCGACGCCTGCAGTTCGGCGCGTCTGGTCAGCGTCGAGGGGCTGTAGGCCGCAAGCATGATCCCGCAAAGCAACCGCCAGGTCCGTCTGAAATCCCGGCCCAGCGGCATTCCGCAGGCCGAGCATTTCGAGATCGTCGAGACGCCGGTCCCTGCTTTGCGCGACCGCGAGTTCATCGTCCGCAACGAATTCCTGTCGGTCGAGCCGGCGATGCGCGGCTGGGTCTCAGCCGTCGCCAATTATTCCGATCCGGTCGGCATCGGCGAGGTGATGCGCTCGTTCTCGGCCGGCACGGTCGTTGCGTCGCGCCATCCTGGTTTTGCCGAGGGTGAGCATGTCATGGGCATGCTCGGCTGGCAGGACTACGCCGTCTCCGACGGCAGCAACGTTACCCGCAAGGTGACGGAGACCGACCTGCCGCTGTCGCTTTCGCTCGGCGTCCTCGGCCTCAACGGCATCACGGCTTACTTCGGATTGATCGAGGCGGGCCAACCGCGCGCGGGCGACACCGTTGTCGTCTCGACAGCCGCCGGTGCGGTTGGCTCCGCCGTCGGGCAGATCGCCAAGCTCTCCGGCTGCCGCACCGTCGGCATCACCGGCGGCCCCGAGAAGGTCAAGCTCTGCACCGGCGAATTCGGCTACGACGCGGCGATCGATTACAAGGCCGGCGACGTCGCCGAGGCTTTGGCGGCGGCGTGTCCGCGCGGCATCGATGTCTATTTCGACAATACCGCCGGCGCCATCAGCGATGCGGTGATGGCCCAACTCGCGGCCAAGGCGCGCGTGGTGATTTGCGGTACCGCGTCGATTCCAAGTTGGAACCCACCGCCGAGCGGACCGCGGGTCGAACGGCACCTTCTGGTCAAGCGCGCGCGGATGCAGGGCTTCCTGATCTTCGATTACCTGCACCGCTACGAGGAAGCGATCGCACGCCTCGCCGCATGGGTGCGCGACGGCAGCCTGCGCTATCGCGAAGACATCGTCGATGGCATCGAGCATTGTCCCGGCGCCATCGCCGAACTTTACCGCGGCGAGAACCTCGGCAAGCGACTGATCCGCTTGAAGCCGTAGCGCGGCTAGTGCTTCAGCTTGGCGTCGATAGCGAAGCCGGCCTCAGTCTTCTGCTTGACCTCATCGACCGTCACGCCGGGCGCGAGTTCGATCAGCGTCATGCCGCCTTTGACCTTGTCGATGGTAAACACCGCCAGATCGGTGATCACCATGTCGATGACGCCCGCACCCGTAAGCGGCAACGTGCACTTATGCAGCAGCTTGGCCTCGACCGTGCCGTCCTTGGCCTTGGCCGAATGCTCCATGATGACGACGACTTTCTTGACGCCGGCCACCAGATCCATGGCGCCGCCCATGCCCTTGACCATCTTACCGGGGATCATCCAGTTGGCGAGATCGCCGTTCTCCGCCACCTGCATGGCGCCCAACAGCGCGATGTCGATGTGACCGCCGCGGATCATCGCGAATGAATCGGCCGAGGAGAAATAGCTGGTGGTCGCCAGCTCGGTGACGGTCTGCTTGCCGGCATTGATCAGGTCCGGGTCTTCGTCGCCCTCGTAAGGGAACGGGCCGAAGCCGAGCATGCCGTTCTCGCTTTGCAGCTGCACGCTCATGCCGTCGGGAATGTAGTTCGACACCAGCGTCGGAATGCCGATGCCGAGATTGACGTAGAAGCCGTCGCGCAGTTCCTTGGCGGCGCGCTCCGCCATCTGATCGCGAGTCCAGGGCATTAGACTTCTCCCCCTGTGCCAAAAGCGGGCGCCGGCGTGCGCTTGCGCACGGTGCGCTGCTCGATCCGCTTCTCGGCAGTCGTGTGAATGATGCGCTGGACGAAAACGCCCGGCGTGATGATGGCGTCGCCGTCGAGTTCGCCCGGCTCCACCAGATGTTCGACTTCGGCGATGGTGATCTTGCCCGCCGTCGCCATCATCGGATTAAAGTTCCGCGCGGTCTTGCGGTAGACGAGGTTGCCTTCGGTGTCGCCTTTCCAGGCATGCACCAGCGAGACGTCGGCCAAAAGCCCGGTCTCCATGATGTAGCGCTGGCCGTTGAACTCGCGCTCTTCCTTGCCTTCGGCGATCAGGGTGCCGACGCCGGTCTTGGTGAAGAAGGCCGCGATGCCGGCGCCGCCGGCCCGGATACGCTCGGCCATGGTGCCCTGTGGGTTGAATTCGATCTCGAGATCGCCGGCCAGATATTGCTGCGCGAACAATTTGTTCTCGCCGACATAGGACGCGATCATTTTCTTGATCTGGCGCGTCTCCAGCAGCAGGCCGAGTCCCGCGCCGTCGATGCCGGCATTGTTAGAGACGCATGTCAGGTTTTTCACGCCGGAATCGCGGAGCGCCGCGATCAGCGTCGACGGCATGCCGCAAAGGCCGAAGCCGCCGGCCATGACGGTGATGCCGTCCTTGACCACGCCGGCCAAGGCCGATTTCGCGTCGGGATATACTTTTTTCATGAACTCCTGCCCAATTCTCCAGCCAACAATAGCTTTACATGGACTATGGCCGATAGAAAAGGTCAAGCAAGGTCAAGGCGCGAGCCGGATCGGCAGTGGCAGGCCGTGCGGATAATAGGTCCAGGCCACGAACAGGGCCGCAAAAGTCGCCGCCGCCAGCAGCGCCGCGAGCCCGCGGTGGTTGAAGGACAGCAGATTGCCGACCACGGTGGCGAAAAAGGCGAAGACCGCCAGCACCCCGACATAAACCTAGTCCACGGCGCTCAAATCGATTGGCATAGCGATGTCTTTCGTAATGGCAGCCCCGCGGAATTCTAACGCAGGCCCGCGATGCGGGCCACCGGGACGGATCGGCATTTGCCCGGAATGCGTTTCCCTCTATACCAGCCCGCCATGACAAACATTCTGATCCTCTCCGAAGTCCAGGAAGCCATGCGGGCCCGTTACAAGGCCATGCTGCTGGAGCGGTTTCCGCAACTGACCATCAACGTCGTCGGCCACCATAACGATATCGGCCCCTATATCGCCGACACCGAGGTGCTGCTGTGCTTTTCGCCGCCGATGGCCGACCATGTGGTGCGCGACGCGCCCAAGCTGAAATGGATCC
This sequence comes from uncultured Hyphomicrobiales bacterium, assembly GCA_903878085.1. Taxonomy (GTDB): domain Bacteria; phylum Pseudomonadota; class Alphaproteobacteria; order Rhizobiales; family Xanthobacteraceae; genus Pseudolabrys. Next base: position 5,592 of record CAIRGJ010000054.1, on the reverse strand, counting down.
AGGCGCTCGGCACCGGGGTCGACAACATCGTCGACCTGCCCTCGCTCGGCAAAGAAGTGGTCGTCACCAATGTGCGCGGCATCCACGGTGCGCCGGTGTCGGAAGCCACCATCGCCTACATGCTGTCGCTGGCGCGCGACCTGCCGCGTTCGGCACGCGCGCAGGAGCGCAGCGCCTGGGAACGCTGGCCGTCGCAACTGCTCGAAGGCAAGACCGTCGGCATTCTCGGCGTCGGCCTGATCGCGGAATATCTGGCGCCGATCTGCAAGGCCTTCGGCATGACCGTGATCGGGTTTTCCGGCAGCCCGCGCAGCACACTGGGTTTCGACCGCGTCGCGCCGCGCAATGAACTGACCATGCTGGCCGGTGAGCTCGATTATCTGGTGGCGCTGGCGCCGCTGACGCCGGAAACCCGCGGCATCATCAACGACAAAGTCTTCGTCGCCATGAAGCCCACCGCTTATCTGGTCAATGTCGCGCGCGGCGGCGTGGTCGACGAGCCGGCCTTGATCGCCGCCCTCGAGAACGGCCAGATCGCGGGCGCGGCCCTCGACGTGTTCTCGCAGGAACCGCTGCCGCCCGACAATCCGCTGTGGAAAGCCAAGAACATCACGATCTTTCCGCATCTCGGCGGCTATTCGCACGGCTACGAAGACCGCGCCATGCCGACCATTGCCGGCAATATGGAAAAGTTTCTCAATAACGATCTCAAAAGCATGATCAACATCGTGCACAAACCCGCATCTTGGGGAGACTGAGTTATGGCTTTGTCGGAACGACTGAACGCCCCGATCTCGACCGCCGAACTGGAGCGCCGCTGGAAGCTGGTGCGCGCCGCGATGGCCGACGCCAAGATCGACGTGCTGTTGATGCAGAACAACAACGATCACATGGGCGGTTACGTCCGTTACTTTACGGATATGCCGGCGACCAACGGCTATCCCAACACCGTGATTTTTCCCCGTGACGATGAAATGTCCGTCGTCTGCCAGGGCCCGTTTGGCAGCAACGAGACCACGGCGCAAGGCGACGTCAACTGGCGCGGCGTCAAGCGCATCATGACGACGCCGAGCTACGCCTCGGCGCATTACACCAAAGATTACGACCCCGAGCTTGCCGCCAAGGCGCTGGAGCCGTTCCGCAACGGCACTATCGGCTATGTCGGCACCTATCAGATGTCCTACGCGATGCTCGATTACGTCAAGCGCAGCTTCCCAAAGGCGCGTTATGTCGATGCCTCCGACATGGTCGACCGCATCAAGGTCATTAAGAGCGCCGAGGAGATGGAGCTGATCAAGCGCGCCGCAGCGATGCAGGACGGCGCCATGCGCGCCGCCTTCGCCGCCGCCAAGCCCGGCATGCGCGACACCGAAGTCGCGGCGATTGCGCAGCAGTACAGCGTGTCGCACGGCAGCGAGAACGGCATCTACCTTTGCGCCTCGATGCCGCTCGGCACGCCGTCGAAATTCGCCAACAAGCATTTGCAGAACCGCGTCATCGAGAAAGGCGACCAGATCGCTTTGCTGGTCGAGGACAACGGACCGGGCGGCATGTACACCGAGCTCGGCCGCTCCTGCGTCGTCGGCGTGAAGGTGCCGCAGGAAATGAAGGACGAACTCGCCTTCGTCATGGAAGCACGCAAGGTCACGCTCGACCTGCTCAAGCCGGGCACGCCGTCGAAGGACGTCTGGGACGGCTTCAACGCTTTCATGCGCAAGAACGGCCGGCCGATGGAAGCGCGACTCTATTGCCACGGCCAGGGCTACGACCTGGTCGAGCGGCCGCTGGTGCGCAACGACGAGCCGATGGCGATCGAAAAGGACATGAATATCGTCGTGCACCCGACTTATATCCACGCCGGCTATCTGAACTGGCTGTGCGACAATTACATCATCGGCGGTAACGGTCCGGGCGACCGGCTGCACCAGTTCCCTGAAGAGGTGGTCGAAGCCGGCTGACGCGTGCGCTGCAGCTTGACCTGACTCACACGAAGCGTATGTGTTTTCCTCTTCATTTGGAGGAAACACCATGAAAAGAACAATCTATAGCGCCGCGCTGGCAATACTGCTGGCGCTGACCGGCGCCGCCCACGCGCAGTTTCCCAACCGTACCCTGACCATGATCATTCCGTTCGCCGCCGGCGGTCCGACCGACGTGCTCGGCCGCATCATGGCGCAGCGCATGGGCGAAATCATGGGCCACACCGTGATCGTCGAAAACGTCGGCGGCGCAGGCGGCATGAGCGGTTCCAAACGCGGCGCCGACGCCACGCCCGATGGCTACACCATGACGCTCGGCACCGTCGGCACCCACGCGCAGGGCCAGACGCTGTATAAAAAGCCGCTCTACAACGCGATCACCGATTTCACCCCGGTGGTGCTGATCGCCGACGTGCCGATCGCGCTCCTGGTGCGCAAGGACCTGCCGGCGCAGAACCTCCAGGAATTCGTTGCCTATTCCAAGGCGAACCAGAGCAAGATGCAGTTCGGCTCGGCTGGCGCCGGCTCCGCCACGCATCTCGGCTGCGTCGTGCTCAATACCGCGATGGGCACCGACATCACCCATGTGCCCTACAAAGGCACGGGACCTGCGATGCAGGATCTGGTCGCCGGCCGCATCGACTTCCTGTGCGAGATCGTCTCGACCGCCAAGGCGCAGATCGACGGCGGCACGGTGCGCGCATTGGCGATCATGACCGCGGATCGCTCGCCGGTGCTGCCGAACTTACAGACCACGCGCGAACAGGGCCTCGACGTGCAGGCCTATACCTGGAACGCGATCTATCTACCGAAGGGCGCGCCGGCCGATGTCGTCAAGAAGCTGCACGACGTCGCGGTCGAAGCGATGAACACGCCGTCGGTCAAAGAGCGCCTGCAAGGCCTCGGCGCCATGATCGTCGCGCCCGACCGGCAGAGCTCGGCCTATCTCGCCAAGTTCACCGCCGACGAAATCAAGAAATGGGAAGCGCCGATCAAGGCCAGCGGCGTAAGCGTCGAGTAAGTCACTCCTTTTCGTAAATCACGCCGCGGCTTTCGGGCCGCGGCGTTTTTGTTTGTCCCGGGCGCAGCGCAGCGCGAAGCGGTGGACTGCAGAACCGGGATCGTTACGAACTCCGGAATTTGGAAAGGCCCCGGATCTGCGGTGCAACACTCCGCTAAGCTTCGTGTTGCACCGCGTCCGGGGAAAGTAGATCAAGTCTTCGGCGGATCGATCAGGCTGACGTGGGCGGCGACGACGCGCCAGCCTTCGGGGAATTTCACCCAGGTCTGCATCTGGCGGCCGATCTTGCCGGCAGCGGAAGGCCGCTCGTACAACGTCGAGGCCACCGCGAATTCGCGGCCGTAAGTCGTAATCACCGTTTTTGAAATGGTGCGGCCGAGGCCGACCGGCGAGCGCGCGACGCGGAACGATTTGATTTCCGAATAGCCGTAGAGATTTTCGCCGGCGCCGTAGCGGATGGTGCGCGGATCGTCGCGGAACATCGCGTTGAGCGCATCGACGTCGTTATTCACCAAGGCTACTTCGTAAGCATCGAAGGCGGCGCGCACTTCGGCCACGACCTCCGGCAGGTCGACTTCCATTGTGTTCACTCCCTAGAGATTTGGTCTTGGCGCCACGCAGACGCCCATCTGTTCCAGCGCCTGCGCAATGCGCAAGGCGACGTCTTCGCGCCACGGCGCGCAAATGATCTGCACCGCGATCGGCAGCGGCTTCCCCGGCACCGGCACCGCCACCACCGGCAGACCGATGAACGAGATCGGCTGCGTGTAGATGCCCATATTGGCGCGCACGGGTAGTTCGACGCCGTCGAGCATGAAGTTGACCTGGCCGAGCTTGGGCGCGGTGACCGGGGTGGCGGGGGCGAGAATCGCGTCGCAATCCTTGAACAATTCCAGCACGCGGTCGCGATACCAGCGGCGAAAGTTCTGCGCCTTCACGACCAGCGTCGCCGGCACCATGGCGCCGGCGATCAGCCGGTCGCGCACCGCCGGGTCGAAGTCGTTGGCCTGCTGGCGCAGGCGATCGAGATGCAGCGCCGCGCCTTCGGTGGTGGTGATGACGTAAGCCGCGGCGCGCGCCCTCGCCGCTTCGGGAATTTCAACCTCAGTGCGCACATTGAGCGCCTTGGCGACGCTGTCGAGTGCCGATAGCGCTTCCGGCGATGCGCCCTTGCGGAAATAACCGCCGGCGCTGGCGATGCGCAGTCCGCTGATGCCTTTGTCGATAAGCGGCAACGCCGGCTCGACGCCGCGATCGACGCAGGCCGCGTCTTCGGCGTCGAAGCCCTGCATCGCGTCGTAGCTCAACGCCAAATCGCGCGCCGAGCGCGCGAAGGGTCCGAGATGATCGAGGCTGGCGACGAAGGGAAAAGAGTTGGCGCGCGTCAGCCGTCCATAAGTCGGCTTCAGGCCGAAAATGCCGCACAGCGACGACGGCACTCTTGTGGACCCATTCGTATCGGACCCGAGCGCCAGCGGCACCAGGCCGCCGCCGACCGCGCTGCCCGATCCGCCGGACGAGCCGCCGCTCATGCGCGTGATGTCGTGCGGATTGCGCGATGGGCCGTCGTGCAGGTTCTCGCCGGTGAAATCGTAGGCGTATTCGCCCATGTTGAGCGCGCCGACCAGCACGGCGCCCGCCGCCTCCAATCGAGCAATGAGCGGGGAATCTTTTTTCGCCGGCGCATGCGCGCGGTTGATCTTGGAGCCGGCGACGGTCGGGATGCCTGCGATGTCGAAAAGATTCTTCACCGCGAAGGGCACGCCGGCCAGCGGCAGCTTAGACTTGTCGGCGGCATCGATGGCTTTGGCCCGCGCCCGCGCGCGCTCCGCCGTGACCGTGGTGAAGGCGTTGAGCGTGGGGTTTAGCCTGGCGATGCGGGCGAGCGTCGCTTCGGTGACGCTCGATGCCGTCGCCGCGCCCGAGGCGACCGCCTTGGCGATGGCGGAAGATGTTGCCCAACTCAAATCGTCGGCCATTGCGTCAAGCCTTGAAGATCGGAGCGGGCTCGGCCGCGTCCGGCAAGTCGAACTCGGCGACCAGATTGGCGAGCCGCAGGCTGACCTCGAGATTGGCCTTGATCGCGGGTTGCCAGGCCGGCTCCAGCGGCAGATCGAGGGCTGCCGCCGCGGCTGCGATGAAATCGTCGAGGGAAGCGGCCATGCGGGAAAGTCCTGTTCGGAAGGTTAGATGCAAAATCACTGCCAATGGCGCGCCGGTCAAGCGGGCAAGCGTCATCGCCCGTATTCTTTGCGGCGCTTCTTCTTCACCCTCCCCTGGAGGGGGAGGGTCGATTGCGCGAAGTGCAATCGGGGTGGGGTGATACTTCGTTCGCGTTCACCCCCTCCCGCCAGCCGTCGCTTCGCTCCGGCTGTCGACCTCCCCCCTCCAGGGGGAGGTGAAGAAAGTGGCCATGCGTCATCGCCCGTATTCCAACAGGACGCACTTGTGCGCCCCTGTTCTTTGCGGCGCGGGGTACGCCGTCTTCCCTTTCGTCCCCCTCGGAAAAAGCCGAGGGGATGGAGCACCGAGCGGCGCACCAGTCTTGCAGTAGCCGCGTTCCCTTTTGGAGAACGCGGGCGCCTCTCGGCG
>CAIRGJ010000053.1 GCA_903878085.1 uncultured Hyphomicrobiales bacterium | reverse complement strand
CTCCCGGGCGGCGCCGGACCCCGCCCGGGCACACTAGGGTGCCCCGCGAGGAGCTCGCTGACGGCGTGTCCTTCGGGAGACTGGCCGAAAGCGCGGACCGGACGCCGTCAGACGCCGTGATGGAGCGCCGAGAGGCGCGCACCCTCCGCCAGAGGGTGCCCACGCGAAAGCGTGGAGACTTAAGAAGGATGCGCCGCTCGGCGCTCCATTTCCCTCGCTATTGCGAGGGAAGGCAAGGAACGACGGCGTACCCGGCGCCGCAAAGAATACGGGCGGCGGAGCGTTGGCTAAGGCTGTTTGAAATTATAATTGATGGGGTGCGCGAAAGTTTTCGTTGTCGTCCCCGCGCAGGCGGGGACCCATACGCCGCTGCCTCACGATAGGACACGGAGTATGGGTCCCGGCTCGCGCTCGCTGATGCTCGCTTGGCCGGGACGACAGAAAAAACTCAATCCTTCGCGCGCTCGACGTAAGCGCCGTCCAGCGTCATCACCACGACGCGGGTACCTGCGGTGATGTGGGTCGGCACCATGGTGCGTACGCCGTTCGACAGGATCGCCGGCTTGAACGAGCCCGACGCGGTCTGGCCCTTCATCGCCGGTTCCGTCTCGGTGATTTCCAGCGTTATCTTGGCCGGAATTTCGATCGAGATCGGCAGGCCCTCGTGGATGGCGAGCTGGACCTTCATGCCTTCCTGAAGATAGGCGGCCATGTCGCCGACGATGTCGTCTTGCAGCGAGACCTGGTCGTAGGTCTGGTCGTTCATGAAATGGAAGCCGTCGGCGTCCTTATAGAGGTAGGAATATTCGACTTCTTCGACATGGGCGCGCTCGACCTGGTCGGTCGTCTTGTATCGCATCTGGGTCTTCACGCCGTCGGAAATCCGGCGCATATCGATCTGGGTGGTCGGCGTGCCCTTGCCGGGATGAAAACTTTCCGCGTTCAGCACGACACACAACTTGCCGTCGAGATCGACGATGTTGCCTTTGCGGATTTGGCTAGCGATGACCTTCACGACGAGTATCCTTGATCTGGGAACGGGTTTCGGGCCGCACCATAGCGATCTTCTCGGGCGATGCCAGCCTTTCCGGCCAGCTGTTTTGTTGAGGTAAATGTGCGCCAAACCACGCCTTTTTGGCTGCCCGGGCGGCATGCGGCCCGCAGGCCCTATCTGAAGGCGCGCGGCGCCATCGCCAAAGCGGTGCGGGCCTGGTTCGAGACAGCCGGTTTCACCGAGGTCGAGACCGCGACCCTCCAGGTTTCGCCCGGCAACGAGACCCATCTGCATGCTTTTGGCACCGAATTGATCGGGCCGGGTGGCGAGCGGCGGCAGCTGTATCTACGCACCTCGCCGGAATTCGCCTGCAAGAAGCTTTTGGCCGCGGGCGAGACCCGCATTTACGATTTCGCCCGCGTGTTCCGCAACCGCGAGCGCGGCGCGCTGCATCACCCCGAGTTCACCATGCTGGAATGGTACCGCGCCAACGAGCCTTACGAGACGCTGATGGACGATTGCGCGGCGCTGCTCGCCGAAGCGGCGCGCGCCGCCGGCACCAAAGCGTTTTCGTTTCGCGGCAAGACCGTGGATCCCTATCTCGCGCCGGAGCGCGTCACCGTGGCGGAGGCCTTCGCGCGGCATGCCGGCGTCGATCTGCTGGCGACGGTCAAAGGCGGCGAGGGCGACCGCGATGCGCTGGCGGCAGCCGCGGTCAAAGCCGGCATCAGGATTGCCGATGACGACACCTGGGGCGACATCTTCAGCCGCATTCTCGCCGAGCGCGTTGATCCGCATCTCGGCATCGGCCGCGCCACCATCCTTTACGAATATCCATTGCCGCTGGCGGCGCTGGCGCGGGCGAAACCCGGCAGCGACAAAGTCGCCGAACGTTTCGAGCTCTACGCCTGCGGCGTCGAACTCGGCAACGCCTTCGGCGAACTCACCGACGCTGCCGAGCAGCGCGCGCGTTTCGAAGCGGCGATGGACGAGAAGCAGCGCATTCACGGCGAGCGTTATCCGGTCGACGAGGATTTTCTAAGCGCCCTCGCAGAAATGCCGCAAGCGTCGGGTATCGCGCTGGGTTTCGACCGGCTGGCGATGCTGGCCAGCGGCGCGCAACACATCGAGCAGGTGATATGGACGCCGGTGGCGGACGGTGGAGATCTGTAATGGACACAACACTTCGAACCGCAGCACAGATTTGCGACCACGGCTTCGCGCCGTTGCAAGATCGCGCCGCGCTCGAGCAGGTCGCCGAGCGCTATGCCGTGGCGCTGCCGCCGGCGCTGGCGGCGCTGATCGATCGCAACGACCCGCACGATCCGATCGCCCGCCAATTTGTGCCGAGCGAAGCGGAACTCGACCGCCGTCCCGAGGAACTGCTCGATCCGATCGGCGACGACGCGCACAGCCCGGTCGAAGGCATCGTGCATCGTTATCCCGACCGCATATTGTTGAAACTCACACCTATATGCGCGGTCTATTGCCGGTTCTGTTTCCGCCGCGAAATGGTCGGCCCTGACAAGGCCAACGCGCTATCGCCGGCCGCGCTTGAAGCCGCGCTCGATTACATTCGCGGCCACCATGAAATCTGGGAAGTGATCCTGACCGGCGGCGATCCGCTGGTGCTGTCGCCGCGCCGTTTGCGCGCGGTGATGAAAGCGCTGGGCGCGATCGATCACGTCAAGGTCGTGCGCATCCACACCCGCGTGCCGATTGCTGATCCGGCGCGCGTGACGCCTGAGTTGGTGCGCGCGCTCAAGATCAGGGGCAAGCCGACTTATGTCGCCGTGCACGTCAATCATGCGCGCGAACTCTCGGCCGACGCGCGCGCGGCCTGCGCGCGGCTCGCCGATGCCGGCATGCCGCTGCTGGCGCAGTCGGTGCTGCTCAAAGGCGTCAACGACACTGCGGAGGCAATGGCCGATCTGATGCGGGCTTTGGTCGAATGCCGGATCAAGCCGTATTACCTGCACCACGGCGATCTGGCGCCCGGCACCGCGCACCTGCGCACGGATATCTCCACCGGGCAGGAACTGATGCGCGGCCTGCGCGGCCGGCTGTCGGGCCTATGCCAGCCGGCTTACGTGCTCGACATTCCGAACGGTCACGGCAAATCGCCGATCGGCCCGAATTATATCGAGCGCGCGCGGGAAGGCGGCGGCGATGTGGTCGAGGATTTCAATGGCGGGCGGCATCTCTATCCGCCGCAGGCGACTTAACGGCGGCGGCTAATGATGGATCGACACCAGGTCGAACACGGTCGCGGCGATCGCCAGGGCGGCAAATCCAACGAACACCACGACAACCACGGCATTGCCGACGAACGACACGTCGCGCCGCAGCGAAGCCACCACAGTCTGTCTGTTCATCATCATGGCCTGACGCTCCTTTAATCGAGCCGGTTGCAGGACGGCGTAGGTGTATCCCGCCACGACTCGGTCAGCCTATAATTTCTACGTTAAATAACGCGTGCGGCGCAGCAATCCTGCGCATGGCTGCCATGACGGTGGCTAACTCACAGCCGCGTGAAGTGGCGCGCCCTAGGGGATTCGAACCCCTGTTACCGCCGTGAAAGGGGGGCGTTATAGCATTTTCAAGTTTGCCAAAGTTTCAAAAAGCCCTATAAAATGCTATATTATAGCCTAGCATAACCTTGGGAAACTTGGAAAAACTAGGGCGCATATTTGGTCCAAACAAATATCTAAATGCTGTTACCGCCGTTTTGATGGGGACACCGAAATGCCACGCACCGTACGCGACTCAAGGCTGGAAACCCGCGCCGCGCGCGACCGGCTGCACGTCGGCCAGAAGCCTCATTTCAAAACATTGGTGCCCGGCAAATTGCATTTGGGATATCGACGCAAGCGCAAGGACCTGCCGGGCCAATGGCTCGTTCGGCACTACCTTGGCGCCGAGCGGTACCACATTGCGCCTCTCGGGCTCGCTGACGACTTCCAAGACGCGGGGGACGACGTCGACGTACTGACCTTCGCTGATGCCCAGCGGGCGGCCCTTGCGCACAAGCAAGCCCGTCAAAGGCGCGGCAAAGGGCAGGGTAAGACCGTCGCCGATGCCATGGCCGCATACATCGCGGAAGTGCGATCAGACCGGGAGGCCACTGCTGCCGATGCCGAGCGGACCGCCACCCAGTTTATCTTGCCCTCACTGGGCAGGATCAGGCTCACCGATCTAACAAGCGATGAGATCACCGACTGGCGTAACACCTTGGCTAAGCAACCGGCACGGCTGCGGACCCGGGCGGGTGAGAAGCAGAAGTTCAAGGCTGCGCCAGTTACTAAGGATGAGCAGCGCGCGCGCCGAGCAACAGTGAACCGCGTGTTGGGAGTGCTCAAGGCTGCCTTGAACGCGGCCATCGCCCCAGCGCGCAAGGAAGGCGTCACGCTTGACCCCACACAATGGCAAGACGTCGAGCCTTTTGAGAAGGTCGCTGCCGCGCGGCCGGGTTTTTTGGCAGTCGCGGAGTGCAAACGGCTCATAAACGTAGCCGATGCCGCTTCGGGCTTCCGTCAGTTAGTTCGCGCAGCACTTACTACCGGCTGCCGCTATGGCGAGTTGTGTGCCCTCGAGGTCCGCGACTTTCAGCGTGGCAAAATCTACATTCGTGAAAGCAAATCCGGTAAATCGCGCGACGTTGTGTTGAATGGAGAGGGTGTTGAATTGTTTGAGCAACTGACCGCTGGGCGCAGTGCGGGCGATTTGATGTTCCAACGGGCGGACGGTAGCCCTTGGAGAAAATCAATGCAGGCAAGGCCCATGCGGGAAGCGTGCAAGCGGGCGAAGATCGCCCCGCCAATTGGGTTTCACCAGTTGAGACACACTTGGGCATCACTTGCCGTCATGAACGAGATGCCGTTGATGGTGGTTGCTCGCAACCTCGGGCACGCGAACACCCTAATGGTGGAAAAACACTATGGGCATTTGCATGACGACTACATCAAGAAGGCGATCCGAGCT
>CAIRGJ010000052.1 GCA_903878085.1 uncultured Hyphomicrobiales bacterium | reverse complement strand
TCATGCCCAAGCCGATCAAGGAAGATAACGGCTCGGGGATGCACACGCATCTGTCGATCTGGGACAAGGGCAACCCGCTGTTCGCCGGCAACGGCTATGCGGGTCTCTCGGACATGTGCCTGTATTTCATCGGCGGCATCATCAAGCACGCCAAGGCGATCAATGCGTTCACCAACCCGACCACCAACTCCTACAAGCGTCTGGTGCCGGGCTTCGAGGCGCCGGTGCTGCTCGCCTACTCGGCGCGCAATCGCTCGGCGTCATGCCGCATCCCCTACACCACCAACCCGAAGGCCAAGCGCGTCGAAGTTCGCTTCCCTGATCCGCTCGCCAATCCCTATCTGGCCTTCGCCGCGATGCTGATGGCCGGCCTCGACGGCATCAAGCACAAGCTCGATCCGGGCGCCGCCATGGACAAGGACCTCTACGATCTGCCGCCGGCGGAACTGAAGAAGATCCCGACAGTCTGCGGCTCGCTGCGCGAGGCGCTCATGAGTCTCGACAAGGATCGCGAGTACCTGAAGGCCGGCGGCGTGTTCGATGACGACTTCATCGACAGCTACATCGAGTTGAAGATGACGGAAGTGATCCGCTTCGAGCACACGCCGCATCCGGTCGAATACGAGATGTACTATTCGGCTTAAGGATTCCTCCAAACATCGCTTTTGCGGTATAACTTCAGAGGGCGCCCCACAGCGGGGCGCCCTTTTTGTCAGAGCCTGAAAGACGTAAGCTTTTTAGATTGAATGACACGTCGGGATTCGGGTATGGGGTCGACGTCTTGCAAAAGCTGGCGCAGCGGCACGCAGCGGATTTTAGCTGGGGCTTGGCTACGCCATATCGGGTGGGCCGCGCTGACACTCGCCACCCTGGCCGCCGCTTTTGCGCCGGATATGTTGAGCCTTCCCAAGCCTCAAAACGCCATCGTCCTGGATCGCGCAACCTTTGTCGCCGACAATGGCGAAGTGCACGCAGTGACAATGCCGGATGCGATCTATCTTCGCGCCAGCGGCAACTCAACGTCGGCGCGCTACCAATTCGAATTCGATTTATCCGCAATTCCGCCAGACGACCTGTTCGCGTTCGTGCAATCGTTCAACCGGCACATTGTGTTGGCGCTCAACGGCGCGGCATTTTACGATAGCGACGCTCATACGATCTGGTCGGGCGCGTTTATCAGCAACTCCGCTCTGGTCAGATTACCCGCATCGCGCCTGGTCGTTGGCAAAAACACACTGACTATGGCTGCCGATGCCGGCCCGTTTGCGGTACCGGCCTATTTTTCTCCCATCTATGTCGGCCTCTCGGCAGACCTCGCCCCGGCCTTTAAGACGCAGTTTTATTTATACAATCAACTAAAAATCATGGCGCTCGCGGCGCAGGTCTTACTCGCATTCATATTGTTATTTATGTATTTCTTCCGGCCGAACGACCCGTTGTTTTCATGGTTTGCCGCCTTCAGCGTCCTCAATTTGTTTTTTGTTTTCGGCATGATGTTGGGCTGGCAGCCATCGGTGCAGCGCTTCATATTGTTTTTCGCGATCGCGACGCCCGCGATGGCCATAGTGTATATCGGAGTTGCGCTAGCGCTCGTCGAAGTAAGACCGCCAAGGTCGCTGCGCATCGCTGCGATCGCCGCGACCTGCGCGTTGCTGCCTGCGGCTATCATGGACACACCGATGTCAAGAATCGTCATCGGCGTGGCCGGCGGGGCCTCCACGGTTATTTTCTTGATCGTGGGCACCACGCTGATCGCCTGGGCCGCATTGCGACGGCGCAGCACCGATGCGCGGCTGATCCTGCCGGCGGCGCTTCTCCTGACATGGTATGTCACCAGGGACGCCTATGTAACGGCAACCCTGCCCGCGAACGGATTTAATTTGCTGTCGCCTTATGCCCGACCGGTATTTTATACTTTCATCACAATCGTTTTGGCGCGTCGAATGGGCACCAGCCTCGATCAGCTTGACCGCGCCAATGAGACCCTCAACGTCAAGCTGGCCGAGAGGGAGGCCGAGCTTGCCGCCTTGCATAGTCGCGAACAGGCTGAAACGACGCGTCGGGTCCGCGAGACGACAACGCACCGCGTGCGCGAGCACGAGCGTCAGCGTCTGACACACGATCTGCACGACGGCATCAGCGGGCACCTGGCGTCAATCATCGCCTTGTCGGAAAAGACCGGCGACAAATCGACCGAGCAAGCCGCGCGCGAAGCGCTGAGCGACTTGCGGCTGGTGATCTATTCGCTCGACCTCGGCGACCAGGAATTGCCGGTGGCGCTGGCCAATCTACGCGAACGTCTGGTTCCGCAACTGCAGCGTCTCGGCATCGAGTTGGATTGGTCGATCGCAGGTCTGCCCGAAGTGTCGGGCGTGACGCCGGGCAATGCGCTGGCCGTTCTCCGCATTTTGCAGGAAGCCATCACCAACGCGCTTAAGCACGGGCCGGCGCGCAAGATCAAAATCAGGGGCGGTGCAATGGACGGCATGGTGGCGATTACGCTGGAGAACGACGGCCACCCCTTCCTTGAAGCCAGCGGCGGCAACGGTCTGACCAACATGCGGCGGCGCGCGCAGCAGCTCAACGGCAAATTGAACATTGAGGCCTTGGACCATGGCACGCGGCTCAGCTTGCTGCTGCCGGCTCGCCTGCCGACCTTGGAGGAGGATGAGGTGGTGGCATAACGGCTGCCATTCGGCGCCGGGTCCGACGACGCTGTTGCGACACAAGCCCCACGGCCCCTTGTGTTACGTGCCGTGGCCGAAGAATGAGCATGCCGTCTTCGCAAATCTGGCTTATGAAAGTGCTCGCCAAGGAAGACGAGCAACGCTGTGCACAACATTGATCTTGTCGTTCGAGAAATCGCCGACGAAATGCGGCTTCGCACCGATCGCGGCGAAGTCGCGCATTACATTCCGGAATTGGCGCGGGTCGATCCCAACGCCTTCGGCATCGCGGTGATCGACGCCGATGGCAATATCGCTGCCGCCGGCGACAGCGACACGCCGTTTTCCATCCAAAGCGTGTCGAAAGTTTTCACGCTGACGCTGGCGCTGGGCAAAGCCGGCGACTGGCTGTGGCAGCGCGTCGGCCGCGAGCCGTCCGGTAGTGCCTTCAACTCCATCGTCCAACTCGAATACGAAAAGGGTATTCCGCGAAACCCCTTCATCAACGCCGGCGCCATCGCCGTCACCGATCTGATTTTGTCCGGACATCAGCCGCGCGAGGCACTGGGCGAAATCCTGCGCTTCATTCGCTTCCTGGCGGACGATCAATCGGTCACGATCGACGAAGCGGTCGCGGCTTCCGAGCAGCGCACCGGGTTCCGCAATGTCGCCCTTGCCAACTACATGAAGTCGTTCGGCGTGCTGGAAAATCCAGTGGACCTGACGCTCGGCGTCTACTTCCACCAGTGCGCCATCGCCATGTCGTGCCGGCAACTGGCGATGGCCGGACGTTTTCTCGCCCATAACGGCCGCAACCCATCGACCGACATGTCGGTAGTGCAGCCCGAGCGTGCGCGCCGCATCAATGCATTGATGATGACGTGCGGCCATTATGATGGCTCCGGCGAATTTGCTTATCGGGTGGGTCTGCCGGGCAAGAGCGGCGTCGGCGGCGGCATTCTAGCCATTGCGCCGGGCAAGGCCTCGATCGCGGTCGGGTCGCCGGGCCTGGACGCCGCCGGCAATTCGCATCTCGGCCGCGTTGCGCTTGAAGCGCTGACCAAGCGGCTCGGTTGGTCGATCTTCGGCGTGTGACGCCGAAGCTACCGCCAGGTCGGCGCGCGCTAGTTCTTCCGCGGCTGATCGGCGTCGCGAATTGCTTCGTCGTGATACCAGGCGCCGCTCAACGCGGCTAACACAGCCGGCGACGATGTGAGGATTGCTGCGCCCTTGATCTGTGCCGCATCGTGTCCGACCGCAAATCGGCCGCGCGGCGGAAACGTGAAAATCTGGGCCGTGCCTTGCGAGACATTTGCCGCCATTTCGGGTCTCCTCGTGACTGCGGTGAGGAAGCGCTTATGCGCCATATAACGCTTCCGATATTGATTCCGCGTAAATCCGCACATCAAATAATCGTATGACTAGATTCTAGGCAGGCACCTTTTCTGCCGTATAACCCGGCACGCCTCGACCGCCATCGTCCACTACCAATAACCACCGAAATGACCTGCTATTTCAATGCCGTGGCTGGAACTTTGTTCCTGCGTCATTTGGCATATTTTGTGCTTACCAAGCCTCAAGCAGTTGGCGGCCGGGTGCCGTTGGCGGCCGAAGCTTGAACTCCACTTCGCGTCATCAGCTTAAACGAGAGAACCGCATGACAAAGTATAAGCTCGAGTACATATGGCTCGACGGATACACGCCGGTCCCGAACTTGCGTGGCAAGACTCAGATCAAGGAATTCGACTCACTCCCGACACTCGAACAACTTCCGCTGTGGGGCTTCGACGGCTCCTCGACCATGCAGGCGGAAGGCCGAAGCTCGGACTGCGTGCTCAAGCCGGTCGCGGTTTATCCGGACGGCGCGCGCACCAACGGCGTTCTGGTGATGTGCGAAGTCATGATGCCGGATGGCGTCACGCCGCATTCGACCAACAAGCGCGCCACCATTCTCGACGATGCCGGCGCCTGGTTCGGCTTCGAGCAGGAATACTTCATGTACAAGGACGGCCGGCCGCTCGGCTTCCCGACCGCTGGCTATCCGGCGCCGCAGGGCCCGTATTACACCGGCGTCGGCTACAGCAATGTCGGTCCGGTCGCGCGTGAGATCGTCGAGAAGCATCTCGACCTCTGCCTGTTCGCCGGCATCAACCACGAAGGCATCAACGCCGAAGTGGCGAAGGGCCAGTGGGAATTCCAGATCTTCGGCAAGGGCTCCAAGAAAGCCGCCGACGAAATGTGGATGGCTCGCTACCTGTTGCAGCGTCTCACCGAAAGCTACGGCATCGACATCGAGTATCACTGCAAACCGCTCGGCGACACCGACTGGAACGGCTCGGGCATGCACGCCAACTTCTCGACCGAGTATATGCGTACGGTCGGAGGCAAGGCCTACTTTGAGGCGTTGATGGCGGCCTTTGACGCAAATCTCATGGACCACATTGCGGTTTACGGGCCGGACAACGACAAGCGTCTGACCGGCAAGCACGAGACGGCGCCGTGGAACAAGTTCAGCTATGGCGTTGCCGACCGCGGGGCCTCGATCCGCGTGCCGCACTCCTTCGTCAAGGGCGACGCCTACAAGGGCTATCTGGAAGATCGCCGCCCGAACTCGCAAGGGGACCCCTACGCCATCGCCTCTCAGATCCTGAAGACGATCAGCGAAGTCCCGACTGCCAAGGCGGCCGCAGCCTAAAGCCTCCATCGCAAGAACGACTTCGGGCGCCTCCTTTGGGGCGCCCGTTTTCGTTTGCGCGGCAGATGCGATGCGCGTGTTCGCGCTTAGACGATCAGCAGGATAATGACGGTGAGCCCGGCCGCAATCCCGGCCACGGTCGCGAGCCAATGGCGGCGATGGCGTCTTGGCCCATAGACGCCGGCGGCGCGGCGTTCCGCGATCAGCGCGGCATCGAATTCCGCCGATGACGAATAGACGCATGCCATCGCTGCGCCAGCGCGCGCGGCGTAGGCTTCGAGGGCGACAAGATCGGCGGCGTGGGCGTTATTGGATAGACCTGACATCCGCGCATCTTAGCGGGAAGATAGTAAACGACCTGTTGCGCCCTCTCCGGCTACCGCCGGATTGGAGCGACGCGCCCGGCGCGCGGCCAGTCTACGTTTGATCGTGCCCGGCTCACCGCCAAGCGCATTACGGGCGGCCGCGGCCTGGCGGGCCTGTTCGCTGCCAGGCTCGTCGTCGGCGACGTGGAATCGGTTACGCCCGCCATGTTTGGCGGCATACAATGCGGCATCGGCACGCAAGATCAGGGCATCGAGATCCGGCACCGTCCGATACGACGTCGCCACGCCGATGCTCACCGTCGCGCCCATCGCGTGACCGTCGATGGTAGCGCCGGCGGCTTCGAATGCCGCACGCAGGCGCTCGGCCACCATCAAGGCCCCTTCGGTCGATTCAGGTATGAGCGCCGCGAACTCCTCGCCGCCCAGCCGGCCGACCAGGTCGCTGGCGCGGATGCTGCTGGACGCCACGCCGGCAAACACCCGCAAGGCGCTATCGCCGACGCTATGGCCGAAGCGGTCGTTGATCGATTTGAAGTGATCGAGATCGAACATCAGCAACGTCACCGGCTCGCCGTGCGCGCCCTGGCGCGCGTGCATCTCGTTGGCGGCAGCGAGGAAGGCGCCGCGATTGAGCAAGCCGGTGAGATGATCGGTGGTCGCGACCTTGCGATAGAAATGGACGTGGTGATCCTTGACCATCAGCAGCACGATAAAAGCGGTGCCGACCGCGTAGATGATCGTTTCCAGCGCCAGCACAGTCTGCCAGCCGGTGGCAAAGACGTCCGGCAAAAACGCTTTGATTGCCAGCGGCAGCAGGAAAATCGCCGCATGCAGGCACGGCACCACGATGGCCGCGGCACGCGAATGGAGCGACTTGCGCCGCTCGCGCCACAGCTCGAACGCGATAACGAAAGTGTAGATCGCGACCACGATCGCGCCAAAGGCGATACGGGCGGTGCTGCCTTCCTCCATGCCGGGCACTTGGCACGCGATCAGCCACACGATGGCGCCGGCAAAGACAGCGACCGGCCAGAGCCGCCGGCAGTGGAACAGCCGCACGCCGTTCCAGATCATGCCGCAGGCCACGAACATCAGCGCTTCCGAGAGTTCGGGCGGCAACCGGACCCACGGCGTCGGTGCGCCCCAGAACGCGATCGAGGCGGCGCCGATCAGGTAGGCCGAACCCCACCAGGCCAGCGCGCGGATATTGCGTTGCTGCAGCCAAGCGGAAATCAGAAACAGTCCCAAAAGCGCAGCAATACAGGCGGCGACAAACGACAGCGTCGGCCCGTCCAGCGTCAGCAGTCTTAGAGCAGTGGCATCAGCCATTTGTTATTGTGCAGCTTCTTCGGGTGCAGGCCGCCGGCACTCCTGTGCGAGCAGGACCGCAGTAACTACAAGGATAAGCCGTAGTTATGGGCAAAACCTTGCGCGCTTATGCAGGCTTCGACGAAACACTTGGGAAAATTAGAGGCAATTGTGTGCAACCGCGCCGTGCCTAAGCGCATGCCCAAACAAAAAAGGGCACGCCGAAGCGTGCCCTTTTGCAGAAATTCGATAAAGTCCGAAACTTAGCGCTTCGAGAACTGGAACGAACGACGCGCTTTGGCGCGGCCGTATTTCTTACGCTCGACCACGCGCGAGTCGCGGGTGAGGAAGCCGCCCTTCTTGAGCGCGCCGCGCAGTTCCGGCTCGAAATAAGTCAGCGCCTTGGAGATGCCGTGTCGCACTGCGCCGGCCTGGCCCGACAAGCCGCCGCCGGAGACCGTGCAGACCACATCGTATTGTCCGGCGCGATTGGCGCAGACCAGCGGCTGCTGGATCAGCATGCGCAGCACCGGACGCGCGAAGAAGGTTTCGACCGCGCGGGTGTTGACGATGATCTTGCCGGCGCCCGGCTTGATCCAAACGCGGGCGACCGCGTTCTTGCGCTTGCCGGTGGCATAGGCACGGCCTTGCGCATCGACTTTCTTTTCGTATTTCGGAGCTTCGGGAGTGGCTGGCTTGAGGCTCGCCAAACCTTCCATCGACTGTAGGGTCTCGGACACGGTTAGGCACTCCTCACGTTCTTGCGATTCATAATGCCGACATCGAGCGGCTCGGGCTTCTGCGCTTCATGCGGATGCTCGCTGCCGGGATAGACGCGCAGATTGCCGAACTGCACGCGGCCCAAGGGACCCCGCGGCAGCATGCGCTCGACCGCCTTCTCGACGATACGTTCAGGGAACTTGCCTTCGAAGATCGACTTCGCGGTGCGTTCCTTGATGCCGCCGATGAAACCGGTGTGGCGGTAATAGATTTTCTTTTCGCGCTTGCGCCCGGTGAACACCACCTTGGCGGCGTTAACGATGATGACGTTGTCGCCATCGTCCACGTGCGGGGTGTAGGTCGCCTTGTGCTTGCCGCGCAGCCGCATGGCGACGATCGTGGCGAGACGGCCGACCACGAGCCCGGCGGCGTCGATGGTCACCCATTTCTTTTCGATGTCGGCGGCCTTTGCCGAATAGGTCTTCATGACAAATCCTTGGGAGGGCGCTGCAACAGCGCGCTGGAGTTGGCGGTTTCTAGCCGAGCTACGATGCGCGGTCAACGACCGATTGTGAACATTCGTTATGAAATATCAATGTCTTAAAAGATTGGTATCTCAGTACCTGTCGCTAATTACCGCTGCTGTGGGATTGAATAGGTGGCGGTGACATGCGCCACCGGCTCGTCCGACCCGGCCGAGGTAAGCGTCACCTCCCCCACCGCTAAGCGCTTGCCAACCTTCATCAATTTGGCGTCGGCGATAAGGTCGGCCTGGGCCGGCTTGCGCAGAAAATTGATGTTGAGATTGGTTGTCACCGCCAAAGGTTGTGGGCCTACGGCCGAGAATACGGCCACATACATCGCGAAATCTGCCAATTCCATCATGGTGGGACCGGATATCGTGCCGCCAGGACGCAAATGATCCTCGTGGAACGCCTGCCGCACCCGCACGTCGCCGTATTCGACCCGCTCAAGCGTCAATCCGCAGCCCGGGAAAAACGCCTGCGGAAACACCTCATGCAGCAAGGTGGCGATTTCATCCGCCGAAAGTGCCGGTGCCGGCATACGCCTTCTCCCCGCCGGATAATCCGGCTCCCCGCCATACCATTTTGCCGGGCCACGATCCTTACGGAAAGCCGGTGCTTCGGGGTAAGGTCCGCCCGGAATTTGCAACGGAATGCCCTCGCGATGAATGTCCAGTCCGCCCGCACCGACGTTGCCGTGCTGCTGCGTGAGCGCGATGGATCGATCGCCATCCTCACGCTCAACCGCCCGGCCGCGCGCAACAGCCTGTCCGAAGCGCTGCTGATCGCGCTGTCCGACGCCTTCAAGGACATCGCCGCCGACAAGAGCATCCGCGCCGTGGTGCTGGCGGCGAATGGCACAGCCTTTTGCGCCGGGCACGACCTGAAAGAACTCACCGCACGCCGCAGCGATGCCGACGGCGGCCGCGCCTATTTCAAACAAATCATGACGGTGTGCAGCGGCACGATGCAGCAGATCGTCCATCTGCCGCAGCCGGTGATCGCCTGTGTGCAAGGTGTCGCCAGCGCCGCGGGTTGCCAATTGGTGGCGAGTTGCGATCTGGCGGTAGCGTCCTCCGCCGCAAAATTCGCCACGCCCGGCGTCGATATCGGGCTGTTCTGTTCGACGCCGATGGTGGCGCTGTCACGCAACGTGCCGCGCAAACACGCGATGGCAATGCTGCTCACCGGCGAGATAGTCAGCGCCGACGATGCCGCGCGCATCGGGCTGATCAATCGCGCCGTGACGCCCGGCGACGAACGCCAGGAAGCGATGGCGCTGGCCAAGCTGGTCGCGTCGAAATCTTCTTACACGCTGAAAATCGGCAAGCAGGCATTCTACCGCCAGGCCGAAATGGGATTGGCGGCGGCCTACGATTACGCTTCCGAGGTGATGACCGAAAATATGATGGCGCACGATGCCACCGAAGGCATCTGTGCCTTCATCGAGAAACGTAAGCCGACGTGGGAAGATCGCTGACCGCGCGGCACAAGAACATCACATAGGGACGAAACGAAATGAACGTGCATACCAGCGCCGCTAGCGATTCCATCGTCATCGAGAAAGACGTCGACGTGCCGATGCGCGACGGCGCGCGGCTCAAGGCCGACGTGTTCCGCCCGCAAGGCGCCGAAAAGGTGCCGGCGATCCTCAATCTCGGGCCGTACCAGAAGGACAAGCTCTGGGTCACGCCGGATACGCTCGAGGAAAAGCAAAATCCCTACATGAATTGGGAGACCGCCAATCCGCTGTGGTGGGTGCCGAAGGGTTACGCCGCGGTGCGCGTCGACGGCCGCGGCACCGGCAAATCGCCGGGCCAGCATGAGCCGTGGTCGCACGCCGAGGCGGTAGACTTCTACGACGCCATCGAATGGGCGGCGGCGCAGCCCTGGTGTAACGGCAAGGTCGGGCTGAACGGCATTTCCTACTACGCGATGAACCAGTGGTTCGTCGCCAATCTGGCGCCACCGTCGCTCAAGGCGATCATCCCGTGGGAAGGCGCCGCCGATCTCTACCGCGACGCGCTGTATCATGGCGGCCTGCTCAGCGTGTTCATGACCAACTGGATCACCGCGCACACCATGCATCATCTGCTTGGCCGCGCCTCGCGCGTCGAGCCCGACCGCTGGAAGACCGACACGATGTATCGCTGGCTGCACGACAGCCTCGACAACGGCGCCTTGCGCGGCGCGCAGGCGCAATGGGACAAGATCACGGTGCCGATGTTCACCGCCGGCAACTGGTCCGGCATGGCGCTGCATCTGCGCGGCAACACCGAAGCCTTCATGCGTTCGGCATCCAAGCACAAGAAGCTGCGCATCCATGCCGGCAGCCACGTGCACGCGTTCTATACCGAGGAAGGCCGCGCCGATCAGATCAAGTTCCTCGATTATTGGCTCAAAGGCATCGAGAACGGCGTGATGGACGAGCCGCCGGTCAAACTCGCGATCCGCAAGGGCAATGACGTGCTGGAATGGCGGCACGAGAACGAGTGGCCGCTCAAGCGCACGCAATGGACTAAATTCTACTTCGACCTGTCGCAATCGCCGCCGGCGGGCAAGCCGCAGACCGGCGTGCTGGCGAAAGACAATCCGACGACCGAAAGCGCCAGCACCTACCCGGCCTTCAGCCTCGGCACCATGGGATCGACCTCGGCGGCCTCGTCGCAGGTGATGGGCGGCGGCGGCATCAAGCCTGGCATGGGCATCGCATTGCAGACGCCGCCTTTGCCGAACGACGTCGAGGTCACGGGCCCGCTGATGGCGAGCTTCTGGGTGTCGAGCAAAACCGAGGACATGGATCTGTTCCTGACGCTGCGCAACTTCGACGCCGACGGCAACGAAATCCTGGAAACCGGCCAGCAAGGCGCGCCGGTGCCGGTCGCGAAGGGCTGGCTGCGCGTGTCGCATCGCGAACTCGATCCCGAACTGACGCTGCCCTACCGCCCCTATCACAAGCATCAGCGCCGGCTTTATCTCAAGCCCGGCGAAATCGTGAAGGTCGACGTCGAAATCTGGCCGACCTGCATGGTGTTCAAGAAGGGCAACCGCATTCAGCTCGACGTGCAGCCGCGCGACGGCGCCGGCAGCGCCGGCTATCTGCATTATCACGCCGACTACAACACCGGCACAAACACGGTCTACGCCGGCGGCAAGTACGAGTCGTATCTGCTGCTGCCGGTGATCCCGGCGAAGTGAGGATCAGCGAGCAGATCGCACGCAAGGTGTCGTCCCCGCACCCGCCTACGCGGGTGCAAGCTCCAGCGGGGACCCAGCACTTCGAGAAAGGGAGAGCTGGATTCCCGCCTTCGCGGGAATGACCGCCGTGGGTATCGGGCACCCTTTCCGCTCGCTGTTCGAGTGCCTATCTTGGGACCCAACGGTTCTGGTGCTCCATGAACAACGCCTCCCTCGTCTTCACGCCGGCGGCACAACAAGCGCAGGCCGAGCGCGGCTCGGCCAAGGCCTATGCCGGGCGCATCGAAGAGGGCTTTCCCGATACGGTGACCCCGGAGCTGGCCGCCTTCATCGCCGAGCAGGACACGGCGTTTCTCGGCACCGCCAATGCGCAGGGCGCGCCTTACATCCAGCATCGCGGCGGGCCGAAGGGCTTCATCAAGGTCATCGACGAGCACACACTCGGTTTCGCGGACTATCGCGGCAACCGGCAATACATCACGCTCGCCAACCTCTCCGAAAACGACCGCGCCTATCTGTTTCTGATCGATCCGGCGCGCCGCCAGCGCATCAAGCTATGGGGCCGCGCCCGCGTCGTCGAAAACGACCCGGCGCTGGTGGAACGGCTGTTCGACAAGGGCTACAAGGCCAAGCCAGAACGCGCCATTCTGTTCACCATCGAGGCCTGGGACGTGAATTGCTCCGCGCACATCGTGACGCGCTTTACCGAAGCCAAGATCGGCACCGCGCTCGACACTGTCAAGACCAGAATCGCCGAACTCGAGGCCGAGAACGCACGGCTGCGCGCACTTCTCCAGCAACAACAGCAGCAGCAATGAACCGCGACGGCTATCCCGACAGCTATATCCGCGGCATTCTCAACACCGTGAAGACCATCGCCATGGTCGGCATCTCGCCGAAGGATAACCGGCCGAGCTACTTCGCGTTCAAGTATCTGCTCGAGCGCGGCTACCACATGGTCCCGGTCAACCCGGGACAGGCCGGCAAGGAGATCCTCGGGCAGAAGGTCTACGCCACGCTGGCGGACATCCCCGAGCCGGTCGACATGGTGGACATCTTCCGCGCCTCGCAATTCGTTATGCCGGTGGTGCAGGAAGCCTTGGCGCTCAAGCCGAAACCGCAGGTGATCTGGATGCAGCTCGGCATCCGCAACGACGAAGCGGCCGCACTCGCCGAAGCCGCCGGCATCAAGGTGGTGATGGACCGCTGCCCGAAGATCGAATACGGCCGGCTATCCAGCGAGATTTCCTGGATGGGCATCAATTCGCGCACGCTGTCGTCGAAGCGGGCGCAGAACTTCGGCGGCGGTTTCCAGCGCATGGGGCTGGGCATCAACAATAAGCGGGAGCCGTAACTTCCGCCGCTCTGGATTCCCGCTTACGCGGGAATGAGCGGGAGAGAACGGCTTCCTCGTTCAGCCGCCAAAATCGGCAGGTCCCTTCCCTTGACCCATAGCGGCCATCGGCTAAACCAGCGGGTGACCGGGAACGCCCGGGTGCAGAGGGAGCGACCATGGCCGACGCCGAACGCATTCCGGGCTTCAACACGCTGGCGATCCATGCCGGCGCCAAGCCCGATCCGACCACCGGGGCGCGCGCGACGCCGATCTACCAAACCACGTCGTTCGTGTTCGACGACGTCGATCACGCCGCTTCCTTGTTCGGCCTTCAGGCCTTCGGCAATATTTACACCCGCATCGGCAACCCGACCAACGCGGTGCTGGAAGAGCGCGTCGCAGCGCTGGAAGGCGGCACCGCCGGATTGGCGGTCGCCTCCGGCCACGCCGCGCAAGTGGTCGTGATGCAGACGCTGCTGATGCCGGGCGACGAATTCGTCGCCTCGAAAAAGCTCTACGGCGGCTCGATCAACCAGTTCAACCACGCCTTCAAGAGCTTCGGCTGGCAGGTGGTGTGGGCCGACCCCGACGACATTTCGTCGTTCGAGAAGGCGATCACGCCCAAGACCAAAGCGATTTTCATCGAGTCGATCGCCAATCCGGGCGGCGTCATCACCGACATCGAGGCGGTGTCCAAGATCGCGCGCAAGGCCGGCGTGCCGCTGATCGTCGACAATACGCTGGCGACGCCCTATCTGTGCAAGCCGTTCAATTACGGCGCCGACATCATCGTGCACTCGCTTACCAAATTCCTCGGCGGCCACGGCAACTCGATCGGCGGCATGATCGTCGATGGCGGCACCTTCAACTGGTCGCGCGAAGGCCGCTACCCGATGCTGTCCGAGCCGCGCCCGGAATATTCCGGCATCGTGCTGCACGAGACCTTCGGCAATTTCGCCTTCGCCATCGCCTGTCGCGTGCTCGGCCTGCGCGATCTCGGACCGGCGCTGTCGCCGTTCAATGCGTTCCTGATCCTGACCGGCATCGAGACGCTACCGCTGCGCATGCAGCGTCATTCCGACAACGCGCTGGCGGTGGCCGAATGGCTGTCGAAGCGGCCGGAGGTCGCCTGGGTCAGCTACGCCGGATTGCCGGGCGACAAATACAACGCCCTCGCGAAGAAATACACGCCGAAGGGCAGCGGCGCGGTCATGACGGTCGGGCTCAAAGGCGGCTACGACGCCGGCGTCAAACTGGTGTCGAACGTGCAGTTGTTCTCGCATCTCGCCAATATCGGCGATACGCGCTCGCTGATCATTCATCCGGCCTCGACCACGCACAAGCAATTGTCCGACGCGCAGAAGGTGCAGGCCGGCGCCGGCCCCGATGTGGTGCGGCTGTCGATCGGGCTCGAGGACAAAGAAGACATCATCGCCGACCTCGAGCAGGGATTGACGGCCAAGTGAGTATCAAGATCGTTCTGGGCACCGCCACGCCGGGTGGCGGTTTCCCGCTCTATGGCGGCGCGCTCGCCGACACCATCAACGAGACCGATCCGCAGCTTGTCGTCGAGCCGCGCAACACCAAAGGTTCGACCGAGAACATCCCGCTGCTCGAAGCGGGCGAACTCGACATCGCGCTCTGTACCGGCGAACCGGCCTATGAGGCGTTCGAGGGCATCGGGCGGCCGAAGTCGGACTTGAAAATCCTCGCCGCGATGTATTCGACCGCCGGCATGTTCATCGTGCGCGGCGACAGTCCGGCGCGGACCATCGACGACCTCAAGGGCAAGCCGGTGGCCTTCGGCGCCAAGGGCTCCGGCCTGACGATCTTGTCGCGCTATGTGCTGGAAGGGCTCGGCCTCGACCAGGTCAAGGATTTCGAGCCGATCTTTCTCGACAAGGCCGGCGACGGCCCGACCATGGTGACCGACGGCCGTGCCGCAGCGCTGTGGGGCGGCGGCGTCGGCTGGCCGGGCTTTGCCACATTGGCGCAAGCCGGCGGGCGCTTCATCGCGCCAACGGCGGAGGAAGCAGCACGCATCCGCGCCAAACACAGTTTCCTGAAGTCGACCACTTTGCCCGCCAACAGTTATGCCGGGCAGACGGCGGCAATCCAATCGGTCGGCTCGTGGAGCTTCGTGCTGGCAAGGCCAACGCTGTCCGACGACATCGCCTATGCGCTGGCGCGCGCGATCGACAAAGGCCACGCGGCTCTGGTGAAGCGTCTCGACCAGGGCGTCGAGACCACGCCGGCCAATACCGCGGCCGCGGCACCGAGCGCGGCGTTGATCCATCCGGGCGTGCGGAAGTATTTGAAAGAGATCGGGCTTTAGTTCTGGCGCATGATCTTATCCAAAAACCGGTATCCACTTTTCGGGATCATGCGCTAGGATTTCTTCAGCGTCTTGGCGACGTAGTCGCGGATGAAGCCGAGCGTTTCCGGCGCGGTCCATATCTCGGTCACGGCCTTGTCGGTCGCCTGTCCGCTTTGCGCGATGCGCTCGGTGACGGCTTGCCGGATCTGTTTCTTGGTTTGTGCGAAGGCAGCCGGCGACAGCGCGGCCAGAGATTGCGCCGCCGCGAGCGCCCGCGTCATCAGGTCGCCGGGCTCGGCCACCTCGTCGATCCAACCTTTGTGCAAGGCGACATCGGTCGCATAAGTCGCGGCGCCAAGCGTGAATTCAGCCACGTAACGCGGCGGCACCGCGAAGCGCACGATCTCGAAGGCCAGCGCCGGAAACGGCACGCCGACCAGTAACTCCGTCACGCCGATGCGGCCGCCGTCGCGCGCCATGATGCGGCGGTCGGCGCAGGCCGCCAGCACCGCACCGCCGGCGATGGCGTGGCCGTTGATCGCGGCCACCACGGGCTTTGGAAAGAAAAACACAGCGTCATAGAGCCGATGCAGCGCCGGCAGGAACTTGGCGATATAATCGGCGCCGCCGTCGTTCAAGCGCTTGAGATCGACGCCGGCGGAAAACATTTTGCCCTGCCCGGTCAGCACCACCGCCTTGGCGGCAGAGGTTCGCAGCTCCGCAAAGCGCGTAGTCAAGGCGTCGCAGAAATCTAGATCGAGCGCATTGGCCTTGCCGTGCGCCAGCGTCATCACGGCGATGCCGTCGTTGATCTTGACGTCGATCATCGCGCGGCCCCCGCCCCGCCATGCGACAGCCGTTCGGCATGAACGATTGCAATCGTGAGCACCACGATCGCAGCCACCTGGTGTGCGAGCGCGAGTGCGAGCGGCGCCTCATAGAGCAGCGTGACGATGCCGAGCACGGCCTGCAGCGTCACCATCGCCGCCAGGATGAAGGCGCCGGTCGCCTGCCGCCGCGTGCGCCAAGCGTCGTAGGCGTGAACCATGGCGGCGAGCCAGACCGCATCGGCCAGCAAGCGGTGGTTGATTTGAACGGTCAGTATATTCTCGAACAGATTGCGCCAGAGCGGGCTGATGAACAACAACTGGTCGAGCGGCGGCATGATCGCGCCATCGATCAGCGGCCATGTATTGTATTTCAATCCGCCTTCGAGCCCGGCCACCAGCGCGCCGAGATAAATTTGCACGAGCAGCAACACGGCAATCGCCAGCGCGCCGAGGCGCAGCCGTGCGCTCGTTTCGCCCGGTGTTTTGGCACTCAGTTGCTGCGCGGTCCACAACACGGCTGCATAGATCACGCAGGCGAACGTCATGTGGAACGCCAGGCGATATTGCGAGACTCTGACCAGAGTGCTGTCGGCGAGGCCCGACGACACCATCCACCAGCCGATCACGCCGAGAGCCGCGCCGCCTCCGAAAATCGTCCACAGCCGCAAACGCAACCGCGGTGGAATATGGCCGCGCCACAGGAAGAACAGGAACGGCAGCAGAAACACCGCGCCGGTCGCGCGCGCCAGCAAGCGGTGCGTCCACTCCCAGTAATAGATCACCTTGAACCGGTCGAGCTTCATGCCGCGGTTGAGCTCGCGATACTGCGGAATCTCCTGATACTTCTCGAACTCGGCCTGCCACGCCGGTTCGCTCAGCGGCGGCAGCACGCCGGTGACCGGCTTCCACTCGACGATCGAAAGCCCTGAAACGGTGAGCCGCGTGGCGCCGCCGACGATCAGCGTCAGGAAAATCATCGCGGCCACAGCGAACAGCCATAGCCGTAGCGCGCGCGGGCGATATTCGGCAATTGCAGCCTGATCGGCCATGGAATGCTCGCTTGCAGGAGACGGCGCGGACCATATAGTCAGGTGCACCGCACCGCAAATGACCCGGAAGTATGGCTCCCATGTCAATCCGCACCCGCAAACTGATCGGCACTGTCGGCCTGCTGGTCCTGGTGTCGGTGTGGGGCCTGTTCGCGATGGCGCTGGCGCAATCGGTGCTGACCGACATCAACGGTTTTGTCGCCGCGATCTTCTATGTCGTCGCCGGGCTCGGCTGGGTGCTGCCGGCGATGCCGCTGGTCAGTTGGATGTCGCGGCCGGATGCGCCGCGCGTGTAATCCATCCCCGCCATCCTTCGAGGCTCGCGCGCTACGCACGCTCGCACCTCAGGATGACGTCATGCCGCATTCACCCGGCGGAAGCCGTTCAGCAACGCCGTGCCGGCGCCCGACATCAGGACTTTCATATAACGCTGCTGCTGGAATTCGCCGTTGACCGAAATGCGCGGCAGCGCGGTCAGATGCTCGCGGTGCGCCTTGAACAGCACGCCGGGCCGCGTCGTGACCGCGGTCTTGAAACCCAGCTCCGCGGCAATGCGGAATTCGCGCGGGCCCGCCGATGTCGAATCGCCGACCGGATAGGCCAAGTGCTGCGGCCGCTTGCCGAGGGCTGCTTCCAGCACCGAACGGCTCATTTCCATTTCGGCGCGCGCGGCGTCATCGCTCGGTATTTTCTTGAGCATCATGTGATTGACGGTGTGGGCGCCAATCGTCACCAGCGGATCGGCGGCCATGTCCGCGAGTTCCTGCCAGTCCATGCACAGGTCGCGGCAGAATGCGCCAATATCGACGCTATAGGTCGCGCACAGATCGCGCACGAATTTGCGCAGTTCGTCTTCGGTTTTCATGCTGCGGATGTAGCCGTAGACCGCGCCATACAGCTCGCGTTTTTCACTCACGCTGCCGCATTCGAAGAACCGGTCCTTGCCGTTGATGACCATGCCGATACGGCTGTTTTGCGCAATCACCGCTTCCAGCGCCAACCACCACAACTCGCCCAACCGGTCCTGGAAGCTGGTCGCGATGTACATCGCGAACGGCAGCTTATATTTGCGCAGCAGCGGATAGGCGTACTCCTTCACGTCCCTATAGCCGTCGTCGAAGGTGATGCAGACGAACCGGCGTTTGAAATCCTCGCTGATGAAACGCTGATGCATCTCGTCGAGCGAGATGACATCGATGCGCGCGCGCGCCAGCCGCTTCAGCAGCCCGTCCAGGAATTTCGGGGTGATCTCCAGCAGCCGGTTGGGCTGGAAGGCGTCCGGCCGCTTCGGGCGGACATGGTGCATGGTCAGAATGCAGCCGACGCCGCCGACCAGCGGGCGCATCATATGATGCATGCCGCTGAAATACAGCGTTTCCAGGCCGGTCCTGATGATGCTTCGGTTCATTCCCGCCAAGTTAGCCCGCCGCCGGTGACGTTTACTTAATAATGCAGGCTTTTAGCGAGAAAAGTTTGCGATCCCGTAACCGGCGGCCCCCTAAAGTTCCCCCTGGTCCACAATTGGCGCCCAAAACACGCCCCATGAACGTCGTTGCCCTCCGCACCCTGACGGCCGATAGCCGCCCTTCGCCGGCCATCGACGCCCGCATTGCGCGGGTCGCGATCTTCGACGACATGGCTATGGCCGAGCCGCACTGGCGGGCGCTGGAATGCGGCAACAGCCTGGCGACGCCCTACCAGGGTTACGACTTCCTCGAATCCTGGCAGCGCCATGTTGGCGCCGGCTGCGGCATCACGCCGTTTATCGTCGTGGGCTTCAACGCCATCGGGGCGCCGCTGTTTCTGTGGCCGCTCGGCCGCCGGATCCTGAGCGGACTGCGGGTGGTCGAGTTCCTCGGCGGCAAGCATGCCAATTTCAACATGGCGGTGTGGCAGCGCGACGCGGTGGCCAAAATCGGCATCGGAAAGCTGCGCGCCGTGCTCGACGAGCTTGCCGGCCAGGCCGACATCCTCAGACTCATCAACCAGCCGCTGAGCTGGGCCGGCACCACCAATCCCTTCGCGCTGCTGCCGCAGCAGAAGTCGCCCAATTGCGGTTTCAGCGGCGCGCTGGCGCCGGATTTCGAGGCGCTATTGCACGCCCGCACCAATGCCACCGCCCGCAAGAAGATGCGCAAGAAGGAGCGCATGCTGGCAAGCTATGGCGAGGTCCGCTTCGAACGCGCCCGCGGTGTGCATGACGTACGGCGTGTGCTCGATGCGTTCTTCAAGCAAAAGAGCGCCCGCATGAAGGCGCTGGGCATCCGGGACGTATTCACGGCGCCCGGCGTGCGGCGCTTCATCGAGTCCGGCGCGACCGAGCACGTAAAGGGCCTGGAGCCGCCGATCGAACTTTACGCGCTATCGGTCAACGACATTATCGTGGCGACCATGGGCGGCATTACGGGCAATGGGCGCTTCTGCGCCATGTTCAATTCGATCACTCAGGGCCCCTACGCGGTCGAAAGCCCCGGCGAGCAATTGATCCTCAATCTGGTGCAAAGCTGCTGCGAACGCGGGCTCGCCACCTTCGATCTCGGCATCGGCGAGGCGCACTACAAAACGCTGTTTTGCGGCGACACTGAGCCACTATTCGACAGCTACCTGCCACTCACCGCCGCCGGGCGGCTCCTGGCGGAAACCTTTGCTCTCGCCGCCTCGGTCAAGCGCGCCATCAAGAGCAGTCCTGTGCTGTGGTCGGTGGTGTGTGCGCTACGCCGCCTGCGGGCGTGGTTGACGGCTTAACCGGCGCTCGCGTGACGAGAGCCGCTTTAGGCGGCCGCAGCCTGCGCCGCACCGGCCAGCAACGTTACATCGGCAAAGCCCGCCATCATCAGCCGTTCACGCGCTGCGCGCGTCGCCGGATTGGCCGGGTCAGCCGCGACCAGCACCGCGCGCTGCGCCAGCGGCGCGAATCGCTCCACGGCGACATCGGCGGCGGAACCGACGTCGAGCACGACGTGATTATAGCTGCGCACCAACGCCTCGATCACGGTCGCCAGCATCGGCGACGCGGCGAGCGCCGGACCGTCATTGCCGACATTGCCGGTGGCCACCAGATGCACATTGGAAAATTGATCGCGGGTGATGATGTCGCCGAACGACGCGGCGCCGCGCACCAATTCGGCGATGCCGGGCGCATTCGGATCGGTCGAGATTACCGACAGATTGGGCGCGCTAAAAGCCAGATCGACCAGCACGACATTGGCGTCTTTGGCCAACGCGCGGGCCAGCGAAATCGCGGCATAGGTGGTGCCGGCATTGCGCATGGCGCCGATCACGGTGATGCGGCGGCCACTGTCGCCGGCTTGCCGCAGCGTCTGCGCGATCTGCTCGATGGTACTGACCGGCAGCGCCGCGGCCGCGGCGGGCGCGAAACTCGGCATGGTTGGCGGCATGACCGGCATCTGTGGCGGCGGCATTAGCGGCGATATGGGCGGCGACGCCACAGACGGCATCATGCGCGGCATCTGCTGCATTTGCGGCTCGAATTGGGGTGCGGCATAGCCGTTGGGGCCGTAACCATAGGCATAGGCGATGGGAGCGGCCGACGGCGCCAGCAACGCGCCGGTGATCGAGAAGCCCGCCGACAACGCGAAAGCGGCAAAGGCCGCGATCAGCACGGTCGGCAGTTTCTTCGGATAGGCCGGCTTGATGGCGGGTGTGGCGCGGGAAATGATGCGGGCTTCCGGCGGCGCAGCATTGATGTTGCCGCGCGCCGAGGCTTCGCGGTATTTCGCCAGATAGGATTCTAGGAGATCGCGCTGCGTCTTGGCTTCGCGTTCGAGCGCGCGCAATTGCACGTCCTGCTCGTTGCTCTGCAAGGCGATGCGTTTCACCTGATCGAGGCTGGCGGTCAAGCTTTCAAGCCGGTTGCCGGCCACCTTGGCATCGTTGTCGAGTTGGCGCGCCAGACGTTCGCCCTCGGTACGGATCTGGCCGTCAACTTCGCCGATCTGGGCCTTCAACTCCTTGATGCGCGGGTGCTGATCGAGCAGCGTCGAGGATTGTTCGGCCAATTGCGAGCGCAGCGCGACGCGCTGTTCGACCAGGCGCCGCATCGAATCAGAATTGGCGATATCCGAGGACTCCACCGGCTTGCCGGAGCGCACCAGGTCGCGCAACTGCCGCGCCCTCGCCTCGAGGTCGGCCTTCTGCCCGCGCGCGGCGGCGATCTGCGAATTGATCTCGGTGAGCTGCTGGTTCGGCAGCGAGGTATTGTTGGAGCCGACGAACAGATTGGACTTCGAACGGTATTCCTCGATCTTAGCCTCGGCCTCTTCGACCTTGGTGCGCATCTTGTCGATTTCGCTGGCGAGCCAGGTGCCGGCGGCGCGGGTCTGATCCTGTTTGGTCGACTGCTGCGAATTGAGATAGGTCTCGGCGATGCTGTTGGCGACGCGTGCGGCCAGTTCCGGATTTGCTGAGTCGAAATCGATAGCGATAACGCGCGATTTCTCGACGGCGTAGACGCTGAGCCGTTCATAATAGGCGTCAAGCGTGCGCTCGTCCTGGGACATGGCGTTCGGGTCGCGGCCGATGCCGATGCCGATCAAGCCCAACAGCGCCCGGCTCGTGGAGCCTGACGAATCGAATTCCGGGTTTTGATCGAGCTTCTCTTTCTTGATGATATCCCGCGCCAGATCGCGCGACAGCACGACCTGCGTCTGGCTGGTCACGGCTTCGGCATCGATGGTGTTGCGGTCGGGGGTGTTCTTGTCGGCCTCGGCGCGCATGAAAACGTTCTCACGCGCCTCGAGCAAGAGGCGCGATTCGGAGCGGTAGCGCGGCGTGATGGCATTGACGACGACAAAGGCGCCTGCCGCCGCAAGCAGCGTGACGCCAATGATTAAAGTCTTCTTTTGCCACAAAACGCGGCCTAAACCGCGGATATCGGCCTCGCCGGTGGCAGAAAGCCGCGCAGCGACGGGCGCAACGACTGGAGCCGGCGCGACGGCCGTTTTGGACTTCCGACTGAAAAACATTTCTACTCCAACGCACGGTGCTGTGGCAGCAGCGTGATCTCAATCCATTATGGTTTCGACCGCGTTAATCCGCGGCAAAATTCCCGCGTGGTCAGGTTTTGTTAACCATCAATGCCGCCTAATCGGCGCGATCGATTTTGCCGCGCGGCCTCGCCGCCGGTTGCAGGAGCCGCGCTCTCAGCCGATGCCGCCCTTGAACATCCTGCACGTCTTTCGCACACCGACCGGCGGGCTGTTCCGCCATGTGCTCGACCTGAGCCGGGCCCAGGCCGCGCGCGGCCACCGCGTCGGCCTTATCGCCGACAGCAGCACCGGGGGCGCCCGCGCCGACGACGCCTTCCGCGACATCGGACCCCTGCTCGCGCTCGGTATTACGCGGCTGCCGATGCGGCGCAATCCGCACCCCAGCGACCTCATCGCGCTGTTTAAGGTGATGCGCAAAATCGCCGAAACAAAAGCCGACGTGATCCATTGCCACGCGCCAAAGGCGGCGTCTATGGCCGCCTCGCCTTCCCGCGCAAGCGCGCGCTGCGCGTCTACACGCCGCATGGCGGCAGTCTGCACTACAGCAACGCCACGCTGTCCGGCCGCATCAACCTGACGGCCGAACGCCTGCTGATGCTGCGCACCGACCTGTTTTTATTCGAGAGCATCTTCAGCTCGGAAGAATTCCGCCGCAAAATCGGCGAGCCCGGCGACCGTTTGCGCGTGGTCTGCAATGGCATTTCGCCGCCGGAGTTCGAACCGGTGCCGGTCGCCGCCGACGCCACCGACCTGCTGTTCCTCGGCGAATTCCGCGACATCAAGGGCATCGACATCCTGATCGACGCCATCGCCCGATTGCATCGCGACGGCCGTCCGGTCACGGCAACCCTGGTCGGCGACGGCCCCGACCTCGCAACGTTGATGGCGCAGGCCGAACGGCTTGGCGTCGCCAAAGCAATCCGCTTCATGCCGCCGATGCCGGCGCGCCAGGCCCAGGCGCTGGGCCGCGTCATGGTGTTTTGCTCGCGGGCGGAATCCCTGCCCTATGTGGTGCTGGAAGCCGCGGCTTCCGCCAAGCCGATGATCTCGACCAAAGTCGGCGGCATCCCAGAAATTTACGGACCGTTCACCAACACGCTGATTCCCAAGGAAGACGCCGGCGCCTTGGCGGGGGCCATCGCCCGCAGCCTCGATTACCCGGCCGAGGCCGCCGATATCGCGCAAAAGGTCAGCGCCCGGGTCGCGGCGTCGTTTTCGCTCGATGCCATGGTCGAAGGCGTGCTCGCCGGTTACCAGGCCGGTTTTGCCCACATCGGGTTGGCCACCGCAAATTGAGCGGTGTTTAAGCGCTTCCGATAAGCCTTTTTTGACCTTCTGGCCGTTAGATAGGCGCGTAATTAGGGGACAAAGCTCACCCTCGCGCAACCACGCGCGGCGGGTGTTTTTGGCATTCAATCATGACCGACACCCGCACTGCTCTGAACGCCCATGGCGCCGCCGCCGTCATCGACCGGCTGAAGGCCGGTGCTGGCGTCACACCACAAGCCCGAGCCCTGTCGCCGGAAGCGCTCGCCGTCGCCGACAAATTTCTCGAGCGGCCGGTGTCGCCGATCGTTCTGGCGGGCGCGGTGCGCATGGCCGAGTTCGCACTGATTGTCATCGTCGGCATGGCGATCTTTGCGCTTTATCTGCCGTCCGACGAAGGCCTGTACTGGCGCTATCAAGCGGCCACGCTGGTGATTGCTGCGCTGGCGATGCTGGCGTTCCAGACCGCCGATATTTATCAGGTGCAAGCGTTCCGCGGTTACGAGAAGCAGTACATGCGGCTCGCCTCGGCGTGGTCGGTGGTGTTCATGCTGGCGATCGGCGTGTCGTTCTTCGCCAAAGCCGGCGAGATGTATTCGCGGGTCTGGCTCGGCTCGTATTACGTCGCGGGACTCGCCACGCTGATCCTGTCACGCAACATGCTGTTCTTCCTGGTGCGCCGCTGGACGCGCGAAGGCCGCCTCACCCGCCGCACCGTCATTGTCGGCGCCGGCGAGCCCGGTGCGCATGTAATCGAGGAACTGCGCCGCCAGAAGGATTCCGGCGTCGAGATCGTCGGCCTGTTCGACGACCGCGGCGACAGCCGCTCCAGCGCCGATTGCGCCGGCGAGCGCAAGCTCGGCACCGTCGACGACCTGGTCGAATTTGGCCGCCGCACCCGTGTCGACCTAGTGATCTTCTCGCTGCCGATTTCGGCCGAAGGCCGCATCCTGCAGATGCTGAAGAAGCTGTGGGTGCTGCCGGTCGATATCCGGCTGGCCGCGCATACCAACAAGCTGCAGTTCCGCCCGCGCTCCTATTCCTACATCGGCAAGGTGCCGGTCATCGACGTGTTCGACCGGCCAATCGCCGACTGGGACGTGGTGATGAAATGGCTGTTCGACAAAATCATCGGCGGGCTGCTGCTGATCGCCGCGCTGCCGATCCTTGTCGTCACCGCGATCGCGATCAAGCTCGACAGCAAGGGCCCAATCTTCTTCAAGCAGAAGCGCTACGGCTTCAACAACGACTTGATCGAGGTCTACAAATTCCGTTCGATGTACGCCGATAAGGCGGACGCAATGGGAAACAAGCTTGCCACCAAGGACGATCCGCGCGTCACCAAAGTCGGCCGCTTCATCCGCAAGGCCAGCATCGACGAACTGCCGCAGCTCATCAACGTCGTGTTCAAGGGCAACCTGTCGCTGGTCGGCCCGCGCCCGCACCCGGTCAATGCCAAAGCCGCCGCCAGGCTCTACGCCGACGCGGTCGACGGCTATTTCGCGCGCCATCGCGTCAAGCCGGGCATCACCGGCTGGGCGCAGATCAACGGCTGGCGTGGCGAGACCGACACCGACGAGAAGATCCAGCGCCGCGTCGAGCACGATCTCTATTACATCGAGAACTGGTCGGTGCTGTTCGACCTTTATATCGTCCTCCGGACGCCCTGGTCCCTGCTGACGACCAAGAACGCCTACTGAGGCTGCTGCAGCCTCAGTTGAGGCGATACGGCCCACTGCATTTGCTCCATGCGCGGCGCCACGGCCGGGAAGTTGCGGATGTTAAAGCCCCACAGCAACCCCAAGAACATCCACAAGTGGCGCCAGTGCTCGACTTGCTGAAGCATGGCGCACGGGATTTGCGATAACAGACAAAAGCCGATCCACATCGAAATCGGGCTGTGTGTGGCGCGCTCGTTCTCAAACGCAACCTTGAATCCGAGCCCGGTCAGCAAAATCATCAGCACGCCAGCCACCCAGCCGTAGTCGAGAAACGAGCCGATAAAGAGATTATGAATGGGCTCGGGGAAATACTTTTCCACCTCGAGCAGGCCAATGCCGCCCGGATTATCCAAGATGATCGGAATGCTGAGCAGGTACCGGGTGTAGCGGCCTTTCGGCCCCACATCGTATTCCTTGGCGACCGTCGAGCGATCGAACACCTTTGTTTCAAAGCTGCTGAAGCTCATCACAGCAATCGTCAGCAACGCGGCAACCACCGCCGCGGCGATCAGCACCTGTGCAATCGCCTTGCTCCGGTGCCCACGGCTGAGCACGACGAAATAGATGGGAGAAACGACGGTCATCGAAAAGATGGCGACGCGGGAAAACGACAGCAAGACGCCGACGGCGCAAATCCCCAGAGTAGCGAAGGGCAGGACCCAGCCCTGCCCCCGTTTGAGCAAATAAATCGAACCGAGAACGCCCGGCAGCAAAAAGGCTCCCAGCACGTTGGGTTCGGGAAACAGCGCCTTGGCGCGACCGTCCCAGGCGAACAACTCGACGCCGCCAATAAAGCCGATCATGCCGAGGAAAGCGGCGCAGCAGCAGGCGGCAATATACATCTTCATGAAAAACAGGAAGTCATCTTCGTGCCACGTGATCGCCGTCAGACAAGCCGCTAAAGCGAGGAACCAGACGAAAACATGCGAGAACAGCAGAAACTGAACGTCCGGATTGTTGGTGAGGTGGAGCGAGGACAAAAAGACGCAGACCGTCCAGGTGACCGTCAGCATGAAGAAGACAAGAACCCTGACATTGATCGTCGGGTTGAGAATGACGGACAGAAAAAGGGCGACCATAAAACCGCCGTCCGCGGGCGTCGGCCGAAGAATGATCAAATGCATCGTCAGGACGCAGACGAAGAACAGAAAATTCCTCGTCTTGAATAACGCGACCGCGATGCCCGACGCCGGCGACTGCACAACCCACTCCTACCACCCGGTCCCGGGTAGATTCGATAGACCAAGAAAGTTAACAGCGGCTAATAAATACGGCCGTAAACCGCCGATCGCATTAATGCCAGCGGTGTGCCTATCCGGCGGACCCGGCGCCGGGAGCCACCGGGGACGCCGCCGATGCCCCGTTCTTCTCGGCCCGCGCGATCTTGATATTGCGAGTGAAATGCACGATCGCGCTGTACCATTTGTCCGGCAGGATCCGCGTCAGGACCAGCGAGGCAATAACGCGCAGCAGTGAAAGCTCGGTGCGCTCGGCGCGGGTTGCCCCAAACAGCAGAATGAGATGCGGCAGCCGATAGAGCTCCCTGTTCTTTTCCTGAATGCTCCGCCACAACCGGCCGTGGCGGCGCGACGAATGGCTCATCATCATGCCGGTCATGCTGACATTGTACAGGAGCGGCGGCTTGGGAACTTCGATGCCGCGATAGCCGGCGTGCACGAGGCGGATATTGAATTCCCAATCCTCGTAACCGTCGACCATCGTCTCGTCGTACTTGCCGGCTTTGAGCCACGCGCTCTTGCGCACCAGCATGGCGTAGCCGAAGGTATTTTTGAACAAGATATCGAACGCGTTGAAGTACCGTGACTCGATGCCCTG
Source organism: uncultured Hyphomicrobiales bacterium (assembly GCA_903878085.1). GTDB lineage: Bacteria > Pseudomonadota > Alphaproteobacteria > Rhizobiales > Xanthobacteraceae > Pseudolabrys. The sequence continues at coordinate 14,077 of CAIRGJ010000052.1, read as the reverse complement.
CTTTGCCCCGAACAGGCGCACGTGAGAGAAGGCGAAGCCCACATCCGGCGGAGCCGACAGCATGATGGCGGTGCATTCCTCGAGATAGGTCGGCTCGAGCTGATCGTCGCAATCCAGTGTCAGTACCAGTTCGCCGCGCGCGGCATCAAACCCGGTATTGCGCGCTGCCGACATGCGGCGATTGACCGGATGGCGGATAACGCGAATGGACGGATCGAGCGTCGCGAGTTTTGCCTGGGTCGCCGCATCCGGCGAGCCGTCGTCGACGACGACGATTTCGAAATCGCGGAAGGTCTGCCGCGCCAAAGTGGCGGTGAGCTGGTCGAGAAACTTGCCGCCATTGTAACACGGCACCACGACGCTGACTTTCGGAGCGGTTGTCATGTCAGTTGCCCTGATGCGCCGGGACGCTGCTAGGAGCGCCGCCGAGAAGGCTTGCAAAACCGGCCGGCGCGCGACGCAAGACGCCGAGCGACGACACGAAATCGACGCGCAGGCCGCGCTTGCGCTTGAGAACGATGCCCAATGTCGCGGTCCAGAACGCCGTCATGACGGCAAAGGACACGGCCGCACCCATAATCCCGAACATGGGGACCAGCACCAGGTTACCGAGCAGGAAGGCGGCCACGGAAAGCGAGTATACTTGCACGACGTGCTTCTGAAGGCCGGCCGAAATCAGCGTCAGCACCGAGGGCCCAAACGTGGCGCGGATAATCTGGGCGCCGACGAGAACGAGCAGGACCGGGTAAGCGCGCACAAAATCCGGGCCGAAGGTCGCGAGAACCAAGCGGCCGAAGATGGCGAAGCCGGCGATCGCGCCTAGCGCCGCTGCCATGGCTGCGATATTGGCGCGGACCGCCGCGGTTTCGATCGCCCCTGTCTGCTTGCGCCCCAACGCGTCGGAAATGTCCGGTGCGACCAGTTCGTGAATGAGCGAAATCGCGTATTCCACGATCAGCGCCAGCTTGAGGCAGGCGCCGAACACCGCAAGGTCCGGTTTGGAAATGATGGTGCCCAGCACCGCGATATTGAGTTCGTTGGTCAGCGTGCTAAAGCCCGCGAGGATCAACAGCGGTGCACTCGCCACACGCCATTGATACACCAGACGGCGATCCGGCACCGTCGAATTGACGATCTTCGGGAAGTGCGAAACCAAGCCCTTCAGTTGCAGCCCGACAATGATCGCCGAAACGGCAACGAAAGCGGACGTGGCCATGATTGGCGATGGTGTTGCGATGAAGATCGCCACACCCCCCATGGCCGCCAGAAACAGAATCGGCCGCCACAGCAGATTCAAGACGTAGGACAACGCGAATTGCCGAATGGCAAGGGCGATCGACGCGTAAATGCGCGACAGCGCCAACGCCGGAATGGCCAAAGCCGCCACGGCGACCACGATGCGCGTCGTAACATCGCCAGGAATGAGCGCGGCCAGCACCACCACGATCGCAACGCCGGCGCAAGACGCGATAATGGTGTCGCGCTGGGCACGGTTGACGAAAGTCTCGCCGAGTTCAGGCTTGCCGCGCGTGCGGTAGCGCGAAATGAAGCGGACTGCGATCACCGGATAGCCGAACGCCGCCACCATGCTGATGACATAGGCGATGCTGGTGGCGAAATAGAAAATACCGAGACCTTCGGGGGCGAGCATCCGCGCCAGCATGATCTGGGTGCCGAAGCCTGCCACCAGCCCGACCACCCGCGCCGCCATCAGCAGCATCGACGTCGAGAACAGGCCGCCGACCAGACGCCCGCCCAACGAGAATTTTCTGACGGTCTGTGCGGCGGTCATCGCGGCGCCCTCCGCAGCGAACCGAGCACCGAGCGGGCTTTGCGAATGATCGGCCAAATCGACGGATTGCGCTTGATGAAGCGCTTGGCCGCGCGCGTCACCTGCATCGCGGTCGCGACAGTCCAGCCCGCGGCGGTCACCGGCGAGACGTAGTCGTAGAACTTGGTCTCGGTGTCGCACCATTCGCGCTTGTAGGGCTCGTCGCCGATGTTGAAATCGAAGGTCTTGAAGCCGCGCTCGAGAAACAGCTTCATCAATTCCTGCAGTTGGATGGTGCCGGGGCTCGAAGCTTCGAACTCGCCCATGGCGTAGCCGGCCAGCACGTAATCGTAATTGCCGTGAAGCGTCAGGCCGAAACTGGCGGCGACGATGGTCGAGCCGACGCTGACGCTGCTGACGTGGACCAGACCGTGGCGGCACGGATCGCTGGCCATATCGAGAAAGAAATCGCGATAGCCCGGCCACTCGAACATGTTGGCGACGCCGAGGCTGGCATAGGAGCTTTTCTTCTGCGCGATCAGCGCGTCGATGGTGCGCTCGATCTCGGCGCGATCGGTGGCGGTTGAGAAGACAACCTCGCCACTTTTCGCGAGCCGGTTTCGCTTTTTCTTGTCGGTCTTGCGCCACGATACCGAGCGCTTGGCGGCATAGAATTCGTCCCAGGCGCCGGTCAGGTGCACCAGATAGGCATCGTTGGCGTGGCGGGCCAGATCCAGCGCCAGCATCGGATTGGCTTGCGCGCCGACCGTCTCCGAAATCTTGTCGAGGTCGATCAGATCGTGGTGCAACTGCAGGCGCAGAAGCTGCTCGATCTGGCGCCACAACGCCATAAACTGCGCGGCGTTGACGCGCTGCGCAAAATCGCGCGCCAGCAGCGGCGCGCTGCTGTTGCTCAAGAATTCGCCGAACCAGGTGATGCGGCGCAAGCGCCCGGGAGCCAGCGCCAACGGCAGAATGAACAGAATGTCGCCGTCCTGCCGGCCGATCACGATCGCCGGCGCGACGCCTTCGCGCGCGCCGATATGGCGATGCCAGGTCGAGAGCCAGTCATAGGTTTGGAACGCAGTGCAATCGGCGCCCTGCTCGAAGGCGCGCCACTCCTGCTCAATCTCCGCAAGATCGCCGTGAAACGACAGACGAAGACCCGCCGGCACGCCGGTAAGCGGACGCGCTACTTCGGCGGCGCGATCCGGAGCGCCGGCATCGCTGTGCCGCTCGAATGCCACTTGCACGCTTTGAGTCATGGTTTGAATCTTGGCCGCCTGTCGGTTCGCACTTCTGTTGCCGGCAATATATTCGCCGCGACCGCACGGACCCTAAACTCCAGCACCGAATTGGAAAAAAATCACTGTGTTGGGTAGATAAAGTTTTAACTCCACCGCCGCGCGGCTGAGGCGGCTTGCAGCCGCCCGCGTGCGGCACGATCGGTTAATCTTAAGATTCAATGAGCGCGCCAATTCTACGGTTGGCGTAACAACTTATGAAACTTTTGTGCTTAAATGTCGCATCATGCGCCAAGCCGATATTGTCATTGCCGGGGCCGGGCTGGCCGGCTCTACCGCCGCCGCGATGCTGTCGCGGGCGGGCTATGACGTGCTGCTGGTCGATCCGCATCCGACCTACCCGCCCGACTTCCGCTGCGAAAAGCTCGACCGCAGCCAGATCGAAATTCTGAAAAAAACCGGCATGGCGGACGCCGTTCTCAAAGCCGCAACGCCCGATCGCTCGCTTTGGGTCGCGCGTTTCGGCCATCTCGTTGAGAAGCGCGAAGGCGCGCAGTGCGGCATCTTCTACGACAATCTGGTGAACACGATGCGCGCGCAGGTGCCGGGCGCGGTGTTTGTCGCCGCCAAGGTGACCGCGATCGCGACCAGCGGCGACCGGCAGACGATCACGCTGTCGACCGGCGAAGAAATTTCGGCACGGCTGATCGTGCTCGCCAATGGCCTCAATATCGGCCTGCGCCATAACGTGGGAATCGAGCGCAACGTGTTGAGCGAGGCGCATTCGATCTCGATCGGCTTCAATATCAAACCCGTCGGCCAGCCCGCGTTCGATTTCTCGGCTTTGACTTACTATTCCGAGCGGCCGGAAAGCCGCGTGGCATTCGTGACATTCTTCCCGATCGGCAGCACGATCCGCGCCAACCTGTTCGTCTATCGCGACATGCACGATCCTTGGCTGTCGCAATTCCGCAATGCGCCGAAGCAGACCTTGCTGGCGACGTTGCCGAACTTGCAGAAACTGACCGGGCCGTTCGAGGTCGATGGCGCCGTCAAGATTCGCCCGGTCGATCTCTACGTCAGCGAGGGCCACCGCCAGCCGGGCATCGTCCTGGTCGGCGACGCCTTTGCGACCTCGTGTCCCGCCGCCGGCACCGGCGCCGGCAAGGCTTTTATGGATGTCGAGCGGCTCTGCCACGTGCACATCCCGCAATGGCTCGCCACGCCGGGCATGGGCCAAGAGAAGATCGCGGCGTTCTACGACGACCCAGTCAAGCGGGCCTACGACGCCGCCTGCACCAAAAAGGCCTATTGGCTGCGGTCGTTCTCGATCGATCGCGGCCTGTATCGGACCGCGGAACGCTGGGGCAAGTTCGTGCTGCACTGGCTCAAAGGTGCGCTGCGCCGGCCATCGGCTCCGGCGGCGGTCGAGGCCCCCGCGCTGGTGCCCGCGCAAAGCCCGGACGGCGCACAGGCGCACGAGCCAACGCGCGCCCGGCAGAACGTCTAGGCCCGCCTTTTTCCCGAAATCTCAGCGATTTGGCCGCCCGCGCCGGCGCGGGACAACAGTCGAATAAACGAGTGACTTAGGCCGACTTTGCCGGTACGTATCGGCCCGTCGGGGCGTGGCGCAGCCCGGTTAGCGCGCTTGTCTGGGAGACAAGAGGTCGTGGGTTCAAATCCCGCCGCCCCGACCATATAAATAGCCGTCTCTCTAAAAGCCCTTGAGCAAACTCGGGCAATTCCGACCGTCTCCCGCTATATTCAACCGGAAAGCGGGGCTGCATGGACGGCTATCAATTTCTAGCTTCAATAATCCAGTCCATTATGTCGGTGGCATGGCCTGCCGCGCTCGTCGTTTGCGTGTGGCTCTTCAGAGAGAAGCTGAACGAACTGCTTCCCCGCATGCACGCCAAATATAAAGATATCGAGTTGTCGTTCCGCCTCGACCAAGCCGAGAAGGAAGTCCGACAACTTCCAGCACCAGAGACCCCGTCAGAGGAAGCATCCGAACCGACTCCGGAGGAGCAAAGTCGCTTCGACAAAATTGCAAAGCTGTCGCCACGCGCGGCGATACTCGAACTGCGATACGAACTTGAGGAGGCTGTGCGTTCTTTCGCCGCCGCCGTTGGCGCAGAAGTTGTTCGAAATACAAGGGCTCTATCGTTCGGAGAACTGACACGAATCTTACGGCACAATGCCCTGATCGATCACCATACATCGGCCGCCTTGGATGATTTACGCGTCATCGGCAATTCAGCAGCACATGGCGCAAGCGATACCGATCTTTCCGCCGAAGATGCCGCTCGGTTTCGATCCCTTGCGGAACGTCTAATTTCGCAATTTCACATTGCGACCGGGGCTGCTGAAATGAAAAAGATGCCAGCACCACTACCGTAGTCGAAAAACAAGCGACGAAGGGGGCTGCCCGCCTCACTTCCCCTCAAATTTCGGCTTCCGCTTCTCGAGGAAGGCCCGCATGCCTTCCTTCTGGTCGCTGGTATCGTAGAGCCCCTCGTAAGCCTTTTGTTCGAGCAGCAGCGCGGCGTCGAGCGGCGCATCGAGGCCGGCTTTAACGACGTGCTTGATCTCTTTGATCGCGATCGGCGCCAGCGCGGCGATTTCACGCGCGATGTCGAGCGCGCGCGGCAGCGCCTGACCGGTCGGCGCGACCTCGCTGATCACGCCCATCGCCAGCGCTTCCGGTGCGCTGAACATGCGGCCCGTCATCAACAGCAGCATCGCGCGCTTCGACCCGGCCAATCGTGCCAGCCGCTGCGTGCCGCCGCCGCCCGGCAGAATGCCGACTTTGACTTCGGGCAGACCGAGCCGCGCGCTTTCGCCGGCGACAATAATGTCGGCGCATAACGCCAGCTCAAGTCCGCCGCCCAGCGCGTAGCCTTCGACCGCCGCGATCAGCGGCTTCTGGCAATCGCCGATCGCGCGCCAATATTGCTGCACGTTGCGCGCCGCGATTTCGGCCGATGTCGCCTCCGCCATTTCGGCGAGGTCGGCGCCCGAGGCGAAAACCTTGTCCGAGCCGGTGACGATCAGGCAGCGGATGTCCGGATCGGCGACAAAGCGCGTGATCGCTTCGGCGAGTTGGATGCGCACGGCGAGATTGAGCGCGTTGCGGACTTCCGGCCGGTTCAACCTAAACACGACGATGTCGTGCGACGGGCGTTCGATCAGCAACAGGTCCGGCGCGGTCATGGCGTTTGATCCAGCGTGTCAGGCGTCGCGTCAGACGGACGGCAGCATCGCCGCGTCGATCAGCTTGCGGCATTCGGCCAGCTCATGCAGCACGGCGTGCAATTTGCGCACATCGTCGCGCGCCAATCCACTGGCCGCGGCGGGCGGGGTTGGCGGTATCTGCGGTTGCGGCGAAGGCAACACCGGATCGAACGCCGGCACCAACGGCAAGGCCGCCGGCGAAGCCTGGATCAGACGATCGCCGGGCTCGATGCGCGGCTCCGGCGCGCTCTTGAGCGGCGGCTCGCGCCGCATCTCGGCGTCGTCCTGGCGGTCGCCGAGATCGCGGCCGATCAGCGAGGCAAAGCGGCGGCGCAGCCCGCCGCTTTCTTCGTCGGGCGCTGCCGGCGTCTCGGCGGCCTCATCGATGAACTCGTCGTCGTCGCTGCCGCCATGCGGCGGCTGCGCCGCGCCTTCCATCCATACGGCCTGCACGAACTTGACGCCTTGCTCGCGCAAGATCCGTTGCACGCCGCGGATGGTGTAGCCCTCGCCGTACAACAGATGGCGGATGCCGCGCAGCAGTTCGATGTCATCGGGACGGTAATAGCGGCGCCCGCCGCCGCGCTTCATCGGCTTGATGTCGCGGAAGCGGCTTTCCCAAAAACGCAGCACGTGTTGCGGCAGATCGAGTTCGTCTGCCACTTCACTGATGGTGCGAAATGCGTCCGGCGCCTTGTTATCCAAAGCGGTCTACTCCTCGATGAGAATTAAACGCTTTTACTAAAACGGGTGTCGCGGCGGCTTCACGCGTGCTCGGGTTCGTCGGCGACGTCGTGGCCGTTGATGCGCTGCTTGAGGATCGCCGACGGTTTGAACACCATTACCCGGCGCGGCGAGATTGGAACTTCCTTGCCGGTCTTGGGATTGCGCCCGATCCGCTGGCCTTTTTTGCGCACCACGAACGAGCCGAACGACGACAGCTTGACGGTTTCGCCACGCTCCAGGCAGTCGGTGATCTCTTTGAGGACCAACTCGACCAACGAAGCGGATTCGGTGCGGGACAGGCCTACCTTTTGGTAGACCGCCTCACAGAGATCCGCGCGCGTTACTGTTTTACCGGACATCGCTGCCCCGCCCCCGGCGAAGATACTGAATTATCGACGATATTAGCAAGAACCGGGTCGGTCAACGGGGGCTGTCAAAATGTGCAGGCCAATCCGGCCCCTTCCCCCATGCCCACTACCGGACATACCCCCCGGCCGCCCGCTACCAGCGCAGCAAAGCCGAGCCCCAGGTGAAGCCGCCGCCCATCGCCTCGAGCAGAATGAGGTTGCCGCGCTTGATCCGCCGGTCGGCGACCGCATCCGCCATGGCCAGCGGGATCGAGGCCGCCGAGGTGTTGCCGTGGCGGTCGACGGTCAACACCACCTTGTCCGGTGCGATGCCGAGCTTGTGGGCCGAGCCGTCGATGATGCGCTTATTGGCCTGATGCGGCACGAACCAGTCGATATCGGCGGCGGACGTGCCGGTCGCCTTGAAGGCGTCGGTGATCACGTCGGTAATCATCGACACCGCGTATTTGAACACTTCGCGGCCCTCCATGCGCAGATGGCCGACGGTCTGGGTCGAGGACACCCCGCCGTCGACATAGAGCTTGGCGCGATGGCGGCCGTCGGACCGCAAATGCGTGGTCAGAATGCCCCGGTCGGCGATCGTCCCGGGCTGTTCCTGCGCCTCCAGCACCCAGGCGCCGGCGCCGTCGCCGAACAGCACGCAGGTGGTGCGGTCGTTCCAGTCGAGGATGCGGGAGAAGGTCTCGGCCCCGATCACCAGCGCCCGCTTGGCGCTGCCGGATCGCAGCATGGCGTCGGTGATCGACAGCGCATAGACGAAGCCCGAACAGACCGCCTGCAAGTCGAAGGCGGCTCCCGTGGTGATGCCGAGCCCGGCCTGCACCGTCACCGCGGTGGCGGGAAAGGTCTGGTCCGGCGTCGAGGTCGCCAGCACGATCAGATCGATCGATGAGGCCTCGACATGGGCATTGGCAAGGGCCGCACGCGCCGCGGCAAGCGCCATGTCCGACGTCAGTTCACCCGGCGCGGCGATATGGCGTTCGCGAATGCCTGTGCGCTGCACAATCCATTCGTCGGTGGTCTGCACCGAACGGGCCAGTTCGTCATTACTGAGAATTCGCGCGGGAAGATAGCTGCCGCAACCGAGCACGATCGAACGCAATTGAGTCACGAAGCCACTCCGCTCGCCAACGTTACCGTCTTGCGCGCCGTCTCCGTTGCCAGCCGGTCGCGCGCCATCGACTGACCTATCTTGGCGAGCAGTTCATAGCGCACCATGTCGTATCCCAAATCTATCGCCGAGGCGAAACCTTCGGCGTCGGCGCCGCCATGGCTTTTGATCACGATGCCATTGAGGCCGAGAAACGTGCCGCCATTCGACTTCTGCGGGTCCATCTTGTCGCGCAGCGTGCGGAACGCCTGCCGCGCCAGCAGATAACCGAGTCGCGCCATCAAAGTCCGGTTCATGGCGGAGCGCAAATACTGGCCGAACTGGCGCGCGGTGCCTTCGGCGGTCTTGAGCGCGATATTGCCGGCAAAGCCTTCGGTGACGACCACGTCGACCACGCCTTTGCCGATATCGTTGCCTTCGACAAAGCCCTGGTAGTCGAAATGCGGGAATTGACCTTCGCGCAATAGCTGACCGGCCTCGCGCACCTCTTCGAGGCCTTTGACCTCCTCGACACCGATATTGAGCAGACCGACGGTTGGCTTTTCAATGTCGAATAATACGCGCGCCATGGCGCTACCCATGGCGGCGAGGTTGACGAGGTGCGCTGCATCGCCGCCGATCGACGCGCCGACATCGAGCACCACCGACTCGCCCTTGAGCGTCGGCCAGATCGCGGCGATCGCCGGGCGCTCGATGCCCTCGATCATCTTGAGATTGAAGCGCGACATCGCCATCAGCGCACCGGTATTGCCGGCCGAGACCGCACAATCGGCCTCGCCTTTCTTGACCGCGTCGAGCGCCAGCCACATCGACGACTTCCAGCGGCCGTAGCGCAGCGCCTGACTCGGCTTGTCGTCCATCCGGATCGACACTTCGGTATGGATAAATTTCGACTTAGCCTTGAGCTTCGGCATGCGATTGAGCAGCGGCTCAACCACCTCGCGGTTGCCGAACAGCAGATATTCGATGTCGGGATGGCGGATCAGCGAGATTTCGGCCCCCGGCAATAGAACCGAGGCACCATGGTCACCGCCCATGGCGTCAATCGCGATGCGGACTTTATCGGGCATGGATCGACCTTGGCGGCGTTAGCTTGCGCGCCGGCAATGGAGGAACCTGGGGCTTGTGCACGGGCGCGAACATAACGGCTCGGCGGCTGCAGACAAGCCAGTTATCGCTGCGGTTCCACAGACTGGCCACGTCAGGTCTGTCCGCCGCCGAGGCGCTTCTTCAAGGCCTCCAAGGCGGCGAAGGGCTTCGGGCCCTCCTCGCCGATGGTCACAGGCGCAAATTCAACATCAGATTTCCGTGGATAAGGATCGATACCGAGCACCAGGAATTCGGTGGCCAGCGCGCCCAGATCGACGGTGCCGCCGGCCAGGGGCTCTGGGGGGTCCCGCTCCAGGGATACGTCGATCTCCGCCTGCGCGGCGGCGCCGTGGTGGCTGGGGGCGAACATGACGTCGACGGTCTCGTCGATCTCGCTTTCGATCGGCTCCAGGGTGACCACGCAGGTCTGGCCGACTTTGGCCCGCACATGCCCAGCGACATGGACCCGGGAGCCCTGCTGGGTCAGGTCGAACACGCCCGACAGGCTGAGGATTTCGCGCACGGTCGACAGGCCTTCGACCACCGCCAGCACCTGGGCGCGGACCGCCGCCGGAGCGTCGATTTCGACATGCATGCCGCTGTCCGGAATGTCATCCACGGCAACCGGCACGCTCCACGGCGAGATCGGTGAACTGACAGTTTTGTCCATCGGGGCTGTTCCAGTGGTCTTAAGGGACCGCGGCCGGGTCCGAAAACCGCACTTGGCCAGCGGCCAGATCGGCCGCGGGCTGGGCCGCAAGATCGCTTGCAGCCCCCCTCATATAAACCGCCAGACGGCGCGCCGCAGCCAGTTCGCTGGGCGATCCGCCATAAATATTGCGGCTAATAGCCTCGACCAGAGCCTCGTCGCCGGCCGCCGCCAGGCCCAGCTGATAGGCTTGCGAACGGCCATAGAAGGCCTCGCCCATCTTCTTCATCTCCTTGGGCACCTTGAGGTCGGCAATGCCCATTTCCCGCAGATTATCGTCCATATCGCGGCAAAACCGGTCGAAAATCCCCTGCCCGAGCGCTTTGAGCGCCGGGTCCCGAATCAGCCGGTCGACGACCAGCGCCAAATGCAGCACGATCAAGTCGAAGCGGCCGTTAACCGTGTCGGCCACCGCGTAGTCGCGGTAAAAACACGGCAATCGCGCCTGCGCCACGATCATGCCATACAAGGCCGAAATGGTGTCTGGGCCGCGCGGTTCGCGGCGAAAGCGGCTGAATATCATTATTCTCGTTTCGCGGGCTGGAGCGGCTTTACGCCGGTTAGGTCAAGGCGACCGCCGATGCAAGTGACTTCAACAAGTGGCTTCAACAAGTGCATTCCAAGGGCGACATAAGTTTCAAATGAAGAAGCCAAATTTGGGGACCCTCATCGCGCCGCATAGCTACCGCGCCGCCCGCTTCGCGTTTGCCGTGGCCGGCGCGCTGATGCTCGCCGCCTGCAGCATGGGTGAAACGCTGCAGCGCGGCTACGTGCTGCCCGAGGGCGCGCTCGAGCAGATCCCGGTCGGCGCCAGCCAAGAGCAAGTGCTGATCGTGCTCGGCACGCCATCGACGGTCGCGACCGTAAACGGCGAAGCGTTCTATTACATCTCGCAGAAGAGCGAACGCGCGGCCGCCTTCCTGCCGCATGAGGTGATCGATCAGCGCGTGGTCGCGGTCTATTTCGACAAAGAGCGCCGCGTCGAGCGGCTGGCGAATTACGGCATGAAGGACGGCAAGGTGTTCGACTTCGTGTCGCAAACCACCGCGACCGGCGGCGTCGAGCTGAGTTATCTGCGCGGCGTCCTCAAGAGCTTCGCGCCGAAGATGCTGACGCAATAGCGCGGCGAAAATTTCAGAGCGAAAAGCAAAGGGCCCGCGAACAGCGCGGGCCCTTTTTCTTTTTCAGTGGTGCGCCGATTTTAATGCGCCAGGATCGCCAGCAGCAGCAGCGCCACGATGTTGGTGATCTTGATCATCGGGTTGACCGCCGGGCCCGCCGTGTCCTTGTAGGGATCGCCGACGGTGTCGCCGGTCACCGCGGCCTTATGGGCGTCGGAGCCCTTGCCGCCGTAATGGCCGTCTTCGATGTACTTCTTGGCGTTGTCCCAAGCGCCGCCGCCCGAGGTCATCGAGATCGCGACGAACAAGCCGTTCACAATCACGCCCAAGAGCATCGCGCCGAGCGCCGAGAAGCCGGCCGACTTACCGGCCGCCCCGCCACCCGCAATGAAGTAGATCGCGAAGTACCAGACGATCGGCGACAGCACCGGCAACAGCGACGGGATGATCATTTCCTTGATCGCCGCCTTGGTCAAAAGATCGACCGCCCGGGCATAGTCGGGCTTCGAGGTGCCCTTCATGATGCCGGGGTTTTCGCGGAACTGACGACGCACTTCCTCGACGATCGCACCGGCGGCGCGGCCGACCGCGGTCATGCCCATCGACGCGAACAGGTACGGCAACAGACCGCCGAACAACAGGCCGACGACGACGTAAGGATTGTTGAGCGAGAAATCGAGCACCACGCCGGTGAAGTACGGGTGGTGGGCGACGTCCTTGCTGAAGAACAACAGATCCTGGTTATAGGCGGCAAACAGCACCAGCGCGCCCAAGCCCGCCGAACCGATGGCATAGCCCTTGGTGATCGCCTTGGTGGTGTTGCCGACGGCGTCGAGCGCGTCGGTGGCCTTGCGCACTTCCTTCGGCAGGCCGGCCATTTCGGCAATGCCGCCGGCATTGTCGGTGACCGGACCGAAGGCGTCGAGCGCGACGATCATGCCGGCGAGCGCCAGCATCGTCGTCACCGCGATGGCGATGCCGAACAGACCGGCAAGGCTGTAGGTGACCAGAATGCCGGCGATGATGACGATCGCGGGCAGCGCGGTCGACTCCATCGAGATGGCGAGACCCTGGATCACGTTGGTGCCGTGGCCGGTGACGGACGCGGCCGCGATCGACTTCACCGGGCGATAATCGGTGCCGGTGTAGTATTCGGTGATGTAGATGATCAGACCGGTAACGACGAGACCGACGACACCGCAGGAGAACAGCGACATGCCGGTGAAAGTCTGACCCGCCAAAGCGCCGAAGTGGTTCGGCAGAAGCTGGTAGATCACGCCGCCGATGCCGATGAGCGACAAGACGCCGGTGGCGATCAAGCCCTTGTACAGCGCGCCCATGATCGACTGCGAGGCGCCGAGCTTGACGAAGAACGTGCCGGCGATCGAGGTGATGATGCAGACGCCGCCAATGGCGAGCGGCAGCGTCATCATTTCCATCAGGATCGGTGTGCCGGCGAAGAAGATCGCCGCGAGCACCATGGTGGCGACGATGGTCACCGCGTAGGTCTCGAACAGATCGGCCGCCATGCCGGCGCAGTCGCCGACATTGTCGCCGACGTTGTCGGCGATGGTCGCCGGGTTGCGCGGGTCGTCTTCCGGAATGCCGGCTTCGACCTTGCCGACGAGATCGCCGCCGACGTCCGCACCCTTGGTGAAGATGCCGCCGCCGAGACGGGCGAAGATCGAGATCAGCGAGGCGCCGAAGCCGAGCGCGACGATGGCGTCGATGACGGTACGGTCATTGGCGGCCATATGCATGGTGCCGGTGAGCATGCCGAAATAGAGCGTGACGCCCAAGAGCGCGAGCCCCGCGACCAGCATGCCGGTGATGGCGCCGGCCTTGAAGGCGATCTCGAGACCGCCGGCGAGCGACTTGGTCGCCGCCTGCGCCGTACGCACGTTGGCGCGCACCGAGACGTTCATGCCGATGAAGCCGGTGGCGCCCGACAGGATCGCGCCGATGGCGAAACCGCCAGCGACCAGCCAGCCGAGCGTGAAGCCGATGATCACGAAGATCACGGCGCCGACGACGCCGATGGTTGCATATTGACGCTTCAGATAGGCCTGCGCGCCTTCGCGCACCGCGGCCGCGATCTCTTGCATGCGGGCATTACCGGCGTCGGCGGCCATCACCGAACTGGTAGCCCAAATGCCGTAGACGATGGCGAGCACGCCACAGCCGACGATCATCCATAATGTATTCATGGTTGCCCTCAACGTTGATTTGAATATCGCAGGCGGAAAAACGCTCCCGCCGGCACAGGAGCGTCGAGGATGGCCGCTTTGAGGGCGCTTCACCCCGACCGGGAAAGCGGGCGGATATAGCCAAAAACTTGGGCGCAAGGCAACGCACAAAAGCCGCAAATTCCCCGTTTGGCGGCCAATGGGCGGTAAATGTGCGGATAACTTGGGCAACGCGGCCCCTTTCCCTATTTACGGCGAAAGGCAAGCAAGCGTCATCGCCCGTATTCTTTGCGGCCCCGGGGAAGCCGTCGCTTTTGCCCCGCTTTTGCGGGGCACTTTCTTCGCCCCTCGAAAGTCGAGGGGATGGAGCACCGAGCGGCGCATCCTTTTAGCAAGTGCGCACACCGACCGGGGTGTGCGGCGCCTCTCGGCGCTCCACCCAGACAAGCTTGCGCAGTCTGGGCTTATTTGCGGCGTCTTACGGCGTCCGGTCCGCGCTTTCGGCCAGTCTCCCGAAG